>NZ_KB908457.1 GCF_000381965.1 Oceanimonas smirnovii ATCC BAA-899
AAACGTTTGAGCAGCAATATCAATGCCGACAAATACACTCATTCCCTTTCCTCTCGCCTCGCTATGGTTCACAATTATCACCGGTTCCCCGACCTCGCACTTCATGCAGTCTCAACCTTGTGATGCGAAGTCCATCTTGATGGCTTCCTGATACTCTTCGAGATAGGCAATGAGGCGGGGGGCCAATCTACGCACGAGGTCAGTAAACACTGCCTCCAGGTTGGGACGGCCTCCCCGGTAACTGGTTTTAACTCTATCAATTCCTGTGCGTTCAACATACAAGGTTGGCGATGAGCGTAGCGAATTCACAACATTTTCGCCGTCTGCCGGAATGTTGGGACTCGTCCCAACCTACCTGTAAGGGTAATATCCACTGCCGCTTCATACGAACAAAACGGCGCTGTACTCACAGCGCCGTTTTTATTGATGTTTACGACACGGCTGTGTTGCCGGGCCGTACGTAATTCAGCGCTTCCTTTAGTGTGGAATGAAAACTCAGGCTGTGCTCTATCGGCGTCATGCCGGAGCGGGCCATGGTTTTCAGCGGCTGAAACTGTAAATCCGCAATCACTACTTCCGTCCCCTGTTTCCGGCAGACGTCAATAAAACGATTCAGCGCCGACAGGCCGCCGGCATCCAGTACCGGTACCGCATCCATATACAACACCACACCCCGGCATTCCTTCACCAGCAGCGTCAGCTCGCTGAACACGCGATCGGCAGCGGCAAAAAACAGCGGGCCGTTAATTTTGTAAACCTCCCAGCCCGCAGGCAAGGCAGCCGGCACCATTCTTTCATGCTGGGTAATATTTACGATACGGGTCATATCAGCGATGTTTTTCACAAATAACACCATGGCCATCAGAATACCGGCCGTAATGGCAATCACCATGTCAAAGACAATGGTCAGGGAAAAACAGGTAAGAAACACCAGCAAGTCGCCCTTCGGCGCTGTCTTGAACAAATGCACGGCCTTGGGCGCTTCACTCATGTTCCAGGCCACTACCAGCAACAGTGCCGCCATGGCCGGCATGGGCAGCCAGGCCAGCAGCCCCGACAGCAAGACCAGCCCCGCCAGTACCACCAGCGCATGTACCATGGCCGCCACCGGCGAGACACCACCGGCGCGAACGTTGGCCGCTGAGCGGGCAATGGCAGCAGTAGCAGGAATGCCACCAAAAAACGGTGCTATCAGGTTGCCTATGCCCTGCCCCAGCAGCTCACTGTTGGCACTGTGGCGCTTGCCGGTCATGCCGTCCAGCACCACGGCACACAGCAACGACTCTATCGCTCCCAGCATGGCAATAGCAAAGGCACCTGGCAGCAGATCCCGCAACAGCTGAACACTGAGGCCCACCGGACTGCCATCTGGCCCCGGCTGCAGCCAGGGCCAGGTAAAGGCCGGCAGCACCGGAGGTATGCCCGCGCCTGAGCTGCCGTCGGGTAATAAATAACTGAACCGGCTACTGATGGTATCAATACCAAGTCCCTGCTGGTTCAGTAACATCGCCAGCAGACTGGCCAGCAATACCGCCGGCAGATGAGGCGGCACCCCGGTTTTCAGCCGGGGCCAGAGCAGCATGATGACCAGAGTCAGTCCGGCTACCAGCAGACTGGGCCAGTGCAGCGCCGGCAGATGCCCGGCCAGCGCCAGCAGTCGCGGTACAAAGGCCTCGGGCAATCCGGTGGCCGTGAGGCCAAAAAAGTCCTTCAGCTGCAACCCTGCTATCACTACCGCAATCCCGGCGGTAAAACCCAGGGTTACCGGCTCGGGAATATATTCAACCAGACGGCCCAGCCGTAGCAGCGCCATCAGTACCAGCAAGCCACCGGCCATCAGGGTAGCCAACAGCAGACCACCCAGACCGTAATGTTGCGCAATGGGGTAAAGGATGACCACAAAGGCTGCCGTGGGGCCAGAAATACTCAACCTGGAGCCACCGGTCAGCGCAATCACAAAGCCGCCGATGATGGCGGTATAAAGCCCGTACTGGGGGGCCACACCGCTGGCAATAGCCAGCGCCATGGCCAGCGGAATGGCAATAATACCCACCGTTATCCCTGCCAGCACATCCTTAAGCAGATGTTTGCGGCCATAAGGCTCATGCCGGCAGGCTTCGATCAGAGCGTGACCGGGACGCAGGGAAAACAGATGGGCACGATGAGACATGGCTGGCTCCACGGTGGATGAAGGCATGAACAGACATTGATTGTATTCTCATCATAAATGCATTCAATGGTAATATGATTAACATGTGATATGCACCGGAGGTTTTTATGGAGCAACGTACCGCCCGCCTGACCCTGCTAATAGATCCGCGCAAGAAGGCGCTGTTTGAACGCCTGTGTGCCGAAGAAGACGTGACGCCGTCCCAGAAGGTAAGGCAGTTTATTCGTGACTATATTGAGCAGCAAACCGGTGAAGACTGGCAGAAATTGTCCGAGTGAGTCACTGTTATGTACCTGACCCAACTGAATGAAACACTCTGGTTTCCTGATCCGGCTACAGCCCTGAAGGAGCCCGACGGGCTGCTGGCAGTGGGGGGCGATCTGCGCCCCGAGCGTTTGCTGCTGGCCTATCGCATGGGCATTTTCCCCTGGTATGATCAATCTCAGCCGCCGTTGTGGTGGTCACCGGATCCCCGTGCCGTGATCTCACCGGACGCCCTTTATGTCAGCCGTAGCCTGGCCAGGCTGGCCCGCAAGCAGCGCTACCGGCTGACCGTCAACCACGCTTTTGAGGCTGTCATTCGCCACTGCCGTGAACTACGGGAAGACGGCCCGGGCACCTGGATCACCCCCGATATTGAGCACAACTATTGCCGGCTGCACCATCAGGGGCATGCCCATTCCATTGAGGTATGGGACGAGCAGCGGCTGGTGGCCGGGCTCTACGGCATCGGCCTGGGCCGGCTGTTTTGTGGTGAATCCATGTTTCACCTGGTCAGCAACGGCTCCAAGCTGGCCATGCTGGCCCTGTGCCGGCACTTTGCTCATTACGGCGGCACACTGATTGACTGTCAGTTACCCAATCCGCACCTGCAAAGCCTGGGAGTGAAAAGCTGGCCCAGATCACGCTTTCTGCATAAACTCAGAGAGCTGCAAACCCAATCCGTTTCTGCCCTGTGCTGGCAATCGCAAGAGCTGAGTCTATGAGGGAAGTAAATTTAAAGGTCGGTCTGACCCCCAGGCATCCCTGCAGTTATCTGCCCGGCCGGCTGGAGCAGCTGCTGGTGCTGCTGGACCGCGAGCTGCTCTGCCCCGAAGGCTATGAGCAACTGCTGACGGCAGGGTTTCGCCGCAGCGGTAGCGATATATACCGGCCGCGCTGTCAGGCCTGTCAGGCCTGTGAATCATTGCGTATTCCGGTTAACGACTTTGTGCCCAGCCGCAGCCAGAAGCGCATTTTGCGCAATAACCGGGATCTGACCATGGTGGTGAGTGATACTGATAAACCGGAATATTTCGAGCTTTATCAGTATTATATTGAACAACGCCATCAAGACGGGGCCATGTATCCCGCCAGCCGGCAGCAATATGACGGTTTTTTACTGTGCCACTGGCTGACCCCTCTGTTTCTTGAGTTTTATGCTGAAAGCCGTCTGATTGCAGTGGCAGTGACCGACTCGCTGAACGACTCCCTCAGCGCCATGTATACCTTTTATGATCCCGCCGAAGAGCACAGATCCCTGGGCATTTATGCCATTCTCAACCAGATAAAACTGGCGCGGACACTCGGTAAACACTGGCTGTATCTGGGCTATCAGGTCGATGACTGCCGCAAAATGAATTACAAGCAACAATTCCGGCCCCATCAGCGGCTGATAAAGGGCCAATGGCACATCATGAAAGACGGAGCCTAATCTTTACACTGCAGGCGAAATCCGGCATGATCGCAGCCGTTTTTATTGCCTGCGTTAACAAGAGGATTCAATGGCTAAAGAAGACAGTATTGAAATGCAGGGTACCATTCTGGAAACCCTGCCCAACACCATGTTCCGCGTAGAGTTGGAAAACGGCCATGTGGTCACCGCTCATATCTCCGGAAAAATGCGTAAAAACTACATTCGCATCCTGACCGGTGACAAGGTTACTGTTCAGCTGACCCCCTACGACCTGTCCAAGGGCCGCATCGTCTTCCGCTCCCGCTAAACCCCCTCCATCAGGTTAAGCCAACAGGCTTGATACCCTTGGTTTTGTTGTAGGCCGTGCTTGCCGCACGGCTGAAAGCAAGGCACCTGTTTTATTTTGCTGTATCAATAAAAAAATGCCCGGTGCCTTGCGGGCTCCGGGCATTATTGCTGTATTCAGGCGTGATGCCATCAGGCCATGGACGCCTCCGACTGGAACTCAAAGTGCAATTCGTCATCTTTCAGACTGACCCGCACCGAGCCACCGCCGACAAGCTCACCAAACAGCAGCTCGTTGGCCAGCGGCTTTTTAAGCTGCTCCTGAATCACTCTGCCCATGGGGCGCGCGCCCATCGACTTGTC
The DNA here is from genome assembly GCF_000381965.1 of Oceanimonas smirnovii ATCC BAA-899. Lineage (GTDB taxonomy): Bacteria > Pseudomonadota > Gammaproteobacteria > Enterobacterales > Aeromonadaceae > Oceanimonas > Oceanimonas smirnovii. Next base: position 4,494 of record NZ_KB908457.1, read on the forward strand.
GTAACCTTTTTCCGCCAGCCAGTGACGGGCAGGTTCACTCACCTCAAGCGACACTCCTTTCGCATCCAGCTGGGCCTGCAGCTCCACAATAAACTTGTCCACCACCCGATGAATAATATCGATATCAAGGTGATTGAACCAGATGATATGGTCGAGCCGGTTGCGGAATTCGGGCGCAAAGGTGCGGTTGATTTCGCTCATGGCATCATGGCTGTGATCCTGCTGCTGAAAGCCAATAGACTTGCGTACGGTTTCCTGTACGCCGGCATTGGTGGTCATCACCAGAATAACGTTGCGAAAATCCGCCTTACGGCCGTTGTTGTCCGTCAGGGTACCGTTGTCCATGACCTGCAGCAGAATATTGAACACATCAGGATGCGCCTTTTCGATTTCATCGAGCAGCAGCACCGCATGAGGATGTTTGATCACCGCATCGGTCAGCAGACCTCCCTGATCAAAGCCCACATAACCGGGAGGCGCGCCGATAAGACGGGACACGGTATGAGCCTCCATGTATTCCGACATATCAAAGCGAATAAGCTCAATGCCGAGAATACGCGCCAGCTGCTGGGTCACCTCGGTTTTGCCCACACCGGTGGGGCCGGCAAACAGGAAAGAGCCAATAGGCCGCTTCTCATTACCAAGACCGGCACGGGTAAGGCGAATGGCATCGGTCAGCACCGAAATGGCCTTGTCCTGACCAAACACCACCATTTTCAGATTTGGCTCCAGGTTCTTGAGGTTTTCCTTGTCGGAGCTGGACACCGACTTCTCCGGAATACGGGCAATTTTAGCCACAATGGCTTCAATGTCGCCTACCCCTATGGTCTTTTTCCGCTTTGAGGGTGGCAACATACGAATTTGCGCACCGGCCTCATCAATGACGTCAATGGCCTTGTCGGGCAGGTGACGATCGTTGATGTATTTGGCCGACAGCTCCGCCGCCGCCCGCAGCGCCTTGCTGGTGTAGCGCACATCATGGTGTGACTCATAGCGGCTTTTCAGCCCCTGCAGTATCTTGGCGGTATCCTCTACCGAGGGCTCCAGAATATCGATTTTCTGAAAACGCCGCGCCAGGGCTCGATCTTTTTCAAAAATCTGGCTGTATTCCTGATAAGTGGTCGAGCCGACACAACGGATTTGCCCGCCCGAGAGCAGCGGCTTGAGCAGGTTGGCGGCATCGAGCTGACCGCCAGACGCAGCCCCGGCACCAATAATGGTGTGGATCTCGTCAATAAACAGAATGGCCCCTTTTTGCTTTTCAAACTGCTTGAGCATCGCCTTGAAACGCTTTTCGAAATCACCGCGGTACTTGGTGCCTGCCAGCAAAGCGCCCATATCGAGAGAATAGATAGTGCTGCCAGCAATAATTTCCGGCACATCATCATGCACAATCCGATAGGCCAGGCCTTCGGCAATGGCGGTTTTCCCCACCCCGGCCTCACCCACCAGCAGGGGGTTATTCTTACGCCGGCGACACAGCACCTGAATCGTCCGGTTCACTTCCTGATCCCGGCCAATCAGCGGATCGACGCGGCCATCTTTTACCCACTGGTTCAGATTAATGACAAAGCCTTCGGTCTGGTTGCTGTTACCTTCTTCGCTTTGCTCTTCATGCTGTGAGGAAGAGGCGTCTTCCTGCTCGCCGTCTTTGCGAATGCCGTGAGACAAAAAGTTAACCACATCCAGCCGGCCCACACCGACTTTCTTCAGCAGGTAGGCTGCCTGAGACTCCTGTTCACTGAAAATGGCCACCAGCACATTGGCACCGGTGACCTCGGCATTACCGGAAGACTGAACATGGAACACGGCCCGCTGAAGTACTCGCTGGAATCCAAGCGTGGGCTGCGTTTCGATTTCATCATCACCCACCGGAATGAGCGGCGTGGTCTGCTCGATAAAGCTGTGAGTCTCACGACGCAGCTGTTCCAGATCGGCACCACAGGCCATTAAAGCCTCTTTGGCGGCCGGATTCTCAAGCAGGGCCAGCAACAGGTGCTCCACCGTCATGAACTCGTGGCGAGAGCGACGGGCTTCGTTGAAGGCATCGTTCAGTGTGCTCTCAAGATCTTTGTTCAACATAGGCACCTCCCCTAAAAAACCTCGATAATCCCGCTCAAGGGATTATTTTTACGCCTGCTCCATGGTGCACAACAGCGGATGTTCGTGCGTACGGGCAAACTTGTTCACTTGCGCAACCTTGGTTTCTGCAATCTCTGCGGTAAATTCTCCGCATACCCCTTTACCCTGATAGTGAACCGATAACATCACCTCGGTGGCCTTGTCCATGTCCATGGAAAAAAATTTCTGCAATACTTCTACAACAAAATCCATGGGTGTGTAGTCGTCATTGTTCAGGATGACTTTATACATAGGAGGGGGTTGCAGCGCCGTTTCTTCCGCCTCTTTCAGTTTATCATCAAGGGTATGCTGTGTTCTCCTGCCCATATCATTACTCTAAATCACGGGATTGATTCCTGCTACTGAAGCAGCGTTAAGGTCACTTTTTCGTGGTGTTGATCCCACCCTACCGGCTGTACCGGGGCTGTCAACCACAAGGCCTGTAAGGCCTTACATTTTGCATTGCCAAGCGGCTGTTCATTCATGCAGCACTTGACTCCCGTCCCGGTTGCTCTAGAGTGATCTCCTGGCAGTCAGTAAAGTTTCGTTCGAAGCTTTGCTGAATGGCCGCATCCGGCGAAAAAGCGCTGTAGTTATAATTGGCCACTGCCATTTTCTCAATGTTGTTTAGGATGTTTGAGTAAAAGGATGCACAGTATGACAACCGGAACGGTTAAGTGGTTTAACAACGCCAAAGGATTTGGTTTTATCTGCCCGACTGAGGGTGGTGAAGATGTATTTGCTCATTTTTCCACGATTCAGATGGACGGATACCGAACCCTTAAAGCGGGCCAGGTCGTTCGCTACGAAATACAAAAAGGCCCCAAGGGCAATCATGCCGTGAGCATAGTGCCCGATGGTCAGCCTGCATAACAAGCACGGGAATGACACATCATTCCAGTAAGCAAGGGGCACATTTTGTGCCCCTTCTTCATTCAGGCATTCAGCCAGTGGCTCAGACCATAACCCAGCACCGCCAGCCCGAGCAGGGCAAAACCCAGCTTTCTGGCATGCTGCTGCCACAGTTGCAGCGCCTTCTCTCCGGTCAGACGCACCAGCAGTGCCAGTCCGAAATAACGAATTCCACGGCCGATGGCTGACGCCAGTATAAACAGCCAGAGGGAATAGCCGGCCGCGCCGGCTGCCAGCATGGCCACCTGAAAGGGGACTGGCGTTATCCCCACCATAACAATGGCCATAAAGCCGTCCTGCTTCAGCTCCTGAGTAAAACGGTCAAGCGCATCCTGGCCGCCGGTCAGCTGTAATAGCTGCTGGCCCAGACTGTCGAACAGCCAGCCCCCCAGCCCATAACCGGCCAATGCGCCCGCCAGGCATCCCAGCAGGGCGGCGGCAGCCAGTGCCCACAGGCGCTTTTGTTCAATCAGAAATAAAGGAATCAATAACAGCTCAAGAGGAATCGGAACTATCACCGCTTCCAGCATGGACGCCACGAATACCACCGGCAGCAGCCAGTGTGACCCGGTGAAACGCTGCAACCAGTGTGGCAGCTGTGCCTGCATATTTGCCATTATGTCGCTCCCGCTCAGTCATGATTTCAGTGTGCCAGAGTTTCTGCGGCTTTGCCCGGTCCACCGGCTTTGTTAAGTTAAAGGCTGACACATAACGCGGACCCGGCATCATGGAACCTAATCTGCTCGCCCCTGCCCTGCTCTCTCCCGATGAGCTGACCATTACCCGCTGCAAAGACATGCTGGCTCGCCTGCAAACCTGGCTGGAACAGCGCTTTGAGGCCGGTGACGACATCAATGAGCTGGTTTCCCTGCGCTCCCAGCATATGGATCAGCTGCTCACCGGCCTGTGGACACGCCATGGTCTGGCTCAGCAGGACAACCTGGCGCTGGTGGCGGTGGGCGGCTACGGCCGGGGCGAGCTGCACCCTTGCTCCGATATTGATCTGCTGATCCTGAGCCGGTATCAGCATAATGAACCTCTGAATGACGCCATTGGCCGCTTTGTGACTCAACTGTGGGATCTGCATCTTGAGGTAGGTCACAGCGTGCGCACCGTGGCCGAGTGTGTGGCTCAGGGTGAGCACGATATTACCGTGGCCACCAATCTGATTGAAGCCAGGCTGATCACCGGCTGTTATGACACCTTTGCTGATCTCACTCGAGCCACGGCACCGGATCACTTCTGGCCCAGCCAGGCCTTTTTTGAAGCCAAGCGTGATGAACAGGCACAGCGCCACCAGCAATTTCACGACAGCAGCTATAAACTGGAGCCGGATATAAAAAACAGCCCCGGCGGCCTGCGCGACATTCAAACCATCAACTGGGTGGCCCGTCGCCACTTTGGTACCAGCACGCTGGGAGAAATGGCCAGCCATGGTTTTCTCAGCGAAGCTGAGTTTGGTGAACTGCAGGACTGCCAGAATTTTTTATGGAAGCTGCGCTTTGCCCTGCATACCGTCACCGGACGGGCTGATAACCGTTTGCTGTTTGACCGGCAAAGAGCGGTGGCCACGGCGCTGGGCTATGCCGGCGAAGGTAATCAGCCCATCGAATGCATGATGAAACGCTATTACCAGACCATTCGCCGGGTGGCGGAGCTGAACGAACTGCTGTTGCAGCTGTTTGATGAAGCCATTCTCGGCCACATTGCCATGGATGTGAAAACCCTTACTCCTGAGTTTCGCCTGCGCGGACGGCTGATTGATCTGGCAGACTCTACCCTGCTTACACGTGAGCCGGCGGCTATTTTGCGGCTGTTTTATCAGATTGCCGCCTGCCCGCAAATTACCGGCATTTATTCCAGCACACTGCGGGAGCTGCGCGAAGCCCGGCGCACTCAACAGGTTTATTTATGCGAGCGGGCCGACTGCCGGCGGCTGTTTATGATGTTACTGCGCCATCAGGGCAGTGGCCGGCTGGCGCTGACCCTGATGCACCGCTATGGAATACTGGCGGCTTATTTTCCACAATGGAGCAAGATTGTCGGGCAAATGCAGTTCGACATGTTCCACGCCTATCCGGTAGACGAGCATACTCACAGAGTATTAAAAAATATCGATCGCTTTCGTCAGCCCGGCAACCAGCGCCGGCACCCGCTGTGTTACGACATCTGCACCCGGTTACGCAAGCCCGAGCTGCTGCTGCTGGCAGGCCTGTTTCATGATATTGCCAAAGGCCGGGGGGGAGATCATTCCACCCTGGGAGCTGACGATGCACTGGAATTTTGTCTGGCTCACGGCCTGGACAAATCCGATGCCCGGCTGGTGTCCTGGCTGGTGCGCCAGCACCTGCTGATGTCGGTGACCGCCCAGCGCCGGGACATTCACGATCCGGATGTGATTCGGGAATTTGCCACTCAGGTGCGCGATGAGCTGCATCTCGATTTTCTGTATTGCCTGACGGTCGCAGACATTTGTGCCACCAACGATACACTGTGGAACGACTGGAAAGGCAGCCTGCTGCGGGAACTGTATTTTTCCACTCAGCGGGCATTGCGCCGGGGGCTCGAAAATCCGCCGGATCTGCGCCTGCGCATTCGGGAAAACCAGCAGCAGGCACGTCATTTGCTGGAACACCTGGATACGTCGTTTGAACATATCAAACCGCTGTGGGCCAGATTGCCCGCGGATTATTTTCTGCGCCATACACCAGAGCAGATTGCCTGGCACAGCCGGCATATTCTGGCCCACAACAAGGCGGGAACGCCACTGGTGCAGATCAGCCAGCAGCCGGGCCGTGGCGGCAGTGAGCTGTTTATCTACTGCCCCGACTCCCCCAACCTGTTTGGCCGGGTGGCGGCGGCGCTGGATCAGAAAAACCTCAATATTCACGATGCCCAGATCATGACCTCCAAAGACGGCTACGCCCTGGATACCTTTATTGTGCTGGAGCCTGACGGCCAGCCGGTCAGCGGTGACCGGCTCACTGATTTATGCCGGGATCTGGCCCGGGCTCTGGCCCGCAGTCAGCCACCGGTGATCCGCGCCCGGCCGCCCTCCCGCCGGCACCGGGAGTTTGATGTTCCTACCCGAGTGCAGTTTCTGCAACCGGTGCGCGCCAGCAAGCGCACCCTGATGGAACTGGTGGCACTGGATACGCCGGGCTTGCTGGCGCGCATCGGGGCCGTGTTCAGCCAGCTCAAACTGAATTTGCATGCCGCCAAGATCACGACCATTGGCGAGCGGGTAGAAGACTTTTTCAGCCTCACTAATGCGCATGATCGGCCATTAACTGAGCAGGAGCAGACGCAATTACGAGAAAAGTTGACTGATGAGCTCAAACAAAGGGGCAAAATGTGATAAAAGGTGCGTCAATTTCAGGAAAGCAACAACATTAACGGAGTGAACACCATGGCAAACTTTGCTTTCGGTCTGGGCGTGGGCACCAAGTCCGCCAAGGGAGACTGGCTTGAGGTTTATTATAATCAGCCGCTGCTGAACGCCAGCGAAACCCTGATCAAGGCCGTTGCCGGCCTGGTCGGTTATCAGGGCGGCAATACCGCCATTGAGCTGAATGCCAGTCAGCTCAATGAACTGAAAGCGGCTTTTGTCTCCGCCGATGCCAGCGAGCAGGCTGATATTGCAGACACCCTGGCTGGCACCGAGCAACCGCTGGTGCTCACCATTCTGGAAAGCGACAGCGCCCCGTCCAGCACCGCCGAGGTGTATCTCAAGCTGGCACTGCTGTCTCATCGCCTGGTCAAGCCCCATGGTCTGGATCTGTCCGGCATGTTTGGTCTGCTGCCCAACGTGGCCTGGACCAGCGAAGGGGCCATTGCCGTGGACGAACTGGCCAGGCGTCAGCTGCAGGCACGCGCTCAAGGGCGCACTATCAGCGTGAACTCAGTAGACAAATTCCCCAAAATGACTGACTACGTAGTGCCTGCCGGCGTGCGTATCGGCGATGCCTCCCGCATTCGTCTGGGTGCTCATGTAGGCGAAGGCACCACTGTGATGCACGAAGGCTTTATCAACTTCAATGCCGGTACCCTGGGTGTCAGCATGGTGGAAGGTCGTATTTCTGCCGGTGTAGTAGTGGGTAACGGCTCCGATCTGGGTGGCGGCTGCTCCACCATGGGTACCCTCTCAGGCGGCGGCAATATTGTGATTTCCGTGGGTGAAGGCAGCCTGCTGGGTGCCAACGCCGGCCTGGGCATTCCCCTGGGTGACCGCTGCACCATTGAATCCGGCCTTTACATCACTGCGGGTGCCAAGGTGACCGTACTGGACGACCAGAACAATGAAGTGCAGACCGTAAAGGCTGCCGATCTGGCCGGCAAACCGGATCTGCTGTTCCGCCGCAACTCTCAGACCGGCCGCATTGAGGTGAAGACCAACAAGTCTGCCGTTGAGCTGAACGCCGAGCTGCACAAGCATAACTGAGCCTCGGTCATGCCGGCCTTTGAGCCGGCATCTTCTGAATGCATGACGCAGCCCGGTATAACGGCGCTCTGTCCATGCCAACGGCGCTGTCACTCACAGCGCCGTTATTGTTTTCATCGTCCGGAAAATCGCCACACCCGGTGCATTTCTGCTATTATACTTGCCTGCCTCTTCGGCACTTTCATTTCATTACACAGCGAAACCTTCCGTGACTCATACCGACTTTTCTTCCCTGCCGCTGGACTCAGCGCTGCTGGATAATCTTGCCAGCCTGAATTTTACTCAAATGACCCCTATCCAGGCTCAGGGGCTGCCACTGGTGCTGGCGGGCCAGGATGTCATTGCTCAGGCCAGCACGGGCAGCGGCAAAACCCTGACCTTTGGCCTGGGAGTATTGTCGAGGCTGAATGTTAACCTCAACCGGGTGCAGGCCATGGTTCTGTGCCCCACCCGGGAGCTGGCCGATCAGGTGGCCCGCGAGCTGCGCCGGCTGGCCCGCACCCTGGCCAATGTAAAACTGGTCTCACTGTGTGGCGGCAGCCCCACCGCCGCACAGACCGCTACCCTGCAATTTGGTGCGCATATCGTGGTGGGCACACCGGGGCGCATACTCAAGCACCTGCAGCAAGGCAGCCTTAACCTGGATGCGCTCAATACCCTGGTGCTGGATGAAGCGGATCGCATGCTGGATATGGGCTTTGCCGACGATATTCACAACGTGGTGGAGTTTGTCCCGAAAGCACGCCAGACGCTGCTGTTTTCTGCCACCTATCCCGAAGAAATAAGCACCCTCAGCCGCGGGCTGCAACAACAGCCTGCAGAAATTTCGGTGGCCGATGAGAAAAACGGCAGCAATATTGTGGAGCTGTGGTTTGAAGTATCACAGGATCAGCGCCGCAGCGCACTGGCCACCCTGCTGGCCCATTATGCTCCGGCATCGGCGGTGGTGTTCTGCAATACCAAGCGGGCTTGTCAGGAAGTGGCCGATCACCTCGGCAGTCTGGGCTTTGCCGCGCTGGCACTGAACGGCGATCTGGAGCAGAGAGAGCGGGATCAGGTACTGGTGCGCTTTGCAAATGGCAGTGCCAATATTCTGGTGGCCACCGATGTGGCTGCCCGCGGCCTGGATATTCGCGAGCTGGAAGCGGTCATTAACTATGAGGTGACCCAGGATCCTCAGGTACATATACACCGCATCGGCCGCACCGGCCGTGCCGGTCATCAGGGGCTGGCACTGAGTCTGTACAGCGCCAAAGAAGCCTACCGGGTTAACATGATTGAGGAATATCAGCGTGCCCCCATGGCTCACGGGGATTTAAGCTCGCTGAACGGCACCACTGCGCCGCGTCAGCCGGCAATGGTCACGCTGAACATTGCCGGCGGCCGCAAAACCAAAATCCGCGCCGGTGATATTCTCGGTGCCCTGACCCGTGATGCCGGCATCAGTGGTGATCAGATCGGAAAAATCGACATCACGGAAATGCAGTCTTATGTTGCCATTCATAAAGACGTGGCCAAGCAGGCGCTGAAGCACCTGCAACAGGGCAAGGTCAAAGGCCGCAGCGTACGGGTCAGCAAACTGGGCTGATTGACATCAGGAGCCTTATGACTCGTTAAAGTTGCGATGAATGTAGTCAACTTTGGCCATAAACTGATCCTTCAGTGCCGTGGTGGCATAATCAAAGTGATAACTCTGATGAAAGTTCAGCTGCAGGGTCACACCACTGCCTTCCAGTAATACGCTGTAACCATCAAAATCGCTTTTGGCCACTATGCCTTCCAGCATGTGGCCATCCTCGTAAGGTTCGCCGAAACGGCGGATCTTGTCGAACACTTCCAGAATAATGCGGTTATTCAGTTCATTTTGCATCTTGTTTTCCTCTGTTATAGCGGCCATACCCACAATAACATGGGCAGGCTGATGGCGACCACCAGCAGCTCCAGGGGCAGGCCCATGCGCCAGTAATCCCCGAATCTGAAGCCTCCCGGCCCCAGAATAAGCGTATTGTTCTGATGACCAATCGGCGTCAGAAAGGCGCAGGAGCCGCCAATGGCCACCGCCATTAAAAAGGGATCGGCATTCACTCCCAGCTGGCTGGCGGCACCCAGTGCAATCGGACACATGACCGCTGCCGTGGCCGCATTATTCATTACATCCGACAGTGTCATGGTCACCACCAGGATCAGCGCCAGTGCCACCAGGGCACTGCCCTGCGCCACGCCATCCAGCAGCCAGGCTGCCACTAAACTGGCGGTGCCAGTGGTTTCCATCACATCTGCTACCGGAATTAATGCTGCCAGCAGTACCACCACCGGCCAGTCTACTGCGTTATATACAGACCGGGGCGGTACGGTACGCAACACCATAGAGGCCAGCACGCCGCTGGCAAAGGCCACCGCTGCCGGCAGCCAGCCCAGTGCTGCCACCATGACCGAGGCCGCCATTATGCCACCTGCCACCAGGGCTTTTTTCTTATCGGGAATGCGCAGCTCCCGCTCCGCCAGTGGCACACACCCCGTGCTGGAAGCAAATTCCGCAATCAGCTCGGGGGAGCCCTGCATCAGCAGCAAATCACCGGCACGAAAGGCCAGCGCCCGCAGTCGCTTGAAGGAGCGCTGGCCCTGACGGGAGACCGCCAGCAGATTGACGCCAAATCGGGTGCGCAGCTGTATACCCCTGGCAGTACGCCCCAGTAGTTCAGAGCTGGGCAGAATGACCAGCTCCATCAGTACAATTTCATCGGAGCTGTCACTCTCTCCCTTGTCTTTACCATCCTTTTTCTCTTTCTTGCTGTCTGCGCCGATAACCGCTTCGCGGGTGCCGTTATCTTCCTGGCTTTTTTCCTTTTTGCTCTCTTTTTCCTTGTCTGCTTCCTTGGTAGCCAGATCTTCTTCCAGCTTAAGTCCCAGCGAAGACAACGCCTGTGACAGTGCCTCTGCTTCCGCTTCCAGCATCAGAATATCACCCGCCCGGGTGCGCCGCCGCGGGCTGGGCGGCATCACCCGCACCGAGTTACGCACCAACCCCAGGATCTGAGCATCCGCGTCAGTCAGTGCGGTTTCCAGCTCGCGCAGCGTCAGACCTTCCGCCTTGCTGCCTTCCGGCACCCGCGCTTCGGTGATGTAAGCGCCGGATTCAAACCCTTCCATGCCTGCCTGTTTGCGTCCGGGTACCAGCCGCCAGCCAATCAGGGCAATAAACACTATGCCTGCCAGGGCCACCGCCAGCCCTACCGGTGTGTAATCAAACATGGAAAAGCCATCACCACTGCTGGCCTGGCGAAAGCCGGATACAATCAGGTTAGGGGGGGTGCCTATCAGGGTGGTCATGCCCCCCAAAATAGTGCCAAAGGCCAGGGGCATCAGTATTTTGCCAGGGGGCAGCTGCTGTCGCCTGGCCATTTGCAGCGCAATGGGCATCAGCAGTGCCAGCGCCCCTACGTTGTTCATAAAGGCAGACAGCACGGCTCCCAGGCCGGTGAGCGCCACAATGGACACCACAGGGCCGGACTGAGCGGGCAGAAAGGTACGGGCCAGCACATCAACGGCACCTGAACTTTGTAAACCCTTACTCAGCACCAGCACACAGGCCACCGTGATCACTGCCGGGTGCCCCAGGCCATCAAAAGCGGCGTCAGCCGACACCAGGCCGGTAAAGATACAGGCCAGCAGAGCTGCCGATGCCACCATATCGTGACGCCAGCGTCCCCACATAAACAGCACCACTGTCGCGGCCAGAATAGACAGAATGGTGATTTGTGATTGATCCATAACCCGTATCTCTCTCAAAGGATGGCATCACGCCCCGGGAGCGAAATCACACCATCACCAACATTTTTCGAGTGTAGCAGCCTTTCTTTTGTGCACAACCGAAAAAATATGATAAACCATTGAACTTTAAGGTTTATATGACACATGTACAAAGATGGTGTTTCCGTCTTCAGCGCGCTAAGATCCAGCCTTTAATTCTATTCGGTGACCTCCATGATAAAGCTTGGCGACTATAACTCTCTTCCTCTGTTACGACTGGGCGACAAGGGCGGCTGGCTGGACGGCGGTGATGAGGGCGAATTGTTCCTGCCCCACAGTCAGTTGCCGGCCAATGCCAAGCCGGGCGACAAGATCACCGTTTTCATTTATCTGGACGCAGATCTGGTACCGGTGGTAACCACCGACAGACCCAAGGGGCGGGTGAACGAGTTTGCCTCACTGCGCGTGGTCACGGTTAACCGTTTGGGTGCCTTTATGGACTGGGGCATGAAGAAAGACATTTTCGTCCCTCAGCGCAATCAGGCCACGCCCATGCAAACCGGCCGCCACTATGTGGTTTACCTGTATCTGGATCACGAAGGCCGCATGGTCGCCACCAGCAAGCTGGAGCCTTTTCTCAGCAAGGATATGCCCGGCTACCACGCCGGAGACGAAGTCAGTCTGTTGATCGTGGCCGGTACGCCGCTGGGACTGAAAGCCATTGTGGATGGCAAATACTGGGGCCAGCTGTTCAAGTCTGAGCTGCCCGAACGTCTGCCCATGGGCAAAAGCCTGCGTGGCTACATCAAGCAGCAGCGCGACGACGGCAAACTGGATCTCACCCTGTTTAAACCCGGCCCGGGTAAAACCGACGAAGCCGCAGAAAAGGTTCTGGCCAGGCTGCAGGCCGCCGGCGGCAGCCTGGCGGTTAATGACAAGACCGATCCCGACACTATTTACCGCCAGTTCGGTATCAGCAAGGGCACGTTTAAAAAAGCCATCGGCGGTCTTTATAAGCAGGGCAAAATCGTGATAGAACCTCATGGTATCCGGCTGTCCTTAGAAAACGAAAACTAAGCACATCGCCGTGACCGACAGGGAGGTATGAATGGAGCAGGAAACCGGCAATGCCTGTTCACTGGTACTGACCGGGGGAGGAGCACGGGCAGCTTATCAGGTGGGGGTGCTGAAGGCCGTTGCCGAATGCTACCCACGGGGGCATGCTATTCCCTTCCCCATATTGTGCGGCACGTCCGCCGGTGCCATTAATGCCACCGCGCTGGCCTGCTATGCTTCCTGTTTTCATTTGGGCGTGCGCAAGCTGGAGTATGTGTGGCGTCACCTTAACACCCATAAGGTGCTGCGCCTGCAGCTGGGGCGCATTGTTACGCACTCTGCCAAAAGTCTGATTAAGGGCGCGTTAGGGCAGCCAGCACAGATGGCCATGCCGTTGTTTGATAACAGCCCGCTGGAACGCCTGCTGGAAACCCTGATTGACTTTCAGCGCATCGATAACAACCTGCTTTACGGTGCCCTGGAAGTACTGGCCATTACTGCCTCCAACTATAACACCGGTGATTCCACCACCTTTTTTCAGGGCCGGCCCTATCATCAGCCCTGGGCCAGAGCAGGCCGCTCCGGTCGCTCCTCCATTATTGCCACGCCACATTTAATGGCCAGCAGTGCCCTGCCTTTTGTATTCAAACCCTGCCGCCTGCAGAACCACTTTTATGGTGACGGCTCCATTCACCAGCTGAATCCATTGAGCCCGGCCATTCATCTGGGAGCCAGACGCATTTTAATTGTGAGCCTGGCTCATGAAGAGCAAGACTCAGCACTGCTTTCCGGCAACCCCAGCAGCTCGGACATTGCCGGCCATTTGCTGGATACCATTTTTACCGATGCCCTCACCTCAGACATTGAGCGGCTGCAACGTATTAACAGCACCATAGCGCTGGTGCCGGAGCGTAAGCGCGAGCAACTGGCACTGCGTCATATTGATAATCTGGTATTGCAGCCCAGCCAGAATCTGGATGAATTAACCCATAAACACTTTCATCGCTTACCCGGTAACATTCGTGCAGTATTGCGTTTGTTTGGCGTAGAGGCCGGCGATGCCACCGGTCTGGCAAGCTTTTTGCTGTTTGAGCAGGAATATTGCCGGGAGCTGATTGATCTGGGCTATAAAGATACGCGGGCACGCATGGAAGAAGTGTGTTTGTTTTTGGAAGTATAATTGAAAAAGCGGGGGTTAGGGATTTTAACCATTCCCTATTCCCCGCTCCCCGATTTTCACCCTGCGTTGGCGGCAACAATCAGCTTTTGGCCGGTGCGTAACATATGCTTGCTGCTCAGCTGGTTCCAGCGCAGCAGGTCGGCAATGCTGACGCTGAAGCGGCTGGCAATCACAGACAGCGAGTCACCGGCCTTAACCAGATAAGTGCTTTGCTCAGGCACTGCAGCCGGTGCCGGCGCGGCACTGGAAGGCACCAGCAAGGTCTGGCCAATGCGAATAGTGTTGCTCGTCAGGTTATTGGCCTGTTTAAGCGCGCTGATATGAGTGCCGTGACGACGGGCAATTACTCCCAGGCTGTCTCCCCCTTTTACGCGGTAGCGGGCATAGCTCATACGCTCTTCGGCCGGCAAGTCGGCCATGGCCAGTTCAAACGTTTCTGCATGACGCACCGGCACCAGGATTTCTGCTGCAATCAGCGGTGAAGTGGCCGTGTGCTTGTAAGCCGGATTCAGTGCTTTTATCTGAGCCCGGCTTACACCGGCAAGATCTGCAGCCATGTGCAAATCTACCTGCCCTTCTACCGCCACGGCCGCAACCTGCGGACGATTGGGAATGGCAGGCACAACCATGCCATAGTGCCCGGGACGCTTGAGAATATCAGCCAGTGCCATCAGCTTGGGCACATAGTTCTGGGTTTCTTTGGGCAAAGACAAAGACCAGTAGTCAGTGGGCTTGCCCTGACGGCGGTTGGCACGAATGGCGCGCTGCACCCGGCCTTCGCCGGAGTTATAGGCAGCCAGAGCGTGCGTCCAGTTACCATCAAAGAATTTGTGCAGATACTCAAGGTAATCCAGTGCAGCCCGGGTAGATGCCATCACATCATAACGGCCGTCATACCAGCTGTCGTAGTGCAGGCCAAAGTTCTTGCCGGTGCTTTGCAACATCTGCCACAGACCGGCAGCATGACCGTGAGAATAGGCTTTGGGGTTAAAAGTGCTTTCCACCACCGGCAGCAGGGCCAGCTCCATTGGCATATTCCGTTTTTCTATCTCTTCCTTGATGAGATAGAGAAACGGTCTGGCGCGTTCAGTGACGGAACTCATGTACTGTGTCTGCTTCAGATACCAGTTGCGCTGGGCTACCACTCTTGGGTGATCAGCCGGTATCTCAAGGGTCATGCCGTCGGCAAGATGCTGCCACAGATCCTGCTGCTCCAGCTTGCTCTCCGGGGCACTTGGCGTATCGTCCGAAGAATGCCGGCTGTAACGACCGGAGGCCTTGAGTGAAGCATGGTCTTTCGACTTGGGATAGAGCCGCTGACTGGTTTGCTCGGTGCTGTTATGGCCATGTGTCTGGCGCGCCGAATCGGTGGATACCGCCTGGCAACCCGCCAGCAGCAAGGCACCGGATAAAAGGCAAAGTCTTATCATCGTGTCTGCTTTCCAAAAAAACGGCGGCCAGTGTATGCTTTGTGAGCAGCTTAATCAAGTTCGTTAAAAATGGTCTTTCCAGCGTCTAAGTGCAGCGAATATCTCATGCTCTTCATTTAACTCCCTTAACGCCTGCATCTGGGCAGCGGCTCTTACTTCAGGCTGCGCTACCCGTAAAAACACATTCACGGCATTTTCACGTTCTATGCTGGATGGCAGCGTAGGCACGTCCTGTTGCCGGCATTTAGCCACTTCTTTCATATAACTGAGCAATGCCGTATTACCCGGCTCTACCGCATGACAGAATGCCAGATTGGATTGAGTGTATTCGTGGGCACAATAGACCTGTGTGCTGCCGGGCAAGGCGGCCAGCCGGCTTAACGACCGGTACATCTGCTCTGGCGTTCCTTCAAACAAACGGCCACAGCCCCCCGAAAACAATGTGTCTCCACAAAACAGCATATTGTTGCCGTAATAAGCAATATGCCCCAAAGTATGGCCGGGTACTTCCAGCACCTGCAGCTCAAGCTCCAGTGCCGGTAATGACACCCGGTCACCTTCTTTCAGCGCAATGGCATCAGGAACCGGCAGACGCTCGCCGGCAGGCGCATAAACGGCAACATCGGGATACTGTGCCAGCAGCTGTTTTACACCGCCGGTATGATCATGATGATGATGTGTAATTAATATGGCAGCAAGCGCCAGCTCACGCTCAGCCAGTGCCGTCAGCACATGCGTGGCATCACCGGGGTCCACCACAACCGCCTGCCAGCCATTGCCTATCAGCCAGATATAGTTATCGTTAAAGGCACGAAGGGAAATTGCATTCATTGTTCTTGCATCCTTGGCATATTCAAACTGCCAAAGCTTACCAGAGGGATTATGGATACAGCCAGCCACACAACACTATCTCCTCCGCTCACCTGGAGCAGTCTGCCCCGGGGGCGCTACATTGCCGCTCAGCTACAGCAGCGCCTGGATGACTGGGCTCCCGGCCTGTTCGGTTTCAGCCTGCTCAAGGTAGATGCACTCAGTGCGGCTTTGTCGCTGGAGCGCAGCCGGCTGCGCCAGGGCGTGGTGATGGCCCAGACCGAGCAGGAAAACATGGATTTGCTGGGCGACGCCACTGCCATGCCTTTTTCCCCGGGCAGCCTGGATGCCTGTCTGCTGGCCCATGTGCTGGAATACAGCGCTCATCCTCATGCCATTCTGCGGGAGGCAGAAACCGCCCTGAGAGATGACGGCTGGCTTATTTTATCGGGCTTTAATCCTTATGGCAGTGCCGGTCTGGCGCGCTGGCTGCCGGGGTGGCGTAAAAGACTGCCCCACTGGCACGCCATGGTGGCACCTGCCAGGGTAGAAGACTGGCTGAAACTGCTGGGGTTTGAAGTGATTAAGCGCGATTACATCGGCTTTACCGGTTTTATGCCCTGGCTGGCCCACTGGCAGCGGCAGCGTTGTCCGCAGTTTTGCCCGTCTCCGGCAGCAGTCTATATTTTGCTGGCACGCAAACGTCGTTTTCCGCTTACGCCCATACAGGAACGCAGACGGGCTCCCGCGCCGGTAGCCCGCCCCGAGATGGCCCGTCAGCGCGAATAACCGGTATCCTCCCGGTGGCTGCTTTCCTTCATGGCTGCCTCCCGGGCCAGATCGTCGCACCGCTCGTTTTCCGGATGTCCGCTGTGACCTTTCACCCAATGCCATTCCACCTTGTGACGCTGGCAGGCATCATCCAGCTGTTGCCAGAGATCGGCATTTTTTACCGGTGTTTTCGCCGAGGTCCGCCAGCTATTCCGCTTCCACCCCGAAATCCATTGAGTAATGCCCTGACGCACATACTGACTGTCGGTGGTCAGAGAGACCTCACAAGGGGAGCTGAGTGCATTGAGGCCTTCAATCGCGGCCAGCAGCTCCATGCGGTTATTCGTGGTCAGCCGAAAGCCGCCGCTCAGCTCTTTTCGGTGCTGCTTGTAGATAAGCACGGCACCATAGCCGCCCGGCCCCGGATTACCAAGGCAGGAGCCATCTGTATAGAGCTGAACCTGTTTCATATCTTGCCTGTTACATGAATATACAAAGGCCGGCAGTCTGCCATAAACACAGGGGGTGAGCCAGCGCACACCCTTATCATATTGTGCTTCAGACGATATACTGACCGCTGCATTTTGCGGAGGATAAACACAGTGTTAACCGAATCTGGCTATCAGCGGCAGGTGGTGCTCGATACCGAAACCACAGGTATGAACATGGACTCGGGCCCTCATTATGTGGGGCACAGAGTGATCGAGATTGGCTGTGTCGAAGTGGTCAACCGGCGCTTAACCGGCCGGCACCTGCATATGTACCTCAGACCAGACCGAAAAGTAGATGAAGAAGCCATTCGGGTTCATGGCATTACTGATGATTTTCTCGCTGACAAACCAGAATTTGCCAGCCAGGCTGATGAATTTATCGACTTTATCCGTGGGGCCGAAATGGTCGCCCACAACGCCCCCTTTGACGTTGGCTTTCTTGATTATGAAATGGAGCTGCTGGGCAGGCCTGAACGCATGGCCCAGCTGTGTAAGGTCACCGATACGCTGGCCATGGCGCGCCAGCTTTATCCGGGCAAGCGCAACAACCTGGACGTGCTTTGTGATCGCTATGGCATAGACAACAGTCACCGTACCCTGCACGGCGCTTTGCTGGATGCCGAGATCCTGGCAGATGTCTACCTGCTGATGACAGGTGGCCAGACCAAACTCAACCTGTACCAGGATGGCGGAGAACAAAGCAACAACGGCAGCGAGCTGCGGCGACTGGCCAGCAGCCGGCCTCCCCTGAAGATCATTCGCGCCCTGAATGCAGAGCTGGAAGCCCACGAACGCCGGCTCGATCTGATTGAAAAACAAGGCGGCTCCTGCCTGTGGCGTCCCTGATGCAACTAACCATGATCAAACAGATGCTGCTGACGGCCCTGGCGCTGCTGTCTTTTACCGCGTCAGGCAAAGAGCAACACGCACGCTGGCTTGACAACACCTTCAGAATTGATCCTTCGGTCAAGGAAGTCACCCTGTTTATAGAGCGTGAAGCCCCTTCGGTGCCGGTAGTGCTGATTAAACCGGATGGCAGTAAGCTCTATTACCAGCGCCACCCTGATAACGTGAGCTGGGCCTCTACCGACAAGCGGGATGTCATTACCCTTTGGCAGCCACAGCCCGGCCCCTGGCAGGCCACCGGTAAAATAGCCGGCGAGCACGCTATTACTTTGCTCAGCGTGTTTCATCTGCAGCTGGATGCCCTGCCCAACCGTGTGTTTCAGAATGAAGTCATTCAGCTGAACGGTCAGCTTGCCTATAAAAATACCACCCTCGATGCCAATTATTATCTTGATGGCCTTTCACTGAAAGCACTGCTTTATGCCGAAAACCCGCAGAACCAGGATGCCTTTTCCCGTGCGCCTGTTGAGCTTGGCACTTTCAAGGATAATGGCACCGGTGCCGACGCCATTCCCGGTGACGGCATCATGACTGCAGAAGTTATTTTTGATGCACTGCCGGGGGATTATCTGTTTCAGGCAGAAGTATCCAATGGTGTGCTGGCCCGCTACGTTCAGCATACACTGCTGCTTTATCCACAGCCGGTACGGGCCCGTTTTACCACCCCCGATTCTGAACGTAACTGGCGTATTGAGCTGGAAACTGACAGTGACGTACTGGCTGACAGTCTGGTGGTGACCGGCGAGCTTATCAACCCGCTGGAGCAGCCGGTGACTATTTCTGGCCAGGGCACCAGCATAGCGCTGCCTGCTGCCCGCCAGCCCGGCAACTATCGCTGGCAGGGAAAAGCGTATGTCACTACCATGGACGGCCGTGAAATTCAGATTAAATTAAAAGACCAGGTTGTGCGAGTGGTAGCCCCCCTGCCTGAGCCCTTTGCCGGCAGCGCCGCTCAGACGCCGCCCGCTCCGCTGTGGCAGCAGTGGTGGCTGTGGGCCGCCCTTGCCCTGGTAGTGATCTCAGCCGTTGCCGGATTGTGGTGGCGTAAACGCCGAAAACAGCCAAAGTGATGTTTTTGGCGTCTTGAGTATAAAAAACAAGCGAACGATTCATAATTGGCATTTCAGGGCTTGACGCCCTTTCCGTTCAGCCATATAGTTCAACCCGCTTGCAGCGAAAGCCAAGCACCGGAGCGGTAGTTCAGTTGGTTAGAATACCGGCCTGTCACGCCGGGGGTCGCGGGTTCGAGTCCCGTCCGCTCCGCCAAATTTCAAAAGCCCAGCAGAGATGCTGGGCTTTTTTGTTATGGCCGCGGATAAACCAGAACCTACAGAGTGCTGAAGCTGGCCTTAATGGGGGTATGGTCGGAGGCGTGGGTATTGATGCTTTGCGCTGTTATCAGCGTCAGCCCCCGGTAGAAGATGGCGTCCAGCGGATAGCCCCAGAAGCGGGTACGCAGATCGGGCGCGGGAACGGCCTCACTGAGCTGATGGGTAACAGCCCATTGGTTTAACTGCTGCTGGCGGCGCGCATTCCAGCGGTTAAAGTCGCCGGCCACAATCAGCGGACCGCTGTGCCCGGCAATGGCCCGGCTGATCATGTCCAGCTGGGCCTGATAGGTGCGCCCGCGCAGAGAGAAGTTGACCGCGTGCAGATTAACCACCAGCAGTTGCTCTTTGGCTCCTGCCAGTGAATAGCGGCTGAACAGCAAGGATTTGGGAATGCGGGTGGCGGGCTCCGTCATCCGCTCGGCACATACCTGAACCGCGGGCTGGCGGCTGGCGGTTAAGACGCCGTTGGGCAGCTGCTGCCACTCAAAGGCATCTGCCTGAAACCAGTGCAGCTGTTGCTGCTCCAGCCACTGATAAAAGTCATCCCGGCCGCTGGCCTCCTGCAGCAGCAGCACGTCTGTGTCTGCCATCCAGCGGGAAAGCTCCGGCTGCCAGTTGCGCTGCTGTTTATAAATATTCCAGCTGAGCAGAGAAAACTGCGCCGGCAGCGGCGCTATGGCCGGTAGTGAAGGGTAAAGGCAATGCTCGGCAGGCTGAAACTCATTACTCAGCAGTGTCTGCCGGGGCACTTCCAGGCAGCCGGCAAGGGCCAGCGCCCCTGCCAGCACCAGTCCCTTAACCAGCGTTAACGACACGGGGGCGTCCGTTTTCGTCTATGGCCACATATACAAACTCGGCACCGGCCACCGAATAGCGGGGGCCGCTTTCCGGCGTGAGCACGGGCTTGACCCAGACTTCGACCTTGATGGTAATGGACGTGCGCCCTACTTTTACCAGCTCGCCATAGCAGCAGATCACATCTCCCACCTGCACCGGGCGGGCAAACACCATTTTATCTACCGCTACCGTGCATACCCGGCCACGGGCAATTTCGTTGGCCAGCAGGCTGCCACCCAAATCCATTTGAGACATGATCCAGCCGCCAAAGATATCGCCGTTGGCATTGGTGTCGGCGGGCATGGCCATGGTGCGCAACAACAAATCGCCTCTGGGGTTGATGGATTCGCTCATTCAGTATTCTCTTATGTCCGGTTGAAAACGGGGATCATAATCCTTGCCGCACGGCCTCGCAATCAGCGCCGCGCCTGCAGCCATTCAAACCAGTCGGTCACGCTGTAATCCATGCCCAGCAAGCCGCAGATGGCACTGCCGTCTATGGTCTTGCCGGCACCGCCACCGCTGAATATGGGCGGTGGCAGCTGCTGCAAACGAGCCGCTTCGCGGTAAAAGGCCTCGCGGCTGGGATGATGCGGCGCACTCAGGTTCAGCACGGCCGGCCAGTCATTACGCGCCAGCAGGGCCGGAATAAACCGTAACAAGTCTTCCTGCGCCACCAGATTGACCGGCTCGTCGCCGCCGTCAAACTCCCTGCCCGCCAAAAAGCGCCCGGGCTCGCGGTTGCCGCCCACCAGGCCGGACAGCCGCAAAATAAGCACCTGCCCGGCCCCACAGGCCTGCACCGCTTGCTCGGCGGCCAGCATGCGCTCTCCTCTGGGGCCGTCGGGGCTGGCGTCATGTTCGGTTTTTATGCCGGTGCCGCCATATACAGAGGTGGCACTGGTAAAGATCACGCGCTGAGTGCCGGCAGCCACGGCGGCCTGAGCCAGCTGGCCCAGCCGGCTGGCATAGTTATCCAGTTTGCCAGGCGGTATACACAGCAACAGAGTGTGCGCCCTGAGCGCGTCGGGCCACTGCGCCGGCAGCGGCTGGTTAAACTCCATGGTAATGGCATGCAGACCTTGCTGCTGCAGCCGCTCTGCCTTGGACTCATCCCGGCAGGTGCCACTCACCAGCCAGCCCTGTTGCTGCAATGTGAGCCCAAGAGGCTCTCCCAGCCAGCCCAGCCCGAGTATGGCAATGCTGCGTTCAGTAAACATGGTTCAGCTCGCTTGCTTTAAGAAAGTGGTGCTGCTGGCCCAGCATTTCCTGATACACCACGGAATAGGCCAGCACGTTCTGTACGTATCCGCGGGTTTCCCGATAGGGAATGTTTTCTACCCATACATCCAGCGGCCGGCTGCCACTGCCCGAGAGCCAGCGGTCGATGCGGCCGGGGCCGGCGTTGTAGGCGGCAATGGCCGCAATGCGGTTGCCGTTGTAACGGGCCAGCAGTTCACTGAAATAGCTGGAGCCCAGCTGCACATTAATGCCGGGCACATACACATCGCTGCTGCGCCGGTAGTCACTGATATTGTGCTTGCGGGCAGTTTCTTTGGCGGTGGCCGGCATTAACTGCATCAGACCGCCGGCGCCTACCGGTGAGCGGGCTTCTTCATAGAAGGCGCTTTCCTGCCGGGCAATGGCAAACAGAATGGGCTCGTCCAGCTTCAGCCGGGCCGCCTGCTTGCGAAAAATATCGCGGTAAACAACGGGAAAGCGCAAATCGAGCTGATCCCAGGCCTTGGCGCGAATACTGGCCAGAATGGACTTGTCATGCCAGCCCCGTTCCAGTGCCAGTGAACCCAGCGCCAGTTTTTCCTGCTCATCAACCTTGCTCAGCAGGTGATACCACTCGCTGCGGGCCGCCGATTTATTGCCCAGCGCCAGCCATTCTTCCACCCGCAGCAGGGCCGGCCAGTTTTTAACGGCGGTGCGCCACTCGGGTGCCGGCGGCGGTGCCTTGCGGTTAAGCGCATAGGGCCGCTGGCTGCGCTGGGCCGCCAGAAAGCCGTAGTACTCCCGCTCGGCAGCAGCCTTGGCAAAGGCGGTGGCGGCCTGCTCAGGCTTGCCGGTTTGTTCCAGCGCCCGGCCCCGCCAGTATTGCCAGCGACTGCTGTTTTGCTCCTCGGCAGGAAGACGGTCTATCCAGCCAATCAGGTGCTCCCAGTCCTGCTCCCAGATAGCCAGCCGGGCGCGCAGCTCAAACAGCGCATCGCTGCCCACCTCGGGCAGACGCGTATCCAGCCAGCGACGATATTCATGAGTGCGGTTATACATCAGGCGGCGGGCCAGGCTGCGCTCTATTTCGGCCTGCTGAGCACTGCTTAAACCGGGCTTGCGCTTGAAGCCGGAATACAGCTCCATGGTAAGCGCCGGATCCTTGTCCGCCAGACGGGCCAGCGCCACGGCAATGGCATCACTGTGGCGCTGGCTGCTGCCAAAGCGATCACGTTCAGCCAGCACAGCAGGATTGTTATCCAGCGCCATTAACAACTCGCCGTCGGGGCCGGCGTTTTTACTTAAAAGACCGGTGAGGTATTTAATCAGCCCGCTCTGGCCGTTTTCATAGGCCAGCAGCATACGCTGCCAGATTTGCTCGTCGGTCTGACCGCCTTTGGCCTTCCAGATATCAAATAAAGGATCACAGGCATTGGGGCGGGAGCGGCCGTAATTCCAGAGTTGTTCCGCGCCTTTGAGTGCCTCGGCCTGCTCCCCGGTGGCCCACTTGGCCCGATAGTGAGCACATTGCAACTCTGTGCTGTTGGGCAGCTCGGGATACAGCGCCAGGAAATCACGCCAGCGCTGCTCCCGGGCCAGACGGAACAGATATTGCCGCTCCAGCCGGTCGGCCAGCTGCGAATCGGGGTAGCGGTTTATAAAACCGGTGACATCCTGGCTGCTGAGCGAGCTGAGCCTGTCCGCCAGATAGCGGTAATCCAGATAAGGCACCAGCGGATAGTCATTCAACCCGGCTCTGAGCTGCCGGTAGTGTTCTGTATTATTCTGCTTTAAGGCCTGCTCTGCCTGACGATACTGCTCCCTGAGCGGCGATGCCTGAGCCGTGACTCCCAGAGTAAGTAATAAAATGCCGATTCCTGCCCGTTTGAACACGCTGCTTGCTCCCGCGACGATATAGTAGTGCTATCGTAAGAAATGGCGGCCTGACTGCCAATGCTCCAATGGTAATTTATTCGTTAATTGATCCAGCTCACGACAACATATTACCGAAGGAGTAATCTGAAACCGTAAGCAGACGACAACAACCAAGGGGGTCTTTTATGTCCATTGCCATTTCCAGCCAAGTTATTGACATCACTCCCGCCATCCGTGAACGGATTGAGAGTCGTTTTGAAAAGCTGAACCGGCGTCAGATTGCATTGATCACACCGCATGTGATGATTCAGAAAGAAGGACTGAATTATCTGGTAGAAGCCAGTGCCGGCGTGCCGGGCGAAACCCTGTTTGCTCAGGCAGAAGATGAAAACCTGTATGCGGCTATCAACGATCTTGGTCACAAACTGGAACGTCAGCTAACCAAATACGCAGAGAAGCCGCTGGCCCAGCGTGCCAACGCCGGTCAGCCGGCAGCAGAAGCAGAAGCAGAAGCAGAAAGCGAGGAATAACCGGGTTTTCCAGAAATCACTTGCCTCTGGCACCACTTTTCAGTATGTATATATCAACAGGCCTCCCTCCCACCGGGAGGCCTTTTTTATGTGTGCATGCCGGTGAGGAAGGAAGCCCTATTCATGAAGTTGGACGACATTAGAAGCAAGATCACTAACCTGGACCGAGAGCTGCTGAACCTGCTGGCTCAACGCAAGGCCCTTAGCCTGGACGTGGCCCGCGCCAAGCTGGAAAATCCCCGCCCCATTCGCGATCAGGAGCGGGAGCAGGCGCTGCTGGTGAGGCTGGTGGAACAGGGTCGTCAGCTGGGGCTGGATGCTCACTTTGTTACCCGCATTTTTCACACCGTTATTGAAGATTCGGTACTGTCACAACAGGCACTGCTGCAGGACCTGCTCAACCCGCAGGACGAAGTGCCCGCTATCAGCGTGGCCTTTCTGGGGCTTAAGGGCTCCTATTCCAATATGGCGGCGCGCAAATATCTGTCGCGCTTTCAGGCCCCTCTGATAGAGCATAACTGCGAGACCTTTCAGCAGATATTTGAAACCGTGGAGTCAGGCCGGGCGCAATATGGCATTTTGCCGATAGAAAATACCAGCTCCGGTGCCATTAACGATGTGTTCGATTTAATGCAGCACACCAGTCTGTCGATTGTGGGTGAGCTGACCCAGCCTATAGAGCATTGTCTGCTGGTGGCCACCGACACCAGTGTGGAGCAAATCACCACGCTTTATACTCACTCTCAGCCTTACCAGCAGTGCTCCCAGTATTTAAGCCGGCTGGGCGAGCTGGAGGTGAAGTTCTGCGCGGCATCATCCAACGCCATGGAGCAGGTAGCCAGACTGAAGCGTGCGGACGTGGCAGCCCTGGGCAGTGCCGACGGCGGCGAGCTGCATGGTCTGACACCACTGGTGGAAGGCCTGGCCAACCAGAAGCAGAACATGACCCGCTTTATTGTGGTGGCACGCAAACCCATTGAAGTCGCAGAGCAAATTCCGGCCAAAACCAGCTTTATCATGTCGACCGGCCAGCAAAGCGGTGCCCTGGTAGAAGCCCTGCTGGTGCTGCGCAACCACGGCATTACCATGACCCGGCTGGAGTCGCGCCCCATTATCGGCAATCCCTGGGAAGAGATGTTTTATGTGGATGTGGCTGCCAATGTAAATAGTGCCGATATGCAGGCTGCCATGAAAGAGCTGGGCCGCATCACTCGTTTTATCAAGGTGCTGGGCTGTTACCCCAGTGCCGAGGTGGCTCCCACTCGTATTCCTGCCCGCCTGCTGAACAAGAGCAAAAGCGCCGGCCAGAGCGACGAGCCGGTACGTTATAGCCGTCATTACAAGGCAAACAACACTCAGGTACAGATTGGTCCTTTTATGCTGGGCGACGACGAGCCGCTGCTGATTGCCGAGCTGGCCGGCTGGCCCGGTACCGAGCGGCTGGATGAGCTGGCCCGCAGCATCAAGGAGCAGGGCGGCCAGGTGCTGGCGGTGGATTGCTTCAGTGATGTGAGTGCCGAGCAGGGTTTGAAGCGCCTGCAGCAGTTGCATGCCAGTGCCGACCGCTTTGATCTGGCAGCCATGACCAGGGTGACCAGTGCCGAACAGGTGCACAGAGCCGCTGAACAGGTGGATCTGCTGCTGCTGGATACCAGTGCCGCCGGCAATGAAGCATTGTTAAATGCCGCGGGCCGCTGTACCCGGCCCTTGCTACTGGAGCTGAGTGAAGAGCCCGGGCAAAGTTTACGGTTGGCTCAGCATATTCTGCAGCAAGGCAACCAGCAGCTTGCTCTGCTGGATACGCAGGCCTTACCGCTGGCCCGCCTGCTGGAACTGAGCGGCCAGACCCACCTGCCGCTGGTCAGCCGCTTAAACGGAGATGCCGCCACTCTGCCTCGCCTGGCAGAAGCGTTAAGCGCCACCGGTGTCAGTGGTTTTGCGCTGCCGGTAACCGGCAATGACCGGGCCCTGGAGCAGCTGGCCCAGAGTTTGTACCGGTAACCCCTATTCCCCACTCCCTGTACCCTCGGGTTCAGCGCTGTATTCAATTTTCCAGCCGGGCTGGTGGGGGTTGGCGGCATATTCCTCGCAGATAAATAACCCGAGAGCGGCGACCAGCCGCTCACCGTGCATCAACAAGGGGATCCGCCCTCGCTGCCAGGGCGGTATGCCATATTCCTGCCAGAGTTTTTTCAGCGGCCGCGAGCCGTGCCGCCCTACCGGCTGCCCCCGCAGGCCAGTGATCCCAAAGGCAATATGCAGCTGCTCCGGTGCCATTGTGATATCGGCACCTGCTGTTACCGGCTGCAACTGCAGCCGGCCCACGGCCAGCTCATTCCAGCATCCGGGCTTGATGGTATTCAGAGCCATTGGTTCGCTTTCCCGTGCTGTTACATACAAATGGCCCTGATAGCGGCGCAGCTTGACGCCTTTAATCTCAAGCACAGGGGTTGCATCTTCAGCGGCAAGTGCCAGTTCATTCCAGGCCACCGCCAGCTGGCTGTGACTTAAATGCAGCCCTCGCTCACTCAGCCAATGGCGCAGCGCATTATTACGTCTGGCCAGAGTAAAAGACCGCAAATCAGTCACACTCAAGCCACCGGCACTATTAACCAGCCCGATCAAATCCTGCCGGGCCAGATCCTGTGCCAGCTCCAGCTGCTCAGCACAGAGCGCTGCACTGCGGCTGACGGTGCGTGCAAAGGCCGGCCATTGCGTCAGCAGCCGCGGCAATATTTCATTGCGCAGAAAGTTGCGATCAAAGCGGTTATCGGCATTGGACGGGTCCTCCACCCAGTTCAACCCCTGCTCGGCAGCAAACCGCTCAAGCTCGGCACGGGAAAGATGCAGCAAAGGCCGTAACTGCACGCCCCTGCCCAACGGTTTATGCTCCGGCATGGCAGCCAGACCGGCAATACCTGCCCCCCGCTTCAGGGCCAGCAGCAGGGTCTCGGCCTGATCATCCAGATGATGGCCGGTCAGCAGTGCCGCTCCTGCCGGCAGCTCAGCGGCAAGAGCGGCATAACGGGCATGGCGGGCAGCGGCCTCAAGGCTTACCCGCGGACCGGTTGCCACGGTGACGGTTAACACCCGGCATTCCACCCCCAGACTGGCCGCCACTTGCCGACAGTGCGCCGGCCAGGCATCGGCGGCGGCCTGCAGACCATGATGAACATGCAGGGCGGTCAGCTCACGGCCCTGCTCTCTGGCAAAGCGCGCCGCCAGCGCCAGCAGCACCGTAGAGTCCAGCCCCCCACTGAAGCCGACATAAAGTGGCCCGTTCGGGTACAGATCCTTGAGGCATTGGTAAACATGATGATATTCGTTCATGAAGCAGCTTCTACCCGGTTACGACCGTTATTTTTGGCTCGATAAAGCGCCTGATCGGCTTTGGCCAACAGCCGGTCAGCACTTTCAGTGGCAAACGCCTCAGCCACTCCCAGCGAAATAGTCAGACTTAAGCCCTCGGCAATGGCACTGCAGTCAAAATCCGCCACCCGCTGCCGAATACGCTCACAGACCGCCATGGCATCATGCAGCCGGGTATCGGGAAACAACAGAGTAAACTCCTCGCCCCCCCAGCGTGCCACATAGTCCTGCTCACGCACCTGTGTACTCAGGATTCGGGCCAGCGTTTTAATGGCTTCATCACCCACACTGTGGGACCACTGGTCATTAACCCGCTTAAAGTGATCAATATCAACAACCGCCAGGCAAAACCCTTGGTTTTTATCACTAAAACGCTGCCAGGCCTGAGCCAGCCAGTCATCAAAGGCCCGCCGGTTAGCAAGGCCGGTCAGCTGATCTTCCCGCGCCTGACGTTCAAAGTTCTGGGTTTGCTGTTGCAGCGCTTCGGTTTTTTCATGCACCAGCCGCCGCAGGGTAGCGGCATTATGTTTAAGCATTCGCAGGCGCAGCTGAAATATTCCCCACAGCAGTATCAGTCCGGCCACCGCCAACATTGCCCAGAATAGCGGACGCTGCCAGAAAAAAGGCGCAATATTGAAGCTCAGACTGGCCTGTCGGTCACTCCAGCGACTGTAAGGATAAGCGGCTGCCACCTGCAGACGATAGTTACCCGGAGCCAGATTAGTGTATTCTGCCAGACTCTGATCTCCCCGCTCTACCCACTCCTTGTCAAAGCCTTTCAGCCGGGTGCGATAGCGGATCCGCTCAGGCATCACATACCCCAGACCGGCAAACCCGATTTGTATACGCTCACTACCGGCAGGCAGTTTCAACGGTGTATCTGGCACCACAGGTTGGCCATTCACGGTGACCTGTTCCAGCACCACCGGCAGATTATTTTGAACAAGCTCAGCCAGACGCTCGGGCTGTACCCGCGCCACTCCCATGGCAGTGGCTACCCATATACTGCCATCAGCAGCCAGCGTTGCTGAAGGGCCTGAGCCGCCATTGGCCTGGCTGCTGGCCATACCGTCACCTTCACCAAAGAGTTCAAACGCAATGGCAGCCAGCTCACCATCTGCAGCCTGATGGGCCTGCTGCAAATCCAGCCGCAGTATACCGCGATTGGTCGTCACCCAGATCCCGCCATGATAATCCGCTACCGGCTGAAACATTTTTTCAATGGGCAGACCATGGGGCCGGCCTACCATCGACAGGCTGCTGTCAGTGTAACGGTAACGCAGCAAGCCACGATCCGTCGCAATCCACACCGCATCACTGCCCGGCTGCTGATAAAAACCAAAGGCATATTCGGCATTTTCCTGGCTGTGCAGATCCAGAGTACGAATCCGGGATGGATTCCCTTGCTCAATAATGGCTGCCCCTACCCCGGTTCCTACCCAGATATCATTGTTTTCCGCCTGATGCAGCGCCATCACAAATTCGCCAGGCAGGCCGTCCTGCTTGCCGTAGGTTAATACCCGGCCCTGATGCACCCGGCTCAGTCCTTCCGCGGTGCCCGCCCACAGACTGCCATCCCGTGCGGGTAATATGGCGCGAACCTCATTGGCACTAAGACCCTGCTCCCGGTCGATAATAACCGGCTGCTGTCCGGGTTTGAGTCCGACCAGACCATGGGTATAGGTACCCAACCAGAGAATATCCCCCTGACGGGCCAGACTAAGAATGGACGGCGTCTTGCCATCCGGCAGTAAGACCGGAACGGTTCGGGTGCCGTCAGCATCAATCACGCTCAGGCCGTTGCTGGTGCCTGCCCATACCTGGCCGTTATCGTCGGCCAACACAGAACGCACATAGTTACCTGCCAGCCCCTGCTCCTGAGTAAAGCTGGTAAAAGGGGCATCACGAAGGCGCAGCAAACCACCATTGGTGCCCACCCAGATATTACCTTCGGTATCCTGCAACAACGACAGCACACGGTTATCGGGCAGTCCCTGCTCCATGCCAAGCCGCTCCAGCCCCAAACTGCCCAGCCGCGCCAGCCCGCGATCCGTGGTGCCAATCCAGAGCGCCCCGTCCCTGTCCTGCAACAAGCTGCTGATGGCCTCTTCGGCAAGCTGCGGGTGCATCAATTCAAAGTGATGATCTTTGCTGCCATAGAGCCCTTGAGCCGAGCCTACCAGTAATTGTTCTTCCTGGGTTTGCAGCAGCGCCAGCACAGGAGCGGCGGGAATATGCCGGTTTACACTGATGATATTATTGGGACCAATAACCGCCAGGCCACGGGACGTACCCGCCCAGATCCGCCCGTCACTTGTCTGCAGCAGCCGGTATACCGCCAGCCCGGGCAGGCCCTGTTGCACAGAGAAGTGATGCTGTTCACCTTGAGCGTCGCGCATATAGATGCCGTCCCCTTCGGTGGCAAACCACAGCCGGCCGCGATTATCACGTAACACATGGTTTACCATGGCTGGCAGGTGCTGCTGAGGAAACCAACGAGGATGCTGATAGCGGCTGAAACCGCCTCGGGCACCGACTACCAGCAGGCCGTCATCGTCCAGCGTAAGGCCACGAATACCCGAGTCAGGCAGACCGGTTTGCTCACCACGCACAAAAGTATGAAATCCCCGCCCGTTGTAGCGGGATATTCCTTCCCAGGTGGCAAACCAGAGGTAGCCTTCGGGCGTTTGCGCCATGCTGTTGATGCTGTTGTGAGGCAGACCGTTACGGGTATTCCAGCTGTCCTGGTAAAAGTTCTTCAGTGGCGACTGGGCAGCCGCGGGGGGCAGTGCGATGAGCAGCCAGCAAAAGCCGGCAAGCAGCTGCAGGTGACGGAGGTTCATGTAAACATTCCCTGTTAATTGGTTCCGTTCTTAGCCGGAATATAACAGTTTTGGCCGGAGTTTACTGTGGGTGCGCCTCTTTGAGGAGCTGAGAGCTGGGAGCTGAAAGTCGGAAGTAACAGCCAGGTTGGGACAAGTCCCAACCTGGCTGTTACTTATCGCTTAAAGCTGACAGCTCCCGGCAAAGCCGGGGTTTAGCAGTAACCGTATTTCATCAGGCGCTGATAGCGCTGTTCAAGCAGGGTGTCGGTATCAAGCTGATCAAGGTCGGCCAGATCGGCGACAAGGCGCGCTTTCAGACGCTCGGCGGTCAGTAATGGATTGCTGTGGGCACCGCCCATGGGCTCTTCCACTACGTTGTCGATAAGACCCAGCTCATGAATACGACCGGCGGTAATGCCCATGGCCTCGGCAGCCACCGAAGCCTTGTCAGCACTCTTCCACAGAATAGAAGCACAGCCTTCCGGTGAGATCACCGAATAGGTGGAATATTGCAGCATGTTCACACGGTCACCCACGCCAATGGCCAGGGCACCGCCGGATCCGCCTTCGCCCACTACGGTACAGATGATGGGAGTTTTGAGGCCCGACATCACTTTCAGGTTGCGGGCAATGGCTTCACTCTGGCCGCGCTCTTCAGCGCCCACACCCGGGTAGGCACCGGGGGTGTCGATAAAGGTAAGAATGGGCATTTTAAAGCGCTCGGCCATTTCCATCAGACGCAGGGCCTTGCGGTAGCCTTCCGGACGGGGCATGCCAAAGTTACGCTTTATCTTTTCTTTGGTTTCACGCCCCTTCTGGTGGCCGATCACCATGACCGGACGGCCTTCAAAGCGGGCCACACCACCCACAATGGCCTTGTCGTCGGCATAGGCACGATCGCCGGCCAGCTCGTCGAACTCACCAAACATCATCTCCAGGTAGTCCTGAGTATAAGGACGACGAGGGTGGCGGGCCAGCTGGGAAATCTGCCAGGGACCCAGATTGCTGAACACCTTTTTAGTCAGCTCATCACGTTTCACTTCCAAACGACCGATCTCTTCATCCAGATCGATATCGAGGCCGTCGCCTTCGCCTACGTGACGAAGTTCTTCAATCTGGGCCTGAAGTTCGGCAATAGGTTGTTCAAAATCCAGAAAATGGTGGCTCATGGCTGCCCTCTAGTCAAAAATCAGTTCGACCCTGTCCGCACCCAGCAGGCCCTTTAGCGAATCGAGCATATCGTCAGTGGGGGTTACCCGCCATTCTGTGCCCAGAGTCAGCTCGGCTCGTGCGCCGGGTCGGTGGTAGGTCACACGCACAGGACATACGCCCGCCCTAACCGGCGTGAGTATATCCAGCAATTGAGTAAAAAAGCCCTGTTCTATGCGGCTTTTATCTATATACAGTGCAAGGCCCCGAGCAAACCGCTCCCGGGCATCGCTGATATCAAGCACCTCTCTGGCCGACATTTTAAGGCCTCCGGAGAAGTCGTCAAAGCTGACCTGTCCACTGATAACCAGAATTTTATCTTTTTCCAGCAAAGACTCATAGCGTTCCAGCGCATCAGAAAACAGAGTCACATCCAAACGGCCCGATTTATCATCCAGGGTCAGAATGCCCATGCGGTTGCCCCGCTTGGTGGTCATCACCCTGGCGGCAATCACCAGCCCGGCCACGGTGCTGAGTCTGTCACGCCCGCCGGGCTGTACCTCATTAAGCCGGCCACTGGTGTAATGGCGCAGCTCTCTGGCATATTGGTTAATGGGGTGGCCGGTAAGATACAAGCCAAGAGTGTCCCGCTCTCCTTCCAGCCAGATTTTGTCGGGCCAGTGGGGCACATCGGCAAAAGCGTGCTCCACCTTGTCTTCTTCTACCAGCACGCCAAACATGTCGCCCTGGCCCAGCGCCTCTGCTTTGGCATGCTGATCCGCCGCCTTCATGGCTTCCTCAAGGGTAGCCATCATGGACGCCCGGTGCGGACCCAGCTTATCCATGGCACCCGACAGGATCAGCTTTTCCATCACTCGCTTGTTGAGCTTTTTAAGATCTACCCGGTTGCAGAAGTCGAATAAATCACGGAAGGGACCGCCACGTTCACGCGCAGCAAGAATGGACTCAATAGGTGACTCGCCCACGCCCTTGATGGCCCCGATACCATACACTATGTGACCGTCTTCATTCACGGTAAAGCGATAGCGGCCGGTATTGACATCGGGCGGACTCAGCGTCAGCCCCATGCGCTGGCACTCATCCACCAGCGTCACTACCTTGTCGGTGTTGTCCATATCGGCAGTCATCACCGCCGCCATAAACTCCGCCGGAAAGTGGGTTTTAAGCCACAGAGTCTGATAAGACACCAGCGCATAAGCGGCAGAATGTGACTTGTTGAAGCCATATCCGGCGAATTTTTCCACCAGATCGAAGATCTTCATTGCCAGCTCGCCGTCGATGCCGTTGGCCACAGCCCCCGCTTCAAAGCCGGCCCGCTGCTTGGCCATTTCTTCGGGTTTCTTTTTACCCATGGCCCGGCGCAGCAGGTCAGCGCCGCCCAGCGAATAGCCCGCCAATACCTGGGCAATCTGCATCACCTGCTCCTGATACAGGATAATGCCGTAGGTTGGCTCAAGAATCGGCTTGAGAGAGTCGTGCTGCCACTGTTCATCGGGGTAAGACACCGCCTCACGGCCGTGCTTGCGGTCGATAAAGTTATCTACCATGCCCGACTGCAAAGGCCCCGGGCGAAACAGCGCTACCAGAGCGATCATGTCTTCAAAACAGTCCGGCTGCAGGCGCTTGATCAGGTCCTTCATGCCACGGGATTCCAGCTGGAATACCGCCGTGGTTTCATGGCGCTTGAGCAGCTGGAAAGAAGCCTTGTCGTCAATGGGAATGGCGGCAATGTCGACAGGCGGCTTGCCTTCCTGCTCCAGCCTGGGGTTGATCATGCCCAGCGCCCAGTCAATGATGGTGAGGGTGCGCAGGCCAAGAAAGTCAAACTTCACCAGGCCGGCAGACTCTACATCGTTTTTATCAAACTGGGTCACCGGATGATGACCTTCGGCATCGCAATAGAGCGGGGCAAAATCGGTGATTTTGGTGGGAGCAATGACCACGCCGCCGGCATGTTTGCCGGCGTTACGGGTCACCCCTTCCAGAATGCGGGCCATATCAATCAAGGCACGCACTTCTTCATCCTGTTCGTAAAGCTCAGGCAGCTTGGGTTCAGCCTCAAAGGCCTTGGCCAGGGTCATGCCCGGATCGGGCGGGATCAGCTTGGAAATACGATCCACAAAGCCATAAGGGTGGCCCAGCACCCGGCCCACATCACGCACCACCGCCTTGGCAGCCATGGTGCCAAAGGTAATGATCTGGGATACCGCATCCCGGCCATAGAGCTCGGCCACATGATCGATCACCTCGTCCCGTCTGTCCATGCAGAAGTCGATGTCAAAGTCGGGCATGGACACCCGCTCGGGATTAAGAAAACGTTCAAACAGCAGATCGAATTCAAGCGGATCAAGATCGGTGATCTTCAGGGCGTAGGCCACCAGGGAGCCGGCACCCGAGCCCCGGCCCGGTCCCACAGGAATACCGTTATCCTTGGACCATTGAATGAACTCCATCACGATCAAAAAATAGCCGGGAAAGCCCATCTGGTTGATCACATCGAGCTCAATCTGCAGCCGCTCGTCGTATTCACCGCGCTTTTCGGCGCGCACTGCCGGGTCCGGAAACAAAAACGCCAGCCGCTCTTCCAGCCCTTCTTGCGAGCATTTGACCAGAAAGTCTTCAATGCTCATGTCGCCGGTGGGAAAGTCGGGCAGAAAATATTCACCCAGGCGCACGGTCACGTTGCAGCGCTTGGCAATCTCCACGCTGTTTTCCAGCGCCTCGGGAATGTCGGCAAACAGCTCGGCCATTTCCTCAGCACTTTTAAGATATTGCTCGGGGCTGTAGCGCCTGGGACGGCGCTTGTCGTCAAGGGTGTAGCCGTCGTGAATGGCAACACGAATTTCGTGGGCGTCAAAGTCGTCTTTATCAAGAAACACCACTTCATTGGTGGCCACCACCGGCAGCTGCTGCTCGGCCGCCAGCGCCACCGCCATATGCAGATAGCTTTCTTCATCGGGCCGGCCGGTGCGCAGCAGCTCCACATAATAACGGTCGGGAAAATGCTGCTGATAAAAAGCGAGGCACTGCTCCGCCAGGGCCTGGTTGCCTTTCAGCAGATAAGTGCCCACATCCCCTTCCCGGCCCCCGGACAGCACAATAAGGCCGTCGCTGAGCTCGGCAAGCCAGGCTTTGTCGATCACCGGCCTGTGCTGAATATGACCACGCAGATAAGCTCTGGAAATAAGCTGGGTAATATTCTGATAGCCGGTATTATCCATGGCTAAAAGAGTAAGACGAAACAGCTGCTCGCCCATCTCTTCGCTTTGCAGCCAGAAGTCTGCACCCACCAGCGGTTTAAGGCCTTTTTTATGCGCATCACCATAAAAGCGCACCAGACCACAGAGGTTCATCTCATCAGTCAGCGCCAGCGCCGGATAACCCAGCTCCTGCACTCTGGCGGTGATGGGACCAATTTTGGCCAGCCCGTCCACCATGGAAAAGTCGGAGTGAATGCGAAGGTGAATAAAGCCCGGCGTCATATCCGCTCCAGCGCTCTGGCAACAGGTTTAAAGCTTTTACGATGCTCGGGCAAAGCGCCATGCTCGGCCAGCGCTGCCAGATGTTCCTTGGTGGGGTACCCTTTGTGGCGGGCAAAACCGTATTGCGGATACATGGCATCCAGCGCCAGCATTTCATTATCCCGCGCTACCTTGGCCAGAATGGAAGCGGCGCTGATCTCCGCTACCCGGCTGTCGCCCTTGACCACTGCCTGTGCCGGCATGGGCAGCTCGGGGCAGCGGTTGCCGTCGATAAATACAAAACCGGGTTGCACGGCAAGCGCCGCCACCGCCCGTGTCATGGCCAGCAGGGTAGCCTGCAATATGTTCAGCTGATCAATTTCGGCGGCGGAGCAGCGGCCGATGGCCCAGGCCAGGGCGTGTTCACGTATCAGTGGTGCCAGCTTTTCACGCCTTTTCTCGCTGATGGCCTTGGAGTCGGCAAGCCCCGGAATGGGATGGTTCGGGTCAAGAATAACGGCGGCGGTGACCACGTCACCCACCAGCGGGCCCCGGCCCACTTCGTCAACACCGGCCACCAGCACGCCGCTGGGGTAAATAATGTCGGTCATGATGTTCTTTTTGCCAGCTCCAGCACTGCCAGGGCGGCCTGTTCATCGGCATTGCAACGAATGCGTTTATGCAATTGCGTAAAGTGAGCAATCAGCTCACTGGTGTCGTTATCAAGCAGCTTGCCCACCTCGTCCACTATGTGGCCCGGCGTGCATTCGTGCTGAATAAGCTCGGTCACCAGGGTCTGGTCTGCCAGCAGGTTGGGCAGAGACACATGCTCGGTTTTTACCAGCCGTTGAGCCAGCCAGTAGCTGAAGTCTTTCAGTTTATAGCCCACTACCATGGGCTTTTTGGCCAGCATGGCCTCAAGCGTGGCGGTACCCGATGCCAGCAAAATCACATCGGCGGCGGTCATCACTTCTCGGCCCTGACCTTCTATCAAGATCACCTCAAGATCAGGAGCCACGGTTTTTTTGATGGCCGAAAATTCCTGCCGGCGCTTCTCACTGGTTAATGGCACCACAAATTCCAGTTCGGGGTGGCGCACCTTGAGTTGCTTGCAGGCTTCCAGATACACGGGCGCAAGCAGAGTCACTTCGGCATGACGACTGCCGGGCAGCAGAGCCAGATAGCGGCCATCAGCGTTCAGTCCCAGTCGTTCACGGGCACCCCGTGTGTCGGGCACCAGTGGCATTTTGTCGGCAAGCGTATGGCCGATAAACCGGCAGGGCGCGTCAAAGCGGTCGTAAAAGGCTTTTTCAAAAGGAAGAAAGGCCAGCACCATGTCGGTGGCAGCTTTAATTTTATGGATGCGGTTTTGCCGCCAGGCCCAGACCGATGGGCTGACATAATGCACGGTGGCAATGCCAGCCTGCTTGAGCTTGAGTTCAACGCCGATGTTGAAATCGGGGGCATCGATACCGATAAACACATCAGGCGGATTATCGATAAAGTGCTGAATAATGCGCCTGCGAATGTGCAGAATACGCGGCAGCCGGCCCAACACTTCCACTATGCCCATGACCGCCAGCTCGTCCATCTCAAACAGGGCCCGACAACCTTCGTCCTGCATCTGCGGGCCGGCAATGCCTTCAAAAATGGCATCGGGATGACGGCGGCGCAGCTCGCGAATGAGCCCCGCCCCCAGCGTGTCGCCGGAAACTTCTCCGGCCACAATACCAATACGAAGCGGCACCTCAGGCACGAATAATACCGCGCTCGTTGGCCTTGAGGAAATCGACCATGATGCTTACCTCAGGCTGTGTTTCACACAGACTTTCCAGTACCGGAATGACCTCTTCCACGGTTTT
Source organism: Oceanimonas smirnovii ATCC BAA-899 (assembly GCF_000381965.1). Taxonomy (GTDB): domain Bacteria; phylum Pseudomonadota; class Gammaproteobacteria; order Enterobacterales; family Aeromonadaceae; genus Oceanimonas; species Oceanimonas smirnovii. The sequence goes on from NZ_KB908457.1 coordinate 40,843, forward strand.
ACCGCTGCGAAACAGTTCCCGGTAAGCCTGTTTAATGGCAGAGATGCCTTCCTTGCTGAAGCCGCGACGACGCAGCCCTTCGGAATTGATGCCAAAGGGCTTGGCATAGTGTCCGGCCGCCATCACATAGGGCGGCACGTCTTTATTCAGGGCGGCACAGCCGGCAATAAAGGCATGACTGCCAACCCGGCCAAACTGGTGAATGGCGGCATGACCACCAAAAATAACATGATCGCCAATGTGCACATGTCCTGCCAGAGTGGCATTGTTGGCAAAAATGCAGTCGCTGCCAATGCGGCAGTCGTGGGCCACGTGCACGTTCACCATAAACAGGTTACGGCTGCCGACAGTGGTCAGGCTTTCGTCCTGGGACGTCCCCCGGTGAAAGGTACAGGACTCACGAATCACGTTGTCGTCGCCAATTTCCAGCACGGTGCGTTCGCCGGCATATTTCTTGTCCTGGCAGTCTTCACCGATGGAGGCAAACTGAAAAATACGGTTGCGCTTGCCAATGCGGGTAGGCCCCTTAATCACCACATGAGAGGCAATCTGGCAATGATCACCGATTTCAACTTCCGGACCTATCAGGGTCCAGGGGCCTATCTCCACCCCCTTGCCAATCACGGCATCCGGGTGAACGATGGCGGTTTCATGGATCACTGTACCTTGTTCACTCACACTTAACCCTCGCGTTTGGCGCACATCAGTTCGGCGGTGCAAACCACTTCACCGTCAACACTGGCAACACCGGTAAATTTGGCAATGCCTCTGCGCTCTTTCAGATACACCACATCCAGCACCAGCTGATCTCCCGGCACTACTGGACGCTTGAAACGGGCATTGTCGATGGAAGCAAAATAGTACAGCTCGTTGGGCTTGGGCTTACCGACCATTTTAAATGCCAGAATACCGGTGGCCTGAGCCATGGCTTCCAGGATCAGCACACCGGGAAATACCGGCTTGTTGGGAAAGTGGCCGGTGAACATGGGCTCGTTGAACGATACATTCTTGATGCCGCGCAGGGTTTTACGCTCCGGGCTTATTTCGTAGTGAGCTACCTTGTCGACCATCAGAAAAGGATAGCGATGCGGCAACAGTTCCAGAATTTCCTGGATGTCCAACTGATTCAGTTCGTTACTCAAAATTTAACCCTACCAAAAAGTGTGCTTAATCGTTGTTGTTCAGTTTTTTTTCAAGCTGGCTCAGCCGCTTGTGCATATCGTCTATGCGCATCACGCGCGCCGCCGTTTTGCGCCACTCCTTGTTCGGTTGCAGCGGAATGCCGGAGGAATAAATGCCGGGCTCGGTAATGGGGCGCATCACCATGGCCATTCCGGTAATGGTGACCCCATCACAGATTTCCATATGGCCATTAAACACAGAAGCACCGCCAATAATACAATATTTACCGACCTTGAGACTACCGGCCATCACTGTGCCACCGGCCATGGCGGTGCCGTAGCCGATGTCTACGTTGTGTGCTATCTGACACTGATTGTCGATAATCACATTGTCGGCAATGCGGGTATCATCCAGCGCTCCTCTGTCGATAGTAGTGCAGGCACCAATTTCTACCCGGTTACCGATCACCACGCCACCAAGCTGAGGAATTTTTATCCACTCACCCTTGTTATTGGCATAGCCGAAGCCATCTGAGCCGATAACGGCACCGGACTGCACCAGACAGTCAGTCCCCATGGTCACGCCATGGTAGATAGTCACATTAGCCCATAGCCGGGTGCGCGCGCCCAGGCGCGTATTCTTGCCGACGAAGCAACCCGGACCAATGATAACGCCTTCTTCAAGCACTGCACCGGACTCAATGACCGCGTTAGCCCCAATGGCCACACCGTCACCAAGGGCAGCATCGGCAGCCACCACGGCACTGGGGTGAATATCCAGCGCCGGAGCCGGTGTGGTATCCAGCGCCTGAGCGGCCAGGGCAAAGCCAAGATACGGATCACTCATCACCAGACAAGCTACTGGGCAAGCCTGACTGTCGGCTTCACGCAGTATCACTGCAGAGGCTCTGGTGTCTTTCAGCAGATGCTGATATTTACCATCCGTCAGAAAGGCCACATCGCCGGGGCCTGCTTTATCCAGGGTGGTCACCTTATGAATAAGTTGCGCCGGTTCGCCACGCAGCTCAGCGCCCAGCTCCTGGGCCAGTTGTTGCAGTGTAATGCTCATCATCTTGCTCTTGTTACTTACTGACGCGGCTGATCACCTGTTGAGTGATATCGAGAGAAGGATTGACATAAATCACCGCTCCTCGTTCAATCACCAGATCCAGCCCTTGCGCCTTGGTGATATCATCTATCGCGCCCTTGATGCGCGACAGCATTTTCTGCCGTTCTTCCTGCTCACGTTTGGCTCTGTCCTGCTCCAGTGAGCGGGCTTTCTGGACAAAGGTAGCCTGCATGTCGTTCAGCTTTTTCTGGGCTTCTGCTTTCTGGCTGTCGTTCATGAAGGCCATGTCTTTTTGCTGTTTTTCCACAAAGCTGCGGCCTTGCTGTTCCAGCTGCTGAACTTCTTTTACCCGCGAAGCAAATTCGTTTTGCAGCTGATTACGTACTACGTCACGCTGAGGCATTTTCTGAAATACTTCGGCTGTATCCACCACCGCTATCTTGCTCTGGGCCTGAGCAAAAGTCGCCGTCATGACCAGCGCCAGGGCGCCGGCCAGTTGAATCAATCTGTTCATGTAACACTCCTTTAAAACGTACGTCCGATATTGAAGTTAAAGACTTCGGTTCTGTCCCCTTCCACCTCGGTTACCGGTGTGGCCAGAGAGAACACCAGCGGGCCGAGCGGCGACAGCCACTGCATGCTGACACCGGCCGCAGCGCGATATTCGCCCGGGTCGCCAAAGTCATAACAGCCCTGATCGCAATTGGTGAAATCCGATGCGTCATAGTTGGTATCCCAGACGGTGCCCACATCCATAAACAGGCTGGTACGCAAAGAGCGCTGCAGATCTTCACCGGCAAAGGGCGTGGGCACAATCAGCTCGAGCGACGCAGCCAGCAGGGCGTTACCGCCAATGGCACTGCCGTCAGTGGTCTGCTTGCCATTCGCATCTTCAAAAACCGCCCGCGGGCCGACCGAGTTGCTCTTGAAGCCCCGCAATGTGCTGAAACCACCGGCATAGTAGTTTTCAAAGAAGGGCAGCCTTGCGGTATCGCCGTAGCCGTCAGCAAAGGCGGCGCGGAACTTGCCGTGCAATACCCAGTTGTGTTTACGGTCCAGCGGAAAATAATGGCCGTCATCAAAGCTCAGTTTGTAATACTGCAGATCCGAGCCGGGCACTGTTACCTTGATACTGGCACTCTGACGGCTGCCGGCGGTAGGGAAGATGCCCCGGTTCAGGGTATTGCGGGTCCAGCCGGCGGTGATATCAAAGTCATCAAAGCTGATTTTATCCTTGGGATCCGCACCGTTATCAAGCCAGAAGTCATTCAGCTGAATAGACGGCTCTGTCGGCTGGCTCAGAGTATTGTGCTCATAGCCAGCACTGAAGTTCAGGCTGTTGTTTTCATTGACCGGAAAGCCGGTCAGCCCACGAACGCCATAGGTGGTACTTTCATAGTCAATGGAGCCCAGATCATCATCGGGCTCAAATGAGCGATAATAAAGACGTCCGCCAAGACTGACGCCGTCTACCGTGAAGTAAGGGTCGGTATAATCCAGTGACACATTCTTGGAGTAATCGTTCATCTGGGAGTTGATGCCCACCCGGTTACCTGTTCCAAGGAAGTTATCCTGCTGCAGACCGGCCTGAATGCTGAAGCCGGAGTCAGTACCAAAACCTACCCCAAAGTTGATGGAGCCGGCAGGCTGCTCTTTTACCTTAACGCCAAGATCCACCAGATCATCCTGGCCCGGAATACGCTGCGTCTCCACTTCTACCTGCTCAAAATAGCCCAGGCGGTTCAGACGGGTACGGGATTGCTCGACGTTTTCGCTGGACAGCCAGGTACCTTCCATCTGACGCATTTCCCGGCGCAAGACTTCATCTTTGGTGATTTCGTTGCCGCTGAAATTGATACGGCGTACATACACACGGTTACCCGGCTCTATGTTAACGATCAGCTCAACCTTGTTGGTGGCCTCATCAATTTGCGGAAAGGTATTGATCCGTGGATAGGCATAGCCAAAACGGCCGAGAAAACGGGACAGCAGCTCTTCCATGTGGGCCACATCACCGGCGGAATAGAGGTCACCATTTTCAATGGGGATCAGCTCGTTCATTTCCCGTTCACGGTCAATCAGATTACCGCGCAGGCTGACTCCGGATACCGTATATTGTTCGCCCTCAGTGACGTTCAGGGTAATGTAAACCCCTTCCTTGTCCGGTGACATTGATACCTGAGTAGAGGTGATTTCCGCCTTGAGGTAACCCCGGTCACGATAGAAAGAGCGCAGGGTTTCAATGTCGCCGGCCAGTTTTTGTTTCTGGTAGCGCTTGTCACCCAGAATATTCCACCAGGGCACACTGTCGGACAACTCCAGCTGAGCCAGCAGCTGCTCTTCGGTAAAGGCCCGGTTACCGACGATATTAATCTGTTTGATTTCAGCAGCATTGCCTTCAATAAACTCAAACTTGAGCTCAACCCGGTTACGGGGCAGCGGCGTCAGTACGGCTTTAACATCTGCAGAGTATTTACCCACACCGTAATAAAAGTCTTCCAGGCCTTTTTCAAGCTCGCTCAGGGTGGTGCGGTCCAGGGGCTCACCCACACGCACGCCGGCACCTTCCAGGCTTTCACGCAGCTGCTCTTCCTTTATTTCTTTGTTGCCGCTGAAGCTGATGCCGGCAATGGTGGGCCGTTCGGTCACCTGTACCACCAGCGTATCGCCGTCACGCAGCAGCTGTACCTGCTCAAAGTTACCGGAGGCGTAAAGACTGCGAATGGCCTCGGCCAGACGCCCCTGATCCACTTCCTCACCAACCCGTACCGGCAGGCTGAGCAGAGCGGCACCCAGGGTGACCCGCTGCAAACCGTTTACCTGAATATCTTCCACTACAAAGGGGGCCACATTGCTCTGTGCCTGTGCCAGCATGCTGGCACCCAGCAGGCAGGAAGCGGCGAGGGTGTGTTTTACTGCCCTTGTTTTTGCCATAGCCTGACGTTGTCCTTGTGTCTTGCCGCTCACAGGCGACCAATATCGTTAAACAGTGCCAGCCCCATCAGTAACACCAACAGAGCCGCTCCAATTCTGAAACCCAGTTCCTGTATTTTCTCCGGTACCGGTCGTCCGGTTACCGCTTCCACCATATAAAACAGCAGGTGGCCGCCGTCGAGTACCGGTAACGGCAGCAAATTGATAATGCCGAGGTTAACACTGACCAGCGCCATAAAGCTCAGAAAGTACACCAGACCAAAACCGGCACTGGCACCGGCACCTTTGGCGATGGAGATGGGCCCGCTCAGGTTATCCACCGAGACAATGCCGGTCAGCAGCTTGCCAATCATGTTAAACGTCAGCACCGTCAGCTCCCAGGTCCGCTCCATGCCATGCCATGCCGCTTCCAGCGGTCCGTAGGTCAGCTCAAAGCGATAGCGTTCGTCTACAGGCAGCACAGCAGGTGCCAGCCCGACATAGCCCACAGCCTGGCGGTTAGTCTCACGCAGCGCCGGGGTCAGTGTCAGGTCGAGCCTCTGACCATCACGCAGTACCACAAGTTCCATCGGTTGTTCAGGAGAAGACTGCACCAGTGCCACAAAGTGGTTCCAGTCGCGCAGTATTTCACCATTTGCCTGTGTTATCTGGTCACCGGACTGTAACCCTGCCTGTTCACCGGCTCCATCCGCCATGACCTGTTCAAGCGTAAGGGTGGCAACAGGGCCTTCGGGCATCAGCCCCAGCGCAGTAATGGGCGACTCACTGTCAGGATCAAACTGCCAGCGGGTAAGCGGCACCGCCAGTTGCTGCTGACGTCCGCTGTCGTTTTGTACCGTGATGACGGTTTGCTCAGCACCAATGCTGCCGATAAGGGAGAAGTTGACGTCTTCCCAGGTCAGAATGTCGTTGCCGTTAATAGCGGTAATTTGCATGCCCGGCTGAACACCGGCCACCGCCGCCGGAGATTCGGGAACCACATCACGTACTACCGGCTTGACCGAGGGCACACCAATCAGAAACATCAGCCAGAAGGCAAACACAGCAAACAGAAAGTTGGCCATGGGACCGGCTACCACAATCGCCATTCGTGCCCATACCGACTTATTGTTGAACGCCTGATCAGCCAGCTCAGGCGGCACCTCATCCACGCGGCCGTCAAGCATTTTGACATAGCCCCCCAGGGGGATCATGGCCACCACATATTCAGTGCCATCGCGGCCGGTTCTGCGCCAGATGGGCTTGCCAAAACCGATGGAAAACCGCTCTACTTTTACGCCATTGCGCCGGGCCACCCAGAAGTGACCATATTCATGCACCGCTACCAGTATGCCCAGGGCAACGATAAAGGCACCCAGATTCCATAATATTCCGGTCATGTGTGTGTCCTGATAAGTTGTACAGCCAGCCGGCGCGCTTCTTCATCCAGCGCCAGTATATCTTCCAGTATTACCGCTCTGGTGGTACCCAGCTGCTCTGTGACCTTGCGGTTAATATCAGCGATGGTCATAAAGCCAATGTCTTGATTCAAAAACGCGGCTACCGCCACTTCGTTGGCGGCATTCAGTGCCGTCGTGGCTCCCTGCCCTTGTGCACAGGCGTCCATCGCCAGCTCAAGGCAGGGGTAACGGGCCATATCCGGTGCCATAAAACTGAGCTCACCCAGCCGGGTAAAATCCAGCGGTGCCACACCCGACTCCATTCGCTCGGGCCAGGCCAGCGCATGGGCAATAGGTGTCATCATATCCGGCTGTCCAAGCTGGGCCAAGACGGAACCGTCCGAGTACTGCACCATGGAATGAATGACCGACTGCGGATGAACCAGTACTTCAATCTGCTCTGGTGCCGCGTTAAAGAGCCAGCGGGCCTCTATATATTCCAGGCCCTTGTTCATCATGGTGGCGGAATCAACGGAAATTTTAGGCCCCATGGACCAGTTGGGGTGGTTTATTGCCTGTGCCGGCGTAACAGCGGTGAGCTCACTGACCGGAGTATAACGAAACGGACCGCCGGAGCCGGTCAGGAGTAGTTTGCTGATGCCGGCGTGATTCAGGCACCCCCGGCCGGGATTGCGCTGCAGCGCCTCGGGCAGACACTGAAAAATGGCATTATGCTCACTGTCTACCGGCAGCAGCTCGGCATGACTTTGGTGCACGGCGTCAATAAACAGCTCGCCGCTCATGACCAGGGCTTCTTTATTGGCCAGCAGTACCCGCTTGCCCGCCTGCACTGCCGCCAGTGTCGGCAACAAACCGGCCGCTCCCACTATGGCCGCCATTACCACCGTCACCTCGGCATCATCCGCTACCCGGCACAGCGCTTCAGTGCCTTCCAGGACGGTTGTGGTACTGCCGCTTTGTGCCAGCATCTGGCGCAACTGTGCAGCCGCAGCCGGTACGGCCATCACCGCATAACGGGGTGAAAATTCCAGGCAGTCGGCCAGCATTTGTGGTATCTGCTGACAAGCCGTCAGCGCAAAAACAGAAAATTGCTCGGGATGGCGGCGCACCACAGCCAGGGTGCTCTGGCCGATGGAGCCTGTGGCCCCCAGTATGGTCAGCTGTTGCATCAGCCCTGCCCTGCCAGTTGATAGACCACCACAAACACCGGCAGTGCTGCCGTCAGGCTGTCGATGCGGTCCATTATGCCGCCATGGCCGGGCAGAATGCTGCCGGAGTCTTTTATGCCGGCTTCCCGTTTGAACATGCTTTCAACCAGATCCCCCAGCACGGACGCCAGCACCGCCACTGCAGATGCCAGCAACACAGCCGTGCGCTGCGCACTGCTCAGGTCAATGGCATAAGTAACCGCCAGCGCCAGCAAACAGGCCGCAAGAACACCACCAAGCATGCCTTCAATGGTCTTACCCGGGCTGACCCGCGGGCACAGCTTGTGTTTGCCAAAGGCTTTGCCGGCAAAGTAGGCACCAGTGTCGGCAGCCCATACCAGCGCCATCACAAACAGCAGCAGCCAGGCACCGTAGTGGGCGTCCTGCTCATACTGATAACTGCGCAGCACCAGCAGCGACCAGAAAAACGGCACCAGACTGAGCAGGGCAAACAGCGCTTTAAGCCAGGGCCGGTTTTGCCAGAGACCACGGCTTTGGGGGTAACGCAATACCAGAGGCAGGGCCACCAGCCACCAGAGTGCACCGGCCGTCAGCACAATGCCAATCCAGGGATGCAGGCCATTGCCCCAGATATGCTCAATGGGCACTGCAGCCATCAGTGCCACCAGTACCAAAGCCAGAAATACCATGACGACATTAGACTTTCCGGCATCAATAAAACGCCCCCACTCTCTTCCTGCCAGCAGATAAACCACAGTGGCAAAAAGAGCAAAAAACGGCAGGGGCAGTAAAAAAACTGCCCCCAGCACCACAGGGATCAGGCACAGGGCCGTAATAATACGAAGCTTTAGCAAGAGGTATCCTCGTTCTTATTTGTTATCCGCTCAGTGTTAGTTCTGTCGGCCTCTTTTATTGTGGCTGCCGGTCAGGCTGATCCGCTGAGGCCGGACCTGCGCTCAGGCCTTTTGTGCCAGCAACTCCCTGATCTGAGCACCGGTACAGCCAAAACGCCGCTCCCGACTAACAAAAGCAGCAATGGCCTCGCTGAAGGCATCTTCCCCAAAGTCCGGCCACAACACAGGAGTGAAGTAAAACTCGGCATAGGCCAGCTGCCACAGCAAAAAGTTGCTGATACGCTGCTCACCACCGGTACGGATCAACAGATCGACAGGAGCAAGCTCTGCCATCTGTATATGCTTATCCAGCTGCTCCTCGGTAATGTCTTCCGCCTTCAGCTCGCCACCCGCTACCTGCTCTGCAAGCAGGCGGGCCGCCTGAGTAATATCCCAGCGGCCACCATAATTGGCAGCAATATTAAGAGTAAGACCGGTATTGTTGGCGGTAAGACGCTCTGCATCGTTAATTTTGCGCTGCAGGTGAGGAGCAAAGGCGCTGCGATCGCCGATAATGCGCAGCCGAATATTATTGTGATGCAGCTTGCGTACTTCCGAGCCCAGCACGGCAATAAACAGGCTCATTAAAGCGCTGACTTCCTCTTCCGGCCGGCGCCAGTTTTCACTGGAAAAGGCGAACAGGGTCAGGGCATCAAGGCCAAGTTTATAGCCGAAAGTGACCGCTGCCCGCACCGACTTGACGCCGGCCTTATGACCGGACACTCTGAACTTGCCTCTTTGCTCGGCCCAGCGGCCGTTGCCGTCCATAATAATGGCCACATGGCGAGGTAAACGCGCGTCATTATTCGGTGCTGCCGTAGCTGGCATAATCACTCCTGCACAAAAACAAACGCCGCGCAGGCAGCTACGCGGCGTCGGCTACTATACCTGATGTAACTATCAGATTTCCATTAACTCTTTCTCTTTGGCAGCCAGTGCATCGTCTACCTGCTTGATAAAAGTATCGGTGATTTTCTGAACATCATCCTGACCACGACGCTCGTCGTCTTCAGAGATTTCCTTGTCTTTCAGCAACGCTTTAAGGCTGTTATTGGCATCGCGACGAATATTGCGAATGGCCACACGACCCTGTTCGGCTTCATTGCGCACTACCTTGATCAGATCCTTGCGGCGCTCTTCGGTCAGCGGCGGCAGCGGAATGCGGATCATGGCACCGGCGCTGGACGGGTTCAGGCCCAGATCAGACATCATGATGGCCTTCTCAACAGCCTGAATCATGGAGCGGTCAAACACGGTCACTGCCAGAGTGCGGGAATCTTCGGTAGTGATGTTGGCCAGCTGATTCAACGGCGTGGAAGCACCGTAGTAATCCACATGAATGGTGTCGAGCAGGCTGGGGTGAGCACGACCGGTGCGCACCTTGTTCATCTGGGATTTCAGCGCTTCGACGCTTTTTTCCATGCGGGTCTTGGCGTCGGTTTTAATGTCGTTTATCACGGTCGTTATCCTTTTTTGTGAGTGAGGGGTGAGGGGTCAGGCGTGAAGCGAAAGACGCAAACCCACCAGCAATGGCTGTCGGGTTCGTGTTTTATTCCTCACTCTTCTCCCCTTACTCCTTACAAAATATCAAAGCTTGTTACTGATCAGAGTGCCTTCGGTTTCACCCATAACAGCACGACGCAGCGCGCCCGGCTTATTCATGTTAAATACACGAATAGGCAGGTTATGGTCCCGTGCCAGCGTAAAGGCAGCCAGGTCCATGACCTTAAGCTCACGGTCGAGCACATCATCATAACCCAGATGATGGTACAGCTCGGCATCGGGATTTTTGACCGGATCCTCACTGAACACACCGTCTACCTTGGTGGCCTTGAGCACCACATCGGCTTCAATTTCAATACCGCGCAGGCAAGCGGCAGAGTCGGTGGTAAAGAAGGGGTTGCCGGTGCCGGCAGAGAAGATCACTACCCGGCCCTTGCGCAGCAGACTGATGGCATCGGCCCAGTTGTAGCTGTCGCACACGCCTTCAAGGGTAATGGCAGACATCAGACGGGCATTCACATAAGCACGGTGCAAAGCATCGCGCATGGCCAGACCATTCATCACGGTGGCCAACATACCCATGTGGTCGCCCACCACGCGGTTCATGCCCGCTTTGGCCAGGCCCGCACCACGGAACAGGTTACCGCCGCCAATCACCAGGCCGACCTGAACACCCAGCTCAACCAGTTCCTTGATTTCCTGAGCCATACGCTCCAGTACGGCAGGATCAATGCCAAAGCCTTCTTCACCCTGCAGGGCTTCGCCGCTGAGCTTGAGAAGAATGCGTCTGTATGCGGGTTTCGGATTGGTACTCATGCTTTCTATTCCTGGTCATAGAAAGACCGCGACGGAATGTCGCGGTCTGAATAGCATTAAAAAAGCAGGGAATTAACCCTTGGAAGCGGCGATCTGAGCCTGAACTTCGGCAGCGAAGTCTTCTTCTTTACGCTCGATGCCTTCACCCACTTCAAAGCGGATAAAGCCCTGAGCGTCGGCACCTTTCTGCTTGAGCAGGTCGCCAACAGAAACAGACGGATCCTTAACGAAAGGCTGGCCGGTCAGAGAGATCTCACCGGTGAATTTCTTCATGCGGCCTTCAACCATTTTCTCGGCAATTTCTTTCGGCTTGCCGGAGTTAACAGCGATTTCAACCTGAATTTCGCGCTCTTTGGCAACCACTTCTTCAGAAACGTCTTCGGGCTTGACGAACTGCGGGCTGGAAGCAGCCACGTGCATGGCCACGTCTTTGGCCAGCTCTTCGTCGCCACCCTGCAGGTTGGCGATAACGCCGATGCGGGTGCCGTGCAGATAAGTCACTACATTGTCGCCTTCTACCAGAGCAACACGGCGCAGGCTCATGTTCTCACCGATCTTGGCGATCAGGTTGGTCAGGGCGGTTTCAACGGTTTCGCCGTTGGCCAGAGTGGCGGCTTTCAGAGTGTCTACGTCGCCAATCTTGTTGGCCAGGGCCAGCTCAACAATCTGATCACCCAGAGCCAGGAAGCTGGCATCTTTGGCAACAAAGTCGGTTTCGCTGTTCATTTCTACCAGTACGGCTACATTGCCGGCCTGACGGGCCAGAATGATACCTTCGGCAGCAATGCGGCCGGCTTTTTTGGCGGCTTTGGCCTGGCCGGATTTACGCATGTCTTCAATGGCCTGCTCGATATCACCATTGGCTTCGATCAGGGCTTTTTTACAATCCATCATGCCGGCGCCAGTGCGCTCGCGGAGTTCTTTTACCAGGGCGGCGGTAATGTTTGCCATTCGTAATGTCCTCGGTCTTGTTAAGAAAACAGGGGCACATGGCCCCTGTTAACCTATCACTTGCGTATGGTTAATAAAGGCGTGAGCAAATGCTCAGTCTTTATTATTCTTCTACGACGTAGTTGTCTTCGGCTTGTACGGCCAGATCTTGCGCGCGGGCAGCGTTAACGGCGTCGGCAGCAGCGTTCAGATACAGCTGAACGGCGCGGATGGCGTCATCGTTACCGGGAATGATGTAGTCAACGCTGTCCGGGTTGGAGTTGGTGTCTACAACAGAAACCACAGGGATGCCCAGGTTATTGGCTTCCTTGATAGCGATGTGCTCGTGATCGGCGTCGATAACGAACAGTACGTCGGGCAGACCGCCCATGTCCTTGATACCACCCAGGGACTTCTCAAGCTTTTCCATTTCACGAGTACGCATCAGCGCCTCTTTCTTGGTCAGCTTTTCAAAAGTACCGTCCTGAGCCTGCGCTTCCAGGTCTTTCAGGCGGTTGATGGACTGACGCACGGTTTTCCAGTTGGTCAGCATACCGCCCAGCCAGCGATGGTTCACATAGAACTGATCGCAGTTGGTAGCGGCTTCTTTAACGGCTTCAGAAGCTGCGCGCTTGGTACCAACAAACAGGATTTTACCTTTCTTGGAAGCCACGTTACCCAGGTAGTTCAGCGCATCGTTGAACAGGGGAACGGTTTTTTCCAGGTTGATGATGTGAACCCGGTTGCTGGCGCCGAAAATGTAAGGCTTCATCTTGGGGTTCCAGAAACGGGTCTGGTGACCGAAGTGAACGCCGGCTTTCAGCATGTCGCGCATTGATACTTGTGCCATGATTTCCTCAAATATGTATTGGGTTAGGCCTCCACACATCCCATGACTCCGACCCGAAGGCACCCTGGAGCATGTGCCGATGTGTGTGTGTGTTAAAAAAGTGAATGTGGTTGCAATGCTGATTTTGATCAAACCTGCATCACGGCGCGCTTTATACCACAATTGCATGCTCCGCACCAGCATGAGCGCTGATTTCGGTGCTGGAAGTTAGCCGCCGGCAAGGGTACACTTTTGGCCCTTTCACGGGTACGCCCGCCTAACGCCGCCAGTAACAGAGACGAATATGAGCATAGTCATAAAAACCCCGGAAGAAATAGAAAAAATGCGCGTGGCCGGCCGCCTGGCCGCGGAAGTGCTGGAAATGATCGAGCCTTACATCAAGCCCGGCGTCACCACCGACGAACTCAATCAAATCTGTCACGATTATATTGTGAATGAGCAACAGGCCATTCCGGCACCACTGAACTATCATGGCTTTCCCAAATCCATCTGCACCTCGGTAAATCATGTGATCTGCCACGGTATTCCCTCAGACAAAAAGCTGAAAGACGGTGATATTCTGAATATCGACATTACTGTGATCAAAGACGGCTATCACGGTGATACCTCCAAAATGTTTACCGTGGGCAAGCCCAGCATCATGGCCGAGCGTCTGTGCCGGGTCACTCAGGAGTGCATGGAGATCGGCATTAAAATGGTGAAGGACGGGGTACACCTGGGTGACATCGGTGCCGCCATTCAGAAGCATGCCGAGGCCCATAACTATTCGGTAGTGCGGGAATACTGCGGCCACGGCATTGGTGCCGAGTTTCATGAAGAGCCTCAGGTGCTGCACTATGGCAAGGCCGGTACTGGTGAAGTGCTGAGGGCGGGCATGTGCCTGACCATTGAGCCCATGATTAACGTGGGCAAACGCCACAGCAAGATGCTGGCCGACGGCTGGACAGTAGTCACCAAGGACCGCAGCCTGTCGGCCCAGTATGAGCACACCATTCTGGTGACCGACACCGGCTGCGAAGTACTGACCCTGCGGCATGACGACAACCTGCCGCGGATTATTACCGCTTAACCGCAATGCGAAGCAGCAGCGCGGTTGCGCTCCGCCGACACGCTTCAAGCCCATCCATGGGACGCTCGGCAAATGCCGTCCATGGCATTTGACGGTCGGCTACGGCAATCCCCGCTGCTGCTTCGTGAAAATGCAGTGTCGTCTGCCTGCATCTTGTATGCCCGGTTTTAACCGGGCAAATCATATAACGATTCCCCATTCCCTATTCCCTGAATCACTCCCATGAAACCCAAGTCTATACGCCTCCCTGCCCGCTACCCCCGCAAGCCGGCACCGAAAAAGCCCTCGGGCCCACCGGTGACCCTGCTGCTGAACAAGCCTTATATGGTGCTGTGCCAGTTTACCGACGGTGACGGCCGCGAGACCCTGGCCGATTACGTGGACGTGCCCGGTGTGTATGCCGCCGGCCGGCTGGACCGCGACAGCGAGGGCCTGCTGGTGCTGACCAACGACGGCGCGCTCAATGCCCGCCTGACCCAGCCCGGACGCAAGACCGCCAAAACCTATTGGGTACAGGTGGAAGGTGACCCCAGCGAAGCCGATCTCGATAAGCTGCGCCAGGGCGTTACGCTGAAGGACGGCCCCACCCTGCCGGCACAAGTCAGGCGCATGGACGAGCCGGCGATCTGGCCGCGCAACCCGCCCATTCGCGAACGGAAAAATATTCCCGCCACCTGGCTGGAGATAAAAATTACCGAGGGACGCAACCGCCAGGTGCGGCGCATGACCGCCCATATCGGTTTTCCTACCCTGCGGCTGATACGCTACGCCGTGGGCAACTGGACCCTGGACAGCCTGCAACCCGGGCAATGGAGAAAAGTTTGATGAGTCATGCGGTAACCCTGGCGGTGATAGTGCGCGCCGGTGAACGGTTTTTAATGGTGGAAGAATGGCAGCAGGGCCAAGTGATGTTTAATCAGCCCGCCGGCCATCTGGAACCCGGTGAAAACCTGCTGGACGGTGCCCGGCGCGAGCTGCTGGAAGAAACCGGTCTGGACTTGCCCCTGGAGCAAGCGGTGGGCGTATACCAGTACACGGCACCGGACAACGGCAAGCACTTTGTGCGTTTTACCTTCTGCGCCGAAGTGGCCGAGCCACTGCCAACAAACCCGCAGGACCCCGACGGCGACATTATTCGCTGCCACTGGCTGACGCTGGCTGAAATTGAAGCCCTCGGCAAACAACTGCGCAGCCCGCTGATTTTGGCCTCTCTGCGGGATTACCTGGCGGGCGAGCGGTTTCCGTTATCGGCGCTTAAGCCGACAACCCCACCCTGACCCTCCCCTTGCCAAGGGGAGGGAACCAAAATGAGCGTGCTGATTTAGCACCTCCCCCTGCCAAGGGGGAGGTTGAGAAGGGGGTTGTGTTGCCAGCCTCCCCCTCACGGCATTTGTCTGGTAAAATAGCGCCCGTTTTGCAATCGGGTAATGGGCGTTATGAGCGATAACAGTCAGGTTAAAGTGATTGTCGGCATGTCCGGCGGTGTGGATTCTTCCGTTTCAGCCTATCTGCTGCAACAGCAGGGCTATCAGGTGGAAGGCCTGTTCATGAAAAACTGGGAAGAAGACGACACCGACGAATACTGCTCTGCGGCAGAAGATCTGCGCGATGCTCAGGCGGTGTGTGACAAGCTCGGCATTGAACTGCACACCATCAACTTTGCCGCCGAATACTGGGACAATGTGTTCGAGCACTTTCTGGCGGAATACAAGGCCGGCCGCACCCCCAACCCCGATATCCTTTGCAATAAAGAAATCAAGTTCAAGGCGTTTCTGGAATTTGCCGCCGAGGATCTGGGGGCCGATTACATTGCCACCGGTCACTATGTGCGCCGCAGCTTTGACGATGAGCCCAGACTGCTGCGCGGTATTGACGGCAACAAGGATCAGAGTTACTTCCTTTACACTCTGAGTTCTCAGCAGGTAGCCAAAAGCCTGTTTCCGGTGGGCGAGCTGGAAAAGCCCGAGGTGCGCCGCATTGCCGAGCAGCTGGAGCTGGTCACCGCCAAGAAAAAAGACTCCACCGGCATCTGCTTTATCGGCGAGCGCAAGTTTACCGACTTTCTGGCCCGCTACCTGCCCGCTCAGCCGGGCAATATTGAAACCGTAAACGGCGAGGTGATTGGCCAGCATCAGGGCCTGATGTATCACACCCTTGGCCAGCGCAAGGGCCTTGGCATCGGCGGTCTGAAAAACGCCGGTGATGAGCCCTGGTACGTAGTGGACAAGGAAGTGGAGCGCAATGTGCTGGTGGTGGCTCAGGGAGATCATCCACGGCTCTATTCCGACGGACTGATTGCCCGTCAGCTGCACTGGGTGGATCGTCAGCCCCTTACCGCCCCCCTGCGCTGCACGGTAAAAACCCGTTACCGCCAGACCGACATTCCCTGCACCATTGAGCCGGTAGACGCCGACACCATTCGCGTGACCTTTGATGAGCCTCAGGCCGCAGTCACCCCGGGTCAGTCTGCGGTGTTCTACAAGGGTGAGGTATGCCTTGGCGGCGGCATTATTGAAACCCGTTTCAACAAGGATCAAGCGTGAGTCATAGTCTGGAAAATCAAACCCTGGCCTTTGCCGGCATCTGTCAGGCCGCACGTCTGGTGCAACAAGTGGCCCGAGAGGGCAGAATTGATGACAAGGATGTGCTGGCCACGACCCTGAACAGCATTCTGGTGACCGACGCCGAGCAGTCGGCCGATATTTATGGCGGCCATGAAAACCTGCGTCTTGGCTATCAGACCCTGATTGAACAGCTGAACGGCGACAGCAGCAAAAAAGATGCCGAGCTCACCCGTTATCTGGTGGGTGTGGTGGCGCTGGAACGCAAACTGGCCAAGCGGCGGGATCTGATGTCGATGCTGGGTGAGCGCATCAGCCAGGTCAAGCGCCAGCTGCATCACTTTGACCTGCTCGACGAGCAGGTGCTGGCCAACCTGGCCGGCATTTACAGCGATATTGTCAGCCCCATCGGCCCGCGTATTCAGGTGGCGGGCAACCCCAGCCACCTGCAACAGCCCATGGTACAGCACCAAATTCGTGCCCTGCTGCTGGCGGGCATTCGCAGTGCCGTGCTGTGGCGGCAACTGGGCGGCAAGCGCCGGCATATTCTGTTTTCCCGCAAGCGGCTGGTGGCTCAGGCCCAGGCAGCATTGCGTTATTAATCTTTTTACCCCCCAACCTTCAGGAGTTTCAGTTGATGGAATTGTCAGCATTAACGGCCATTTCCCCGGTCGATGGCCGTTACGGCAGCAAAACCGAGGCGCTGCGCGCCATTTTTTCCGAATTTGGTCTGTTGCGTTTTCGCGTGGAAGTGGAAGTGCGCTGGCTGCAGGCGCTGGCGGCCGAGCCGGCCATTGCCGAAGTGCCCGCCTTCTCTGATGAAGCCAACGCCCTGCTTGACGCCATCGTGGCCAACTTCAATGAAGCTGACGGTCAGCGCATCAAGGACATTGAGCGCACCACCAACCACGACGTAAAAGCCGTGGAATACTTTCTGAAGGAAAAAGTAGAAACCCTGCCCGAGCTGGCTGCGGTGAGCGAGTTTATTCACTTTGCCTGCACCAGTGAAGACATCAACAACAACGCCCATGCCCTGATGCTGAGAGCCGGCCGCGATGATGTGGTAGTGCCTTATTGCCAGCAGCTGGTGGATGAAGTGAAGCGCCTCGCCGCTTTGTATCGCGATCTGCCCATGCTGAGCCGCACACATGGTCAGCCCGCCTCCCCCACCACTCTGGGTAAGGAAATGGCCAACGTGGCCTACCGCCTGGAGCGCCAGCTCAAGCAAATCAAGAGTATTGAACTGCTGGCCAAGATCAACGGTGCCGTGGGTAACTATAACGCGCATATCTCCGCCTATCCGGAAGTGGACTGGCACGCTTTTTCTGAAAAGTACGTGACTGGTCTGGGTCTGACCTGGAACCCCTACACCACCCAGATTGAACCCCACGACTACATTGCCGAGCTGTTTGATGCGGTCGCCCGTTTCAATACCATACTGCTCGACTTTGACCGGGACGTATGGGGTTATATCTCTGTGGGTTACTTCAAGCAGAAAACCGTGGCCGGCGAAATCGGCTCCAGCACCATGCCCCACAAGGTCAACCCCATCGATTTTGAAAACTCCGAGGGCAACCTGGGGCTGGCCAATGCCATCTTCAACCACCTGGCTGCCAAGCTGCCGGTGTCCCGCTGGCAGCGCGACCTGACCGACAGTACCGTGCTGCGCAACCTGGGTGTGGCCGTAGGCTACTCATTGATTGCCTATCAGGCCACCCTGAAGGGTATCAGCAAGCTGGAAGCCAACCCGGACGCGCTGGCCGCCGATCTGGATCAGAACTGGGAAGTGCTGGCCGAGCCGGTGCAGACCGTCATGCGCCGCTACGGTATTGAAAAGCCCTACGAGAAGCTGAAAGAGCTGACCCGTGGCAAGCGGGTAGACG
Source organism: Oceanimonas smirnovii ATCC BAA-899 (assembly GCF_000381965.1). Lineage (GTDB taxonomy): Bacteria > Pseudomonadota > Gammaproteobacteria > Enterobacterales > Aeromonadaceae > Oceanimonas > Oceanimonas smirnovii. Next base: position 59,041 of record NZ_KB908457.1, read on the forward strand.
GTGCCGGCATGCGCGCCTTTATCGACACCCTGGAACTGCCCGAGTCCGTTAAGGATGAACTCAAGCAACTGACTCCCGCAAACTATATCGGCCGCGCGGTTAAACTGACTGACGAGCTGAAGTAATACTCAAACAGGACGAAGCAAGCCTGCTTCGTCCTGCTTCACAAATTTGCTTTGCTGCTTTGGTGGCAGCTTGCGGCAGACCACAAAACGCTCACTCCCCCTTCGCTTTCCTTTCGTTGATGTTATTAACATATGCTCCGGACTTAATGAGGAGCAACGGTGTAATGAACAGTCGTACGGGAGAAATGGCGCATATTGTGATGCGCGGATTTGATGCGTTTCACCGCTATTTTCTGGTGATCACACAAGGTGCAAAAAGCCGCTTTGAAGCTCAGGACTGGAGTGGCGTGCAACTGGCCTCACGCCGGCGCATCTGGCTGTATGATGAATATGTGAATAATACGGTGCGTGCCGTCCTCGACTATAACCGGGGTCCGCTGCGCCACCATGAGCTGAAAGCCCTCAAACAGTCTTTCAATGACTTGCTGATCGGCCACCCTAATCCGGATATGGCCGAGTCTTTCTACAACTCGGTATACCGGCGATCTACCCGTCATCGCAGCATTCGTGCCGAAAATCTTTATATCCATCCCTTTGTGCCTCAGCCCGGCGAGCAGGATCTTTCATCATGCACCTGGCGCTATACCATGGCACCGGGAGAAATAGCGCATACCTTGCGAGCCTTGCTTGCCCGCCTGAAGCTGGACAGGCCTTTTATTCAGCTTGAACAGGGTCTGGCCCAGGCTGAACAAAAGCTGGCCGAACAAGGACTGGCAGACGCATCTCTTGAACTGACCGTGATTAATACTCTGTTTTACCGCAACAAGGGAGCTTATCTGATTGGCCGCCTGGAGCGGCCTGAAGGGCCTTTGCCTTTTATTATTCCGCTGATACATGGTGACGGCGGCCTGCTCCTGGATACCCTGCTGCTCAGTCATGATGATGCGTCCATTCTGTTTGGATTTGCCCGGGCCTACTTTATGGTCTGGTGCCCCGGACCTTCACTGCTGGTACAGTTTCTGCGCCCTCTGCTGCCCAATAAGTCCGACTATGAAATTTACAACGCCATCGGCTGGCAGAAGCACGGAAAAACCATTTTCTACCGGGACTTTCTGCAGCACCTGCAGCATTCAAAAGATAACTTTGTCCCTGCCAGAGGTATAAAAGGCATGGTGATGTGCGTCTTTACCCTGCCCTCCTTTGACGTGGTATTCAAAATCATTAAAGATCACTTCACACCACCCAAAACCGTAGATCGTGATACTGTCAAGGCAAAATACCGGCTGGTAAAACAGCATGACAGAGTGGGCCGAATGGCCGACACCATGGAGTTTACCAACTTTGAATTGCCCCTTAACCGCATCAGCCCCGAGCTGCTTGATGAGCTGCAAAGGGAGGTCCCTTCGTTATTAACCATTAAAGATGACCGGTTAATCATTCATCATCTGTATACCGAGCGGCGCATGACGCCTCTTAACCTCTATCTGGATCAGGCGGAAGGAGAGCAACTGAGTGATGCGCTTGAAGAATACGCCAATGCACTCAAGCAGCTGGCAGCGGCCAATATCTTTCCCGGTGACATGCTGTTCAAGAACTTTGGTGTTACCCGTCATGGCCGGGTAATTTTCTATGACTATGATGAAATCGCCTATATGACAGAATGTCATTTTCGCGACATTCCCAGAACCGACCATCTTCAGGATCAGCTCAGTCCTGAGCCCTGGTACTCGGTAGGACCCAGTGATGTATTCCCGGAGGAGTTTAAAACCTTTCTGCTCTATAACCCCCGTATTCGTGCTGCCTTTAACGAACAGCATATGGAGTTATTCAGCGCACAGTACTGGCGACAGTTGCAACGCAACATTGAGCAGGGACGAGTAGCAGATATATTTCCTTACCGCCGGCGGCAGCGGTTTAAATATAAGGATGGTGAGGAGTGAGGTGATCTCCTCACTCCTCACACAAACATCAAAGCTGTGGATGGCCCAGGGGTTCGCGGGAAATCAGAACACCGTTAAGATCGGAGTAAACGTAGTCACCCGGCTGAATGGTGACACCTGCAAAAGTGACCGGCACGTCTACCACACCTTCGCCGCGCTTCTCGGAGCGGACAGGGCAGGCCGCCAGCGCCTTGATCCCCAGAGAAAGTCCCCCAAGCGTGCCGGCATCGCGAATGGCACCATGAATAACAATGCCTTCCCAGCCATTTTCCAGCGCTTTTTCAGCCAGCATATCGCCCATCAACGCGCAACGCAGCAGGCCGCCACCGTCCACGACCAATACCTTACCGGTCCCGGGCTGAGCAACCAGCTCCCTGACCCGGGAGTTGTCTTCATAGCAACGTACCGTGACCGCCTGCCCCCAGAACAGCGGACTGGCACCAAAATCGCGGAAGATGGGATCCAACACTTTTACTTTATCTGCATGTTCATCACACAGATCCGGCAACAAATCGAGCATGTGTCCTCCGTTATCAATACAGGCTCAGACCTGAGCCCCGGGCTGCAGAGTGTAACAGTTCGCTAAAAAAACAGCAGTTTTGTTAAATTGATGCTTGACCTGGATCAAACCAGGCCATAAAACAATTTAACAATATCCGCCGCAAACTGTTGTTATGCCCCTGTTAACTGTTAAAATAACATCAAACTATTAAAAGGACCTCTGTTCTTCCCGTTTTCTAATCTGTTGGGTATGACGCAGCAACTGCATGGGATGCATATAAAAAATAATAACTGCACTGTGGTCCAGGCGGGCCGTTTTCGCTTGATATCGTAAGTTTGTTACACAAAAAACGGACAACTCAGCCTTCGCTGCTATCACAGTGCCGATGACAGTATTTTTACATTCAGAGAACAGGTAAGCTCATGCAGACTCCACACATTCTTATCGTTGAAGACGAACTGGTCACCCGCAATACCCTTAAAGGCATTTTTGAGGCAGAAGGCTACGCTGTACTGGAAGCCACCGATGGCGAAGAGATGTACAAAGCCCTGTCCAGCCATAAGGTGAACCTGGTCATTATGGACATCAACCTGCCCGGCAAGAACGGTCTGCTGCTGGCCCGTGAGCTTCGCGAGCAACACAATCTGGCGCTGATGTTCCTCACTGGTCGTGATAACGAAGTCGACAAGATCCTGGGCCTTGAAATCGGCGCCGACGACTACATTACCAAGCCCTTTAACCCTCGCGAGCTGACCATTCGTGCCCGTAATCTGCTGGGTCGTACCATGCAGGCTCCCGATGCTCAGGAAGATGACAAGCAGGTAGAAGCCTATCGCTTCAACGGCTGGACTCTGGACATCAACAGCCGTGCATTACTCAGCCCCAACGGTGAAGTGTTCAAGCTGCCGCGCAGTGAATTTCGTGCCATGGTGCATTTCTGTGAGCATCCGGGCCAGATCCAGAGCCGTGCCGAGCTGCTGAAGAAAATGACCGGCCGTGAGCTCAAGCCTCACGATCGCACCGTGGACGTCACCATTCGCCGCATTCGCAAGCATTTTGAGTCGGTGCCCGACACTCCTGAAATCATCGCCACTATTCACGGCGAAGGCTACCGTTTTTGCGGCGAGCTGGAAGGGTAAACGCCCGTCATGCCGGGTCTTGATCCGGCATTCTGAATTCCGGCTCAGGGCCGGAATATGAAAAGCCAGCCCACACACCGAAAAAAATACCGGCCAGATGGCCGGTATTTTTTTGCAGGTAAAGCCTTACAGCACGTTAACGGCATTCAGCTCACGGAACGCCTGCTCAAGGCGGGCGATCATGCTGAGCTGACCTTCACGCAGCCAGACACGGGGGTCGTAATACTTTTTGTTGGGCTTGTCGTCGCCGTCCGGATTGCCTATCTGCCCCTGCAAATAGGCTTCCTTTTCCTTGTAGTAATTCATCACGCCGGCCCAGGTGGCCCACTGAGTATCGGTGTCGATGTTCATCTTGATCACACCGTACTCGATGGATTCCTTAATCTCTTCCGCAGAAGAGCCGGAGCCGCCATGGAACACGAAGTTCAGAGACTTGGGTGCCAGGCCAAACTTTTCCGAGACGAACTTCTGGGAGTTATCCAGAATTTTCGGGGTCAGCTTGACGTTACCGGGCTTGTACACACCGTGCACGTTGCCAAAAGACGCGGCAATGGTGAACTTGTCACTGATGGCACTCAGCTTCTCATAGGCATAAGCCACGTCTTCCGGCTGGGTGTACAGCAAAGAGCTGTCCATGCCGGTATTATCAACGCCGTCTTCTTCACCACCGGTGCAGCCCAGCTCAATTTCCAGGGTCATGCCAATCTTGCTCATACGCGCCAGGTACTGAGCACAGATCTCGATATTTTCTTCCAGGCTCTCTTCAGAGAGATCAATCATATGAGAGCTGAACAGCGGCTTGCCGGTTTCGGCAAAGTGTTTTTCGCCGGCGTCAAGCAGGCCGTCAATCCAGGGCAGCAGTTTTTTGGCGGCGTGGTCAGTGTGCAGTATCACCGGCACACCATAGGCTTCAGCGACCGCATGCACATGACGGGCACCGGAAATGGCACCCAGAATGGCAGCCTGATGGCCTTCCATCTTAAGCCCCTTACCGGCGAAGTAGGCGGCACCGCCATTGGAGAACTGCACAATCACCGGTGATTGAACCTTGGCTGCAGCTTCAATGACAGCGTTAACCGAATCGGTACCCACAACGTTAACCGCCGGCAGGGCAAATTTACCGGCCTTGGCGATTTCAAAAATCTTCTGCATGTCATCGCCGCTGACTACACCCGGCTTGACCACATCGGAAATCTTCTGAGACATTATCTTGCTCCTGTAAGCTTGCTTACGGCCGGAGTAACCAGCCGCAGTAGTAAATAAGAGTTAGCCCTGAGCACGTTGCTCCAGAATAGCCACCGCCGGCAGAGTCTTGCCTTCTACAAACTCAAGAAAAGCACCGCCACCGGTGGAAATGTAAGATACCTTGTCCTTGATCCCAAACTTGTCGATGGCCGCCAGAGTATCGCCGCCACCGGCAATGGAAAAGGCATCGCTCTCGGCAATGGCGTTGGCCACGACTTCGGTGCCGTGAGCAAACTGATCAAACTCAAACACACCCACCGGGCCGTTCCACAGAATGGTTTTGGCTTCTTTCAGGATCCTGGCCAGGGCGTCGGCAGAGTCGGGGCCAAGATCAAAAATCATATCGTCGGCTTCCACTTCGTTAACCGGCTTGACAGCAGCATCGGCCTGCTCGGAAAACTCGGTGCCCACCACAACATCAGTGGCCAGAGGAATGGCACATTCGGCTGCCAGCTTTCTGGCGGTATCGAGCAAGTCGGGCTCATAGAGTGATTTACCCACATCATGGCCGGCCGCCGCAATAAAGGTATTGGCAATACCGCCTCCCACTACCAGCTGATCGGCCACCTTGGACAATGACTCCAGTACGGTCAGTTTGGTAGATACCTTGGAGCCGCCTACTATGGCCACCATGGGCCGGGCGGGCTTATCCATGGCCTTGGCCAGGGCCTCCAGCTCGGCAGACAGCAGCGGACCGGCACAGGCCACGGGGGCGTATTTGGCAACACCATGAGTAGAAGCCTGGGCACGATGTGCTGTTCCAAACGCATCCATCACAAAGACATCACAGAGCGCAGCATACTGGCGCGACAGGGTCTCATCGTCTTTTTTCTCGCCTTTGTTAAAGCGCACATTTTCCAGTACCACCAGCTCGCCCTCAGCAATATCGAGGCCATTCAGGTAATCACTGGCCAGACGCACCGGCACAGACAGTTTGCCAGCCAGATAGTCCACCACCGGTTGCAGAGAGAACTCGTCGGCAAACTCACCTTCAGTGGGGCGTCCCAGATGCGACGTCACCATCACCTTGGCGCCCTTGGCCAGGGCTGCTTCAATCGTGGGAAGAGAAGCGAGAATACGGGCATCTGAGCCGACTTTGCCGTTTTTTACCGGCACGTTCAGGTCAGCACGGATCAGTACCCGCTTGCCGGACAGGCTGAGTTCATTCATTTTGATGACAGACATATTACGTCCTCTAAATTGGCAGTACGGTTGTGTTATGGATTTATTTTCCCGCGGCCAGCCAGGCCAGACTGGTGTCCAGCATGCGGTTGGCAAAGCCCCATTCGTTATCACACCACATCAGCATTTTAATCAGGTTGGCATCACTGACCCGCGTCTGGGTGCCGTCAATAATGGAAGAATGGGGATCGTGATTAAAGTCTACCGACACCAGCGGCGCTTCGGTGTAATCAAGAATACCTCGCAGTGGTCCGGCGGCGGCGTCTTTCAGTACCCGGTTCACCTCTGCTACTGACGCATGCTTTTCCACAATAATACTCAGATCCATGGCGGTCACGTTAATGGTAGGAACACGCACGGAGATAGCCTCAAACTTGCCGGCAAAATGTGGCAAAATGCGCTCAACCCCTTTAGCCAGCTTGGTATCTACCGGAATAATGGACTGACTCGCTGCACGGGTCCGGCGCAGATCGCTGTGATAAGCGTCAATCACCTGCTGATCGTTCATGGCGGAATGAATGGTGGTGATATTGCCACACTTGATGGTAAATACTCGATGCAGGGTCTCGATCACCGGTACCACGCAGTTGGTAGTGCATGACGCGTTGGAAACAATGGTTTCATCACCGGTCAGCTGCTGATGGTTAACCCCATACACTATGGTGGCATCCACATCGCTGTCGGCCGGGTGGGAAAACAACACCCGCCCCGCTCCCGCGGCCATGTGCAGGCCGGCATCAGCACGGCTTGACAGCACACCGGTGCAATCGAGCACCAGATCTACGCCAAGCTCGCTCCAGGGCAACTTGTTTGCTTCTGGCTCGTGACACAAGCGAATAAGATCGTCACCAATACGCAGATGGTGACCATCCAGCGTTACTTCCTGACCAAAACGACCATGGCTGGAGTCATAACGGGTAAGATGCGCCATGGCTTCAGGTTCAGCCAGCTCGTTAATGGCCACAATTTTCATGTGTTGATCAAGTCCACGCTCATAAAAAGCGCGCAACACACTGCGGCCGATACGGCCGTAACCATTAATGGCGAGTCGAATCATGGCTGTTTGCTTCCTGCTTGGCTCAAGGCTCAGTATTTAAAACAATGCCAAGTCTAACGAGGATTGAAAGCAAGGGGAATGGTGAAGGCAGTGATACAGGCCCGAAAAAGGAAAAACCCCGGCCAGTGGCTGGCCGGGGGAACAAAATTCACACAACTTCCAGATCAGGCTCAGGCTCGGTAACAATCGGAATAACCTCTGCCTGTCCGGCTTGTTGCTGCAACCAGTGCAGCACTCTGGCAGGGTAACAGTCATCCGCCGACCAAATACAGGCGGGCGGGGTCGAGACAGCCTTCATAAGCGGCACACTATCCATGGACTTGTCCTCGCTGATTGAAACCAGACTCAGAATACCGCCGGTCAGTGACGGTTTAATGACACTACCCCATTTCTGCATGAAAGGCCAACCCGTGCGCATCAGGCCGGTATCTGCTCCGCTTTTTCGGCCTCAGGTACAGTCAGCTCCAGCTCCATCTGACCAGCACTGGCCTCGGCAATGGCTTCCTCTTCCAGATCCGGAAACACCTCCTCCATGGGCAAGTCCACAAATTCTTCATTCCGGGGATCCAGCTCGGTGATCACCCCGGCAGTGTCTACCGGCGTAGCAATATAAGCCGCTTGCTCTTCCACCGGTAATTCAGGAGTACGCCGCTGCCACCACCAGGTGTAAGTACCCAGCAACAGCGCCACACCGGCACAACCGATATAAAGCCCCTGAGGGCCGAGCCAGCTCATCATGGCGGAGCTGAACAGCGGCCCCAGGGAGCTGCCAAGCCCATAACTCAGCAGCAGGGTGGTGCTGGCAGCCACAATATGCTCAGCTTCCATACGGTCATTGGTAATGGCCACCGCCACCGGGTAGATGGAAGCCACCATCCCCATATAGAGAGCTGAGAAACCAATCAGAATGCCCAGATGATAACCACCGGCAATAATCACGCCGGCCGCACTCAGGGCTATCACCAGATTGATGGCCAGCATGATGCGGCCGCGATCCAGCCGGTCACACAAGCGCCCCAAAGGCCAGGCAAACAGAATAAAAGTAAAAATGGACGCAGCCATAAAATAAGACAACTGATCCACCGGCAGCCCCACCTGAATGGCATAAACCGGTGCCATGGCATAAAAACTGCTGATCAGCACACCACTGCACAGGGCCGCCAGCAGGCCTACCGGCGCACTGCGCACTATGGCCTTCAAACTGATACGCTCACTGTGCTCTACCGTAGGTGCTTCCATGCGCGTCAGTGACAGTGGCACCAGAGCGGCGGTCAGCAAAATGGCCCCGAGCGTAAAAGGCACAAAGGCGGCGGGATCGATAAAGCCAATCAGCAGCTGACCGGCGGTGGCCGCCATGTAAGCACAAATTTGGTAAGCGAAAAACAGGGTAGCCCGGTTATCACTGGTAGCCACGGCACTGAACCAGCTTTCAATCACCACAAAACTGCCGGCCACGGCAATGCCGCTCAGCGCACGCAGCAGCGCCCAGATAATAATGCTGTCGGTAAGCGGAAAAATCAGAGTAGAGCTGGCCAACACAGCACTGAACACCGCAAAGGCACGAATATGCCCTACCCGCTTGATCATTCTGGGGCCATACAGTGAACCCAGCACAAAGCCCACCGAATAGCACACCATAATGCTGCCGATAAGCGTCGGCTCCACCTGCCTGAGCCCCAGGTTAACGCCCAGCAGGGTCATCACAAAGGTATTCCCCCCCATCAGCAGAAATACACTGAAAATAAGCGACGACAGCGAGATAACCAGACGTCTTATCATGATGGCAACACTCTGAATAAAAAATGAATATTGCTCAGATTGGCAGCAAGCCGCGGAGCTGAACAAGCCTCATTCATTCAAAACCCGCGACAGATCACTGTTCTTGTCTCTTCACCGGAATGAATGCTGAAAGGAGGGCAAAAGGAGCAGGTTCACGACCAGGATGGCATTGGCCGGACGCTACAGGGAGGTACTCGAAACGTGTCGGGAAGCCGGCCGTTTGGCCGACTTTTTCTGTACATACAGGCGACACCGCCCACAAACAAAAACCCCCGGCCTGAGGCCGGGGGTTTTTCGTTAAGCAAAAGCCGGGCTTAACCCTGAGCTTTCAGCTTGCGACGGTAGGCGTGCAGCAGCGGTTCAGTGTAACCGCTGGGCTGAGTGGTACCCTCGAACACCAGAGCACAGGCTGCCTGGAAGGCAATGCCGTCAAAGTCGGGAGCCATGTTGCGATACAAAGGATCACCGGCGTTCTGCTCGTCTACGATGGCGGCCATGCGCTTCATGGACTCCATGACCTGCTCTTCAGTCAGAATGCCGTGGCGCAGCCAGTTGGCAATGTGCTGAGCAGAAATACGCAGGGTAGCGCGGTCTTCCATCAGGCCCACGTTGTTGATGTCGGGCACCTTGGAGCAGCCAACACCCTGGTCGATCCAGCGAACCACGTAACCCAGGATACCCTGAGCGTTGTTGTCCAGCTCATTCTTGATCTCATCTGCAGTCAGGGCATCACGATCAGCCTTGGTCAGCAGCGGAATGGTCAGCAGATCATCCAGCTTGGCAGGCTTGCGCGACTTCAGCTCGTCCTGACGCTCTTTCACATTTACCTGATGGTAGTGAGTGGCATGCAGCACGGCGGCAGTCGGAGACGGAACCCATGCAGTGTTGGCACCGGCCAGCGGGTGAACGATTTTGGTTTCCAGCATGGTGGCCATGTTATCGGGAATCGCCCACATGCCTTTACCGATCTGGGCTTTGCCCTGCAGACCGGCAGCCAGACCCACGTCTACGTTGTTGTTTTCGTAAGCATTGATCCACGCCTGTTTACGCATGTTGCCCTTGCGTACTACGGCGCCGGCTTCCATGCTGGTGTGGATTTCATCGCCGGTACGATCCAGGAAACCGGTGTTGATAAATACAACACGGTCACGGGCTTCATAAATAGCAGACTTCAGGTTGGCGCTGGTACGACGCTCTTCATCCATGATACCGACTTTCAGCGTGCTCTCCGCCAGACCCAGTACTTTTTCGATGCGGCCGAACAGTTCAACAGCAAAGGCCACTTCTTCAGGACCGTGCATCTTGGGCTTAACGATATATACACTGCCGGTACGGGAATTACGGAACTGGCCGTTGCCCTTGAGGTCGTGAATGGCGATCAGACAGGTTACCAGACCGTCGATGATGCCTTCCGGAACTTCGTTACCGTCTTTGTCCAGAACGGCTTCGTTGGTCATCAGGTGACCCACGTTACGGACAAACAGCAGGCTGCGGCCGTGCAGAGTAAAGGCTTCACCCTGCGGATTCAGATATTCGCGATCCGGATTCAGGGCACGAATGATTTCTTTATCGCCCTTCTGAATTTTCTGGGTCAGGGTGCCTTTCATCAGGCCCAGCCAGTTGCGGTATACGCCGACTTTGTCTTCGGCATCCACCGCCGCTACGGAATCTTCGCAGTCCATGATGGTGGACAGGGCCGCTTCAACGATCAGATCCTTGATGCCGGCCTTGTCGAGTTTGGCAACCGGGTTGGCAGCATCGAACTGCAGCTCAATGTGCAGACCGTTGTTACGCAGCAGTACCGAAGCAGGTGCAACAGTGTCACCCTTATAACCGGCGAACTTGTCGGCATCGGCCAGAGTAGTGATATCACCGTTTTCCAGCGTGATCTGCAGCTGACCGTTAACAACGGCATAAGCAGTGGCATCGGCATGGCTGCCGGCAGCCAGGGGAGCGGCCTGATCCAGCAGATTACGACCCCAGGCGATTACCTTCTCGGCACGACGCGGGTTCAGTGACTTGGTTTTTTCAGCGCCATCCGTCTCGGCAATGGCATCGCTGCCATACAGAGCATCATACAGGCTGCCCCAACGGGCGTTGGCGGCGTTCAGGCAATAACGGGCATTATTGACCGGAACCACCAGCTGCGGGCCGGCCAGTGTCGCCAGTTCAGCATCTACGTTGGTGGTGGTAATTTTGTAGTCTTCCACCTCCGGCACCAGATAGCCGATGTCGGTCAGGAATTGTTTGTAGGCCGCGGCATCGTGGGGCTTGCCAGCATTGGCATGGTGCCATTCGTCAATCTGCTTCTGCAGTGCATCGCGCTTTTCCAGCAGAGCGCGGTTTTTAGGGGCCAGATCGTTAACAATCTGTTCCATGCCACTCCAGAACGCGGCGGGCTCAACGCCGGTACCGGGAATGATTTCATTAACTACCAGATCATGTAGAACGGTAGCGACTTGCAAAGTGCCGAGGTGAGTACGTTCCGTCATAGTTGCTTCTTCTATTCTAGTTGTCAGTAGTGTTCGACCGATCACTAACCCTAATCGCATGGGAGCGATAGTTTACCTGCGAAGGAGGAAAGAGGCAAAGTCGAATTGTTTTATATAGTCACAGGATCTTCACAATTTGTGAATAAAAGATTATTACCAAAAATTTATTACTTATAATTCAAACATATGGTCAAAGCGCTGGAATTTTAACCTTTGATTCAGGATCCATCAAGGATCGGGGATCAGTTTGGCGCTTTGGTCGCGTCTGCATACAAAAAAACGCGCCGAGGCGCGTTGTTGTAAAACCGTTCTGCTCAGTCCAGCATGCTGTGAATATCTTCATCACTGATGTGGCGCACATCTTTTCCCTTCACGAAATAAATGATGTATTCGCAGATGTGCTGGACTCTGTCTCCTACCCGTTCCAGGGAGCGGGCGCACCAGAGCACATTAAGCACATGAGGAATGGAACGTGGATCTTCCATCATAAAGGTCATCAGCTCGCGAATAATCGACTCGTATTCTCTGTCTACCTTGTCATCTTCCTTGTGCACTTCGATGGCCGCCTCCACATCCATGCGGGCGAAGGCATCAAGCGACTCGTGCAGCATGCGCACGGTACGCCGGCCCATGTTCTCCATGGACACCAGCGGCGGCTGCTTTTTATTGGCATTGTCGAGCAGCATCATGCCGATGCGTTTGGCCACATCACCGATACGCTCCAGATCGGTAATGGTCTTGATAATGGCCAGCACCAGACGAAGATCCGAGGCTGCCGGCTGGCGCTTGGCAATAATGCGGGTGCACTCTTCATCAATCTGCACTTCCAGCGCATTAACCTTGTGATCGTTGGCCACAATCTGCCGGGCTGTGGTCATGTTCTGCTCATGAATGGCAGTAATGGCATCGGTCAGCTGCTGCTCTACCAGCCCGCCCATCACCAGCACCTGATTGAGCACCCCTTCCAGCTCGGTATTAAACTGGCCTGAAATATGTTTATTAAGATTCAGCTTATCCATTGCGGGCTCCTTAGCCATATCGACCGGTAATATAGTCTTCGGTCTTTTTCTTGCTGGGGGTGGTAAACAGGGTGTTGGTATCGGCGTACTCAATCAGTTCCCCCATATACATAAAGGCGGTCTGATCCGACACCCGCGCCGCCTGCTGCATGTTATGGGTCACAATCACCACAGTGTATTGAGATTTTAGGGTGTTGATCAGCTCTTCAATCACCAGGGTGGAAATGGGGTCCAGCGCCGAGGTGGGCTCATCGAGCAACAGTACTTCCGGCTCGATAGCAATGGCCCGGGCAATCACCAGACGCTGCTGCTGACCGCCGGACAGGCCAAAGGCATTGTCGTGCAGCCGGTCCTTTACTTCATCCCACAGGGCAGCCCCGCGCAGTGAACGCTCCACCGCCTCATCCAGCCGGCGGCGATCATTAATGCCCTGCAGCCGAAGGCCGTAAACCACGTTTTCATAAATGGATTTAGGAAAGGGATTGGGACGCTGAAACACCATGCCAACTTGCCGGCGCAACGCCGCCACATCCACTTCCTTGCCGTAGATATTCTGGTTATGCAGCAGAATTTCACCTTCTATGCGGCAGGTTTCCACCAGATCGTTCATGCGGTTAATACAACGCAGCAGGGTAGACTTGCCACAGCCGGACGGACCGATAAACGCAGTGACCTGCCCTTTGCTGATATTCATGTTGACATCAAACAAGGCCTGCTTGGCACCGTAGAACAGATTAAGCCCGCGCACTTCCAGTGCCGTCTGTTGCAGTGACGGAGCCTCGGTAACAATATCCTGATCCAAAGTGGTCGCCAGGTTAATCATGGTTTGTACCTCTTTCAATGTTGGCAGGCTGAATTACTGATCCAGCGAGCGGAATTTTTCACGCAGATGATTACGAATACCGATGGCGGTCAGGTTAAGCCCCACAATGACGGTGACCAGCAGGAATGAAGTGGCATATACCAGGGGGCGGGCCGCCTCAACATTGGGGCTCTGAAAACCCACATCATAAATATGAAAGCCCAGATGCATGAATTTGCGATCCAGATGCAGATAGGGAAAGTTGCCGTCCACCGGCAGATTGGGTGCCAGCTTAACCACTCCCACCAGCATCAGTGGGGCTACTTCCCCCGCCGCCCGTGCAATGGCCAGAATAAGGCCGGTCATGATGGCCGGGCTGGCCATGGGAATAATGATGCGCCAGAGGGTTTCTGCCTTGGTCGCCCCCAGCGCCAGCGAGCCCTGCCGTACCGAGGTGGGTATGCGTGACAACCCCTCTTCGGTAGAGACAATCACCACCGGCAGGGTCAGAATGGCCAGAGTCAGCGCCGACCAGAGCACACCGGGCGAGCCAAAGGTAGGGCTGGGCAGGGCTTCGGGATAAAACAGCTTATCGAGAGAGCCACCCAGCATATACACGAAAAAACCAAGACCAAACACACCGTAAACAATGGATGGCACCCCGGCCAGATTGATCACCGCAATGCGAATAACCCGGGTCAGGCTGTTCTTGCCGGCATACTCATGCAGATAAATAGCGGCCACCACTCCCAGCGGAGTAACAATAATGGCCATCAGGATCACCATGAACACAGTGCCGAAAATGGCCGGAAACACACCACCTTCCGTATTGGCTTCCCGCGGGTCACTGCTCACAAACTTGCCGATGGCAGTAAACCAGTGTCCGGACTGTGCCAGCAGGCTCATGTTGTTAGGCCAGGCCACATCCAGTACTTCGCCAAGCGAAATGGTCACCTCCTGACCACGCATGTCTCGTACTATCACGCTGTCGCGACGGGCCTGTTCACGCAGGGCAAACAGCTCTTTTTCCAGTACACGATAGTCAGCACGCAAGGTTTCTTCCTGAGCACGGATATCGGCCAGCGCATCGTCAGTCAGCTCTCCGTCCAGTTCCAGACCACGCTGTTTCAGCCGCAGCCGCTCAAGCTGATGGTTGATGCTGCCAATATCCCCTTTTTGCAGCGTTTCCATACGTTCGTTCAGCTCGTCTACACGAGCAATACGGGATATCAGCTGCTCATGCGTATCACCTGCAACGCTGCTGCCGTTTTCCAGCACCCGTTCAACATAACCATAAAAATTGCCGTTATGAGAACGTTCAATGACCGCCAGGTCTGCCGGTTCGCTACGGGAAATAATGTCGGTTTCCAGGATCCAGCGAAAATCGAGAGGCACGAACTCCCGGTTGCCGGTTTTTACCAGATAACGGGTCAGGCTTTCTTTGGTCACCCCTTCAAGTGCCAGTCCGGCACCACGCAGCTGGGCCACCGGCACCTGTTCACGATCATGAATTTCACCGATCACGGTATAGCGCTCTCCTTCCGGCGTGCTCAGCTGCCATTCATAGATGGTATGCGGCCAGAAGTAAGTAAGACCACGCCAGCCAATCATCAATAACAGGCCAAGCACTGCTACCAGGCTGAGGCTGACTGCACCGCCGGTCATCCAGATCCAGGGCGTCCCTGATTTGAACCATTTATTCATCGTATCGCCCCTTACATTGAGCTGTACTTGTCACGCAGCCGCTGACGCACGAACTCCGCAATCGTATTGAACAGGAAGGTAAACACAAACAACACAAAGGCCGCCAGGAACAACACCCGGTAGTGAGAGCTGTTTACTTCCGCTTCCGGCATTTCCACCGCTATATTGGCCGCCAGGGTACGCATGCCGTTAAAAATACTTAAGTCCATCACCGGCGTATTGCCGGTGGCCATCAGTACTATCATGGTTTCCCCTACGGCCCGGCCCAGCCCCATCATGACCGCCGAGAAAATTCCCGGGCTGGCGGTCAGCATGACCACCCGGGTCAGGGTCTGCCATGACGTTGCGCCCAATGCCAGAGAGCCGTTGGTGAGATGCCGGGGCACCGAAAACACGGCGTCTTCAGCAATAGAGAAAATGGTAGGAATAACGGCAAAGCCCATGGCAATGCCCACCACCAGAGAGTTGCGCTGATCAAAGCCCACGCCCAGCTCATTGGTCAGAAAACTGCGGGCATCACCGCCAAACAACAGGTTTTCTACTGCCGGACTGAAAGCAAAACAGGCCCAGCCCACCAGCACTACCACCGGCAGCAACACCAGACTGTGCCAGCCTTCGGGCACGGCATTGCGCAGCCGCTTCGGTAAAAAGCGCCAGCCAAAGGCAGTCAGCAGCATGGCCGCTGGCATCAGCACCAGCACCAGCACCACACCGGGCAGATGCGTTTCAATTAAGGGTGCCAGCCAGAGACCAGCCAGAAAACCGAGAATGACGGTGGGCAGGGCTTCCATGATTTCTACCGTCGGCTTGACCACCTTGCGCAACCCGGGCGACATGAAATAAGCGGTATAAACCGCACCGGCAATGGCGATGGGCACCGCAAACAGCAGCGCATAAAAGGCCGCTTTCAGGGTCCCGAAGGAAATAGGCACCAGACTCAGTTTGGCTTCAAAATCACTGCTGCCGGAGGTGGACTGCCATACATACTGGGGTTCGGGATAGCCTTCATACCAGACTTTGGTCCACAGCGCTTTCCAGGTCACTTCCGGATGCTCATTCTCCACCTCAAAGAAAGCCAGACGATTATTTTGCTCCAGCAACAGCAGATTATTACGCGGAGACAGGGCAAGGGACGAGACGTTTGCACCAGCCAGGGTGTCCGAGAAGAGATGACTGTCACCCGTGGTATGGAAAATATCGATATCACCCCGGGTACTGACAGTCACAAAGCCCTTACGGTTAATTTCATTGGCTATCTGCGCTACCGGTCCTGCGGCTTCAAACTCACGAATGAAGGTAAACTCGCGTTTACCGTCTTTGGCCACTTCAAACCACTGAGACACAACGCCGTTATCATTGCCAACCAGCAAGGAATTGCCGCCGGCCAGCAATATCATGGTGCTGATATTCCCCCCCGGTGCATTCATGGAAATGACAGAACGCAGCCGTACCTGATTGATGTTACGCACATCATATACCGACACTTCATTGCCACTGCGTACAAACATAAAACGCAGATTTGGCGTGACCAGCATCTGATCTACCCGGGCCGGCAAACCGGGAATCGCGACCTGAGTCGGCGTCAGCTCAAGTTCACCGGTGAGAAAGTTTTCCTTGCCGGCAAAGCGGGTCAGCACCATATCACCGCCGGCCACTACGGCTGCAGTCAGCAGATCCTCACCATTGGTCGCAAAGCTCAGCCGCTCAAGCGCCCTGCCCTGTTCGTCCACCTGCAGCGGCGCTGCACCAAAAGGCTGAGTGATGCCGGGGGTAATGGTGCGCACATTATCGGGATAGCTGACATCAAATTTGGGTGCCAGCACCCGTATGGTACCGTTATCAAAACCATAGGCCACCATGGGCTTGCCATCGTTGGCCGCGGCCGTGGTGATGTTTCCGGGCACCGACTCGCTGGCCAACAGCGCCCCGTTTTGCCGCAGGGAATAAAAGTGAATATCGCCGAGGGCCGAAAAAGTAAAGGCCTGCTCGTTCTGCTCCTCCACTCCCAGCAGCAACGGTGCTTTATCTCCGGCAAGGGCAAACTCCCCCGCCGGCGTCACCTTGGCTCCGTTAAAAATCGGTTTTACCACATACAACAAATAGAAAAAGATAAGCAGCAGGGCCACCAGTACAATAATGCCGCCGGCGGTCACGCCCATACGGGCTGCTCTGTCCTTGAGCCAGCGCTTGCGGCTGCCGGTCAGGGCCATGGTTTGAGTCTGGGTTGACATGCAGTCACTCCGTTTGCTTTGCAACTGCACGCATTCTATGGCGATGAAATGACAATTTTGTTACAGAGCACAAAAGCGGGCCGCCAGCCTGTAAAAAAAACCGGTGGCGTGTATCTTGAACAATGAAATGGTTTCATTCATCAAGGAGAGAAGGTATGAAAACCCTGGTCGCCACCCTGATAGGTCCCGATAAAACCGGGCTGGTAAGGCAGCTGGCTGCACTGGTGCGCCGGCACCACGGCAGCTGGCAGAGCAGCGCCATGAGCGAACTGGCCGGCTATTTTGCCGGTATTGTGGAAATACAGGTGCCCGCTGAGCACAGCGAGGCACTGGAACAGGCGCTGCTGTCACTGCCGGACTTTCAGGTCCAGCTGGTGGAAGGGAAAGGGCCTGCCCCCCATGGCCAGCGGTTAAAACTGACCGTCACTGCCAATGACAGGGTCGGTATCATCGACGAGGTCACCGACATCATTAACAGCCTGAATATCAGTGTCAAAACCCTGAAAACAGACAGCCATCCCGCTGCCATTACCGGCATTGCCCTGTTTGAAGCACAAAGTACCCTGACGCTGCCTCACGGTCAGACCCTGGAAGATCTGCAAACCCGGCTGGAAGCCCTGAGTGATGATCTGGTAGTAGATATTGAGCTGATATAACCGTCAGCCGGTCTGCTGGCGGGCGGCTTTTTTTTCGGCCCGCCGGCGCTTGAAAAAAGCACTCAGCTGGGCGGAACACGGCTCAGCCAGTACCCCCGACTGCCAGTCAATGCGATGATTCAGCCCGGGCGTGGCCAGCAGTTGCAGCACTGAATCCACCGCGCCGGTTTTGGCGTCACTGGCACCGTAGACCAGACGCTGAATACGGCTGTGCACCATGGCCCCGGCACACATGATGCAAGGCTCCAGAGTCACATAGAGTGTGCATTCCAGCAGGCGATAATTACCTAAATGTGCGCCAGCCTGACGCAGCGCCATAATCTCGGCATGAGCGGTGGCATCGTGATGGCCGATGGAGCGGTTCCAGCCCTCACCCACACAGTGCCCGTTGTGCACCACCAGGGCCCCTACCGGCACTTCTCCTTCCTGCTCGGCCCGCATTGCCAGCGCCATGGCCCGGCGCATCCAGTATTCATCTTGCTCGTTCATTACCGCCTCCTGAAGGCGGCTATTATGGCAAAAGCCGGCCCGGCTGCAAGCAAAGCAAAAAACAGCCGTAAAAACCGCCAGCACGGACAATAAAGCGACAAACGAACACAAAAGCCTGAAACAGGGCTTGCAGCAAAGCAGGCAGATCTTTATAGTTGCACTCGATTCGGCGTGTAGCGCAGCCTGGTAGCGCACTGTCATGGGGTGTCAGGGGTCGGAGGTTCAAATCCTCTCACGCCGACCAAATCATCCTGAAAAAGCCCACTGCAATGCAGTGGGCTTTTTTGTTGTGTTATGCCTTGTACTCCATCAACAGCACCTGCACCGGCTGGCCATGACGCTCAAGCCGGCGCTGCTCTACTTCAATAAAACCCATGGCCTCAAAAAAAGGCCGGGCATTAATGCTGGCATCACAATACAGACGGCTCAGCCCTCTTGATGCGGCTTCGGCCTTGAGTCGCTGCATCAGGGCACGACCTATGCCTTCCCCCTGCCTGTCATGATGCACATAAAACAAGTCAATACGGCCGTCATCGTCCAGCTCGGCAAAACCAAGCAGCCGCTTTCCTTCCATTGCCACCAAAGGCCGGGTGCGTATAAAACGGCTGACCCAGCGCGGCTCGTCATAATCCTCAGGTGCCCAGACCGCCCGCTCACTTTCACTGTAATCGGCCTGACTGATCCGGTGCACGGTATCGTGGAACAACTGCCAGATACTGCCCGTTTCACCACTGTGGATCGTCCTGATTTCCATAATTGCTCCTGCGTAGATACTGCTTACATGCTTCCTTCTCTATATAGCCACAGTTACTGCCAAGAAAAAAGTGGTCTGGCAGCCAGTTTCTGACGCTTAAGCCGATTTCTTATACTATTGGACTAACAAAGCCCTGTTAATGAACATAAAAAAGCCCCGGACCAGCCGGGGCGCAAACAACAACCATAACGAAACAGTAAAACCTTACAGACCCAGCTTCTTGAGATCCGCTTCTACTACGGCAGCGGGCACAGGCACATAGCCGTCTTTATCAACAATCTGCTGGCCCTGTTTGGACAGCATCAGCTTGACGAACTCGGCTTCCATCGGTCCCAGAGGCTTGTTCGGGTGCTTGTTCACATAAACATACAGAAAGCGTGACAGCGGATAGTCGCCGCTGATGGCGTTATCGGCATTGGCTTCCACATAATCAGCAGAGCCGGCCGGTGCCAGAGGAACGGCACGTACACTGGACGTGCTGTAACCCAGACCGGAATAACCGATGGCATTCAGGGAAGAAGACACTGACTGTACCACGGACGCAGAGCCGGGCTGCTCATTTACGTTGTTCTTGAAATCACCTTTACACAGCGCCTCGTCCTTGAAATAACCGTAGGTGCCGGACACAGAGTTGCGGCCATAAAGCTGAATATCACGGTTGCTCCAGTCACCATCCAGACCGGCCTGACCCCACTGGGTAATTTGCTCGGCCATGCCGCAGGCCAGGGTGCTGGAGAAAATGGCATCTACCTGATCCAGGCTCAGGCCATCAATCGGATTGTCTTTGTGGACGAACACGGCCAGCGCATCAATGGCCACACGAATGGGCGTGGGCTTGTAACCATGACGCTTTTCAAAGGCTTCAATTTCATTGCTCTTCATGGCGCGGCTCATGGGGCCGAACTGGGAGGTACCCTCGGTGAGGGCCGGCGGCGCGGTAGAAGAGCCGGCTGCCTGAATTTGCACGTTGACGTTAGGATACTGGCGCTTAAATTCTTCCGCCCACAGGGTCATCATATTGGCCAGGGTGTCGGAGCCGACAGAAGACACGTTACCGGATACACCACTGACTTTCTCATAATCCTTCAGCGATTCATCTACGGCAGCAGCAGCTGAGGCAGCGGCCATGGTGAATGTTAAACCCAGTACAGTTGCCAGTTTGTTCAGTTTCATCCTTAATCTCCAGTAAGTTCGGTCTTTCAAGACGCGGCCAGTATGGTTGCCGGCAATGACAATGCTATGAAACCCTGATGACGGTTTTATGACAGGGTGTCAGTTACTCTCTGGCTGCTGTCGGTAACCAGCAGCCGGGCAGGCAAGACAAAGCTGAAACAACTGCCTTTACCGGCGCGGCTGCTGATTTCAAGATGGCTGTCATGGTGGCTGAGTGCATGTTTCACGATGGCAAGCCCGAGCCCGGAGCCGCCGGTCTGACGACTGCGGGCCTTGTCAACCCGGTAGAAACGCTCGGTCAGGCGGGCAATGTGCTCCGGGGCTATGCCCTCGCCGTTGTCGGTCACGGCAAAACGGCCGGCCTCTCCTGCCCGCTTCCATTCCACCACAATATGGCTGCCTGCCGGTGTGTGACGCACGGCGTTATACACCAGATTGGAGACGGCGCTGCGCAACTGCTCCGGCTCACCTCGCACCTTGAGACCGGGTTCGACATCAAAGCTGAAGGTATGTTGTCGCTCGCCGCTCAGGGCCACGGCTTCCTGCTCCAGCATATGCAGCATGGCCGGCATATCCACTACCTTGCTGAAGTCGGGCTGAGTGGCAGCTTCATAGCGGGTCAGGGTCATCAGCTGATTGACCAGGGCGTCCATGCGCTGGGTCTGCTCCAGTAACACCCCTTGTGTTTTCTGCCAGCGCTGCGCAGAAGGCAGCTCTTCCAGCATTTCCAGGTAGCCTTTTAATACCGTCAGCGGCGTGCGCAACTCATGGGACACGTTGGCTACAAAGGACTTGCGCACCTGCTCCAGACTGCGCAACCGGGTCACGTCCCGCACCACCAGCAGCGCCTGATCATCGGTATAAGGCATGATGCGGCATTCCAGCAGCCGCTCTTCACTGAGGGGAGAAGGCATTTCCAGCGGCTCACGAAAGTCTGCCCGCTTCAGGTAAGCAATAAATACCGGCATGCGAATCAGGTTGCCGATATGCTGGCCGGCATCGTCGGGCCAGCGAAATCCCAGCAGCTGCTGAGCCAGCTTGTTACACCAGATAATACTGCCATCGCGGCGAATCACCACGGCAGCATCGGGCAGGGCCTCGGCACCTTCCCGAAACCGGCGCACCAGTCGTGCCAGCTCACGCCGCCGGGCTCGCTGGCGCTGCTGTAACCGGTAAATACCGTTAAAGATTCCTTCCCAGCTGCCCTTTCCTTCCGGTGGGGTCAGGCTACGATCCTGCCACAGCCATATCGATAAGCGACGCTGGGAACGGTAGTGCAAAAACAGCTGTATGATGGTGCCAGCCAGCAGACCGGCCGCCAGGTTGCCCGCCAGCAAGCCGGCAAAGCCCAGCACGGAATAAAACAGCGCCCAGCGCCACCAGCGGCTTTGGCCGGATGTTTGTTGCTGCATAAAGCCTCAGAGGCGAACGGAAAAACGGTAGCCGGCACCCCGTACCGTCTGAATCAGCTGGTCATGGCCACCGGCAGAAATGGCCTTGCGCAGCCGGCGAATATGCACATCCACGGTACGGTCTTCCACAAATACATTGGTGCCCCAGACGTTATTGAGCAGTTGTTCGCGGCTGTAAACCCGCTCCGGATGCGTCATAAAGAAGTGCAACAGTTTGAATTCGGTCGGCCCCATCTCAAGTTGCTGGCTGTCAGTACTGACACGATGGCTCAGCGGATCCAGCCGCAGTCCCTGCACTTCAATCACATCTTCCACCGAGGTCGGTGCCACCCGGCGCAATACTGCCTTCAGGCGGGAAGTGAGTTCTTTGGGTGAAAACGGCTTGGTAAT
Source organism: Oceanimonas smirnovii ATCC BAA-899 (assembly GCF_000381965.1). GTDB lineage: Bacteria > Pseudomonadota > Gammaproteobacteria > Enterobacterales > Aeromonadaceae > Oceanimonas > Oceanimonas smirnovii. The sequence goes on from NZ_KB908457.1 coordinate 81,072, forward strand.
GTAATCATCGGCACCCACATCCAGGCCCTTGATTTTGTCTTCTTCTTCAGCCCGGGCGGTCAGCATGATCACCGGGATCTGACGGGTCAGCTCGTCTTGCTTCAGATGTTTGATAAGCTGAATACCACTGCCACCGGGCAGCATCCAGTCGAGCAGAATAAGCTCAGGATAAGGCTCTTTAATCAGCTCCAGAGCCTGGTTGTAGTCTTCGGCTTCCTGCGTTGCAAATCCTTTTTCTTCAAGCACGAAACACAACATTTCACGAATGGGTGCTTCATCCTCAACCACCAGTATTTTCCGTGTCATTTTCCCTTGCCTCTTGAGATGGGTCTTTTGGATGGAACCCATTATTGGAAGCAAGTATGACATTTTTATGAAACCATGACGCAAAGGTTTCATTTATAAGGCGGTATTAAAGCCCATGCACAGCTGTGGCTGGCCTGTGCCCGGATCCGTGCTTTCATCAGTAACGGTAAAACCGTGCTGACGATAGAAGTTCACTGCGATATCGTTTTCACAATATACGTTTAAGATCAGCTGCTTGCGACGGCGTTTGGCGGTGGCCATCAGGGCCCGGCCAATGCCTTTTTGCTGGCAGTCCGGACGAACAAACAGCGCCGCCAGATAATTATCTGCCAGCGCAATAAACCCCTGTATATGCCCTTCCCGCTCGCACACCCACACTTCTGCCGAGGGCAGATAGCGGGCCCGCATCTGTTCCTGCTGCTGCCACCAGTAGGCGGCAGGCACAAAATCGTGAGCCTGCAAGGATGCCAGCAACCAGACATCCAGGATGGCATCAGTATCTTCCGGCCTGGCCTGTCGTATCATTCCCTTTCCTCCGCCCCCGCTGATAACGTCATTGTATGGAGTCGCAGCCGGCCGGCGCGCGAATTTGTTCACCTCTGTGAGCAGGGTCCGCATTTATCATTCGGTAATGAACCACTGATCACAAAGTCGGATTACAGTACAATGCCTGTTTTTCGGCTCATGACCGAGGACGCCATGTGGTTTAAGAATCTGCAAGTTTACCGTTTTACCCGCCCCTTTGAACTCAGCCTCGAGGAGCTGGAAACCCAGCTGGAGAGCATGACTTTCAGCCCTTGCGGCAGCCAGGAACAAGCCAAGTTTGGCTGGATTTCCCCGCTGGGCAAGCAGGGCCAGGCCCTGACCCACAGCGCCGGCAATCAGATTTTGCTCTGTGCTAAAAAAGAAGAAAAAATGCTGCCGGGCTCTGTGGTCAATGATGAAGTCGCTGAAAAAGTGGAGTCTCTGGAAGCGGAACAGGGCCGGGCCCTGAAGAAAAAAGAAAAAGATGCCATCAAGGAAGAAGTGATTGTCAGCCTGCTGCCCCGCGCCTTCAGCCGCTTTCAGCAAACCTGGGCCTGGATTAACCCTGATGACGGCTTTATTGCCGTAGATGCCAGCTCCGCCAAGCGTGCCGAAGATCTGCTGGCGCTGCTGCGCAAGTGTATCGGCAGCCTGCCGGTGGTGCCTCTGGCCATGACCACGCCTCCGGAGCTGACCCTGACCGACTGGCTTAAAGAAGGTGCCGCTCCCGCCGGCTTTGCGCTGGAAGATGAAGCCGAACTGCGCTCGGCACTGGAGCACGGTGGTATTATTCGCGCCAAGCAGCAGGATTTGCTGAGCGATGAAATGAAAGCCCACCTCGACGCCGACAAACTGGTCACCAAACTGGCGCTGAACTGGAGCGAGGCCATCAGCTTTATTATCGGCGATGACATGAGCATCAAGCGGCTCAAGTTTTCCGAAGAGCTGCGCGAGCAGAACGATGACGTAACCAGCGAAGATGCCGCTGCCCGCTTTGACGCCGACTTTGCCCTGGTCACCGGCGAACTGTCCCGTTTTATTCCCGAGCTGATTGACGCCATGGGGGGGGAAGAAAGCCGTTAATCGGACTCGGCTACAGCCCGCCGCCAGACACCTCTTTTTGCCCCCCAAACGTGGGCCTGCAACATACAGATTCCGCGCTCAGTCCCTGAGCTCCAGCCATAAAAAAGCCCCGCTCGCTGGCGGGGCCTTGAATATCTGCTGCAGACCGGACTTAGTTGGCCAGGGATTCGGGCAGATGCTCGCGAATGGTGGACAGCATGCTTTTCAGTACCTTGGGATTGGCACAGACCACGTTGCCGCTGCGATCAAAATTGTGGCCACCTACAAAGTCGGTCACGATGGCACCGGCTTCCCGGGCGATCAGACTGCCGGCGGCGGTGTCCCAGGGCTTGAGGCCCAGCTCCCAGTAACCGTCTACCCGGCCGGCGGCTACATAAACCAGATCCAGGCTGGCGGCACCGGCACGGCGAATGTCGGCACACTGCAGGAACATGCCCTTGAACATGGCCAGATAGGCATCAGTCTGGTGCTTTTGTTTGAACGGAAAACCGGTGGCCAGCACGGTATTGGTCAGATCTTTGGCCTTGCCGGTGCGAATGCGGTAGCCGTTAAGCTGAGCGCCGGAGCCGCGGCTGGCGGTAAAGAGTTCATCACGGATGGGATCGTATACAACCGCCTGCTCGGTGCGGCCTTTTACGCGCAAAGCGATGGAAACGGCAAAGTGAGGGATGCCTTTCATGAAGTTGGTGGTGCCATCAAGGGGGTCGATAATCCACTGATAATCCGGGTTGCTGCCCGTCAGCTCACCACATTCTTCACCAATAATGGTGTGCTCGGGATAAGACTTGCGAATGGTGTTTATTACGGCACTTTCCGCGTCAAGATCGACATTGGTAACGAAATCATTCTGGCCTTTTTGACGAGTTTCCAGATTGTCCGGATTGGCAAAACCCTTGACGATAACCTGACCGGCGTTACGCGCAGCGCGTACCGCAATATTCAGCATCGGATGCATATGAGAAGACCCACTTGATGTTAAAGAACAAAATTCGAGCGCGAATTATACCAGCGTGCCCATGGCAGGCAAGGATTAATATGAATGGCTGTTAAACCGTCTGCGAGCAGTAACAAGGGCACAGGCAGCACCTTGGCCTGGTCTGTGCCGGGAGTATAAAGACGCGACCACTATGCCTGATGATGCAGCACCACAAATTTGTCCCAGAGCTGCTCTTCGGTTTCCTGATGTTCCGGATCGTTAATAATGCAGTCGATGGGACAAACACTGATGCAGGTGGGCTTGTCGTAATGGCCCACACACTCGGTGCACAGGTCCGGGTCTATCTCGTAGATCTCCGGACCGTAATAAATGGCACCGTTCGGGCACTCCGGCTCGCACATGTCGCAGTTGATGCAGTTGTCCTTAATTAACAGCGCCATCAGCCTGCTTCACATGAGGGTTGCGGGTGTCCTGCTGTTCACCCAGGTTGCGCATCAGAATGCCGTAGGTCACATCAATGTCGGCGTCGATGGGAATATACATGACATGGCCGTTACCCGGAGCCACGTCCACCTGCTCGCCCTTGCGGTTTTTCATTTGCTCCAGGGTAAAGGTGATGTTGCCCTTGGGCGTCATCAGCTCCAGGCTGTTGCCCACCAGGAACTTGTTTTTCACTTCCACTTCTACCCAGTCGCCGTCGCGCTTGGTGATCTCGCCCACAAACTGCTGGCTGGTGGACACAGAGTAGCCGTAGTCGTAGTTCTGGTAGTCGCCGTGAGCATGACGCTTCAAAAAGCCTTCGGTATAGCCGCGATGCGCCAGGTTTTCCAGGGTGCTCATCAGAGTGGTATCAAAGGGCTTGCCGGCCACCGCATCGTCAATGGCCTTGCGGTACACCTGAGCGGTGCGGGCCACGTAATAGAAGGACTTGGTACGGCCTTCAATTTTCAGTGAATGCACACCCATACTGGTCAGGCGCTCCACATACTGCACCGCGCGCAGATCCTTGGAGTTCATGATGTAGGTGCCGTGCTCGTCTTCATAGGCGGCCATATACTCGCCCGGACGGTTGCCTTCTTCCAGCAGCACCGGCTCGTCATGGGGCTTGCCGGCACCCAGAGTGGGGCTGATGTCGCTTTCTACCGGCTGCACCAGGATCGGCTCCTGCTTGTGCACTATCTGGCCGGCGTCGTCTTCCTTGGCCTCGTGCACTTTATATTCCCAGCGGCAGGCGTTGGTGCAGGTACCCTGGTTGGGATCGCGCTTGTTGATATAGCCCGACAGCAGGCAGCGTCCGGAATAGGCCATACACAAAGCGCCGTGCACAAACACTTCCAGCTCTATGGTGGGACAGTGGCTGCGAATTTCTTCAATCTCTTCCAGCGACAGCTCCCGGGACAAAATCACCCGCTCAATGCCGTAATCCTGCCAGAACTTGACCGAGGCCCAGTTAACGGCGTTGGCCTGCACCGACAGGTGAATGGGCATGTCGGGAAAATGCTCACGCACCAGCATGATAAGACCCGGATCGGACATGATCAGCGCATCGGGGCCCATGTCGACCACGGGTTTCATGTCGCGCAGAAAGGTTTTCAGCTTGGCGTTGTGAGGCTGAATATTGACCACCACATAGAACTTTTTGCCCAGCGCATGGGCTTCGTTAATGCCTATCTGCAGGTTTTCGTGGTTGAATTCGTTGTTGCGCACCCGCAGGGAGTAGCGGGGCTGGCCCGCATATACGGCATCGGCACCATAGGCAAAGGCATAGCGCATGTTCTTGAGCGAGCCGGCGGGAGAAAGTAATTCGGGTACAAACATAAGGTTCTCGTCTGATGTCAGGTCAGCAGGCCGCCACCTGATGGCAGCCGGGGCCGGTATCTTACTCTTATGTTCCCCTGATTTCGAGCATACCGTTACCGATAAGCCGGGCGTACCCGCTCCACCTCCAGCTCATTGCGACCGTCGTCCCTGTCGACTTCGGCCCAGATCAGAATTCTGCCCCGGCGGTGGCGGCGCAGTTTACGCCAGTCGTCGTCATCCATTTCTATTTTGATGGTGCCGGTGCCGTCACTGAACAGAAACTCGTCGTCATCGAGCCGGCGTACGATATGCCCGGACAGAATTATGCGGCTGTCATCCCGCAGATGTTTGGCTTCGGCCACGCTGGTGACGGGCAGCCGCTCACGGTAATTATCACGATATTCACGATCCTGGTCGTAATGCCAGTTGTCATGAGCCTGAGCTGGGGCCAGGGTCAGCCACAGCAGTCCTGCCAGACTGAAAAGAGAAACCTTGCGCATAATAGAACTCCTGCCACTGTGATGAAGCGCCAATATAGGGAGTGGTTGCGAAGGAAACGGTCGCAGGCGGCAGTCACAGCCAAAGACATGCTGAAAAGAGAAACCTGTGGGACAGTTCTGGTCATATGGTGCGTCAATGAGGCATCGGCCCATTCGGTTAACACCGGGCATGCAACAAAAAAAGCCCGCCGGTATTTGCCGGCGGGCTTTTTTATTCAGCGTGAAACGGGATTAGCCGTTCAGACGCTTTTCGTTGCGACGGGGGCGGAACTTGCCGCGCTCACCACCACGCTCATCCTTGCCACGGAACTGGCGACGGGGCAGCGGGCCACCTTCGTACTTGGCCAGGTTCAGCGGACGCTGACAAACCCGTACTTTCTGCAGTACCTGCTGCAGCTCGGAAGGAATGCCTTCCGGCAGATCCACGGTAGAGAAGTCGTCATGGATCTGGATCTGGCCGATAAAGCGGGATTCCAGATCGGCCTCGTTGGCAATGGCACCCACCAGATGGCCCGGCTTGACGCCATGTACCCGACCCACGTCAACGCGGAAGGTTTCCATGGTCACACCAGACACCTCGTCCTTGCCACCACGGCGCGGGCGCTCGCCACGCTCGGGGCGGTCACCACGGCCACGGGGCTCACGGGCTTCACGCACATCCGGGCGACGGGCCGACATCGGCTTGTCTTCCACAAACAGCGGACGGTCACCCTGCAGCAGACGGGCCAGACCGGCGGCCAGGGCGGCAGTGTCCATGCCATCGGCCTGCAGCTCAGTGACCATTTCCACGAAAGGTGCCAGGGCTTTTTCGTCAGCCTCTACGCTGGTACGAATACGGGCCTTGAAGCGCTCGGCACGAATCTTGTTGATATCATCAGCGCTGGGCATGCTCATTTCTTCAATGGGCTGGCGAGTATGACGTTCCAGATTGTACAGGCTGCGCTTTTCACGGCCGGTCACAAACAGGATGGCGTCACCTTCGCGGCCGGCACGACCGGTACGGCCAATGCGGTGCACGTAAGACTCGTTATCATGGGGCATGTCGTAGTTGATAACATGACTGATGCGCTCCACGTCCAGACCACGGGCTACCACATCGGTGGCAACCAGCACGTTCAAACGGCCGTTTTTCAGACGATCTACCACTTTTTCCCGCAGTTTCTGCGGAATATCACCGTGCAGAGCTTCACAGGCATGGCCTTCACGGGTCATCATTTCAGCCACATCTTCCGCATCTTTGCGGGTGCGCACAAACACCAGACAGGCGTCCATGTTTTCAGTTTCTACCAGACGGCACAGGGCTTCCTGCTTGGGCATGCCACGCACAAACCAGTAACGCTGGCGAATGCTGGCGTTGGTGCGGGTTTTGTTGGCAATGCGCACTTCCTGCGGATTCTTCAGGTATTTCTGAGCAACACGCTGAATGGCCGGCGGCATGGTGGCAGAGAACAGCGCGATCTGACGGGTGTCCGGAGTGTGCTCCAGAATCCATTCCACGTCGTCGATAAAGCCCATGCGCAGCATTTCGTCGGCTTCATCCAGCACCAGCGCCTGCAGGTTGTCCAGCTTGAGGGTGCCACGGCGCATGTGGTCCATGACCCGGCCGGGAGTACCCACTACGATATCAACACCGCGCTTGAGAGCACGGATCTGGCTGTCGTAGGCCTGACCACCGTAGATGGACATGATACGAATGTCTTTCTGATATTTGGCGTAGTTTTCAAAGGACTCAGCCACCTGAATGGCCAGCTCCCGAGTCGGGGCCAGTACCAGCACCTGCGGATAGGCGTTACCGCCGGTAATGCGGCTCAGCATCGGCAGAGCAAAAGCAGCCGTTTTGCCGGTACCGGTCTGGGCCAGACCCAGTACGTCGCGCCCGGTCAGCAGCGTCGGAATGGCGGCGGCCTGAATAGCAGAAGGCTGCTCATAACCGGCGTCGGTCAGAGCTTGAAGAACGGCAGGCGCCAGCCCGAGGTCAGCAAAAGCGGGTACTACAGAGGTATTTGTCATTTATTAACAGTTCCGAAAAAATAAAATGTCGGCGGACTGATACAGTAAAAGGCCGGGGAAAAGCCAATACTCACTCAAAGCGAGGGCTTTTCTTTACACGAAATGTGTCACATAAGATACACAAGGCTAATCTGGCCGTTTTTGTCTCAACACCGCCATGGTTAACCGGCTGGTACATACCAGGCGGTTACGCTCGTCATGGATGTCGATCTGCCAGACTTGTGTCGTCGCGCCCAAATGGAGGGGACGTGCGGTTCCTGTTACCAGGCCGCTTCGTTTGGCGCGGACGTGATTTGCGTTAACTCCCTGACCAACGCAATAAAAACCCGCTTCAACGCACATATTGGCAGCTACTGAACCCAGGGTTTCGGCAAACGCGACACTCGCGCCGCCATGTAACATGCCAAGAGGCTGATGAGTACGGCTGTCTACCGGCATGGTGCCGCGTAGAAAATCGTGACCCACTTCACAAAAGGTCATGCCCAGCTGGGCTGCGAGCGTATTCTCCGACAGTTGGTTCAAACTGTCCAGTGTAAATTCACGTTTCCACATATTTAACTGCAGGGATTGGGGAATGGGATCGCTAACCCCTGATCCCGAGTCCCTATTCCCTCATCTTTTTTTGATTTTGCCGACGATAAAGATAAGCAGCACGGCACCGGCCACCGAGGTGACCAGAGAGCCGATAATGCCGGTGCTTTTAAGGCCGATCAGCCCAAACACCACGCCGCCCAGAAAGCCGCCCACCAGTCCAATAACAATATTGCCCAGCAGGCCAAAGCCACCGCCTCTGGTCAGATTGCCGGCAATCCAGCCCGCCAGACCACCGATAATCAGTCCTAAAATAAGACCCATATGTTTCTCCTTGTTGGTTTACGCCAACAAGCTTAGCAAGGCCTGCACCGGATGGCGAAGCCCCTCGCCCTCAATACGTTTGACCTGACTGCGGCAGGAGAAGCCAGTGGCCAGGCAACGTTCCCGTGGCAGCTGGCTCAGAGGCTCGGCCCAGCTCATGGCAAACAGGGTCCGCGAGCCCTCGGCGTGTTCCCGCTCGTGGCCATAGGTGCCGGCCATGCCGCAGCAGCCCACGGGCACGGCTTCCAGTGTTGCACCCAAATGGGCAAAAATACGGCTCCAGTCCTGATGGGTGGTGGGCTTGGCGGTTTTTTCGGTGCAGTGAGCAAACAGATGCCAGGACTCGCCGGTGCTTTCCCGGGCCGGAATCCTGTCCAGCATACCCAGTAGCCACTCCTGAGGCAGTAATACCTCAAAGTCACCCCGGGCCGGCCCCAGTACTTTGGCGTATTCATCCCGGTAGCAAAGTACCAGAGACGGGTCCACGCCCACCATGGGAATATTGAGCCGGGCCAGCCGGTTCAGAAACTGGGCGCTGTCGGCAGCCATACCGGCAAAACGGCGCAAAAAACCCTTTACATGAGCCGGCTTGCCGTTGGGCCTGAACGGCAGCACCACCGGATTAAAGCCCAGTGCCGTGGCCAAGCGCACCAAATCGTGCACCACGCCGGCGTCGTAGAAGGAAGTAAAGGGATCCTGTACCACCAGCAGGGTGTTGGCCCGCTCTTCATCCCCCAGCGCTTGCAACTGTTCCAGGTCAAACTGCGCCGCCGGACTGTTGCCAAGGCGCTTTTTCAGGCTGGGCTGGCTCAGGGCCGGCATATCTACCATGCCAAGCAGTGAGGAGGTACCGCTCTGCACCCACTTGTGGTTCATAATGGGGTTGAACAAGCCCGGTGCTTTGGCCATCCAGGGGGTATAGGTTTCTACCCAGGACACCAGATAATCCCGGGGCGGACGCTGATAGCGCTGATGATACAGCTGCAAAAAGCGCGCGCGGAAGGTGGGCACGTCCACCTTGATCGGACACTGGCTGGAGCAGGCCTTGCACGCCAGGCAGCCATCCATGGCCTCTTTCACCTCATGAGAGAAATCGTACTCGCCACGGCGCTTGTCGAGGGTGTGCTTGATGCGCAGCACCATGTTCTTGACGCTGGTGCTGCGGCTTTGCACCGCGGCCTCGCCGGTCATGGGGTCAAAGCCCTGAGCCGACAGCTGACGCAGCCACTCCCGCACCAGACCGGCCCGCCCCTTGGGCGAGTGACGACGGTCGGCGGAGAGCTTCATCGACGGGCACATGGGCGAGCGCACATCAAAATCAAAGCACAGGCCGTTGCCGTTACAGTCCATGGCCTGGGTAAAGCCGTCGCGCACATGCACCGGAATTTGCCGGTCAAAATAACCACGCTTGGTGGCATCCACCGATACCAGCTGCTCCAGGCTGTTCAGCGGCGTGCAGATTTTGCCCGGATTCAGCCGGTTAAAGGGATCAAAGGCCGACTTGATGCGGCGCAGCTCGGTAAACAGCACCTCGCCAAAGAAGGTAGGGCTGTATTCGGAGCGAAAACCCTTACCATGCTCACCCCACATCAGGCCGCCATATTTGGCGGTGAGCGCATTCACCTTGTCAGAAATACGCCGCAGCATGACTTCCTGCTCGGGATCGGTCATGTCGAGAGCAGGGCGAACATGCAGCACACCGGCATCCACATGGCCGAACATGCCGTATTGCAGGCCATGATTATCCAGCAGCTCGCGGAACTCCATAATATAGTCCGCCAGGTGCTTAGGGGGCACAGCGGTATCTTCCACAAAAGCTACCGGCTTTTTGCGGCCCTGAGTATTGCCCAGCAGGCCCACCGCCTTTTTGCGCATGCCGTAAATGCGGTTGATGGACGAAAGATCATCGCACACCTGATAACCAATAACGCCCGCTTCGCCACGTTCAATCAGGCCGTCGAGCCGCTGGCACAGCGCCTCCACTTTTTCCCGCTGGGCGGTCTCGTCCTCGTCGGCGTATTCCACCATGTTCAGGCCGTCCATCACCTTGCCGGGCACGTCCTGAATGAGATCGCTGACCGAGTGCCAGACAATGTCTTCCCGGGCCAGATTCAGTACCTTTGAGTCGACGGTTTCCACCGACAGCGCCTTGGCCTCCACCATCAGGGGGGCATTGCGCAGAGCCGACTCAAAACTGTCGTACTTGACGTTGACCAGGGTGCGGCAGTTGGGAATGGGCGTCAGATCCAGCCAGGCTTCGGTAATAAAGGCGAGCGACCCTTCCGAGCCGCACAGAATGCGGGTCAGATCCAGGGTATGGGTACGCTTGTCGTAAACGTGTTTCAGATCGTAACCAGTGAGAAAACGGTTCAGTTTGGGAAAGCGCTGCTCAATTTCTCCGGCATGGCCGGTCACGCTGTGATATACGCAACGGTACAGCTCCCCTTCCCGGCTGTCTTCTTCCAGCTTCTGGTCGAGCGCCTCGCCGGAGACAGGGCCGGTTTCAATCAGGGTGCCGTCTACCAGTACGGCAGTCACGCCCAGCACATGATCCGAGGTTTTGCCGTACACCAGCGAGCCCTGACCGGAGGCATCGGTATTGATCATGCCGCCGATTGTAGCCCGGTTACTGGTGGACAAGTCCGGCGAGAAGAACAGGTTGTGGGGTTTGACCAGCTGGTTGAGCCTGTCTTTTACCATGCCGGTCTGAATGCGCACCCGGCGGCCAGCAGCGTCCATGGTGACCAGTTGGGTCATGTGCCGGGACAGGTCCACCACTATATTGTCGTTGAGAGACTGGCCGTTGGTGCCGGTACCACCGCCCCGGGGAGAGAAACGAATTTCCTTGTAGGCGTCCCTGGACGCCAGGGTCAGCATCACCACCAGATCCTGGGAGGAGCGCGGAAATACCACCGCCTGGGGCAGGCACTGATAGACGCTGTTGTCGGTGGCCACTGCCAGCCGGCTGGCGTAACTGCGCTCTATATCGCCACGAAAGCCGCTGTCAGCCAGCGCGTCAAGAAATGAATAATAGGTGGGGGTTGTCTGCTGTTGCAGCGCTAACCTTGGGATCATGACCTGCGTCCCCTTTGTCCTTGTCGGTATTGCCCAGAGTGGCGGTCATTATACACCGCCACGGCATTTGAGCGAGAGCCACAAGGACGTCCGGACATCTTCAGATAAAGAGATAGCCTCAGTCTTTTTTACTGCGGCCCGATGCAGGCCCCTTCCAGCGTTGAATGCGAGAGCTGCCCGGCTTGTTGTTCTGGCCATCTCGTTCTTTGCGCGGGTTTCCCCGAGACTGCCCCTGAGGCTGTGGTTTGCGGCGTTCATTATTAACCGGACGGCGAGCCTGGGCAGATGCCGCACGTGGCCCCTGGCGAGCGGCTTTGGGCTGGGCCAGCACAGAGGCTTCTTCGGTTTTACTGGAGCCGGCAATCATGTTGTTAATCAGAGCCAGCTCTTCTTCAGTAACATAGCGCCACTCCCCCGGCTTAAGATTGCCGAGGTGAATATTCATGATGCGTACCCGCTTCAGGCTGGTTACCCGGTAATCAAGATATTCCGCCATGCGCCGGATTTGCCGGTTCAGCCCCTGAGTCAGAATAATATTAATGGTTCTGGGGCCGATTTTGCGTACCTTGCAGGGTTTGGTGACGGTATCGAGAATGGGCACCCCTGCCGACATTTTTGCTACAAAGTCATCGGTGACCGGCTTGTCCATGGATACGATATATTCTTTTTCATGGGCATTGCCGGCGCGCAGTATCTTGTTGACGATATCACCGTCGTTGGTCAGCAAAATCAGCCCACAGGACGGCTTGTCGAGCCGGCCGATGGGAAAAATGCGGGCGTGATAGTTCACCGCATCCACGATATTTTCGGGCACGGCGCTGTCGGTGGTGCAGGTAATGCCAATGGGCTTGTTGTAGACCAGATAAACCGCTTTGGGTTTGGCCCGCAATGGCTTGCCACGCACAGTAATGTTATCGGCATCACTGACCCGCACGCCCATGCCGGCCACCTCGCCGTTTACTTTCACCAGTCCCAGTTCAATCAGCCGGTCGGCTTCCCGCCGGGAGCAGATGCCGGTTTCACTGATAAATTTATTCAGGCGGGTATCAAGAGGGGTATCGGTCATGGCAGCTCCTTACCGGTAATTGAAAACAGCCGGGCAAAGGCTGAAAAGAGCAGGCCTGGCTAAACCGCGCCAGTGTAAGGCGCAGCCCTCCACCCCGCAAGGGCTGGCGCTCGCTGAAAGAGTCTGCCATGCGAAGCAACAGCGCGGTTGCGCTCCGCCGACACGCTTCGAGCACATCCATGTGACGCTCGGCAAATGTCATCCATGACAGAAGTAGTGCGCTTTGTCCGACGAGAGTGCACGGGCTTACAGGCAAGGAGTTAAAGCCAGCGCCGTACCCGATTGCAATAGTCGGTGTAGGCTTTGCCAAAGCGCAGCGCCAGGGCGCGCTCTTCGGCGGCGATCTGCACTCGGTTCATGTAAGCCACAAACAATACCGGCCCCGCCAGCGCCGGCCAGCTTTGCAGCCAGAGCGCCCAGGCCAGCAGCAACAGAGCATCCCCCAGATAAATGGGATTACGGGAATAAGCAAACACGCCTGTGGTCACCAGACTGCTGGCCCGCTCTGGGGTAAAAGGCAGCAAAGTAGTGTCAGCCCGGTTCAGCTCCCGGGCCGCCAGCAGCATAAGGCTGATGCCGGCCAGTAAAGGCAGGGCCGCCAGCCAGCCCGGCCAGAATCCGTACCGCTCTGGCAGCAACCACATCAGGCCTGCTACCAGCGTCGCTATGGCCGGCGGCGGCAGCCACAATAAAAAACGGGCCTTGTTCATGCTTCGCTCCTTACCGCCTCGGCCACTTCCGTCGTCACCGCCGGCGCGGGCGTGTGATAGCAGCGGGTCATGCGTAGTGCTTCATACAAGTCCGGGTAAACCAGCACGCCTTCTTCCCCCACCCGAATCCCCGCCTGCTGCAGCCAGTGGGTCATCTGACTGCGCCGGCCCGCCATCACCATATGAATGCCGCGGCGTTTCAGCTCCTTGTGCAGCTCTCCTACCACACTCATCACACTGATATCCTGATGAGTAAAACAGGACACCGCATCAATGATCAGACAATTGGGCTGTGCTTTCTCCAGTCCGATTAATGCCAGCACCCGGCGCTTGAAATAAGAGGCGTTAAAGTAGGTAAGCGGCGAATTGAACCGGTAAATAAGCACACCGGCAATGGCCTTCACTTCTTCATTACGGCCAAGAGTGTGCACCACCCCCTCTTCGTTCATGCCCATCAGCTGATCCGTGGGCCGCATCACATTGCGCAGAAACTGAAACAGCCCCAGCAACACCGCCAGCGTAATACCGGGAATAACCCCCATAAAGAGTACGCTGATAAAAGTAATCCAGGCCAGCCAGAAAGCGGGCTTGTCAGACTTGTGCAACTGCCACTGGCCACGCAGATTAATCAGAGACCAGGACGCCATCACCAGCACTATTCCCAGTGCAGCGGTAGGAATATATTGCAATGGTTCGGTCAGAAAAAAAGTCACGCCAGCAATTACACCGGCAGCCACAATGGAAACCAGCTGACTTTTGCCGCCGTTGGCATCGTTCACGGCAGTGCGGGAGTCGGCCCCGCTGATGGCAAATCCCTGAGAAACAGCCGAGGCCAGATTGGCCACTCCCAGCGCACGAAACTCTCTGTCAGCATCGATATCATAGCCGTTGCGGGCGGCAAAGCTGCGGGCAGTGAGCATCATGGATACAAAGCTCACCATGGCCAGGTTCAGTGCCGGCAGCACCAGATCCCGCATCAGACCGGGAGGAAACTCAGGCAGCTGAAAATCGGGAATGCCCTCTGACAAACTTCCTACCACGGCAATATTCAGTCGCTCCGGACCCAAGTACCAAAGCACACCAGCAGCGACAACCAGCGCCAGTAAACTGCTGGGCCAGAGCGGACGGTAGTGCCGGCATAACAGCATAATAATCAGTGTCAGGGCACTGACTCCCAAGGTGGGCCAGTGCACCAGGGCCAGATAATCCGGCGTGGCAGCGAGACGCTCTATTAACTGGGATTCATCAAAGGTAAAGCCAAAAATCCGCGACAGCTGACCCACCATAATGGTGATGGCCACCCCGTTAAGCAGACCCAGTAAAATAGGCCGTGATAAAAAGTCGGCCAGCACTCCCAGCCGAAAATAACTGGCCGCCAGGCACCAGAGACCGGTCATGGCCGTCATCGTCATGACCAGCTGCCAGTGTCGGGTGGCATCGCCGGCAGCCAGAGGCATCACTACAGCGGCAATTACAGCGCAGGTGGCCGCATCCGGTCCCACTATCAACTGACGGGAAGTACCAAAAAACGCGTAAGCGATCATGGGCAAAATACAGGAGTAAAGCCCCACCACAGCACTCACACCGGCAAGCTCGGCATAGGCAATGGCAACCGGCAGGGCTACCGCCGCCACCGACAGGCCGGCACGAACATCATCAGCCAGCCAGTCACGCCGGTAATCCAGCAGTGTGACCAGGCCGGGCATCCAGCGCGACAACGAAAAAAAATCCTGCATGTTTAAACACATTCCCGTGCAACGAGCCACTGCTCCTCGTTTTCAATATGAGTCAGACGGCACTAATTCACAATATATTAGCTTGATTATCAACTGGTTAGATATTAACCATTCATTTGGGCGCACTGATGGTGTGCGGTTGCCAGGCGTCAGCCTCAGGAATATACCGCCCTTTATACAGACTGCCTACTGCCTGCGCTTTTTTACGTAAAGTTTATGTGGTTAAATCGTTAATACTCACACCAACGCTGCCGGGGCCGCACTGCCATGACCATTCAAATATTGATTTGCGATGACTCGGCGGTTGCCCGTAAGCAAATGGCCAGATCCCTGCCCGAAGACTGGCAAGTCAGCCTGCATTTTGCCGGTCATGGCCTTGAAGCGCTGGCCATGCTGCGCCAGCAGACGTTTGACCTGCTGTTTCTCGATCTCAATATGCCGAAGCTGGACGGTTTTGGTGTGCTGGAAGCGCTGCGCCGGGAGCAGCTGGAAGTATTCACTCTGGTGGTATCGGCAGATATTCAGCCCAGAGCACGGGAGCGGGTGATGGCGCTGGGAGCCATGGCGTTTATTGCCAAACCTGTCAACAACATGGAGCTGAGCGGCCTGCTGCATCAATATGGGCTATATCAACCCGATAATACCCGTTTTGCTGCGCCGGCCCGGCTCCCGGAACACGGGTTGCAACTGACCGATTATCTGCAGGAAGTGGCCAATATTGCCATGGGCAGAGCATCGGATCTGCTGGCCCGGCTCTTGAATGTATTTGTACCCCAGCCCATTCCCAGAGTGGCCCATATTGCCCGCGGTGAACTGAGCATGGCCATCAGCGCCGCTGATGAGCACAGTGGTTTTTCTGCTGTGTGTCAGGGCTTTGTCGGTGCCGGCATTTCAGGCGAGGCGTTACTGCTGTTTTCCGACAAAGGCATGGATGCCATGATGCAGTTACTGCACTACGACGCCGCCGATGCGATATCTCCGGATGTGGAAGTGTTAATGGATATGTCCAGCATACTGTTTGGTGCCTTTCTCAAAGGCCTTGGCGATCAGCTGGATGTACGTCTGGGCCTGGGCCAGCCTACCGTGCTGGGCAGACATCAGCCCATCAGTACACTGCTTGAACATCACCGCCATCGCCAGGAACAACTGCTGTGTATTGAAATTCCTTATGTGCTCGAGCAACAGCACATTCACTGCAACCTGCTGGTACTGCTGACAGAAACCTCACTCAGCCGGCTGCAGCAAAAGCTTGCCTATCTGACGGAGTAGATTTATGCCCCTGACCGGAAACAGCCCGCGGGAGTTTCACTGGCTTATCGATATGCTGGAGTCGGTTGATATTGGCCTGGTGGTACTGGATAAGGACTTCAGTATTGCGCTGTGGAACGACTTTATGGAAAACCACAGCGGCCTGAACGCGGCCGAAGTCCGTGGCAAGAATATCTTCAGCCAGTTTCCAGCCCTGCCGGAGCAATGGCTGAGACGCAAGGTAGATACGGTGGTCACGCTCAATACCCGTACCTTTACCAGCTGGGAGCAACGCCCCTGGCTGTTTCCCTTTCGCAGCACCCGGCCTATTACCGGCACTCATGACTATATGTTCCAGAACCTGACCATACACCCGCTGGCTGAGCCTGACGGCAGCATTCAGCGCGTATGTCTTATGGTGTATGACGTGACCGACGTCGCCACCAGCAAGCTGGCACTGGAGCAGGCCAATGAACAGCTCTCTCTGCTGAGTATCACGGATCCGCTGACCGGCCTGCAGAACCGGGGCAGCTGGGAAAATCTGCTCCAGGCAGAATTTTCCCGCTTTCAGCGCTATCACCAGGCCGGTACCCTGGTCATGCTGGATATCGATCACTTCAAGGTCATTAACGATCGTTATGGTCACCCCGCTGGTGACGATGTGATTCGTCACCTGGCCAGTCTGATTAAGTCCCTGCTGCGGGATGCTGACACGGCAGGCCGCTATGGCGGTGAGGAGTTTGCTCTTATTTTGCCGCAAACCGATGCAGAAGGTGCGGGTGTGATTGCCGAACGGCTGCGTCTGGCCGTCAGCAGCGAGCCGGTAATGACTCATGGTGAAATCATCCATTACACCATCAGCCTGGGTCTGGCAGCTCTGACCCCGGACCTGAGCAGTGCTGCAGACTGGTTGCAGCGTGCAGACAAAGCACTGTATCAGGCCAAAAACTCGGGCCGTAACCGGGTGTGTGTCTGCCAGGCATAAGCATCACTTATCTGAGGATATCATCCAGAATATAACGGACGTTTTCCGTGGCAAGATCCACCAGCACCGCCTTGTTATCAACCCGCCGCCACTCATAACCTTCATAGTAAGGCAGACGCTCACGCAGGCGGGGATCAAAGCGTTTGGCAATGCCCGGTGGCAGTGGCTTGCCCCGGCGCAGATTTTTGGCTATGCCCGGCGGCAGACTGTGTCTGTCATCATAATCCAGCCAGTCTCTGTGCTCGCGGAACAGCCGGCGCAGCAGCCGTTCATCAATATCGGGATCACGGCGGTAACGGCGGTCATTCTCGTGGCGGTCATCGCGTCTGTGCTCACGGTATTCATCACGCCGGTCATCCTTGCGCCGATCATCGTGCTGCCATTTGTGCTCTTTCTCACGACCTGGCGCATGATCAGGTCCCTTGCCTTCCGGCGGCTGGGCCTGCACCGGCATTGTCAGCCCAGCCAGCAGCGCCGAAGTGATAATGGTTTTTCTGTTCATGATGCCCCCGCTCTCCTTACTGTATTCAGTAACTCTAGTGTGAGTCAGGCCCGCTGACTATTTACGCCGGCCGGTCACGGGACACATATTGGCGCAGTTATAAAAAAAGCCCCTTGCGGGGCTTTATCAGAATAGCTCAATCAGCTCAGGCCAGTTCAATCACATCAAAGTCGACTTGGGTATCCACATCGGCGTCGTAATCCACGCCCTGCAGGCCAAAGCCGAACAGGCGCAGGAATTCGTCCTTGTAGCCCTGATAGTCGGTAAGCTGGTAGATATTGTCATCCTGCACCTGCTGCCAGATCTCACGGCAGGCGTTCTGTACTTCATCACGCAACTCCCAGTCGTCCAGGCGCAGGCGATTTTGTTCATCCACCGATGCCGGCTGGGCGCTGTAGAGGCGATCATAAAACAGGCGCTGAATCTGCTCGATGCAGCCTTCGTGAATGCCCTGCTCCTTCATCACCTTAAAGGCCATGGAGATGTACAGCGGCATCACCGGAATGGCGGCAGAGGCCTGAGTAACGACGGACTTCAGCACCGCCACGTGGGCATTACCGCCGCGCGCTTTCAGCTTGCCGTCGATGGCGTGGGCGGCGCGATCCAGATCTTCCTTGGCCTTGCCAAGAGTACCGTGCCAGTAGATGGGCCAGGTGAGATCGGTGCCAATGTAGGAATAAGCCACGGACTTGGCCCCCTCGGCCAGCACGCCGGCCTCTTCCAGGGCGTTCATCCACAGCTCCCAGTCCTGGCCGCCCATCACTTGAATGGTGTCGGCAATTTCCTGCTCATTGGCAGGCTCTACCACGGCTTCTACCAGTACATCTTTGTTGGTGTCCAGGGCAGTAGACTTATAGGGCTCGCCAATGGGCTTGAGCGCGGAACGCACCACTTCACCGCTGTCGGGCAGTTTGCGCACCGGAGACGCCAGGGAATAGACCACCAGATCGATCTCGCCCAGATCCTGCTTGATAAGCTCAATCACTGTTTCGCGACATTCGTTGGAGAAGGCATCGCCGTTGATGCTCTTGGCGTACAAACCTGCTTCCTTGGCGGCCTTGTCAAAAG
This sequence comes from Oceanimonas smirnovii ATCC BAA-899, assembly GCF_000381965.1. GTDB lineage: Bacteria > Pseudomonadota > Gammaproteobacteria > Enterobacterales > Aeromonadaceae > Oceanimonas > Oceanimonas smirnovii. The sequence continues at coordinate 99,478 of NZ_KB908457.1, forward strand.
CGGCGGCATTATACCAGCCGGCGGTGCCGGTTTTTTTCTCGGTGCCCGGCTTTTCAAAGAAGACACCTATGGTGGCGGCATCGCTGCCAAAGGCGGCATTAATGCGGGACGCCAGACCGTAACCGGTGGATGCGCCGATCACCAGCACCTTTTTCGGCCCCTGCGCCAGTTTGCCCTTGCTTTTGACGTAGGCGATCTGCTCACGTACATTCGCCTCACAGCCAACCGGATGGGTGGTGGTGCAGATAAAGCCACGAACCTTGGGTTTGATGATCATAAACTTGATAGCCTCGGTTATTACAAACGATAGGCGCTAAAGATACCCTATTCCGAGGCAAATGTGAGGCCCAAATTGCCTGCCGCCAGCCTCACGATGCAGCAGCAGGGTTACCTGCGCCGACACGCTTCAAGCCCATCCATGGGACGCTCGGCAAATGCCATCCATGGCATTTGACGGTCGGCTCCGGCAATCCCTGCTGCTGCATCGCCTGACTTCGAGGCCGCCTGTTGGTGCTTCGCATGGCGGAGGTAACAGACGACGTGCAGATTTCGAGCTTTAGTGAGAACAATGTTTACATTACGTCCCTATCAGCAGGAGGCGGTTGACCGCACTCTTGCCTATTTTCGCCGTCACAGCGAGCCCGGCGTGCTGGTGCTGCCCACCGGGGCCGGCAAGAGCCTGGTGATTGCCGAGCTGGCACGACTGGCCAAAGGCCGGGTGCTGGTACTTGCTCATGTGCGCGAGCTGGTGGAGCAAAACCATGCCAAATACCAGGCTTACGGCGTTGACGCCGATATTTTCTCTGCCGGCCTGAAGCGCAGGGAAAGCCGCCGTCAGGTGGTGTTTGGCTCGGTACAGTCGGTGGCCCGTAACCTGGAGGCTTTCAGCGGCTTCAGCCTGGTGATTATCGACGAGTGCCACCGGGTTTCCGATGATGACAACAGTCAGTATGCGCAGGTGATTAATCATTTGCGCCGGAGCAATCCGGCGCTCAAGGTACTGGGACTGACCGCCACTCCCTACCGGCTGGGGCTGGGCTGGATTTACCGCACGCATCATAATGGCATGGTGCGCAGCCGGGGCCCGCGTTTTTTTGAGCATTGCCTGTTTGAGCTGCCGCTGCGGCTGATGATTAAACAGGGCTACCTGTGTCCGCCGGATCTGGTGGATGCCCCCGTGGTGCATTACGATTTTTCCCGTTTGTATGAACAGGGGCTCTTTACCGAGCAGGCGCTGGAGCGGGAGCTGGCCCGTCAGCCCAGGGTCACCCCCCATGTGGTGGAGCAGATAAAAGACTACGCCGAAGAACGCCGGGGCGTGATGATCTTTGCCGCGACAGTGCGCCATGCCACCGAGGTGGCCGGCCTCTTGCCTGAGAAACAAACCGCGCTGGTAACCGGCGAGACTCCCGGGCCGGAGCGGAATGCCATTATCCATCGCTTCAAGGCGCGTGAGCTGAAATATCTGGTGAACGTGGCTGTGCTCACCACGGGCTTTGATGCTCCCCATGTGGATCTGATTGCCATTTTGCGCCCCACCCAGTCGGTGGCCTTGTACCAGCAGATCATCGGCCGGGGACTGCGGCTCAGCCCGGGTAAAACCAACTGTCTGGTGCTGGATTATGCCGGCAACAATATGGATATTTTCGCGCCGGAAGTGGGTGAGCCCAGACCCAACCCGGATACCACTCAGGTACAGGTGCTCTGCCCCGCCTGCGGCTTTGCCAATATTTTCTGGGGCAAGACCGACAGCGAGGGCCGCGTGCTGGAACATTTTGGCCGTCGTTGTCAGGGGCTGTTCGAAACCGATGACGGCGAGCAGGAAGAATGCGGCTATCGCTTTCGCTTTAAAAGCTGCCCTCAGTGTCTGGCGGAAAACGACATTGCCGCCCGTCAGTGTCATGACTGTGGCGAGGTGCTGGTGGATCCGGACAAAAAACTGAAAGACGCGCTGGCGCTGAAGGATGCCCTGGTGCTGCGCTGCGCCGGTCTGACCCTTGAAAGCGCCGCCGGCAAACATGGTCCTGCGCTCAAGGTGACCTATCACGACGAGGACGGCACCGAGCTGCAGAAATGGTATGCTTTTGACAAAAAAGGCCCCAAGGGCCGTTTTTACAAGGAATTTGTGCGTCCACACTGGCCGGCACCGGGCACTGAGCCCGAGTTTGCCAGTCTGGAGCAGGTGCTGGCTGCCGCCGGCCGTTTTCGTCATCCGGACTTTGTGATTGCTCGGGCCTTTAAACGGGGCTGGCAAATTCGGGAAACCATTTTTGATTATCGGGGTCGGTTTCGTACCGCCCATGCCTTATAAGAGAGCTTATGAAACGGTTAACAAGTGCCCTGCTGTTGTTGTTCAGTGCCGGTGCCGCGGCCATAGAGCCGCCGGCCCATGGCCAGAGCGCCTGGATGCTGGCCGACGCCAATACCGGCAACATAGAAATGCGCCATCAGGATGAATTACTGATGAAACCGGCCTCAACCCAAAAGCTGGTCACCGTGCTGGCTGGTGCGCTGACACTGGGGCCGGACTGGCAATATGAAACGCGCCTGCAGTACAGGGGAGATCTCGACCAGGGACGGCTCACCGGTGATTTGCTCATCGACTTTGCCGGCGATCCCAGCCTTACCCGTGAGCAGCTGGCTGAGCTGCTCAGACGCAGCGGCATTCGCCATATCAGCGGCAAGGTACTACTCAACCAGTATCACTTTACCGGCTATGACAGAGGAAATGGCTGGTCCTGGAACGATCTCGGCGTTTGCTACACGGCACCCGCTGCCGCGCTGATTCTGGATCGCAACTGTGTGCAGGGTGCCCTCTATGCCCGCACCGGCAGTCCGGCCCGGGCCACAGTGCCGGCTCATCAGCCCGTCAGTGTCAGTGCCGAAGTGGCCGTGCTCAACCGCACCGAGCGGGAGCAGAGTTTCTGTGAGCTGGAGCTGGACATGGGGCCGGACAATCAATATCACCTCACCGGCTGTATCGGTCCGCGCAAAGAGCCCTGGCCCCTGCGTTTTGCCATTCAGGATGTGTCTCACTGGGGCACACAGCTGACCGGCTGGGCACTGAAGCAGGCCGGTATCGTTCATTCGGGCACGATGGAAGGCAGCAGAATCAACGCCAGCCAGTGGCCAGTACTGGCCAGTCATAAGTCACCGCCTTTTGCGGAGCTTGCCGAGCGTATTCTGGTCTATTCCGACAACCTCTATGCCGACAGCCTGCTGCGTACCCTGGGGGCCATGCACTTCAGTCAGCCCGGCAGTTTTCGCAATGGCACTCAGGCAGTGCGGGAAATTCTCAAGGCTCAGGCCAATATCGATCTGGGTCCCAGCTGGCTGGCCGATGGCTCAGGTCTCTCGGCTCATAATCTGCTGCGCGCCCGTGATCTGATGGCGGTGCTGCTCACCATCAGCCAGGATCCGCGCGCCCAGTGGCTGCTTGCCCGTCTGCCGGTCAGTGGTGAAAGCGGCACCCTGCGCTATCGCAAGAGCGTGCAGGGGCCGGCACTGAAGGGCAAGGTGATTGCCAAGACCGGTACCATAGCCCATGTGCAGAACCTGGCGGGTTTTATCGATACACCCAACGGCGAGCGCAAGGCCTTTGTGCTGCTGCAAAACGGCCTGTCCATCAGCCCCGAGCAGTCTGACGCCATGGCACAAGGCCAGCTGGAATGGCCGGCCCGGCGCTTTGAGCGCAACTGGCTGACCGGTATTACCGAACGGGCATCCATCGTCAGTACCAATCAATAAATCAAGAATTAACAATTTTCATGGTAGTCAGGCTAGCCCTATACTGCCGCCATTCGATATAAAGGAGAACAAGATGTTTGCAGTGATTTTCGGCCGTCCCGGCTGTCCCTTTTGTGTGCGCGCCAAGGATCTGGCAGACAAGCTGTCTGCCGACAGGGATGATTTCAAATACCGCTATGTGGATATTCATGCGGAAGGCATTTCCAAAGAAGATCTGGAAAAAACCGTGGGCAAGCCGGTAGAAACAGTGCCACAAATCTTTCTGGATCAAGCTCATATTGGCGGTTTTACCGAATTTGAAGCCCATGCCAAAGAGCATCTTGGCCTGTACAGCTAAGCATTACCGAGGCGGCCCGGGTGCCGCCTTTTTGGTGTGTTTCACGCCTTATTCATCTGAAAACTCCCTTTATCAGCATTTTTTTCGTTCAAAGCCCGCTTTAACCTCTTTTCATTCCGCAGCCAAAGCTCCATTATGGGCCATTGATTTTGATACTGCCGCATCCGCTCTGACACAAAATACCGGCTTGTACCGGTTTTTTCTGTTGTGGGCCATCATCAGGCAGCTCCATGATTCCGAGGCCGTCACCACTTATGTATTCTGTAGAAAAATCCCACAAACTGGATAACGTCTGTTACGACATTCGCGGGCCAGTACATAAAGAAGCCCGCCGCCTTGAAGATGAAGGCCACCGGATTCTCAAGCTGAACATCGGCAACCCGGCTCCTTTTGGCTTTGAAGCACCGGAAGAACTGCTGAAAGACGTGATCATGAACCTGCCCACCAGCCAGGGCTATTGTGACTCAAAAGGGCTGTTTTCCGCCCGTAAGGCGGTGATGCAGTATTATCAGCAAAAAGGACTGCGCACCACCGACATCGACGATATCTATATCGGTAACGGCGTGTCCGAGCTGATTGTGATGGCCATGCAGGCGCTGCTGAATAACGGCGATGAAATTCTGGTGCCCGCCCCCGACTATCCTCTGTGGACCGCTGCCGTGACCCTGTCCGGCGGTAAAGCGGTGCACTATATGTGTGATGAGCAGGCCGACTGGTATCCGGATCTGAATGATATCAAGTCCAAAATCAGCCCACGCACCAAGGGCATAGTGCTGATCAACCCCAACAATCCCACCGGTGCCGTGTATGGCAGCGAGTTTTTGCTGGAAGTGATTGAAATTGCCCGCCAGAACAAGCTGATTATCTTTGCCGACGAAATTTACGACAAAATTCTCTACGATGATGTGGCCCACCATTCGGTGTGTACCCTGTGCGATGACGTGCTGGTAGCCACCTTTAACGGTCTCTCCAAAAGCTACCGCGCCGCCGGTTTTCGCCAGGGCTGGATGATGCTGAGCGGCCCCAAGCATCAGGCCAGGGATTATATCGAAGGGCTGGAAATGCTCTCCTCCATGCGGCTGTGCGCCAACGTGCCCATGCAGCACTGCATTCAGGCGGCATTGGGCGGCTATCAGAGTATCAACGAGCTGGTGCTGCCCGGCGGCCGGCTGCGCCGCCAGCGCGACCGGGCCTGGGAACTGCTGAATGAAATTCCCGGCATCAGCTGCGTCAAACCCAAGGGCGCTATCTATATGTTCCCCAAAATGGATCCCAAGGTGTATAAGATCAAAGACGATCAAAAGATGGTCTACGATCTGCTGCTGCAGGAAAAAATGCTGATTGTACAGGGCACCGGTTTTAACTGGCCCAAACCGGATCATTTCCGGCTGGTGACCCTGCCCAGAGTCGACGACATTACCGATGCCGTCGAGCGTATTGCCCGCTTTCTCAAGCATTACCAGCAATAGAAGCTGGAAGCTGGAAGCTGGAAGCTGGAAGATTAAGACATGGCGCTGTCTTCAGCGCCATTTTTATTGCTGATAGCTACTGAACTGTACGAGACTCATCTTTTGCCCGTACAGCAACGCTTGGGCTGCTTCAAGCTTCCAGCTTTAGAGCAGCGGGCTGAGCAGATAAAACAGGTTTTCCAGCAGGCGTTTGCGCAGCGGGCGTTTGCGCCATTCCATCCAGGACAGAGGACGCGCCTGAGACAGGTAACCGTCGGCCAACTGCAGTAACTCGCCCATCGCCTTGCCGTCGTCGATCAGCAGGGTCATTTCAAAATTCAGCCAGAAACTGCGCTTGTCCAGGTTGACCGTGCCCACCAGACCAAACTGGTGATCCACCAGTACACACTTGGTATGCAGCAGGCCGGCAGAATACAGGTGAATTTCCACGCCGGCCCGCAGCAGCTCATCAAAGAAAGCATTGCAGGCATGATTGACCATGCGTGAGTCGTTTTTTTCCGGCAGTACCAGCTGTACTTCCACCCCCCGGTCAGCGGCGGAGCATAGCGCAGCCACCAGCGGATCGTCAGGCACAAAGTAAGGGGTGATCAGCACCAGCCGGCGGCGCGCCTGATACACAGCACAGAGCAGGCTCTGAGAAATGGCATCCCCCCCCATAAAGGGGCCGGAAGGCAACAGCTGCAGCTTGAGCTGATTATCCAGACAGCTGATCGGGTGATACTCCAGCTGCTCCAGCAGGCGCTCGCCGGTTTCCATTTCCCAGTCCCACACAAACAGCGACCAGATAATGGGCACAATGGGGCCGCGAATACGCAGCATGATATCCACCCACTGGCCCACACCGGCGTTTTGCTTGAAGCAGGCAGGATCAACCAGATTCATGGAGCCGGTGTAGGCCACATCGTCGTCGATCACCACCAGCTTGCGGTGCATGCGCAGATCCTGTCGCTCAAACAACACGCGAAAGGCACCTACCGGTAATACTTCCACCACCTTGATGCCCGCTTCTTTCATGCGCCTGGGCCAGTGGCTGCGAAAAAAGTCGGCGCTGCCCACCGAGTCCAGCAACAGCCGGCAATCCACCCCCCGGCGGGCAGCGGCCATCAGTGCATGGGCCACATCATCCGCCATGCCACCCGCATGCCAGATATAAAACTCCATGTAACAGGAGCTGCGCGCTCGCTCTATATCTTTTACAATCGCATGCAGAATAGTGTCGGGCTGCTGCAGCAGCGTCATGCCGTTGCCGCTGAGCATGGGCATATTGAACCGGGCCCTGACCAGCTCATAAATAGGCCTGACCTGATCGTTCACTTCAAACTGCTGGCCGGGAAAACGGGTGACCAGCACATTGATCCAGTCGGCGTGAGGCCGGTACATGGCCCGGGCACGCTCGGCCCGCTTCCGGCCCAGCCGTACCTCACCAAACAGAATATAGGTAGCGGCACCGGCTACCGGAATAGCATAGATCAGTGCCAGCCAGGCCAGGGAAACCCCCACCGGCCGGCGCTTCATGATCACCCTGAAAGTTACCCCCAGTACCAGACTGGTATGGGCAGCGAACAGCAACCAGCCCACCATGGTAGAGATGTAATCGTTCAAAAACGCCTTGCTCCTTATTAACCAGACGGGGCAGACTGTAGCAAATGACTATTCACATCGTGAGTACAGCATGATGAAAAGTATACTTTTTTTCCTGATATTTAGCGTATCTGCAGCATTATCTGCACAAACCCTGACACTGACAGAGCAACAGATCAACCAGCACCTGACTACACAGCTGGGCCGGGACTTTCCCATCAACCTTGGCAGCTGGCTGAAAGCCGGTGTGCGCCTGGCCGATATACAGGTGGCGCTGGGCCGGCAGGAGGCCGACAAGGCAAGGGTGTCAGGCCGCGCAGTGGTGATACTGGAGCAGGGCGGCGTGCGCAGGGACTGGGACATCAGTGGTGATTTCAGTGCCCGCCCACGCTTTAACAGCGAAGAGGGAGCACTTTATCTGGATGAGTTTGAGCTGCTCGGCTACCGGCTCAATAATCAGGATGCCAGCGGTCAGGCCAATTTCATTATGCCATTGCTGCTGCAAAGCCTGGCCGAATATCTGGCTCAGAATCCGGTTTACCGGCTGGATGAGCAGGATCCGCTGCAGCGACAATTAAAAGAAAGTGTACTGGGGCTGAGTATCAGCCCCGGACAACTCACTCTGCAAGGGCTGGAATAAAACTCGGCACTTGTGCTGGTGGCAGAGGGCTGGCCACCAGCGCCCCCTGCACCTGCTGACAGCCATATTGCCGCAACAGAGCAAGCTGTGCCTGCGTTTCCACACCACAGGCAACCGTTGTCAGCCCAAGGGTACGCGCCAGCGCCAGTAACGACTGGATCACCGCCCGGTCAAATTCGTCCATGCTGTCGCTAAGCAGGCCCCGGTCAAGCTTGATGCCGTCTATGGGCAGACTTTTCAGTGTATCGAACCGAAACCGGCCATGACCCACGTTATCCAGATAAATGGTGGTGCCAGCATCGCGAAAGGCGGTTAATACCCGCATCAGAGACTCACTGCGGCGCATAATAAAATCACTGCGCAGCTCCAGCTCAAAGTCTGCCGGACTGACTCCCTGCTCACGCAACCTATCCAGCAGCCGCAGAATACGCAGTTGCTCAAGCTCCGGCTCCAGCCCGCTCATGTTCAGGCTGATACGGCCGGACCATCCCTGCTGCCGCCACTCTACCAGCTGAGCAGCCGCTTCGGTACACACCCATTCAGCCAGCCGGCCCAGCAGCCCTGCATCCCGGGCCGCCGGTAAAAAAACATTGGGCATGACCACACCCAGCACGGGATGATGCCAGCGCAACAGTGCTTCCACCGCCGGCAATGTCTGATGCTGCAGAGTGATACGAGGCTGATATTCCAGGTATAACTGCTGTTGCTCAAGGGCTTCCCGCACCTCCTGTGCCAGCCGGGTGCGTTGTTTAAGACGGGAAAAACTGTGGCTGTCAAAAAGCGATATATGAGAGCGGCTGCGGCTTTTAGCCTCATACATGGCAGTATCGGCATACCGCAGCAGAGTTTCAATCTCAAGGCCATGAAGAGGGTACAGACTGATGCCCACACTGGCCCCCACACTCAACTCATGATGATCCACCCGTACCGGAGCTTCAAGCGCTTCCACCAGCCTGCCGGCCCGTTCAAACAACTGACTTTCTTCATCAATATCGCGCCACACCAGTACAAATTCATCACCACCGATGCGCGCAACAATTTCATTGTCACCCGTCATCTTTTGCAAACGGCCGGCCAGCGCTTTAAGCACCCGATCACCCACGCCGTGGCCAAAACCATCATTAATGGGCTTGAACCTGTCCAGATCGATAAACAGCAGGGCCAGCTGCTCGTCGGTAGCCAGTGCCATACTGATGCGGTTAAACCAGCTGATTAAAAATTCACGGTTGGCGGTGCCGGTCAGGCTGTCGTGATGAGCCAGAAAGCTGAGCCGCTCTTCCGACTGACGCAGCCGGCTGATGTTATCCACTATGCCGATAATATGGCTGATAATACCGGCTTCATCACGGATCAGCCGCAGCATCAACCAGTGCGTAGCCACCTCGCCATGGCGGTTGATTTGCTCAACCTCCCCTTCCCACTGCTCCTGATATTGCAGTCGTTTCCAGATGCGACGGTAGTAGCGGCCATTATGCAGGCCCTTACTGACGTGGGTCAGATGGCGACCAAGCAAGGTCGACGCATCCAGCTCACAATGCTGACAAAAGGCCGGGTTCACTTCCACTACCCGCCCTCTGGCATCCATAATCACAATGCCCTCACGGGTGTATTGCATAATTCTGCGTGTCAGGAGCTGGCTGTCACAAGATATATCCGGCACGCCGCCGATATTTGCTTCCACCTTTTGTAACCAGTGTTGTTGTTCCATATCGCATCTTTCATTAGTAAGAGCACTGCGTGCGTGACCTGATATGGCAGGATTCAGGCGAGAATTTTTATTATAAGCTGCTCCATCATATAGGCTCATTTGATAAATAAAAAGCCCGCAATTGCGGGCCTTTTATTTTGAGATGCAAATGGCAAATTCAGCCGAGATGCTTGCGGGCATTGCGGAACATCCGCATCCAGCCACTGTCTTCGCCCCAGTTATCCGGATGCCAGGAATTGGCCACGGTGCGGAATACCCGCTCCGGGTGCGGCATCATAATGGTCACCCGGCCGTCTTCGCTGGTCAGGCCGGTAATGCCGTTGGCAGAGCCGTTGGGGTTAAACGGATAACGTTCAGTGGCCTGGCCGTGATTGTCCACAAAGCGCAGCGCTACCGTGCCGCTGGCTTCCAGGGTGGCAATGTCGGCACGCTTGGGCTGCACCCGGCCTTCACCGTGAGACACGGCAATAGGCAGGCGGGAGCCGGCCATGCCGGACAGGAACAGGCTGGGAGATTCCTGCACCTCCACCAGGCTGAAACGGGCTTCAAAGCGCTCTGAAGTGTTACGCACAAAGTCCGGCCAATGGGCCGCACCGGGGATCAGATCCCGCAGCTGGGACAACATCTGGCAACCGTTGCACACGCCGAGAGCAAAGCTGTCGTTGCGCTGGAAGAAGGCCTCGAACTGAGCCCGCAGCGCCTCATTAAAGAGAACACTCTTGGCCCAGCCACCACCGGCACCCAGCACGTCGCCGTAAGAGAAGCCACCACAGGCCACCAGGCCGGCAAACTCGTCCAGGCGCAGACGGCCACTTTGCAGATCGCTCATATGCACGTCCACGGCGCTGAAGCCGGCCCGGTCAAAAGCGGCAGCCATTTCCATGTGGGAGTTAACGCCCTGCTCGCGCAAAATGGCCATTTTCGGATGCACACCCCTGGCAATGTAAGGCGCGGCGATATCTTCCTTGGGATCAAAGCTGAGCGAAGCGGACAGACCGGGATTGCTTTCCAGCTTGGCCTCGAACTCGGCCTTGGCACACTCGGGATTGTCGCGCAGCGCCTGCATGCGATAGCTGGTCTCGGACCAGAGCCGGCGCAGCTCAGTGCGACTTTCAGCATACACTTCTTCGCCGTTGGCCAGCACACGCAGGGTATCGTCGTTATTGAGACCGCCAATCACATGGGTGCAGGCAGCCAGACCGTGGCCGGCCAGGCAGGTCAGTACCGCTTCCTTGTCATCACGGCGCACCTGCAGCACGGCCCCCAGCTCTTCGCTGAACAGGGCGGCAAGATGATCAGCGCCCAGCAGATCCAGCTCCACATTCAGACCGGTATTACCGGCAAAGGCCATTTCCGCCAGGGTCACAAACAAGCCGCCGTCGCCCCGGTCGTGGTAGGCCAGCAGTTTTTTATCGGCCACCAGTGTCTGCATGGCATTAAAGAAGCCCTTGAGTTGCTCGGCATCGTCCAGATCCGCCGGCTGGTCGCCCAGCTGACGATACACCTGTGCCAGTGCCGACGCACCGAGGCGGTTCTTGCCGTTACCCAGATCCACCAGAATAAGATCGGTGTCACCCATATCGGTACGCAGCCAGGGAGTGACGGTACTACGCACATCGGTGACCCGGCCAAAAGCGGAAATCACCAGCGACAGCGGCGCGGTGACGCTTCTGTCGTCACCATCCTGCTGCCAGCGGGTCTTCATCGACATGGAGTCCTTGCCCACCGGAATGGTCAGCCCCAGCACCGGGCACAGCTCTTCGCCCACGGCCTTGACTGCCTCGTACAGACCGGCGTCTTCACCAGGGTGACCGGCGGCAGACATCCAGTTGGCGGACAGCTTGATGCGGTTGAGCTCGCCAATTTCGGTGGCGGCAATGTTGGTGATGGCTTCGGCCACCGCCAGCCGGGCAGAAGCGGCAAAATCAAGCAGCGCCACCGGGGCGCGCTCGCCCATGGACATGGCTTCACCGGCATAAGTATCGTAGGCGGCGGCGGTCACCGCACAGTCGGCTACCGGCACCTGCCAGGGGCCTACCATCTGATCCCGGGCCACCAGACCGGTGACGGTGCGGTCACCGATGGTGATCAAAAAGCCTTTATCAGCCACAGCAGGCAGTGTCATAACACGCTCGGCGGCGTCCTTCAGGTTGATGCCGTGCAGATCCAATGCCGGGCTCTGATGCTGTGCACTTTCCACGTCGCGGTGCATTTTGGGCGGCTTGCCCAGCAGCACCTCCAGCGGCATATCGATGGGCTGGTTATCGAAATGCTCATCATGCAGGCTGAGGTGACGCTCGGCAGTGGCTTCACCGATCACCGCATAGGGAGCCCGCTCACGGCGGCAGAAGGCTTCAAACTCAGGCAGACGGTCATCGGCCACCGCCAGTACATAGCGCTCCTGAGACTCGTTACACCAGATCTGCAGCGGGCTCATGCCCGGTTCGTCGTTGGGAATATCACGCAGGTAGAAACGGCCACCACGATCACCGTCGTTGACCAGTTCCGGCATGGCGTTGGACAGGCCACCGGCACCGACATCATGAATAAACACAATCGGGTTGTCATCACCCATGGCCCAGCAACGGTCAATCACTTCCTGGCAGCGACGCTCCATCTCGGGGTTATCCCGCTGCACCGAAGCAAAGTCCAGATCTTCACAGGACTGGCCCGAGGTCATGGAAGAAGCGGCACCGCCGCCCAAACCAATGTTCATGGCCGGACCGCCCAGCACCACCAGTCTGGCACCGACCGGAATCTCGCCTTTTTCCACATGTTCGCCGCGAATGTTGCCCAGACCGCCGGCGATCATGATGGGCTTGTGATAACCGCGCACTTCCTCGCCGTTAAAGCTGGCAACCTGCTCTTCATAGGTACGGAAATAACCCAGCAGGGCCGGACGGCCGAATTCGTTATTGAAGGCAGCACCACCCAAGGGGCCGTCGATCATGATATCGAGGGCGCTGACAATGCGCTCGGGCTTACCGAAGTCCTGCTCCCAGGGGCGTGCATAACCGGGAATCTTCAGGTTGGACACGCTGAATCCCACCAGACCGGCTTTGGGCTTGGAACCCCGGCCGGTGGCACCTTCATCACGAATTTCACCGCCGGAGCCGGTGGCAGCACCGGAATAGGGCGCAATGGCGGTAGGGTGGTTATGGGTTTCCACCTTCATCAGAATATGAATATCTTCCTGATGATAACGGTACTCGCCAGACTCTGGGCTGGGGAAAAACCGGCCCGCCGGCGAGCCGGCCATCACGGCGGCGTTGTCCTTGTAGGCAGAAAGCACATACTCAGGGTTCTGCTCAAAGGTATTTTTGATCATTTTAAACAGCGACTTGGGCTGCTCGACGCCATCTATGGTCCAGTCGGCATTGAAAATTTTATGACGACAATGCTCCGAGTTGGCCTGAGCAAACATATAGAGTTCAATGTCGTTGGGGTTACGGCCCAGCTTGCTGAAGCCGTCAAACAGATAATCAATTTCATCATCCGCCAGCGCCAGCCCCATGCGCAGGTTGGCCTCGGCCAGGGCGTCGCGGCCACCACCGAGAATATCCACCGAGGTCAGCGGGGCCGGTTGAGACTCGGCAAACAGGCACTCGGCCTCGGCAAGACTGGCAAAGGTGGCTTCGGTCATGCGGTCGTGCAGCAACTGGCTGACGGCATCAAGTTCGGCGGCAGACGGCTCACGCTCAAAAGAAAGATAATAGATGATGCCACGTTCAATACGTTTGACCTGCGTCAGGCCACAGTTGCGGGCAATGTCGGTGGCCTTGGACGACCAGGGAGAAAGGGTGCCGGGGCGTGGGGTCACCAGCACCAGGTGGCTGCCGGCAGCGGGGGTAATGCCATCGGCGGGGCTGTCGAGCAACTGAACCAGAGTTTGCCGGCCCGTCTCGTCGAGTTCGGCGGTCAGAGCGACAAAGTGCACATACTCGGTTTCAATGGCGGATAACGGCAGGGACTGTGCCTCGGCACGACGAATAATCGCCTGGGTTCTGAAACCGGATAAGGCCGGTAAGCCTCTCAGTATTTCCATAGTGGCTAATTCTCAAAGCGTGAGTGTATGGGGGGTTCTCAAACTGGCGGTATTATAGGTTTACGCCCCTGCCCTGTCGACGCCGATTTACCCCTGTCTGATGTGACAGACTGCCGTAAATATCGGCAATAACCTGACTAAAGCGTCGGCTTTTGCTATAAAGTGGCGTGATTTTTTCTCTTGGAGTTGTCAGTGCTGACCATGCGTATGCTTGCTAGACAATGGCTGTTGCTGGGGTTGCTTATTTTGGCCGGCTGTGATGACAGCGATAACAATGCCAACCAGCACAGCCACATTCAGGCCAGAGGAGAGCTGAGGGTAGGCACCCTTTATCATCCGCTTTACTACTTTTTGCGTAATGAGCAGGAAGAAGGCCTGGATTATGAACTGGCCCGCGGCTTTGCTGATTATATGGGAGTACAGCTGACCATGGTGCCGGTATACAGCCTGGAAGAGCTGTTTGCTCTGCTGGATAACGGCCGGGTCGATATGCTGGCTGCCGGTCTGGTGGGTAGCAGCACCCGCCGGGAACACTACCGTTTTGGGCCCGCTCTCTATGAAGTGGCCCAGACTCTGGTCTATCGCAAGGGCGAAGCCCGGCCGCAGGATCTGCAGCAGTTACAGGGTACTGTCAGGGTGATGGCCGGCTCCAGTCAGGCGGAATGGTTGCAGCGCCTTGAACAACAACAGCCGGCGCTCAGCTGGGAGTCCCGTAAAGACACGGATGCAGAAGATTTATTGCGGCAGGTGGCCGAGGGCCGGGCCGATTATACCCTGGTGGAAGATACTCTGCTGGCACGCACTCAGCGTTATTACCCGGGCATAGATGCCGCTTTTACTTTACCCGGCTCTCAGCCGGTATCCTGGGTGATGGATAGCCGTGACGATGACAGTCTGCTGGCCGCCATGCTGGATTACTTTGCTATCGAACGCGACAGTGGCACCCTGGCCCGGCTGAATGAAAAATACTTTGGTCATATTCAGGACTTTGATTACGTCGATACCCGTATTTTTTTGCGCCGGGCTGAAGATCTGCTGCCTCAATATCGTCCGCTGTTTGAGCGACATGCCGGCTCCCTGGACTGGCGACTGATTGCTGCAGTCAGCTATCAGGAGTCGCACTGGCAGCCCGATGCCCAGTCCTATACCGGTGTGCGCGGTATGATGATGCTGACCGAAGACACCGCCCGGCAAGTGGGTGTGGATAACCGGCTTGATCCCGAGCAAAGTATTCGTGGCGGAGCAAGTTATCTGGCTTCATTGATAGAGAGGTTGCCGGAAAGCATTCCTCACAGCGAACGCGTCTGGTTTGCGCTGGCGGCCTATAACATAGGCCTGGGGCACCTGCTTGATGCCCGCCGGATTACCCGGCTGCGCGGTCAGGATCCCAATGCATGGGCAGAGGTCAAAGCCAATCTGCCTCTGCTGCATCAGCCCAAATGGCATCGTAAAACCCGCTACGGCTATGCCAGAGGGCGGGAAGCGCAAAAATTTGTCAACAATATCCGTCAGTACTATCAAAGCCTGCAGTGGCTTTATAAGCCCACCACTGACACTCAGCTTACCAGCACTCAGCATGAGAGCCAGCCGACAAAATCGGCACTTTAACGGTATTGTCACTTTACGCCGTTATGATCAGCTGATAATAAAACAAAAAGGCCGCTGATGCGGCGGCCCCGATAATAAGGAGCATGAGAATGCTGAGAAGAAAACGTAATCTGCTGAAACATCACAAGCCCGCAGCCGGCTCCCGCCGCCGGCTGATGATGCAGGATGTGCGCCGCAAGATATTGCGCCGCAGCACCACTTATTTTCTGACCCAGGCCAGTTTTGACTGACCCATTCAGCGAACAGTGATCACGCCGCACTTGGCGCTGTTGGCCACCTTGTGAGACACGCTGCCCATCACCAGACCAGCCAGATCACCCAGGCCTCTGGTGCCCAGCACCACCACATCCACACCGAGTTTTTCGGTCTGTTTTAAAATGGTCCGGGCAGGTTCCCCTTTATCGACATGGGTATAAATATTGCCCACACCCAATTTTTGCGCTTCGGCCTCCGCTCCTGCCAGAATACGATTGCCCAGCGCTTCCATTTCTTTAAGCTCATCACTGATGGCCACCGCTCCAATTCCCCAGATTAAGGTTGCTTCATGGGGCAGCACTTCGGGCACATGCAGTATGTGCAGCTCCGCATTGTCTACCCTGGCAAGATGACAGGCCAGCTCCAGCGCCTTGCGGCCATGTTTGGAACCATCTACCGCAACCAGTAACGATTTGTACATATATCCTCCATGGAATCAAAATATGGCAATGCATATCAAGACTAGGCAGGAGTAGCGCTGTGCGCAAAAAGGATGGGGGTCATTTGAGAAAAAACGCCGGCAGAGCCGGCGTTTTGAACAGATTACTTTTTCTTCAGGTGCTTCATCAGACGCTTGCGCTTACGTAACTGGCTGGCGGTCAGCTTGTTCTTGATACCGGCATAAGGATTATCCCCTTCCTGAAACTCGACGCGAATGGGCGTGCCCACCACCTGCAGCGAGCGGCGGAAGTAGTTGATCAGATAGCGCTTATAAGAATCAGGCAGGTCTTTCACCTGATTACCGTGCACGATAATACGCGGCGGATTATAACCACCGGCATGGGCATATTTGAGTTTCACCCGGCGGCCCCGTACCAGCGGCGGCTGATGATCGTCCTGAGCCATCTGCATAATGCGGGTCAGCATGGAGGTATTTACCCGTTTGGTGGCTGAAGCGTAAGCTTCTTTTACCGACTCAAACAGATTACCCACGCCACTGCCGTGCAGTGCTGAGATAAAATGCAGGCGGGCAAAATCGATAAAGCCCAGCCGGCGATCCAGCTCGCGCTTGATTTCATCACGCACGTCTGTGCTCAGGCCGTCCCACTTGTTCACCGCCAGCACAATACTGCGGCCGGCATTGAGCACAAAGCCCAGCAGACTGAGATCCTGATCGGAAATGCCTTCCCGGGCGTCCAGCACCAGCAGCACCACGTTGGCGTCTTCAATGGCCTTGAGCGTCTTGATCACCGAAAATTTTTCTACCGCCTCATGTACCCTGCCACGGCGGCGCACACCGGCGGTGTCGATCAGAATGTAATCCTGCTCGTCCCGCTGCATGGGAATATACACGGAGTCACGAGTGGTGCCGGGCATGTCATATACCACCACCCGCTCTTCACCCAGAATGCGGTTGGTCAGGGTAGACTTGCCTACATTGGGCCGGCCTACAATGGCCAGCTTGATGGGCGCATCTTCAAAGGGAATGGCCTCTTCTTCCTCTACTTCATCCAACACTGCCATGGCGTCTTCCAGCATGGCATCGTCAAATTCCAGTCCGTCTTCATCAATGTCCCCGGCCTCGTCAGCCGGTGCAGAGCCGGCGGCAAGCTGCTCCAGCTGCGGTGCCAGGGCTGTTTCCAGCAAAGTCAGCACACCCCGGCCGTGAGCCGCGGCAATCTGATAAATCTCTCCCAAACCCAGCTGATAGAATTCACCGGTGGCCGAGTCGGCATCAATACCGTCTGTTTTGTTCGCCACCAGCAGGGTTTTCTTCTGGCAACGGCGCAGATGAGCAGCAATGGCCTCATCGGCCGAGGTCAGGCCGGCACGGGCGTCTACCATAAACAGCACCACATCGGCTTCGTCAATGGCAGCCAGCGACTGAGTCGCCATTTCCAGCTCGATACCCTGCTCGCTGCCGTCGATACCCCCGGTATCTACCAGAATATATTCAAGCTCATTAAAGCGGGCCTGACCGTATTTGCGATCCCGGGTCAGGCCGGGAAAGTCTGCCACCAGGGCATCACGGGTGCGGGTCAGGCGGTTAAACAGAGTGGACTTGCCCACATTGGGACGGCCCACCAGAGCCACAACTGGCATCATAAAAACATCTCCAAAAAACAATAACGGCTCCTGATTGTTGGGATCAGGAGCCGAGGGCAACACCGCGGAACTCAATCAGGGGCGGGCTATCGCCACCAGTTCACCATCACGGCTTTGCACATAAAGCGTATCTCCGGCAACCACAGGGGCCACATACAGGCCGGCGCTGTCTATGCGTTCCAGCGAGAGCAACTCGCCGCTGTTACGATCCAGCCAGTAAAGATAGCCGTCACCATCGCCAGCCACCAGATAATCACCAAACACCACAGGTGCGGTCAGGCGGCGGTTTTCCAGCTCGGTGTTGGACCAGACTTCGCTGCCACTGCGGGCATCCACCGCAAACAGGTGACTGCGGCTGTCGGTAATAAACAGCAGACGGCCGTCTGTACTCAGATCTTCCGACCCCTGATACTGGCGTTTCCATAATTGCTGGCCGGAAACCAGCTGGTGCGCGGTCAGCTGGCCATTATAAGCCATGGTGAACAAAATATCGCCCAGGATCACCGGCTTTGAGGCCACATCCACCATCCGCTCCAGCTCGGTGGCACCGCGGGGGCTGGCAATACGGGTGTCACGCACCGGCTGACCATTGGCCAGCAGGGCAATGCCCAGACGCCCGTCGGCGCGGCCATAGAGCACGGCGCCACCGGTGGTAATGGGCGTGGCCATGCTGCGCAGGGTCAGGCTGGGCTGCTCGTTGCGCAACAGCCACTGCTGCTCACCACTGGCAGAATCCAGCGCCACCAGGTTACCGGCACTGGTATGCACCACCACCTTGCCTTCGTCCACTGCCGGCGCCGCCAGCACTTCACCGGGCACGCTTTGCGTCCACAGCACGGCACCATCGTCCTGAGACAAGGCATAAACAACGCCATTCTCGGAGCCGAAATAGAGGTTGCCATAGGCGGCGGTCAGGCCCCCGGCAAGACGCGGGCTGCGCTGATTCCGGTTAATATCCAGCTCATCCAGTTCGGCTTCCCACAGCTCCTCGCCACTGGCGGCATCAAAGGCCTTGATAACACCATTTCGGGCAGCGGCGAATAAACGCTCTCCGTCTATAACAGGGCTCAACTGAGAGTAATATTCCCCTACGCCTTTGCCTACAGAATCAGACCAGCGAGTGTTAATCTCAAAGCGGTTATCAATCTCTGGCAACGGACTGGCCGGCGCAACCGGCGTCTGGCTTGAACAAGCAGCAAGCCCCAGGGCCAGTGTTAACGGCAACAAACGATGCAGTGGTGTACTCATCCTTATTCTCCTTGTGGCGCTGCAGCAAGATTATCGAGTTTCAGCGTCAGCGCCGGATTTTCTCCCACACCACCTGCGCTGCGGGCCTGCTCATAAGCACTGCGGGCCTGCTCCGGCTGATTTTGAGCAAGGTAAAGGTCACCCTGCACTTCCGCTTTCTGTGCAGCAAAGGCAGCACCATTCACGGCATCAAGCCGGCCTTGCGCGGCACTGAACTCTTCCGTGGCAATTAGCACACGGGCCAGGCGCAGCGCTATGGTGTTGCTCAGCACCTCATCGGTAGTTCCTGCCAAAGCTTGCTCCAGCTGAGTTTTAGCCAGCTCGAGATCATTGGCTTTTACCGCTTCTGCTGCCAGCAGCATGGCCGCCAGCTCACCGTAGTTGTTGCCCTGATTTTCGGCCACAAAAGTGGCAGCGCTGTCAAAGGCAGCACTACCCCGGGTTGCCAGACTGCGGCTTACCTGTTCAAAGGCTTCGGCACCGGCAGAGCGGGTTTCTACCTGATGACTCTGGTAATAACGCCAGCCGAATAAACCGGCCAGACCAATGGCAGAGCCCAGAATAATGGCCTTGCCGTATTCATGCCACCAGCGTTTGATGGCTTCAATCTGTTGTTCTTCCGTGCTGTAAACGTCCAACTCAAATCCCCTTTTGTTCGAGCAGTGTAACCAGCTCACTCTGGCTCAGCGTTTGTTGTTCACCCTGACCACGCAGATATTTAACGGTCACCTGAGCGTTGGCAACTTCATCTTCTCCGAGGATAATCGCCACGGCGGCGCCACTCTTGTCAGCCCGCTTGAGCTGCTTTTTGAAGTTACCGCCACCGCAATGGCTCATCACTCTGAGGGCCGGCAGGGCATCACGCAGCTGCTCAGCCAGGGCAAAACCTGCCGCTCTGGTGCTGTCACCCATCATGGCCACATAGATATCGGCCTGAGCCGGCTGCGCTGCCACCTGATTCAGGGTTTCCAGCAGCAATACCAGCCGCTCCATGCCCATGGCAAAGCCCACCGCCGGGGTGGCCTGGCCGCCCAGCTGCTCCACCAGGCCATCGTAACGGCCGCCGCCACATACGGTACCCTGCGCACCCAGGCTTTCGGTCACCCACTCAAACACGGTGAGATTATAATAATCGAGACCACGCACCAGCCGGGGGTTTATCTCGAACTGAATACCGGCTGCGCTCAGCAGCGCCTGCAACCCCTTGAAGTGGGCTTGAGTGTCTTCACCGAAGTAATCGGACAGTACCGGCGCATCGGCCAGCAGGGCCTGTACATCAGGGTTTTTACTGTCGAGCACCCGCAGCGGATTGGTATGCATCCGCCGGCGACAGTCTTCATCCAGGCGGTCTTCATGCTGCTGCAGAAAGTCCACCAGCGCCTGACGGTATTGCGCCCGCTCTTCCGGCTGGCCCAGGCTGTTCAGCTGCAGGGTCAGGTGCTCGGTCACGCCCAGCGCTTTCCAGAGCCGGGCGGTGAGCATAATCAGCTCGGCGTCGATGTCCGGGCCATTCAGGCCGAATACTTCTACTCCGAACTGGTGAAACTGGCGGTAGCGGCCTTTTTGCGGACGCTCATAGCGAAACATGGGACCCATATACCACATGCGCCGCTCCTGATTGTAGAGCAGGCCATGCTCTATGCCGGCGCGCACACAACCGGCGGTGCCTTCCGGACGCAGGGTCAGACTGTCGCCGCTGCGATCCTCAAAGGTGTACATTTCCTTTTCCACCACATCGGTCACTTCACCGATGGCGCGCTGAAACAGGCCGGTTACCTCCATGATGGGCAGGCGGATCTCGCTGTAACCATAGGCGCTCATGGTGTTGCGCAGCACGCTTTCTGCCTGTTGCCAGGCCGGCGTCTGTTCCGGCAGGCAGTCGTTCATTCCTCGAATTGCTTGGATTTGTTTGGCCACAAAAAAGTTCTCTGGGTTAAATCATTAAAATAAGAAGCGGATTCAGTCTTTGCCCTGCACCGGAATGCGGGCGGCGGGATCCATCATGGCTACCTTGGCACGGATGCGGCTTTCAAGAGCATCCACCAGATCAGCATTATCCAGCCGTCCTACCCGCTCGCCGCCATCATAAAGGGCACTTTTGCGCTGGGCACCGGCCAGCCCGAGATCGGAAATCAGCGCCTCACCGGGGCCGTTAACCACACAGCCGATAATGGACACATCCATGGGAGTGGTGATGTCTTCCAGCCGGCTTTCCAGCGCATTGACGGTGCCAATCACATCAAACTCCTGGCGGGAGCAGGACGGGCAGGCAATAAAATTGATACCCCGGGCACGAATACGCAGGGACTTGAGAATATCAAAACCTACCTTCACTTCTTCTACCGGATCGGCTGCCAGGGAAATGCGCAGGGTATCGCCGATGCCCTCCGCCAGCAGCATGCCCAGGCCAATGGCCGACTTGACTGCGCCGCTGCGAAAACCGCCGGCTTCGGTAATCCCCAGGTGCAACGGTTGCTCAATCTGACGCGCCAGCTCCCGGTAAGCACCTACCGCCAGAAATACGTCGGAGGCTTTAACACTTACCTTAAACTGGTCAAAGTTGAGTTTATCGAGAATATCCACATGGCGCAGGGCCGACTCCACCAGCGCTTGCGGGGTAGGCTCACCGTATTTTTCCTGCAGATCCTTTTCCAGCGAGCCGCCGTTCACACCAATGCGAATGGGAATACCTTTATCCCGGGCACAATCCACTACGGCACGAACACGGTCTTCCCGACCGATATTACCCGGGTTGATACGCAGGCAATCGGCCCCGTATTCGGCGACCTGCAGGGCAATACGGTAGTCAAAGTGAATGTCTGCCACCAGAGGGATGGAAGTACCGGCACGAATGACTTTAAAAGCTTCTGCCGCCTCCATGGTAGGCACAGACACCCGCACTATGTCGGCACCGGCCTTTTCCACTGCCCGAATCTGCGCCAGAGTGGCTGCTACATCGGTGGTAGACGTATTGGTCATGGTCTGCACACTGATGGGAGCATCGCCCCCTACCAGCACAGAGCCGACACGAATTTGCTTGGACTTGCGGCGAATAATGGGTGATTCGTGTTGGGACATGGTTACTCTTGCTCGTTATATCAGGATTTCGGTACAGTCAGGCGGGCGACCCGTCCGGCACGGAAGGAAGTCAGATCCACCATCTGATCCAAATATTCGACAGTGGCAGCCTGGGGCGCACCCAGCACAAGGCTGAACGGCGGCTTGCCTGTTAACTCAAGACGGTCACTGGATGTTTTTACACCTTCAGACAGCACCCGGCCCTCGGCATCGGTCACTTTTATCCAACAATCGGCGGTAAAGCCCAGCACCAGTCGCTCGGGATCCGGCGCTGGCTCTGCCGGCATAGCGGCGGCCGCAGTGTCAGCAGGCGTATCAGGTGCAATGACTTCGCTGCCGGCCGGCTGAGACAGGCCGGACAGTGTCTCAGGGGCGACTGCCGGTTCGTTCGCCGGCTCCGGTTCAGCTTCCGGCACAGGCTCAGCCTCAGTAACAGGCTCGGGCTGCGTCGTTGCCGGTGCTTGTGTGGCAGAGTCCGACGCCGGCTCGATAACGGGCGACTCGGTATAGCCATTACTGCTATTTTGCCACCACCAGAACACCAGCGAGGCCACCAGCCCCAGAACCACCAGCCAGCTGGTGAGTTTGAGCCACTTGTCACTGGCCTGTTGCCGGGTCTTTTTGGAAAAGCTTTGCATGGGAGCCGGACCGGCACTACGCAACTGCTCGGTGCCTGACATGGTATCAAAGGACGACAGTGCCAGTTGCTCGCTCACTCCCACCAGCTTGGCATAGGCTTTGACGTAACCACGCAAAAAAGTCAGGGCAACGCCAGCCGTATAATGATCGTCATCTATCGACTCAATCACGGCCAGGCGCAGATTAAGCCGGCGCGCCACATCCTGCTGACTCCAGCCTCTGCGTTCACGTGCGTCACGCAATAGTTTACCCGGGCCAGTATCAGTGTTGTTCTGTTCGTCTCCCGCAAGAGACTGGGGTTCATTCATTGTCATGTGTCAGGAATCGCTCGGCTTGTTCTGAATCCGGAAATAAACGTACCAGCTCAGCTCCCGCTGTCTCATACTCTTGGCTCAGCCCCAATGCTCGGGCACTGAGCACACTCAGCCACAAACTTTTTGCTGAAGGAGCATATTGCTGCCGGTAGCGGTCAAGGTACACCCGGGCCATGTTCGGGTCCTGCTGCGCAAGCTCAAGCTCAGCCAGCCCCAGTAACGACTGAGATCTGTCAGGAGCATACTCCAAAGCACGCCGATAGTATTCCCGGGCCACCTTTACACGGCCGCTTTTAGCAGCACACACAGCAGCATTCTCGAGGGTATCGGCAACTTTGACATAGCCTGCTACAGCCATTGCCCTGCTGAACATGACATCAGCCTGGTCAAATCGTTCCCTGTCACACAAAAAAGCACCGTAGTTATTCAGTCCGTCACCATGCTCGGCATCCAGCACCAGCACACGCTGATAATGCTGTTCTGCCTTGTCGTATTCAGTTACTCGCTGATAAAAGTACGCAAGTGACAGATGAATATCAGGGTTAGTCTCGTCTTGCGTCAGGGCTCGCTCGAGGTTGAATTTGGCCTGGCTGATATTTCCCTCACGCAAATAAGCCAGACCAAGGTTCATGCGAGCTTGTGCTGCCTGAGGCAGTTCAGGCCTGACATTGGCAGCCGGCCGCCCCTGGGTCAGGTTTACGGTTTCGCTTACACAAGCCGTCAGCACCCCCGCCATCAGCAGCGCCGGCACCAAAAAGGCCTTTCGCATTACTTTTCCGCCAGTATTTTTGAGTTAAACCATTGTGACGGATATATTTTGTTCCTGCATCCGTTTTTTCATGGTGCGCTTGGTTCTGTCAATCACATCGCCCACCAGCTGCCCACAGGCGGCATCAATATCATCGCCCCGGGTTTTGCGAATGGTGACAGTGTTGCCATATTGCATCAACACCTTGTTAAAGCGGTCAATGCGGCTGTTGCTGGGCTTGCCGTAGGGGTTTCCCGGGAACGGATTGAACGGGATCAGATTGATCTTGCAGGGCAGATCCTTGAGCAGCTCGGCCAGCTCGTGAGCATGCTGCATATCGTCATTGACATGATCCAACAGCACATACTCTATGGTCACCTTGCCGTGGTTGGCATTGGACACCGCCAGATAACGACGAATGCTGGCGATCAGCTCGGCAATATTATATTTGTCGTTGATCGGCATAATCTCGGAGCGCAGCTTGTCGTTGGGCGCATGCAAAGACACCGCCAGGGCCACGTCTATCATGTCGGCCATTTTGTCGAGTGCGGGCACCACACCGGAGGTAGACAAGGTTACCCGGCGCTTGGACAGACCAAAGCCATAGTCTTCCAGCATCAGCCGCATGGCAGGTACTACGTTATTCAGGTTAAGCAGCGGCTCGCCCATACCCATCATCACCACATTGGTGATGGGTTTGCGGCCGGAGTCACGCACAAAACCAACCCGAGTGGCAGCACGCCAGACCTGACCGATAATTTCAGATACTTTCAGATTACGGTTAAAGCCCTGCTGAGCGGTAGAGCAGAATTTACAATCCAGGGCACAGCCCACCTGGGAAGACACGCACAAAGTGGCACGGTCACCATCGGGAATATAGACGGTTTCCACTTCCTGTCCGCCCACCATCATGGCCCACTTGATGGTGCCATCGGCAGACTTTTTCTCAACGCTTATCTCTGGCGCACGAATTTCGGCGCGCTCCTTCAGCTTGCCTCTCAACACCTTATTGATGTTGGTCATCTGATCAAAATCGTCGCAACCGAAATGATAAATCCACTTCATCACCTGGTCGGCACGAAAAGGTTTCTCTCCCATCTCCTGAAAGAGTGCTCGCATGCCGTCACGATCCAGATCCAGCAGATTAATTTTGGTTTCACTCATCGGTTGCCTCACGCGTTTTACCAGAGCCTACAGGGCGCAAAATTGTACAGAGTTTAGCACCGGGTTGCCAGTGGCAAGCAAAACCAGTGCCGTATGCGGCCGGGCCTTTCAGAGCAGTAAAATAACAGGTACAAAAAAAGGCGCCGAAGCGCCTTTTTATTGCCGTTCAGCTCGTGATTAACGAGTGCGCGGGCAGATTTCTTCGTCGCTGAAGAAGTAAGCGATTTCGCGAGCAGCAGACTCGGGAGCATCGGAGCCGTGTACGGCGTTTTCGTCGATGCTGTCAGCGTAGTCGGCACGCAGGGTACCGGCCAGGGCGTCGGCGGGGTTGGTGGCACCCATGATTTCGCGGTTACGCAGAATGGCGTTTTCACCTTCCAGTACCTGAACCATTACCGGACCGGAGGTCATGAAGTCAACCAGAGCCTTGAAGAAGGGGCGCTCGCTGTGCTCGGCGTAGAAGCCTTCAGCCTGCTCACGGCTCAGGTGAACCATTTTGGAAGCAACAATCTTGAGGCCAGCAGACTCAAAACGGCCGTAGATAGCGCCGATCAGGTTTTTGGCAACAGCGTCGGGCTTGACGATGGAGAAGGTACGTTCGATAGCCATAGGAGTATCCTTTAAATCAACAGGTTCTGTTTTCGATAGTAAAAACGCGCGGATTATACGAAAACCGGCGGCGAGTTAACACCGCCGGCGATGAATTTTATTCGCCTTGTGCCTGACACACCTGGGCCAGCATAGCGGCAATGGTGCGCACGCCGTGGCCTTTGCCACCGGCAGCCCAGAGGTCGTTGGGCACCTTCTGGTAAGAGCCTGACAAATCCATATGCACCCAGCTGCGGCCGTTGTCGGGCACAAAGCGGGACAAAAACGCCGCGGCGGTAGAGGCACCGGCCTGGCCTTCACCCGCATGAATATTGGCCATATCGGCAAACGAGGAGGTCAGCAGGCCCTGATGAAACGGCTCCAGCGGCAGCGGCCAGGCTTTTTCACCTTCCGCTTTGGCCGCCTGCACGGTTTGCTGCGCCAGCTCATCATTCATGCTGAACACGGCGTTGTAGTCCCGGCCCAGCGCCATCTTGGCGGCCCCGGTAAGGGTGGCTGCATCAAGAATAAAGGGCGCGCCGGTGGCCGAGGCCGCCAGCAGGCCGTCTGCCAGCACCAGCCGGCCTTCGGCATCGGTATTAAGAATTTCCACGGTCAGGCCGTTGCGGTAGGTAAGAATATCCCCCAGCTTGAAGGCATGGCCCGATACCAGGTTTTCGGCACAGCACAAAAACAGTTTCACCCTGTGATTCAGGCCCCGGGAAATAGCCAGCGCCAGCGCACCGGTAACGGTGGCGGCACCGCCCATGTCTGATTTCATGACCGACATGCCGTCAGAGGGCTTGATGCTGTAACCGCCTGAGTCAAAGGTAATGCCCTTGCCCACCAGACAGGCCGCCACCGGCGCATTCGGGTTACCACCGGGGTTATAGTCCAGCTCCAGCAGAGTGGGTGGCCGGCTGCTGCCCCGCCCTACTTCATAAATGCCGATATGCCCCAGATCCTTAAGCTGCTCGCCGCTGTAAATGCGATAGGTCACGGCATCGGGTGCCAGCGACTGTATAAACTTACCCGCTTCCGTGGCCAGTGACGCCGGATAAACGTCTTCCGGCGTGCCGTTAATCATTTCCCGAACCCAGTTAATGGCAGTGCGGCGGGCATTGAACTCTATTTCATCATCGGCGCTCAGCTCGGCCAGCTCCAGCTGCTGGCCGCCCTTGGCGTTGTAAAAGCCCTGAGCAAAAGCCCAGCTGGTTTCCAGAGTCCAGCCATCACCACAAAGTGTCAGCTGCTTGATGCCCATGCCATCCAGCTTGCGGCCGGCCTGCTGCACCCGGCGGGTAACATCATTTTCACCGGTGTGAATATGCACTTCGTCATTATGAAAACTGAGCAGTGCCTTGTCGCCCCAGCAGGCGGGGGCCGCGTCTGTGGTCAGCATGACCTTCATGGTTGCAGACATCATGACTCCTTGTTCTTTGATAAATAATGTTTGGTCGAAAAACAGAAAAAGCCACAGTATCACTGTGGCTCGAAAGAAAGCTATAAGCGGTGAGCTGAAAGCTGGAAGTCTAAAATTATTCTGGCAGGCTTCTAGCTTCCGGCTTCAAGCTTCTGGCTTTCAGTCAGTCGACTTCGTCCATCCAGGCGAGGATAATGGCTTCCAGAATGCGCTCGTTGGAGTGCTCCGGCTCATCGTCAAACTCGTCCAGCGCACAAATCCACTGATGCAGATCGGTAAAGCGCACCGTTTTGGGATCCACCTCGGGATATTCTTCCAGCAGGGCCAGCGCTATGTCCTGGCTGTCGGTCCATTTCAGGCTCATATCAACTCCTTGGTGAATCGCTACGCTTAATGGCCTTCCGACACCATATTGATGGTATAGCGCGGAATTTCCACCACCAGATCTTCATCATCCACAACTGCCTGACACCCCAGGCGCGACTCCGGCTCCAGCCCCCAGGCCTTGTCCAGCATGTCGTCTTCCAGCTCGGTGCTTTCTTCCAGTGAGTCAAAGCCCTCACGCACTATCACATGACAGGTGGTACAGGCGCAGGACTTCTCACAGGCGTGCTCAATGTCAATGCCATTGCGCAGTGCCACATCCAATACGGTTTCACCGGTCTTGGCCTCCAGCGCGGCCCCTTCAGGGCACAGCTCGGCATGAGGCAAAAATACAATTTTCGGCATGGTTACACCTTGTCCACTCGTTGGCCGGCCAGCGCCTTGCGAATGGAGGCATCCATTCGGCGGGCGGCAAAGTCGGCCGTTTGTTTGTCGGTCTGTTCAATGGCCTGCTTGATGGTCTCCGGATCTTCACCCTGAGCTGCCTGCTGCAGAGACTCCAGCGCGGCGATAATCCCGGCCTGCTCCTGCTCGCTGAGCAGCGCATCGCCATCGGCCTGCAGGGCGCTGATGATATTTTCCACCACCCGGGCCGCTTCCACTTTCTGCTCTGCCAGCATACGGGCGGCAATGTCTTCCTGAGCATGCTCAAAAGAGGCCTTGAGCATGCTGGATATATCTTCTTCCTTCAGGCCGTAAGAGGGTTTCACCTCAATGCTGGCCTGCACGCCGGAAGATTTTTCCATGGCGCTGACCGACAGCAGACCGTCGGCATCCACCTGAAAGGTCACGCGAATATGGGCGGCACCAGCGGCCATGGGCGGAATACCGGTGAGCTCAAAGCGGGCCAGGGAGCGGCAGTCGGCCACCAGCTCACGCTCACCCTGCACCACATGAATGGCCATGGCGGTCTGGCCGTCCTTGAAGGTGGTGAATTCCTGGGCCTTGGCCACGGGAATGGTGGTGTTGCGGTGAATCACCTTCTCCACCAGGCCACCCATGGTTTCCAGCCCCAGCGAGAGCGGAATCACGTCCAGCAGCAGCATGTCGCTGTCGGGCTTGTTGCCAATCAGAATATCCGCCTGAATGCTGGCACCAATCGCCACCACCTTGTCGGGATCGATGCTGGTGAGCGGTTCACGGGCAAAGAAGTCCCCCACCCGCTCCCGCACCAGCGGAACCCGGGTAGAGCCACCGACCATCACCACATTCTGCACCTCGTCCTGACTGACGCCGGCGTCTTTCAGCGCCCGGCGACAGGCCATCAGTGTCTTGTTCACCCAGGGCTGAATAAGACTGTTGAACTGCTCACGGGTCAGCTCCCCCTGCCAGTCCTGCCAGCTGACGGTAATCGTCTCACTGTCGGTGAGTGCCACCTTGGCGGCGTTGGCCACATCCAGCAGATTGCGCTGCTGTGCCGGTGTCAGTCCGGCAATACCCGCCTGCTGCTGAATCCAGTCGGCCAGAGCATGATCGAAGTCATCGCCGCCCAAAGCAGAGTCACCGCCGGTGGCCAGTACTTCAAACACGCCCTTGTGCAGACGCAGAATGGAGATATCAAAGGTACCGCCACCCAGATCAAATACCGCTATGACGCCTTCCTGTCCGGAATCAAGGCCGTAGGCAATGGCGGCGGCGGTAGGTTCGTTCAGCAGGCGCAGCACATTCAGGCCGGCCAGCTGAGCGGCGTCCTTGGTGCCCTGACGCTGAGCATCATCAAAATAGGCCGGCACTGTAATCACAGCACCATTCACCGGATTGCCCAGCACCTGCTCGGCCCGCTCACCAAGGGCCTTGAGAATATCGGCAGACACCTGCACCGGGTTCATCGGTCCCTGAGGGGTATTAAGCTCGATGATGCCGGCACCGGTATCGCAAAAGTCGTAGGGCAGCTTGTGCACCGGCACGTCTGCCAGGGCCTTGCCCAGCAGCCGCTTCACCGAAATAATGGTGTTTTGCGGATCCAGCTCGGCTTCCTGTTTGGCGCTATAACCAATGCGTTTTTCGTCTGCGGTGTAATGCACCACAGAGGGCAATAACTCCCGGCCTTGATCATCAGCCAGGGTTTCTGCCAGACCACTGCGCACCACGGCCACCAGTGAATTGGTGGTACCCAGATCGATGCCAATGGCCCATTTATGCTCGTGAGGAGCCGCGCTCTGGCCCGGCTCGGATATTTGTAATAATGCCATGAGATTCAGAATTCCTGCTGCGCGTCTTCTACCCGCTCAAGCTCAGCATGCAGCTTGGCCATAAATTTAAGTTTGCGCACCGTGTCGGCGGCCTGCTCCCAGTCTGCGGCGCTCAGCTGTTGCTCAAGCTCACGGAAGTACTCATCGGAAGCCTGCTTCAGCTCCCGCTCAAAGGCCATGATGGCAGCAAATACATCGGTGGCGGCAGGAATCTCTTCCAGCTGCTCGCGCCATTCCATTTGCTGCATCAGAAATATGGGATCTTTCAGGGTTTGCTGCTCGCCGCGAATATCCATGCCCTGCAGCGATAACAGATATTCGGCTCTGCTCAGAGGGTTTTTGAGGGTAGAAAAGGCGTCGTTGATGCGGGCGGCCTGTTGCACCGCCTGCAGGCGCTCCCGCTCGGGGCGGGAGGCGAATTTATCGGGATGGAACTGAGTCTGTAACTGACGATAGGCCTGTGCCAGTACATCACCGTCAATCCGGAACTGGGCCGGCAGGCCAAACAGCTCAAAATAATTCATGCTGCCTTCCTTAAACGTTAAAGCTCTCGCCGCAGCCGCATTCCCCGGTCATGTTCGGGTTGTTGAAGCGAAAGCCTTCGTTCAGGCCTTCTTTAACAAAGTCCAGCTCGGTGCCATCCAGGTAAACCAGGCTCTTGCTGTCGACGATCACCTTGACCTCGCCATGCTCGAACACCTGATCGCCTTCGGACAGCTCATCCACAAACTCCAGCACATAAGCCAGGCCGGAGCAGCCGGAGGTTTTCACCCCCAGGCGCAAGCCAAGGCCCTTGCCTCGGTTGGTAAGAAAGGTCTGCACCCGCCGGGCGGCCGCGTCGGTAATGGTGATCGCCATAATATCTCCGTTACGCCAGGTTCTTTTTCTTTTTGTAGTCGTCGATGGCCGCCTTGATGGCGTCCTCTGCCAGAATAGAGCAGTGGATCTTCACCGGCGGCAGTGCCAGTTCTTCGGCAATATCGGTATTTTTGATGCTGGCTGCTTCATCCAGACTCTTGCCCTTTACCCATTCGGTAATGAGTGAGCTGGAGGCAATGGCAGAGCCACAACCATAGGTCTTGAATTTGGCATCTTCAATAATGCCGTCATCGGTGATTTTCAGCTGCAGCTTCATTACATCGCCGCAGGCAGGCGCACCTACCATGCCAGTAGCAATGCTCGGGTCGTTTTTGTCAAAACCGCCCACGTTACGGGGGTTTTCATAGTGATCAATTACTTTTTCGCTGTAAGCCATGATTCTGCTCCTCTCGCAATCCGTTTACACCTTAATGGTGTGCCCACTCAACTTTATTCAGGTCCACGCCGTCCTTGAACATTTCCCACAACGGAGACATGTCGCGCAGGCGGCCAATGGACTCATTTACCAGACGAATGGCGTAATCAATTTCTTCTTCCGTGGTAAAACGACCAATGCTGAAACGAATGGAGCTGTGCGCCAGTTCATCAGTCAGGCCAAGTGCACGCAGCACATAAGACGGCTCCAGGCTGGCAGAGGTACAGGCCGAGCCGGAAGATACCGCCAGATCTTTCAGCGCCATCATCAGTGACTCGCCTTCCACATAGGCAAAGCTGATGTTGAGAATGCCGGGAACAGACTGTTCCAGATCGCCGTTTACATGCACTTCTTCAATGTCTTTCAGGCCATTGTACAGACGCTGACGCAACGCCAGAATACGCTCGCTTTCAGCCTGCATTTCTTCTTTGGCAATACGAAAGGCCTCACCCATGCCCACAATCTGGTGAGTGGGAAGCGTGCCGGAGCGCATGCCCCGCTCATGACCGCCGCCGTGCATCTGAGCTTCCAGACGTACCCGCGGCTTGCGGCATACATACAGAGCACCAATGCCCTTGGGGCCGTAAATTTTGTGTGCCGACATGGACAGCAGATCAATGTTCATGCTCTGTACGTCCAGCGGAACCTTGCCCACACTCTGGGCCGCATCCACATGGAACATGATTTTGCGGCTGCGGCACAGCTCACCAATGGCTTTCACATCCTGAATGACACCGGTTTCGTTATTCACGTGCATCAGGCTTACCAGCACGGTGTCATCACGCAGAGCACCTTCAATCTGCTCCAGGGTAAACAGGCCGTTGGACTGCGGCTCAAGGTAAGTCACTTCATATCCTTCCCGCTCCAGCTGACGGCAAGGGTCCAGCACGGCTTTGTGCTCGGTTTTTGAGGTGATAATGTGCTTACCCTTTTTGCCATAGAAGTGGGCAATGCCCTTGATGGCCAGGTTGTCGGACTCGGTGGCACCGGAGGTGAACACAATTTCACGGGGATCAGCGTTGATCAGATCGGCAATCTGATTACGGGCAATGTCTACCGCCTCTTCCGCCTGCCAGCCAAAGCGGTGGGAGCGGGATGCCGGGTTACCAAAGAAGCCGTCCGGTGTCAGGTATTGCATCATTTTTTCAGCAACGCGCGGATCTGCCGGGCAGGTGGCCGCATAATCCAGATAAATGGGCAGTTTCATCATATTCTCCGTTCCAGCGCTGCCCTTTGAAGGCAGTCTTGTCATCGACATTTTAAAGTTGAACTTTCAGGCTCACTTGCTGACCGTCTTTCTCATTCAGGCTCAGCATGCTCAGATGTTTGTCTTGCTCTCCGGATATACGCCGGACCTCATTCTGGCTGACCAGCTCCGCCAGGGAGATGGCATCCAGAAAGTTGCTGATGCGCTCACTCAGGGCACACCACAATGAATGCGTAAGACACTGATTACCACCGTGGCAGTCACCCTTGCCCTGACACTTGGTCGCATCGACCGACTCATCCACAGCGGCAATCACGGCCCCGACAGAGATATCAGCGGGCTCAAGCCCCAGCAAATAACCGCCTCCCGGACCACGGACACTGCTCACCAGCCCTTGTTTGCGCAGGCGGGAAAACAACTGTTCCAGATAAGACAGAGATATCCCCTGTCGCTCGGAAATATCGGCCAGAGATACCGGTCCGTTATTGGCATGCAGCGCCACATCCAGCATGGCGGTGACAGCATAACGCCCTTTCGATGTCAGTCTCATGAAGTTAAACCGTTTTCGAACATGGCTTCAGATTGTCATACCTGAGTGTTTTAGTCAAGTATATAGCCGAGTGAAATACTGGGTTATTCTGCTTTTCTGTGAGTGCCAAAACGCTGTACGGAAGTCAGTATACCGCGCAAAATATTCAGTTCATGATCCTCTGGCCGGGCCCGGTTAAACAACCGGCGCAGCTTGGTCATCACCTGTCCCGGATGGGGCTTAATAATAAAGCCGGTCTCCAGCAGAGTCTGCTCCAGATGAGCATAAAAGCGCTCCAGGTCATCGGCCAGCGGATAATCGGTGGCTTCCGGCTCATGATGGCTGCCCGCCAGCCAGGCCATACGCACTTCATAACTGAGCGTCTGCACGGCCATGGCCAGATTAAGGGAGCTGTAGTCCGGATTGGCAGGAATGGAAACGTGATAATGACATTGCTGCAGCTCCTCGTTGGTCAGGCCGGTACGCTCCCGGCCAAACACCAGCGCTACTTTGTGATTGGGCGCTTCAGTCATGGCTTTTTCCCCCGCCTGACGAGCATCCAGCATGGGCCAGGACCAGGTACGGGAACGGGCACTGGTGCCAATCACCAGACCGCAGTCGGCCACTGCCTCGGCAAGCGTGGGCACAATGCGGGCATTGGCCAGAATATCGCTGGCACCGGCTGCAAGTGCCACCGACTGACCATCGGGAGGAGAAACCGGATCCACCAGGCAGAGATCGCTCAGCCCCATGGTTTTCATGGCCCGGGCGGCGGAGCCGATGTTGCCGGTATGAGACGTGTTTACCAGCACGATGCGTACTTGCTCAAGCATATTGACTTTGTTTCCGTTGCGCTTAAGGCGCAGGATTTTAACACAGTCGTACCGGTGGATCAGGTTTTAATCGTGAGCCGGCTCAGCGTTTCAGTCTTGCCTGCTGACCAATCAAGTCCAGTTCCAGCAACGCATAACGATGTTCGACAAAATCATAAATGTTAGTCGCCAGGGCCAGCTTGAGATATACCTCGGCCTGCTCGGGCTGAGCATTGTGCTGAGCCAGCTTGGCCAGATAGAAATAGGCTTCGCACAGCATTTCCGCCAGCTCCTGATTATCCTGGCTTTGCTCGGAAATACGGCTTAACAGCACCTCGGGAGCCAGCCGGCCCAGATAGACATCCACTATGTCCCAGGCCCATTCATCAGTGCCATATTGATCACGGTGAGCAGCCAGTGTCGTCAACGCATCTTCGGCATCAATCTGGTAACGGGCCAGATGCCACCACAGCAAACGATAAGGATCGGCGGGCTCGGCATCCAGAAACACCCGTAAATCCCGCGCGGCAAGCTCGGGCCGGCCACCATAATACAAGGCAATACCCCGGTTCAGGTTGGCATAGACATAATCCGGTGCCAGCTCCAGTGCCGAGTCGAACGACTCGTAAGCTTCGTCAAATTCCTGATTCTGAGTCAGATAGACGCCGTTAAGATTATAGGCATCAGCAAAATCAGGCTGTTCCCGTAATGCCCGGTTAAAGTCAAGGCGGGCCATAGCACGCAGACCAACCCGGTCAAACACCACACCGCGCTGAAAAAACAGCTCGGCTCGCTGCTCCGGGGTTAATCCCGGGGCATTAAGCATCTGTCCCAGACGGGCAATGCCCAGTTCGCTTTGGTAGGAAACCTGCATCGGCACCGGCAACACCAGAGTGGGTGTGACCACACCGGGTGTACTGCAACCACTTAGCATCAGGCCAAACAGGGCCAGAGCAGCAGGCAAAAATCTGTGTTTCAAGTAGGCTCCGAACTTGTCTTTTTCTATTTCCCCATGTTATGCAGCCACAGCGCGTTTGTCATGCTGCAAATGCAATCAATCGGCATAAAGCGCCGAAAAATAAAAAAGGAGCCCGCAGGCTCCTTGTTTTTCATTAAATCCGGCTTAGGTCAGGGGCTCCTGATCTGCTCCTTCCTTTTCTACCACGGGCGGCAGCATATGCTCCCGGGTTACTCCCAGCAGCATGGCCCAAGCACTGGCAATATAAATAGAAGAGTAGGTACCAAAACCAATACCCAACAGCAGTGCTGTGGCAAAACCGTGGATCAGGGCACCGCCCTTGAGGAACAGCGCCACTACCACCACCAGGGTGGTGGCCGAGGTGATCAAGGTCCGGCTCAGGGTATCGGTGATGGCTTCGTCAAATACCCGCTCCGTGGTAGTGTCACGGACCCGGCGAAAGTTTTCCCTTACCCGGTCAAATACCACTATGGTGTCGTTGAGGGAGTAACCTACCACCGTCAGCAATGCCGCAACTATGGTGAGATCCACCTCAATCTGCATCCAGGAGAATACGCCCAGTGTAATGATCACATCGTGCGCCAGTGACAACACGGCACCGGACGCCAGACGCCACTCAAAGCGAATTCCGACATAAATCAGGATACACAGCAGCGCCACCAGAATGGCCAGACCACCCTGCTCTGCCAGCTCTTTACCGATAGACGGCCCTACAAACTCCAGCCGTTTCATTTGCGCATCCGTCGACAGCTGCTGCATGGCAGCCATGACTTCCTCACCCTGCTGTTGCACATTGGCACCGTCTTGAGGTGGCATACGGATCAGCAAGTCACGGCTGGTGCCAAAGTGTTGCACTGTAGCCCCGCCAAGACCGGCTCCATCCAGCTGATTGCGCACTTCATCCAGCTCCACTGCCTGCTCAAAGGCCACTTCCACAACGGTGCCGCCGGTAAAGTCCAGCCCCCAGTTCAGGCCCTTGGTGGCCAGGCTGAAAAAGCACAGGGCCATCAGGATCAGTGAGAGTACTGTCGCGCCCTTTGAAAAGCGCATGAAAGGCAATGGCTCTCTGGTCTTGAGGATTTCAAACATCGCTCAAACTCCTCATATCGACAGCTTTTTGAGACGCTTGCCGCCCCAAATCAGGTTAACAACGGCCCGGGTACCGACAATGGCGGTAAACATGGAAGCCAGAATACCGATCATCAGGGTCACGGCAAAGCCCTTGATGGGGCCGGTGCCCACAGCAAACAAAATGATCGCCGTAAGGAAAGTAGTGATGTTGGCATCGGCAATGGTACCAAAGGCTTTTTCATAGCCTATGTGAATAGCCTGCTGCACACTGCGCCCGTCCCTCAGCTCCTCACGGATACGCTCGAAGATCAGCACGTTGGCATCCACCGACATACCTATAGTCAACACTATGCCGGCAATGCCCGGCAGTGTCATGGTGGCACCGGGTACCATGGACATGACGCCGATAATGATCACCAGGTTGGCCAGCAGTGCCACGTTAGCCACCAGACCAAACTTGCGGTAGTAAATAGCCATAAACAGCACCACTGCCAGCAAGCCGTAGATCATGGCCAACAGGCCGTTTTCCACGTTCTGCTTGCCCAGACTCGGGCCTATGGTGCGCTCTTCCACAATCTGAATGGGCGCAATCAGGGCACCGGCACGCAGCAGCAGCGCCAGGTTCTGAGCTTCGGCCATGGAGTCGATGCCGGTAATGCGGAAGCTGCGGCCCAGCCGGGACTGAATGGTGGCCACGTTGATCACTTCCTGCTCTTTGCGCAGGGTCGGCTTGCCTTCTGCGGTCAGCTCGTCACCGGGTTTGTATTCGGTGAATACCGTGGCCATGGCCTTGCCCACATTGTCTTTGGTGAAGTCGGCCATGCGGCTGCCACCGGGGGCATCCAGACTGATGTTTACCTGCGGACGACTGAACTCATCCATGCCGGAATTGGCATCCACTATATGCTCACCGGTGAGGATAACGCGCTTTTGCAGTACCACAGCGCGGCCATTGCGATCACTGAACAGTTCGGAACCGGGCGGCACTCTGCCCGCCGCCGCCGCAGCGGCGTCGGCACGCTCATCCACCAGACGAAATTCCAGGGTAGCGGTAGCACCAAGAATTTCCTTGGCGCGGGCGGTGTCCTGAATGCCGGGCAGCTGCACCACAATGCGTTCAGCACCCTGGCGCTGTACCAGCGGCTCGGCCACGCCCAGCTCATTCACCCGGTTACGGATAATGGTGATGTTCTGCTGCAGGGCGTACTCCTTTACTTCCTTAAGCCGCTGCTCACTCATCACCGCAAACAGGCCCACATTGTCACCGTTATCCCGCGTGGTAAACACCAGCTCCGGATATTGCTGGCGCAGATGGCTGATGGCCTTGTCGCGGGTGTCCGCATCACGGAACAGTACCAGGGTGCCGCCGTCCCGGTTCAGCACGCCGGAATAGCGCAGCCGCTCCTGACGCAGCTCGGTACGAAAATCCTGTACCGTCTGCTCCTGCACCCGGCTCAGGGCTTCGTCCATGTCCACTTCCATCAGAAAGTGCACACCACCACGCAGGTCCAGACCCAGTTTCAGCGGGCCGGCCCCAATGGCTTCCAGCCAGGCGGGTGTGGACGGGGCAAGGTTAAGAGCAGTGATATAATCATCACTCAGCGCCTCGGACACTATGTCTTTGCCTCTGAGCTGATCATCGGTATTGGTAAAACGAATAAGTAGCTGATCATTTTCCAGGGCGGCACTTTTCACATCAATGCCGGCCTGAGTCAGGCTTTGCTGCGCCTGGACCAGCGTCTCGGAAGAAACCTGAGTGCCACGGCTGCCGGACACCTGAAGCGCCGGATCTTCACCAAACAGGTTGGGTGCTGCATAAAGAAAACTGATGGTGATCACCAGGATCACCATCAAGTATTTCCACAGCGGATATCGATTCAACACGCTGTGCTCCTCGACAGGAAAGAATTAGAGGGACTGAATAGAGCCCTTGGGCAGGACGGCAGTAATGAAGTCCTTCTTGATGGTCACCTGACTTTGCTCGCTCAGGCTCAATACCACGTAGTCGTTGTCGTCGGAGATCTTGGCAATTTTGCCTACCAGACCACCGTTGGTCAGCACTTCGTCTCCCTTGCTCAGAGAAGACATCAGGTTTTTGTGCTCTTTAACCCGCTTGGACTGAGGACGAAAAATCATAAAATAGAAAATCAGGCCAAATACAACCAGCATGATGATCATTTCCATACCGCCACCGGCGGCACCGCCACCCTGGGCGTAAGCACTGGAGATAAAATCCATTCTTGCAGTTTCCTCGTTAATGGTTAAAAACGGTTACTGTTCTTCGCGATGTTCGGCGTTGTTCTGATCCAGAGGCGGCACGGGCTTGCCCTGCCGACGATAGAACTCTGCCACAAAGTCGTCTAATTTACCCTGCTCAATGGCACTCCGTAAACCTTCCATTACCCGTTGATAGTAACGCAGGTTGTGAATGGTGTTTAAACGCGCGCCCAGAATTTCATTGCACTTGTCCAGATGATACAGATAAGCACGGGAGTAATTCTTGCAGGTGTAGCAGTCGCAGTCTGCATCCAGCGGGCCTGTATCTGTCTTGTGTTTGGCGTTACGAATCTTGACCACGCCGTCGGTGGTGAACAGGTGGCCATTGCGGGCGTTGCGGGTAGGCATCACACAATCAAACATGTCCACGCCCCGGCGCACCCCTTCCACCAGATCTTCCGGCTTGCCCACGCCCATCAGGTAGCGGGGCTTGTCTTCAGGAATTTTCGGGCAGGTATGCTCCAGCACCTTGTGCATTTCGTGCTTGGGCTCCCCTACCGCCAGGCCACCCACGGCATAGCCGTCAAAGCCGATTTCAAGCAAGCCGTCCAGAGACTGATCCCGCAGATCTTCGTAAACACTGCCCTGAATAATGCCGAACAGGGCGTTCTTGTTGCCCTGCTTGTCGAAGTGATCCCGGGACCGCTTGGCCCAGCGCAGTGACATTTCCATCGACTTTTTGGCTTCTTCCCAGGTGGCCGGATACGGAGTGCATTCGTCCATGATCATGACAATGTCGGAGCCCAGATCATACTGGATCTCCATGGACACTTCCGGCGACAGGAAGATCTTGTCGCCGTTGACCGGGTTGCGGAAATGTACGCCTTCTTCGGTGATCTTGCGAATATCACCCAGGCTGAACACCTGAAAACCGCCGGAGTCGGTGAGGATCGGTCCCTGCCAGTTCATAAAATCGTGCAGATCGCCGTGCTGTTTCATCACTTCCTGCCCGGGGCGGATCCACAGGTGAAAAGTATTGCCCAGCAGAATATGAGCACCGGTGGCGGCCACTTCTTCCGGTGTCATGCCCTTGACGGTGCCGTAAGTGCCCACCGGCATAAAGGCGGGAGTTTCCACCACGCCCCGGTCAAAAATCAGCCGGCCGCGGCGGGCACGTCCGTTTGTGGTATCCAGTTCAAATTTCATTGTTACCTCACTGGCCGGAGAAACAGTCCGACCTTGATATTGGGGATTGGGGACTAGGGAGCAGGGACTGGGGAATGGCAACTCCCTAATCCCTATTCCCCATTCCCTGTTGCCGAGTAATAAACATGGCGTCGCCGTAACTGAAAAAACGGTAACGCTCGGCCACCGCCTGACGGTAGGCTTCCATGATATGATCCTGGCCGGCAAAGGCACTGACCAGCATGATCAGGGTCGATTCCGGCAGGTGAAAATTGGTGACCATGGCATCCACCAGCTGAAAGCGATAGCCGGGGTAAATAAAAATATCGGTGTCGCCATAAAAAGGTGCCAGCGGCTCGCCTTTGGCCAGGCTGGCCTGAGCGGCGCTTTCCAGCGAGCGCACCGAGGTGGTGCCCACGGCAATCACACGGCCGCCCCGGGCTCGGGTTGCGTCAATCTGTGCCACCACCTCGGCAGGCACTTCGATATATTCCGCATGCATTTTATGATCGAGCACATTGTCGACCCGCACCGGCTGAAAGGTGCCGGCCCCCACATGCAGGGTAATAAAGGCAAGCTCCGCGCCCTTGGCGCGAATGGCACTCAGCAGCGGCTCATCAAAATGCAGGCCGGCAGTGGGTGCCGCCACGGCACCGGGCTTTTCATTATATACGGTCTGGTAGCGCTCTTTATCGGCGTCGGTATCAGGCCGGTCAATATAGGGCGGCAGCGGCATATGGCCCACCGCTTCAAGGATCTCCAGCACGGTGCGCTCGTCGTCAAATTCAATTTCAAACAAGGCATCGTGGCGCGCTACCATGGTGGCGTTGACATCGGGCTCCAGAATCAGTCCGGTGCCGGGTTTGGGGGCCTTGGACGAACGCACATGAGCCAGCACTCGCTTGTCATCCAGCATGCGCTCCACCAGCACTTCCAGCTTGCCGCCGCTGGCCTTGCGGCCGAACATTCGGGCCGGAATCACCCTGGTGTTGTTGAACACCAGCAGATCACCAGGGTGGATCAAGTCCAGAATGTCGCCAAAACGGCCATGGGTCAGGTTCCCGCTGTTACCGTCCAGCTGCAGCAAACGGCTGCCGGTGCGCTCGGCCATGGGGTGGCGAGCAATCAGTTCATCGGGAAGCTCAAAGGAAAAATCGTGGACCTGCATAACTA
Source organism: Oceanimonas smirnovii ATCC BAA-899 (assembly GCF_000381965.1). Lineage (GTDB taxonomy): Bacteria > Pseudomonadota > Gammaproteobacteria > Enterobacterales > Aeromonadaceae > Oceanimonas > Oceanimonas smirnovii. The sequence goes on from NZ_KB908457.1 coordinate 139,159, forward strand.
CCTCTGTGTCGGACGAGCGCTAGTCTAGTGAGCGCACCTGATGGGATCAAGGCAATTCGACGTTGAAATAATCGCCGGCCGGCCTCGCCACCGACAATCTTTGCCTTTGCCGTGATCCCGGTCAGGTTACTGGCCCATCTTGTTGAGCTATCTTGATACTAAAAGAGGAGAGCCACTATGCCCGCTATTGTTTCCGAGATAATGTCATCCCGCGTTCTGGGGTTGCCTCCTTCCGCCAGCCTGGCCGAAGCCCGCACCCTGATGCAACGCCACCATATTCGTCATTTGCCGGTGATAGAAAACGACAAGCTGATAGGCCTGATCAGCCAGCGGGATATTCTGGCGGCTCAGGAGTCCAGCCTGGAGCAGGGCCTTAACGGTGAGTTTCTGCAACAACATCAGCTGTCGGAAATCATGATCACCGGCGTCACCACCGTCAGCCCCCATGCCGGCGTGCGCGAAGCGGCACTGTATCTGCAAAAGCACAAATACGGCTGCCTGCCGGTAGTTAACAAAGGCAAACTGGTAGGCATAGTGACCGACAGCGATTTTATCGGCGTGGCTATTCATCTGCTGGAAGTGCTGGATAACCAGCTGAACGAGCAGGACGACGAGCCGGATCTCGACGACTGGCAGGCAGAAGCCGACAGCACCGGCTACCGGGATGACTCCCCCAACGGATGAATTACCTGGCGCATCTGCATCTGGCGGAACTCAGCAATACCAGCCTGGCCGGTGCCCTGCTGGGGGAATATGCCAGGGGCGCAATAGACGCTTCTCTGCCTGCTCCGCTGCAAACCGGCATTGTGCTGCACAGGCGCATCGACAGCTTTACCGACGCGCACCCGCTCCATGCCGGGCAAGTGCGCGCCCTGCCGCCGCCGTTTCGCCGCTTTGGCGGTATTATTACCGACATGATGTTTGATCACTTTCTGGCCCGGCACTGGCAGCGTTTTCATTCTCTGTCCCTTGAAGGCTTTGTGCAGCAGGCTCATGCTCAGCTTGAGCCCGACCGGCACTGGCCCCATTCCATGGTATTACTGGTGGCGCGCATGAAACAAAATAACCTGCTGCTGTATTACCGGGAGTTTGACGGCATCATTACCGCCCTTGGCCGGATTGATCAGCGCTTTAAACGCCCTACGCCCCTGCCCCGCTGCCGGCCCGTACTGGAGCAGCACTACACCGGTTTTGAACAGGCTTTTCTCGATTTTTATCCCCAACTACAGCATTACGTTCTGCGCCAGGTGCGAGGGTTGGCCGGATAAAAGCAGTCGGGCTGCACCGGCTGATGCGTAAAGTGACGGGTATTTTTAAAAGGCAGCTTCATAAAGCCCCCCACGCCCACATCGGTGATCAAAGGAATATGCTGCACAATCTGCGCCAGCAGGCCGGCAAATTCCGCCTCTGCCCTGGCGTCGAGCAGACGATAATAACTGTGCAGCTTAAGGTGCTCGGCGGTCACCTCAAAAATAATGCAGCCACTGTGATGAAGCTGGTTCAGCCTGGCAATCACCGCCATGATCTCGGCGGGCAGCATCAGTTGCTCGTCCGGATCCCGGCCATCCTCAAAATAAGAATGCGGCTGGCGGTCGGCACCGGTATCGGGCCTGTCTGCCAGCCGGTAGGGAATCTGCATCTCTGGCGGCGGCACAAAAGGCTGTTCCGGCCCGTTTCGGCTCAGATGCAAGGTATTACGGGCATTAAATAAACAGGCCTTGAACACACCGGTTTTGCTGATGGCCCGCGCCAGGGTCACCACATTATTGACCGCCACCACAAAGGCCGGCTGCAGCGACTCGTCATATAAATTCAGGCTGGAGTCGATATTCAGGCCTCGCTCATGCCAGTGAATGGCCAGCCCCCCCATCACCGGATAACGCCCCAGCCGGCTGACCGCGGCCACAAAGGCTTTTTCGGTTTCGCCCATGCCTTCCAGATATTGCTTGTAGTAGCGCTCCAGCTGGGCATCTGCTAACTGCTGTATATCTTCCTGCTCACTGTGCTCCCGCAGAAACGACTTGCGCGAAGAATACACCACGGTTTCTATCTCCCGCCCGCCCCTGCTGAGCCACACCGGCAGCTGAGGCTCATCGTCAAACAGCGGCAGCTCGGGCAACACCAGCCGTTTTAACCGGGGCATGGCCGCCAGCCAGTAATCCCCGGCCCGGCGGCTGAGTTCAGCGTCGTCCGACAGCATGGCATCCAGCAGCAAAGCAAACTCTTTGGGCAAGCCCAGACTGGTGGAGGGCATGGCCTTGCGGCCAAAACGACAGGCCTGCCCCGAGGCCAGCGCATACAGGGTGCCGGCTACCCCCTGCTCGTCAAAACGAGGGCTGGACAGCGCGCCCGCCAGTTGCTCAGGGCCGATAAAATACACATCCCCCATGCGGGCATTGGACTGCTGCAAATCTCCCGACAGCAGCGCCAGCCCCTGAGCGCCGGCCCAGTTACCGTCGGCGTCCAGTTGCGCAAACACCGAAGAGCCCCAGTCCACCAGACTGATGCGGCCCGTATTTGAGTCATACATAATATTGGACGGTTTGATATCGCCGTGCACCACGGGTGCCGGCTCGCCATGATTGCGGTGGTTGCGTAATACCAGCAGGACCTCCGCCAGCTGAGCGGCAATGTCGATCACTTCCCGCGCCGGCAGCCGGCCACGGCGCAGACTGTAGTGATCCAGATCTTCACCGGCAGCCCGGCTCATCAACAAAATGCCCTGACGGCCGCGCAGGGCATAGGCAATATAATCCGGAATTAACCGGTGCTGCACACAAGACAGCATATAGGCCTCGTCTGCCAGCCGCTCCCGCACCGCCTCGGGCAGATCAATGCGGGAGAACTTGAACGCCACCTGCTCACCCTGTGCGCCGGTGCCGGCAAAGGTGAACCCATAAACGCCCTTGCCCGCCAGGCTGATATTGCGATAACCCAGCTTTTCCAGCTCGGCAATGCACAGGGCAATCCAGTCTTTCAGCTTTTGGGCATCATTGGCACTGAGCAGATAAACCGACTGCTCCTCGGGAATATAAAAGTTGCCCAGGGCATCCATCAGTGCAGCCGTGCCAGCATACGCCCGGGGTGTTCAAGATACTCCTGCCAGCAGCGGTTAAAGCGAGCCATGGTGGCCCCGTCTATGACCCTGTGATCCGCCGACCAGCATACCGTCATGATATGAGTGGCCACTACCCTGTCCTGCTCGTCAAAGCGGAGCAGGCGCTGCAGCCTGCCCATGGCGGCAATGGCCAGCTGGGGCGGATTAACGATGGGGGTAGACACGGTGCCGCCCAGCATACCGATATTGGACAGACTGATGGTGGCCCCCGTAAGCTCGGCCTGAGTCAGGCGGCCATGGCGCGCCGCGTCCGACAAACGGCTCAGCTCCCGAGCAATGGTCAGCAGTGATTTATCTTCACAGTGATGCAGCACCGGCACCAGCAGGCCCGCCGGCGTATCCACCGCCACGCCCACATGATGGCCGTCTTCATACACCAGGCTCTGGCCGTCTTCATCGAGCCGGGCACCCAGCAGCGGATAGTCCGACAGCGCCAGCGACAGCGCCTTGATAAAAAACGGCAGCAGCGTCAGTTTCACTGCTTGCTGCTCAAATTCCGGTGCCAGCTGCTGCTTAAGCGCCAGCAGCTCATTCAGGCAAAACTCATCACAGAAGGTAAAACGGGGAATACTGAGGCTTGCGGTCATGTGCCGGGCCATGGCAGCACGTACGCCGGTAATGGGCTCGCGCCAGCCGGAGTCGCTGTGCATGTGCCGGTGCTTACTGCCCTGCAGCCAGGCTTCCACATCTTCCTTATACACCCGGCCCTTGTCGCCGGAGCCCGGCACCTCGGCAAGGTCGATATTGTACTCCCGGGCCAGCCGGCGCACCGCGGGGCTGGCCACCGCCCGGCTGCCGGCAGATTCGGATGTAGATGGCAGCTCCGGCTGGCTTTCGGCGTCAGAGCTGACGTCAGAGTCAGAGCTGGAGTCCGAGCTGGAGCCTGAGTCAATATCACTCTCGTGCTCAGGCCCGGCATCACTCTCCTCAACGGCCAGCTCCATTTCAAACAGCGGCGCATGCACTTTGGCCATCTCTCCCTTTTTTACATGCAGCTGGCTGATGATGCCCCCATGCACCGCCGGTATCTGCACCAGCGCCTTGTCGGTCATCACATCACAGATGGCCTGATCCTCTTCCACCCGGTCGCCTTCGGCCACCAGCCACTCCACCAGCTCGCACTCCACTATGCCTTCGCCGATATCCGGCAGAAAAAAGTCCTGCTTCATACCGTTCTCCTAAAAATGAATGGTGGCCTCAAGAGCATCGAAAATCTTGTGCTCATCAGGCATATAATGCTTTTCCAGCGCCAGTGGAAAAGGGGTGTCGGGGCCGCATACCCGGGCGACGGGACTTTCCAGATATAAAAAACAACGCTCCTGCACGGTAGCGGCAATTTCGGCACCTACCCCACCGGTCAGCGGTGCCTCATGGCTTATCAGCAGCCGGCCGGTTTTCAGCACGGAATTGACCACGGTTTCTTCATCCCAGGGCAGCAGGCTCTGCAGATCAATCACCTCGCAGGAGATGCCCTCTTTTTCCGCCATGTCCGCCGCTTTCAGCAGATATTCCAGCTGCGCCCCCCAGCCCAGCAGGGTAATATCGCGCCCTTTTCGCACTATCTCGGCCCGGTCCAGCGGCAACTGATAATAGCCTTCATCCACCTCGGCCACCGCCGCCCGGTACAGCCGTTTAGGCTCAAAGAAAATCACCGGATCCGGACAGTCAATGGCGGCCAGCAGCAAGCCCTTGGCCTGCACCGGGCCTCTGGGGATCACCACTCTCAGGCCGGGCGTATGCACAAAATAGGCTTCCGGCGACTGACTGTGATAGTGCCCGCCGGCAATGCCGCCGCCATAAGGAGCCCGCACCACCAGGCCGCCCACATTAAACTCGTTACCGGAGCGGTAACGAAACTTGGCGGTCTCATTCACAAGCTGATCAAAGGCGGGAAAGATATAATCGGCAAACTGAATTTCTGCCACCGGCTTCAGCCCTTTGGCCGCCAGGCCATTGGCAAAGCCGGCAATGCCCTGCTCGGTAAGGGGCGTATTAAAGCAGCGCGCCTCGCCAAACTTGTCCTGCAGGCCGCTGGTGGCCCGGAACACACCGCCGAAGTGACCCACGTCTTCACCAAAGCAGAGCACACCGTCATCCCGCTCCATGGCCAGATGCAGCGCCTGATTCACCGCCTGCAACAGGTTCATTTGTTTCATTGTGCTCCTCCCCGCTTGTTGGCGCTGGCTTTAAGCTGCTTCAGCTGCCGCTGCAAGTGAGCCGGCGGCTCGCCATACACATCCTCAATCAGGCTGTCCAGCGGCGGTTTGGGCACCTGCTCCGCCTGCTTCATCGCCTCCAGAATGTGCCGGCGCAGCGCATCCTGCTGGCGGCGATCCTCGTCTTCGCTGAGCCAGCCCTGATGCTGCAGCCAGCGCCGGTAACGGCCGATGGGATCCCGCTTGCGCCAGCGCTCTTCTTCGGCTTTGGAGCGATAACCGCTGGGATCATCGGAAGAAGAATGCGCCCCCAGCCGGTAAGACATGGCTTCAATCAACACCGGCTGCGACTCCTTCAGCATCAGTTGCCGGGCCTGCAGCGTGGCCTCATACACCGCCAGGGCATCGGCTCCGTCCACCCGCAGGGTGCGAATGCCATAGCCCACCGCCCGGCTGGCAATGCCGTCTCCCACAAACTGCTCGCTGGCCGGCGTGGAAATGGCATAACCATTATTGCGGCAAAAGAAAATCACCGGGGTTTTCAGCACCGCCGCCATGTTCACCCCCGCATGAAAGTCTCCTTCCGAGGCGGCCCCTTCGCCGAAATAGCAGAGCGTAACCGCCTCCTCACCGGCCAGCCGCTGGCCATAGGCAAAGCCGGTGGCCTGAGGAATTTGCGTGGCCAGCGGGGAAGAAATGGTCATAACGTTAAGCTCACGGCTGCCGTAATGCACCGGCATCTGCCGGCCCTTGCCCAAATCCCGCTCGTTGGAAAACAGCTGATTCATAAATTGCTCAAGGGTAAAACCCCGGTGCAGCAGAGCACCCTGCTCCCGGTATTGGGCCATTATCATGTCTTGCGGGGCCAGCGCCGCCGCACTGGCTACCGCCTGGGCCTCTTCACCCAGACTCTGCAGATAAAAACTGATGCGCCCCTGACGCTGAGCCGCCAGCATGCGTTCATCCAGCAAGCGGGTGGCCACCATGCTGTGATACATGGCCAGTGCCTGCTCCTTGCCGATATCGGGTGCACTGGCCCCCGCATAAAGCTGGCCGTCGTCTTTCAGCAGGCGAAAGGTAGGAATGGTCAGGCCGTGGCCGTCCACAAACCGGACCCGGTGCATCAGGCTAATGGTGGCGTTATTGGGATTGGTCATGCCGTCCTCACAGTCCAGACTGGAACCCTGAGGCTAATTCTAGTAGAGCGGGCAAAATTGAGCCCAGACGAAAAAAGGCAGCCCTCACAGGGCTGCCAAAAACGAGATGGAATATGCGATGTTATTGTTGTGCGTATGACCCGGCTCAGATGTTTTCGAACTGACCCATGGTGTTGTCTTTACCACCGGCCTTGAGAGCGGCCTCACCGGCAAAGAATTCTTTATGGTCGTCACCAATGTTGGAGCCGGCCATGTCCTGGTGTTTGACGGTGGCAATGCCCTGACGAATTTCCTGGCGCTGAACACCTGCCACATAGGCCAGCATGCCTTCGTCACCGAAGTAACCCTTGGCCAGGTTGTCGGTAGACAGGGCCGCAGTGTGGTAAGTAGGCAGGGTGATCAGGTGGTGGAAGATACCGGCTTCACGGGCTGCGTCGCGCTGGAAGTTTGCGGTCCACTCATCGGCCAGCTGAGCCAGCTCGGTGCTGTCGTAATCGGCGCTCATCAGGCGGTCGCGGTCATAGGCGGATACATCCTTACCTTCTTCGGCCCAGGCATCGAACACCTGCTGACGGAAGTTCAGAGTCCAGTTGAACGACGGGCTGTTGTTGTACACCAGCTTGGCATCGGGCACCACGGCGCGAATGCGGTCAACCATGCCTTTGATCTGGCCGATGTGCGGTTTCTCGGTTTCAATCCACAGCAGGTCGGCACCGTTTTGCAGGCTGGCAATACAGTCCATTACCACACGGTCTTCACCGGATCCTTCCTTGAACTGGAACAGACCGGAAGCCAGACGCTTGGGCCGAACCAGTTTGCCGTTTTGCTTGATAACCACATCGCCGTTGGCAATGTCGTCGGCACTTTGAATTTCGTCACCGTCAATAAAGCTGTTGTACTGGTCACCCAGATCACCCGGCTCATTGGTCACGGCAATTTGCTTGGTCAGGCCGGCACCCAGAGAATCGGTACGGGCAACAATTACACCATCGTCCACACCCAGCTCAAGGAAGGCCAGACGCACGGCGTTAATCTTGGCCAGGAAGTCGGCGTGCGGCACGGTCACCTTGCCGTCCTGGTGGCCACACTGCTTCTCGTCGGATACCTGGTTTTCCAGCTGAATACAGCAGGCACCGGCTTCAATCATCTTCTTGGCCAGCAGATAGGTGGCTTCCGCATTACCAAAACCGGCGTCAATGTCGGCAACAATCGGCACTATGTGGGTTTCATGGTTATCGATTTGGGCGGTGATCTCTTTTGCTTTAGCAGTATCACCGGCTTTCTGGGCCTCTTCCAGCGCACGGAACAGATGGTTCAGTTCCCAGGAATCAGCCTGGCGCAGAAAGGTGTACAGCTCTTCAATCAGGGCCGGCACAGAGGTTTTCTCGTGCATGGACTGATCCGGCAGCGGACCGAACTCGGAGCGCAGGGCGGCCACCATCCAGCCAGACAGGTAGAGGTAGCGGCGCTTGGTGCTGCCAAAGTGCTTCTTGATGGAAATCAGCTTTTGTTGGCCGATAAAACCGTGCCAGCAGCCCAGAGACTGGGTGTATTGCGCCGGATCCTTGTCATAGGCAGCCATGTCTTCACGCATGATTTTGGCGGTGTATTTGGCAATGTCCAGACCGGTCTTGAATTGATTCTGCACGCGCATGCGGGCGGCATGTTCAGGTTTAATGGCACTCCAGCTCGGGTTTTGCTTGATAAGAGTGGCCAGGGTATCTATCTCGTTTGCGTATGGCATGGTTCCAGTCCTGTCTTGTTTGAAGTTGTCGTCCATCTCTGTCATACCAGCCTGTTCACCGCCGCTTGGCTGATCTGTCAGTTCACATAGTTATTTTTATAGAGCGCCTGGTAGCGCGTTTCCGTTTGTCTGGCTTGTTACAGCAAAAACTTTACCGAACAGTGCCGTTTCTTGTTGTGTTGCGGTGTGGTTATTAAGTTGCGCAAAAAATCAGATTTGTTCAAGATCCGATTTAACTAAAACACAACACACATCACACTCCTTCACCTGCTTGCTACCAAAGTCGCATGGCACCAAACACCTGATAAAACCGGTCTTGCAAAGGTGACTCAAATCACAGCAGCCTCCACAAAATGAAATAAATTAACGTAATAAAAAAACATAAACCAAACAAAGATTAGAGTTAACTCTACTCTTGATTATGTACTGTCAGCATAGTGCCATTTCGTTTGAAAAGGCTGAGGGCGGGCTTTACAAGCCGGCGCAGATCATTTTTTGCGATCGCAAAAATAAGCCATTGATGATTAAGAAGGGGCGGCCTGTCACCCTGAGTGGTTGTTTGGTCAGAATTTACTGGCGGACAGGAGCAGCCGGTTTACCTGAGTAAAGTGGCATGATCTGGTGTTATTACAGACTCATGGCCGGCACAAAAATTTTTTTGAAAAACGGCTTAAAAAAAACCAATTGATAGCTTTTAGCAATCAATGGGAAAGATAATAACGACTTAACCTAACAATAAATGGTCTCTAGTATGGACAGCGTTCGAGACAGGGTCTCATTCGTTAACCTCAATAAGGAGCTTTACATGGCTGTTTCCATCAATACCGAAATCAAACCTTTCACTGCCGATGCGTTTTATCAGGGCGATTTCGTCAAAGTAAGCGATGCAGATCTTAAGGGTAAATGGTCTGTGGTGTTCTTCTACCCCGCCGACTTCACTTTTGTGTGCCCCACCGAGCTGGGTGATCTGGCCGACCATTATGAAGAGCTGCAGAAAATGGGCGTGGAAGTGTACTCGGTATCCACTGACACTCACTTCACCCACAAGGCCTGGCACGACAGCTCCGAGACCATTGGCAAGATCAACTACTACATGGTGGGCGATCAGACCGGCACCATTACCAACAACTTCGGTGTGATGCGTGAAGGTCAGGGCCTGGCAGACCGCGCCACCTTTATCATTGATCCTCAGGGTGTGATTCAGGCCATTGAAGTCACTGCCGAAGGCATTGGCCGCGATGCCTCCGACCTGGTGCGCAAGATCAAGGCTGCCCAGTATGTAGCTGCGCACCCGGGTGAAGTATGCCCCGCCAAATGGCAGGAAGGCGAAGCCACTCTGGCTCCGTCGCTCGACCTGGTAGGCAAAATCTAAATTTTTGTTGCCCTGTGCCCGCCGCCTGCGGCGGGCCTGTTACAAACCTTTTCTATTTGTTTACCACACAGGACATCACCATGCTGAACGATAATCTCAAACAACAACTTTCTACCTATCTGCAAAACATTACCTCGCCGGTAGCCCTCAGCGTGTCCGGTGATGGCTCTGCAAAATCCAATGAATTAAGAGAGCTGGCCAGTCAGATTAGCGGGCTCTCAAATCAAATCAGCCTGACTGAAACTCAGGCTGCACGCACGCCCAGCATGAGCATTGCCGCCGAAGGCCAGGAGCCGCGCATCAGCTTTGCAGGCATTCCGCTGGGTCACGAGTTCACCTCTCTGGTGCTGGCCCTGCTGCAGACCGGTGGCCATCCGTCCAAGGCTGCCCCCGAGCTGCAGCAGCAGATTCGGGATCTTAAAGGTGAATTTCACTTTGAAACCTATGTGTCGCTGTCGTGCCAGAACTGCCCGGACGTGGTGCAGGCGCTGAACCTGATGGCTACCCTCAATCCCAACATTACTCATGTAATGATTGACGGTGCCCTGTTTCAGGACGAAGTGAACGAGCGCCAGATTATGGCGGTGCCTGCGGTTTACCTGAATGGCGAGCACTTTGGGCAGGGCCGCATGACCCTGGAAGAAATTGTCGGCAAGCTCGATACCGGTGCTGCCGAGCGCCAGGCAGAGGCCCTTAACGAACAGGCCCCCTTTGACGTGCTGGTGGTGGGCGGTGGCCCCGCCGGTGCCGCAGCGGCCATTTATGCCGCTCGCAAAGGAGTGCGCACCGGTCTGGTGGCCGAGCGCTTTGGCGGCCAGGTGATGGACACGGTGGGCATTGAGAACTTTATTTCCGTGCCCTACACCGAAGGCCCCAAACTGGCCGCCAGCCTGGAGCAGCACCTGAAGGAATATGACGTTGAGCTGATCACCAGCCAGCGTGCCGCCGGCATACATCAAAACGAGCTGATTGAAGTGCCGCTGGCAAGCGGTGCCGTACTTAAGAGCAAGTCAGTCATTCTGGCCACCGGTGCCCGCTGGCGCGAGCTGAATGTGCCCGGCGAAGCTGAATACCGTACCAAGGGGGTGGCCTACTGCCCCCACTGTGACGGCCCCTTCTTCAAAGGCAAGCGGGTGGCCGTGGTGGGTGGCGGCAACTCCGGCATTGAAGCCGCCATCGATCTGGCGGGTATTGTCGAGCATGTCACCGTGCTGGAGTTTGCCGATACCCTGCGCGCCGACGAGGTGCTGCAGCGCAAGGCCCGTTCCATGGGCAATATCGACATCATTATGAATGCCCAGACAACACAAGTGCTGGGTGATGGCAACAAGGTCACCGGCATGCAGTATACCGACCGCGTCAGCGGCGACAGCAAGCAACTCGATGTGGCAGGTATTTTTGTACAGATTGGTCTGGTGCCTAACACCGAGTTTCTGCAAGGTTCGGAGATAGAGCTGACCCGCTTTGGTGAAGTCATCATAGACGCCAAAGGGGCCACTTCCATGCCGGGCGTGTTTGCCGCCGGCGACGCCACTACCGTGCCCTACAAGCAGATCATTATCTCAATGGGTGCCGGTGCCACCGCCGCGCTGGGAGCCTTTGATCACCTGATCCGGAGTTAACACCCAAGGAATCGGGAATAGTGATTGGGGAATAGTAAATCCCTGGTCCCTATTCCCTGCTCCCTTGCAGTTGCGCCTTGAGGTTGGGCGGCGTGCCCCTGATGGTCAGGGTGTCGGTGGCGGGGTCATATTCAATGCGCTCCCCCAGCAGCTTCTGATCAAAACTGATGGTCAGACCGCCGCCGGATCCCACGTATTTGGTCAGCCCTTTGAGGGAAGATCTGTCCACCGGAAAACGCTCTTCCAGCGCATATTCCTCGCTCACAAACTGATAAAAGTCGAGATCGTCGTCCGAGCCCAGCTCGGCCGACAGCTCCCGCAACTCCAGCTCTTCCCCTTCCTTTAACTGCTCCCGGCAGTATTTGCTGATGGTGGCCTTGCTTTCTTCCCGCTCTTCCTTGCTCAGCTGACGGGCATCGCAGTAGTCATCCACCGCCTTCATCAGGCCCTGGCTCTGCACCTTGGGATCCATGCCCTCAACGCAAGACAGAAAGTTAAGAAAGAAGTCCGACACCTTGCGTCCTGCCCGGCCCTTGATAAAGGAAAAATACCGTTTTGACTCGGGCCGGGTTTGCAACTCGGTCAGATCCAGCCGTGCCGCCAGCTGCATGCGCCCCAGGTCCAGATAGCTGGCCCGGCTCACATCCAGCTTTTCGGTCACGGTGACGCTGTCTTTGTTATCCAGCAGGGCTATCAGTAAATAACGGGCACCCAGCCACTGATAATGCACAAACAGCAGCACGCCTTCTTCCTGCATATCCAGCCGGTTCAGCTCCCCCAGCAGCCGCTCGGCGGCCTGATGAGAAAAGGCCGCAAAGCCCAGGCTCTGATCTTCCATTCGCCGCACCAGATCTCTGAAACCGGTGTCTTCCTCACTGAAATAACCAAACACCTTGCCGGCCTTGGTATTGTAAACATGATGCAGCTCGCTCATCAGCTGATTTACTGCCGGGCCAGTGGCCAGCTCATCGTCACGCTTGGCAAGGGCGGTCTGCCCCTGCTCATTCAGAAACAGGGAATGTACTATGATGTGTTCTATGTCCAGGCTCATATCAGATTGCCATAGAGTTGCCGAATGGGGTGGGGTATTATAGACGCCCTGTTACCAAGTTAAATGACTGAACGCCCATGCCTGTTATTTCCAAATACGACAAACAATTCGACCAGCTGCTGAGTGAACTGGAAGCAGTCATGGACAACCATAAAGCTCCGGCAGATCTTCGCCTGATGGTGCTGGGCAACCTGGCTACGCATATCATCAATCATCAGATTGCTCCCGGCCAGCGCAAGGCCATTGCCGACAAGTTTGCCAGCGTGCTCACTTCATCCGTCGACACACAAAAAGGGGCGCACTAAGCGCCCTTTGCTTCACCGAGAATCATACCGCTCATGGTTGAAACCGGCCCCCAGTATCGTGACCACGTTTCCCGCCTGATTGGCTGGGGTCACTGGTTTGTGTTTTTCAATATTCTGCTGGCCATGGCGGTATCGGTGCGCTATTTGTTTGCCGCCGGCCTGCCCGACACTGTGCTGGGCACCGTCTATATGCTGGTGAGCTGGGTCGGGCATTTTGCCTTTCTGACCTTCTGCACCTATCTGCTGACGCTGTTTCCGCTCACATTTTTATTTCCGAAACTGAAAGCAGTGCAGTTTCTCGGAGCTGGCCTGGCCACAGGGGCACTTACCCTGTTACTGATAGACACTCAGGTATTCAGCCTGTTTGGATTTCATTTAAATCCCTCGGTGTGGCGGCTGCTGCTGGATCAGGCCCAGGCGGAAGGAGCGTCCGGCTGGGGCTGGCTGTTTGCCCTGGTGCCGGTGCTGTTTGTGCTGGAGCTGTGGCTGGGTGCCTGGCTGTGGCGCTGGAGCCCGCGCCGTTCACGCAGCCTGTCGCGCCCGCTTGGCCTGCCGCTGCTGGTGTGTTTTTTTCTCACCCACAGCGTGCATATCTGGGCAGACGCCACTCTGTATACGCCCATTACTCTGCAAAAAGCCAACTTTCCGCTGTCTTATCCCATGACCGCCAAAAGCTTTTTAATCAAGCAGGGCTGGCTGGATGAAGCAGAATATCGCGAACGCTCCGAGCAAATTATCGATAAACCCAAGCAGCGGCTGAATTACCCGCTCCGGCCGTTATCGGTACAACCGCCGGAGCGGGCACCCAATATTCTGCTGGTGGTGGCAGATGGTCTGCGGGCGGATTACCTCGATCATATTACCATGCCCAATCTGAGCCGTTACGCTGAACGCCATCTGCGTTTTGACGATCACCTCAGTGCCGGCAACCGGCCGGAACCGGCACTGTTCAGCCTGTTTTACAGTCTGCCTGCCCATTACCGCCGGGAAGCCGAGCTGGAGCGCACCGCCCCAGTGCTGCTAAACGAATTGCAGCGTCAGGACTATCGCTTTGGTTTGTTTGTCAGCGGTGGCACCGGCTCACCTCTCTATAAAGACGCTATTTTCAGCAATCTTCGCTCGCCAGGCATGCAGGCGGCTCCGGAAGGTGCCGAAGGTGACCGGCAAGCACTGAGTAATTTTGCCAACTGGCTCAATACTCAGAGTAAGGAGCGGCCCTGGTTTTCTTATGTGTATCTGGATGCGCTGAATTCACTGTCAGTACCCGCGGGATTGCAAGGGCCGTTTCAGCCAGCGCTGGATCAGCTGAACCCGGCAGCGCCTTTTCAGTCCGGGCAAAGAGATGCGCTGCTAAATCATTACCGCAACGCCGTATTTTATACCGATCAGCTGCTGGGTGCTCTGCTGGGGCTGGTACAAAATGCCGAACGCGACACCATAGTGGTAGTGACCGCAGGGCATGGCATGGAGTTTAATGACAACGGTAATAACACCTGGGGTTATGGCAATGCCTATTCACCGGCACAGCTGCGGGTACCACTGGTAATAGGCTGGCCCGGCAAACCTGCAGAACACATCAGTTATCCCACCAGTCACCTTGATCTGGCCCCTACCCTGCTGCAACAGGCGCTGGGTGTGACGACGCCGCTGCGCAGCTATGCCAGCGGTCAGTCACTGTTCAGAGCTCGTCCAAATCGCTGGCGGATGGCCTCTGATGAAGAGGAATATGCCATTTATCAGCAAAACGATATTACCCTGTTCAGCCGTCGTGGCGAGCTGCAGCTGGTGGATGCCACAAGCTTTCAGGAGCGCAAAGACAGCAGCCCGGAGCTGACACTGTTAATGCAGGTAATGAACGAACTCAACCGGTTTCAGGGGGAATGAACACCGGGGATTAGGGATTATCGGTTACGATTCCCTGTTCACCAGTCCCTGTTCCCTGTCATTTAATCCAGTACCCGTCGCGCCTGCCAGTAGCGGCTGCGCCAATAGACATTATCCAGGCTGGAAATGGTCACGCCTACGCTGGACGACGCATGAGCAAACTTGCCATTGCCCACATACACGCCGTTATGACGGGTGCTGCGGCCGGTGCGGAAAAACACCAGATCACCCGGGCGAAGCTCACTGCGGTCAATTTCACGCCCCAGCAATACCTGCTCATAGGTGCTGCGGGGCAGCTCCATGCCAAACGCTTCCTGATACATGGTCTGAGTAAAGGCAGAGCAATCTATGCCCTGCTCACTCTCACCACCAAAGCGATAGGGAACACCACGCCAGCGCTGATATACCTGCTGCAGATCCGCCAGTGCAGAAAGCGGGCGATTGGGTTTCATGGGCGAGGTACTGATGCTATAAGTCAGGGAAGAGGACGGCTTTTTACCAGTCATCCTTTTGCCTGACTCGGAATCGTGAGTGCTGCTGCACCCCGTCATTACCAGCAGACTGCCAACAACAATGATATGTTTAAGCATTATGAACAATGGCAACCGAACAATGGGTTCCAGCATAGTCCAGTTGCTGCGTATTTTGCAAAGCGAAAAATGAGTAAAAACAAGGATATTTTTGCAGAGCTGTTAATTTGTGACGCCATGGCGATAAATTCGCCGAAAGATGCTTATAAGCTGCTCTCAACTCCGGAAAAACAGCGCCTGGCAGCCATCAAAAATGCGCAGCAGGCGCACCTGTATTTGCTCAGCCGCTACCTGCTGCGCCAGCGGCTGGGCAGTCTGCTGGCTGTGCCTCCCGACAGCCTTGACTTTTATCATACCGACAAAGGCAAACCCGAGCTGCATGGCGAACCGCTCAGATTCAACCTGAGCCACAGCGGCTCACTGCTGGCACTGGCCATTTCCAGCGAGCCCGTTGGCGTGGATCTGGAAAGCCGGCTGCTGGCACCTGCCGGCATTCAGCGGCTGGCCCGGCGCTATCTGGCAACGCAAGAACAAACCTGGCTGGCACAAAGTACACAGCCTGCCAGTGACTTTCAGCAGCTCTGGACCATCAAGGAAGCGGTCCTGAAAGCTGATGGCAGCGGCATCGCCAATAATCTGCACAGAGTATGCTGGCAGCCCGGCAGTCATAGCGCCCGCTTCAACGAACGGGAATACCGGCTGCAACACTGGCCTGTTGGCACCGGTACATTAACGCTGGCTTCAGCCCGGAGTACGCCGGTGCGGCTGCCGGACCTGGCTGATTATGGGCCGATGCTTGAAATTACCGGTGTGCAACCCAATCTAGCCATAAACCCCTAAAGAGACATTTACATGATCCTTGATATCACGGTAGAAAATTTTCAGCAGGCGCTGATCCAGGCATCCATGGAAAAAACGGTAGTGATCTTCTTTCATGCCGCTCAGGTGCCCGAATGTGAGCCAATGCGCATTCAGGCAGAGCAGCTGATCGGTGCCGACAACAGCCATGTGGATCTGGCCAGGGTAGATGTGGCCGATCCGCAGCTGCAAAGTCTGGCCATGCAGCTGGGACTGCAGGCGCTGCCGGCGCTGGTGGCTTTTAAGGAAGGACAGCCGGTAGACGTACTGGAAGGCCCGCAGGATGAACATGCCCTCAAGACTTTTCTCAAGCCCTATCTGCCCAACGAGGCGGAACTGCTGCTGGATCAGGCCAAGCAAATGCTCGGTATGGATCCAAAAGCCGCTTACGGTCTGCTGCAGCAGGCCAGAGCGCTGGACGACACCCCGGCCATTCGCCTGACCCTGGCCGAAACCGCCCTCGCCCTGAACAAACTGGAAGAAACTCAGCAGCTGCTCGGCACCATCGGCATGGCAGATCAGGACAGTCAGTATCAGCATATTCTGGCCCGGCTGGAGCTGGCTCAGGAAGCCGCCGACAGCCCCGAGCTGCGCGAGCTGGAGCAGAAACTGGCTGCCGCACCGGACGACCTTGGACTGAAAGAAGAGCTGGCAGTGCAGTATTTTCAGGCCGGCCGGCAGGAAGAAGGTTTACAGCTGCTGATTGAAATATTGCAGAAAGACCTCGCTTTTGGCGAAGCCAAAAAACACCTGCTGGATATGCTCACCAGCATGGGTGCCGATCCGCTGGCATCACGCTACCGCCGCAAGCTGTACAGTATGTTGTACTGATCGGGACCAGGGATATCGTTGGCGACGAGCGAAGCGAGTCCCAACAATCGAGCAAGCCGTGACAGTGTTGGGATTCGCGCTGCTCATCCCAACCTCTTCTTACCGCTGACAGCTTATGGCTCCCCGAAGGGGGTTACCAGCTGGCAGCAATCACCAGCACTACCAGCAGCGGGCACACCAGCCGCACATACCAGGGCCAGATACGCCAGAACAGGCTGCCGGCAAGCTCGGGAGTACCTTTCACCAGCTCGTCAAACAGCTTGGCCCGGCCCCACATCCAGCCCCCCAGCACACAAAAGCCCAGCCCCACCAGCGGCTGAATATTCTGGGTAGACAGGCGAATAACAAAACCGAACAAAGCGCCGAAATTCAGACAGATCACCACACTGAACAGCGCCAGCGCCCCTCCCAGCAACCAGGTCACCATGGGTCTGGGAGCATTAAAACGCTCTGTGGTGTAAGACACAGGTACTTCCAGCATGGAAATCGATGAGGTCAGTGCTGCTATCCCCATCAGCACAAAGAACACCAGCGCCATCACCAGGCCCACGGGCCCCATGGTCTCGAACAAGGCCGGTAGTACCTCAAATACCAGGGTATCACTGCTCAGCAGGCTGCCGTCTTCGGCATAAATGGTCACACCGTTATGCATGGCCACAAACATGGCGGGCAAAATCACCAGCCCCGCCAGAAAGGCCACGCCGGTATCCAGCAACGTCACCTGAAAAGCAGTGGCGGGAATACTTTCCTGCCGGCTCAGATAAGAGCCGTACATCAGCATGGAACAACCGCCGATGGTCAGAGAGAAAAACGCCTGCCCCATGGCACTGATCAACAGCTGACTGTCCATCACTTTGCTGAAGTCAGGCACCAGATAATGACGCAACCCTTCCATGGCCCCATTCTGAGTGAGAATGTAGCCAAACAGCAGAATAAACAGCACAAACAGCGCCGGCATCAGCCGTGCCGACCAGCGTTCTATGCCCTTGCGCACACCGGCCTGCACCACCAGAATGGTGAGCAGGTAAAACACCAGGGTCCAGACAATATTACGGCCCAGGCCAAAGGCTTCCAGCCAGCCGGTGGCGGCCTGCCAGCCCAGCATACGGGTTACGCTGGCGGCCAGAAAAGCCAGCAGCCAGCCCGCCACAATGGCATAAAACGACAGCACCAGGCTGGGTACCAGCATGCCTGCATAACCCACCAGGGCCGCCAGCTGCTTTTGCAGCCGGGTTTTACCCAGTTTGCGCACCGAGTCCACCGGGTTGGCCTGACCGTGCCGGCCAATGGCCACTTCCATAATCAGCATGGGAAATGCCAGGATCAGCACCAATACCAGATAGGCCACCAGAAAAGCTCCGCCGCCATTGCTGGCCGCCTGGGTAGGAAAGCCCCAGATATTACCCAGTCCTACCGCTGCTCCCGCGGCCGCCATAATAAACCCGAAGCGGGAAGCAAAATGTTCTCTCACTCTGTATTCCTTGAATTATTGTTTGTTACTAGATCAAGCCGGCTTATCAGGTAATGCATTCTGCCGCGGCCAGGCGTTGATCACCGCCTTTACCAGGGTGGCCAGCGGAATGGCAAAAAACACCCCCCAAAAACCCCAGAGGCCACCGAACACCAGCACAGCGACAATAATGGCAATGGGGTGCAGGTTAACGGCTTCCGAAAACAACACAGGTACCAGCACATTGCCATCCAGTGCCTGAATAATGCCATAGGCCACAATCAGATAGAAAAACGGCGGCGTAAAACCCCACTGAAACAGCCCTACCATGGCCACCGGCACTGTGGCCGCAGCAGCACCTATGTAGGGGATCAGCACCGAAAAGCCCACCAGCACCGCCAGCAGCAGGGCATAATTAAGCCCCAGCAGCGCAAAGGTGACATAACTGACGCTGCCCACTATCAGAATTTCAATCACCTTGCCGCGCACGTAGTTGGCAATCTGCACGTTCATCTCATGCCACACGCGGGAAATAAGCTCCCGGTTTTCCGGCAAAAAACGGTTCATGCTCTGCAGCAGCAACGGCTTGTCCTTCAGCATAAAAAACACCAGCACAGACACCAGAATAAGATAAACCAGCATCACAGCCACATTGGTCAGCGAGCTGATAGAGACACTTAAGATGGCATCAGCTGAGCCCAGCAGCCGGCCGCGCAGCTCGGTCAGCAGGTTTTGCATCAGAGTCACATCCACCAGCTCAGGGTAGTCTTCCGGCAGGGTCAGCAGCACCTCCTGAGCCCGGTTGATCATGGTGGGAATTTCCCGTGCCAGATTAGTGCTCTGATTGAGAATGGAGGGCACCAGACTGACCAGTGACAATACCAGCAAGACCGCAAACAGCAGCAAGACCACCCCCGCCGCCGGCCCCCGGCCCAGCCCGAGGCGGCGCAGACGGCCCACGGGCCACTCCAGCAGATAGGCAATCACAATGGCAGCAAAAAACGGGGTCAGTATGCGGCCCATGAAATACATGACCACAAAGCCGAACAGCAACAGCAGAAACAATACCACGGCACCCGGATCGGAGAAGCGCTGCCGATACCAGTGCTTGATTACATCCAACATGACCTGTCCTTATGAGAGTTTGGTAATGATAAGCCTGAGCCGGTGGGAAGAGTGTGACACTGTTTTCACGCTGTGCCCGACGCGCTCCAGATAGGCGGGAATATCCCGGCGCGAGCCGGCATCAGCCAGCACCAGTTCAAGCTGCTGGCCACACTGTGCCTGTTTTAGCCAAAGCTTGACCTCAAGCAGGGGCTGAGGGCAACGCAGGTGGCTTACATCCAGCTGTTCCATGTTCTGCCCCTTATGCAAAGGGGCATTATCCCCTGCCTGAGGTTCGCAAACAATGCTTGTTCCCCTTGAAACGGCCGGTTATTCTGCCTGTCCCCTTCGGCAAAAGGTTGAACTATGCGGTTTTACTCCACGCCCCTGTTACTGGCTCTTTTTCTTGGCAACAGTCTGCCCGCTCAGGCCGACAACCGGTTGCCCGATATCGGCACCGCCGGTGTCAGTGCCATGTCGGTGGAGCGGGAAGCCCGCTTTGGGGAAGCCTTCAGCCGCTTTGCCCGGGCTAATCAGCCGGTAGTGAATGACCCTGTGCTGAACGAATATATCACCAGTCTGGGACACCGGCTGTTATCTCAGGCAGACTCGGTACGGTTTCCGTTCCGGTTTTTGTTGATCCGAGACGACAGCATCAACGCCAGCGCCTTTCTGGGCGGCGTGGTGCAGTTGCATACCGGTCTGTTCCTGTACGCCGACAACGAAAGTGAGCTGGCCTCGGTAATGGCCCATGAAATCACTCACGTTACCCAGCGTCATATCGCCCGCTATCTGGAGTCCCAGTCGCGCAGCACACCATTAACGATTGCCGGTCTGGTAGGCTCGGTCGCGCTGGCGGTGGTGAACCCGCAGGCAGGCATGGCGGCGTTACAAACCACACTGGGGCTGAAAATGCAGTCGGCCATCAACTACACCCGGGACAACGAATTTGAAGCCGACCGCTTAGGCTTGAGGTTGTTGCATAATGCCGGCTTTGATCCCAATGCCATGGCTGGCTTTTTTCAGAAACTGGCCGAAAAATATCAGTTTGCCAGTACACCGCCACAAATGCTGCTGACCCACCCCCTGCCCGCCAGCCGTATTGCCGAAGCCCGCTCCCGGGCTGCTGATTATAAAGCAGACAAGGTCCCCCCTTCACTCGATTTTCAGTTTGCCAAGGCGCGCATTATGGTGCGCTTGCAGCAGTCGGGAACCAGAGAGCTGCACAAGTACTTTGCCAGAGAGGTCAACGGCCATGGCAGCTGGCTGCCCGACGCCGCCCGTTATGGTCAGGCCCTGGGGCTGCTGGATATTAACAAGCCGGAAGAGGCCAGACCCCTGCTGGAGCAGCTGGCCCAGCGTCATGGCAACAATTTGTTTGTGCTCGATGCACTGACGGATCTGGATAACGCCGAAAGCCGCCATCAGGCCGCCATTACCCGGCTTACTCAGGCTCAGCAACGTTTACCCGAGCACAAGGTGGTGGTAATTAACCTGGCCGATACTCTGCTGCAGGCAGGCCGGCATCAGGATGCCGCCACTCTGCTGGATGACTACGCCCGCCGCCATCCTGAAGAGCCGCTGGTGTGGGATTTGCTGGCCCAGGCGCTGCGTCCATTGGGTGATGAGTCGGCCTTTCGCCGTGCCCGGGCCGAGCTGGCCGCGCTGGAAGGTCGCTATGATATAGCGGTACAGCAAATGGAGCTGGCCGCCACCCTGTCTCAGGACACCATGCAGCGCGCCCGCCTGGGGGCCCGTCTGGAGCAGCTGCGCCAGCAACAACAGGAATGGGACGCGCTCAGAAACTAACTTCAGAGAATAGGGAATGGGGAGTAGTGAAGCCATTCCCTGCTCCCCATTCCCTATTCCCAGTACTTTTCCCGCCAGCGGACAATATCTTCCGCCTTCAGCTCCCCCTGATGGCGTTCCGCCAGCTGGCCGTCGGGATCGATTACAAAAGTGGTGGGCAGCACCCGGGGCGACTCAAAGGGCCAGGGGCCACTGAGACTGGCCGCCACCGGCATGGTCATTTGGTGGCGTTCGCCCAGGGCCTGCAGCGCCTCCGGGGCCAGTGCATCAAAACTCACCGCCAGCACCTTGGGGCCCTGCCTGTCGTTCAGCTCATTGAGTAATGGCAGCTCCCGCAAACAGGGTTGGCACCACTCGGCAAAATAGTTCACCACCAGCCAGTTTCCCTTAAAATCATTCAAGGTCTGCTGCCGGCCGTCGGCCAGTGTGAGGCTGGCCGGCTCGCCGCAACCGGCCAGCGCCAGCAGCGCCGTTAAAAACAGAAGGCGAAGTTTGCCCATTCCGAGGTCCCTTCTATACAATGCCCGCAGCCACGCCACAGGAGTGAAAAATGAATCTGTTTATCTATCATAATCCCCGCTGCTCTAAAAGCCGGGAAACCCTGGCCCTGCTGCAGGAAAAAGGTCTGGAGCCCGAGATTATCAAATACCTCGACACGCCCCCTGATGCAGAACAAATAACACAACTGCTGAACCAGCTGGGCATGAGCTCGGCCCGGGAACTGATGCGCACCAAGGAAGAAATATACAAAACCCTGGCACTGGCTGACGTGACCGACGAAGCCGCCCTTATCAATGCCATGGTGGCCAACCCCAAACTGATTGAGCGCCCCATAGTGGTATGCAATGGCAAGGCAGCGCTGGGCCGCCCGCCGGAGCAGGTGCTGAGCATACTGCCATGACCACTTCATTTGCGCGCAAACTGGCGCTCACCGGTTATCTCGGGCTGATTGTCTGGGTGGCCTTGTGGCACGGTGTGCTGTCTCCTCATCCTGAGCTGGGATCTGTCTTTATGCTGGTCATGTGGCTGCCCTGGCTGTTTATTCCCATGCCGGGCATGCTCAAGGGTAATCCCTACACTCACGCCTGGGCAGTGTTTTTAATCATGCCCTACTTTCTGCATTCACTGACGTTGCTGTGGGTGGATGAAGGCGAACGCTGGCTGGCACTGGTGGAGCTGCTGCTGGCCACCACCATGTTTGTGGGCAGCACCTATTACGCCAAACTACGCGGCCGCGAGCTGGGCCTGAGCATTCGCAAAAAGAAGGATTAACGGCCAGGGACTGGGGATTAGGGAATTGTAGCCGCCGCTTCAGCTGGCGGGACCTGCTTCGCAGGCCCTGCCGACTAAAGTGGCAGCCACAAAAACATGCCCAGCCCGCATATTCAGGTTTAACTTACAGCTGACCGCTTATGGCTTACAGCTGGCCCGAAGGGCCGTTAAAGCCCCAGTATTTCCCGGGTGAAGGGCAGGCTTAGCTTGCGCCTGGCCTGAAACGAGGCATTGTCGAGCAGATCAAGAGCGGCAAGCAGCGTGCTCATGTCCCGGGACAACCGGCTCAGCAGCAGCCGGCCCACATCGGTGGGCAGCTTGAAGCCACGCAGCTCGGCGCGCAACTGCAGGGCACTGAGCTTGCCTTCGTCATCCAGGGTTTTCAATTGATAGGCCACGCCCCAGTCCAGCCGTGAGGCCAAATCCGGCAGGCTCAGCCCCAGATTGCGGGACGGTGCCGGGGCGCTGATCACCAGGCTGCCACCGGCCCGCTCCCGCCGGCGGTTAAAGAAGTTAAATACCGCCCGCTCCCATTCTTCCACGCCGGCAATGGCATCCAGATTATCCAGGCACACCAGGGGCAGCAGCTCCATGCCCTCCAGCAGGCTGGGCGTCATACGCTGGTAAGACTGTAAAGGCAGGCAGGTGGCCGCCTCGCCGGCGGCATTTACCTCGGCGCAGGCCGCATGCAGCAAGTGAGAGCGGCCCGAGCCGGGCTGCCCCCAGAGATAAATAACTTCATCCCCCTGACCCACGGCGGCATTTTTAAGGGCGGTGATCAGCTGGGCATTGTCACCCGGATAAAAACTGGCAAAGGTTTCATCATCGGGCAGCTGCACCGCCAGCGCCAGCTGGGCTGGCTGCTGTTCCTCGTCGCCGTCGCGGTTCACTCGGTGCGCTCCAGCCGGTAGCGGCGCTCACCCAGGGCACTCAGTCCGGCCCGGCTCAGCGCCGGGCGGACAGCAGCAGACTCAAGCTCAAGCCGAAAACGGGCCTGATCACCGGCGCTGTCCAGCACAGAGACACCGGCCACACCATCAAGGTCGCTCAGTCGCTGCTCCAGACGGACCATATCGGCAAACTGTGTCAGGCCGGTTACCACTATGGTGAGTTCACCGGGGGCATCGGCACCAGCCTGCAGTGCCTGCGCCGGCGCGCTGTTATCTGGTCGGGTCTCGGCCATGGCAGCCTGCCGGGCTACCCAGTAGTTATTCACGTCGGCAAGCACTTGCTCTGCCGACGCCGCCGCTCCCTGAGTCAGAGGCTGCTCAGCGTCTTTGTGATAAAGCCGCCAGTTCAGACGATGCTCCTGTTGCTGCACCGCCAGCCACACTTCAGCGCCATAGCGCTGGCTGGCTTCAGCAAGGTTCTGAAGGCTGGTTTTATCAATCTGCATATGCTCCTGCAGATCCCAAAGAGGCCAGAGCAGCGGAATGGCATAATAACGTGATGCCTTGCGCCAGCTGGTGTCGGGCATGTCTTTGGCCTGGCCGTCATTCACCTGCCATACCAGAATCGCCGGGCGTTTGCCCCGCCACAGGCTCAGGCCGGCACTGTGAAACAGGGGGCTCAGCTCGGCTTCGGCAAACTGCACTGTATAGCCCCCCGCGGTTGATGTGCTCAGGGTATAGCGGGACCAGTCATTCAGAATTTCCTGCGCCACCCAGGAGCCGGCGGCAGCACTGCCTCCAAGGCGGGACAGCAGAATGTTAACCGCCTGCTCCCGGGCCTTTTCTCGGCTGTAAGGAGCGGCGTCGAGTTGCACATCAAATACCGATGCGGCTGCGGTGGCGGAGACACACAACAGCATCAATGACAGCAGCAGTTGTTTCAGCATAACCGGGCCATTGTCGTAAACAGGACGCTTATGATAACCACTGACCGAAGCGCATGCCAGAATCAATGGGGCCGCTCTTTGGGCAGCACCAGGTTCAGCAGAATGCCGACAATGCCGCACAAACTGATGCCCTGCAGGCTGAACTCACCAATGCCAAAGGCCATGCCGCCAATACCAAATACCAGGATCACCGCCACTATGCACAGATTGCGTGCCTGCGACAGATCCACCTGATGCTTGATCAGACTGTTAAGGCCCACGGTGGCAATGGAGCCGAACAGCAATATCATGATGCCGCCCATCACCGGCACCGGAATGCTCAGCATCAGGGCACCGAACTTGCCCACAAAGGCCAGCGCAATGGCAAAGCCGGCGGCCCAGGTCATGATCACCGGGTTGAAGTTTTTGGTCAGCATAACTGCACCGGTCACTTCGGAATAAGTAGTGTTGGGCGGCCCGCCAAACAGAGAAGCCGCGCCCGTGGCCAGGCCGTCGCCCAGCAGGGTGCGGTGCAGACCGGGCTTTTTCAGATAGTCCTTGCCGGTCACGGAGCCAATGGCCAGCACATCGCCAATGTGTTCAATGGCGGGAGCGATGGCCACCGGAATCATGAACAGTACCGCCTGCCAGTTCCACTCCGGTGCCACAAAATTGGGCATTGAGAACCAGGCCGCGTCCCGCACCGGAGAAAAGTCGACCACGCCCATAAACAGCGCCATGCCATAACCCACGGCAATGCCAGCGGTAATGGGCACCAGCCGGAATACGCCTTTGGCCAGGGTAGACACCAGCAAAGTGGTGATCAGAGACGCCAAAGACAGCCACAGCGCCGTGTTGTGCTCCACCAGCACGGCGCTGCCGTCGCCGCTTTTGCCAATGGCCATGTTGACCGCCATGGGGGCCAGCCCCAGACCAATCACCATAATCACCGGACCCACCACCACAGGCGGCAGCAAACGGGTTAACAGGGCGGTACCGCGCCAGCGCACCAGCTGGCTCAGCAGCACATACATAATGCCCGCCGCCATCAGGCCGCTCATGGTGGCGGGAATGCCCCAGGTTTGCACGCCGTAAAGAATGGGCGCAATAAAGGCAAAGGAAGACGCCAGAAAAATCGGGATCTGGCGCCTGGTGCACACCTGAAATACCAGAGTACCGATACCGGCGGTAAACAGCGCCACGTTTGGATCCAGGCCGGTAATCAGCGGCATCAGCACCAGGGCACCAAAGGCCACAAACAACATCTGGGAGCCGGCCAGGGCCTGGCGCAGGGGCGTGTTCACCACCGGCTGGCCGGATGCCAGCTGCTCGGTGCGTTCAGCGGAATTCATTAACTGCTAACCTCAAAAAATAACAGAAAAAAACCGGCCATTGCCGGTTTTACGTGCTTACTTGGTACCAAAAATCTTGTCGCCGGCATCGCCAAGGCCGGGAATGATATAGCCGTGCTCATCCAGCCGCTCATCCACGGAAGCACAATACAGCTCCACATCCGGGTGAGCTTCGGCCAGCGCCTGCACCCCTTCCGGTGCCGCCACCAGTACAATCACCTTGAAGTGAGTGCAGCCGTTTTGCTTGAGCAGGTCTATGGTGGCGATCATGGAGCCGCCGGTGGCCAGCATGGGGTCCACTATCAGGGCCATGCGTTCGTCAATGTGGCTGACCAGCTTACTGAAATAAGACACCGGCTGCAGGGTTTCTTCATCCCGGTAAACCCCCACCACACTCACCCGGGCGCTGGGCATATGCTCGAGCACGCCGTCCATCATGCCCAGGCCGGCACGCAGAATGGGCACGACCGTGACCTTTTTGCCTTTCAGCTTGTCGACCTCGGTGGGGCCGGTCCAGCCGTCTATGGTGGTTTTTTCGGTTTCAAAATCGGCAGTGGCTTCATAGGTCAGCAGGCTGCCAACCTCCTTGGCCAGTTCACGAAAGCGTTTGGTGCTGATATCGGCTTCCCGCATCAGACCCAGCTTGTGTTTCACCAAAGGGTGCTTAACCTCAACGACTTTCATTGACAACTCTCCCGACGCACTGAATAACGAATCAAAAAACCGCGGAACTTTAGCATAAAATAGTGAGCCACGGCAGACTTTCAGCACTTATTTTAGCAAACCCAGAGCCGGCTGCTTACACCATCTGTTGGCGCTGCCAGTGGCACTGACACCCGCATTAAATTAGAATAGCCGGCGAAACACATACCCTCGGGCCGGCAAGGGTGCCGAAGAGCACCGCGCAGGCCAAACACCAATGACAAGGTAACAACACGTGACGCAGAACAAACCCCTGAGCTATAAAGACGCCGGTGTCGATATTGACGCGGGCAACGCCCTGGTTGAACGCATTAAAGGCGTCAGCCGCCGCACTCAGCGCCCGGAAGTCATGGGCGGCCTCGGGGGCTTTGGTGCCCTGTGCCAGCTGCCCACCGGTTATAAAGAGCCGGTGCTGGTAGCCGGCACCGACGGTGTGGGCACCAAGCTGCGCCTGGCCATTGATCTCAAGCGCCATCAGGGCGTGGGCATCGATCTGGTGGCCATGTGCGTGAACGATCTGATTGTGCAGGGTGCCGAGCCGCTGTTCTTCCTCGACTATTACGCCACCGGCAAGCTGGATGTAGACACCGCCGCCGACGTGGTGACCGGCATTGGCGAAGGCTGTGAGCTGAGCGGCTGTGCCCTGATTGGTGGTGAAACCGCGGAAATGCCCGGCATGTATGAAGCCGGCGACTATGATCTGGCAGGCTTTTGTGTGGGTGTGGTAGAAAAAAGCGGCATTATCGACGGCACCAAGGTGGCCGCCGGCAACGCCCTGATCGCCCTGGGCTCAAGCGGCCCGCACTCCAACGGCTATTCCCTGATCCGCAAAATTCTGGAAGTAAGCCAGGCCGATCTCAACCAGCCCCTGGGCAACGCCACCCTGGCCGATGCCCTGATGGCCCCTACCCGCATCTATGTAAAGCCGGCGCTGGAGCTTATCAAGCAGTTCGACATTCATGCCCTCAGCCACATTACCGGCGGCGGCTTCTGGGAAAACATTCCCCGCGTGCTGCCCGAAGGTGCCAAGGCGGTGATAGACGGCGCCAGCTGGCAATGGCCGGAAGTGTTCACCTGGCTGCAGCAGGCCGGCAATGTGGAAACCCATGAAATGTATCGCACCTTCAACTGTGGAGTGGGCATGGTGATTGCCCTGCCTGCCGAGCAGGCCGACGCCGCCGTGAAGTTTATGCAGAACGCCGGCGAAACCGCCTGGGTGATCGGCCACATTGAACAGGCCGCCGAGGGCGAAGAGCAGGTCGAGATTAAATGAACCGCATAGTGGTGCTGATCTCCGGCAACGGCAGCAACCTGCAAAGCTTGCTTGATCAGGCGGCTAACCGCCGCCTGAATGGCAGCGTGGTGGCGGTGATCAGCAACAAGGCCGACGCCTATGGCCTGGAGCGGGCCCGCGCCGCCGGCGTGGCCACGGCGGTGCTGCCGGGCAAGGACTATGCCGAGCGGGAACGCTTTGATGCCGATTTGATGGCACTGATAGACAGCCACCAGCCCGACTTGCTGGTGCTGGCCGGCTTTATGCGCATTCTCACTCCCGGCTTTGTGCGCCACTATGCCGGGCGCATGCTCAATATCCATCCGTCTCTGCTGCCCAAATATCAGGGGCTGAACACGCATCAGCGGGCCATTGATGCCGGCGACGCCGAGCATGGCTGCAGCGTGCACTTTGTTACCGAAGAGCTGGACGGCGGCCCCGTGGTGTTACAGGCCCGGGTGCCGGTATTTGCCGAAGACGACGCCGCCGCCGTGGCCGAGCGGGTGCAAGTGCAGGAGCACGCCATTTATCCGCTGGCAGTGCGCTGGTTCTGCGACGGCCGGCTGGCCATGAAAGACGGCCGGGCCTGGCTCGACGGTACCCCCCTGCCGCCGCAGGGTCATGCCGGCGACTGAGCCGCTCACAACACTGAATAAAAAAGAATGCCTTGGCATTCTTTTTTTATATCTGCTCCTTATTATCTGACTGAGCCTGCAGCTTATTCTGCACCTTTGCCAGCCGTGCCAGCCGCTGCTGTACCCGGCCATTGACCGAGCTGGCAGGATATTGGCCGTTTTTGCCGGGCTTGCCGGCGCTGATGCCGGTAAGCAGCGCCAGTGCTTCATCCAGCTCGCTGACGGCATAAATATAAAACAGCCCTTGTGCGACTGCCTGGCGAACTTCCTGGCTCAGCATCAGATTATCCAGATTGGCGGCAGGAATAATCACCCCCTGCCCGCGGGCCAGCCCCCGCGCCCGGCACACCTCAAAAAAGCCTTCAATTTTTTCATTGACGCCGCCAATGGGCTGTACCCGGCCAAACTGGTTAATGGAGCCGGTCACTGCCAGCGCCTGATTAACGGGCACCTCACCCATGGCAGAAATCAGCGCGCAACACTCGGCAATGGACGCGCTGTCACCTTCTATCATGCCGTAAGACTGCTCAAAGGCGAGGCTGGCAGATACCGGCATGGGCCCTTCGGCGGCATAACGCTGGCTTAAAAAACGCGATAAAATCAATATGGCCTTAGCATGCACGGCACCGCTTAGTTTCACTTCCCGTTCAATATCGAGCACAGCTCCTGTACCCAGCCTGGCGGTGGCGGTAATGCGCGCCGGCTGACCAAAACGGTAATTACCCAGATCCAGCACCGTCAGGCCGTTAACCTGCCCAACCACAGCGCCTTCGGTGTCGATCAGTTTGCTGCCCCGCAGAATCGACTGTTCCATTTGCCGGTGAATACGCGCCGCCCGCATGCGGGCGGCTATTTGTGCTCGCTCCACCGCCTCACCGTTTATATGAGGCTGGCCGTGACTTTCACTCAGATAGTTGGCTTCCTGCAGCAAATCGGTCAGATGCTCGGTCAGGGCCGACAGCCGCTGCTGATCACTGGCCAGCCGGCCGGCATATTCAATGACACGGGCCACGCCGCAACGGGTAAGCGGACGCAGATCCTGCTGACGGGCCAGCCAGCCAATAAAACGGGCATAGCGCTGCAGGTTTTCATTACTCACTTCTATGTCATCGTTGTAATCCGCCTGCACCTTGAACAGCTTGCCAATGTCAGGATCATGGGCCGCCAGCAGATAATAAAACCGCCGGTCACCTATCAGGATCACTTTAAGATCCAGCGGCACTGGCTGGGGCTCCAGGCTCACAGTGCTGGCCAGACCATAGATATGCTCCGGTGATTCAATACGGATCTCCCTGGCATAAAGCGCCCGTTTAAAGATCTCCCACACCATGGGCTGCTGCAGCAAGCGATGCACATCCAGAATAAGATAACCGCCGTTAGCTCTGTGCAGCGCACCGGCACGGATCAGCGTGAAGTCGGTTAACAGCGCCCCCTGCTCCACCTGATGCTCCACCCGGCCCATTAATCGCGCCAGATTGGGCCAGTCTTCATAAATAACCGGGGCGCCGTCGGTATCCGCATTATCTACCAGCAAATTCAGCCGGTAGCGGGTCAACAGGGCTGCCGGCAGCTCACCTTCACGCATATGAGTCAGCAGCAGGTTCACATTGCCCGACAAGTCCTGCTGAATGGCTTCCAGATGCTGAATAACCGGCTCGCAGCCTGCATATTCAGCGCGCAGCTCATCAATCAGGCTGCCAACGGCAAATACCAGCATCTCTTCATTCAGCCACTGTATATGCTGCTGGGTTTCCCGCTTCCATTGAGGAAACTGCTGCAATACCGCCTGCAGGCGAGCCTCTACCCGTTCAATGGCCTGTTCCAGTGCCATCCGCTCTGCCTCGGGTAACTGTTCAAACTGCCGGGCGCTCATTACGTCATCGTTATAACCGGGTACCAGGTTAAATCCGGTGGGCGTTTTAAGCAGCGCCACCTTTTCGGCTTCTGCCAGTGCCTTGATTTCATTGATGGCCGTGGTCTGACGCTCGGCCAGCTGCTGATTCAGTTCATCCACCCGGCTCTGGTATTCTTCTGCCTGAAAAATAGCCGGAATGGCCTGCAGCAATTCATCCACCAGCCGATCCAGACTGGCACGAAAGCGCCGCCCCACTCCCGCCGGCAGACGCAGCAGCCCGGGCTTTATCGGATCTTCAAAACCGTGCACATAGCACCAGTCGGCGGGCACGATTTCACTTTCGGCCCGGCCACGAAGAAAGCGGTTAATCAGGGTATGCCGGTTACAGCTTTCCGGTGCCATCATGTAAATATTAAAGCCCTGCCGGCGAATGCCGGTGCCAAACGCCAGCGCCTCAAGCAACTGCTCCTGCCCGACCAGGGCACCGCTGTCGCTGAGTTCGTCTGTGGTAGCAAAACTGAACAGAGCTTCATCGCAGGCGCGATAAAGCCGGTAGGGTTCAAGCGGAGATATAGCTGTCATGGCAAGCCTCATGCAAACTTTCTGCACAAAGCTTAGCCAATAAGCCTTAAGGCGTGGGATTTTCGCCGTTACCGGCCACCCGCTCGCCCAGCCAGAACAGGTTGTATTCACCTGGCTGCATTTTGTGCCACTGCTCGTTATTGGTCAGCGGTTGAGTGGCGATCACGGTCACAATGTCGTTGGGGGTGGTTTCTTTCTGAAAGTCGATTTCCACGTCTTCGTCGATGAGCCGGGCCGGGCCAAAGGGCGCGCGCCGGGTGATCCAGTGCAGATTATTGCTGCAGTAGGTCATCAGGTATTCGCCGTCGGTGAGCAGCATATTGAACACACCCAGACCACGCAGCTGATCGCACAGGGTGGCCACATAGCGGAACATGGCCGCCATATTGCCGGGCTTGCGCGGATATTTCTGCTCCAGCTCGTGCAGTATCCAGCAAAAGGCCAGCTCGCTGTCGGTGTCGCCCACCGGCTTGTGGCGGCCGGTTTTCAGCTTGTTATAGCCACTCAGCTGGCCATTATGGGCAAAGGTCCAGTAACGGCCCCATTGTTCACGGGTAAAGGGATGGGTGTTTTCCAGGGCAATGCCGCCCCGGTTGGCCTGGCGTATATGGCTGACCACGGAGCAGCTTTTGATTGGATATTCCTGCACCAGCTGCGCAATACGCGACTGGCTGGAGGGCTGCGGATCCTTAAAGGTGCGCAATCCCTTGCCTTCGTAAAATACAATGCCCCAGCCGTCTTTATGGGGGCCGGTACGCCCGCCCCGCTGCATCAGGCCGGTAAAGCTGAAGCAGATATCGGTAGGTACGTTGGCGCTCATCCCTAGCAGTTCACACATGGCGGTTACTTGTTCTCCATTTCCTTTTCAACCAGCTGGATCAGAATGTGAATGATCTTGATGTGCACTTCCTGAATGCGATCGGCATAGCCAAAGTGCGGCACACGAATTTCCACGTCGGCCAGGCCGGCCATTTTGCCACCGTCTTTGCCGGTAAGAGCAATGGTTTTGATACCGTTGGCCCTGGCTACTTCAATGGCCCTGAGAATATTGGCCGAGTTGCCGCTGGTGGATAAGCCCAGCAGCACATCGCCCTGGCGGCCTACCGCTTCCAGATAGCGGGAGAACACAAATTCAAAGCCAAAATCGTTAGACACACAGGAAAGATGGCTGGGATCGGAAATGGCAATGGCGGGGTAACCCGGGCGGTTTTCCCGGTAGCGGCCGGTCAGCTCTTCGGCAAAGTGCATGGCGTCGCAATGAGAGCCGCCATTGCCGCAAGACAGCACCTTGCCACCGGCCTTGAAGCTGTCGGCCAGCAATTTGGCGGCCTGCTCAATGGCGGCAATATTGGCGTCATCGGCCAGAAAGCGATTCAGTACCTCGGCGGCTTCGTTCAGCTCACTGCGGATCAAACTCTGATACATGTAATGGCCTCATTCTTGCGGTAAAAACGCATTTTGGCATAACTGCTGCAAAGCGGAAAGCCGGCGGCGGCCCCCGGGTTAGTTCAGCCGCACCTGCGCTATATTGCCGGGCAGTTTTTCAGGCCGCCGGCTGACAATAAATTCATAAAACTGATCAATCTGCTGCCGGCACCGCGTGTTGACGGGCCAGACCAGATAATAACCGTCGCCGGTGGCCACCGCCGTGTTAAAAGGCAGCGCCAGCAGGCCGCTGTTGATTGCCTCCCGGCTGAGAAACAGATCTCCTACCGACACGCCATGACCGCTGATGGCCGCCAGACTGCCCTGCTCCAGGGTGTCGAACACCTTGCCGGTGAACAGCTCAACCTGCTCGCTGCGGCCGGTGGCGGCCAGCCAGCGCTGCCAGTCGCGCCGGTCCGGCGAAGGATGGATCAGCTCACACTCAGCCAGATTTTGCCGGGCCCGGGGCAGCAGTGCCGGCGCACACACGGGGATCAGCCACTCTTCAAACAAGGGCAGGCTTTGGGTGCCCGGGCCGAACTGGCCCTTGCCCAGCAAAATGGCGCAGTCAAAGGCTTCCCGGCTGAAGTCCACCTCGTCCACATCCATCCACACACTGCTTATTTGCACCCGCGGCGTTTTGTGGCGCTGCTGAAACTCGCTCAGCACCTGCAGCAGCCAGCGCATGGTAAGGGTGGACGGTGCCTTCAGCCGCAGCTCCTGCTGCTGCCGGCGAAAGCCGTGACAGGCTTTTTCCAGCAGCTGAAACCCTTCGCCCAGCTGGCCCGCCAGCACCTTGCCGGCGGCGGTAATGTCCACCCTGGGGCCCTTGCGCACAAACAGCTCACAGCCAAACCAGGCTTCCAGAGTGCGAATATGCCGGCTTACCGCCCCCGGTGTCACATGCAGGCTGGCGGCGGCCTTGCTGAACGATCCCAGGCGGGCGGCGGCTTCAAAGGCGCGTAAGGCATAGAGAGGCGGAAGAGACACGGAAGGCTCCATATTGAGTTTTACTCACATTAAATGGCAGCTTTATCCGCTTTTCAAGCACGGCTGTTATGGCAACAATGCCGTTATATTTTATTGATGATGCCGAGTTGTTTATATGAACCTTGCTCTGCTGCTGGCCTATATCAGTGCCGTGCTTCTGCTGTTGCTCACTCCCGGCCCCGTGGTGGCCCTGGTGACCGGCACCGCCGCCCGTCATGGCCCGCGCCGGGCCTTTGCCACTGTGCTGGGCACCAACGCTGCGTCTTTGGTGCTGATTATGCTGGCGTCCCTGATGCTGGCGGGCCTGCTCACCCTGCCCGGACCGCTGTTATACGGGCTGGCAATGGCGGGCTCCGGTTATATTGGCGTAACGGCCTGGCAGGATTTGCGGGCCGGCCCGGCGGGCGGCCTGGCTGAGGCCGGCAGCGGCGGTTTGGCCAGAGGATTCTGGACCGGCCTTTCCAACCCCAAGGATCTGTTGTTCTTTGTGGCGTTTTTTCCTCAGTTCATCAGCATTACTCACAATACCGGTGCCAGCCTGCTGATCCTGTCCGGCCTGTGGGTGCTGTTCGATCTGCTGGTGCTGTCTTTATACATTTGGGTTATCGGCCGCTGGATGGCGAGCAAACAGGGCGAGCGAATTGGCCGGCTTTCCGCCTGGCTGCTGTTGCTGCTGGGCTTGGCGGGTGTGTTTTATAACGGGGCTCGCTGCCTGGAATTGTTTTCGTGACATTGGTCACACTCGGCTTTTTAAGTACAATGTTGCCAAGCTTTTAATACAAATTACTTACAGGTCTGGCACATGGACGCAAAACACCGCATTGCGGCACTGATCGAACACCTGCAGCATGGCCTGCTGGAGCGGGAAACCCCGGCCCGGCTGGCGCTGCTGGCGGCCCTTTCCGGCGAGCACCTGCTGCTGCTGGGCCCGCCCGGCACCGCCAAGAGCGAGCTGTCACGGCGGCTGCACACCCTGATGGCCGACGGCAGCTATTTTGAACGGCTGCTGACCCGCTTCTCGGTACCGGAAGAGCTGTTTGGCCCGCTGTCCATCAAGGCGCTGGAGCAGGACAGATACCTGCGCCAGACGCAAGGCTACCTGCCCGAGGCCTCCATTGCCTTTATTGATGAAATCTTCAAGGCCAACAGCGCCATTCTCAACAGCCTGCTGACCCTGCTGAACGAGCGCCAGTTCGATAACGGCAACGCGCGCCTGCCGGTGCCGCTGGTGTCTGTGATTGCCGCCAGTAACGAGCTGCCGGAAGGGGCCGAGCTGAACGCCCTCTATGACCGTTTTCTGCTGCGTTTTCAGGTGGCCCCGGTGGGCGACGATGCCTTTACCGGCCTGCTCACCCTGAACAGTGACTATCAGGCTCCGCCGGCCGAGCTGAAGCTGACCAGCACCGAACTGGCTGATCTGCGCAGCCAAGCCGAGCAGCTGCCGCTGTCGCCGGCGCTGATCCGCCTGCTGCACAGCCTGCGCCGTTTTCTTGCCGAGCAGGAAATTCCGGTGTCGGACCGGCGCTGGCGCAAGGTGGTCAAGCTGCTCAAGGTGTCGGCCTGCTGCAACGGTCAGTCACAGGCAGACCTGCTTGATGCCTGGCTGCTGCCCCACTGCCTGTGGCAGCAGCCGGATCAGCATGGCCGCCTCACCGACTGGCTGCACGAACACATTGCCGCCGACCCGGGCTTCAGTCCGCAGCTGGTGAGCGATATGGTAGACAGCTGGCAGGAGCGGCTGGATCAGGACGCCGATCCGGTACTGCCGTCCCTCAACGAGCAGGGCTATCAGCTTTATCTCGACGAGCAGGGTCAGCCGGTCACCGAAGCCAAAGGCCAGCGCCACAAGCGCAATGAAAGCGGCCAGCTGCTCTATCGTCAGCCCCGGCTGCCCGACTCGGTATTTACCGAGCAGGAAATTCGCAACCTGGGCGGCAATCTGGATCAATATCAGCCGCTGCTGGAAGATTATGTGCGCCCCAGCGCCCTGCAGCCCAAGGCCTGGCCCGCCAGCCACGTGGCCTCGCGCCTGCGCCAGCTGGATGAACGCATTAACGAGCTGGCGGACTATCTGGCCTGGCTGGAGACTCAGCAACAGGGGCTGGGCCAGCGTTTGCGTCAGCATCTGTGGCTGAGCCCGGAGCTGGGTGAGCGCGCCCGCGCTCAGCTGGAGCAGCAACAGGCCGGCCTGAGCCGCCAGCATGAGCGGCTGCAGGCCCTGCGTGAGGCCTTTGCCGACCTGCCGGTAGAAGGCTGACATGGCCTCTGCCCAAAGCGCTGGCCTGGCGCCGTTAAGCGAGCTGCCCGAGAGCCTGTTCAGTCTGGTGGTCACCCACCCCCTGGGCAGCCTGCTGCCCAGAGCCAGCCGGGTGCTGGATATGCTGAGCGAGCTCGACAAGGGCCGGCTGCCGGCCCCCGGCAACTGGCTGAGCACCAGCACGGAGCGGCGCATTCGTCAGCTGCTGGTGCGCGCCAATGCGCTGGAATACAGCAAGGAAACCCCGGACGTGGCCCGGGCCATCGTACAGGACATATTGCTGGTGCTGGAGCAGGTGGAGCTGGACTGGCCGGCCACCGCCGGTTTGCTTACGCAACAACTGGGCATTGCCGCCGAGCGGGCCGAGCGCCGTGCCCGGGCCCGGCACACACGGCGGGCCCTCGCCAAACTGGCGGAGCAGTGGCAGCAGCGCATCACTCTGTGGCAGGCGCTGGATGACGTGGCCGAGGAGTTTGGCATAGCGCCGGCCATCGGCACCGATAAAGACAGCGGCAACCTGCGCGATCGCGCCTGGTTTGATCTGCTGCGGCTGGCCCGCTGGGTGGCGGAGATTCGTGAGTTACAAAAACTGCTGAAACTCATGGGCCAGCAGCGTCCGGATCCGGAGCAGAGCGCCACCCTGAGCCAGCTGCAGCAGATGATGAGCCCGCGGGATAACGGCCCCAGAGAGCGGCGGCTGCCGGGCATTCCCATGGAAACCCAGGGCATTACCCGCTCCGATAATCTGTCCCGCATGCTGGCACTGGAAGCGGCCCTGCTGGGGCATCCGTCTTTGCATATGCTGTGGCACGCACGCCGGGCCGAGCAGAGCCTGCTCAGCTACGCCGTGGCCGGGGTGATGCCCATCGACTCGGGCAACGACTGGCCCCTGCCCCGGGCGGGCAAGGGCGAAGGTGACGGCAAGGGCACTCAGCTGGGCCCCATTATTCTGTGTCTGGACACGTCCGCCTCCATGCACGGCCTGGCGGAGCAGGTGTCCAAGGCCATGGTGCTGGAAGCCCTGCGCATGGCCAAAAAGCAGCAGAGAGGTTGTCTGGTGTATCTGTTTGGCGGTGCCGGTGAATTACTGGTGCTCGACAATCAGACCCTGA
The DNA here is from genome assembly GCF_000381965.1 of Oceanimonas smirnovii ATCC BAA-899. Classification (GTDB taxonomy): domain Bacteria; phylum Pseudomonadota; class Gammaproteobacteria; order Enterobacterales; family Aeromonadaceae; genus Oceanimonas; species Oceanimonas smirnovii. The sequence goes on from NZ_KB908457.1 coordinate 175,421, forward strand.
CCCTGCCCGAGCTGCTCGACATGCTGCGCGGCTCCTTCAGTGGCGGCACCGACGTGAGCACACCACTGAACGCTGCCCTCACCCGGCTGCAGCAGCAGGAGTGGCGGCAGGCGGATATTCTGCTGGTAAGCGACGGCGAATTTGAAGTGTCCCGAGAGTTGCAGGCGCAGGTGAAGCACGGCAAGGAGGCATTGGGCGTGCGCCTGTTTGGCCTGCAGCTGGGCTACGCCACCGCCCTGCACGCCATGCGCAAGGTGTGCGATCCTGTGCACCTGTTCAGCGACTGGCGCAGCCTGGAGCAGGCGGCAAGAGCTTAAGCTTCGTAAGCGTTTGCTTTGCCGTGCTCTACCGTCGGCCAAAGCGCACTGCTTCTCCGGCACGCCGTGAATACCTCCCTGTAGGCTCCGCTGCGCCATCCATGGCGCAGAGGGCACAGCGAAGCAGACACCCTTTGCCCTCCTAGAGACACTCGGCGCTGACTGAACGATGAAATTCAGCGCCGATGTTACTCGAAGCCACTGCGGGGATTGCCGAAGCCGAGCGCTACATGGAAGTACTTGCAAGTGCAACCACGCAGCTGCTTCGCATGGCAATTGTTGGTGTATTTAACTTCTCACCATCACCAGCCGGGGTTCGCCGGGGCCGAAGTAGTCGTTTTCCCGGCCGGCTTCAACAAAGCCGAGGCTCTGGTAAAGCTGTAGTGCCGGATTGTCGGGCAGTACCGTCAGTTTAATGCGCGCGCAGCCCCGCTCTTCCAGTGCGGTAACCGCCGCCTGCAGCAATTGCCGGCCCAGCCCTCGGCCCCGTGCCGCCGGTGCAACTGCCAGCGACAAGATCCAGCCCTCGTTTACTTTCTCTCCCCTGCCCGCCAGCACATAGCCCTGCAGCTCTCTTTCACTTTCTGCCACCAGCAACGAGCCCGGCCACAGATCCCAGGCCTGGCGCAGAAAAAAGTACGGATAGCCGTGTTCACCAAAGGCGACGCATTCCAGCTGGTAAACCTCAGCCAGATCGGCCTTGGTGGCTGCTCTTATTTTCATGTTTTGTTCCTGATCTTTGTATTGCGGACAATATGGTAAGGCATGGCCCCTGCTTTAACTGTTTAAATAACAACCAACCAGCTAAGCTTCAAAGTATGAACAAAAAGGAGGCAGTATGGCGTGGCGAACAGGCTGGTGGGCATGGTGGCTGCTGCTGGTCAGCGTTATGGTGCCGGCTCAGGAGCGTTACTGGCAGCTGGATATCAAGGGGGCCATCGGCCCCGGCATTTCCGACTATCTGGTGACCGAGATTAATCAGGCTCAGAGTGAGCGCCCGGCGCTGGTGCTGCTGACCATGGACACCCCCGGCGGCCTGTACAGCGCCACCCGCGATATTATCAGTGCCATGCTGGAGTCCAGTGTGCCTGTGGTGGTGTATGTCTCCCCCGGCGGTGCCAGAGCAGCTTCTGCCGGTACTTATATTCTTTATGCCAGCCACGTGGCCGCCATGGCCCCGGGCACTCACCTGGGTGCCGCCACCCCGGTGCAGATGATGCCCGCCCCAGCCGGCGAGGCGGATAAAGACGAAGAGAAAGATGACAGCAGCCCGCCTGCCGGCAGCGCCATGGAGCGCAAGTCCCTGAACGATGCCATTGCCTATCTGCGCAGCCTGGCCCAGCTGCGCGGCCGCAATGTGGAATGGGCCGAACAGGCGGTGCGCAACGCCGCCACCCTCACCGCCCCCGAGGCACTGGAGCAGAAGGTGATTGAGCTGGTGGCCAGTGATATTGCCGAACTGCTGCAGCAGCTCGACGGCAGGGAAGTCTTCCTTAAAAACGATACCATCACCCTGGCCACCGCCGGGCTGATTGCCGAACAGCGCCAGCCCGACTGGCGCCAGCAGTTCATTATTACCATCAGCAACCCCAATATCGCCTATCTGCTGATGCTGGTAGGGGTCTATGGTCTATTGCTGGAGTTTTACAGTCCGGGCTTTGGCGTGTCGGGCGTGATTGGTGCCATCTGCCTGCTGCTGGCCATGCTGTCGCTGCAGATGCTGCCCTTCAATATGGTGGGGCTGGGACTGCTGGCCCTGGGGCTGGCGCTGATGGTGGCGGAAGGCCTGTCCCCCAGTTTTGGCATTCTCGGCGGCGGTGGTCTGGTGGCCTTTGTTATTGGCTCTGTGCTGCTGTTCGACACGCCCGATCAGGCCTTTCGCGTGGCCTGGCCCTTTATTGCCGCCTTTACCCTCTTTTCTCTCAGCTTGATCCTTGTGGTGGTGCGCCTGATCGTAAAACAACGCCGGGCGGCCCCCGTCTCGGGGGCGGCGGCCATGATTGGCGAGCAGGCCAGAACAATAACGGCGCTGGATCCCGACGGTACCGTATTGCTGCAGGGTGAACGCTGGCAGGCACACAGCCACAGCCGGATTGCCGCCGACAGGGCTGTGGTGGTGGTGGCGGTGCACGATCTGGTAGTAGAGGTAAAACCGATACAGGAGAGCGAAGCATGATCATTGATTTTATTTATTTTCAGCTGCTGATCATTATTCTGCTGATCATGCTGTTTGCCAGCATGTTCCGCATTCTGCGGGAATACGAGCGGGGCGTGGTGTTTCTGCTGGGGCGCTTTCACAAGGTAAAAGGACCCGGCTTTATTATTCTGATCCCTCTGGTGCAGCAGATGGTGCGGGTGGATCTGCGTATTGTGACCATGGATATTCCGTCTCAGGATCTGATCTCGAAAGACAACGTGACCGTGCGGGTCAACGCCGTGCTGTATTTTCGTGTGCTGGATCCGCAAAAGGCGATCATTAACGTAGAGAATTATCTGGAGGCCACCAGTCAGCTGGCCCAGACCACAATGCGCTCTGTGCTGGGGCAGCACGAGCTGGACGAGATCCTCTCGTCCCGGGATACGTTAAATGCGGATCTGCAGCGCATTCTGGATCAAAGCACCGATAACTGGGGTATCAAGGTGTCGGCGGTGGAGATCAAGCATGTGGATCTTGACGAGTCCATGATTCGGGCCATCGCCCGTCAGGCCGAGGCGGAGCGTTCCCGCCGGGCCAAGGTGATCCACGCCACCGGTGAGCTGGAGGCCTCAAAACAACTGCTGGAAGCGGCCCGCATGCTGGGGCAACAGCCGGAAGCCATTCAGCTGCGCTATCTGCAGACCCTCACCGAGATCAGCAGCGACAACAGCAAAATCGTGGTGTTTCCCCTGCCCATGGAGCTGGGAAAAATATTGCAGAAAATGAGTTCGGACGAGCCGCCGTAAGACACCGACGGGCCAACGCAAATGACTTAAGCAAGCTGTAGGCCGTAAGCTGTAAGAAAAAACCGGATTACTTCCAGCTTCCAGCTTCTCGCTTACGGCTCACCTGCGCAGCAGGTGTGATTACCGAATATTCAGGGGCTCAAAACTTTTGATCAAGTCATCCAGCGCCTTGAGCTGGGTCAGGAAGGGCTCGAGTTTGTCGAGAGGCAGGGCGCTGGGGCCGTCGCAGCGGGCCTTGCTCGGATCCGGATGAGCCTCCAGGAAGAGACCGGCCAGACCGGTAGACAGGCCGGCCCGGGCCAGATCCAGCACCTGTTCACGACGACCGCCGGACGCTTCACCCAAAGGATCCCGGCACTGCAGGGCGTGAGTCACGTCAAAGATGATAGGGGCGTCATTCGTAGCCTTTTTCATCACGCCAAAGCCGAGCATGTCCACCACCAGGTTGTCGTAACCAAAGTTACTGCCCCGCTCGCACAGAATAAGCTGGTCGTTGCCGCATTCAATAAACTTGTCGGTGATGTTCTTCATCTGCCCCGGGCTGAGGAACTGGGGCTTTTTGATGTTAATCACCCGGCCGGTGTCGGCCATGGCCTGCACCAGATCGGTCTGGCGGGCCAGAAAGGCGGGCAGCTGGATAACGTCTGCCACCTCGGCCACCGGGGCCGCCTGATGGGGCTCGTGCAAGTCGGTGATCACCGGCACCTTAAAGGTGTCTTTTACTTCCTGCAGCAGCTTCATGCCTTCTTCCAGACCCGGACCACGGAAGGAATGAATGGAAGAGCGGTTGGCCTTGTCCCAGCTGGCCTTGAACACATAGGGAATGCCCAGCTTTTCGGTCACCTTTACATAGTGTTCGCAGGCCTGCATGGCCAGATCCCGGGACTCCAGCACGTTGATGCCGCCAAACAGCACCATGGGCTTGTTGTTGGCGACCGCAATGTTATTGATGTGTACGGTTTTCATATCGGCTTCCTAGTGAAGGGTTTTGGGGCTGAGATCCAGGCCGGCTATCTGGGCTTTGAGCACATCGGCAATGGGATCATCCGGTCTGTGCTCAATAAAGAATTCAAAGTCGTCGGCGGCCAGTTTGCCGCAATCCAGCTGCTCATACAAAAAGCCCCTGTCCCGCCGCTCAAAGGGGCAGTCGGGCTTGAGCCGCAGCAGAAGCTCGCTGCAGGCCAGCGCCTTGCCAAACTGCTGTTGATTGATATAGGCGGCCTTGGTCACGTTCAGCAGCCGCACCAGCACTTCTGTGTCTGAGGTACCTTTAAGGTGCTCCGGTGTCAGCCGGGCCAGGTTGCCCCTGGCCCCCCGCAGCAGCAGCTCTACTTCATGACGGGGCAATTGCCGGCCGGTGAAAGGATCGATCACCGCCCCTTCTTCTTCCGACCACATACGAACAAGAAAATGGCCGGGAAAATTAATGCCTTCGGCATCCACCCCAAAGCGCCGGCACAGATGAATAAGCAGGATGCCGAGGCTCACCGGAATACCTTCCCGCCGGGCCAGTACCCGGTTCATCAGGCAGTTATCAACGGAGAAAAAGGTGTCGCTGTCGCCGGCAAAGCCCAGCCCGTCATAGAGACAGGGCAGCAGATGCAGGGGGGCTATCATGTCTTCCAGCTCTTCCGCCAGCGCCCGCTCCAGCGCAAACAGCTCCCGCTCGGCTTCATCCCGGGCCGCCGGCCCTTCCAGGCTTTCCACCACATCCAGCGCCAGCGTCATCAGATCCAGCAGTTCGTCGCTGTGCCAGCGCTCACTGATATTACTTTCAAGCATGCTTCCTCCCGGGCCACTGGCCCAGGGTCACTCTGTCCTGCCCGCCGTAGTCGCGCAGCGTGGTGACCTGTTCAAAACCATTGTCGGTAAAAACGGACTGCACCGCCTCACCTTGCTGCCAGCCGTGCTCCACCAGCAGCCAGCCGCCGGCACAGAGGTGGGCCGGTGCCAGGCTGGCAATATGGCGAATATCCGCAAGGCCCTGATCGTCGGCCACCAGGGCCGACAGCGGCTCAAAGCGCACATCCCCCTGAGCCAGATGCGGATCGGCGGCATCAATATAAGGCGGATTGGAGACTATCATGTCAAAGGTCAGGCCGGCGAGGGGTTCAAACCAGCTGCCCTGGCGCACTTCCACATCGAGATCCAGCCGCTCGGCATTGCGCCGGGCCAGAGCGGCGGCTTGCGGGTTAAACTCCACCGCCATAACGGTATCGTCAGGGCGCTCGCATTTGATGGACAGCGCAATGGCACCGGTGCCGGTGCCCAGATCCACCACCCGTGCCGGCCTTTCGGGCAGGCGCTCAAGTGCAGACTCAACCAGCACTTCGGTATCAGGCCGGGGAATAAGGGTATCCGGGCTCACCTCCAGCATCAGGCTCCAGAACTCCCGCTGGCCGGTAAGATGAGCCACCGGCTCGCCCTGCTGGCGACGGCGAATAAGCTCGGCCAGCTCGGCCTTCTGCCCGGCAGACACCTCAAACTCGGGCCAGGCCAGCAGAAAGCTGCGGGGCTTGTTCAGCACATGGCACAGCAGCACGTCCGCATCCAGCGCCGGGGATTCGCCGCCGGCCAGTTGCTCGCGCAGTTGAGCGCGCAGTTCGCTCAGGCGCATTATTGTCCCGCCAGGGCGGCAAGCAAATCGGCCTGGTGCTCCTGCAGAATAGGCTGAGTGAGCATATCGAGCTGGCCTTCCAGCACTTCACTCAGCCGGTACAGAGTCAGGTTGATGCGGTGGTCCGACACCCGGCCCTGCGGGTAGTTGTAGGTGCGAATGCGATCGGAGCGGTCACCGCTGCCCAGCAGGTTGCGGCGGGTGCTCTGCTCTTCGGCGTGGCGCTTGTCCTGCTCGGCCTGAGCCAGACGCGAGGCCAGCACCGCCATGGCCTTGGCCCGGTTCTTGTGCTGGGAGCGTTCGTCCTGACATTCCACCACCATGCCGGTGGGCAGGTGAGTAATACGAATGGCAGAGTCGGTTTTGTTAACGTGCTGACCACCGGCACCGGAGGCGCGGAAGGTATCTACCTTGAGATCCGCCGGATTGATCTCCGGGGCCTCGGCCTCGGGAATTTCCGGCATTACCGCCACCGTGCAGGCAGAGGTATGAATGCGGCCCTGAGATTCGGTTTCCGGCACCCGCTGCACCCGGTGACCGCCAGACTCGAACTTGAGCTGGCCGTACACGCCGGTGCCCTCAATGCGGGCAATGATCTCCTTGAAGCCGCCGTGCTCGCCCTCGCTGGCGCTGACAATTTCCACCCGCCAGCGCTGAATCTCGGCATAGCGGCTGTACATACGGAACAAGTCGCCGGCAAAAATGGCCGCCTCGTCGCCGCCGGCCCCGGCGCGAATTTCCAGAAAGCAGTTATTATCGTCCCGCGGATCCTTGGGCAGCAGCAAAATCTGCAGCTCCTGGCTCAGGGTCTCGATGGCGGCTTCGGCGCTGTCGATTTCTTCCTTTGCCATGGCTTTCATCTCGGCGTCGTCTTCCGCCAGCATTTCTTTCGCCTCGGCCAGATTCTCCTCGGCACGGCGGTAGCGCTGAAAACAGGCCACCACGTCTTCCAGCTGAGCATATTCCCGGGTCAGGGCGCGATAGTGATCCTGGTTGTTGATTACCGAGGCCTCGCCCAGCAGCGCCTGCACTTCCTGGTAGCGCTCTTCCAGGCCTTCCAGTTTTTTCAGTACGGATTCGTTCATCAGCGTCTCGCGGTTGTGCCGGTCAGGGCCGGCTGATGCCCAGGCTGCGGGACAGCACCGCCAGCATGTCCTGATCGCCGTCTTTGCCGGCCTGACTCAGGGCCTGGGTGGGAGTATGAATAAGCTTGTTGGTCAGCCGGCGGGTCAGCTGCTGCACCACCTGGGTGGCGTCTTCGCCCTGGGCCAGCGCCTGCAATGCCCGGGCCAGCTCCTGCTCGCGCACCGCCTCGGCCTGAGCACGGTAATGACGGATCAGATCCACCGAGTGCAGCGAACGGTACCAGGCCATAAACTGATCCCGCTCTTCCAGAATAATGCGCTCGGCCTGAGCCGCGGCCCGTTTGCGGGCTTCCATGTTCTGCTCGATGATGCCCTGCAGATCGTCCACGGTATAAAGGTAGGCGTCGTTCAGTTCATCCACCTCGGGCTCAATGTCCCGGGGCACGGCAATGTCCACCAGCAGAATGGGCTTGTGCCGGCGGGCCTTGAGCGCCCGCTCCACCATGCCTTTGCCGATAATGGGCAGGGGGCTGGCGGTGGAGCTGATCACTATGTCGGCCTGAGGCAAAAAGTCGGGGATCTGCTCAAGCGTCATCACCTCGGCTTCAAATTCCTGCGCCAGGTTCTGAGCCCGCTCCAGAGTACGGTTGGCCACCATCATTTGAGTGACCGACTGCTCACGCAGGTGCCGGGCCACCAGCTCGACGGTTTCACCGGCGCCCACCAGCAGCACCTTGGTGCGGCCCAGATCCGAGAATATACGCTTGGCCAGACTGACGGCGGCAAAGGCCACCGACACGGCACTGGCACCGATGTCGGTTTCAGTGCGTACCCGTTTAGCGACAGAAAATGACTTCTGAAACAGCCGCTCCAGCAGGCCTTTCAGGCTGCCCGCCTGATGGGACTGACTGTAGGCCTGCTTTATTTGCCCCAGTATCTGCGGCTCGCCCAGCACCAGAGAATCCAGCCCGCAGGCCACCCGCATCAAATGGCGAATGGCCTCTTCACCCTGATGCTGATACAGGCAGGCAGTGAGCTCATCTTCGTCAAGATGATGAAACTGCTGCAGCCAGTGGCGCACCACGTCACTGTCGCCGTCCGCACTCAGGCTGCAATACAGCTCGGTGCGGTTGCAGGTAGACAGGATCACGGTTTCTGCCACACCTGGAGTAGCCATCAGCTCCTGCAGTGCCCGGGGGGCAAGATCAGGGCCAAACGCCACCCGCTCGCGCAGGGCGACGGACGCTGTCTTATGATTGATTCCCAGTACCAGCAGGCTCATGAGGATTTTATGCGGCTCACATCGTTTTTCGATTAGCCGTCTATTGTACGAGAAAGGCCAAATCTTTAAAAGTCACCGGCCTTGCCCTTATACTGGCTTTCTCTTTTTTCAGCGGGGTGCCTTACGTGCGTACTGTATTGATTTTTATTGGCTTGTTGCTGGTTTCCGGCTGTGCTTACCGGGCAGAGCAGGCACCGGCAGGTTCCTGGCTGGCTCAGAAGCAACAGCTGAGTGAGCTGGAAAACTGGCAGCTGGCGGCCAGACTCGGCATCATCACCCCCGACGAGCGCGGCAGCCTGAGCCTGTTCTGGCGCAATAACAGTGACGATTACCGCCTTAATCTCACCAATGTGGTGGGCAAACGGGTATTTGATCTCAGCCGGCGCAATGGCCGCATTGAACTGATCGACAGCGAAGGCCAGCGCCACACCGCCAGCAATGCCCGGGATCTGGTGTATGCCCTTACCGGCTGGGACCTGCCGGTGGAACAGCTGGCCGACTGGATAAAAGGCATGCCCGGCGATGCCGACACCGTCAGTTTTGATGCCGATGGCCGCCCGGCACAAGTACAGTCTCATGGCTGGCAGCTGCGCTATCTGGGGTATACCCAAATCGACCGGCTCTGGCTGCCCAGCCGGCTGGAGCTGAGCCACAACACCACTACCCTAAAGCTGGCAGTCAGCCGCTGGGAGCTGAACCCATGATATGCCTGCCCGCCCCGGCCAAGCTCAACCTGTTTCTGTACATTACCGGTCGCCGTGATGATGGCTACCACAACCTGCAGACCCTGTTTCAGTTTGTGGACTTTGGCGATGAGCTCGGCTTTGAAACCGCCGATGAGCTGACCTTGTCTCCTGAGCTGCCCGGCGTCGCACCCGAGAGTAATCTCATCATAAAAGCCGCGCGCCTGCTGCAGGCACACACCGGCAGCCATAAAGGCGCACATATTACCCTCACCAAGCGGCTGCCCATGGGCGGTGGACTGGGCGGCGGCTCCAGCGATGCCGCTACCACCCTGGTGGGGCTGAACCGGTTATGGCAGCTGGGTCTTGGTAATGACGAGCTGGCAAGCCTGGGACTTCAGCTGGGTGCCGATGTGCCGGTGTTTGTGCATGGCCGCGCCGCTTTTGCCGAAGGGGTGGGCGATATTTTTACCGATGCGGTGCCACCCGAGCCCTGGTATCTGGTGTTGAACCCGGGGGTGGAAGTGTCGACGCCGGCTGTTTTTACCGATCCTGAACTGCCCCGTAACAGTCCGGTAATGAGCCTCGAACAGCGCCTTAACTCACCCTGGCAAAACGACTGCGAAGCACTGGTTAAAAAGCGACACCCCGAGGTTGCCAAACTTCTGAGCTGGTTGCTAGAATATGCGCCGTCACGAATGACGGGCACAGGTGCGTGTGTTTTCGGCACCTTTGACAGCCGGAAAGCAGCTGAAAATGCGCTTGAAAATGCGCCGGCAGGCACAGTGGGGTTTGTTGCCAAAGGCTGCAACCAGTCTCCTTTGCTTACGGCAATCAAGGCCCTGTAAGCAACCGTCAATAATCCGTGAACAAGGCAGAATCAGGCAGCGATGGCATGAAAACGGGGTGGGCTCGTTTTCTCCCTTATCCCAAGGGTCAGTTCGCTGCCGGCGGTCGCCAGCAGGACGACACGGCCAATGGCCGGCTCACCGTTGAGTGCTCTCATTCAACACCCTGACTGACGTTCCGAACCAGACTAAAATTCCGAAACCACCACCCACGAAGCAACCCCGAGGTTTTAAACCGTGCCCGACATGAAGCTGTTTGCTGGTAATGCAACGCCGGAACTCGCCCAACGTATCGCCGATCGTCTTTTCATCAAACTGAGTGCTGCCGATGTTGGCCGTTTCAGCGATGGTGAGATCAGCGTACAAATCAACGAAAATGTACGCGGCGGCGATGTCTTCATCATCCAGTCCACCTGTGCGCCCACCAACGACAACCTGATGGAGCTTATCGTCATGGTCGACGCCCTGCGTCGGGCCTCTGCCGGTCGTATTACCGCTGTCATTCCTTACTTCGGCTACGCTCGTCAGGATCGCCGTGTGCGTTCTGCCCGGGTGCCGATCACTGCCAAGGTAGTGGCCGACTTCCTGTCCAGCGTGGGTGTAGACAGAGTACTCACCGTAGATCTGCACGCCGAGCAGATTCAGGGCTTCTTTGACGTGCCGGTAGACAACGTATTCGGTACCCCGGTACTGCTGGAAGACATGAAAGCCAAAGGCCTGCAGGATGCCGTTGTGGTGTCTCCCGACATTGGTGGTGTGGTGCGTGCCCGTGCCGTGGCCAAACTGCTGGACGAAACCGATATCGCCATTATCGACAAGCGCCGCCCCCGCGCCAACGTGTCTCAGGTAATGCACCTTATCGGTGACGTGGAAGGCCGTGACTGCGTGATCGTCGACGACATGATCGACACCGGCGGCACCCTGTGCAAGGCCGCTGAAGCGCTGAAAAACCGTGGTGCCAAGCGCGTATTTGCCTATGCCACCCATGCCGTGTTCTCCGGCAACGCCGCCCAGAACATCAAGGACTCAGTAATCGATGAAGTCATCATCACCGACTCCGTGCCCCTGAGCGATGAAATCAAGGCCATCAGCAAGGTCAAGCAACTGACCCTGTCGCCCATGATGGCCGAGGCCATTCGTCGCATCAGCAACGAAGAGTCCATCTCCGCCATGTTCGAGCAATAAGCACGGACAAAACAGCTGGAAGTAAAAGCCCGCGAGATTCGCGGGCTTTTTTGTAATTGCAACGGACATGCATACAGTCAACGCCAATGTTTAATGAAGCAGCAGTGGGGATTGCCGAAGCCGACCGTCAAATGTCATGGATGACATTTGACGAGCGTCCCAGGGATGGGCCCGAAGCGTGTCGGCGGAGCGTAACCGCACTGATGCTTCACATTGCGTATCCATTACAGCTCCCCGAAGGGGGTGTAAAAACGAATAAAATAATACCCGCTCAGCGCCATACCAAAGGCGACAATGCCCCAGGCCAGCAGGCGGGGTTTTATCCATTCCAGCACCCGGGCACCCAGCTTGCCGCCAAGCAGATAACCCAGCGCCAGCAGCAGCGCCTCATGCCAGTACACCAGCCCCGACACGGAATACACCACTATAGTGGCACCGCTGGCCAGCATCGACAGATACAACTTGATGGCATGTTGCTGCAAACTGGAGCCCATGCGCAGCTGGCCCATCAGCGCCATCAGCAGAACCCCAAGGCCACCGCCAAAAAAGCCGCCGTAAAAACTGCCCCCCAGGAGTGCCGGCCAGGCTGCAGGTTTCATCAGCAAAGGCCCCTCAAACCCTTTGCTGCTCAGCAGCTGGCGGCCATAAAGCAGGCTCACCCCCAGCAGCAGCCAGGGCACCAGATAGTTAAAATTGTCAGCCTGAAACCGGGTCAGGGCAAAAGCCCCCAGACCGCCACCGGCAAGGCCAATCAGCGTCAGCGCCAGCAGCGGGCCGCCCCGCAGGCGCTTGCGCATGCCCCAGAAGGCGCTCACATAACCGGGCCAGGACGCCACACTGGCGGTGGCCACGGCCCCGGTGCTGGGAATGCCTGCCCCCAACAGTGCCGGCAGAGTAAAAAACAGACCGCCACCGGCCAGCGCATTAACCACGCCGGCAAGCAGGGACCAGCCCAAAAGTTCAAGCATGATGATGTCCGTAAAATAGATTCTGTGCAGATAAAGCAAAAAGTGAAGGACTCACTTTTGAATGAACAATCATAGCACAGATTGTAAACAATTAATCTGAAAGTCCCTCATGGTGGCCATTATCACCGCACTTCATTAGAATATGGCGTCATTTTAACGGCCAATTCAGCTATGCAATCTATCGAACTTATTGTCGGACTGGCTAACCCCGGCCCGGAATACGCCCAGACCCGGCACAATGCCGGTGCCTGGTATGTGGCCGAGCTGGCCCGCATGCACGGCACTCAGCTCAAGGAAGAAGGCAAATTCTTCGGCTGGACCGGGCGCGTGCGCATTGGCGGCAAAGAGGTGCGTCTGCTGGTGCCCGCCACCTTTATGAACCGCTCGGGTAAAGCGGTAGCGGCTCTGGCCAACTTTTACCAGATCCCGCCCGAGTCAATTCTGGTGGCCCACGACGAGCTGGACCTGTCACCGGGCATAGCCCGCTTCAAGCAGGGCGGCGGCCATGGCGGCCATAATGGCCTGCGCGACATTATCAGTTGCCTTGGCAACAACAAGAACTTTTACCGGCTGCGGCTGGGCATAGGCCATCCGGGCGATAAATCCCGGGTCTCTGGCTTTGTACTGACCAAGGCCCCGGCTGCCGAGCAGACTCTGCTTGATGCCGCCGTGGACGAAGCTGCCCGCGCCACCGATATTTTATTCAGTGACGGCATGGTCAAGGCAATGAACCGCCTGCATGCCTTCAACGCCAATTCCACCAAGTAATTCAGGACATTATCATGGGTTTTAAATGCGGTATTGTGGGTCTGCCCAACGTAGGCAAATCCACCCTGTTCAACGCACTGACCAAGGCCGGCATCGAAGCGGCCAACTTTCCGTTCTGTACCATAGAGCCGAACACCGGCGTGGTGCCGGTGCCGGACAAGCGTCTCGACGCCCTGGCCAAAATTGTTAACCCTCAGCGGGTGCTGCCCACCACCATGGAGTTTGTGGACATCGCCGGTCTGGTAGCAGGTGCTTCCAAGGGCGAAGGTCTTGGCAACAAGTTCCTGGCCAATATTCGCGAGACAGATGCCATCGGTCATGTAGTACGCTGCTTTGAAAACGACAATATAGTGCATGTGGCCGGCAAGGTATCACCGAAAGACGATATCGAAATCATTAATACCGAGCTGGCCCTGGCGGATCTCGACACCTGCGAGCGTGCCATTACCCGCAATGCCAAGAAAGCCAAGGGCGGCGACAAGGATGCCAAGTTCGAGGTCTCGGTACTGGAAAAACTGCTGCCGGTACTGGAAGAAGCCAAAGTGCTGCGCAGCGTGGAGCTGACCAAGGAAGAGCGGGCGGCCATCGACTATCTGAACTTCCTTACCATCAAACCCACCATGTACATTGCCAACGTCAATGAAGACGGCTTTGAAAACAATCCCCTGCTGGCCGAGGTGGAAGCCATTGCTGCCGCTGAAAACGCCATCGTAGTGCCGGTATGTGCCGCCATGGAGTCGGAAATTGCCGAGCTGGATGCAGAAGAAGCCGCCGAATTCATGGACGACATGGGTCTGGAAGAGCCGGGTCTGAACCGGGTGATCCGCGCCGGTTATGAGCTGCTTAACCTGCAGACTTACTTTACTGCCGGAGTGAAAGAAGTACGCGCCTGGACCATTCCTGTGGGTGCCACCGCCCCTCAGGCCGCCGGTAAAATTCATACCGACTTTGAAAAAGGCTTTATACGCGCCCAGACCATAGCTTATGAAGACTACATCACCTATAAAGGTGAACAGGGTGCCAAGGAAGCGGGCAAACAGCGTGCCGAGGGCAAGGATTACATCGTTAAAGACGGTGATGTGATGAACTTCCTGTTTAACGTGTAAGCCCTTTTGAGGGAAGGTTGGGACTCGTCCCAACCTACTTCCTCCCTAATCCCCCAATGCTGTAAATCTCACCGGCTTTTGCTCAGCTTCACGACAAGCCGTTCAGTTTGTGGCCAACCGGCTGCTGCAAAGCAATTTTTTGAAGAAAAGAGGTTGACGCTGTCGGAACGGATACGCATAATGCGCCCCGTTCGGTGACGGAAGGTCATCAACAAGCAGTGGCTATGTAGCTCAGTTGGTTAGAGCACATCACTCATAATGATGGGGTCGCAGGTTCGAATCCCGCCATAGCCACCATTGCTGGGGTATCGCCAAGCGGTAAGGCAGCGGGTTTTGATCTCGCCATTCCCAGGTTCGAATCCTGGTACCCCAGCCATTTTCAGAAAAGGTTGAAGAAAAATTTTCTGCTTATCTTCAGCCATTTTCAAATGTGCTGGTATATGTTAAAAATACGGGCGCAGCTGTTGGGGTATCGCCAAGCGGTAAGGCAGCGGGTTTTGATCTCGCCATTCCCAGGTTCGAATCCTGGTACCCCAGCCATTTTCAGGAAATGTTGAAGATACAGCACCAGATGCACTTCAGACGTTTCAGGAACATTGAGGCGACTCAATGCTTTATGTGGCTATGTAGCTCAGTTGGTTAGAGCACATCACTCATAATGATGGGGTCGCAGGTTCGAATCCCGCCATAGCCACCACTCTTTTGCGGGAGTGGCGAAATTGGTAGACGCACCAGATTTAGGTTCTGGCGCCGCAAGGTGTGCGAGTTCAAGTCTCGCCTCCCGCACCATTTAAAAAATTGGGGTATCGCCAAGCGGTAAGGCAGCGGGTTTTGATCTCGCCATTCCCAGGTTCGAATCCTGGTACCCCAGCCATATATCGAAAAGCCGGCCTCTGAGCCGGTTTTTTGCTTTCTGAGATTAGGGATTAGGGATTAGGGATTAGGGATTAGGGATTAGGGATTAGGGATTAGGGATTAGGGAATCGTACCTGTCCCAATTCCCCATTCCCTGCTCCCCCGCAGTTAAAGTCCCATGGCGTATTTCATCACTTGCTTTTTCAGCGGTCCGCTGTGCTCGGCGGCCTTTAGCCCCAGGTTACGCAGCAGCTTGAGCGGTGGCAGCTCGTTGCTGAAGGCCTGATAAAACACATCCATGGCCCCCTGCATCAGCAAGTTGTCGGGACGGCGGCGGCGTTCAAAGCGCTTGAGCAGCTCAGGGGCGGCAATATCCTCACCCTGCTCCACCGCCTGATGAACCAGCTCACTCAGCACCGCCACGTCCTTGAAGCCCAGGTTTACCCCCTGCCCCGCCAGCGGATTGATGGTGTGGGCTGCATCCCCCAGCAGCACCACCCTTCCCTTTACGTACTGGTTGGCATGACGCCGGCGCAGAGGAAAGTGGCCTTTATCGAGCACGGTCACCGGGCCAAGCCGGGGCGGAAAATGCGCCGCCACCTCGGCAGCCAGCGCCTCATTACTCAGGGCCGCCAGCTGCTCAATACGGTCTTTGCTGTCATACCACACCAGCGAGGCTTTGCCGTTGCCCAGCGGTAACAGCGCCCGGGGGCCGGATGAACAGAACTGCTGCCAGGTAATGTCCTGCTCAAGCTGCGCTCCTGCCACGCTGATCAGCATACACTGCTGGGCATAGTCCCAGGCGGTCACGCCCATGCCCGCCAGCTGCCGCACCCGGGACTCGGCCCCGTCACAGGCCAGCACCAGCCGGGCCTGCAATTGCTCGCCATTACCCAGGGTGAGCAAGGCACCTTCGGGGGTTTGTTGCAGTGTCTCCATGGTCTGAGGGCAGTCGATGGTCACGTTATGCCACTGGGCCAGGGTCTGCCACAGACCCAACTGAATAATACGGTTTTCCAGCATGTAGCCCAGATACTCACAGTCCAGCTCTTCAGCACTGAAATGAGTGGCAAAGCCCTGCCACTCGCTCGCCTCCAGCTTTTGGTAAGGCCAGGCGCGCATGTGAGTAATGGCCTGCCAGGCACCGGCCTGCTGCAACAGCCTTACCGAGGCGGCACTGATGGAAGAAATACGCAGATCATGAGGTTGTGCGGGTGAAAACTCGACGGGCTGGCGGCCTTCCAGCACGCGAATGGATAGCCCGGCAGATGCCAGCATGGCAGCGGCCAACGCCCCTACCATGCCGCCGCCTACAATAGCGATATCACACTGTTGCATTGTTTACCCTCCGGATTTTTCCGTTATTCTACCCTAACTCTCATTGTTTGGCCGACGGCAATTTGCTCATTTGGCACCGGACCGCGACTGGATATTATCTGGCCACTGTGCAGAGAAAAGAGTAGAATGCCCGGTCCAAAATGCACGACTCACAGCAGTAACTAGAGCGCCATGAGCAAAAAACTTCATATCAAAACCTGGGGCTGTCAGATGAACGAATACGATTCATCCAAGATGGCCGATCTGCTGGATGCCAGCCACGGCTACCAGCTTACCGAAGAAGCAGACCAAGCCGATGTGCTGCTGCTTAACACCTGCTCCATTCGCGAGAAGGCCCAGGAGAAGGTCTTTCATCAGCTCGGGCGCTGGCGTCCGCTCAAGGAAGCCAACCCCAAACTGGTGATTGGTGTGGGCGGCTGCGTGGCGTCCCAGGAAGGAGATGCCATTCGTGCCCGCGCGCCTTTTGTGGACATTGTGTTCGGTCCGCAAACCCTGCACCGGCTGCCCGCCATGATCAAATCCGTGCTTGAGGGCCGTGGTGCTCAGGTAGACGTGGCATTCCCGGAAATTGAAAAGTTCGACAACCTGCCCGAGCCCAAAGCCGAAGGGGCCACCGCCTTTGTGTCCATTATGGAAGGCTGCTCCAAATATTGCTCCTTCTGCGTGGTGCCCTATACCCGCGGCGAGGAAGTGAGCCGCCCGCTGGACGATGTGCTTTATGAAATCGCCCAGCTTGCCGATCAGGGCGTGCGGGAAGTGAACCTGCTGGGCCAGAACGTCAACGCCTACCGGGGCGAAACCCATGACGGCGACATTTGCACCTTTGCCGAGCTGCTGCGGCTGGTGGCCGCCATCGACGGCATCGACCGCATTCGTTACACCACCAGTCATCCCATCGAGTTCACCGATGACATTATTGAGGTGTATAAAGACACGCCTGAAGTAGTAAGTTTCCTGCACCTGCCGGTGCAAAGCGGCTCGGATCGCATTCTCACCCTGATGAAGCGCCCGCACACCGCCATTGAATACAAGTCCAAGATTCGCAAGCTCAGGGCCGCGCGCCCCGACATCACCATCAGCTCCGACTTTATTGTGGGCTTTCCCGGGGAAGAGGCCGACGACTTTGAAAAGACCATGAAACTCATTGAAGACGTGGGCTTTGATATGAGCTTCAGCTTTATTTACAGCCCCCGTCCGGGCACACCGGCCGCCGATTTGCCCGACGATATTTCGATGGAAGAGAAAAAACAGCGCCTGTACCGGTTGCAGAACACCATCAATAATCAGGCACAGCTGATCAGCCGGCAGATGCTCGGCTCCGTCCAGCGTATTCTGGTGGAAGGGCCGTCCAAGCTGAACCCCATGGAGCTGCGCGGTCGCACCGAGAACAACCGGGTGGTGAACTTTGAAGGCCCGCATACCCTGATTGGCGGTTTTGCCGATGTGGAGATCACCGAAGTGATGCCCCACAGCCTGCGCGGCAAATTCCTGCACGGCGAAGACGGCATGGATCTGCGCACTCAGGTGTCACCCCAAAGCATTCTGGCCCGCCGCCCAGACGGCGTGCCCGACGACACCGGTGTCGCCACTTTTACCCCTTAACAGCAGCTTGAAGCTGGAAGCTGGAAGCTGGAAGTCAACAGCAAGTCACTCCGCTTCCAGCTTCGAGCTTATCGCTTCCAGCTTTTGAACAGGAGTTACCTTGACAGCCAACGTCACTCATCTGGACCTTGAACTGCAACCCGCCGACGGCCAGCGTCTGGTCAGCCTGTGCGGCCCCTTTGACGACAATATCAAACAGCTGGAACGCCGTTTAGGGGTGGAAATCAACCACAGCGATGAGCACTTTCAGATTGTCGGCCCCGCGCGTCTGGCTCAGGTGGCCAACGACATTCTCACCCGCCTTTACGTCGACACTCAGTCCGTCAAGGGCCAGCCCGTGCCCGATATCACCCCTGAACAGGTACATCTGGCCATCAAGGAAAGCCGCGTGCTGGAGCAGGACGACGAAGACGATGCCGGCTATCGCTACGGCAAGGAAGTGACCATCAAGACCAAGCGGGGCCTTATCAAGCCGCGCAGCCCCAATCAGGCGCACTATGTGGCCCATATTCTGAGCCACGATATCACCTTTGGTATTGGCCCGGCAGGCACCGGCAAAACCTATCTGGCGGTAGCTGCGGCAGTCGACGCGCTAGAGCGTCAGGAAATCCGCCGCATTCTGCTTACCCGGCCGGCAGTGGAAGCAGGCGAGAAGCTTGGCTTTCTGCCCGGCGATCTGAGCCAGAAAGTGGATCCTTACCTGCGCCCGCTTTACGATGCCCTGTTTGAAATGCTGGGCTTTGAGCGGGTGGAAAAGCTCATTGAGCGCAACGTCATTGAAGTGGCCCCGCTGGCCTACATGCGCGGACGCACCCTGAACGATGCCTTTGTGATCCTGGATGAAAGCCAGAACACCACTGTGGAGCAGATGAAAATGTTCCTCACCCGTATTGGCTTTAATTCCAAGGCGGTGATCACCGGTGACATCACGCAGATTGACCTGCCCCGCAACGCCAAATCCGGCCTGCGCCACGCCATTGAGGTCTTGAGCGGCGTAGAAGGCCTGTCGTTCAACTTCTTTCGCGCCGAAGACGTGGTACGCCACCCTGTGGTGGCACGCATAGTGCGCGCCTATGAAGCCTTTGATGACGCCCAGAAGCGCCAGCAAAGCAACACCAACGGAGCATCATCAGCATGACACTGTGGCTGGATCTGCAAATCGCCTGCGATGAGGCACCCGGCCTGCCAACCGAGCAGGATTTTGAGCGGTGGCTGACTGCCGCCCTCAACGGTGAGCGCGATGAAACCGAAATGACGGTGCGGCTGGTAGATGAAGCAGAAAGTCAGGCGCTTAACCGGGACTACCGCGGCAAAGACAAACCAACCAATGTGCTGTCGTTTCCGTTTGAGGCACCACCCGGCATAGCGCTGCCGCTGCTGGGCGATCTGGTGATCTGCCGGCAGGTAGTAGAGCGGGAAGCCGCCGAGCAAAATAAGCCCTTGCAGGCACACTGGGCGCACATGGTGGTGCATGGTTGCTTGCATTTACTCGGGTTTGACCATATTAAGGATGATGAAGCCGAAGAAATGGAGGCCAGAGAGATTGTTATTCTGGCCGGGCTGGGCATGGATA
The DNA here is from genome assembly GCF_000381965.1 of Oceanimonas smirnovii ATCC BAA-899. Taxonomy (GTDB): domain Bacteria; phylum Pseudomonadota; class Gammaproteobacteria; order Enterobacterales; family Aeromonadaceae; genus Oceanimonas; species Oceanimonas smirnovii. The sequence continues at coordinate 194,591 of NZ_KB908457.1, forward strand.
ACCCCTATCAAGACGACGACGAAGGTTAACAAGTGAGCGACGACAATTCACACTCAGACAACGGTTCGTCCGCAAAGAAAAACTGGCTTGAACGACTGGGCCAGATGTTTCAGGGCGAACCGAAGAACCGGGAAGAACTGGTAGAAGTAATCATGGACGCGGGTGAACGGGATCTGATTGATCAGGACACCAAAGACATGATTGAAGGCGTACTGGAAGTGAGCGAACTCAGGGTTCGCGACATCATGATCCCCCGCTCCCAGATGGTGACGGTGGAAAAATCCCAGCCGGTCTCCAGCTTTTTGCCCATGATCATCGAGTCTACCCACTCCCGTTTTCCGGTGGTGAACGAAGACAAGGATCATATTGAAGGCATACTGCTGGCCAAGGATCTGCTGCCCTACGGCTTTGGCCTCACCGAAGAAGACTTTTCCATTGAAAAGGTCCTTCGTCCCGCCGTGGTGGTGCCCGAGAGTAAACGCCTCGACAAGCTGCTCAAGGAATTCCGCGAAGAGCGCTACCACATGGCCATCGTCGTGGATGAATTTGGCGGCGTGTCGGGCCTGGTCACCATTGAAGATATTCTCGAGCTGATTGTGGGTGATATTGAAGACGAGTTTGATGCCGAAGAAAGCGCTGAAATCCGCCAGATCAGCAAGCGGGTGTTCTCGGTGGCGGCACTTACCGACATTGATGATTTCAACGACTTTTTCAACTCCGACTTCAGCGATGAAGAAGCCGATACCGTCGGCGGTCTGGTGATGCACGCTTTTGGCCACCTGCCCGGCAAGGGCGAACAGCTGGAGCTGAACGGTTTTGTATTTAAGGTGGCTCATGCCGACCGTCGACGCCTGCTGCAGTTACAGGTTAAGATACCGGACAATCAGGAAACCTCCTCATCGGAGCCGGCATAAGTGTATAAATTGCTGCCATTATTCGGGGCCCTGCTATGCGGGGCCCTTGGCGTTTTAGCCTTCAGTCCTTTTGATATCTGGCCTCTGGCGCTGGTATCACTGACGGGCCTGTTTGCCTTAACTCATCACTGCGCCCCGGGCGCTGCTGCCCGCCGTGGCTTTGCCTGGAGCCTGGGCTTGTACCTGCCCGGCCTGTGGTGGATCCACAACAGCATGACACTGTTCGGCGGCCTGCCGCTGCCGGTGGCCTTTGTGCTGGTGGCCCTGCTGGCGGCCTATCTGTCGGCCTATACCGGCCTGGCGCTGTGGCTGGCCCATCGCTTTGTGGCCTCGCCCCGGGCGCGGTTACTGTGGGTGCTGCCGGTATTGCTGATAGGCGCCGACTGGCTGCGGGGCTGGGTGCTGACCGGCTTTCCCTGGCTGTGGGCGGGCTACTCTCAGCTCGACGGCCCGGTGGCAGGGCTGGCCCCCATACTGGGAGTGCAGGGCATCAGCTGGCTGCTGACCTTTTCTGCCGCTGTGCTCTGGTGGGCAGGGGCAAACCGGCGCTGGCGTGCACTGGCCTTTACCGGTGTGCTCTGGGGGCTGGGGGTGGCCAGTCAGCAACTGCAATGGGTGTCTCCCACACAACCGCTTAGAGTGGCTCTGGTGCAGGGCAACATAGAGCAATCCCTGAAGTGGATTCCGGGCCAGCTGGAGCTGAGCCTGCAACGTTATCTGGATCTGACCCGCCCGGCATTAAATGCCGATGTGGTGATCTGGCCCGAGTCAGCTCTGCCTGCCTCGGAGCAGCAACTGGCTCCCTGGCTGGAGCAGGTCGACAAACTGATGTTTGAACGGGGACAATCGCTGATCACCGGCCTGGTGTCCCGCCCCAACGACGACCATGTTTATAACGCCGTACTGGGCCTTGGCAGCGGTGATTATCAGCCCGGTCAGAGTAACCGCTATTACAAACAACAACTGGTGCCCATTGGTGAGTTTGTGCCCTTTGGTAATCTGCTGCGCCCGCTGGCTCCCTTTTTCAACCTGCCCATGTCGTCTTTTTCCCGGGGCACAAACGAGCAGGCGGATCTGAAGGCCGCCGGCAGGGACATGAGTGTGGCTATCTGCTATGAAGTGGCCTTTCCCGGCCTGGTACGCGATAACCTGAAGCCGGAAACCGACTTTCTGCTGACGGTATCGAACGACACCTGGTTTGGCCGCTCCATCGGCCCCTGGCAACATCAGCAAATTGCCCGCATGCGTGCCCTTGAGCTGGGCCGGCCCATGATCCGTGCTACCAATAATGGCGTCACGCTGGTGACCGATGAAAAAGGCCGCATGACCGCCAGTCTGCCTCAGTTTGAAAAAGGGGTGCTGACCGCCGACGTCATTGGTATGACTGGGCTGACACCCTACGCCCGATTTGGCAGCCTGCCGCTGCTGGGCATATTGGCATTCAGCCTGCTGATTGGCCTGCGTTGCCGCCAGCCGGCCAACAACCGGCTGGTCATGGCAGAGCGACAATTATTTAAATAATCAATGTTCTGGTAACGCCCTCAGGGCGTTAACGGATGGCGAATAAAGGTGTGGTGATTGCACTCCAGGCAGGTAGTCAGCACCTCGGGGTGAGTCACCTCGTGGCGGTGGGCGCACAGGGTGCAGTCATACAGACCCGGCCCCACCACTTCACCGGCCTGATATTCGCCGTGATGAGCCAGGTCTTCGCGCAGCTCCTGCCATTCCAGCTGGCTTCTGTCGGTAATGTCAGCCAGCCAGCTCCATACCGTCTCACTGATGCGACGATAAAACAGGCTGTCGCGAAAGCCGCCTTTCTCTTCGCCAAAAGCGGCCAGATCCCGTTTTACATATTCAGCGATGAGCGCAAGCTCGTCTTTGGTCAGATCGCTGGCCGCTTCCATATAGGCCTGGGTTTTTTCCACCGCTTCTTTTAGCGTGGTGGTTTCAGCCATTTCCCACTGACGCTGCAGCTCTTCCACAAAGGCGTCATACCCTTTTTTCTGCTTGTCGTCTTGTTCGCTCATGACGTTATCCTCACAGTCAGTGCCGGGGCCGGTATTGTTGCCGGCTACCCCCTAAGGTATTCTATGCCGATTTATCGCTGGTGTTACCACTCATTTACGGAACCGGACGTCATAATGCAAGAGCAATATAACCCCCAGAATATCGAACCCCAGGTGCAACGCCATTGGGACGAGCAGCAGACCTTCAAGGCCACCGAACAAGCCGGCAAAGACAAATTTTATTGCCTTTCGATGTTCCCCTATCCTTCAGGTCGGCTACATATGGGGCACGTCCGTAACTACACCATAGGCGACGTTATCTCCCGCTATCAACGGTTGCAGGGCAAAAATGTGCTGCAGCCCATCGGCTGGGATGCCTTTGGTCTGCCCGCCGAAAACGCTGCCATCAACAACAAGACAGCGCCGGCCCCCTGGACCTACGAAAATATCGACTACATGAAAAACCAGCTCAAGCGACTGGGTTTTGGTTACGACTGGAACCGTGAGCTGGCCACCTGCACGCCGGAATATTACCGCTGGGAGCAGTGGTTCTTTACCAAGCTGTATGAAAAAGGCCTGGTATATAAAAAGACCTCTTCAGTGAACTGGTGCCCCAACGACGAAACCGTGCTCGCCAACGAGCAGGTCAACGACGGCTGCTGCTGGCGCTGCGACACGCCGGTAGAGCAAAAGGAAATTCCTCAGTGGTTTATCAAGATCACCGACTACGCCGATGAGCTGCTGCGCGATATCGACGAGCTGGAAGGCTGGCCCGATCAGGTGAAAACCATGCAGCGTAACTGGATTGGCCGCAGTGAAGGCGTGACCCTGCGCTTTGATGTGGCCGGAGCCGACGACAGCTTTGAGGTGTACACCACCCGCCCCGATACCCTGTTTGGTGTGACCTATGTTGGCATTGCCGCCGGTCACCCGCTGGCCGCCAAAGCCGCCGAAAACAATCCGGAGCTGGCTGCCTTTATCGACGACTGCAAACATAACAAGGTGGCCGAAGCCGAGATGGCCACCATGGAGAAAAAGGGCATGGCCACCGGCCTGATGGCGGTGCACCCGCTCACCGGCAAGCAGGTGCCGGTGTGGGTGGCCAACTTTGTGCTGATGGATTACGGCTCCGGTGCTGTTATGGCCGTGCCCGCCCACGATCAGCGTGACTATGAGTTTGCCGGCAAGTACGGCCTCGACATAGTACCGGTGATCAAGCCCGCCGACGGCAGCGAGCTGGACGTAAGCACCGAGGCCTACACCGAGAAAGGCCTGCTGTTCGGCTCCGGTGAGTTTGACGGCCTCGACTTCGCTCAGGCCTTTGACGCCATCGCCAAGACCCTGGAAGAAAAAGGCCTGGGCCGCAAGACCGTGAATTTCCGCCTGCGCGACTGGGGCGTGAGCCGCCAGCGCTACTGGGGCGCGCCCATTCCCATGCTCAATCTGGAAGACGGCACAGTCGTGGGTGCGCCGGAAGACACACTGCCGGTGGTGCTGCCGGAAGACGTGGTGATGGACGGCATTCAGAGCCCGATCAAGGCGGATCCCGAGTGGGCCAAAACCACTTATAACGGCCAGCCGGCGCGGCGTGAAACCGACACCTTTGACACCTTTATGGAGTCGTCCTGGTACTATGCCCGCTACTGCAGCCCGAACTATGACGAAGGCATGCTGGACGTGGAAAAGGCCAACTACTGGCTGCCGGTGGATCAGTACATCGGCGGCATTGAGCACGCCTGTATGCACCTGCTCTACGCCCGCTTCTTTCACAAGCTGCTGCGTGACACTGGTCTGGTCGAGTCCGACGAGCCGTTCAAGCGTCTGCTGTGTCAGGGCATGGTACTGGCCGACGCCTTCTACTACACCGACGACAAGGGTGCCCGCGTCTGGGTAAGCCCGCTCGACGTGACCGTGGAGCGGGACGAAAAAGGCCGCATCAAGAAAGCCACCGACGCCGACGGCCACGAGCTGGTGCACACCGGCATGACCAAGATGTCCAAGTCCAAGAACAACGGCATTGATCCCCAGGTCATGATCGACCGCTACGGTGCCGATACCGTGCGCCTGTTTATGATGTTCGCCTCTCCCGCCGACATGACCCTGGAGTGGTCCGACTCCGGGGTGGAAGGTGCCCAGCGCTTCCTCAAGCGGGTGTGGAAGCTGGTGTTTGAGCACCAGTCTCATGGCACTGCTCCGGCTCTGAACAAGGCTGCTCTTGATGGCAACCAGAAAACCCTGCGTCGGGAACTGCACAAAACCATTGCCAAGGTGAGCGACGATATCGGCCGCCGCCAGACCTTTAACACTGCCATTGCCGCCATTATGGAGCTGCTCAACCATCTGGCCAAAGTGGACATGAGCGACGAGCAGAACCGCGCCCTGCTGCAGGAAGCGCTGGAAGCCGTGGTAGTGATGCTGCACCCGATTGTGCCCCACACCTGCTTTGAGCTGTGGCGTGCCCTGGGCCATAACGACATCGATCACGCCGCCTGGCCGGTAGTGGATACCGACGCCCTGGTGGAAGACGAAAAACTGGTGGTAGTACAGGTAAACGGCAAGGTACGGGGCAAAATCACCGTGCCCGCCGATGCGGATAAAGACGCGGTAGAAGCCGCCGGCACCGCCGATGACAACGTGGCCCGCCACCTGGACGGCAAGACCATTCGCAAGGTGATCTACGTACCCGGCAAGCTGCTGAACATAGTGGCTAATTGATAGCTGGAAGCTGGAAGCTGGAAGCTGGAAGCTAGAAGCTAGAAGCTAGAAGCTAGAAGCTAGAAGCTAGAAGCTAGAAGCTAGAAGCTAGAAGCTAGAAGCTAGAAGCTAGAAGCTAGAAGCTAGAAAAAAGCATGACACAACAAGCTGGTGTGTCTGTGTTTTTCTTCAAGCTTCCGGCTTCCAGCTTCAGACTATGTTTTATAGGAGTAGTTATGCTCACTCGAATCAAGGCCATTGTGCTGCTGTCGCTGACCCTGGCACTGGCCGGTTGCGGCTTTCAGCTGCGCGGCGGGGATAACCTGCCGCCTCAGCTGCAGCGGCTGGTGCTGAATGGCGATGACAAAACCCAGTTCTACCGGCTGGTGTCGGCCCGGTTGCTGCGCGCCGGTGTGGTGCTGGTAGACAACGACGGTGATACCCCTGTTCTCTCTATTACCGGTGTCGGTCAGGGCAACACCACAGCGTCGGTCAAGCCTTCCGGTGACACCCTGGAATATGCCATGCGTTTTGGCACTCGCTTTACCCTGGATATGCCCGATGAGCCCCGTCAGGTATTTAATGTTACCTTTAACCGCAGCTTTCTCGACAAGTCGTCTCAGGCGCTGGCATCAAGCCGGGAACAACAGCAACTGCGGGAGCAGATGGAGCATGAAGCCGCAGAGCAAATTGTGCGGCAGCTGAGCCGTCTGTCATTCTGATGCGTCTGTATCCGGAGCAACTGAGTAAACATCTTCAGGCAGGGCTGGCCCCCTGCTATTTTATTTATGGTGATGAGCCACTGCTCAGGCAGGAGGCCCTGGATCAGTTGCGCCGGGCCGCCCGGGCACAGGGCTTTGATGAGCGTTACCGCTTCGATGCCGACGACGGCCCGGACTGGGATGCGATTTTTGATGCCAGTCAGAGCATGAGCCTGTTCAGCAGCCGGCAGATTATCGAGCTGGCACTCCCGGAGAAACTGGACAAAACCGCCTCAGACCGGCTCAGAGAGCTGCTTGCTCAAAGCCACTCCGATCTGTTGTTACTGATAAGCGGTCCCCGCCTTAACCAGCAGCAACAAAAAACCGCCTGGTACAAAGCCCTCGCTGCCGCCGGCCCGGTGATCCCGGTATTTACACCCGATGCCCGCCACCTGGCACGCTGGCTCGAGCTGCGCCTGCGCCAGCATCAGCTTGCTGCCGAGCCCGATGCCCTGCACTGGCTGACTCTGGCCTTTGAAGGTAACCTGCTGGCCGCTGCCGGCGAAATTGAAAAGCTGGCCCTGCTTAACCTGCCTCAGCCGCTGACCTTACCGGCGCTGCAGCAGCATGTGCAGCCCCATTACCATTTCAACCCGTTTCAGCTGCTGGATCCTTTGTTGCAGGGCAAGGTAAAGCGGGGCTGCCGTATTCTGCAGCAGCTTCGCCAGGAAGGTGTAGAAGCAGGCATGCTTTGTTACCTGCTGACCAAAGAGCTGAATACACTGCAAAGCCTGCACGCGGCACTGGCCGGCGGACAGTCTTTTCAGCAGGCCGCTGCCGCTTTGCATGTGTGGTCCAGTCGCCAGCCGCTGATGCAGGCCGCACTCAACCGGCTTAAAGGCCCTAAAATTACCGCCCTCTCCCGCATGCTGGCTGCGGCCGATGCTGCCGTGGCCGGGTTTGATGACGACAGTGCCTGGCGCTGGCTGCAGGCCCTGTGCGTTGGATTTTTCGACGACAAGGAGCCCGTCATACTGCCATGACTGCCCCCATCGGATTACTCGGAGGGACCTTTGATCCCGTCCACATTGCTCATCTGCGTACTGCCATTGTGGCCAAAGAACAACTGGGCCTGAATGAAGTGCGGCTGCTGCCCAATCATATTCCTCCTCACAGAGCTACCCCCGACAGCGCACCGGCACACCGGCTGGCCATGGTGCGCCTGGCCGCTGCGGCTACCCCAGGACTGGTGGCAGACGAACGCGAACTGACCCGCAGCACACCCTCTTATACGGTCGACACCCTGGCAGCCCTTCGTGCCGAGCAGGGTGACCGGCCCTTGTGCTTTATTATGGGTATGGACTCGCTGTGCAGTCTTGATAAATGGCATCGCTGGCAGGAGCTGCTGGAATATGCGCATCTGGTGGTCAGTCACAGGCCCGGCTGGAAACCGAAGCTGAACACCAGGTTAACCGCCCTGCTTGAGCATCACGGCACTCAGGACAGAGAGCGACTGCATCAGACACCCGCCGGCCATATTTTTCTGCTGAACAACCCCGAGCTTGAAGTATCATCCACACAAATACGCAACAGCATCAAAGCGGGGAACAATCCGCAATATTTGTTGCCCGAGGCAGTGGCCAACTACATTCGACAGCAGGGACTCTATACCGGCACCATGGTATAATTCACGGTTGTATCATCAAGGAGAATGCACTTTTGCAAGACAAAGCACTGCACGATTTTATCGTCGATAAACTGGACGATCTCAAAGCCCGGGACATTCGTGTGCTGGATGTAACCGGTAAATCCACTATCACAGACTGCATGATCGTCTGTTCCGGTAATTCAAGCCGGCACGTTAACTCCATTGCAGACCACCTGGCTACCGAAGCCAAGCATGCCGGCCTTAATCTGCTGAGCATGGCGGGTCAGGATGCCGGTGAATGGGTGCTGGTCGATTTGGGTGATGCCATCGTCCATGTGATGCAGGAAGAAACCCGCGATTTTTATCAGCTGGAAAAACTCTGGGGTGGCAGCGCCGCCGGAGCCATGGCCGGATGAAACTCCAGCTGGTGGCGGTCGGTACCAAAATGCCGGCCTGGGTAACCACGGGCTTTCAGGAATATCAGCGTCGCTTTCCCCGGGATATGCCTCTGGAACTCACCGAGATCAGCGCCGGCAAGCGGGGAAAAAATGCCGATATTGACCGCATTCTGCATAAAGAAGGCGAACAGATGCTGGCTGCCATCAATAAATCAGCCCGCATCGTCACCCTGGATATTCCCGGCAGACCCTGGACCACAGAGCAGCTGGCCGAGCAACTTACCCGCTGGCAGCACGACGGCCGGGATGTGGCCATTCTGATCGGTGGCCCCGAAGGGCTGGCGCCGGCCTGCAAGGCAGCTGCCGAGCAAAGCTGGTCACTTTCACCGCTCACTTTGCCCCATCCGCTGGTTAGGGTGCTGGCTGCTGAAAGCCTTTATCGTGCCTGGAGCATCAACAATAACCATCCCTATCACCGGGAGTAAGTCGTGGCCAAATCCCGGGTAAAAATGCGCGATCATGTCGCCGAATCTTCTTTGCACTGGCGGCGCACCCTGGTGTCGTTTATCGCCATTGTGCTGATGATGGGCGGCCTGTTTGCCAACCTCTATCATCTGCAGATTGAAGAGCATCAGAGCTACCAGACCAGGTCCAACGACAACCGCATCAAGGTGGTGCCCATCGCACCTACCCGGGGGCTGATTTATGATCGTAACGGCGTGCTGCTGGCAGAAAACCGCCCCATTTACAGCCTGGAGATCACGCCGGAAAAGTCGAATGACCTCAATGATACCATCGAGCAGCTGATCACCCTGCTGGATCTGGATCCTGAGCTGAAAGAACGTTTTTTTCATGATGTACAGCGTCATCGCCGTTTTAACCCGGTGGTGCTGGTCAGCCGTCTGAATGAAGATCAGGTGGCCCGTTTCAGTATTAATCAGCACAAGTTCCCCGGCGCGTCCATTGAAGCCTACCTGAAGCGTTACTATCCCTACAAAGACACACTTACCCACGTACTGGGCTATATGGCCAAAATCAATGACAGAGACGTGGAGCGACTGAAACAGGACAACAAGCTGGCCAACTATGCTGCCACCCGGGATATCGGCAAACTGGGCGTTGAGCGCTATTACGAAGACCTGCTGCATGGTCATGTGGGCTACCAGGAAGTGGAGGTCAACAACCGGGGCCGGGTGATCCGCACGCTGAAATATGAGCCACCGGTGCCCGGCACCGACATTTATCTTAATCTTGATATTCGCCTGCAGCAGCAGGCCCAGGCATTGCTGGACGGCAAGCGCGGTGCCATTGTGATGATGACCCCGAAAGACGGTCAGGTACGGGCGCTGGTCTCCAACCCCAGCTATGATCCCAACCTGTTTGTGCACGGCATCAGTGGTCCGGATTATCGCGAGTTGCTGCAAAATCCCGATCGCCCTCTGATTAACCGCGCCAGCCAGGGTATTTATGCCCCCGCCTCGACGGTCAAGCCCATGCTGTCGGTTATGGCGCTGAATGAGGGAGCCATTACACCGTCTACCCGTTTTTTTGGTGGTCCTTACTTTCAGATCCCCAATACCAAACGTAAATTCCGTGACTGGCGGCGCTGGGGGCATGGCTGGATGGACGTATACAGAGCCATTGAAATCTCGGCTGATACATTCTTTTACGATATAGCCTACCGGCTGGGCATAGATACCATGCACGATTACATGAGCCGTTTTGGCTTTGGCCAGAACTCGGGCATTGATCTGCACGAAGAAGCAAGCGGCACCATGCCATCCCGGGACTGGAAACAACGCCGGCATAAGCAGCCCTGGTATCAGGGCGACACCATTTCCGTGGGCATAGGTCAGGGTTACTGGACCGCCACCCCGCTGCAGCTGGCCCGGGCCACGTCCATTATGGTCGATCACGGCGATACCGTGCATCCGCGCCTGCTCAATGCCATTGTATTGAATGGTAAAAAAGTCAGCATGCCGATCAGTCATGGCGATCCTATCGAGCTCAAGCAGGATAATCACTGGAATGTGGCGCTCACCGGCATGTGGCGGGTCATTAACGGCAAGGAGGGCACTGCCCGCCGGGCCTTTGCCGATACTCCCTATATTGCCGGCGGCAAGTCAGGTACGGCTCAGGTGTTCAGTCTGGCGGAAAACCAACAGTATGATCATCAAAGTCTGAAGGAACACCTGCGGGATAATGCCCTGTTTGTGGCCTTTGCTCCCTTTGATGAACCTGAAGCCGTGGTCTCTGTGGTACTGGAAAATGTCGGTGGCGGCAGCTCTCATGCCGCTCCCGTGGCCAGGGCCATGCTGGACGCCTATCTGTTGCCTGATACGCCCGAGCTGAATGAAGAGGTCACCGCTCATGAATAAGCATCGCCGCTCTTTGGGTGAGCGCCTGCATCTGGACTGGCCGCTGCTGGGCGGCCTGCTGATCTTACTTACTGCCAGCCTGGTGATTCTCTATTCTGCCAGCGGGGAAAATACCGATACCTTAACCCGTCAGGGCATACATATTGCTGTATCACTCAGTGTGATGGTGATACTGGCCCAGTTCTCTCCGGGCTTTTATGCTCGCTGGGCTCCTCCTGTCTTTATCATTGGCGTTGTGCTGCTGATATTGGTGCTGCTAATCGGTGATGTTGGCAAGGGAGCCCAGCGCTGGCTGGAAATTGGCTCATTCCGGTTTCAGCCGTCAGAAGCACTGAAGCTGGCCATGCCCATTACCATTGCTGCCTATATCAGCCGCTATCCGCTGCCGCCCAGCCTGCTGCATGTGGCACTGGCTTTTGCCCTGGTGCTGGTCCCTACTCTGCTGATTGCCAAGCAGCCGGATCTGGGGACGTCTCTGCTGGTTGCCGCCTCTGGTCTGTTCGTTATTTTTCTTGCCGGTCTGCCCTGGCGCCTGATCATGCTGGCACTGGCGGGTCTGGCGGCCTTTTTGCCGGCGCTCTGGTATTTTCTGATGCACGACTATCAGAAACGACGAGTACTGACCCTACTCAACCCGGAAAGTGATCCACTCGGTGCCGGCTATCATATTATTCAGTCTAAAATCGCCATAGGCTCAGGCGGGCTGTGGGGGAAAGGCTGGCTGCACGGCACTCAGTCTCAGCTGGAATTTCTGCCCGAACGCCATACCGACTTTATTTTTGCGGTGCTGGCAGAAGAATTCGGGCTGGTGGGAGTCAGTGTGCTGATCCTGATGTATCTGTTTATTATTGGCCGGGGCCTGCAAATTTCAGTACAGGCTCAGGGAGCTTTTCCCAGGCTGCTGGCAGGTGCACTGACACTGACCTTTTTTGTTTATGTGTTCGTGAATATCGGTATGGTCAGCGGCCTGCTGCCGGTGGTGGGCGTCCCGCTGCCGCTGATCAGTTATGGTGGCACCTCCATGGTGACACTGATGGCCGGATTTGGCATTCTCATGTCCGTGCACACTCACAAACGCCTGTTGGCAAAATAACACACAAGGAATCACGCAATGCGCCTCGCTCTCCTTTCAGCGGCACTTTGGTTTTCAACCTCGGTTTCAGCCGCCCCCACTGTTACCGAGCAGCAGCAATGGCTGAATGAGCTGGCGGACAAATTTGAGTTGAGCCAGCAAGATCTGGATCAGGCCATTGCCGGCGCTACCTATCAGCAGTCCATTATTGATGCCATGACCCGTCCGGCCGAGGCCAAACCCTGGCGTGATTATCGCCCCATTTTTCTGACCGACAAGCGTATTGAGCAGGGTGCCGTTTTCTGGAAAAAGCATGAGGCTCTGCTGGCCCGCGCCGAGCAGGAGCTGCAGGTGCCGGCCCAGATCATTACCGCCATTATTGGTGTGGAAACCTACTATGGTGCCCACATGGGCACTCACAGGGTACTGGATGCACTCTATACTCTTGGCTTTCATTACCCGCCCAGAGGCGCATTTTTCCGCTCCGAACTGGGCCATTACCTGAAACTGGCCGAGCAGCAGCAGTGGGCACTGGATGAACAAAAAGGCTCCTATGCCGGTGCCATGGGCATGGGCCAGTTTATTTCCTCCAGCTACCGTCACTATGCGCTCGATTTTAATGATGACGGCCACATCAATCTGTTTGAGCCTGTGGACGCCATTGGCAGCGTGGCTAACTATTTCCACCAGCATAAATGGCAGCCGGGTGAGCCCGTGGTGCACAAGGCCAGCGTGACCGATACCGATGCTGCCGATGCCATGGTGTCTGCCGCTCTTGAGCTGGATTACAGCTGGGCCGAGCTGAACGCTGCCGGCATTACCACCGCCGTCAAACTGGCCTCGGATACGCCGGTCAAACTGCTCAAACTGGAAGGTGCAGATGGTCCGGAATATTGGGTGGCACAGCATAACTTTTATGTCATTACCCGTTATAATCGCAGCCCGCTCTATGCCATGGCGGTGTATCAACTGAGTGAAGAGATAAAACATGCGTTTGAACAACAGCGTTAAGCTTGTGCGCTCCGGGCTGCTGCTGCCACTGGCGGCACTGCTGCTGGCCGCCTGCAGCAGCCAGCCCGATGCTCCGGAGCAGACCAAAGATGACAGCTACGACCGGGAAACCGCCGGTGGCCGCTATTCCATGCGCCAGGATAAGGCACCGGGCGAAATGCCCGACATGTCTCATGTCAAGGATGCGGTGCCGCGCTTTGAGCCTTACAGCCGCCGGGGCAATAAAGATTACAACGTCTGGGGTCAGGACTATGAAGTCTGGCGCGAGGTAGAAAATTACCGGGATGAAGGCATGGCCTCATGGTATGGAGCCAAGTTTCATGGTCACGACACATCCAACGGTGAGGTGTACGACATGTATACCATGACGGCTGCTCACAAGAACCTGCCGCTGCCGTCGTTTGTCAAAGTGACCAATACTGCCAACGGCAGACAGGTCATAGTGCGAGTAAACGACCGCGGACCGTTTCACGACGGCCGTATTATCGATTTGTCTTATGCTGCGGCCTGGAAGCTGGGTATGCTCGATAAAGGCACAGCCCCGGTAAAGATCGAGCTGATTAAAATGTCTCCCGGCAAGCAGGACAGTCTTCTGGCCAATAAAGCCACAGGTCGTCATATTCAGCTGCTGGCTACCCGTTCCGGCGACAAGGCCAGAGCACTTGCTGCCCGCCTGAGCAAAGAGTATGGTTTTCCGGCCCGGGTAGAGCAGCGTTCTGATTGGTACCGATTGCAAATGGGTCCCATTCCGGCTACTCAAACAGATAAGATTCTTACCCGTTTGGTGGCTGAAGGCTTTGAACAGGCATATTTCCTGAACTAAATAACCTGATATCCATCATAAAACGGCAATTCACGCCATTCATTATTTAATAAAGGTCTGATTTACCTTATGCGTACGGTCAACATTCTGCCTACTCTCGCCATTGCCGGCCTGATGTCTTTTTCCGCTCAGGCACAAAATACCATTTCCATGATCCCCGAGCCGCCGGCCATTGCGGCCAAATCTTATGTGCTGATGGACTATGCCAGCGGCCAGGTGCTGGTGGCAGAAAATGCTGATCAGAAGCTGCCGCCGGCCAGCCTGACCAAAATGCTGACCTCCTATGTGCTGGGCCAGGCACTGGAAGAAGGCAAGGTCAAGCGTGACGACATGGTGACCATCAGTGAAGCGGCCTGGGCCCAGAACTTTCCCGGCTCTTCGGTGATGTTTCTGGAAGTCGGCAAACAAGTGAGTATTGATGATCTGAACCGGGGCATCATTATTCAGTCGGGTAACGATGCCACCGTGGCCGTAGCCGAACACCTGGCGGGCAGCGTCAACTCCTTTGCGGACCTGATGAACTCCTGGGCCGCACGGCTGGGAATGAATGACAGCCACTTTGTCACGCCCCACGGCCTGCACAGTGATGAGATGTATACCACCGCCCGGGATATGGCCAAACTGGGTCAGGCGCTGATCCGCGATGTGCCCGAGGAATATGCCATCTATGCCGAGAAGTCGTTTAGCTTTAACGGTATTACTCAGCACAACCGCAATTCCCTGCTGTGGGATCAGTCCCTCAATGTAGACGGCATCAAAACCGGCCATGTCAGTGCTGTAGGGTACAACCTGGTATCTTCTGCCACCAAGGATGATATGCGTCTGATTGCGGTAGTGATGGGTGCCAGCAGCGAGCGTGCCCGGGCGGCCGAAAGTAAAAAACTGCTGACTTATGGCTTTCGCTTCTACCAGACCCTGACCCCGTATGAAGCGGGCAGCAAGCTGGTAGATCAGCAAATCTGGATGGGTGACAAAGACACTGTCGCCCTGGGCGTAGACAAGGCGGTGGCAGTGACCATTCCCCGTGGCCAGGCTCAGAACCTGCAAGCCGACTTCACCCTGGATCAGGCCCTGAAGGCACCGCTGGCGAAAGGCGAACAGGTAGGCACACTGCACCTGAAGCTGAATGACAGTGAAGTCGCTACCGTACCGCTGGTGGCGCTGGAAAATGTAGAGCAGGGTGGTCTGTTCAGCCGGTTTATTGACTATATTACGCTGCTGATTCAAGGTCTGTTTAAATAATATCTTATTGGGGCCGCACTCAAACGGCCCCGTTCCCGCTTCTCTCTTCACCAATAACCCTGCAAGTTGTCGGTTTCAGATTAACCGTTTTTATGTTAGAAATGCGACATGGGTTGTGAAAATTTACACCATTCCCGATTGAATACTGCTGTTTCAAAGGTTGCCATGAATACCAAATTTGATGAGTTGCTTGATTTTCCCTGCCACTTTCCCTTCAAGGTGCTGGGCCTGGCTGACGAGCGCCTGCCCGATCTGATCGTGGAAGTACTGCAGCAGCACGCTCCCGGCGACTACAGTCCCAAGGTGCGTCCCAGCAGCAAAGGCAATTATCACGCTGTCAGCGTCAATGTGACGGTGCACAGCAAAGAGCACATAGAGCTGCTTTATACCGAGCTTGGCAAAATCGAGCTGGTTAAATACGTACTCTGAGGCACTCACTCATGCAGCAGGACAAACTCACCATCAGAAACTGGGGGCTGGCGTCTTACGAGCACGTCTGGCACACCATGCAACACTTCACCGACCAGCGTGATCAAAACACCGGTGATGAGTTCTGGCTGGTGGAGCATATGCCGGTATTTACCCAGGGTCAGGCCGGCAAGGCTGAGCATGTGCTTAACGCCGGTGATATTCCGGTCATTCAGGCCGATCGTGGCGGTCAGGTTACCTATCACGGCCCTGGCCAGCTGGTGCTGTATCTGCTGCTGGATGTGCGCCGCAAAAAACTGGGGGTGCGTAACCTGGTTACCGCCATGGAAGAGTCAATTGTCGCCCTGCTGAAAGAATATAACGTGGAAGCCTACGCCAAGGCCGATGCTCCCGGCGTGTATGTCGCCGACAGCAAAATTGCCTCTCTGGGCCTGCGGGTACGTCGGGGCTGCTCTTTTCATGGGCTGGCGCTTAACGTCAACATGGATCTCAGTCCGTTTTTGCGTATTAACCCCTGCGGCTATGCCGGTATGGCCATGACCCAGTGCAGTACTCTGGGTGGTCCTCAGAACCTGGATGAAGCCCAATCTCGCCTGGTCCCCCTGCTGGCCGGCCGGTTGGGCTATCAACATCTCTACTACACCACAGAGAAGTATCATTATGAGTAAACCTGTGCGCGTCGAACCCGGCGTTAAACTGCGCGACGCCGACAAAATGGCCCTTATTCCGGTCAAATTCATGCCCGAGCAAGAAGAAGAAGTGCTGCGCAAGCCGGAGTGGATGAAGATTAAACTTCCTCCCAGCAATCAGCGCATACAGGGTCTCAAAAACATTATGCGCGAGAACAACCTGCATTCTGTGTGCGAGGAAGCCTCCTGCCCCAATCTGGCCGAATGCTTTAACCACGGCACCGCCACCTTTATGATTCTGGGTGCCATCTGTACTCGCCGCTGCCCCTTCTGCGATGTGGCTCACGGCCGCCCGCTGCCGGTGGATCCGGAAGAGCCAGCCAAGCTGGCCAAGACCATCAAAGAGCTGGGTCTGAAATATGTGGTGATCACCTCGGTCGACCGGGACGACCTGCGCGATGGCGGTGCCCAGCACTTTGCCGACTGCATCAAGGCCATTCGCGAGCAAAGCCCCAATACCAAAATTGAAATTCTGACCCCGGACTTCCGTGGCCGCATGGACACGGCGCTGGAGATCCTCAAAGACACGCCGCCGGATGTGTTCAACCACAACCTGGAAACCGCCCCCCGCCTGTATCGGGTAGCCCGCCCCGGCGCCGACTATAAATGGTCACTGGAGCTGCTGCGCCGGTTCAAGGAAATGCATCCTCAGGTGGCCACCAAGTCTGGCCTGATGATGGGGCTGGGTGAAACCAATGAAGAGATCATGGAAGTGCTTAAGGATCTGCGTGAACATAACGTCACCATGCTGACCCTGGGCCAGTATCTGCAGCCCAGCCGTCACCACCTGCCGGTGAAGCGCTATGTGCCGCCCGCGGAGTTTGACGAACTGAAAGACTTTGCTGACGGCATTGGCTTTACTCATGCCGCCTGTGGCCCCTTTGTGCGCTCCTCTTATCATGCCGATCTGCAGGCGCAGGGTGTGGAAGTGAAATAACCCCGTGAGGGTGAGGGGTGAAGGGTGAAGAGAAAAGTCCAGCCCTTCCATCATCACCATCAGACACAAAAAAGGAGCCTAAAGGCTCCTTTTTTGTTCAGCTCAGAAGTCGGAGGTAGTTAACCCCCTCCCCCCCTGACTCCTCTCTCCTCACTTAGATTACGCCTGACGGCGGGCCGCCACGGCTTCTGCCAGCTGTGCCAGCATTTTCTCGGTATCTTCCCAGCCGATGCAGGCATCGGTAATGCTCTGACCCCAGGTCAGCTCACAGCCCTCTTTCAGATCCTGGCGGCCTTCCACCAGGTGACTTTCCACCATCACGCCCATAATGGCCTGCTGACCGGCAGCAATCTGGCCGCACACGTCTTCCGCCACCAGCATCTGCCGCTGATATTGCTTGCTGCTGTTGGCATGGCTGAAGTCGATCATCAGCTTTTGCGGTAAACCGGCTTTTTCCAGCCCTTCACACACCGCCGCAACATGCTCTGCGCTGTAGTTGGGCTCTTTGCCGCCCCGCAGAATAATATGGCAGTCCGGGTTGCCGGCAGTGGAAACAATGGCGGAATGGCCGTATTTGGTAACCGACAGAAAATGATGAGAGGCACTGGCCGCACCAATGGCATCAGCCGCCACCTTGATGGTGCCGTCTGTGCCGTTCTTGAAGCCCACCGGGCAGGACAGACCCGACGCCAGCTCGCGGTGCACCTGAGACTCGGTAGTACGGGCACCAATGGCGCCCCAGCTCATCAGATCTGCCAGATATTGCGGCGTGATCATGTCGAGAAACTCGCTTGCGGCAGGCAGACCCATATCGTTGAGATCCAGCAGCAGCTTGCGGCCGATGCGCAGCCCGTCATTGATCTGAAAGCTGTTGTCGAGATAAGGATCGTTGATAAGTCCTTTCCAGCCAACGGTAGTACGCGGCTTTTCAAAGTAGACCCGCATCACCACTTCCAGCGTGTCGGCATAGCGCTCACGCAGCGCCTTCAGCTTCCGGCCATACTCAATGGCAGCGTCGGTGTTGTGAATGGAGCAGGGCCCCACCACTACCAGCAGGCGATCGTCTTCACCGGCCAGAATGCGGTGAATGGCCTCCCGGGATTCAAACACGGTGGCCGAGGCGGTGTCGGTGGCCGGATATTTCTCCAGCACCGCCACCGGCGGCAACAGTTCTTTGATTTCGTTAATGCGGATATCGTCGGTCTGAAAATGCATGAGCAACCCTGCTTTATATTTACTGATGAGCACCCTGGCTCGAATTCACTGTGTTTTTTCCAATCTATCCCGAGCAGGGTCCGGCTGTAAACGCTCCATTAGCCTTACAGCCCATTTGTAACAGAGAAAATGCCGATGAAACCGATAACAAGGAACGATTGGACCTATTTACAATAATAATTATCATTTGAGATGTGAACCCCCTTTGCTCAAGGAGCCTGTTATGTACAAAACACTGACCTTCGCACTGGTGCATTTCACCGTCGCTTTCAGTGTGGCCTGGCTGCTTTCAGGCAGTCTGCTGGTAGGCGGGCTGATTGCACTGGTGGAGCCCTTGATCAATACAGTGGCCTACTTCTTTCATGAAAAGGCATGGCAACGCTTTCATGCGCATAAGCTGGACAAAACCACTGGTGTAGTGTGAACATGCCAGCTAATTCACCAGAGCGAGAACCGGTATGAGCTATACCCTCAATGAACAAGACAAGGCGCAGGTACTGAGCCTGAGCGATAACGAGCGTTTCAATCACCTGGTCAACCGGGTAAACGAACAACAGGAGCTCTGGATCCTCACCGATGAACACGGCTGCATGATGCTGACCACAGACGATGATGAAGACTGCATTCCGGTATGGCCCCACGCCGGCTATGCCCAGGACTGGGCCCAGGGCGACTGGCAGCACTGCAAACCGGAAGCCATCAGCCTGAATGTGTGGCTGAAGCGCTGGGTGCCGGGCATGACCGACGACGAGCTGCTGGTGGCCGTATTCCCTACCCTGAATGAAACCGGCATAGTGGTGGATCCTTACGAGCTGAAAGACGCGCTGGATCGCAAAAAGTCCTCAGGGCGGCACAACTGATGCAGGTTTGGGTAGATGCGGATGCCTGCCCCCGGGTTATTCGGGATATCTTGCTGCGCGCCGCCGAGCGCACCGGCACACCACTGATTCTGGTGGCCAATCATGTGTTGCCGGTTCCCGCCTCAAAACTGGTGCGCCAGCTGCAGGTGGCGAAAGGGTTTGACGTAGCTGATAACGAAATTGTGCAACGTATTGAGCCCGGTGATTTGCTCATTACCGCGGATATTCCACTGGCGGCAGAGGCCCTGGAACAGGGAGCTGACGTGCTCAGCCCCCGTGGCGAGCGCTTTGACAAGGGCACCATTCGCGCCAAACTGACCATGCGTGATTTTATGGACACAATGCGCGCCAGCGGCGTACAAACCGGCGGCCCGCCCACCCTGAACCAGGCCGACCGTCAGGCCTTTGCCAACCAGCTTGACCGGCTTTTAAGCTCAAGGCCATAGGCTTTTCGCAGCGGCCAGCTTTAAGCTGTAAGACAAGATGGCTTGTACGCGCTGAAACATGAACAAAAAACTTACACTTTTTGCCGGGCTGCAGGCTTTAAACCAAGGTTCGCAGTCATGCAGAAGTAGTTTTACTTATAGCTGACAGCTTACGGCTTACAGCTCCCGAAAGAGGTACACCATGTTCAGAACCCTTACCCTTGCTCTTGGTGCTCTGCTGCTGAGCGCCTGCGCCGGCGTCAGTCAATACAGCGTGTCTGAAAGCGAGCTGGAAAAAGCGCTTTATACTCAGCTGGAGCAGCAGGCCCCTACACTCACGCAGGGGCTGGTAGAAACACGCATTGACGATTTGAATCTCACCATAGGGCCGGATAACCGTCAGGTGGTGCGCCTCGATATTCGCGGCGAAACCGCCATCAATGCCATAGTGGCACGTTTTCCCGCCATGCTGGATCTGCAGATTGAAGGCCGTCCGGTCTACGATCGTCAGAAAAACGCCATCTTTATTCGGGATCTCAATCTGCTGAACAGCAAGGTCAATGCCTTTGGCTATCAGGGGGAAGTCGGGGTCGCGTCAGCCGGCATGATGCAGCTGGTGCGAGCTGTGCTTGAAAACCAGCCGGTATACCGTCTTGATGATGGCCGTTATCGCTGGGTAAAAAATGTACCGCTGGCGCTGGATATTGTGCCCGGCCGGCTGGTACTCAGCCCCCGTTTCAGTGACTGACACAAACGCGCCGGGCTGGCCTGATAGATGGCATTTGGCCTACAATGGCGATGATTGTATTTAGTCCTAGCGCCACTGGCAGGCAGGTGATCTATTAACGCATCGGTTTTAATGGTGTTTGTGCCCACTTTTTTCTTTGTGTCCATCACCCCGGGCATGTGCATGACACTGGCGCTGTCACTGGGTATGACAGTGGGCGTTAAACGCACCCTGTGGATGATGCTGGGGGAGCTGGCGGGCGTGGGGCTGGTGGCCTGTCTGGCGGTAGTGGGAGTGGCTGCTCTGATGCTGCAATACCCGCAGCTGTTTCTGCTGCTTAAATACGGCGGCGGTCTTTATCTGGCCTGGCTCGGTATTCAGCTGTGGCGTTCCAGAGGCAAGCTGGCGTTAAGTCCGGTGGATGCAGGTCCGCGCCATATTCCGGCTGTTAACCTGATTAGTCAGGGCTTTATTACCGCCATTGCCAATCCCAAGGGCTGGGCTTTTTTTATTGCCCTGCTGCCTCCCTTTATCGATAACCGGGCACCACTGCCCGGGCAGCTGGCCGGACTGATATCCATTATTCTGACGCTGGAGTTTATCTGTATGCTGCTCTATGCCAGCGGCGGCCGGACATTGAGCCGGATATTGCAGCAAAAAGGTAAGGTTCAGCTGATGAACCGCATTGCCGGCAGTCTGATGCTGGGTGTGGCGTTATGGCTGGCACTGGGCTGAGCCGGGGCCGGCTGGCCATTATGCTGGTGTTGCTGGTGGGCGTGCTTTGCCTGGGTCAGCGTATGGGCATAATGAACTCATGTGTGCAACAAACCCAGATAAGCCAGAGCGACGATGCCGCCGGCGCGGACAGCCATGAGCGCTGCTCGCTGTCGGAACAACTGCTGACCAAGTTCTGGGATCATCCCGACAGCCTGCTGCTTGGACTGATTACCCTGTTATTCTGGTGGTGGCTGCCCCCCCGCCGTCATGGCCGCCGGCTGATACCTCCGCCAGAACCGGTGCCTGAATACCGGCGACACCTGTTACTGTGTGTATTCCGGGAATGACAGCCAAGGTAAGACTTTCTTATCTTTTGCGTTGATCACCGGAGACATTAATCGTGTATAGACTTTTTTACTTCTGTTTGCTGCTTGTCACCCTGAGCGCTCAGGCCACCGACACCGGCTGGCTGCAAGCTCCCGACCATCCGCCTGTGCAGGTGCGGCTGGTACAAAACGGCCCGTTGAACGAGGCCACCGGTCAATATGCCGCCCTGCTGCAGGTGCGTCTGGCTGACGACTGGAAAACCTACTGGCGCTCTCCCGGTGAGGGCGGCATAGCGCCCAAACTCGACTGGCAGACATCACAAAATGTTCAGGCCTTTGACTGGCGCTGGCCCCTGCCCGAGCGCTTTCATCTGCTGGGCATAGAAACTCAGGGTTATCAGCACGATGTGAACTTTCCGGTCTATATCACACCAGAAAAACGCCAGGCACCGGCTACCTTCAATGCCACTCTGACCCTGCCCAGCTGCACCACCATCTGTGTGCTCACCGAATATCAGCTGACGCTGCCGCTGCAGGCTGATGCTCCCCTGAATGAAACCGTTAACCATGATTTTCAGCAGGCGCTGTCGCAAGTGCCGCGTCCGGCAACGCTTGTGCAGGCCGGTGACTGGCGCTGGGACGCAGAAAAAGAACAGCTGGCCATTCGCTTGCTGCACGACGCTGGCTGGAGCAGCCCGAAGGTATTTGTAGACGATACCGACACCGCCGTATTCAGCCAGCCTCAACTCAGCACTACAGGCAACCAACTGGAAGCGCGCTTTACCGTCAGCAGCTGGGATCCGGAGCTCAACCTGCATGACCAACAGCTCACCGTTACCGTGGCCGATGACAACCTGGCCGAAGAGCTGAGCGCTTCGGTGACCCAAGGCACACTGGCAGCTGCAGCCAGCAGTCAGCCCGGCCTGCTGCTGGTGCTCGGTTATGCCCTGCTCGGCGGTCTTATTCTCAACATCATGCCCTGTGTGCTGCCAGTGCTGGGGCTGAAGCTAAACACCCTGTTACTGGGCGAGCGCAGCCGTGCACAGGTACGCAAACCGCTGCTGCTGTCTGCTGCCGGCATCATGCTGTCGTTCTGGGGTCTGGCAGCCTTTATGCTGTTCCTCACCTGGTCCGGCGCTCAGCTTGGCTGGGGCATTCAGTTTCAGCAGCCGGGCTTTATCGGCTTTATGCTGGCGGTCACAGCCCTGTTTTCTCTTAACCTGTTCGGGTTATTTGAAATTCGTCTGCCCAGCGCTCTGAGTACCTGGCTGGCCACCCGTCCGGGCGGCGGCAACAGCAGCCATCTGCTGCAGGGCATGTTTGCCACTTTGCTGGCTACTCCCTGCAGTGCACCGTTTCTGGGCACCGCAGTGGCGGCGGCCCTGGCGTCATCACCACTGATCCTGATTGCCATCTTTACTGGTCTGGGGCTGGGCATGGCCCTGCCCTGGCTGGTGCTGGCGGCCTTTCCGGGCTTTGTGCGCTTTATGCCCAGGCCCGGCCCCTGGATGGTCAAAGTCAAATGGCTGTTTGGCCTGATGCTGCTGGCCACCAGCCTGTGGTTGCTGTCGTTGCTGTCAGCTACTCTGGGTGGCCCCATCAGCCTGTTACTGGCCGCTCTGTTGGTCATATTGCCGCTCTGGTCCCTGCTGCGCCGTCATGGCATGCGCGCGCTTGTCTTTGGTGCCGCCGGCATCAGCCTGGCCGGTGCGGTACTGGGCGGTGTGGCACTGCTTACCCAGGAGCACTGGGTCACGCCGGCCAAGCCAGAGCTGCCCTGGCAGCCCCTTGATGTGGCCCGCATCGAGCAGGAAGTGGCGGCGGGCAAGCGTGTATTTGTAGATATCACTGCTGACTGGTGCATTACCTGCAAGGCCAACAAGGTGGGCGTGATCCAGCGGGATCCGGTATACAGTGCACTGAGCAAGCATGATGTGGTGCTGATGCAGGGCGACTGGACCCGGCCCGATCCGGCCATCACCGACTACCTGCGGGCCCATGGCCGGGCTGGTATTCCCTTTAATCAGGTGTTTGGTCCCGGCTTGCCCGAAGGACGGGATCTGGAGGTGCTGCTGACCAGCGACAGGGTTATTTCAGCACTGGAAGCGGCACAATGAGCTGGCTTAAACGCTTGCTGGGCTATGCCCTGGTATTGCTGGTGGTGATGACGGCTGTAGATTTATGGCGCAGCCGCAGTCTGCCGGCTTCGGCTGACGCACTGGACGGTCTGGTCACTCTGCAGGGCAAGCCGGTGAGTCTGGCCACGCAAAGTCAGCACGAGCCGGTGCTGCTGTATGTGTGGGCCAGCTGGTGCGGCGTATGCCGGCTGGTGTCCCCCATGGTGGATCTGGTACCGGGCCGGGTGATGAGTATTGCCATTGCGTCAGGCAGCCGTGAAAAAGTACAGGCCTATATGAACGACAAGGGCTATGACTTTCCGGTGATTAACGATGAAAACAACCGGCTGGCACGTGCGCTGGGCATTGGCGTAACGCCCACCCTGATGATAGTGCACAAGGGTGAACTGAAACTGGCCACTACCGGCTTTACCACGCTGCCGGGCATGATGCTCAGACGCTGGCTGGTTCAGTTCGGGGACTAAGGACTGGGGGCTGGGGATTGGGGATGCTATTCCCTATTCCCCGCTCCCCATTCTCTGCCGTTAAAACAGCACCCGCCGGCCTTTAAGGCATGTCCGGCAGGTGGGATCCCCCATCAGCGAGCCCAGCTCTTCGGGCGCACAGCGTTTGCCGCAGTGGCTGCATTCATGAAATGACTTCAGCCGCAGGGCAATGCCTTCTTCAACCAGCGCCAGCAACTGCTCCAGGGTGCCGGTATTGCCGTCTACCACGCCCTGAGAGGTGGGCTTGGTCGTTTGCATATCATGATGCCGCCACTCCATGGCAGGCAATAACACTTCCGCCTGACCATGCTGAAACGACACGATAACCAGCACAGGATCGCCGATAAACAGACTTTGGGCTCCCTGCACCGGATAGTTCAGGTGATTAATCAGATGCTGACGCCAGGACTCCAGCGTGGGCGATAACGGCATCGCCAGCAACAGGGCATCCAGCAACTTGGATGGCATATCAGTCCTCTCCCCTCAATAAAGTTCCGGCCCCTGATACGGGGCCGGTGGTTACTCGCGAATAAGATAATCGGCCTGGCCTACCCATTTGTAGCTGGTCAGCTCTTCCAGCCCCATTGGCCCCCGGGCATGCAGCTTCTGGGTAGAGACCGCCACTTCGGCCCCCAGGCCAAACTGGGCACCATCGGTAAAGCGGGTAGATGCATTCACGTACACAGCCGCAGACGGCGCGCCATTAATAAAACGCTCGGCATTAACCAGACTATTGGTCAGAATGGCATCGGAGTGAGCCGCATTGTGTGCCCGCAAATGGGCCAGCGCCGCGTCAACATCGCTCACCAGCTTCACGCCCAGCGTCAGGCTCAGCCATTCGGTATCAAAGTCGCCGTCTTCAGCAGCGCGCACCGTGGCGGGGCCGTTTTGCAATAGTGCCAGTGCCGG
This sequence comes from Oceanimonas smirnovii ATCC BAA-899, assembly GCF_000381965.1. Lineage (GTDB taxonomy): Bacteria > Pseudomonadota > Gammaproteobacteria > Enterobacterales > Aeromonadaceae > Oceanimonas > Oceanimonas smirnovii. The sequence continues at coordinate 219,335 of NZ_KB908457.1, forward strand.
CGGAGCAGCCACCAGGGTCACATTTTTTTCCGCCATGCGAACACTCAGGGCTGGCAGCAGGTCAGCGGCAACCCGTTCATGCACCAGCAGCGTGTCTATGGTGTTGCATACACTGGGACGCTGGGTCTTGGCATTATCAATGACCTCAACAGCACGCACCAGGTCGGCACTTTCGTCCACAAACATATGGCCAATACCAAAGCCACCGATAATGACCGGAATGGTAGACTGCTCCTTGCACAGCTGGTGCAGACCGGGGCCGCCACGCGGAATAATCATGTCTACATACTGATCCAGCTTGAGCAAACCGCTCACCCACTCCCGTCCCGGCTCACCGATATACTGCACACAGGATTCAGGCAAATCGCAGGCTGTCAGTGCCTGACGGATCACTTTTACCAGCTCCTGATTGGTATGAAAGGTTTCCCGGCCACCGCGCAAAATGCTGGCATTTCCGGTTTTCAGGCACAGAGCAGCAATGTCGATGGTGACATTCGGGCGAGCTTCATAAATAACGCCTACCACGCCCAGCGGTACCCGGCGGCGGGACAGCCGCATGCCATTCTCCAGCACCCGGGACTCAAGCTCGGCACCCACCGGGTCCGGCAGCCGCACCACATTGCGTACATCGTCGGCAATGGCGGTAAGCCGTGCGCTGTTCAGCATCAAACGGTCGAGCATGGCATCACCAATGCCGTTTTCCCGGGCAATGGCCAGATCCTTTTCATTAGCCGCCAGAATGGCAGCCGCGTTTTGCTCAAGTGCACCGGCCATGGCAATGAGGGCCGCATTCTTGGTTTGGGTACTGGCTTGCGCCAGCACATAAGAGGCCTGTTGGGCAGCATCGCCCATTTGTTGCAAATCCATGATATCTCCTACAAAAGCACCAGATCGTCACGATGAATGGCAACACTGCCATAGCCATAGCCAAGCAGTGTTTCTATTTGATCTGAGTGCTGTCCTTTAATATGGTCCAGATCCTGTGCGTCGTAACGACAAATTCCCCGGGCCACTTCCCGGCCGTCGGCATTGACAATGCGCACGGCCTCACCCCGGCGAAAACGCCCTTCCACCCGTACTATGCCCTTGGGCAGCAGGCTGGATCCCTTGTCTGTTACCGCCCGCACAGCGCCGGTATCAATATGAATCTCACCATGGGGAGGCGGGCCCGCCAGGATCCAGCGCTTGCGGCTTTCCAGCGGCGTGGCCAGTGCCGGAAAACGGGTACCCACCCGCTCGCCGGCAGCCAGCCGGCCTACCACTTCCGGAATCTGACCGGTAGCAATCACCACATCCACCCCGGCCCGGCGGGCGACGTCGGCGGCCTGCAGCTTGGTGGCCATACCACCGGTGCCCAGACCAGTGACACTGCCCCCGGCCAGCTTGCGCAGGGTATCGTCTATGGTCTGCACTTCTTCAATCAGCTGGGCATCGGGGTTATTGCGCGGATCGGCAGTAAAGAGACCACGCTGATCGGTCAGCAGGATTAACAAGTCGGCCTCGGCCAGAATGGCGGCGCGGGCAGACAGATTATCGTTATCCCCCACCTTGATCTCATTGGTGGCCACGGCGTCGTTTTCGTTGATCACCGGAATAATACGGTGATCCAGCAGGGCACGCAGACTGTCCCGGGCGTTGAGATAGCGCTCTCTGTCTTCCAGATCGGCACGGGTCAGCAGCAACTGGCCCACATGCAGGCCATAGATATTGAATAACGACTGCCAGGTCTGGATCAGCTGGGTCTGGCCAACGGCTGCCAGCATCTGCTTGTTGGCCATGGTACCGGCCAGTTCAGGAAAGCCCAGGTGCTCACGGCCGGCAGCAATAGCGGCTGAGGTAACGACAATAATGCGGTGGCCAGCCCGGTGCAGGCTGGCGCACTGGCGCACCAGCTCCACCATGTGTGCCTTGTCGAGATGGCGGGTGCCGCCGGTGAGCACACTGGTACCCAGTTTTACAACAATGGTTTTGCCTTTCATGGAACGCCCTGCGGCTCCTTTACTACACAGCAATGCCGGCATGGTGCCGGCAATTGTTATTTAAAATTTGGTTTTGCGGCGGGCCGAAAAACGCTTAGGCGGGGCTCAGCAGGTGCTTGTCACCAAGCTCCGGTGCCGGGCCGGCACTGAGAGAAAGTTCGTCAAGACAGGCAGCCAGCTTGTCGTAGAAGTCACGCAGGGTACGGGCAACTTCCTCTTCATGCTTGCGGGGAATATCCCGCTCCTGCCACTCACCCCCTTCGCCACCAAAGTGACCAAGACGATAATGAAATTCAAAATACTGGTCGCTTTTAGGCACAAGCTTCAGCCACCAGCCCCAGAATTCCCGTTTTTCCGGCTCCGCCTTGGCACTGACGCACACCGCCAGGCAATCAAAGAAGTAACCGTCCTGACTGGACTGCTCACTGCGCAGATAGGGGCCAATGGCCGCAAACAGACGCAACAGCTTGCCATGACTTACTGTTTCAGTACTCATAACCACCTCCCTGGTAACTGGCCTATATGTAACGCTTTTTCGCTCAAGAATAAAGGATACACAGCACTGATGAGCAAAAAAGTCGCAACCATACCTTGCCCCGAATTTAAAGGTGGTCTAGCAACCAGTCACGGGCACGGGTCAAGGCAGTTTCATATACATCCAGCAAGGGCAGTTTATCCAGCACCTGCGCCTGGCCACTGCGGCTGATCCCCGCCAGCGCCTGAATTTCCTGCTCCGGGCATAAAAAGTCATGACGATGGCCAATACTGAGCAGGGGGACGGAGGTTTTTCGTGCCATCAGTCCCTGGGTTTTTAAAGACAGTCCCCGGCAATGATGAAACACGCTGTTCCAGTCGTTACTGATCATGCCCAGCCGGTTGGCCACACTGTCTCTCAGCATGGCCGGTGCCCGCATAAAGCGCTCCTGTTCGCTGAAAAACAAATTGGCGGCACCGGCAATGCTGACGGCAGCCCGCAGCCGGAATGGCTCCAGACTGGCCAGCCGGGCCGCCACATTGCCGCCCATGCGCACCCCCAGCATGGCGACCCGGCGTTCATCAACCCAGGGAATATTCGGCACATAATGCAGCACCGCCTGATGCAGCCGGCTGCTGTCCTGTACCAGAGGCCAGTGAGAAGAGTAACCGATACCGGGCATGTCAACGGTCAGCATGGCAATACCCGCCGGAGCCAGAAAACGATGATAAAAATGCCAGAAGTCGAGCTGCAGGCTGTCCAGGCTACCGCTTACTATCACTAAAGGCAGTGGTCTGTCGGCGGCGGGCAGATGCAGATAACCCTGCACTTCCTTGCCGTTAAAGGGAATACGCAGTTCTTTTAACGGCACCGGCAGCAACCGCCCGGCTTCCCGGTAAGCCTGATTGGCCAGTAACTGAGCCTGCAACGCAAGCCGGTCACCTTTCAGATGAGGATAACTGGCCAGCGAAAAGTAACGGGCCGCGGCCAGAAAGTGCTGCTGAGCCTGATGCTGACCACTGGCCTGACGCGCCTGTTGTTGTGCCGCCGCTCCCAGCTGACTCCACTCAAATACCCAGTGGCCGGGCCCATATTCCACCAGCGTATCCAGCCAGGCATCCACACTGCGCCTGCCGGTAGCCATGGCCATGCGCGCCAGTGTGGCTTCTATTTCGATACTGTCTATACCCTGCCAGTGCCAGAGAGCCCGCTTTTGCAGCCGGTAAAAGGCGGGCAGATCGGCACCATCTACAAATGGAGCCGGCTCTTGTGGTACCGCCGTGCGCCGGCCGGCATAGCTGATGGTGGATGTTTCAGGAACATGGTGTACAGCTGAAAACAATTGCTCGGTCAGGTTGCTTTGCAGGTCTGTCATCGGCACTCCGGCGTCTGAAAATAAAAAAGGCTCCGAAGAGCCTTTTTATCATGCCTGGTCCTGATCGCACAGAGGCGTTACAAAGGTCACGCTCATGTCCCAGGGTTGTTCAATCCAGGTATCCTGGCCAACACGCACTTCAAAGTCATCTACCAGCGGCTCGCCTTTGGGCTTGGCAAACACGGTAATGAACTTGGCCTTGGGATACAGCTCGCGGATCACCTTGGCGGTATTACCGGTATCAACCAGATCATCCACAATCAGGAAACCTTCGCCGTCGCCGTTTACCTGCTTGAGTACCTGCAGATCATCACGCTGCTGATTATGGTCGTAGCTGGAAATGCACAGGGTGTCTACGTGACGAATACCCAGCTCACGGGCCAGAATGGCGGCAGGCACCAGACCACCGCGGCTGACGGCAATAATGCCTTTCCACTGGCTGGCCGGCAGCTGGCGGGCGGCCAGCTTGCGCGCTTCGCGCTGAAAAGAGTCCCAGGTGACGACGAATTTGTTGGACATATAAAAGAACCTTTGGGTGTTGGCTTTAAAACAGAATGGCCACCCGGCAGCCTGCATTGACGGACTGGCGGGCAAACAATGGGCGCATTATAAAGATCGCGCTCATTCTTGACCAGCTAAACAGCTTTTTCGGCGAAGATCCTTCCCCACCATGTTAGACCAAAGTCTAAGACGACTTTATCTCATTTCCCTGAATACATACTTACTTTGTGGGAATTAGTACCTAGAATGAGTTCGGCACGGAATCTGACCACAATAAAAAGGAATTTAATGTGAACTGGCTTCGCTCTCTGACCATCGCAAAACGGCTCTACCTGAATCTGTTATTACTGTCTGCAGGCATTCTTGGTGTCACTCTGCTGATGTTATGGTTTTTTTATCAGAGCCTGGTAGAAGAAAAGCGCACTCAGGCCATGCATCAGGTACAGCAGGCCAGCAGTGTTATTCAACATTATTACGCTCAGCAATTAAGCGGCCAGCTTTCAGAAGCCCAGGCCCGCTCGCTGGCCAAGGTCGCGGTAGCCGGCCTGCGCTATGGCAACGATGACTATTTCTGGATCAATGATCATCACCCCCGCATGATACTGCATCCCATGAAGCCGGAGCTGAACGGTGAAGACCTGAGCGGCTTTCAGGATCCCAATGGCAAGCGGCTTTTTGTTGAAATGGTGCGGGAAATAGAAACCGGTGGCCGCGGCTTTGTACACTATCTCTGGCCCAAGCCCGGCCTGAGTGAACCGGTAGAAAAAGTCTCTTACGTCCAGCTGTTCGACCCCTGGGGCTGGATTATCGGCACCGGTATTTATATTGATGATGTAGAAACTCAGCTGTTTGAGCTGGCAGGCAAGGTCATGCTGCTGATGCTGGGCCTGGGTGCCGTGGCGGTGCTGGTAGCCGTGGTACTGATCCGCAGCATTCTTAATCCGGTGAGTCAGACAGTCAGTGCCCTGAGGGATATTTCTCACGGTGAGGGTGACTTGCGCCAGCGCCTGGATGAAAGCGGCAGGGATGAAATTACCCAGCTCAGCCAGAGCTTTAACCAGTTCTGTGCCCGCCTGGGCGACACCATTCGCCGGCTCTCGCCCATCAGCCAGGAAGTTACGCAGGCATCCGGCCGGCTGTCGGAAATCGTACGTCATAACCGCAGTGTGTCGGAGCAGCAGTCCGCTGAAACCGAGCAAGTGGCCACCGCCATGCAGGAAATGCTGGCCACCAGCAGTGAGGTTGCCCGCTCTGCCGGCCAGGCTGCCAACGCCAGCCGGGAGTCCTCCGTTGCTGCCCAGCAGGGCTCGCAACAGGTAGCAGAGACCTGCGAGCATTCCTCCGCGCTGGTCAATGAACTCAGTCAGGCTCAGCAACGGCTGGGAGCGCTGGCAGAACGTACCAAGGAAATTGGTACCGTGCTGGAGGTGATCCGTACCATTGCCGAGCAAACCAACCTGCTGGCACTGAATGCCGCCATTGAAGCAGCCCGGGCCGGTGAGCAGGGCCGCGGCTTTGCGGTGGTGGCCGACGAGGTGCGGGAGCTGGCCACCCGCACCCAAAGTTCCACCAATGAGATTGAGCAAATTATTCATGGTCTTCAGCAGGAGTCGGATGATACTGTCACCCGCATGCAGACGCTGATGCAGCGCGCCGAGGAAACTCAGGGCAGCGCGGTACAGGCAGGTGAGGCTCTGGCGACCATTACCGAGCGTATGACGCTGATTAACGACATGAACAACCAGATTGCCACCGCCGCCGAGCAGCAGCGCCAGACCACGGAAGAAATGAGCCGCAACCTCAGCCGTCTGAGCGAACTGGCAGAAGAAGTGCGCAGCAAAACCCATGAAACCGACAGTGCCGGCACCGCCTTGCTCGGTCTGGGACAGCGGCTGTCAGCAGAAGTTGACGGTTTTAAAGCCTGAGCCTCTCAGATTTTGAGGCCGGTAATGGATAACGGCCGCAGAGGCAGGGTAAGCTGAATGCACTGTTTTATTTGCCGGTAACCGCATGACTTCCATACGTACTTTAGCCCCGGCCAGTGTCTGGGGCTTTTTTGACACCATCTGCAGCATTCCTCACCCTTCCGGCCATGAAGCCGAACTGCGTCGCTGGATCACTCTATGGGCCAACGATCTTGGCCTGGTGGTACAACAGGATGAGATCGGTAACCTGCTTATTAAAAAGCCCGCCAGTCCCGGCATGGAAAACCGCAAGGGAGTGGTGCTGCAGGCCCACCTTGATATGGTGCCTCAGGCCAATGCCGGCACGCAGCATGACTTTACCAGGGATCCCATTCGTCCGCGCATTGACGGTGACTGGGTCTGTGCCACCGGCACCACCCTGGGTGCCGACAATGGCATCGGTATGGCCGCCTGTCTGGCCGTGCTGGCCGACAACACACTCACACACGGTCCGCTGGAAGTGCTGCTGACCGTCGATGAAGAAAGCGGCATGACAGGCGCTTTTAATCTTCAGCCTGGCTGGCTTGAAGGCGAGATACTGCTCAATACCGACTCGGAGCAGGACGGTGACGTTTATATGGGCTGTGCCGGTGGTGTGGATGCCAACATTACCCTGCCCTATCAGGCCGAGCCGGTACCACCAGGCCTGGTGGCGCTGCAGCTGAACATCAAGGGCCTGCGTGGTGGTCATTCCGGCATCAATATTCATGAAGGCCGGGCCAGTGCCAACAAGCTGCTGGCAGAGCTGCTGCATGCCTTCAGCCGGTTTGAGCAAGTGCGGCTGAGCACGCTTGCCGGCGGTACCCTGCGCAATGCCATCGCCCGGGAAGCCAGTGCTGTGCTGGTATTGCCCGAGCAGGACCAGCCCGAACTGCACGCGCTGCTGGCGCAATATCAGCAGCAATACTGCAGTGAGTTTCAGGGTGTTGACGATTTTATTCAGCTAGAACTGCTTCCTTGCGCACTGCCCGGGCGAATAATGAACCGGCCCCTCCAGCAACAGCTGGTGCGGGCTCTGCTGGCCTGCCCTCACGGTGCCCTGGCCATGAGCCGTACCATGCCTGACGTTACACAGACGTCCAGTAACCTGGGAGTCATTGAAACCCGCGATGATCATATTCATGTGCAATGCCTGATCCGCTCGCTGGATAATGCCGGACGAGACAGGGTGGCCGCCATGACCACCGCTGTATTTGAGCTGGCCGGTGCCACCGTGATGCTGGACGGTGCCTATCCGGGCTGGCAGCCCAACCCGGACTCCCCCATCATGAAGCTGGTGCTGGATACGCACAAAGACGTATTTGGCGAGCTGCCGGCGGTTAAGGTTATTCATGCCGGCCTGGAATGCGGTTTGCTGGGCCATGTGTACCCGCACTGGGACATGGTGTCGTTCGGGCCGACCATTCAGGGTGCTCACTCTCCCGATGAGCGGGTCAGCATCAGTGCTGTGGAGCGCTTCTGGCAATTACTGGTGCGCGTACTGGAGCAAACACCCGAGCGCGTCAGTTAACGACAAAGACAAGGCCGAAGACATATTCAGCACAGGGATTTTCGCTTATGATTTGGGCAGTTTATTATGGAGGTGCCCGATGAAAGCAAAATCCCTGTTACTGCTTGGTGTGCTGGTGACCACACCGGCACTGGCCGACAACCTTCTCAGCCGGGCTGTTGATTTTGGCCGTGAACTGCTGGATGAAACCCGCAAGCTGGCCCCGGGTGTGCAGAATGACTACAGCAATGACGGCTACCAGCAAAACCAGGCCCATCCCGATGACGGCCGTGATGCGCCGGCACTGGAGCCGGGCACAGCCACGACAAGCTCAGCGCAGGCACAGAGCAGCGGTCCCGCCGCCGTGGTGGGCAGCGTACAAGCCGCACCGGCGGCACCACAATCTAATCAGGGCTGGTTTGTGGAAGAAGATCACCTTAAATAACCCGGGAATGGGGAGTCGGGAATAGGGAATCCCTGCTCCCTAATCCCTATTCACTGGTTTCAATCCCACTCAAACCCGAGCTGGACGCCGCTGTCTTCCCCAGCCAGCTCCGCGCTTATGCCCACCAGCCGCACGCCGCGGCCTTCTGCCCGCTCCCAGATATGTTCACACAGCTTAAGGGCTGACTCCAGCTCGGGCACTGTGGTGCGCCGTGATAGTGTGGTCTGCTCAAAATCGTCAAACTTGAGCTTGATACACAGACCACTGATGGGCCGTTCAGCCAGCCGGCGCAGCAGTTCCGGCCAGAGCTGCTGTAATATTTCCCTGCCCTGCTCAGCAGCATAAATATCCGCAGCCAGTGTGGTTTCCACGCCCACCGATTTGCGTATTCTGTCGGTCTGCACCGGCCGTTCGTCAACGCCCTGAGCCCGCTGCCACAGCGCATAACCAAACTTGCCGAAATGGCGCACCAGAGTGTCTTCACCGGCAGCCACGGCCTGAGCGCAGGTTTCCAGCCCCATGGCAGCGAGTTTTTCTGCGGTTTTCTGGCCTACACCGGGAATCTTGCTCAGTGCCAGGCCACGCACATACTCAGGCACTTTCCCCGGTGACAGCACAAAGAGACCATCGGGTTTGTTTTCATCAGAAGCAATTTTGGCCAGAAACTTGTTGGGAGCCACGCCTGCCGAAGCAGTCAGCTGCAGCTCGTCACGAATGGCACGGCGTATATCCTCGGCAATTAAGGTGGCGCTGCCGTTAAACAGCGGGCTGCCGGTCACATCCAGATAGGCTTCATCAAGGGAAAGGGGCTCCACCAGTTCGGTGTAGCGATGAAAGATGGCCCGGATTTGCTGAGATACCCGCTTGTATTCCGCCATATTACCGCGAATAAGCAACAGATGAGGGCACAACCGCAGCGCCTGATGACTGGGCATGGCCGAGCGCACACCAAACTGACGCGCCGGGTAGTTGCAGGTGGCAATCACTCCCCGCCGGCTGGCACTGCCGCCAATGGCCAGGGGAATATTCCGCCACTCAGGGTGAGCCCGCATCTCCACCGCCGCGAAGAAACAGTCCATGTCCACATGAATGATTTTACGCATAAAACAAAGCTGTAAGCTTTAAGCTATCAGCTGTAAGCAGCCCGAGTGCGTTGTAGATAATGAGTCCAGCCAAGCAACACAACAAATAAAACCGTAAGCCAGAACCACAGACTGCTTCGAGCAGCTGATGGCTTCAAGCTTACGGCTTATAACTGCCTTTTAACGGCTTACAGCTGCTCTTTCAGATAATGCGGTTTTCTTCCAGCATTTGGCGGCGGGCTTCTTCCTTGGCCATTTTCTTTTTGCGGTTGTCGCACGGATCCGGGCAGTCACAGGCTTTTTCAACGCCAATGCCACCCAGGCCGCCGCAGGAGCCGGAAATGGTCTTGCGCTGAATAATATAGCCAATGGCCATGGCCGCCACCACCAGCGCAAAGACGCCAAAAGTAATCAGAAAATACAGCATATCAACCTCTTAGATACTTCTTGAAGGCGCTGGACATATCCACTTTAAAGCCATCGTCCGTTTTGGTCAGCAGATAGACCGCCAGCCCCCGCTGCTCGGCAAATGCCAGTGCTCGCTCGGTTCCCATCACCGTCAGCGCCGTGGCCAGACCGTCTGCCATCATACAGGACGGATGAATGACTGTCACCGACGCCAGCCGGTGAGTAATGGGCTTGCCGGTAGCCGGATCAATGGTATGAGAAACCCGCTCACCATCCAGCTCGTAGTAATTACGATAATCACCGGAAGTCGCCACACTGGTACCGGCAATGGCTACCACCTGCTGTACCATGCCCTCACCTGCACCGGGTTTTTCCACCGCTATACGCCAGTCCTGACCATGAGCATTCAGGCCCCGGGTTCTCACCTCACCACCAATTTCCACCAGATGATTGGTCAGCCCCTGCTCGGAGAGGTATTCCGACACCGCATCCACACCAAAGCCCTTGGCAATGGACGACAAATCCACATAAAGCTCAGGCAATGACTTTTGCAGATAATCGCCGTCAGCAGTGGCGATCACGCTCAGATGTTCCAGGCCGGTTTGTGCTTTAACATCATTCAGTTGCCCGTCATCGGGGATATGACTTGGCCTGGCATCAGGCCCAAAGCCCCACAGGTTCACCAGAGGCCCTACCGTCACATCCAGGGCACCGTCCGTTATACGCCCCAGCTGCAGCGCTGCCGTGACTACCTTTGCAGTATCAACAGACACCGCAAAGGGAATATCAGCCTGGTGCTGATTAAACCGGCTCAGCTCTGAGTGTTCACGGTACGTGGACATTTGATCGTTGACCAGCTCCAGCCGGCGATCGATCTCTGCCTGCAGCTGCTCTGCCCGGTCTTCCCCGGCACCCACAACCTTGATGGAATAGTAGGTACCCATGGTATTGCCGGTCAGATGCAGTTGTGGTGCAGCATCGTTTGCAGGCTGGCAGGCCGCCAATAAAAAGGCCAGCCCCAGTGGGGCCAGCCAGTTAATTACGCGAATCATCATTTGTGATTAACCACCAAAGTCATCCAGCATGATGTTCTCGTCTTCCACACCCAGGTTCTTGAGCATGTTAATCACGGCGGCGTTCATCACGGGCGGACCACACATGTAGTATTCACAATCTTCCGGCGCTTCATGATCACGCAGGTAGTTTTCATACAAGACATTGTGGATGAAGCCGGTGTAGCCGTCCCAGTTATCATCGGGCAGCGGATCACTGAGGGCAACATGCCACTGGAAGTTCTCACACTGCTCCTGCAGACCGTCGAAATCTTCCACATAGAACATTTCACGCTTGGAACGGGCACCGTACCAGAAGCTGATCTTGCGCTTGGAGTTCAGGCGCTTGAGCTGGTCAAAGATGTGCGAACGCATCGGCGCCATACCGGCACCACCACCAATGAACACCATCTCGGCATCAGTATCTTTGGCGAAGAACTCACCGAAGGGACCGGAAATGGTGGCCTTGTCGCCGGGCTTCAGCGACCAGATGTAGGAAGACATCTTGCCGGGAGGCGCGGTCCAGTTGCTGGGCGGCGGCGTGGCAATCCGCACGTTCAGCATAATGATGCCTTCTTCTTCCGGATAGTTGGCCATGGAGTAGGCACGAATGGTTTCTTCGTCTACCTTGGACTCCAGATCAAAGATCTTGAACTTGTCCCAGTCTTCGCGGAATTTCTCCGGTACATCAAAGTCTTTGTACTTGACGTGGTGAGGCGGCGCTTCAATCTGAATATAACCACCGGCGCGGAAAGGTACGCTTTCGCCGTTGGGAATCTTCAGCTTGAGTTCCTTGATAAAGGTCGCCTTGTTATCGTTGGAGATAACTTCACAGTCCCACTTCTTGATGCCGAACACTTCTTCCGGCAGCTCGATCTTCATGTCCTGCTTAACGTTTACCTGACAGGACAGACGCTCGCCTTCACGGGCTTCGCGCTTGGAAATATGATCCAGCTCGGTCGGCAGAATTTCACCGCCACCGTCCAGAACCCGCACCCGGCACTGGCCACAGGAGCCACCGCCGCCACAGGCAGAAGAGACGAAGATACCGTTGGCCGCCAGAGCACCCAGCAGCTTGACACCGGCACCGGATGTGATCGCCTTGTCGGGATCGTCATTGATGCTGATAGTCACATCCCCTTCCGCAACCAGCTTGGACTTGGCAAACAAAATGATGCTTACCAAAGCCAGCACGATCACGGTGAACATGACCACACCTAAAATGATTTCCATCGTTTATTCCTTTTCCGTCACTGGGTTTACAGGGAAATGCCAGAGAAAGACATGAAGCCAAGGGCCATCAGACCGGCGGAAATAAAGGTGATACCCAGACCACGCAGGCCATCGGGCACATCCGCATACTTCATCTTCTCACGCAAACCGGCCAGCAGTACGATAGCCAGCATCCAGCCCACACCGGAACCAAAACCGTAGACGATAGACTCGCTAAAGTTGTAGTCCCGCTGCACCATGAACGACACACCACCAAAGATGGCGCAGTTTACGGTGATCAGCGGCAGAAAGATGCCCAGGGCGTTGTAAAGTGCCGGAAAGAACTTATCCAGGGTCATTTCCAGGATCTGCACCAGCGCCGCAATTACCCCGATAAAGGTAATGAAGTTCAGGAAGCTCAGATCCACCCCTTCAGTCAGGGCACCGTCTTTCAGAATGAAGTTGTAGATGAGGTTGTTAACCGGCACTGAAATAGTCAGTACCACAATAACCGCCACACCCAGACCAAAAGAGGTCTTTACCTTCTTGGACACCGCCAGAAAGGTACACATCCCCAGGAAGAAAGCCAGGGCCAGGTTCTCGATGAACACGGAACGAACAAACAGACTCAGATAATGTTCCATCTTTTACTCCTTGGCCTCCACCTGCTCGGGGCGGAAGGTACGCAGTACCCAGATAAAGCCACCAATAATAAAGAAGGCGCTCGGCGGCAGCAGCAGCAGACCATTGGCCTGATACCAGCCACCGTTTTTGATCAGCGGCAGAATTTCAATGCCGAACCAGGTACCGGAGCCAAACAGTTCACGAATGGTCGCTACTACCAGCAGGATAAGACCATAGCCCAGACCGTTACCGATACCGTCCAGGAACGACATCATGGGCGGGCTCTTCATGGCATAGGCTTCGGCGCGGCCCATTACGATACAGTTGGTGATGATCAGACCTACGAATACCGACAGCTGCTTGGAGATGTCATAGGCGTAGGCTTTCAGGATCTGGTCTACCACAATTACCAGAGAAGCGATGATCGCCATCTGGGCAATGATCCGTACCGAGTTGGGGATCTGGTTGCGAATAAGCGAGATAAACAGGTTGGAGAACGCTGTTACCGCAATTACCGCCAGCGACATTACAAATGCCGTCTGCATCTGCGAGGTCACCGCCAGGGCAGAACAGATACCCAGCACCTGAAGGGCGATGGGGTTGTTGCCGATGATGGGACCGAACAGAACCTTTTTCATTTCAGCTTTATCAGCCATTGTTCAGTTCTCCTTCACGAACCTTGGCCAGGAAAGGACCATAGCCCTGTTCACCAAACCAGAATTCAAAGGTTTTTTGCACACCGTCAGAGGTCAGGGTGGCACCGGACAGGCCATCCACGCTGGAAGGGGCACCCTGAGGAGCACCGCCCTTCACCACTCTCAGTGCCGGCTTGCCGTTTTCATCAAACAGCTTTTTGCCAACAAACTGAGCGCGCCAGTTCGGGTTTTCTACCTCACCGCCGAGTCCGGGAGTTTCACCCTGCTCGTAGTAGGTGATGCCCTTGATGGTGTTGCCATCGGGAGCCACAGCCACAAACGCATACATGGTGGACCACAGGCCCTGGCCATGGATCGGCAGAATGATGCTGTCCAGCTCACCGTTTTCATCTTTAGCCAGATAAACCGGTGCCAGGTTGGCACGACGACGAATGCCGGCCGGATCTTCGTCGGGGCTCAGCTGAATGCTGGTTTCCGGATCCTTGGCGGCATTGCGCTGGTTAAAGCCGGCAGCAGACTTGTCAGTCAGCTTGTCTGTGGTGAGATCGAGCAGACGGGCATCAATGAAGCGGTCATAGGTTTCCGCAACATTGTCACGGCCCAGACCCGCCACACTGACGATATTGGTCTGCACGTCCAGCGCCTGATTACGCTGCTGAGTCGGCTTCAGCGAGACAGCAGCGCCGGATACGATGATGGAGCAGACCAGGCACAGGCCGCCGACAACGGCAAAAGTTCTGCCGATAGTTTCTTTCTTAGCCACGGGCCAGCCTCCGTTTGATATTTGCCTGAACCACGAAGTGATCGAACAGGGGAGCGAACAGGTTGGCGAACAGAATGGCCAGCATCATGCCTTCAGGGAAGGCCGGGTTGACCACACGGATCAGCACCACCATCAGGCCAATCAGGGCGCCGTACCACCATTTACCCTTGTTGGTAAAGGAGGCAGAAACCGGATCGGTGGCCATAAACATCATACCGAAAGCAAAACCACCCAGTACCAGGTGCCAGTACCATGGCATGGAGAACATGGCGTTGGTATCGGAGCCGATAAAGTTGAACAGGGTGGCAGTTACGACCATACCCACCATCACACCGGCCACAATGCGCCAGGAAGCAATGCCCATATAGATGATGAACAGACCACCAATCAGAATGGCAAGGGTAGATACTTCACCGATAGAGCCCTGAATGTTACCGATAAAGGCATCCATCCAGCTGATGACAGCACCGGTGTTGGCGTCCATCAGCGCAGCCTGGCCGCCGGCAGCCCACTGTCCCAGCGCAGTCGCGCCGGAGAAGCCGTCTACGGCAGTCCAGACGGTGTCACCGGAGATCTCGGCCGGATAGGCAAAGAACAGGAAAGCACGGCCTGCCAGTGCCGGGTTAAGGAAGTTCTTGCCGGTACCGCCAAAGATTTCCTTGGCCATGACCACACCAAAGGTGATGCCCAGCGCCGCCTGCCACAGCGGCAGGGTTGCGGGTACGATCAGTGCGAACAGTACGGAAGTTACGAAGAAGCCTTCGTTTACTTCATGCTTGCGCACAGAGGCAAACAGCACTTCCCAGAAACCACCGACAATAAATACCGTCAGGTAGATGGGCAGGAAGTAGGTGGCACCCAGCAGCATTTTACTGCCCCAGCCGGCACCTTCGCCCAGGGTCGCCCCCAGACCACTGGCCAGACTGTAACGCCAGTTGCCATCAATCACACCAGCCAGATCGGCCGGGCTGTACATGCTGGTAAGGGCCGCAATCGCCTGGCCGCCAACGTTGTACATACCAAAGAACATGGCCGGGAAAGTCGCCATCCACACCATGATCATGATGCGCTTCAGATCGATGCTGTCACGAACATGGGAAGATTTACGGGTAACCATACCCGGGGTATAGAGCACGGTAGCAACCGCTTCATACAGAGCGTAAAACTTCTCGTATTTACCGCCCTGCTCAAAGTGGTGCTCCATGTTTTCCAGAGTCTGCTTTAAGCTCATTTCTTAGCCCTCCAGCTCAATCTTGGTCAGGCACTCACGCAACACCTGGCCATAATCGTATTTGCCCGGGCAAACATAGGTGCACAGCGCCAGATCTTCTTCATCCAGCTCCAGGCAGCCCAGGCTTTGGGCGCTGTCGGTGTCACCGGACAGCAAATCACGCAGCAACAGGGTCGGCAGAACATCCAGCGGCATCACGCGCTCATAGTTACCAATTGGTACCATGGCACGGGCAGAGCCGTTGGTGGTCGTGGTCAGGTCAAACAGCTTGCCCTTGGCCAGATGGCCCAGGTAAGCACGGGTAACCGAGAACTTGTTGGAACCCGGAGCCAGCCAGCCGAACAATTCCTTCTCGCGGCCTTCCTTCAGTGCGGAGACCTGCAAATGGTAGCGACCCAGATAAGCATGCGGACCATTAGCGTTGGTGCCGGCCAGTACCGAGCCGGAAATCACGCGGTTTTCACCCTCCTGCAGCTCGCCGGCAGTCAGCTCATCCAGAGATGCGCCGATACGGGTGCGCAGCAGGCGGGGCTTGTTCACCACGGGGCCGCCCAGAGCAACCACACGGTCGGTGCAGATTTCACCGCTGGTGAACAGCTTGCCAAAGGCAATCACGTCCTGATAGTTGATGTACCAGACCACCTTGCCGGGTACCACAGGATCAATGAAATGAATGTGGGTACCGGCCAGACCAGCAGGGTGCACACCGCTGAAAACGTGTTCTTTTACGTTCGCGGAGTTGGCCTGTGGCAGGCTGCCTTCACCTTTACATACATGCACCTGACCGTCGGTCAGGCGGCTCAGCACCTGCAGACCATCGGTAAACGCCTGGGCGTTTTCCTTGATCACCAGCTCGGCATTGGCACTGAGCGGGTTGGTGTCCATGGCGGTCACAAAGATGGAGCGCGGAGCAGAGTCCAGCGCCGGCACCTTGCTGAAGGGGCGGGTACGAAGCGCAGTCCACATGCCGGATTCAACCAGCTGCTCCTGCACAGTTTCACGTTCCAGTTTGGCCAGTTCGGCAGAGCTATAGCTTTTAAAAGTAATCTGCTCTTCGCTGTCGTCTACGGCAATAACAACAGACTGCAAAACACGCTTGGCACCCCGGTTGATTTCAACCACGGTACCTGCGGCGGGAGCTGTGAATTTAACGCCAGGATTCTTTTTATCTTCAAACAGAATCTGACCTTTCTTGACGCGATCCTCTACCTTGACGTGCATGGTAGGGCGCATACCCACATACTCCTCGCCCAGCGTAGCAACGCGCTTGATGGAGGGACCATCGTAGATTACTTGCTCTGGTGCCCCGGCAATTGGGAGGTCCAGTCCTTTTTTAATTGTAATCATACTCACTTGCACTACTTGTTAGGGGAAGACAGGTACTTGCCATGAAAAACATGACAACATGCTGATGAGTCGCTACCGGCATGTTGGCATCGCCCTGACAACAGCACGACTACACTCCGGTAACATCCAGCCCGATTTAAAAGGCGCGTAATTCTAGCACTTTTAAAGCGGCGGCTGCCACGGCAATTGCTAAAATTTACCGCCGCAGTCAGTAAAACCAGCTTGTTTCATTTTTCACCAAGCAAAAATAAGGCCATGATTTTCAAGGCAGAATCATGCTTTGGTCGCACAAGGCGGAAAAATGGAAGTGATTTCCAGTCACATCGGGCTGGTAACAAATCTGCTAACCACAAATAACAGATGTCTTAAACCGACACTCCCGCCTTGCCCATGCAGTTGGGGCTGTCGGGCACACCGCCACGGGCACGCCATTCGGCAGGCGTCAGGGTATGCAGTGCCAGCGCATGCACACCACCGGCCAGCTCCTCGGCCAGCAGGGTGTTCAGGGTACGATGACGGGCCAGCAGCCGCTGACCTTCAAAGGCATCGCTCACCACCACCAGCTTGAAGTGGGTTTCCGAGCCGGGCTCCACTCTGTGCATGTAGCTTTCATTTATCACGTCCAGATGCTCAGGTGACAGCGCAGCCATCACTTTTTGTTCAATGGTGTTCTGAATCGACATGTTAATCTCCGGTGATATTCACAACAAAGGACAGGTCCGACGCTCGGGCACTTTCACCCGGTGCCGGCAAACCGCCGAAATGTGAGGTTGATACGCAAATTTGGCTCCCGGGCCATTTTGGGCAGGGCATGCTGCCAATGATGCTGCATTTGCCCCGCCATCACCAGCAGACTGCCGTGCTCCAGCCATAATTCACGCTGCTCCCCCTGATGATGACGCAGCAAAAAACGCCTGCCTGCTCCCAGACTGACCGACGCTATCATGGGGTCCCGGCCCAGCTCGGGCTCATTGTCGGCATGCCAGCCCATGCTGTCCTGGCCGTTGCGGTAACAATTAAGCAGCACACCATCAAAGGGCTGACCGCAAATTCGCTCAAGACGGCCGGCTATTTCCTTTACCAAAGGATGCCAGGGCTCAGGCGCACGCTGCCGGCCGGAATAACGATAGGGCCAGTCGCCCATCCAGCAGGACAGCCGCGGCTCACTCAGCTCGCGACCAAACATCATTAACCGGTGCTGCTGCCAGGGAATGCTTTGCTCAAGCTCAGCCTGCCAGGCACCGGCGTCGGCGGCAAAGGCGTCCGGCCACCATAAAAGACGGCCCTGCTTGAGCGTGAGCCACTCTGGCTCTGACCATAGCTGCATGCTGATTTTCCTCTTTAAACTGCTAAAATGCCGCTCTTTGCAAATAATCAGGCATCAACCCCATGAATCATCACTTTCCTCTTGCCGAGGGCGGCGAGCTGACGCTGCACCGCTACCCCCGCCAGGCCCGCCACGGTCTGCAGGCCTGGGAAGCGGCGGACGAATATATCATGAACGAACTGGCCACCCTGGAGTGGGACCGGACTGCTCCCCTGGTGATTCTTAACGATGGCTTTGGTGCCCTGACGCTGGGCCTGCACCAGTACCGGCCCTTTACCGTTACCGACTCCCGGGTAGCCGGGCTGGCGCTGGCTGCCAACGCCGCCGACAACGGGCTTGAGCCTGAGTGGCACTCGCTCACCAGCCTGGACGAGTTGCCCGCCGCGCCCGGCCTGGTGATCCTCAAGCTGCCCAAGACCAATGCCATGCTTGAACACCAGCTCGCCGCCATCAGCCGGGTAGCGGGGCCAAACACGCGAATAGTGGCCGGCGCCAAGGCCAAGGACGTGCATACATCTACTCTAAAGCTGTTTGAGCAGTTGCTTGGCCCCACCCGCACCAGCCTGGCCTGGAAAAAGGCGAGGCTGATTTTTACCGAGCGGAATATGGCCATTGCCCCCTCTCCCGCGCCGGCCCCGCTGGCCTGGCCGCTGGAGGGCAGCGCCTTCACCATTTATAACCATGCCGCTGTGTTCTCCCGCGCCAGCCTGGATATTGGTGCCCGCTTTATGCTGGAGCAGCTGCCCGCCAACCGGCCGGGCAGAATCATCGACCTGGGCTGCGGCAACGGTGTGCTCGGGCTGATGGCCCTGGCCCGCAATCCGCAAGCCACCGTCACCTTTGTGGATGAATCCCATATGGCAGTGGCCAGTGCCCGGCTTAATGTGGAGCACAACCTGCCCGATGCCCTGCCCCGGGCGCGCTTTATGGTCAATAACTGTCTTGACGGCGTAGCCCCCGACAGTGCCGATCTGGTGCTGTGCAATCCGCCCTTTCATCAGCAGCAGGCCATTACCGATCATATTGCCTGGCAAATGATGACCGATGCCCGCCGGGTACTGCGCCGGGGCGGCGAGCTGTTACTGGTGGGTAACCGCCACCTCGACTATCACCAGAAACTTAAACGACTGTTCGGTAATCAGCGAGTAGTGGCATCCAACCGCAAATTCGTTATTCTGAGAGCCATTCATACCGCCTGAAGGACCTGTTCATGAATCGTATCAAATGGTTAACTATTCCCCTGCTGGCCCTGGGCCTGTCTGCCTGTGCCAGCTATTACCCTATAGCGGTAGATGTAAATCCCGCTACCGCCAACGTGAGCGGCGGTGTTTATCGTGGCCAGACCCTGGCGCTGTCCAGCAGTGACAACCGCAGCAGTGACTTCATCATTCAGATTGAACAAAAAGACAAATCACCGGTGGTGGTGGGTGCGGCCAATAATCTGCGGCTGCAGCTGGAGCAGGCGCTGGCGCAAGGGTTCAGCACGCAGGGAGCCTTTGTTGAGCAGGGTGCCAACACCCGCGCTACCCTGGAGCTGCAGGAAGTACTGGCCCGGGTGATCCGCGGTCATATCAGCTATGACGTGGTGCAGAAGGTAAGAGTACAGCTGGTGCTGGAGCGCAACGGCCAGCGCATTACCAAGCAATATCGCCGCAGCGCCCAGCAGGAATTTCCCGGCCGTCTGCATCCGGAGCTGGACAAGGTCACCGATGCCCTTAACCGTCAGCTGAGCCTGATGGTGCAGGACATACTGGCCGATCGTGACGTACAAAGCTTTATTAACGGTAACTAAATGAAAAACATATTAATCCTGCTGGCGGGCCTGCTGTCCGCCACCGCCCTGGCCGGCCCCCGCGTGGAGCTGGTCACCAGTCTGGGCACCCTGGAAGTGGAGCTGAACGAACAGGCCGCCCCCAAGACAGTGGCCAACTTTTTGAGCTATGTGGACGACGGCAGCTATGCCGGCTCCATTTTTCACCGGCTGATCCCGGGGTTTGTGGTTCAGGGTGGCGGCTTTACTGCCGATTATGAGCGTTTGCCCACCCGTGATCCGGTGCAGAATGAGTCGGGTAATGGCCTGTCGAACAGTACCGGCACCATCGCCATGGCCCGCACTCAGGATCCGCACAGCGCCACCCGCCAGTTTTATATCAACCTCGCTGATAACACCTCGCTGGACGGCGGCCGCCGTGCCGGTTACACCGTCTTTGGCAAAGTGGTAAAGGGTGAGGAAGTATTGCAGCGCATGGCTGCCGTCCCCACCGGCATGAACCTGCAGCTGCGCTCCCGGGAAGTACCGGAAGAGCCCATTATTCTTGAGCAGGTTCGTCGCCTGCCCGGAGAATAACCATCAAAACCCGGGCACTGAAATGGCAGCAAAGTCTGTCGCTCTACACTGAGCGGCGCGTACTGATTATGCTGGCCTTGGGGTTTTCCTCCGGCCTGCCGCTGCTGCTGGTGTTTGGCACCCTGTCGTTCTGGCTGCGCGAGGCCGGCATCAGCCGCACCAGCATTGGCTTTTTCAGCTGGGTGGCGCTGGCCTACGGGGTAAAATGGCTGTGGTCACCGCTGGTAGACAGGCTGCCGCTGCCACTGTTATCCCGCATGATGGGCCGGCGGCGTAGCTGGATGCTGTTTTCCCAGCTGATTATTATGGCGGCGCTGGCGGGCATGGCGTTTTCTGATCCCACCGTCAGCCTGGTGCAACTGGCACTGTTTGCGCTTGCCGTCGCGTTTGCTTCAGCCACGCAAGACATAGTGATAGACGCCTATCGCATAGAGTCAGCTCCGGAGCGGCTGCAGGGGGCGCTGGCTGCCGCCTACATGACCGGCTACCGGCTGGCGATGATCATGGCCGGGGCCGGTGCGCTGGCCATTGCCGCCTGGGCCGGCTCCGACATCAGCTACAGCATGTACGGCTGGCAGGTGGCCTATCTGACCATGGCCGGCTGCATGCTGGTGGGTGTACTGACCTGCCTGCTGCTGCACGAGCCGAAGGTAGACCTGGGTGAGCAGCAACGGTCTCAGCAGGAGCACAAGGCGCAGCTGATAAACCGGGGCTGGCCGGCCTGGCTGGCCGGCTTTCTCGCGTTTGGCAAAAGCGCCGTGGTCAACCCCTTTGCCGACTTTTTTCAGCGCTATGGCTGGCATGCTCTGTTGATCCTGAGTCTGATTGCCAGCTATCGGGTGGCAGATGTCGTCATGGGCGTGATGGCCAATCCCTTTTATGTGGATATGGGCTTTACCAAAACCGAAATTGCCACCGTGACCAAGGTGTATGGCGTGATCATGACGCTGCTGGGCGCCGCCCTGGGTGGTGTGCTGGTGGTGCGCTTTGGCACACTGCGCATTCTGATGCTGGGTGCCGTGCTGACTGCCGGCACCAATGTGCTCTTTGCCCTGATGAGCCAGCTGGGCCCGGATGTGCGCCTGCTGACGGTGATTATCTCGCTGGATAACTTAAGCGCCGGCATTGCTACCGCCGCCTTTGTGACTTATCTCTCCAGCCTGACCAATGTGGCCTTCTCTGCCACTCAATATGCGCTGTTCAGCTCAGTGATGCTGCTGCTGCCCAAATTTATGGCCGGCTTCTCGGGAGTGGTGGTGGACGCCATGGGCTATGCGGTCTTCTTTACCGGCACCGCCGCCCTTGGCCTGCCGGTGCTGGTACTGATTGCGGTGGTCGCCCGGCGGGTCGGCAAGCTGGAAGCCGAAAGCTAGAAGCCATGCCGGGTACGAAACCCGGCCTTGGCTGCCTTAATCCCGAAAGTTATTAAACTGCAGCGGCTGCTCCTGCTCTTCGGCGCGCAGCATGGCCATCACCTGCTGCAGATCGTCCCGCTTCTTGCCGGTAACCCGCAGCTGCTCGCCCTGAATGGACGCCTGCACCTTGATTTTGCTGTCTTTAATCTTCTTTACCAGCTTTTTTGCCAGTGCACTGTCAATGCCCTGCAGAAAGCTCATTTCCTGCACATGGCGTTTTCCGGTGCGATTAATGCTGCCGGCGTCCAGCACCCGTACATCAATGCCTCGCTTGATTAAGGCACCGCGTAATATGTCACGCATCTGCTGCAGCTGCATGTCGGCTTCTGCTTCCAGCTTTACCTTGTTGTCGTTCAGCTCAAAGCTGGCTTCCACACCACGAAAATCATAGCGGGTGGTCAGCTCGCGGCTGGCGTTTTCAACAGCGTTGCGTACTTCATTCATTTCCACTTCGGAAACAATATCAAAAGAAGGCATGAAAGCTCCTTGAGTAAGCGCCGAAACCGCTGGCAAGCCAAGCGGTTCACGGCTAACGTATGGGATCAATAACGCAGAATAATATCAAAAAACCGGAGAGAGAATGATGCGTGAGTGGACCATATTGGGAGCTGGCGCGCTGGGCTGCACCTTTGCTGCTTTGCTGACCGAACAAAAAAGGCCGGTATCGCTGATGCTGAGCGACCGTCGCCGCCGACATTTTCACCCGGCATTTGAGTTTATTGCCCTGAATGAGCGCCGCCGGCTGGTAAGCCCTCACTACCGTTTTGCCGAGCAGGCAGCCGATATTGAGTGTTTGCTGGTGATGACCAAAGCCTATCAGGTACTGCCCGCGCTGGGCAGTTTGCGGGGGCTGTCTCGTGAGGTGCCGGTAATATTGCTGCACAACGGCATGGGCATTGCCGAAGACGTAGCCAAACTGCTGCCTCACAACCCGCTGCTGGCCGGCGTAACCAGCCATGGTGCTCTGCGGGAAGGTAACTCACAGGTGCGCCACACCGGTAAGGGCGAAACCTGGCTGGGGCCGGTTAATGAGAAAGGCAAGGCCTTCTCACCCCTGACAAAACCGCTGGCCTCAGCCCTGGGCCATGCCGGGTGGAGTGAAGACATACTCTCACTGCAGCGGCGCAAGCTCGCCATTAATGCCGTGATTAATCCGCTCACGGCCTGCCACAATATTTATAACGGTCAGCTCAGTGAACCCCGCTTTGCCGATGTGGTGGAGCAGCTGAGCCAGGAAGTGCACACTGTGCTGAGCGCGCTGGGTGAAACCGAAACCCTGGAGCAATATCGCCGCCGGCTGAACAGTGTAATTGAACTGACCGCCACCAACTATTCTTCCATGCACCAGGATCTGGCCCACGGCCGGCCCACGGAAATTGACTACATCACAGGGTATCTGCTCAAGCACGCCGGTGAACTGCCGGTGCCGGTGTGCCAGCAGTTGTATCAGGAAGTGAAAAAGCACGAGGGGCAGGCGTAGGCTGGGACGAGTCCCAACGTGTCAACTAAATTCAGGGCTTATACACTTTTACGTTTTCAAAGCCCTGCTCTTTCAGATGAATGGCCTGCAGCCGGCTCATCACGCCGCGGGCACAGTAAAGCAGGTAGGTTTTGTTCTGGTCCAGCTCGCCAAACTGGTTGGCCAGGCGGAAAAACGGCAGACGTATCACTCTGTGGCCGGCCACTTCCAGCGGAGACTGCTCTTCTTCTTCCGGCGCACGAATATCGAGGATCACCTCCTGCTCCGTTACCTGTTCGCTGATTTCCACTTCCGGCACCTCCCATACTCTGTCCAGATCGCGCACGTCTTCCACAAAAGAGGACTGCACGGCGGTGTCGAGTACACCAAAGTCAAAATTGGCTTCTTCTTCTTCCACCTTGCTCAGCACCGCTTTAATGGTGGGCTTTTGCGAAATAACACCGCAATATTCCGGCATTTTTTCCGCATAAGGCGCAGTACCGATGGCCCGAGCCTGATCGATAATGTCCTGCTTGTCGGTGGCGATCAAGGGCCGCAGTATCAGGGTGTCGGTCACTCTGTCGATCACATTGAGATTGGTCACCGTCTGGCTGGATACCTGGCCCATGGACTCACCGGTAACCAGCGCATTAACCGCCAGGCGCCGGGCCACTTCGGCACCGGCGCGCATCATCATGCGCTTGAGCACCACCCCCATATGGCCCTTGTCGATTTTTTCCAGGATCTCGGCCACCACCCCTTCAAAGGGCACCGAAATAAACTTCACCCGGTGAGACGAGCCGTATTTCTTCCACAAAAAGTGCACCACCTCGCGCACGCCGGCTTCATGCTCGCGCCCGCCCAGGTTGAAGAAGCAGTAATGCACCCGGCTGCCGCGCTTGATGAACTGAAACGACGACACGCCCGAGTCGTAGCCACCGGACATCAGGCTGAGCACACTTTCCTGAGTGGCAATGGGATAACCGCCCATGCCGGCGTGCTGCTTGCTCACCAGATACAGCCGCTCGTCATCCAGTTCCAGATTAATCTGCACATCGGGCTGCTTGAGTTTAACACCGGCGGTGTTGCAACGCTGGTTCAGGCCGCCGCCCACATAGCGCTCCACATCCAGCGAGCTGAACGCCTGCTTGCCCCGGCGCTTGGCACGCACACAAAAGGTTTTGCCGGCAAGCTGGTCACCAAACATGGCCTGGGCGTGTTCCAGAATGTCATCCAGGGAGCTGACCTTGAACTCCACCACCTCCAGAAACGACTGAATGCCGGGAATGCAGCCGAGCGCCTCTGTCAGCTGCTGGCGGCTGGCCTCGTCATTGTTATTGCTGCGTACCACCATCTTGTCCCAGTCCACCCGCACTTTAACGGTTTCATCCAGTGGCCTGAGGGTATTGCGAATGTTGCCCGAGAGGATCTTGCTCATGCGCTGGCGCACCGACTTGCTCTTGATGGTCATTTCAGGATGAAGCTTGATAATAAATTTCATAATTTCGGTACGCTCGAACAACACATAAAAAAATAAGCCCGGCATTATACACGTGCCGGGCTTATGGTTAAAAGAAAAGCAGTTCAGGGGGTGTTGGGCGCAACCGCCTCTACCGGCTCTGTGTAGACCGGCTTGCCCTGAGAAATGGTAATTTCCACCCGCCGGTTAAGGCGGCGGTTTTCAGGTGTATCGTTGGGTGCCAGGGGCTTGGTGTCGGCCAGGCCCATGACCACCATGCGGCTGTCGTCAAAGCCTTCGGTGCGCCTGAGCTGATCCGCTACCGCCAGTGCCCGCTGAGTAGACAATTCCCAGTTGGAACTGAACAGCTCATAGCCGCTGCCAATGTCGTCGGAATGGCCCGACACCAGAATTTCACCGGGCACATCTTTTACCAGCGCCCCTACCTGGCGAATAACCGGCCAGAACTTGGGCTGCAAAAATGCCGAGCCGGCGGGAAAAGACGCATTTTCCCGAATGCGGATCACCACCTGCTGGCCCAGCGCTTCAATCTCAATGGCGTCCTGTTCAATGGCGCTGCTCAGCTGCTCGGCCATGGCCTGAGCCAGACTGATGGCTTCGGCACTGGTCTGCTCCGGCTGCTGGCTGCCGCTCATGTTGCCATCTTCCCTGCTCTGGCCCGAGGCCCGGTCCGACTCGCCGGGCTGAAAGTCCAGCTCGGCCAGGGTAGAGTCGGTGGTATGCTGCATGATGGTATTAATGGGCGTAGGCTCGGGCCGGCCGGGGCGAAACTCCAGCGCAATCACGGAGGTACCCTTGGGAATTTCCGATACCTCAATCTGATTCTGCACCCCAAAGGCAAACTTCATGCTGCCGGCAATTTGCTTGAACTTGAGCACATCCATTTCGGCAAAGGCCAGCAGCAGCACAAAAAAGCTCATCAGAATGGTGGCCAGGTCTGCAAAGGTGGCCATCCAGGCGGGAGCACCTGCCGGTGCCGGCTTGTTCTTTTTGGCCACTATTCCTCCTTGGTGCGCTTATTCTCTGCCAGATAGTTTTCCAGCAGCGCCTGCAGCACCCGGGGGTTCTGGCCGTCCTGAATGCCCAGCACGGCGTCCATGATCAACGTGCGGTTAAGACGCTCTTCTTCCGAACGCAAATCCAGCTTGTCGGCAATGGGCAGGGCTATCATATTGGCCAGCATGGCACCGTAAAGGGTCGTGAGCAGAGCAATGGCCATGGCCGGGCCAATGGCCTTGGGATCGTCCATGTTGGCCAGCATGGCCACCAGACCAATCAGGGTGCCAATCATGCCCATGGCGGGAGCTACATCCCCCAGCGAGCGGAAGATTTTGGCCCCCTGCTCCTGGCGCTCGGCATTCAGATCAATGTCTTTTTCCAGCGCGGCTTTCACTACCGCCTGATCGTGGCCGTCCACCAGCATGTTCACCGCCTTTTGCAGAAACGGATTGGTAATTTCTGCTTCTTCCAGCGCCAGAAAGCCGCCCTTACGGGCCGAGTCGGCCAGCTGTACCACCCGCTCAATCAGCTCTTCGGGCTTTTCCAGCTTGAACATAAACGCCTTGCCCGCCACCTTGGCCGCTCCCAGAAACTGGCCCAGGTTGAACTTCATCATCACCACGAACAGTGAACCCACAAACACAATAAAAATGGACGGCACATCCACATACATGGTGATGCTGCCACCCAAAACCATTGCCATGCCAACAAAGGCCAGTCCGCCAATCAGTCCTAGGAGTGTTGCCAAATCCAAAATGGGAGTCCTCTTTCTGTCAATGCGGGCAAAAAACGGCTCAATCTTACCCCTTTGCCCCGGCAGTTGTCGCCGTTGTTGTTATCGGCACAGCGCAAAAATGTTTAACAGCGAAGCAGTTCTGCAACTGAATGTTGCTAATCCTTCGCCAAATTCCGGACAGCGGTGTTACTATTGGCCCAATTTTGCACGTGATTGAACAGAGGATGCCCGTGGCTGCCAAAAAACCGGAAAACATGGACTTTGAAAGCGCCCTCGCCGAGCTGGAAGGCCTGGTGGATCAGCTGGAGCAGGGCGAGCTGAGCCTGGATCAGGCACTTAAATCATTTGAACGGGGCGTGCAGCTGGTGCGTGCCGGCCAGCAACGACTGAGCCAGGCCGAGCAACAGGTAAAAATTCTGATGAAAGACGGCGATACTCTGGCCGACTTCACTCCGTCGGAGAAACCGGCGTGATCACCCAATGGCACCAGCAATATGGTGAACGCATTAATGCTGTTCTGCAGCAGGCCCTTGGCCGGCTGGGTCCGCTCTCACCGCAACTGCGTGACGCCATGGAATATGGCCTGACCCAGGGCGGTAAACGGGTGCGCCCCATGCTGGTTTATGCCACTGCCGGTCTTGCCGAGGATGCAGATCCGGCGGCTGCCGATGCCGCCGCCGCCGCCATTGAATGCATCCATGCCTATTCGCTGATCCACGACGATTTGCCCGCCATGGACAACGACGATCTGCGCCGGGGCCAGCCTACGGTACACAAGGCGTTTGACGAAGCCACCGCCATTCTTGCCGGCGACGCCCTGCAAACTCTGGCCTTTGAGCTGCTGAGCAATGCCGGAGGCCGGCTGCCAGCCGAGCGCCGGCTGCAGCTGGTGCAGGAGCTGGCCACCGCCAGCGGCTACGGCGGCATGTGCGGTGGTCAGGCACTGGATATTTATCATGAAGGCCGGCAAATAGAAGCTGCTACGCTTGAAACCATTCACCGGCATAAAACCGGTGCGCTTATTCGTGCGGCCGTGCGCATGGGGGCGCTCTGCTCGGTGTCGGTGCAGCCTGAAGAGCTGGATGCCCTGAGCCGCTACGCCGAAGCCATTGGCCTGGCGTTTCAGGTGCAGGACGATATTCTCGACATTACTGCCAGCACCGAAACCCTGGGCAAAACCCGGGGCAAGGATCTGGAACAGCAAAAAAGCACCTACCCTGCCCTGCTGGGGCTGGACGGTGCCCGAGCCCTGGCCGATCGCCTGCATAACGATGCCCTGGCCGCACTGGCCGGCCTTTCTTACAATACCGACACACTGGAAGCTTTCGCCCACTACATAGTGCAGCGCGAATACTAAATAACGATAAGCCTATGAGTCTGAATATTGCCGATTATCCCACACTGGCCCTGGCCAACCTGCCGGAAGAGCTGCGCAGCCTGCCGCAAGAGCGGCTGCCGGCCCTGTGTGAGGAGCTGAGATCCTATTTGCTGCACTCGGTAAGCCGCAGCAGCGGCCACCTGGCCTCGGGCCTGGGCGTCGTAGAGCTGACAGTGGCGCTGCACTATGTGTATAACACTCCCTTTGACCGGCTGGTATGGGATGTGGGCCATCAGGCCTATCCGCACAAAATTCTCACCGGCCGGCGCGAGCGCATGAGCAGCATTCGCCAGCTGGACGGCCTGCATCCCTTTCCCTGGCGGGAAGAAAGCGAATATGACACTCTTTCCGTGGGTCACTCCAGCACCAGCATAGGCGCGGCACTGGGCATGGCTATTGCGGCCGATGCCGAGCAGCAAAACCGCAAAGTAGTGGCGGTGATTGGTGACGGTGCCCTTACCGCCGGCATGGCCTTTGAAGCGCTCAACCACGCCGGTGATCTGCATAAAGATCTGCTGGTGGTGCTGAACGACAACGAAATGTCCATTTCCGAGAACGTGGGCGCGCTCAACAACCATCTGGCGCGCATTATGTCGGGCTCGCTTTACAGCACACTGCGCGAAGGCGGCAAAAAAGCGCTGGAAATTCTGCCGCCGCTGAAAGAGCTGGCCAGACGCACCGAAGAACATCTCAAGGGCATGGTGGTGCCCGGCACCCTGTTTGAAGAATTTGGCTTTAATTATGTGGGTCCGATAGACGGCCACGACATAGCTGCCCTGACCGATACTCTGCGCAATATGCGCAAGCTCAAGGGCCCGCAGCTGCTGCACGTCATGACCCGCAAGGGCAAAGGCTATTTGCCCGCCGAGCAGGATCCCATTGGTTACCATGGTGTGCCCAGGTTTGATCCGGCCACCAGCAGTCTGCCCAAAAGCACACCGGCCAGCCCCAGCTATTCCGCTATTTTTGGCAACTGGCTGTGCGACATGGCCGGCCAGTGCAACAAGCTGATGGCCATTACTCCCGCCATGCGCGAAGGCTCAGGGTTAGTGCGCTACTCCCGGGAGTTTCCCGACCGCTACTTTGATGTGGCCATTGCC
The DNA here is from genome assembly GCF_000381965.1 of Oceanimonas smirnovii ATCC BAA-899. Lineage (GTDB taxonomy): Bacteria > Pseudomonadota > Gammaproteobacteria > Enterobacterales > Aeromonadaceae > Oceanimonas > Oceanimonas smirnovii. The sequence continues at coordinate 248,179 of NZ_KB908457.1, forward strand.
GAGCAGCACGCCGTCACTCTGGCGGCAGGCATGGCCATAGAGGGCAAAAAGCCGATCGTTGCCATTTACTCCACCTTTTTGCAGCGAGCTTATGACCAGCTTATTCATGATGTGGCGCTGCAGAACCTGGATGTGCTCTTTGCCATTGACCGTGCCGGCATAGTGGGCGCCGACGGCCCCACTCATCAGGGTGCCTACGACTTAAGCTTTATGCGCACCGTGCCCAACATGGTGATCATGACGCCGGCGGACGAAAACGAATGCCGGCAAATGCTCTACACCGGCTATATGCACCCCGGCCCCGCCGCCGTGCGCTACCCGCGTGGCGGCGGCCCAGGTGCCGAAGTGAACAGCACCATGACGGCACTGGAAATTGGCAAGGGCCGGCGGCTGCGCCAGGGCAGCAAGATTGCCCTGCTGAACTTTGGTACTCTGCTGCCCGAGGCCGAAGCCGCCGCAGCAGCACTGAATGCCACCCTGGTAGATATGCGTTTTGTAAAACCCCTGGACGAAGCCCTGCTGCTGGAGCTGACTGCCGATCACGAGCTGCTGGTCACACTGGAAGAAAACGCCATTATGGGCGGTGCCGGCTCGGCGGTGAACGAATGCCTGATGCGGCATAAAAAGCCCATGCCGGTGCTGAACCTGGGGTTACCCGACCGCTTTGTGGAGCAAGGCAGCCAGCAGCAAATCTGGGCCCGTCTGGGTCTGGATGCCGCCGGCATCATCCAGGCTGTGCAGCACTATCAACAGCGTTAACAAGGAACAGTCAATGTCTGAACGTCCGGTTTTGCAGATTACCCAGCAAATTGATAACGAGCGCACCTGCGTTAATCACCTGCTGTTTCCTGCCGGTGGCGAAAGCCGGTGGCACCGTCATGAACGCGACTATGTCATTGTGCCCATGCAAAACTGTGTGCTGCACATTGATACCGGCGATGGTCCCAAACCGGCAGAAATGCGTGCCGGTGAGTGCTATTACCGGCCGGCCGGCACTGAGCACAATGTGCTGAATAACAGCAGTCAGGATATAGTGCTGATTGAGACGGAGCTGAAATAACCCTCAGGCTCCCGCCACCAGCGTGATTGCAATGGTAGTCATCATCACCCCCACCACAAACTCCAGCACCCGCCAGGCCTGGGGCCGCTGAAAGACCGGAGCCAGCACACGGGCTCCGTAACCCAGACTGAAAAAGAACACCAGTGACGCACAAATGGCGCCAAAGGCAAACAGTCCCTGGGCCTGATATTGGGTAGAAATGGAGCCCAGCAGCACCATGGTATCCAGATAAACGTGCGGATTAAGCCAGGTAAAGGCCAGACACATGGCCACGGTTTTCAGCAGCGACTGCTGCGTATCTCCGGCCGCCGTCATGGCATGGCGGTTACTGAAGGCCGATTTAAAGCTTAACAGCGCATACACCGCCAAAAAAGCCGCCCCGCCATAACGGGCCACCGTTTCAATGGCCGGAAACTGCTTCACCATGGCACCAAAACCCGCCACCCCCAACGAGATAAGCACCGCATCAGACAGGGCACACACAGCACACACCACAAACACATGATGGCGCTTAATGCCCTGCTTCAGCACAAAGGCATTCTGGGAGCCAATGGCCAGAATAAGAGAAAAGCTCAAGGCAAAACCGGAAAAAAACGTGGACATGAGTGAACAGCGCCCTGTAAAGAGTAAACCGATAATGGTACAGGCAGACAGAGCCGGAATGTAGCCTTACGGCTGTTTATTCGGCAAGTCACTGAAAGCTGGCACTCCATCTGGCTGTTTACTCCAGTCCGCCTGATGGCAGGTAAAAATGCGCGCCGTGGGCAATAAAGAAATATCAGTGTCCAGACAGCCGGCCGGCACCACCAGCAAGCCGGCTATTTGTGTGTTGGGCAGGGCCGAGCCGCAATGCTTGCAAAAGCTTCTGCTGTGGCGAGTGCCTGGCAGCGTAAAAGACGTGACCGCCGTCGTTCCCGAGATCCACTCAATACTGGCCGATTGCGAGAACAGATTAGCCCCGTGGGCCGAACCGGTGTCTTTCTGGCAGCGCCGGCAATAACACAGATAAAAGCTGTCGAATTTGCCGTTTACCTCAAAACGCACAGTGCCGCACAGGCAGGAGCCGGAATGAATGGTCATCGGAATTCTCTTATGGCGTTAAACTGAAACACATGTCACGCACTGTCAGCTTACTTCCAGCCCATAACTATGCGCAGTTCTGTTTAATTCAGACCCGAAAGTTCCTTTTCAAGCTGATCAATTTCATCTTGCTCTTCTTCAATTTTTTGCTGGTATTTTCGAACATCATCCACATCTCCATCTTCTTCAGCTTCCTTAAGATCAGCCCGATACGCTGCCAGATCTTCCCTGGCTTCTTCTATTTCTTCGGCCAGCTCCTTGCGAAGGCCTTCAGCCGTGCAATGCTGTTTTGCCTCGGCCAATGCTTTTGCTAACCCAGCCGCTTTTCGGTCATTGCCTCTTTCCTGAGCAATCTTAAGCTGACTCTCTATCTCACAGAACTTTCTGTCGCAACCGGTCAGGCCAGCACAGTTCAGGGACGCCTGGGCCGGAGCAGCTGAAAAGAAAAAGAGCAATCCGGAAAGTACAGTAACTGTTACCGTTAACAAAGGGGGTAACGCTTTGATCATAACTCTTCTCCTGAAGCTGGTATAAAAATAAACCATTGTAAACCAGTTTATAGTATTAATGCTGCATGCTGGCAACCCCAGCGCCCGGGCATGCCCGGCGCTGGGGCTGATGGTAAAAAATTATTGTTTAACTAAAACGCCGTCGTCTGTTTCATAGTCACTTAATGAAGGGTTAGCGCTGATATCAAGACTTTCCAACGGATTTCCGGTTGCCCACAGCGCCCTCAGTTTAGGGTTATGACTAATATCCAAAGTAGTAATATTGTTATCTGTCAGATACAACTTTGTCAGCTTGATATTTTTGCTTACATCCAGTTCAGAGAGCTGGTTATACATCAGGCTTAATTTGTTCAGTTGCTCGCTTTGGCTTACATTTATTTCAGTCAGCTGGTTATCGTTTAAACCAAGCTGAATTAAATCAGGATTAAAGCTGAAATCCATTTCTTTCAGATTATTTTCTTTTGCCCACAGATACTTCAGCTTGGTGTTCTTTGAAAAATCCAGCGTTTCAATCTGGTTAGATACGATACTTACATCAGTAAGCTCAGGGTTATTCGTAAGATCCAACTCAGAGATATGATTAAAGCTAACATTCAGCTCAGTAAGTTTTGAATTCTGGCTTACATCCAGGCCAGTCAGGTTTGATTTGGTAATAGAAACGGAAGTTAACTCAGTATTTTTGCTTAAATCAACACTGTCTAACTTTTTACCAGATAACCACAACTCCTCAAGCGCCGGAAAGTAGCTGATCTCATCTGCACTGTCTATGTTCAGCTGACGGCATACCAGCCTAGTTATTTGGGCAGGATCGGTTATTTTTTGAGCCAGCACGCATGTCTGAAAGTTACTGTCTTTAAATTCAATCTCATTAACATCCAAAGCTTCTCCGGAAAAAGCATTGAAAGAGACCAGCAAGCCAAACGCAGTCAACATAGTTTTTTGTTTACAACAGTTCATTTTATACTCTTTGTGAATAATCAGAAGCCAAAGAAAAAGGCTTCTTTCACGAAAAATAATAACACAAAAAGCCAATGAAACATGGTCACTTATCGTACAAAAAACCAACAACAGATAATGTGAGTGATAAACTAAATATTTAATAACACTAACTGCTTTCTCAATAATATTTGCCTCGTCTTCATTATCGAGGCGTGTCCTTTATAGCGGGTGAGATCCAAATCACTCTTAAATGCTTTGTTGAACTAAGCCGCTGCGCGGCAGAACAATGGCGCTGCACATCATACTGATCTCAGAGCCCTACCAGAGGGGTAGCGGACTGGAGATAGTATGATGAATAGCCAACAGCAACGCCACTTCGATGCGCTGTATCAGCAGCATCTCAATAATTTAACCCTGCAGGGCAAACGACCCGCGACCATTGACGCCTATGCCCGAGCCGTGAGGCGGATCGCCGCATTTTTTGACTGCCCGCCGGACAACCTGACGACTGCCCAACTTAAACAGTACTTCGTCAGCCTGATTGACAGCCATTCCTGGAGTACCGTCAAGCTCGACCGCAATGGCCTGCAGTTTTTTTATCGCCATGCGCTCGATAAACAATGGCAGTGGCTCGACATCGTCAAACCGCCGCAGCTCAGCACCTTGCCCGATATTCTCTCACCCGCCGAAGTCGGCCTGCTGATCAGCATGACCCGACAACGTCGCTACCAGATGTTCTTCTATACCCTCTACAGCCTGGGGCTGCGGCTTGGCGAAGGACTGTCGCTGACCGTGGCCGATATTGAC
>NZ_KB908458.1 GCF_000381965.1 Oceanimonas smirnovii ATCC BAA-899
TTGTGACCGTTGGCGTGTTGCCCCGTGTCAGTGGATGCGCATTATAGGGAGCCGCGATTTTTGCGCAAGGGCTTTTTGCGGAAAAATCACTACTGCCGGCTCAAGTGCTTAACGGTTAACCAGAATGGTGAACTTTACCGCGCTTCGGTCAGTTGCCGTGCAAACTCCACCAGAGAAGGATAGACGCTTTGGGCCAGTTTTTCCCCTTCTGCGGTAATTTCCTTGCCGGTGCGTACCAGCACGGGATGGCCCACACCGGCGGCAATGGCCGCATTCATGTCCGATACCTTGTCGCCCACCATATAGGAAGCGGCCATGTCGATGCCGAGTTCTTTGGCTGCATCCAATAACATGCCCGGTGCCGGCTTGCGGCAGTCACAGGCCTTGGTGTTCGGACCGTTACCGGCAGAAGGATGATGAGGACAGAAATAGATGCCATCGAGATCGACGCCTCTGTCGGCCAGAGACCAGTCCATCCACTCGGTCAGACGCATAAAATCGTCTTCGCTGAACAGTCCCCGGGCAATACCGGACTGATTGGTAACCACTACCAGCAGGTAGCCCTTTTCCTTAAGCAAGCGAAGGGCGTCGATCACCCCGTCAATAAAAATGAAATCGTCAGAATGGGAGACATAACCGCTGTCTTGGTTGATGACACCGTCCCGGTCGAGAAAAATCGCTGGCTTTGCCACTGTAATACCTGCCTTTAGTCAATTGTTACCGAACGCATGGTAGCACAGGGCTGGCGGGCACCTGAGTCAATTTCAGCGGCATAATGGCAGGCGACTTTATGCTCACTGCCTTGCAGCATTGGCACTTCCTGAGCACAACGATCACCGGCGTAAGGGCAACGGGTTCGAAAATGACAGCCACTGGGCGGGCTGGCAGGAGATGGCAGTTCGCCGCTGAGCATGACGGGTTCTCGCCGAACTCTGGGATCCGGCCGGGGAATGGCCGAGATTAACACTCGTGTATAGGGGTGCATTGGCTGCCGGTAGAGCGCTTCCGCCGGTGCCTGCTCCACAATCCGCCCCAGATACATAACGGCGATATGATCCGACACATGCTTCACCACCGACAGATCATGAGCGATGAACAACATGGCCAGGCCTCGTTCCTGCTGCAACGATAACAGCAGGTTAAGGATCTGCGACTGTACCGACACATCCAGCGCCGATACCGCCTCATCACACACCAACAAGCGCGGGTTGAGCGCCATTGCCCGGGCGATACCAATGCGCTGACGCTGTCCGCCGGAAAACTCATGAGGAAAGCGATCCAGTGCAGAGGCTGGCAGCCCAACCCGTTCCAGCAACTCTGCCGCCCAGATCTGACGCTCGCGCCAGCTACCTGTTTTGTGAATAACAAACGGTTCCTGCAGCAGGGTGCCGATGGTATGGCGGCCATTTAAGGATTCTTGCGGATCCTGAAATACCATCTGCATTTCACGCCGCAGGGGCTGCATTTGCCGGCGGCTGTAGCCGGTGATGTCGGTGCCATCATAGATGATGCGCCCTGAGGTGGGCTCATGCAGCTTGAGCAAAGCCCGGGCCAGAGTAGATTTGCCACAACCAGACTCTCCCACCAGCCCCAGCGTTTCTCCGGCTTTCAGTTCAAAGCTGATGCCATCCACAGCATAGAGTTTTTTCCCCGAACGCAACAAACCACCGCCAAGGGTAAAATGCTGAGTCAGCTGCTCTAACTGCAGCAGTGCCGTCATAATGCCAGCTCCCGCCAATGGTGACACCAGACCTGATGCCCGTCTCCTGCCTGCTCCCGGGCCGGTTGAGTAGTGCACACTTCGCTGCTGTACGCGCAGCGATTGGCAAAGCGACAGCCAGCCGGTAGCTGCTCCAAAGAGGGTACCTGCCCGGGAATCACCGGCAGCTCGGTTTTACTTTGACGGTCCAGCCGGGGAATGGATGCCAGCAGCCCCTGGGTATAGGGATGTCGCGGACGTTCGAACAGATCAAGCACACTGGCTTGCTCAGCGCTGCGACCGGCATACATCACCAACACCTGATCGCAGATCTGGGCTACCACACCCAGATCATGAGTGATAAAGATCACCGCCATATTGTTTTGCTGTTGCAGCTCGTCAATAAGATGCAGAATCTGCGCCTGCATGGTCACATCCAGCGCCGTTGTGGGCTCATCGCAGATCAACAAGTCCGGTTCACAGGCCAGCGCCATGGCTATCATTACCCGCTGACGCATACCTCCCGACAGCTGATGAGGGTACGCATTCAAGCGGGCCTCAGCTTCGGAAATGCCAACCTTATTGAGCATGTTTAACGCGGCTTCCCGCCGTTGTGTCTTGTTCAGCTCAGGCCGATGCAGATCATAAACTTCGGTCAGCTGGCGACCGATTGTATGCACCGGGTTCAGCGCCGTCATCGGATCCTGAAATATCATGGCAATCTTGTTGCCCCTCAGCCGATAACGCGCTTTTGGGCTCAGAGTCAGCAGATCTGCTCCCTGAAACAAAGTCCGGCCACCTTCCACTTTCCCTGCCGGTTGCGGCAGCAGGCCCAGCAGGCTGAGGGCAGTCACACTCTTGCCACAGCCCGACTCACCCACCAGCCCCAGGGTCTGACCCGGTGCCAGCGAAAAACTGACGTCATCCACCACGCGAAAGCGGCCCGCTTCGGTGGTAAAACTGACCGCCAGGTTGTCCACTTCCAGCAATGCCGTCATTGGCTTTCAGGCCTCCGCCAGGTTTCCACCACGTCCAGTACCGGCTCGTATTTTTTGCCCCCGGCCTTGATCTCTGCCTGCAGCTGTTCATCAATCCAGAACAGACCGCCGGTGCTGTAAGGATAGCCTTCCATCGGCCAGAATAAGGACGGCGAATGCCGCGTACCCTTGCTCTCGGGCAGTTTCACATAACGCCAGTAGGCTTCCCGGGTATAAGGCACCTGATAGCCGGGAATAAAGATGGCCAGCTCGTGCACCCGGCGCTGAATTTTCCGGGAAACGGCCGCCTTGGCATCCAGGTCCATGGTACGACGATATTCCTCGATTAACCGGTCGAGCTCCGCATCGCTGACATTGAACAGGTTGTTGGTCTGGGGCTTGTTGGCATTAAGAGAGTGAAAGAACTCCCAGTACTGGGGGTAAAGACCGCCGCCGCCCCAGCCCAGCCAGGCGGCTTCATGCTTTTTCTCCAGCATCGACTTGAAGCCGGTGGCACCGTCTACCAGGTTCAGTTGCAAGTCCAGCCCGGCCTTGCGCGCCTCTTCCCGCAGAATGGCCAGACGGGCAGTATGTTCCTGAGTGGTGTAAGTCACCGCCAGACTGAGCCGATCGCCTGTGGCATTAAGCAGAATACCGCCCGGCCCCTGACGATCGTAGCCGGCCTCGGCAAACAGGGCTCTGGCCTTGTTAATGTCGTACTCCCGGGCGCGAATATCGTAGTTGGTAAAGTCACCATAACCGGTGCCAAAACTATTCATACGCTCGTAATCACCGCGCAGTATGGTCTCCAGCATGCGCTGCATATTAATGGCATGAGCAATGCCCTGCCGCACCCGGACATCAGCCAGCCTGGGATGAGCCGTGTTCAGATGAAACCCCTGCGCACCCTGTTGCATATCGTTATAGAACCAGATGCGATTAATAAGACCATCGCGGTATTCTGGAGTGTTGGTTTTGTCGTGCCACCATTCCGGCAGGATCAGACCAAAAGTATCCACATCGCCGCGCAGAAAATGGCGGTAGGCAATATTCAGATCCCGCACTACGGTGAGCCGGATTTCATCCACGTTAAAGCGATGTTTGTAATAGGTGAGTTCATTGCCCCACCAGTCGTCCAGCCGTTTAAAGGTAATGGAGCGGCCGCGCTTGACGTCACTGATCACGTAGGCACCGGTCACCGGCACCACTTCCCAGTTATAACGACGCACCCAGTCTTCACTCATTTCATAAAAATGCGCGGGCTGGGGCACCAGCCCCAGCGTATTGAGCAGCTCGCGCCGGCTCTTGGGGCTGCCGGCGGTCACCGAAATGGTGTGGTCATCATATTTGGTCACATCGGTAATTTCTTCGGTGAAGTAGTTGTTATACCATGGGGCCCGAATCACCTTGGAGCGCATAAATTCCAGCGCAAACAGAAAATCATCAGCAGTAACCGGCTCGCCATCGGACCAGCGAGCGTCCGGATTCAGCCTGAAATACATGGTGCGGTTGTCATCACCAAAGGCCCAGTGAGTGGCCAGCGCTGGTATGGGATTATCGGTTTGTGGATGCAGGGCATAGAGACCAAGCTGATTTTCCAGCACAAAAGACCGGAACGAAGTATTGGAGTCGGGCCCTACGGTGCGAAAGGTGAGCGGAAAGCTCATCAGCGTCATATTAAAGCGTCCGCCCCGCTTGGCTTCAGGGGAAGCAAAAATGGGATCCGCAGTATTGGTTTCCCATTCCAGATTATCGGGCAGCTCAGCGGCCTGCAGACTCAGGGCCAGGCTGAAAGATGCGAGCATTGCCAGCAGTTTGTTCATGCAGTCCTCACCTATTCGTATCGGGAAAAATGTTTGGGATCAAAGGCCTCACGAATGGCCTCACCAATAAAGGAAACATTGATCAGCACCAGCGACACCGCGCTGACCACCGACGCTACTATCCAGGGGGAGTCCAGGTGGTTCACGCCCTGACGCAGCAGCTCCCCCCAGCTGGGAGTGGGCGGCGGCAGGCCAAAACCGAGGTAATCCAGCGCCGTAAGCAGGGAAATATTGGCTACCACGGTAAAGGGGGCCAGGGTGACGATCATCATCAGGGTATTGGGCAGAATATGGTGCACGATAATACGCACAGTGCCTGCCCCCTGGGCCCGGGCCGCCAGCACATAATCCCGGGCCTTTTCCTTGTAGGTCAGGGTACGCATATACCAGGTGATGCCCATCCAGCCAAACAGCACGTTGATGGCCACAAACAGGGCAAAGTTGGGCTGAGTAATCGACACCAAAATCATGATCACATACAGAAACGGCACCTGCGACCAGATCTCGATAAAACGCTGAAACAATAAATCAAAACGCCCGCCCAGAAAGCCCATCAGGCAGCCGAGCATCACGCCAATCACATAGCTGGCGGTCAGTGCAATAAAGGCAAAGCCCACGGCGGTGCGAAAGCCGTAAACCAGCCGCGCCACTATGTCCCGGCCCGAGCTGTCGGTGCCGAGAAAATGCCGGCTGGCAAGGCTGGGAGCCGTGGGCGGATAGCCGTTACCGCTGTAATCCTGCTCGTAAGGACTCCAGGGCACCAGCGGCAGCAGCACCCAGTTGCCGGGCTGTTCGCTCAGCACTTGCTTCAGCTCCCGGTAGTCGGTTTCATACTGATAGCCAAGGCCAAAGGTGTTGCCGGTGATCACGGCCCCATAGGTGGGAAAGTACAGCTGCCCCTCATACTTCACCAGCAGCGCCCGATTGCTGACCCACAGCTCGGCGGCGGCGGCCAGCAGCACCATCACCATAAAAATGATAAAGGCGTAGTAACCGCGTTTAATGCTGCGAAAGCGGCGCAGTTTCTTTTTGGTCACATCGGAAAGCAGCCTAGCCATCGAACCTCACTCGCGGATCCACCAGCGCCACGCAGATGTCCGACAATATATTGCCCAGCAGCATCAGCAGTGACGTCACCGCCAGTATGCCCATCACCACAGGGTAGTCCCGCTCCACCACCGCCTCGTAGCCGAGCAGGCCAAGGCCGTCGATATTAAAGATCACCTCAATCAGAAAGGAGCCGGCAAAAAACACCGAAATCACGTTGCCGAAATGGCTGGCAATGGGGATCAGGCTGTTGCGCAGGGCATGGCGAGTGACCGCCTTGCGAAACGGTAACCCCTTGGCCACGGCGGTGCGCACATAGTCTGCCGACAGGTTTTCCATCAGGCTGTTTTTCATGGTCATGGTGAGCACGGCAAAGTCGCCGATGGCATAGGCAATCAGCGGCAGCAGGGCATGATGAAACAGGTTCAGGGTTTTGGGCCAGAAGCCCTCAAGATAGTAGAAGTCGTCCCCCACAAAGCCCCCCATGGGAAACCAGCCCAGCTGAAAGGCAAACACCGTCAGCAGAAAAATGCCCACCACATAGGCCGGCAGGGCGTAACCGGCATAGATAAACATGGAGCTGACACTGTCGAAACGGCTGTTGTGTTTAAGCGCCTTGAGAATGCCCAAGGGAATGGACACCAGGTAACTGAGAATAAAAGTGCTGATGCCAAAAAAGGCCGAGACTGGCAGCCGCTCTTTTATCAGCTCCCACACCGGCAGGTAGTAGCGGGTAGATTCTCCCAGATCGAGGCGCACCAGCTTGCCCAGCCATTCCAGATAGGCTTCTCCCACCGGCTTGTCGAGACCATAGAAAGCTTTCAGCTCTTCAATTTGATCGGCAGACAGCACCTGTCCGCCCCGGCTGCTCTGGCTGAACTCACTGCTTGCCATCTGGCTTTCCATCAGCATGCGCTCTACCGGGCCGCCGGGCACAAAGCGGGTAATGGCAAACACCACCAGGGTAATGCCTAAAAAGGTGGGGATAAGCAGCAATAATCGACGCAGAAAATACTGGCCCATCGGATTCCTTGTATTCGTTCCCTGAAAAAGAATAAGTGTCTGCTGGCTTATCACAGCAGACAACGCACTGTCAGAAGCAATAGCAGGGATTACCGGATTCGACCGTCAAATGCCATGGATGGCATTTGCCGAGCGCCACATGGATGTGCTCGCAGCGTGTCGAAGAAGGTAACCCTGCTAGTGCTTCGCTCAGACAACGCTGATGCTGAGCCTCTTGCCGCCAGCTTACGGCTTATCGTTATCTTTTACATCTTATATCAAGGCATTGGCATCGGGCCAAGGCAAAGGCATATGTTTCATTGTGGCAGCCTTACCGGTAAATACTCGTTGACGCAGACGTCCAGACGGCTTAGCATTCTCTGCCATCAGTCATGATGACATGACTTGTCCCTGTTCTTACGCTGTTTACGCAGTGGATAACCATACCGGAAGGCTCATCCTCCGATGATCAAACTAACCAATATTACCAAACGCTACGGAACAGGCGACTCCGCCGTTCACGCCGTGAAAAACGTGGATCTGGAGGTTGCTGCCGGCCAGATTATGGGCGTTATCGGCGAATCCGGTGCCGGCAAAAGCACCCTGATCCGTTGTGTTAATCTGCTCGAGCGCCCCACCGAGGGCAGCGTGCACGTAGACGGTAACGATCTGACCGCCATGAGCGGTACCGAACTGTCCCGCGCCCGCCGCAATATCGGCATGATTTTTCAGCACTTCAACCTGTTGTCATCCCGCACCGTGTTCGACAATATCGCTCTGCCTCTGGAGCTGGCAGGCAACTCAAAGGCCGAGATCAAACAGCGGGTGAACGAACTGCTGGAGCTGGTCGGCCTGTCTCACCGTGCCCATGCCTACCCCAATGCGCTGTCGGGCGGTCAGAAGCAACGAGTGGCCATTGCCCGGGCACTGGCACCGGCCCCCAAGGTACTGTTGTGCGACGAAGCCACCTCGGCGCTGGATCCGCAGACCACCCAGTCCATTTTGGCGCTGCTGAAAGAGCTCAATCAACGTCTGGGCCTCACTATATTGCTGATCACTCACGAGATGCAGGTGGTCAAATCTATCTGTGACAAGGTCGCCATTATCAATGACGGTGAACTGATTGAGCAGGGTGACGTGGCCTGGTTCTTTGCCAATGCTCAGACTGATCTTGCCCGGCGCTTTATTGCTTCCACCATTAATCTGGATATTCCCGAGGAATATCAGCAGCGGCTGTCGGCTGTGCAGGAGCCAGGTGCCCTGCCCCTGGTGCGGCTGGGCTTTACCGGGGAAACCGTGGACACACCGCTGATCTCCATTTTAAGCCGGGAACTGAGCGTGGATGTAACCATTCTCAGTGCCGATATCGAATATGCCGGCGGCGTAAAATTTGGCTTTATGCTGGCAGAGCTGGACGGTGCACCAGAACAGACTCAGGCTGCCATGACCTATTTGAACGAACACAAAATTCAGCTGGAGTTACTCGGTTATGTCCGACGCCATGATTAATCTGCTGCTCTCGGCACTCTGGGAGACCCTGATCATGACCTTTGGCTCGGGCGCTATTGCCTGCGCCCTGGGCCTGCCACTGGGCATTGCCCTGCATGTGAGCAAGCCCGGTCAGATCTGGGAAAACAAGGCTTTTAACAAAATACTGGGAACCGTGGTCAACATAGGTCGCTCCGTGCCCTTTATCATTCTGCTGGTGGCCATTATTCCCTTTACCCGGCTGGTGGTGGGCACCAGCATCGGCACCTGGGCTGCCGTGGTGCCGCTGACCGTGGCTGCCATTCCCTTTGTGGCCCGGCTGATGGAAGGGGCCCTGATGGAAGTGCCGTCAGGGCTGGTGGAAGCGGCGCAGGCCATGGGCGCGCGCCGGCTGCAAATTGTGTATAAGGTATTGCTGCCCGAGGCCCTGCCGGGCATGCTCAATGGCATTATCATCACCCTGGTCACCCTGGTGAACTACTCGGCCATGGCCGGTGCCGTGGGTGGCGGTGGCCTGGGAGATGTGGGTATTCGTTACGGCTACCAGCGCTTTGATCCGCAAATTATGCTGATTACCGTGGTCATTCTGGTGGTACTGGTACAAATCATTCAGAGCGCCGGCGAACGGCTGGTAGCTCGAATGGATCGTCGCTGAGTTTTCTTTATCAAGGAGTGCAATATGAAAGCAGGACTGAAATCATTCGCTACCCTGGGTCTGCTGGCTTCGGCCCTGGCGCTGGCCGGTTGTGGTGAACAGAACGAACAAACTACCGCCGAAGCCGAAGCTGCCAAGCCGCTGCGCCTGGGTGTGATTGCCGGTGCCGAGGAGCAGGTAGCCGAAGTGGCAGCCAGGGTCGCCAAAGAGCAATACAACCTGGAAGTAGAGCTGGTCTCCTTCAGCGACTACGTGACTCCCAACGTGGCCCTGAGCGACGGCAGCCTCGACATCAACGCCTTTCAGCACAAGCCTTACCTCGACAAGCAGATTGCTGACCGTGGTTATGAGCTGGTACCGGTGGGCAACACCTTTGTATATCCCATTGCCGCCTACTCCAGGGTAGTCAAGTCGCTGGATGAACTGGCCGACGGTGCCAAAGTGGCCGTGCCCAACGACCCCACCAACCTGGGCCGCAGCCTGCTGCTGCTGGAGCAGCAGGGTCTGATTGAAGTGGATGATGCCGTAGGCCTGGAAGCCACTCCCCTGAACATTACCGGCAATCCCAAAAACCTCGACATTATCGAGCTGGAAGCACCGCAGCTGCCCCGCTCGCTGGATGACGTGGCCTTTGCAGTGATCAACACCACCTATGCGTCACAAATCGACCTGCTGCCCGGCCGCGACAGCCTGTTTGTGGAAGACAAGGAGTCACCCTACGTTAACCTGATTGTATCCCGCAAAGATAACCAGAATGACGAGCGTATTCAGACCTTCGTCAAGGCGTATCAGAGCGAAGAGGTCTATCAGGCCGCACTGGAGCTGTTCAAAGGCGGTGTGGTAAAAGGCTGGTAAGTTACTGCTCACTTTATCTTCAGGGCCACGGCATGCCGTGGCCCTTTTTTATGGTTGCTGCCATAATGCGATATTTACTCACCTGCGCAGGACGGATTTATGCTCAACTGGTATCTTGCCCATTGCCGGCCCCGGGAAGAAGAGCGGGCGCTGCTTCATCTTGAGAACCAGAATGTGGAGTGTTTCTGTCCGTTTGTGGAAGCTAAACGTATCATTCGTGGTAAACGCATAGTCCGCAATGAAGCCCTGTTTTCCGGTTATGTGTTTTTGCGGGCCAACCTGAAAAAAATCAGCGCTACTTCTCTGCGTTCCACTCGCGGTGTCCGTAATCTGGTGCGCTTTGGCGACACTCCCTGCGTGGTGCCCGACGAACTTATTTTTGAGCTGATGTGCCGCACCGGAGACCCGCGTCTGCAGAACAAACTCAGCGATCTGCCCCAATGCGGCGACAGAGTCACCATTCACAGCGGTCCCTTTGCCGGTATGGAAGCCATCTATCAGGAAGCAGACGGCGATCATCGTGCTCTGTTGCTGATCAGCCTGCTGCAAAGTGAAACACGCGGCAGTTTTGCCAATACCGAATTTACCCCCCAGCCTAAATAAGCCCTTAACGATGCTCCAGTACCAGGACTCTGTGATATTGCAGAGGCCGGTATTCCTCCAGGTTATTATTTTCGGCAGGCCGCCACCAAAGTCCGGGAGAAAGTCTGAGGGGAAGCTCAAACATCAGTCGAATGCGGGATTCAAACTCGTCTTCGCTGTTATTCAGCACCGAGGTTTGTAACCGCAAAATACGCCAGGGTGCATAACTCAGCGACCACTGCCGGGAAGCGGCTGCCTTGTATTTATCACCACTGCCGAACAACTGCAGCTGACGGCCCTGCCACTGGTAGTAACGGCCACTAATGCTGAGCCCGGGCAGCGCACTGATATTACCCTCACCAAACCAGACTCTCCCCGCAGCGGGCCGCTCACCGGAATACCAGGGAGAAAGCGGGCGGTATTGTGCTGCGCCCAGACGTAAATCCTGATGCTGCATCCATAATAGAACGCCACCCCGTCTGTGATAGGTGTCATCCTGATAGTCAAACAGAGGCTGAAGGTGTAACTGATTGTCAGCCGGGAGATCACGGCGATAGTGCAAACCCAACTGATAGGTAAGCCGGTCGTCCCGGTAATCTATTCCCAGTTCACTGTTAAGCTGCCGGTTCACCGGAAGTGCCAGCTGAGTATTAGCCCTGGCATCACGATCAAACAAGGGTAATTGATAATCCCAGTACCAGTCACTGGGGTTCAGCCAGGGCAGCGCGGCCAGCTGGCTGGTGCCAAACGACAGAGTATCCTCAGCCAGCAGCTCGGTCTGGCTCAGCAGAAAACTGTCAATATCATCACTGGCAGCCGCTCTGGCAGCACTGGCCAGAGTCAGCAGCAACTCATCCGATTTGGGGGCAAGAGCAGGGTCGGGACGGCCCAGCACAGGCAAGGCCACTGAATCGGTAACGGGCAAGGTGGAAGTTCTGGCCGGCACCGGAGAAACCGCGCTCACATCGGTTCGCGGGGTTTTACGTGGTACTGACTTGTTTGGTACCCAAACCCAGTCTCCCGGTGCCAGCGGCACCAGAAAGCGCTCCCGGTTAAACTCAAATCGCAGCCGGCGTTCACTCAGCTGATAACGAGCCGCAAGCGCTCTCCAGCTCTCGCCTGCCACTACCTGATGCATCACCATCACTGGTCCGGCGGCCATGGCTGGCGTCATGATCAACAAACACAGCAGCAGGTAAAACCAACGCACCTGTCAGCCTCCAGCATTATTTATATCACGGTCTGGTATTCAGCTCTGAAGACCACACAGCAGCCGATATTCTTCCAGCACATAGGTATCTGTCATGCCACTGATAAAGTCCAGCAGCAGGCGCACGCGAAAATACCATTCCCGCTCGGCCTCACTTTCAAAAAAAGGTGCGCTTTGGCTGTCGCGCCGATAGGCCGCCAGGTGCCGTGCCGGTAACCGGTGAAACAGCCGGCGCAGCAGCTGGCCATTGGCATCGCGGCGGTTTTCAAGATCCACAAACTCGGCCGCAGACAATGTCAGCAAAGGCGCAAAAGCGTCGAGCACACCCTTGAGTGCGGCAAACCCTGCCAGCTCAAGCGATTCGACCTCACGACGGCGAAACACATGTTCGTGAGCAAAGCTTTTCAGCCACTGCAGCGCGTCGGCGGGAGCCTGCTCCGCCGCCAGCAGCGGCTGATCGTGCTCCCCCTCAAGAATGGCCTGTTGGTACAACATAAACTGCTCAGTAACCAACGGCAGCAAGTCTTGCCCCAGCCGCTCACGAAAGCGGCTGAAAAACCCCGGCTCCTGCACGCGGGAGCCCTGCCATAGCGTCTTCAAATAGTCGTTGCCGTTATTCAGCAGGGCTCGTTCCAGCTCGGCCAGGCTGAGCACCCCCCTGTCGACGGCATCCTCCAGATCCGCCACGCCATAGGCCATGTCATCGGCCGCTTCCATCAGAAATGTCAGCGGATGACGGCCCCGGGCGGTAGTGGGAAAAAGTTGCCGGATTTGCTGCACCAGCGGCCGCTCACTGAAAAAGTGTCCGGGTTTTTGCTGCCAGCGGCCGCCGGTTTTGGGCTGATAAGCACCGCGCACATATTTTTGCAGTGCTGCCAGCTGACTCAGGCTCAGATTCAGATCCTGCAGGGTATGCACCAGCCGAAGGCTCTGGGCATTCCCCTCAAACTGGCGTAAATCTGCCAGCAGCATAGGCCATTGCCGGGACGGCTCACCCACGGCCCGGCGAAACAAGCCCGGCAGCTGCTGTCCCAGCCAGTCAATCATAACCGCCTCGCCAAAATGTCCAAAAGGCGGATTACCCACATCGTGCAGCAGGCAGGCCATCTCCACCAGACTGACCAGCGCATCCCGCTCTACTTCAGGTTCAAGCTCAGCGGCCACCCTAAGTGCCAGCTGACGCCCGGTTTCCTTTACCTCCAGAGAATGAGTCAGGCGACTACGTACCGAGGCTTTTACGTCCAACGGAAACACCTGAGTCTTTTGCTGCAGCCGGCGTACCGGCGAGCACTGCACAATACGCGCCCTGTCTGCTTCTATTGCCTGCACTGTGGTTTCCGGTACAGAAGCAGGTCGTAACCGCTCAGCGCGGATCAGGTCTGCATAGCGACTCATACACGCAACTCCAGCCAGTGCCGCAATTCCGCCAGATCCGGCTCAAGCAGCCGTTCCAGTTCATTCACTCTGTCATCCAGCCGTTCCCACCAGTCGGGCAAATCCGGGCTTTGTATCTGCTGGGCCAGCAGCTGCACCCGCTTCAGCCCCACCGAACCCGCCGCCCCTTTTATTTTGTGAGCTTCTTCCACAATTTCCTGCTGCCGGCGTTCGGCAGTAACGCTTTTCAGCCGCGACAGATAATCACCCGCCATGGTGCCAAGCATATCCACACTGGACAGCAAGGCCGCAGCACCTACCGTCTCCACATAGTCCTGCAGAAAAACAGTATCCAGTACCGCGTCGTCCCGGGAAGCCTCAGCAACGGCAGAAGAGACCGCCCTTGCAGCCTTGCCGCAAGGTGGCTTATGACCAAAAAAACGGGCCAGAACGCCTTTGATGGCCTTGGACGAGAGCGGTTTGCTGATGGCATCATCCATACCGCCGGCCAGGTATTTCTGCTTGTCACTAATGACATTCGCTGTCAGCGCTACCAGCGGCGGCAATCTGGTTCCCTGCTGCTCAGCGTCTTGCCGCAGCCGGCCGGCGATATCAAAACCCGTCATGTCCGGCAGCTGAATATCCAGGAACACCAGATCAAACTGCTGCTCAGCCAGTAATGCAAAAGCTTCACCGCCGTTGCGGGCAACACTGACACTATGACCCAGTTTTTCCAGCAGAGCACAGGCCACGGTAATATTCAGCTCGACGTCTTCCACCAGCAATACAGACAAACAAGGCAGCTGGGCCAGCACAGGGTCGTCTTTGGGTGCCTGAGTGGTAGGCACGGTAATGGTAATACTGAAGCAGGAACCCTCCCCCGGCTCGCTGTCCAGTTCAATGGTGCCATGCATGGCTTCCACCAGCTGCTGTGACACTGCCAGACCAATGCCGGTGCCGGTAGCGTGTTTGCTGCCTTCAATCTGAAAATAGAGCGCAAATATCTTTTGCTGCAAGGCGGCAGGAATACCGATACCGGTATCTTCAATATCAAAGCGCAGAGTAACTTCTCCGGGGGTCAGTTCATCAGCCATACAACGAATGGTGACGCCACCGTCGTCAGTAAACTTGACCGCATTACCCACCAGATTCCACAGCACCTGACGTAACCGGGTGCCATCCGCCTCAATCCAGTCGGGTATGTCACCGTCCCGGTCAAAGTGCAGATACAGCCCCTTCTGCTCCGCCTGCAGCCGTGCCAGACTCTCCAGGTCATCAAGAAAGCCGGGCAAATCCATGGGTTCAGGTGCCAGCGTCAGCCGGCGGCGGTCCATTTTGTCGAGATCAATAATGTCATTAAAGATATTACCCAGGGTCACAGCGCTGAAGTGAATGGTCTTGAGATGCTGGCGCTGCTCGTCGCTGAGTTCAGTGGCCAGCAAAATACGGCTTAAGCCCACTATGCCGTTCAGCGGCGTACGCAGTTCGTGGCTGATGGTGGATATAAAAGTGGTTTTGTCCTGGCTCGCCTGCTCCAGCTCATTCTGATAGCGCTTGCGCTCGGTAATATCGCGGCCATAGCCCAACAGTCCCAGACGCTTGCCATCCCGATCAAAGAAGGGCACCTTGCGCAGCTCAAAGCAGGCTCGGCGGCCATCCGGATATTGCAACCACTGTTCGTAGGTTTGGGTTTCGTTGCGGGCAAAGACTTCTTTGTCGGTTTCTACTACTTTATCAGCCACGTCTTCCGGATACACATCGTAAGGAGTAAGGCCTATCAGCTCTTTTTCCGGCCGGCCGAGCAGATTTTCCATGGCCTTGTTACAGCCCGAAAATTCCTCCAGCTCATTACGGTAATACACCAGATCAGGTGAAGTATCGATAAAGGAGCGCAACAGTGCCGAGCGTTCCTGGGATTCCATCTGAGCTTTTTCCCGCTGAAACACTTCACTTTCCAGATCTTCAATGGCCTGCTGGCGGGCCGCCTGCGCCTTGCGGGTTTCTTCAATCTGACGATTAAGCAGCTCGATTTTTTCCTGCAACTCGCTGTTCAGCTCCTGATCCCGGTCGCGCATTTGCTGCAGCTTCTGCACCAGACGACTCAGCCGCTGGCGTGAATCCTCCAGCTGATCCACTACCACCGACAGAAAATACACCGCCCAGGGAGTGATCAGCAGGCCAAAGAAAATAGAGCGCACCATATCCACCGACTCTACCGAGCCACGCAGAAACAGGGTAACCCCCACCTGTATAAAGATGGCCAGCAGAATAATGCAGGCAGCCAGCAACATGCTGAAGCGGACTATGCCCAGCTTGGTCATCAGGTCCACATAGTACTGGGCCCAGGTTTTAATGGGTTTCATCAGGCTTTCCTTCGGCAACGGCAAGCTCAAAGAATACCGGCTCCGAAGTGCACTGTCATGTAGCCTGGCTGAATGATGTCTGCACCAAAAGAGGTAAATTTGACGTAACTCAGCGCCAGTCATTACCAAAGACGATCAATATAAGCCGGTACATTTAGCCGATATGCACCAAAATTGAACATGCAACCAGCTGAACACGGACCACTTTCCCGCCTATGCACTGGTATGGGGCAATTAATGCACCAATAAAATGCAGGAGTAAAATCAAGAAAAAGCGCCATTTTGTTGTAATAAAACAACAACTGGTGTGCATCACTTGCTTACGCCAAACATCAATAAAGAAAAGGATCAAAGGCACAAAAATCACATCAGGGCGGCATTAAACCCTAAACAAGCGCTTTTTACATTAAAAAAATCTGACATCAAGTCGCAGGACACGGTTACTTCGGAATGAAAACATTTCGTTGACCTCACAAAAAATTATCGATATTTTTGTAATTAAGCCACTTATGGCAACGGACGCTTCGACGCAGAATGCGCTGAGTAATACGCAGTCGCCCGGCCAGCAGCCGAGCAATGGAGGAAAGCAATGTCTCTTTATGACCCCACACTGGAAAAGGACAACTGTGGCTTTGGTCTGATCGCCCATACCGAAGGCGAAACCAGTCATAAGCTAGTGCGCCTTGCCATTTCGGCACTGGATCGTATGCAGCACAGGGGCGGTATTGCCGCTGACGGCAAAACCGGTGACGGTTGTGGCCTGCTGATGCAGAAACCCGACAGCTTCTTTCGCGCCGTGGCACAAGACAAGGGCTGGAGCCTGGGCCGTAAATATGCTGTGGGCATGCTGTTCCTCAACCCAGATGCCGCCCTGGCCGAGCAACACAGAGCCATTATTAACGAAGAGCTGGAGCGGGAAACCCTGAGCCTGGTGGGCTGGCGCGAGGTGCCGGTAAACCCGGGTGTGCTGGGCGAGATCGCCAAGGCTTCGCTGCCGCGCATTGAGCAGGTATTTGTTAACGCCCCTGCCGGCTGGGCCGAACAGGACATTGAGCGCCGCCTCTATATCGTGCGCCGCCGCATTGAAAAGCGCATCAGTGACGACTTTTTCTATGTGGTCAGCCTGTCCAACCTGGTGATGACTTACAAGGGCCTGTGCATGCCTGCGGATCTGCCCCGGTTCTACCTGGATCTGGCCGACATTCGCATGCAGTCTGCCATTTGCGTGTTTCACCAGCGCTTTTCCACCAATACTCAGCCGCGCTGGCCGCTGGCCCAGCCGTTCCGCTTTCTGGCCCACAACGGTGAAATCAATACCATCGGTGGTAACCGTCAGTGGGCCCAGGCCCGGGCCTACAAATTTGCCTCGCCGCTGCTGCCGGATCTGAAGGACGCCGCTCCCTATGTGAACACGTCAGGCTCCGACTCCTCCAGCCTCGACAACATGCTGGAGCTGTTCCTGGCCGGCGGCATGGACCTGTTCCGTGCCATGCGCATGCTGATCCCGCCCGCCTGGCAGAAAAACCCGGCCATGGACGAGGATCTGCGCGCCTTCTACGACTTCAACTCCATGCACATGGAGCCCTGGGACGGCCCTGCCGGCATAGTGATGTCCGACGGCCGCTTTGCCGCCTGTGCCCTGGACCGCAACGGACTGCGTCCGGCCCGCTATGTGCGCACCAAAGACGGCTTCATTACCCTGGCGTCGGAAATCGGCATCTGGGACTACACCCCGGACGAAGTGCTGGAAAAAGGCCGGGTCGGCCCAGGCGAGCTGTTCGTGGTAGACACCGCCAGCGGCAAGATCTGGAACAGCTTTGAAATCGATGACGATCTCAAAGGCCGCCACCCCTATAAGGAATGGATGACCAAACACAAACGCAAACTGGAGCGCTTTGAAGACCTGTCCGACGAACAGGCCGGCCAGCGCGAGCTGGACGAGCGACAACTGCGCACCTATCAGAAACTGTTCGGCTATTCCATGGAAGAGCTGGACCAGGTCATTCGGGTGATGGGCGAAAACGGCCAGGAAGCGGTCGGCTCCATGGGGGACGACGCCCCCATGGCGGTGCTGTCCAGCCGGGCCCGCTCCGTCTATGACTATTTTCGCCAGATGTTTGCCCAGGTGACCAACCCGCCCATCGATCCGCTGCGGGAAAATCACGTTATGTCTCTGGCTACCCTGATCGGCCGGGAGCAGAACGTGTTTAACGAAACCCATGGCCATGCCAACCGGGTTCAGTTTGAGTCACCCATTCTGCTGTACTCCGACTTTCATCAGCTGATGCAGCTGGATCAGTCCGAGCACAAACACTGCGTGCTGGATCTGAACTTTGAGCCGGCCGAAGGCCTGAAGGCGGCCATCGAGCGGCTGTGTGAAGAAGCCACCACCGCCGTGCGCGACGGCGCCGTGCTGCTGGTGCTGAGTGACAGAGCCATTCGCGAAGACCGGCTGCCGATCCCCGCCGCCATGGCGGTGGGCGCAGTACAACGCACCCTGGTGGAAGCCAACCTGCGCTGCGACTCCAACATCATAGTAGAAACCGCCAGCACGCGGGATCCGCACCAGTTCGCCGTGCTGCTGGGCTTTGGCGCCACCGCCATCTACCCCTATCTGGCCTACGAGACCCTGGCCCGCCAGGTGGCCGACGGCGTGCTGAACATGCCCCTGCGCCAGGCGCTGCTGAACTTCCGCAACAGCATCAACAAGGGCCTGTACAAGGTGATGTCCAAAATGGGCATCAGCACCGTCGCCTCTTACCGCTGCTCCCAGCTGTTTGAAGCCATCGGCCTGCACGACGAGGTGGTGGAACTGTGCTTCAAGGGAGTGTCCAGCCGTATTCAGGGCGCCGCCTTTGAAGATTTCCAGCAGGACCTGTTCAACCTGAGCAAGCTTGCCTGGATTGCCCGCAAGCCCCTGAACCAGGGCGGCCTGCTCAAATACGTGCATGACGGTGAATATCACAGCTACAACCCGGACGTGGTTACCAGCCTGCAAAAGGCGGTGCGCTCCGGCAACTATGACGACTACAAGGTCTACGCCAGACTGGTGAACGAGCGTCCGGTGGCCACCCTGCGGGATCTGCTGACGCTGAAGCCCGCCGGTGCCGGTATTGACCTGAGTGAGGTGGAGCCTGCCAGCGAACTGTTCCCCCGTTTCGACAGCGCCGCCATGTCCATCGGCGCGCTGGGGCCGGAAGCCCACGAGTCGCTGGCCGTGGCCATGAACCGCCTGGGCGGGCAGAGCAACTCCGGCGAGGGCGGCGAGGATCCCCGCCGTTTCAACAGCCTGAAGAACTCCAAAATCAAGCAGGTGGCCTCAGGCCGCTTTGGCGTGACCCCGCACTACCTGATGAACGCCGAGGTCATTCAGATCAAGGTGGCTCAAGGGGCCAAGCCCGGCGAGGGCGGCCAGCTGCCCGGCCACAAGGTAACCGCCGAAATCGCCAAGCTGCGTTATGCGGTACCGGGGGTGACCCTGATCTCGCCGCCACCGCACCACGATATTTACTCCATCGAGGATCTGGCCCAGCTGATCTTTGACATCAAGCAGATCAACCCCGACTGCCTGGTGTCGGTGAAGCTGGTGTCCGAGCCCGGCGTGGGCACCATCGCCACCGGCGTGGCCAAGGCCTATGCCGATTTGATCACCGTGTCCGGTTACGACGGCGGCACCGGCGCCAGCCCGCTGACCTCGGTCAAGTACGCCGGCTCTCCCTGGGAGCTGGGCCTGGCCGAAACCCAGCAGGCGCTGGTGGCCAACGGCCTGCGCCACAAGGTCCGGCTGCAGGTGGACGGTGGTCTCAAAACCGGTCTGGACATCGTCAAGGCCGCCATTCTGGGTGCCGAGAGCTTTGGCTTTGGTACTGGCCCCATGGTGGCCCTGGGCTGCAAGTACCTGCGTATCTGCCACCTGAACAACTGCGCCACCGGCGTGGCCACCCAGGATGAAAAGCTGCGCAGGGATCACTTCCTCGGTCTGCCGGAGATGGTAGAGAACTATTTCAAGTTTATCGCCGAGGAAACCCGCGAGCTGATGGCGCAACTGGGTGTGAGCAAGCTGACCGACCTGATCGGCCGCACCGATCTGCTGCAAGCCCTGCCCGGCCTCACCGCCAAACAGCAAAAACTGGATCTGTCCGGCATTTTGGCCAAGCCCGAGCCCAAACCGGGCCTGGGTGTGTTCTGCCAGACCGGCAATCCCAACTTCGACAAGGGTGTACTCAACCTGAAAATAACCGAAGACGCCCTGCCTGCGGTGGAAAGCAAGACCGGCGGTAACTTCTATTATGCCATTCGCAACACAGACCGCTCGGTGGGGGCCCGTCTGTCCGGCGAAATAGCCAAACGTCACGGCAACCAGGGCATGGCAGCCGACCCGGTACGCATTCATCTGGACGGCACTGCCGGTCAGAGCTTCGGAGTGTGGAATGCCGGCGGTCTGGAGATGATCCTCACCGGAGATGCCAACGACTATGTAGGCAAGGGCATGACCGGCGGCAAGCTGGTGATCAAGTCTCATGTGGGCGTGGCCTTTGCCTCTCAGGACGCCACCCTGGCAGGCAACACCTGCCTCTATGGTGCCACCGGCGGTTACCTCTATGTGGCCGGCCGCGCCGGCGAGCGGTTCGCGGTGCGCAACTCCGGCGCCATTGCCGTGGTGGAAGGCCTGGGCGACAACGGCTGCGAGTACATGACCAGCGGCATTGTCACCGTGCTGGGCCGCACCGGCGTGAACTTCGCCGCGGGCATGACCGGCGGTTTTGCCTATGTGCTGGACGAAGACGATGATTTCGAGCTCAGAACCAACTTTGAGCTGGTTGAGCTGCTGGGACTGGACGAGCTGGTCATCCATCAGGAGCACCTGCGCGGCATTATTACTCAGCACCTGCAGGAAACCGGCAGCGACCGGGCACAGCAAATACTGGCCGACTTCGACCGTTACCTGCCCATGTTCAAGCTGGTCAAACCCAGGTCCAGCGATGTGAAATCCCTGCTGGGTCACCAGAGCCGCTCTACCGCCGAGCTCCGTGTCCACGCGCAGTAAAGGAAGATTGTGATGAGCCAGAACGTATTTCAGTTTATAGACGTACAACGTGTCGACCCGCCCAAGAAGCCCATCGGCACCCGTAAAATCGAGTTCGTGGAAATCTACGAACCTTTTTCCGACAGCCAGGCCAGCATGCAGGCCGATCGCTGCCTGGACTGCGGCAATCCTTACTGCGAGTGGAAGTGCCCGGTACACAACTACATTCCCAACTGGCTGAAGCTGGCCAACGAGGGACGCATCTTTGAGGCGGCGGATCTGTGTCACCAGACCAACAGCCTGCCCGAGGTATGCGGCCGGGTCTGCCCGCAGGACAGGCTGTGTGAAGGCTCCTGCACCCTGAACGACGAGTTCGGTGCCGTGACCATCGGTAATATAGAAAAGTACATCACCGACAAGGCCTTTGAGATGGGCTGGCGTCCGGACATGTCTCAGGTGGTGAAGACCGACAGAAAAGTCGCCATTATCGGTGCCGGCCCCGCCGGCCTGGCCTGTGCCGACATTCTGGCCCGTAACGGTGTGACCCCTGTGGTGTTTGACCGTTATCCGGAAATCGGTGGTCTGCTGACCTTCGGCATTCCGTCGTTCAAGCTGGAAAAGTCGGTGATGAGCCGTCGCCGGGAAATCTTCACCGAGATGGGGGTGGAATTCTGCCTTAATACCGAAGTGGGCAAGGACGTGTCCTTTCAAAGCCTGGTGGACGACTATGACGCCGTCTTCCTGGCCGTGGGTACCTACAAGTACCTGCGCGGCGGCCTTGCCAACGAGAACGCCGACGGCGTGTACGACGCCCTGCCCTTCCTGATCTCCAACGCTAACCGGGTGCTGGGCTTCGAGAAGCAGGCCGCCGACTACATCGACATGGCCGGCAAGAAGGTGGTGGTGCTGGGTGGTGGTGATACCGCCATGGACTGTGTGCGCACCTCCATTCGCCAGGGCGCCGACAACGTCATCTGTGCCTACCGACGGGACGAGGCCAACATGCCTGGCTCTCGCCGCGAGGTGCAGAATGCCCGGGAAGAAGGGGTGAACTTTATGTTCAACCTGCAGCCCACCGGCATTCGGGTGGACGACAATGGCCAGGTCACCGGCGTGGAAGTGGTCTCCACCCGGCTGGGTGAGCCCGACGCCAACGGTCGCCGCCGCCCCGAGCCGGTACCCGGCTCCGAGCAGGTGCTGGAGGCCGACGCCGTGATCATGGCCTTTGGCTTCCAGCCTCACGAGCAGCCCTGGCTGAAGGAATTTGGCATTGAGGCCGATCAGTGGGGCCGGGTCATCGCCCCCGAGCAGGCCGAGTTTGCCTACCAGACCAGCAACCCGCGCATCTTCGCCGGTGGTGACGCGGTACGCGGCTCGGATCTGGTGGTCACCGCCATCGCCGAGGGCCGCAAGGCTGCCGACGGCATCATGGACTATATCGGCGTGTAAGTTCGCTTGTCTTCATGTGCAAAGGCCGCTCACCGAGCGGCCTTTTTGTTTTAACTGTCGGTTGAGTCATGCAAATACGTCGGCCAAAGGGCACTGCTTCTTCGGCTCGCCGTAAACCCATCCCTGGGGGCTCCGTCGCGCCATCCTTGGCGCGAAGGGCACGCCGAAGCAGACACCCTTTGTCCTCCTTATTCACCACCGGGCTGTCTGTAGCTATTTGCTGGCAACCCTGCTGGTGCTTCGCAATCCACAAATCCACATCCAACAAACGAATTTAGGTGCTGTGCAATCGGCCTTTTAAGGTGATGGTGGTACACTTGCGGCCATCATTTTTGCGGGAATCAGTGTTATGACTATCGGAATTATCGGGGCCATGGAGCAGGAAGTAGCCGAGCTGCGCGCCCAGCTGGAAAACGCCACTACCACCACAGTAGGCGGCTGCGAGTTTTATCAGGGCCGACTTGCCGACAAGGAGGTGGTGATCACCCGCTCCGGTATCGGCAAGGTAGCCGCCAGCATTGCCACCACCTTGCTGCTGGAGCGCTTTTCACCCAAGTGCGTGATCAACACCGGCTCCGCCGGCGGCTTTGATCCGGCCCTGCATGTGGGCGATGTGGTGGTATCCAGCGAGGTGCGCTTTCACGATGTGGACGTGACCGCCTTTGGCTACGAAATGGGGCAGATGGCCCAGCAGCCGCCGGCCTTTACCGCCGATCCGGCGTTGATTGAACTGGCCCGGGAATGCCTCACCGGCCAGGATAACATCAATTCCGCCGTCGGCCTTATCTGTACCGGCGATCAGTTTATGCACCGGGAAGAGCAGCTGAACAAGGCGGTCACCGAGTTTCCGGCCATGAAGGCCTGCGAAATGGAAGCCGGTGCCATTGCTCAGGTGTGCCATCAGTTCAAGGTGCCCTTTGTGGTGGTGCGTGCCCTGTCGGACATTGCCGGCAAGGAGCAAGCCGAATCCTTTGAAGCCTTTCTGGACGTGGCGGCACGCCACTCTTCGGCCATGGTCAAGGCCATGGTACAGCGTCTGCCCGGCTAAGCCATGACGTTTCTGCTGGAACACCCTCTCAGCCTGCTGACGCTGGCACTGCTGCTCAGCCTGCTGCAGCCTGCCGACAAATTGCAGCCGCTGCTCACCCAAGGGCTGACAAGCCTGGGCCGGCGGCTGAACAAATCCGGCTACAGCCAGGGTTACCTGAAAGCCGCAGGGATGGGGCTATGGCTGGTGGTGCTGCTGCCGCTGCTGGCCGCCTGGTGGGCCATTGCCGAGCTGGCCCCCTGGCCCGAGTTACTGGATGTGCTGTTGTTGTGGGCCTGCCTGGATGCGGGCCGGATCAGCCGGCGGCTGCCGCAAACGCTTAAACAGATAGCTGAACAACGCAATCTGGCCCAGTTAACTCTGGCCCCTCTGTGTTTGCGCCAGACCGATGCCCTCTCCGAGCTGGGGCTGCGCAAGGCAGCGGCGGAAGTGGCGGTGCTGCGGCTGGCCGGGGATTTTGCCCTGGCCTGCTGGTATCTGGCCGGAGGCATTTATGCGGCGCTGACCTTTGCCCTGCTGCGGCTGGCGGTACAGGCCTGGCCATGCAAGCTGAATGACTGGCGCGCCTTTGGCACTCTGCCCTCGGCGCTGTACCGTGCTATGGCCTGGCTGCCATTTCATATGCTGGCACTGACCCTGCTGATTTATCCCGGCTCCCGCCGGGCAGTCCGTGGCTGGGCCAAAGGCAGCCTGTGGGGCTTTGCTGCCGCCGGCCGGCTGCTGGCAGTCGCCGCTGCTGGCGTGAATGCTGGCCTGGGCGGGCCACGACGTTACACTCAGGCCACCGAGTATTACCCCAAGCTGGGCAGCGGCAATCAGCTGCGTTCTGATCAGGCCCGCGGGCTGCTGCTGCGGCTGGCTCTGGCGTTACTGTTCTGGCTCTCCATTGGCTGGACCCTGACTCTGGTGCCGCTGCTTTATGGCTAAATTACTGCTGCTGTTAGTGCTGATACCGGCGCTGGCCTACGGAGAGGCAAAACGCATTATCAGTCTGGCCCCGCATATTACCGAAATACTGTTTGCCATTGGTGCCGGCGAACAGGTGGTGGGAGTGGATGAGGCCAGTGATTATCCCGAGGCCGCCACTGCCCTTCCCGACATTGCCAATTACCGTTCCATTAATCTGGAGCAAGTGCTGGCACTGGAGCCGGATCTGATTATCGCCTGGCAAAGCGCGCAGTCGCTGCAGGTGGCTCCCTTGGTGCAACTGGGTATACCGGTAGCCTATTCCGAGCCCAAACAACTGGATGACCTGAGTGACGAGCTGCTCAGATTTGGCCGGCTCACCGGCCATGAGCAGCAGGCTCAGCAGGTGGCAGAACATTATCGGCACCGCCTTGCCGCCCTGCGTCAGCGCTATCAAGAAGCAGCGCCGGTCAGACTGTTTTATCAGCTGAACGAAGTGCCATTGATGTCGGCCAGCCAGCATACCTGGATGGGCCAGGCGGTCAGCCTGTGCGGCGGAGACAGTATTACCGCCGACAGTCCCACGCCCTATCCGCAAATTGATGCAGAATTTGTGCTGGCACAAAATCCGGACGTGATTCTGGCCCGGAACCTGTCTGCTCTGCAGCGCTGGAAAGACTGGCCAGAGCTTGCTGCCGTACAACAAAACCAGCTGTTCACTATGGATGTGGACACTCTGCACCGCTTTACTCCACGCACTCCCGGCGGCATTGCCGGGCTTTGCCAGCAGCTGGATCTGGTTCGTCAACACAGACAGAAGGCGAATTGAGTTCCTCATACCGCCTCTATACAATGGCGGCCCTTTTTTGTTGAGGTAAAGACAATTGCTGCCCCTGGTTGATTCGGTATTTTACTGGAGTGATTTATTCGGCACCGCCGTGTTTGCCTTTTCGGGCATTCTGGTTGCAGGCCGTTTGCGCATGGATGGCTTTGGCGTCATCGTACTGGCAGCCGTCACCGCTATTGGCGGTGGCACCATACGGGACCTTATTATCGGGGCCGAGCAAGTTTTCTGGGTAGCGGATACCCTTTATCTTTGGGTCATTCTGGGCACGGCCATGCTGGGACTCTATATAGTTCGCCTGCCCCGCCGGCTGCCCTGGTATATGTTGCCTCTGGCCGATGCCTTTGGCCTGGCGGTGTTTACCGTGATTGGTGCCGACAAGGCTCTGAGCCATGGCACCTCGGGCATGGTGGCGGTGGTGATGGGCGTGATCACCGGGGTGGCCGGCGGCATGATTCGGGACGTGCTGGCCCGGGAAGTGCCCATGGTGCTGCAACGGGAAATCTACGCCACCGCCTGTATTCTGGGCGGCATTCTCTACACCGGTACTCTGGCGCTGGGCCTGCCCACCCTGCTGGCCACCGCCCTGGGCATGCTGGGCACCTTTATACTCAGGGTTGCCGCCATTCGCTGGCACCTGTCGTTGCCGGTGTTCTCGCTGACGCGGTGAGGAAAACAAAAAGGCAGCTCAATGAGCTGCCTTTTTTAGCGTTAAAGCCTCAGACTCAGGCCACGGTGACCCTTGCAAACTTGCGCTTGCCTACCTGATATACCGCCTGACCGGGCAGTACCTGCAGCTTGCTGTCTTCCAGCTTGTCACCGTCCACTTTTACCGCACCCTGCTTGATCATGCGCAGAGCCTCGGAGGTGGACGCCACCAGACCGGCGTCTTTCAGCAAATTTGCAATGCCCATGCCGTCGGCACCGGCATTCAGGGTCACTTCCGGCAGATCGTCAGGAATGGCGTTTTTCTGAAACCGCTGCACAAAGTCCTGATAAGCCTGTTCGGCAGCTGCTTCGTTGTGGTAGCGGGTGATAATTTCTCTGGCCAGCAAAATCTTGGTATCCCGCGGGTTGGCACCGTCGGCTACTTCCTGCTTGAGGGCGGCCAGCTCGTCCAGACTACGACGGGACAAGAGCTCGAAATAGCGCCACATCAGCTCATCGGACAGCGACATGATTTTGCCGAACATTTCATTGGGAGCTTCGTCCACACCAATGTAGTTGCCTGCCGACTTGGACATTTTCTTGACGCCGTCCAGGCCTTCCAGCAACGGCATGGTCAGCACCACCTGAGGCGTCATACCTTCGTCTTTCTGCAGCTCACGTCCCATCAGCAGGTTAAAGCGCTGATCGGTTCCTCCCAGCTCAATATCGGCCTTCAGTGCCACTGAATCGTAGCCCTGCAATAACGGGTACATAAATTCATGAATAGCAATGGACTGGCCGGAAGCATAGCGTTTCTTAAAATCGTCCCGTTCCAGCATACGCGCGACTGTCTGACGGGCAGCCAGACGAATCATGCCGGTGGCACCCAGTTCACTCAGCCAGCTGGAGTTATACACTATCTCGGTTTTCGCCGGGTCCAGCACCTTGAATGCCTGCTCGGCATAGGTTTTGGCATTAGCGGCCACCTGCTCGGCAGTCAGCGGCGGGCGGGTCGTGTTTTTGCCGGACGGATCGCCTACCTGAGCGGTAAAGTCACCAATCAGCAGCAATACTTGATGGCCCAGATCCTGAAACTGACGCAGCTTGTTAAGGATCACGGTATGACCCAGATGAATATCCGGCGCGGTGGGATCCATACCCAGTTTTACCCGTAGCGGGCGACCTTCCTTCAGCTTTGCAATCAGCTCTTCTTCAACCAGTATCTCTTCGGCACCACGTTTAATTTCCGCCAGCGCCGCTTCCAGCTGGGACATGACAACTACACTCCTGTTGGCAAGCCTGAGGCACCCTCTGGCGCTTTGCCGGGGCACAAAAAGGGATCAGGCAATATAATTTAGTTAAGCAAGCCATATTACTGGAATGGCGAAGAAATTGGAAAGACTGTAGAATTTTTGCCAGTTTTCAGGGAAGAGCCGAGCATGCCTGTGATTAAACTGCTGAATAATTTACCCCGTCGACATCGTATTGCCATTTTTGCCCTTGGTATCGGTATGGGCATACTGGCCATGTTGCCCAGTGAACAGGCCGTTGCCAGCCGGGCGATAGCTGAGCAAACCGATGCCCTCATTGTGGCTGGCGAGCGTTATCCTCTGGCGTTGGAAGTCGAGAATATTCCTTTTAATGAGTCTCGCCGTCATGCTCAGGAGCAAATAGTTCAGGTAAAGTCCGGTGATGCGCTGTCGCTGATTTTTTCCCGTCAGGGCCTGCCCTCTGCATTGCTGCACGAGCTCAGCCAGCTTGAAGAAGCGAAGGCCCTGCAGTCACTGCATCCCGGTGACAAACTCACATTTCGCTACAACCGCAATAATGAATTTACCGCCCTGCTCTATTCTCTGGACGCCGCCCGCACATTGGAAATCACCAAAGGTGCCAAGGGACTGAGCAGCCGTATTCACAGTGCCAGTCTGGAAAGCCGCAGCCGGTTTGCCCAGGGCAGAGTCAGCTCGAGCTTCTGGAATGCCGGCAAGACTGCTGGCCTCAGCGCCAGTCAAATTATGAGCCTGGCCGGCATGTTTGCATGGGATCTCGACTTTGCGCTGGATATTCGCGAAGGTGACTATTTTACCGTGCTGTTTGAAGAGCAGTACAAAGACGGGCTGAGGGTAGGCAGCGGCGACATTCTTGCCGCCGAATTTGTGAATCAGGGCAAGGTCTATCGCGCTGTGCGTCATGAAGACGGCAACTACTATTCACCGGAAGGCCGCGCCATGCGTAAAAGCTTTTTGCGGGCACCGGTGAACTTTACCCATATCAGCTCCAACTTTAACCCCCGCCGGCTGCATCCGGTCACCGGTCAGGTGCGGCCGCACAGAGGCATAGACTATGCAGCACGCACCGGCACGCCGATAATGGCCGCCGGCAGCGGTGTCGTGACCGAGTCTGGCTATAACCGCTTTAACGGCAACTATGTGTTTATTCGCCACGACAGTACTTATGTGACCAAATATCTGCATCTGCATAAACGCATGGTTAAAAAAGGTCAGCGGGTAAAGCAGGAGCAGCAAATCGGAACGCTCGGGGCCACCGGCCGGGTCACCGGCCCGCATTTGCATTATGAGTTTCTGGTTAACGGCGTGCACAAGGATCCCAAGACGGTGAAGCTGCCTCAGGCCGCCAAACTGCCCACTGCCGAACTGGCCCGGTTCAAGCCCAGGGCTAACCAGCTGCTGGCCCAGCTGACTCGTGTCGGCAATGTGATGCTGGCGAAGAACTGATACAAAAACGGCCCGCATTGGCGGGCCGTTTTTTATTAAGCAGCGACAAAGTCCGGCAGTGCAGCCAACCGTTCACACCAGCGGGCAGCTTCGGCCTCAAGATCATCATAGAGCAAGGCCTCAAAACGCCCCCAGACAGGGCCTGGCCAGGCGTCATCGGTGGTAAAGCGGGCAACATGGTGCAGGTGCAGCTGAGGCACCATATTGCCGAGTGCGGCCACATTCAGCTTATCGGGTGACAGCGACTGTTCCATTAATTGCGCCAGCGCACAGGACTCACGCATCAGCTGCTGTTGATCCGCCTCGCTCAAGTGATGAATTTCCCGCAATTCGGCATAACGGGGCACTAAAATCAGCCAGGGATAGCGGCCGTCTTTGGCCAGCAGCACCCGGCTTAACGGCAGGTCGCCCAGCACCACGCAGTCGGCGGCCAGGCGCTCATGGAGCACAAAGTCATCGCTCATGATGCCTTGCCGAAGTGCAGGCGCAGGTAGGCGGCAATATCTGCCGATTCATACAGCCAGAAATAGTCACCGTTTTCCTGTTCAATGCGCAGGCAGGGCACCATACGCTGGCCGCCACCGGCCATCAGCGCCTGCAGGTGCTCGGGGTTATTGGTGTCATATTCGGCAAGCTCAAGATCCAGCTCGCGCACTACCGCGCTCACCTTCTGACAAAAGGGGCACCACTCTTTTTTATACAGCGCCAGCTTTTCCGGGCTCTGTACAGCCGGTGCCGCTTCGGCCGCCTTGCTGGCACCACCGCCAAACCAGTCAAACAGGGACATATTCAGCCTCAGATGCTAAAGGAAGAGCCACAACCACAGGTGCTGGTGGCATTGGGATTGGTTACCAGAAAGCGGGAGCCCTCAAGACCTTCAATATAATCGACGGTACCGCCCACCAGATATTGCAGGCTCATGGCGTCTACCACCATGATGATGCCGTTCTTTTCAATCACGGTGTCGCCGTCATTGCTTTTTTCATCAAAGGTAAAGCCGTACTGAAAGCCGGAGCAGCCGCCGCCGGTAATATAAACCCGCAGCTTCAGATCCGGGTTTTCCTCTTCGGCGATCAGGGCTTTTACCTTGTTGGCTGCCGCATCGCTCATCTGGATCGGCAAGGGGACTGCTTCGCTCATCACTACCTCTTTATATATGGTGTTCTGCAAAATTATCCGATACCCGACTAAACAGTTCAAGTATTGTGCGACCGGGGCCGATTCTCGGCCTGAGCAGATTTTGCTATAGTCGGCACCACACTCGACCACAACCACCAAGGATTTTGTGCATGTCCAAGTCTGACGAACTCTTTAACCAGGCCCGCCGCTTTATTCCCGGCGGTGTAAACTCTCCGGTTCGCGCCTTCAGCGGTGTGGGCGGCACCCCCCGTTTTATTGAGCGCGCCGACGGTGCCCGCATGTATGACGTGGACGGTAACAGCTATATCGATTACATCGGCTCCTGGGGCCCCATGATACTGGGCCACAATGCTGACGTAGTCAAAGATGCCGTGATTGAAGCCGTGTCCCGTGGCCTTAGCTTTGGTGCCCCCACCGGCGTTGAGGTGACCATGGCCGAGAAAGTTTCCCAGCTGGTACCGTCCATGGAGCAGGTGCGCATGGTAAACTCCGGCACCGAGGCTACCATGAGTGCCATTCGTCTGGCCCGGGGCTACACCGGCCGTGACAAAATTCTCAAGTTTGAAGGTTGTTACCACGGCCACGCCGACTGCCTGCTGGTAAAAGCCGGCTCCGGCGCTCTGACTTTGGGTCAGCCCAATTCACCGGGCGTGCCCGCCGACTTTGCCAAACACACCCTGACCTGCACCTTTAACGATCTGGACTCGGTACGCGCCGCTTTTGAGGCCGCTCCTGCCGACATCGCCTGTATTATCGTGGAGCCGGTCGCTGGGAACATGAACTGTATTCCGCCTGCCCCCGGCTTTCTGGAAGGCCTGCGCGCCATCTGTGACGAGTTTGGTGCCCTGCTGATTTTTGATGAAGTCATGTGTGGCTTCCGCGCTTCGCTCGGCGGTGCTCAGCAGCGCTTTGGCGTCAAGCCCGACCTCACCACCCTTGGCAAGATCATCGGTGGCGGCATGCCCGTGGGTGCCTTTGGTGGCCGTCGCGATGTGATGGAACATCTGGCACCTACCGGCCCCGTGTATCAGGCCGGTACCCTGTCCGGGAACCCGGTGGCCATGGCGGCGGGTCTGGCTACTCTGAATGCCATCGGCAAGCCCGGTGTGTATGAGGCGCTGGAGCAGAAAACTCAGGCTCTGGTTGAGGGCATGCAGGCGGCCGCCGACAAGCACGGTATTGCCTTTACCACCACCCGGGTGGGTGCCATGTTTGGCTTCTTCTTTACCGAAGAAAAAAACATCAGCCGCTATGAGCAGGTCACCCGCTGCGATCTGGACGCCTTTAAACGCTTCTTCCACCTGATGCTGGATAACGGTGTTTATCTGGCACCCAGCGCCTTTGAAGCCGGCTTTATGTCGCTGGCCCACGGTGAGCAGGAAATTGCCGACACCCTGGCCGCCGCCGACAAGGCCTTTGCCGCGCTCAAGAGCTAAAGGCTAGTACCGAGCCGTCTTCACCACGAATCAACGGCAGGGTTACCTCCACCGACACGCTGCAAGTACATCCATGTAGCGCTCGGCAAATGCCATCCCTGGCATTTGACGGTCGGTTACGGTAATCCCTGCCATTGCTTCGCTGAATATGAGCACAGCTTCAGAAGTCTCAAATATCCATTCTGCTTACGCCGGCCGCTGTATTTCCACCAGCGGTGCTTCCAGCAACTCCACGCTGTTGCCGTCGGGATCCATAATAAATACATAGCGGGCACAGGTCTGACCCGGCACCGGCGTTGGTTTATCGGCCAGCAAGCCGGCCCCGTGCAAACTGCTTAAGGCATCATCCAGATCAGTAACCTGCAGGGCAAAATGTCTCAGCCCCAGCCTATGGCTCTGCGCCCAGGGCGGCAAAGCGCCCAGATCCGGCTCTTCTTCAGGGCGAAAACAATACAGCTCCAGCCGCGCCTGCCCCAGACGAAGATGACAAATCTGCAGCTCGCCCTGCTCATCCTGCCAGCGGTAATCAGGCTCAAACCCCAGCCCTTTGTAAAACCCTTCTGATGCATTCAGATTACGCACATTTAACGTTACATGATGAAAAGCAAACATAGCGCTTCCCTCCGTCTCTCTATTCAGCATATACGGAGACGGTGGCTTTCACCCGTTTGCGCCGGCATCAACAATAAGGGGGAGCACAGTGGCTCCCCCTTATTTACTCAGCTTATTATCATCAGCGGGCAAAGTTAAAAATATCCCGCAGCCAGTCGCCCACCTGCTCTCCGCTGGGCAGCTCAGGCATGGACGGCTGACAGCCGCGTATCGGCGGCAGACCACTGGTGCGGGCCGGCAATAGCCGGGTCTGCTCACAACGGGGGTCGGCAGGCTGGCCGTCACTCAGGGCAAAGTTGACCTGATCAATACCCGCCGGCGGCGACAGCTGTAAAGAGTCAACGCCACGGCCATCGAGATAGCGGCTGTAAATGCGCAGGGCACCGCTGGCACCGGTCAGGCCGGTCACGCCGTTATCGTCCCGGCCCACCCAGGCGGTAACCAGCTCTTCGTTATCCAGTCCGGAGAACCAGGCATCCCGCAAGTCATTGGTAGTACCGGTTTTACCCGCCATGATCCGGTTAGGAAAACGGGCCGCCAGATGGGCCGCGGTACCACCGCCCACTACCCGGGTCATACCATAAAGCGCCAGATAACCGGCCTGAGGGTCCAGCACCTGAGTGGCCTTGGCAGTGTGCTGATAAATCAGCTCGCCCTTTTCGTCCTGAATGGCCCGAATAGACGTCAGCGGCTGATACAACCCCTGATTAGCCAGAGTCAGATACAGCTGGTTGACTTCCAGCGGGGTCAGCTCCAGCGTGCCCAGCAGCATGGAAGGATAAGGCGGCACCGGCTGCTCTACGCCCATGCGCTTGAGTCCGTCCACTATTTTATCCAGACCCACTGCCATCCCCAGGTTCACCGTGGGCACGTTCAGGGATTTGGCCAGACCATCCACCAGCAGCACGCTGCCGCGATACTGGCGATCGTAGTTTTTGGGCCGCCATACCTGTCCGCCTTCACTGCGCAGGGTAACGGGTTCGTCCTTAAGCGGGCTGGACAGACGATAGCCGTTTTCCAGACCCAGCGCATACACAGGCGGCTTAATCAGCGAGCCTATCTGGCGACGGGCTGACAGCGCCCGGTTAAAGCCGGCAAAGGCCGGATCGGCTCCGCCCACAACAGCACTCACTTCCCCCTTGCGCCAGTTTGACACCACCATGGCCGCTTCCAGATCCTGGCGCTTGGTATTGGCACGCAGCTGCTTTATCTGCTCGGCCACCGCCTGCTCAGCAGTATGCTGGGCGATGGGATCCAGACTGGTAAAAATACGCAGGCCGTTCTGATTGAGAAAGCCGGCACCAAAACGGGTGTTGAGCTCGTCCTTCAGCAGCCCCATAAAAGCCGGAGTGCGGCCATAGCCCATACGGCCACGCTCAATCAGCCCCAGATCCCGGCTGCTGGCCTGCTCATAGGTCTGGCGGTCAATATGACCTTCATTGGCCAGCAGCCGCAGCACCAGATCCCGGCGATCACGGGCCCGCTCACTGTTACGCCAGGGATCGTAAAAAGAAGGTCCTTTTACCAGCGCCACCAGCAGCGCCATCTGATCCGGATTCAGCTCGTTGATGGGCAGGCCGAAATAAAAATAACTGGCCAAACCAAAGCCATAAACCCCTTTGGCACCGTTTTGCCCCAGATAAACTTCATTCAGATAGGCTTCAAGAATTTCGTCCTTGTCGTAGCGAAAATCGATGATCAGTGCCATGTAGGCTTCCTGAACCTTGCGCCACAGGCTGCGGTCCTGACTGAGGAAGAAGTTCTTGGCCAGCTGCTGAGTCAGGGTACTGCCGCCCTGCACGGTGCGGCCGGCCTTGATGTTGACCACCAGGGCCCGCAATATCGCCAGCGGCGACACGCCATCGTGCTGATAGAAGTCTCTGTCTTCCACCGTGATCAGCGCCTGCACCAGCAGCTCGGGCACCTGATCCAGACGCACCAGCAGCCGGTCTTCCCGTTCGTCCACATTGAGCCGGTCAAGCAGCACCGGATCCATGCGCGCATAACCCAGTTCGCGGCCGTTATCCGGATTCTGCATGCGGCTCAGACGCTGGCCGTCAAAGCTCAGCAGCAAAGTACGGGCCTGCTCGGCACCATCAGAGAAGTTGAACGGCCGGCGATGAATTTCAATACGGTTACGGCTCACCGCATATTCACCGGGCCGCGAAGGGCTGGCCACCTTGCGATAATTCAGCATCTGCAGTTCACGCAGCATCTGGGCATGAGACAGCTTCTGCCCCGGAAACAGCTCCAGCGGCCGGCTGTAGACCAGCGCTGGCAGCGACCACTTCTGTCCTTCAAAGCGGGCGCGCACCTGGCTGTCCAGATAAATGCCGAAAATGCCCATTAATACTGTCCCTACCAGGGCCAGCTTGAGCATGAGTCCCCAGCCAAAGCGGCGCTGTTTTTTCACCGGCTTTTTGCGGGATTTACGGGTTGTCTTTTTTGCCATAGTCAGTGATTCATTCGTTTTTTGGTGTACCGGGTCGGCGCCGTATTGGCGGGATCATCGGGCCACGGGTGTTTGGGGTAGCGTCCGCGCATTTCTTTTTTTACATCGTCATAGGCACCGGCCCAGAAGGCAGCCAGATCCCGGGTCAGCTGCAGCGGCCTGCGCGCCGGTGACAACAGCTCAAGAAGCAGTGGCACCCGGCCTTCCGCCAGCAGCGGAGAACCGGGTTGCCCGAACATTTCCTGCAGCTTTACCGGCAAAACCGGATCTTCCTGTTTCCGGTAGCGAATCGCTGCTTTGGTGCCGGTGGCCAGTTCAAGCTGGCTGGGTAGCAGAGTATCCAGCAATTGCCGCTGTGGCCAGTCCAGCCGGCTCAGTAAAATGCCGTGCCAGTCGAGCTTGCCAAGCTCACTCCAGCGGCCAAGGCCGTGCAGGTGAGGGGCCAGCCACTGCTCGGCATCGGCCAGCCAGGCGGTTTCATCACATTCCATAAAGCCTTTATCGGCCAGTTTTTGTCCGGCGAGCTGCATGCGAAGCCAGGTTTGTTCGGCTTTTTCGTTCAGCGGTAGCGCCGCCCAGCCCCGTTTTTGTATTTCCTGCAGCAAACATTGCGCCTTTTGTTCCGGGCTGACCGAACTCAACGGCGTCCGTTGCAGCACCAGTCTGCCAAAACATCGCTGTCGCTCGGCCCGCACCCTGTCGGCATCAGCATCCCACTCCAGTTGCTCCCGCTCACTGAAACGCTCCGGTAACAACGACTGAAGCTGACTGAGCTCCACCGGTTCAGCAGCCTGCACAAACACGCCCCGCTCGCTCCGGCTGAGTGCCGCCACCGCCAGCCAGCTTTTGCCGGTAAGCGGGCTGCCTTCGGGCAAATCGGCACTCAGGCCGCCGGCCAGACCGTAGCGACGCCCGCCGCGCAACTGCCCCAGCCACTCTGGTCTGGCGTTGGCCAGCAAAACGCCCACATAAGTGCCTTCGGGCTCACTCATTGGCTGCTTTATTCGTTCAAACCAGCGCCGGGCACTGGCCCTGATGCGGCCTTTGCCCGCCAGTATTTGTCCGGACAGGGGGCTATCTCCGAGCCGGTTTTCTTCCAGCAGCGCCAGCAGCCAGACGCCATCGGCCAGCGCGCCCTTATGGCCCTGCTGCTGCCACGCCAGTGCAGTCAGCAACAACTGCCCCAGCCAGGGCTCACAGCCCAGCTGCCAGACCCGCCGGCCCAGTGGCGTCAGCTGAGTGCCGGTCAGTAATCCCAGCACTTCCAGCTGCTGCTGCGCCGCCGCCAGCAAGGAGGCCGGCGGCGGCGTGAGCAAAGGCAACTGTTCTGGCTGGGCCCCCCAGGCGGCACACTCCAGTAAAAAACCACTGAGGCAGCTTTGCTCTATTTCTGCCGGCCGCCGCGGGTCCAGCCGTTCCTGCTGCTCCCGGCTCCACAGCCGAATACAGGTGCCCGGCTGCAGCCGGCCGGCACGGCCGGCCCGCTGAGTGGCCGAGGCCTGGCCGATGAGCCGGCTGTGCAACTGAGTGATACCCGACTCAGGGTCAAAACGGGCCTGGCGCTCCAGCCCCGAGTCCACGACCAGGGTAATACCTTCAATGGTGAGCGACGTTTCTGCCACATTGGTGGCCAGCACCAGCTTGCGCCGGCCTTCTTGGGCTGGCGCTATGGCTGCCTGTTGCTCCGCAAGGGAAAGACGACCATATAAGGGTCTGAGTTCCACATCATCGGGCAAGCGCTCATTCAGCCACTCTGCAGACCGGCGAATTTCCCGCTCGCCGGGCAAAAAGGCAAGCAGGCTGCCCTGCTCACGGCTGAACGCATCCAGCACGGCCCGGCCCAGGCTTTCTTCCAGGGGCGTATGCAGGTTGCGGGGGCGGTATTCCAGCGCCACCGGAAAACTACGGCCTTGGCTTACCACCAGCGCGGCCTCGGGCAACAAAGCATCAAGGGCCAGGCCATCCAGGGTGGCCGACATCACCATAATCTTGAGGTCATCGCGCAGCGCCTGGCACTCCAGGGCAAAGGCCAGTGCCAGATCCGCCTGCAGGCTGCGCTCGTGAAACTCATCAAAAATCAGCAGTCCAACCCCGTTCAGCTCCGGGTCAGCCTGCAGCATGCGGGTCAGCACTCCTTCGGTCACGACTTCCAGCCGGGTCTGCTTACCAATACGGCTTTCACCACGCATGCGATAGCCTACCGTCTGCCCGGGCTGCTCATTCAGCTGAGCCGCCAGATATTGAGCAATGGAACGGGCCGCCAGCCGGCGCGGTTCCAGCATAATAATGCGCCCTTCAGTCATCTGCTGCTGCAACAGCCACAACGGCAGCCAGGTAGACTTACCGGCACCGGGTGGTGCTTCAATAATTATCTGGCTGGCCTCAAGGGCTTGTTGCAATTGCGGCAGGACCTGGGTTATGGGTAGCTGGTTCACGGCGTTACTCGGCTGGCATTAAACCCGGCTATTGTGCCAAAAGGTCTGCAGGAATGAAATTTGCGCCAGCGCAACACTCTCGCAAAACCCGGGCGTAAAATTGTGTATAGTATTTTATCGGTAACCAGACGGAGCTTGTTGCCCATGCATTGGTTTTTACCACCAGCAATTTCACGGATCTGCGCCGGCAGCTGTTATGTTTAAAGCCCGGCTTAGCATTTTTTATACGCTGCTGACGTTTGTCTGCATTTTTTCTGTTGGCCTGTTTTATACGCACCTTAGGCTGCAGGCAGATCGTAAAGAGCAGCTGCTGCTGGTAGAGGAAGTCGCCAGTGCTCAGGCCTCATCACTGGAGCGCCGCCTGACGCAGGCGCTGTCGTCTACCTATATTCTTGCTCAGGAAGTACGCCGCAGTAACGGAGAGTTTCATGACTTCAACAAGTTTGCCAGAGAAGTCATGGATTCTCTGGGTGGTGTGTCTGCATTACAGCTGGCACCAGACGGTACAACCGAGCAAGTCTATCCACTGCATGGTAATGAGCAGGGCATTGGTCATAATCTGCTGTTCAGTGACCAGCGCAGCAAAGAAGCCTGGCAGGCCGTCAACAGCAAAAAGCTGACTCTGGCCGGTCCCTTCCCGCTGGTGCAGGGTGGTGTGGGCCTGGTAGGGCGCAATCCTGTTTTTCTTGATCAAAATGGCCGTGAGGAGTTCTGGGGTTTTGTAACGGCCCTGATCCACCTGGATGATTTGCTGGCAGTCACAGAGCTGGGGACGCTGGCACAAAAACACTACACCTATACCCTGTCACGCCAGCACCCCGATACCGGCAGCACCGATATTTTTGCCCGCACTGACGCCCCG
Source organism: Oceanimonas smirnovii ATCC BAA-899 (assembly GCF_000381965.1). Classification (GTDB taxonomy): domain Bacteria; phylum Pseudomonadota; class Gammaproteobacteria; order Enterobacterales; family Aeromonadaceae; genus Oceanimonas; species Oceanimonas smirnovii. The sequence continues at coordinate 36,669 of NZ_KB908458.1, forward strand.
CTGACACCGTTGCAAATTACGCGTACCATTCAAGTGCCCAATGGTGAATGGACTCTGACCATGAGTCGTCCGGTCAGCTTTGTTCAGCCCGTGATCACCGGGGCCGGCTTCAGTCTGCTGCTTGCTGCCATTATGTCTTTATTACTCCATCGCATCTTACGTGAGCCTGAACGCTTGCGCAGCCTGGTAAAACAGCAAACCAACCGGCTGGAACACCTGGCTTTTCACGACGAGCTTACCGGATTGGCTAATCGTCGCTTCCTGACCGAAAAGCTGGATCAGGCCCTTTTTCACAACCACCGCAAGGGTGAATGCCTGGCGCTGATGTATCTGGATCTGGATGATTTCAAACGCATCAATGACTCCACCGGCCATGAAGACGGTGACCGCTTGCTGGTGATGGTGGGGCACCGTCTGCAAGAAGCAGTACGGGAAGCCGATATCATCGGACGGCTGGGTGGCGATGAATTTGCAGTGATTCTGCTCAACATAGAAAATGCCGATAATGCCCGCCAGGTAGCCGAAAAGATTATCAGCACCCTGAGCCAACCGGTAAACCTGGGGCAGCACGAGGCAACCATCAGTGCCAGCATCGGCATTACCATGGCTCCTGATGACGGCAGCAGTAGCAGCGAGTTACTGCGCAATGCTGATCTGGCCATGTATAACGCCAAGCGGGCAGGCAAGAATCAGCTGTCCTTCTATAACAGCGTTATGCAGGAGCAGGCGCTGCAGGCCATGGTGCTGGAAGATGAGTTACGACGGGCTCTGCAACGCCGGGAATTTGTGCTGATGTTTCAGCCCATAGTGTCTTTGACCAGCGGCAAAAACATAAAATTTGAAGCATTAATTCGCTGGCAGCATCCTGAAAGAGGTCTGCTGGCCCCAGGCAGTTTTATCGATATCGCTGAACAAACCGGCCTGATTGTCCCTGTCGGCTATTGGGTGATTGAAGCCGCCTGCGAGTTTATTCGGCAGCAGTACCAACATGGCGTGCCGGTCAGACCCGTTGCCGTCAACCTGAGTGTCTGCCAGCTACGAGAGCCGGATCTCGCCTGCAAGATAGAGCGAATAATGGCACACCTGAAGGTGCCTCCCTATTTATTGGAACTGGAAATTACCGAATCCATGCTGATGGAAAATGTGGAGCTGGCCATGACGCTGATTAACCAGCTGCAACAGCTCGGCATTCGCATCTCTATTGACGACTTTGGCACCGGCTATTCCTCCTTGTCGCAACTGCGCCAGCTGCCGTTCAACTCCCTCAAAATTGACCGCTTGTTCATCAAGGATCTGGAAACCAGCCTGGTGGATCAACAAATGGTAGAAGCCATTACCGCCATGGTGCACAAGCTCGACCTGATGGTGGTAGCAGAAGGCATAGAAACAGAATGGCAAATGGCATTTCTTGCTGCTGCCGGCTGTGATCATGGCCAGGGCTTTCTGTTCGCCAGACCGCTTCCGGCAGCCGATGCACTGCAATACCGCGGCCATAACATACGATCAAAAGGCGATCAAAAAGCAACGGTATGACTGAAACGAACAATCGCCTGTTTCTGGCCTTCGCCGCCCAGCAGCTGGCCCCTGAGCTGACATTATTACAAAACCGGCTGGCGCTGCCGGGCCGGCGCGTTCCTCCCGAGCAATTCCATATGACTCTGCATTTTATGGGTCAATGCACACCCGAACAGCAGACCTCTTTGCTGGCCCAGATAGACCGCCTGACACTGCCTGCCTTTGCCCTCACTCTGGATCGGCTGGGCTGCTTTGCCAAAGCCGGCGTTATCTGGCTGGGGCCAAGCGCACCGCCTGACTCTCTGATGAAGTTATACGAGACCATAGAGCTGAAATGCCGGGCTTTGGGTGCCGGCAAGCCCCACCGCGCCTACCGGCCTCATATTACTCTGTTCAGAAACTGTACCAGTGAGGCGCTACCACCCATAGCGCCACTGCATTACCGCCCGGACAGCCTGTGCCTGTATCGCTCCGAGCTGACCGCGCAGGGGCCGGTTTATCACTGCCAGAAGCGCTGGCCTTTGAAAAGGGAATAGGGACTGGGAACTAGGGAGCAGGAATGTCGGTTATCGCAGCGCTATTCCGCTCCTGCAGACGGCTTTCAACGACACTTCGGTGTTTAAACCTCCACCGGTACTGGCTCGGTCAGGGTCATGCCTTCTGGTGAAATCGTTGCCTTCCAGGCCTGGCATTCCACGCCGGCGGCAACGGCTTCGCGCACCAGAGCGGCGTATTTGGGATCCAGATGCTCTGCGGGGCTGACCCGCTCAATGCCGGTGTGCAGCACGCAAAACAGCATCACCGCTCTGTGACCGGCCTTGGCGCATTCCATCAGCTCGCGCACATGTTTTTGTGCCCGCAGGCTTTGCGTATCCGGAAAAAAACCGGCCCCGCCACCTTCATGCAGGGTCACGCTTTTCACCTCCACATAACAGTCGGGCCGGCCTTCGCCACTCAGTAAAAAATCAATGCGGCTGTTTTCACTGCCATAGCGCACTTCGGCCCGCACTCGTTCATAACCGGCCAGTGCCGGAATTCGCTGTTCACTCAGCGCCTCGGCCACCAGCTGATTGGCCCGGCTGGTATTCACGCAAATAAAATCACCGGCATCATTGCGGCTCAGCTCCCAGGTATGGGCATATTTTCGCCTGGGATTATCGGAAGTGGAGTAAAATACGGTCCAGCCCGGCTCGGCACACCCCGTCATCCGGCCGGTATTGGGGCAGTGCAGCGTCAGCTCCCGCCCCTCCGCCTGCACATCGGCCAAAAAACGTTTATAGCGCCGAATCAGCCGCCCGCAGCCCAATGATGAGGAAAAATCCAAAATAAAACCTATAGTTGTTGAAATGATACGGAATGGTAACCGTAACAAGGTTTCAGGCTCCAGACTTGAAAAGCGCTCACTTCGCCCCCATCTGGTGGGGTCACCATAAGAAAGCATGGACTCTTTGGTGACATGGTGGTGGTGTTTATATAGCCAGATTGTGCCGTACGAAGACCACTTTCGCAGAAACAGCACGGTAAAATTGCTTTGCCATTATGCTTTCTGCTATAGATAGCCGCTTCTCAAATTTGGTTGGCGCAATATTTGCTTTTTAGGAGATACAGAATGCCAGCAGTCGAAACCAAAAAATCTCTCGGTATTCTGGCTATTGCCGGTGTTGAACCCTACCAGGCCAAGCCCGACGAAGAATACATGAACGAAGCGCAGAAGACGCACTTCCGCAAAATTCTGGGTGCCTGGCGCAATCAATTGCGCGAAGAGGTGGATCGCACCGTGGGCCATATGAAGGACGAAGCCGCCAACTTCCCGGATCCGGTAGACAGAGCCGCCCAGGAAGAAGAATTCGCCCTTGAGCTGCGTGCTCGCGACCGGGAACGTAAACTGATCAAAAAGATCGAAAAAACCCTGCAGAAAATCGAAGAAGACGATTTCGGCTTTTGCGAGCACTGCGGCGTGGAAATTGGCATTCGTCGTCTTGAGGCCCGTCCCACTGCCGATCTGTGTATCGACTGCAAAACCCTGGCCGAGATCAAGGAAAAGCAGATGGCCGGTTACTGACCGGTCAGTATATCCATGAATAACACAGCGCCCGACCGCTATACAGGGCGCTTTGCCCCCTCTCCCAGCGGTCCCCTTCATTTTGGCTCTCTTATTGCCGCTCTTGGCAGCTACCTGCAGGCCCGCAGTCTGGCAGGGCAATGGCAGGTGCGCATTGAAGATCTGGACCCGCCCCGGGAAGTTGCGGGGGCAGCCGATGATATTTTACGCACCCTTGAGGCCTTTGGCCTGCACTGGGACGGTGCCTTGGTATATCAGAGCCAGCGGCATGAGCGTTATCAGCAGATACTGGATGACTGGGCCAGCCGCGGGCTTACCTATTACTGTCACTGTACCCGCAAACAGATTGCCGCCGCCGGGGGGCTCTACACCGGCCACTGCCGGAAACTGGGACTGGCAGCAAAAGGTGCCGCCGTGCGGTTGAAAATGTTCAGCCCCGTCTATGGTTTTCACGATCAGCTGCAAGGTGAGGTGCGCGTGGACGAGCGCCTCGCAGAAGAAGATTTTATTGTGCGCCGGCGCGACGGCTTTTATGCCTATAACCTGGCGGTGGTCATTGACGACATGGATGCGGGCATCACACAAGTGGTGCGCGGTGCCGATCTGCTGGAGCCCACAGCGCGCCAGATTGCACTCTACCGTTTGCTGAATGCTCCCGTACCCGACTGGCTGCATTTACCCCTGGCGGTATTTCAGGGCAATAAGCTGTCCAAGCAAAACCATGCGCCTCCCCTGAATATAAAAGCACCAGGTGAGGCCTTGTGGCAGGCCCTGACGTTTCTCGGGCAGCAGCCACCGGCAGACTTGTTTGGTGCCGGTGCAGATGAATTGCTGGCCTGGGCCATTTCGAACTGGCAGCTGAATAAAGTGCCTTCGAGGCCAGATATTGAGCTGAATTGCGCCGACAGTTCGCATTTTCAGCGCCCTGCGCTATCATAGTGCGCCGATTTTTCAACCCCGACCCTCGCGAGGTGTCCTATTTTTTCCCAGATTGCCGGCTTTTGTAAAAAGCTGCTGACCCGACAACAGGAGGCGTTGCCCTTGCAACCCGTGGTACTGACGCGCGACCAGCATGGTATTTCGCGCCAACAAATCAGTGATAACGCCCTCAAGGTGCTCTATCGCCTGAACAAGGGGGGCTATGAAGCCTACCTGGTAGGCGGTGGCGTGCGCGACCTGCTGCTGGGCCGCCAGCCCAAAGACTTTGACGTGGCCACCAATGCCACACCGGAGCAGGTAAAGGGGCTGTTCAGCAATTGCCGGCTGGTGGGCCGTCGCTTTCGTCTGGCCCATGTGCTGTTTGGCCGGGACGTGATTGAAGTGGCGACCTTTCGCGGCCATCACCACAGCGTGAACACCAGCAAGCATGTGTCTTCCCGCTCCAAGGAAGGCATGCTGCTGCGGGATAACGTGTACGGCACCATCGAAGAAGATGCCGAACGCCGCGACTTTACCGTTAACGCCCTCTACTACAATATTGCTGACTTTACCGTGCTGGGCTTTGCCGGCGGCCTGGCAGATCTTGAAGCCCGCCGCCTTGATCTGATTGGCGACCCGGAGACCCGTTACCGGGAAGACCCGGTGCGCATGCTGCGTGCCGTGCGTTTTTCCGCCAAGCTGGGGCTGTCCATCAGTCCGCGCACCGAAGCGCCCATCAGAGAGCTGGCACCACTGCTGACCGATATTCCGCCTGCCCGCCTGTTTGAAGAAACCCTCAAGCTGCTGCTGGCCGGTCAGGGTGTCGAAACCTATCGTCAGCTGCAGCACTACGGCCTGTTTGCGCCACTGTTTCCGGAAGCCTTTGAGGTGATGGGCCGCGGTAACAACCGCTATGGTCGCTTTATTGAGCTGGCCCTGGCCAACACCGATGAACGCATTGCTCAGGAACAGCGGGTCACTCCTGCTTTCCTGTACGCTGCGCTGCTGTGGGGCCCGGTAGAAACCCGCACCCAGGAATTTGTTAACGAAGGCGGCCTTGGCTATCACGATGCCTTTATGCTGGCTGCCGACGAAGTCATTAGCCGCCAGGTCAAAAGCGTGGCCATTCCGCGTCGCTTCAGTACCGTCGTGCGCGATATCTGGCAGCTGCAGGACAGGCTCACCAAACGCGCCGGCAAGCGCCCGTTCCGCTTGCTGGAACATCCCAAGTTTCGCGCCGGCTACGACTTTTTGCTGCTGCGGGCCGAGCTGGACCCGCGTTTGCGTGAACTGGCCGACTGGTGGACCGACTTTCAGCAGGCCAACCCCATGGAACGCCACCCGGTGGGGCACCACCCCGCCGATCGTCAGCAACAGAGCCGCCCTGCGCGCAACAGCAACGATAACGAAGGCAGCAGCCGTAAACGCAAGCGTCGCCGCCCGCGCCGGAAAAAAGAGTCGTGACACGGGTTTATGTCGCCCTGGGGGCTAATCTGAATGAGCCACTGGCCCGTATTCGCGCGGCCCAGCAGGCCCTGTCGTCCCTGGCTGACGCTGGCAGCCTGCGTCACTCCCGGCTGTATTGCAGCAAGCCCATGGGTCCGGCCGATCAGCCCGACTTTATCAATGGCGTATCAGTATTTGATACCAGCCTTTCCCCCCACGACCTGCTTGATGCGTTGCAGGCCATCGAGCAGCGGGAAGGACGCGTTCGCAAGGATGAACGCTGGGGACCCAGAGCACTGGATCTCGATATACTGCTCTATGGAGAGCAGCAAATTAATGATCAACGTCTTACCGTTCCTCACTACGGCATGAAGCAAAGGGAATTTGTACTTTATCCGCTGGCAGATCTCGCCCCTGAGCTTACCCTGCCCTGCGGCACGACTCTCTCCTCCCTGCTGCAGCAATGCCCGCTCAACGGCATGACGCCTCTGTCCGAGCAGTAACAGGAAACCAAAATGAGTAAAATCACTACCGCCAGACTGCGGGCCATGAAGCAGGCCGGCGACAAAATCGCCATGATCACTGCCTATGACGCCACCTTTGCCACTCTGTTTGAGCAAGCGGGTGTGCACGCCATTTTAATTGGCGACTCGCTGGGCATGGTGCTGCAGGGTGAAAGCAGCACCCTTGGCGTAACCATGGATGACATGGCTTACCATACCCGTTGTGTGGCTAATGGCTGCGAAAAGGCGTTCATCGTCGCCGACATGCCGTTTATGAGCTATAGCAACCCGGAGCAAGCCTGCACCAATGCGGCAACGTTAATGCGCGCCGGTGCTCATATGGTAAAGCTGGAAGGAGGTGACTGGCTGTCCGAGACGGTGCAGCAGCTCACCCGTCAGGGCGTGCCGGTATGTGGTCATCTGGGGCTGACACCCCAGTCGGTGCATGTGTTCGGCGGCTTCAAGCTGCAGGGCCGTGAAGCCGAGCAGGCAGCGCAGATCAAGCATCATGCCAAAGCGCTGGAAGCCGCCGGCATTCAGCTGCTGGTACTGGAATGCGTACCCAGCCCGCTTGCGGCCGAGATCAGCCGCATGCTGTCGATTCCGGTGATTGGCATTGGTGCCGGTGCCGATACCGACGGCCAGGTGCTGGTGATGCAGGACGCCCTGGGGCTGACTACCGGCTATGTGCCCAAATTTACCAAAAATTTCCTGGCTGACAGCGGCAATGTAAAGGCCGCTATCGAGACCTATGTGGCCGAGGTGGCCGCAGGCCGCTTTCCCGGCCCTGAGCACAGCTTTAACTGAGAGAAGTTCCATGCAAGTGGTCAGTAATATAGAACAGCTGAGAGCCACCATCAGTGAGTGGCGTCGCGCCGGCCTGCGCATCGGCTTTGTGCCCACCATGGGCAACCTGCACAATGGTCACCTGGAGCTGGTACGCCGGGCCCGTGAACAAGCCGACAGAGTCGTGGTCAGTATTTTCGTCAATCCCCTGCAGTTTGACCGTGCCGCCGATCTGGATGCCTATCCGCGCACGCTGGAGCAAGACTGCGAACGCCTGGGTGAGCTGGCCGAGCTGGTGTTTACTCCCACCCCCGAGCTGATGTACCCCCATGGTCAGCAGCAACAGACCAAAGTCGTTGTGCCAGGTGTTTCCGAAGTACTGGAAGGGGCGCTGCGCCCGGGCCATTTCGACGGCGTCAGCACGGTTGTGTGCAAGCTGTTCAATCTGGTGCAGCCCGATGTGGCCTGTTTTGGCGAAAAGGATTATCAACAACTGGCACTGATCCGTAAAATGACTGCAGATCTGAACCTGCCGGTAGACATTATTGGCGTGCCCACGGTACGCGCCGACGACGGCCTGGCGCTGAGTTCACGCAACGGTTACCTGACCGAGGCCGAACGGGCACTGGCACCCATGCTTGCCGCCACCATGAACTGGCTGGCAGAACGGCTGACCGCCGGCGAACGTAACCTTGAACAGCTGGCTGCCGATGGCAGCGCCCGGCTGAATGACGCCGGTTTTCGCACCGATGGCATCGATATGGTAGATGCCGATACCCTGCTCCCGCTGAATGAACACAGCCGGGCAGTGGTCATTTTAATGGCCGCCTTTCTGGGCAAGGCCAGACTGATAGACAACCGGGTCGTCACACTCGGCTAACGATACGGAGACAAGCAAACATGGACATGCAACGCATTATGCTCAGAGGCAAGCTGCATCAGGCCCGGGTTACCCACGCCGAGCTGAATTATGAAGGCTCCTGCGCCATTGATCAGGATCTGCTGGATGCAGTGAATATTCGCGAATATGAGCAGATTGATATTTATAACATCGAGAACGGCGAGCGTTTTCATACCTACGCCATTGCCGGTGAGCGTGGCTCGAAAATGATTTCCCTGAACGGTGCCGCTGCCCGCAAGGCCGCCGTGGGCGATCGCATCATCATCTGCGCCTATGCGCCCATGAGCGAGCAGCAAATAAACTCTTACGACCCGAATCTGGTCTATCTGGATGCCGATAACAACATAGTGCGCACCAGCAAGAACATTCCGCTGCAACTGGCCTGATTATCGGCTTTCACCGCAGTAAATAACAAAATGCAGCCAACTGGCTGCATTTTTGCTTAAACGAGCCGGAAAAGTCGTGCAACGAAGCATCAATGCGGTTGCGCTCCGCCGACACGCTTCAAGTACTTCCCTGTAACGCTCGAAAATGCCATCCATGGCATTTTATGGTCGGCTACGGCAATCCCCACTGCTGCTTCGGGCAACATCGGCGTTGCCTGCATGCTGCCAATCAGCTCCGAGTGTCCAAGAAGGACAAAGGGTGTCTGCTTCGCCGCACCCTCTGCGCCAGGGAGGGCGCAGCGGAGCCACCAGGGAGGGGTTCACGGCGTGTCGGCGAAGCAGTGCCCTTTGCCCGTTTACGCAGGCGTTACAGACACCTGCTGATCAGTGCCGCAGGCCGCGGCCGGTGTGAATCAGGTACCAGGCCGCGCCGTAGAAGGCAGCGATAAAGGCAATAATAATGCCGTAGGCCACGGTCAGGGGCACATCACTGATGCCGAGAAAACCATAACGAAAGGCGTTCACCATATAGAGCACAGGATTGGCATGAGACACGCCCTGCCAGAACTCCGGCAGCAGCTCGATGGAGTAGAACACCCCGCCCAGATAGGTCAGCGGCGTCAGAATAAAAGTGGGAATAATGCTGATATCATCAAAGGAGCGGGCGAAAATGGCGTTCAGCAGCCCGGCCAGAGAAAACAGCACAGCCGTCAGAAAAACAGTAAAGATAACGCTGAACAGGTGGCTTATCTGCAAATCCACAAAAAACAGCGATACCAGACTGACAATAAGGCCTACCAGCAAGCCCCGGGTGACACCGCCACCCACATAGCCGGCAATAATCACATAGGTGGGCACCGGGGCCACCAGCAGCTCTTCTACATTGCGCTGAAACTTGCTGCTGAAAAACGACGAGGCGACGTTAGAGTAGGAGTTGGTGATCACCGACATCATGATAAGACCCGGCACAATAAAGGCCATATAGGAATAGCCGCCCATCTCGCCGATACGGCTGCCGATGAGGTTGCCAAAAATCACGAAATAGAGGGTCATGGTAATGGCCGGCGGCACCAGGGTCTGCACCCAAATGCGGGTAAAACGCACTATCTCCCGGTGCAGTATGCTTTTGAAGGCGATGTAATATTGTCTGGTATTCACGCTTTTCTCCCCTGCTCCACCAGTGTTACAAACAATTCTTCCAGCCGGTTGGCCTTGTTGCGCATGCTCAGCACACGAATACCCTGCTCATTCAGCTGAGCAAACACTCCATTCAGCCCCTGCTCTTTTGCTACTTCCACTTCCAGGGTGTGATCGTCTGTCATCTGCCAGTTAAAACCCGATAAAAAGGGCTCGCGACAGTCGGCAGCCAGATCGAGAATAAAGGTTTCCACATTGAGCTTGCCCAGCAACCCCTTCATGGTGGTGTTTTCCACCAGCCGGCCCTTGTCGATAATGCCGATATGGCGGCACAATATCTCCGCCTCTTCCAGATAGTGGGTGGTAAGAATAATGGTGATACCTTCAGCATTAATTTCTTTCAGAAAATCCCACATGGCCCGGCGAATTTCGATATCCACTCCGGCGGTAGGCTCATCAAGGATCAGTAATTTGGGCTGATGCATCAGGGCCCGGGCTATCATCAGCCGGCGCTTCATGCCGCCGGACAAAGTACGCGCCGGCAGATCCCGCTTGTCCCATAAATCCAGCTGTTTCAGGTATCTTTCCGCCCGGGCCAGAGCTTCCTTGCGCTCCACACCATAAAGGCCGGCCTGATTCACCACTATCTGGCGCACTTTTTCAAACTGATTGAAGTTGAATTCCTGGGGTACCAGACCAATGCAGGACTTGGCCTGCTCCAGCTCAGTATCTATGTCGTGGCCAAACACTTTCACCGTGCCGCCGCTCTTGTTCACCAGAGACGAAACAATGCCGATAGTGGTGGATTTTCCCGCTCCGTTGGGGCCCAGCAGGGCGTAAAAATCACCCGCTTCCACATTCAGATCTATTCCCTTGAGCGCTTCCACACCACCCTCATAGGTTTTGCGCAAGCCCTGAATTTCCAGTGCTTTGGTCATATTTTCTCCAAACGAAAAACATATGCCTGGGCAAGGACCAGGCATATGAAGGAATCAAGTGTCGGAATACAGGAGTGCGCTACTCCAGCGGTACCACTTTGCCGATGTAAGGCAGATTGCGGTAACGTTGTGCGTAGTCGATGCCGTAACCTACCACGAATTCATCGGGAATGGTAAAGCCCACCCAGTCTACCGGCACCTGGGCTTCACGACGCTCGGGCTTGTCGAGCAGGGTGCAAATGGTGAGCGAGGCCGGGCTGCGCAAAGACAGTATTTCCTTCACCTTACTCAGGGTGTAACCGGTGTCGATGATGTCTTCGACGATCAACACATGCTTGCCGTGAATTTCGTCATCCAGATCTTTAAGAATGCGCACATCCCGGTTGCTGTCCATGCTGTTGCCATAGCTGGAGGCGGTCATAAAGTCGAGCCGCACCGGCACAGTGAGATGGCGGCACAGATCGGCCATAAAAATACAGGAGCCCCGCAGCAGACCCACCATGACCACTTCCTCAACGCCCTGATAGTGGTTGTTTATCTGTTCGCCCAGCGCCTGAGTTCTGGCATTGACCTCATCGGTGCCGATCAGCACATCCACTCGGTGTTTCATTGTTACTGCTCCGTTCGGGTGGCCAGCACCCGGCTGTGATTAAAGCGGTATTTTAGCGGAATTCCCAAACCTGTGCACAAACGCGGATACGCAGCGCGAAGCATCAGTGCGGTTGCACTCCGCCGACACGCTTCAAGTACTTCCCTGTAACGCTCGAAAATGCCATCCATGGCCTTTTATGGTCGGCTTCGGCAATCCCCACTGCTGCTTCGAGTAACCTAGGCATCGCCTGCATACAGTCACCCCAGCACATTCTGAGGAGGACAAAGGGTGTCTGCTTCGCCGCGCCCTCTGCGCCATGGATGGCGCAGTGGAGCCCCCATGGATGGGTTCACGGCGTGCCGGAGAAGCAGTGCGCTTTGGCCGACGAACTGCACTGTAGCTACAGACAACTGGTTTTTACTTCCAGCTTCCGAGTCCTAGCTTCGCTCTGATCCGTAACCCCAGCGGCTGACCAGATCCTGATCCAGCCCCAGATGATCCAGGATCCGTGCCACCATAAAGTCCACCAGATCGTCGATCGATTTGGGCTGATGATAAAAGCCCGGTGCTGCCGGCATGATGGTCACGCCCATGCGTGCCAGTTTGAGCAGGTTTTCCAGATGGATCTCGGATAACGGCGACTCGCGGGGCACCAGAATCAACTGGCCTTTTTCCTTGATCACCACATCGGCGGCGCGTTCAATCAGGTTGTCGGATGCGCCGCTGGCAATGGAAGCCACAGTACCCATGGAGCAGGGGCAGATCACCATGCGCCGGGGAGCGCCTGAGCCGGAGGCCACCGGCGAGAACCATTCTTCCTTGCCATACACTCGAACCTGGCCGGGCCCGGCCTGATAGCGCTCGCACAGATAATCGGCCAGCTGCTCCGGTTTGCCAGGCCACTGTTCGCCCTGCTCGGTAGCCAGCACCACACGGGCAGCGCTGGACACCAGCAAATGCACCTGCATGCCGGCCTTTACCAGACATTTCAGCAAAGACAGTGCATAGGGCGCGCCGGACGCGCCGCTTAATGCCAGAGTGATCTGCTGCTGTCGGGAATACTCAGCCATGTTTAACCTCCAGTACCGCCAGCAGTTTGTCGTGAATACCACCAAAACCGCCGTTGCTCATGATCAGAATCTCATCGCCGGCCTGAGCCTCGCGTACCAGAGCGGCTATCAGTGCATTTAACTCGCCAAACACCCGGCCTTGCGGGCAGGCATCGGCCACGGCCTGCAAATTCCACTCAAGCCCGGGGGGCTGAAACAGATAGGTGGCATCGGCCTGTTGCAGCGAATTCGCGAGCTCTTGCTGGTGTATGCCCATTTTCATGGTGTTGGAGCGTGGCTCCAGCACCGCCAGTACCCGGCCGCCTTTGCTGCGGGCGCACAAGCCGGCCAGGGTGGTGGCAATGGCAGTGGGGTGGTGGGCAAAATCGTCCCACACCCGAATGCGGTTTACCTCGCCTTTTTGCTCCATGCGCCGTTTGGGCGACACAAAACCACAGAGGGCGGCAATGGCTTCGGCCACAGGCACACCGGCATGACGGGCGGCGGCCAGTGCCATCAGGCCGTTGTTCACATTATGCAGACCCATGCAGGACCAGTTCACCTCTCCTGTCCGCTCATCATCGAGCCAGACCGCAAAGTGACTGCCGTCGTCCGCCAGCAGCTCGGCGCGCCAGCGGCCCCCCTCGCCCACATATTCCAGCTCACTCCAGCAGCCCATGTTTTTCACCGCGTCCAGCGCCGGTGTATGTGTTGGCATCAGAATACGACCATGGCCGGGCACCATGCGCAGCAGATGATGAAACTGCCGCTGGATTGCCGCCAGATCGGGAAAGATGTCCGCATGATCAAATTCAAGGTTGTTCAGGATCAGAGTGCTGGGGCGGTAGTGTACAAACTTGGATCGCTTGTCGAAAAAGGCGCTATCGTACTCGTCCGCCTCGATCACAAAGAAAGGTGCATCACCCAGCCGGGCAGAAACCTCAAAGTTGCCAGGCACGCCGCCGATCAAAAAGCCGGGCGCAAGGCCGCAGTCTTCCAGAATATGCGCCAGCATGCCCGAGGTGGTGGTTTTGCCGTGAGTGCCGGCCACCGCCAGTACCCAGCGGTCCTGCAGCACATGCTCAAGCAGCCACTGCGGACCGGAAGTATAGGGAATGCGCCGGTTGAGCACGGCTTCCACACAAGGATTGCCCCGGCTCATGGCGTTGCCGATCACCACCAGATCCGGCACTGGATCGAGCTGGCTTGAATCATAGCCTTCGATCAGCGTGATCCCCTGTTGCTCCAGCTGAGTACTCATGGGCGGATAAACATTGGCGTCACTGCCGGTGACCTGGTAGCCAAGCTGACGGGCCAGCACCGCCAGCCCGCCCATAAAAGTGCCGCAAATACCGAGAATATGAATATGCATGAGACTGCCTTCGGCGTTTAAAAAGTGCCGTCATTCTAGCAATGTGGCGGCTCTTTGGGCACTGCTCTGGTGATTCACGCGACAGGCCGGTTATAATGCCTGCCTGTCATCGCCGTTACCCATTTGTATAACAGATGCAAAGCGGCCGCGGTGGTACACTCGATTCACAAATACGTAACTGACTATATACAAGGAAACGTCATGAGCCTGAACCTGGTACCGGCCGGTAAGAGCCTGCCCGAAGATATCTATGTGGTAATCGAAATCCCTCAGAATGCCGATCCCATCAAATATGAAGTAGACAAGGACACCGGTGCCCTGTTTGTGGATCGTTTCATGGCCACTCCCATGTTCTACCCCTGCAACTACGGCTACGTGAACCAGACTCTGTCTCTGGACGGCGATCCGGTAGACGTGCTGGTACCCACTCCTCACCCCCTGGTGCCCGGCTCAGTGATCCGCTGCCGTCCGGTTGGCGTACTGAAAATGACCGACGAATCCGGTGAAGACGCCAAGGTAATCGCCGTTCCCCACAGCAAGCTGAGCAAGGAATATGAGCACATTCAGGACATCAATGACGTGCCCGAGCTGCTCAAGGCCCAGATCAAACACTTCTTTGAGCGCTATAAAGAGCTGGAAGCAGGCAAGTGGGTCAAGGTAGAAGGCTGGGAAGACAAGGCTGCCGCTGAAGCCGAAATTCTGGCTTCCGCCGAGCGTTACAATAAGGCCTGATCATTCTGCCTTGCTGATATAAAAAAAGAGCACTGCGGTGCTCTTTTTTTATTGGTGTGGCGGTCAGCCGGTTTTTGATGAATGTTGGCAAAATGGCTCTTAACGAGCCTTTTTTGTATACAGATTAACCGGTTGCCCTATATCATGATGGCCAGGATCCCGAGGCTTGAGACATAGCCAATGAACAGAAGCAACCAAGTCATCCTGGACTTGTCTTTTTTCATTCGGTGATCCTTTCAAAAGTTGCAGCTGAATTTTAACATGGTGAAAACATAATTAACAAGCTGAATTGACGTTCATGATCACCAAGACACTCAGTCAGGATACAAAGATAAAAAACAGTAAACATTTACTGCGCGAGCTGGCCGAACAGCGAGGCCTGGCAGGTTTGCTGCACGGGGACTCACCCAACAGTTTTGGGGATCGTTACCGAATCCGGCAGCAGCTGGAAGACGCCGCCCGCCAGAAGAATCTGGAAACCATTATGCGCCTGGCTCATGAACAATGCGGCAGCGACGTAGGGGGCGAGCCGGATCCTGACTGGCTGAGTCATTTCATGAGTCTTGCAGAAAATATTCGTCACAGCGCCATGCAGCAGTTCTGGGCCAGCATACTGACCCGTGAAATTGCTCAGCCCGGCCGTTGTTCAGTACAGGCGCTCACCTGCCTGCGGCGTATGACCCAAAAAGACGCCCTGCTGCTGCAAAAGGCCAGTGCGCTTGGCTGCCATTTTGGCGATGACAATTTACGGCTGTTTCTGGGTTACCGGCAAAAAGGACTCTGGCAGGGGCTGCGCCAGCAAAAGCTGACTCCGGGCAAATATCGCCTGCCCTTTGCCGGCCTGATGCAGCTGTTTGAACTGGGATTATTACACCAGACCGAGCTGGAGTCGGGCGAGCTGACCACTGCCAACCCGCTCACCCTGATACTGGGAGACAGACGGCTCAAACTCAGCCCACGGCGCAAAGGCGTACGGCTGCTGTATTACCGTTTTACCGGCATTGGCAACGAGCTGGCCGCGCTGATGACAGAAGTCACACCGGCAGACTATATAACGGATGTGCTGGAGTTGCTGGCCCCGCTGGGCCAGCTGGAGCAGGACAAAGGCGCTTAAACAGCGCGATCGAGCAGGGTTTCAACCTCGGCCTGAGACTGAAACCAGCCCAGCTTGCCGGCCAGTGAGGTGACTGAGCCAATTACCATCAGCGCCGGACTTTCCACTTGAGTTGCCAGCTCGCCAAGCTCATTCAGAGTGCCACGCACCAGCTTTTGTTGCTGAGTGGTGCCCCGCTCAATCAGCGCCACCGGCGTGGCACCGCTTAAGCCATGCTCCATCAATCGCTGCTGAATATGCGCCGAGCGCATCAATCCCATGTAAATCACCAGGGTCTGGCGGCTGTTGGCCAGACTGGCCCAGTCCGGCTCTTCACCATCCTTCTTGCAGTGACCGGTAATAAATACCGCACTCTGAGCATGATCCCTGTGGGTCAGCGGAATGCCGGCATAGGCGGTAGCACCGGCGGCAGCGGTAATGCCGGGCACCACCTGATAGCGAATGCCCGCTTCCACCAGGGTCTCCAGCTCTTCCGCGCCGCGGCCGAACATAAAGGGATCGCCGCCCTTGAGACGCACCACCCGCTTGCCTTCAAGCGCATGATCCACCAGCAGCTGATTGATTTGATCCTGGGGCACGCTGTGATTACCCGCCTTTTTGCCTACCGGGATCAATTCCGCTTCAGGACGGATCAGCGCCATGATCTCATCCGACACCAGTTGATCGTACAGCACCACATCGGCCTTCTGCAGCTCGTTCAGCGCCTTGACCGTCAACAGTTCCGGGTCGCCCGGGCCGGCCCCCACCAGGATCACTTCGCCTTGTGACGGCAGCTGCGCTTCCTGCTGCAGCCAGCGCTCTGCCGCCGCCAGGTTACCGTGTTTCAGGTAAGCATTGAGGGTGCCGTCATCCTGAGCCCGGGCCCAGAAACGACGACGCTCTTCGCTGCTGCCAAAACTGTTTTTCACCCGCTCCCGCAACCGGCCGGCCACCTCTGCCAGTGCGCCCCAGTGTGACGGCAGTAATGCATCAATACGAGCCCGCAGCAGGCGGGCCAGCCAGGGTGCCTTGCCACCGGTGCTGAGCGCCAGCTGCAGCGGAAAGCGCTCCACCACGGACGGAAAGATCACCGCCGAGCGCTTGCTGTCATCGGCCTTGTTGACCAGAATGCCGCGCTGATTGGCCAGCTGATAGACGCGGGCGTTCACTTCCTTGCTGCTGGTGGCGGCCACCACCAGAAAATGATCCTGCAGATGCGTTTCGTCAAACTCGGCCTGCCGCCACTCAAACTCCGGCAGCAGTTGTTCCAGCTCGGGGCAGAGTTCGGGGGCCACCACGGTCAGCCTGGCTCCGCGAGACAGCAACAGCCGGGCCTTGCGGGCGGCCACGGCACCGCCGCCTACCACCAGGCAGGGACGTTGTTCAATGCTGATAAAAAGAGGCAGGTGTTCCATGGCCGGCTCCGACAATAACAATAGACAGGCTAACTATAAACCGGCAGGCATATATCAGTATAATAATAAAAAATGATTTTTTATGCTTTTAAGGAATCAATAGGGCTTGTGATTCCATTCGAAGGCAGGAATTTTGGCCTGTTTCACAGGCCCCGCCAACTAAAGTGGCGGCTACAAAAGTGCAGAGAAGATGGTGCAGTCAGGCAGGCAAAACCGAGACTTCCAAGGGGAGGACAAGGAGAGCGGCTTCACGACCGATCAAATGCCATGGATGGCATTTGCCGAGCGCCCCACGGAGGGGCTTGAAGCGTGTCGTGAAGTCGACTCCTTGTTCGACCTGCTCTGGGTTCCGCAGGTTCAGGGGGTCAAATACCGCTGCCGTCGGACTCGGGTATTTCGTGCAGGCCGCATTCGCGCTTGAGGCCGTTGAAGCGGGTGTCCGCTTCGCTCATGCCCGGCTCCCACTTGGCGGTGGTGTGCACATCGCCCACCGACACATAACCCTGTTCCCACAACGGGTGATACGGCAGCTCGTGGTCTTTCAGGTAGTAGTGCACGTCCTTGTTGCTCCAGTCGATAATCGGCAGGAACTTGAACAGGCCGTTCTGAATACCCAGCACCTCAAGCCCTTCACGGGTATCGGACTGACTGCGGCGCAGGCCCGAGAACCAGACGCCGGCGTTCAGCTCACGCAGCGCCCGTTGCATCGGCTCCACCTTGTTCAGGTGGTTGTAGCGGCTGATGCCTTCCACCCCCTGCTCCCACAGCTTGCCGTGGCGGGCTTCCTGCCAGGCGGCGGACTCGGCGGCCCGGTACACCTTGAGGTTGAGCCCCAGGCGCTCGGTCAGCTCGTCAATAAAGCGGTAGGTTTCCGGAAACAGGTAGCCGGTATCGGTAAGGATCACCGGAATATCAGCCCTGACTTGCGTCACCAGATGCAGCATCACCGCCGCCTGAATACCAAAACTGGAGGAGAGCACTGGCTCTCCCGGCAGATGGTCCAGCGCCCAGCGCACCCGCTCGGATGCGCTCAGTGCCGCCAGCTCTTTATTGAGCGGCGCCAGGGCCTCGACCTGCTGCTGTCGGGACAGGCCGGTCAGCTCATCAAGAGCGGGCAACACATTAGACTGCATAAAAATCCCTCGCGGAGTCAACCACAGGCGCAATGATGCCGGCACGGATCACGAAGTCGCCAAAACCTTCACCGGCCTCACGCTCGGCGGCCCAGCGGGCAACCAGACCGTCGATCTCTTCCAGGATCTGGCGATCGGTGATGTTTTCCTTATACATGCGCGGAATGCGGGTGCCTTCCCGGTTGCCGCCCAGGTGCAGGTTGTAGCGACCGGGTGCCTTGCCCACCAGACCGATTTCCGCCAGCATGGCGCGGCCACAGCCGTTGGGGCAGCCGGTCACACGGAAGATGATGCTGTCATCATTCACGCCGTGCTTGGCCAGCACGCCTTCGATCTCGGTGACGAACTCCGGCAGGAAGCGCTCAGCTTCCGCCATGGCCAGCGGACAGGTGGGCAGCGCCACACAAGCCATGGAGTTCTGCCGCTGTTCAGACACGCTGTCGTCCAGCAGGCCGTATTGACGGGCCAGCGCTTCAATTTCCGCCTTCTGCTCGGTGGGTACACCGGCAATGATCAGATTCTGGTTGGCGGTCAGGCGGAAGTCGCCCTGATGCACTTTGGCAATCTCGGCCATGCCGGTTTTCAGCGGCTTGCCCGGATAGTCCAGAATGCGGCCGTTTTCGATAAA
This sequence comes from Oceanimonas smirnovii ATCC BAA-899, assembly GCF_000381965.1. GTDB lineage: Bacteria > Pseudomonadota > Gammaproteobacteria > Enterobacterales > Aeromonadaceae > Oceanimonas > Oceanimonas smirnovii. The sequence continues at coordinate 55,275 of NZ_KB908458.1, forward strand.
CAGGGTCAGGTGGTGCTTGCCGTCTATACCTTCCACCCAGCCAAAGCGGTCGCCGCGGCTGGTGAATTCGTAAGGGCGTACCGGCTCGAATTTAATGCCGGCGCGCTTTTCCACTTCTTCCTTGAACGCATCCACGCCTACCCGCTCCAGGGTATATTTGGTCTTGGCGTTCTTGCGCTCAGAGCGGTTGCCCCAGTCACGCTGAGTGGTGACCACAGCAGCGGCCACCTCCAGGGTGTGCTCCAGCGGAATATAACCGAAGTCGCTGGCCTTGCGCGGATAGGTATTGGTGTCGCCGTGAGTCATGGCCAGGCCACCGCCCACCAGCACGTTAAAGCCCACCAGCTTGCCGTTATCGGCAATGGCCACAAAGTTCAGATCGTTGGCGTGCACATCAATGTCGTTATGCGGCGGAATGACGACCGTGGTCTTGAACTTGCGCGGCAGATAGGTGGAGCCCAGAATCGGCTCTTCGTCGGTGGTTTCCAGCCGCTCGCCGTCCAGCCAGATCTCGGCATAGGCCCGGGTCTTGGGCAGCAGATGCTCGGAAATCTTCTTGGCCCACTCGTAGGCTTCCTGATGCAGCTCAGACTCTACCGGGTTGCTGGTGCACAGCACGTTACGGTTCACGTCACCGGCGGTGGCGATGGAGTCGATGCCGGTCTTGTTCAGGGTCTGGTGCATCAGCTTGATGTCACGCTTGAGCACGCCGTGAAACTGAAAGGTCTGGCGGGTGGTCAGGCGAATGCTGCCATACATGGTGTGATCAGCGGCAAACTTGTCAATGGTCAGCCACTGCTCGGGCCTAATAATGCCGCCGGGCAGACGGGCGCGCAGCATCACATTGTGCAGCGGCTCCAGCTTTTGTGCGGTACGCTCGTTGCGAATGTCGCGGTCGTCCTGCTGATACATGCCGTGAAAGCGGATCAGCATAAAGTTATCGCCGTTAAAGCCACCGGTGAGCGGATCCTGCAGATCCTGCGTTATGGTGCCACGCAGAAAATTACTCTCGCGCTTGAGGCGTTCGTTGTCAGACAGTTTTTGCTCGCTCATCTTAATAAACATCCCTTTGGTAACGCTTGGCGCTGCGCAGCGCATCCACATAATCTTCGGCCTGTTCGCGGGTCTTGCCGCCGTGCTCAGCCACCAGTTCGATCAGGGCTTCATGCACGTCTTTAGCCATTTTGTTGGCATCGCCACACACATAGAAATGCGCGCCCTGCTCCAGCCAGGCATAGACCTCGGCCCCCTCTTGCTTCAGCTTGTGCTGCACATAGACTTTCTCGGCCTGATCCCGGCTGAAGGCCAGGGAGATTTTGTCCAGCAGGCCGGATTTGACGTAGCGCTGCCACTCCAGCTGATACAGGAAGTCCTGAGTGAAGTGCGGGTTGCCGAAGAACAGCCAGTTTTTGCCCTCGGCACCTCTGTCATCCCGCTCCTGCATAAAGGCGCGGAACGGCGCTATGCCGGTGCCCGGGCCCACCATGATCACCGGGGTGCTGTCGTCGGCGGGCAGGCGGAAGTTGTCGTTGTGCTCCACGAACACCCGCACCTTGCCGCCCTCTTCCAGCCGGTCGGCCAGGTAGGAAGAGGCACCACCGGCACGGGGCTGTCCGTCGTGGTCAAAACGTACCACCCCCACGGTCAGGTGCACTTCCTCGTCTACTTCCGCCTGGGAGGAGGCAATGGAATAGAGCCGCGGCGTCAGTTTACGCAGGGCCCCCAGCAGTTGCTCGGCAGTCAGTGCCACCGGCTGCCCGGCGATAATGTCTTGAATCTGATGACTGGCACAGTATTCGCGCAGGGCAGCCTTGTCATCCACCAGCGCCTTAAGCTTGTCGCTGCCGGACAGTTCGGCATAGGCCTGTACAAAGCTGGCATACCCCTGAGTCAGCTCATAGTGGTTGATCAGCGCCTCATGCAGGGACAGAGTCTTATCGTCCACCTTGACTTCAGTATCGCCGGACAGCTCCACCAGTTGCAGCAGGCTGTCTACCAGCGCCTCGTCGTTGCTGAACCACACGCCAAGCGCATCACCGGGCTGGTAAGTCAGGCCCGAGTCTTCCAGGGAGATCTCAATGTGGCGCACATCCCGGTCAGAATCCCGGCCGGTAATTTTCTGATTGGTGGACAGCTCGGCCACAAAGGGATTTTTCTTGCTGTAGAGGCTGGCGACCCCCTGAGTGGCGGGAGTGCCCGGGATCACTTCATTGGCGGCCTCACCGGCCAGGGCATCCTTGAGCAGTTCAAAGGCGGACTGGCTCCACTCGGCGGCGGGGCCTTCATAGTCCACATCACAGTCAAGACGGGCCAGCAGCGGCTTGGCACCGGCCTTGCTGAGATATTCATCAAAGTCCTTGCCGGTCTGGCAGAAGAATTCATAAGAAGAATCACCCAGGCCAATCACGCCGTAGCTCAGGCCATCCAGCTTGCCGGCCTTGCCGGACTTCAGCTGCTTGTGGAATTCAATGGCATCATCGGGCGCTTCGCCCTCACCGTTGGTGCTGGCCACAATGATCACATGGGTTTCTTTCTTGAGCTGCTTGATTTTGTAGTCGGCAACATTATACAGCTCGGCAGCAATGCCGCTGGCATCAGCCTGGGCCTTGAGGGTCTCGGCCACCCCTTTGGCATTGCCGGTTTGTGAGGCGTAGAGAATCGTCAGCTTGCCTGCGGGCTGAGCCGCCACAGCGGCAGTGGGAGCAGCCGCAATGGCCTGGCCGTGCTGGCTGATGCCGTAAAAATAACCGCTGACCCAGGCCAGCTGAGTGGCGTTGAGCTCGGCCGCCACCTGAGTGAGCTTGTGCACCTGTTGTTCGTTCAGCGGGCTGGCGGCCGCCGCAAGTTCTTTTAAAAGCATGACATTGCCTTCCACTTTTCCAGAGTGGATACAGCTTAAGCCATATTTATACTTAACAATAAAGAATAAAGGGTGATTTTTTATGCATTAAAAGAATATCCAAATATGCTTACCAATAAAAAAGGGCTTCCTTGCGGAAGCCCTTGTCTTATCAGCGAGTTAGTTACTGCTTATTCACCAGTGTTACCGGCGTTCAGCAGATCGGCCAGGCTCTGCTCTGCTTCATCGGCAGAGATTTTCACCGGCTGCTCTGGCTGACGGCGGGCCTGACGCTTCTGATGGTAGGCAAAACCGGTACCAGCCGGTACCAGACGACCCACAATCACGTTCTCTTTCAGACCACGCAGATCGTCTACCTTGCCGGCCACGGCCGCTTCGGTCAGTACGCGGGTGGTTTCCTGGAAAGACGCCGCCGAGATAAAGGACTCGGTGCTCAAAGACGCCTTGGTAATACCCATCAGAACATGACGGTAAGCAATGGTACGCTTGCCTTCGGCTTCCAGAGCACGGTTAGCCTGACGGATGCGAACCACTTCGGCCTGTTCACCAGTGATAAAGTCGGAATCACCGGCGTCCATGATCTCGGCACGACGCAACATCTGACGAACCACGGTTTCAATGTGCTTGTCGTTGATCTTAACGCCCTGCAGACGGTAAACCTCCTGCACCTCGTTAACGATATAGTTCGCTACCGGGCTGATGCCACGCAGACGCAGAATATCGTGCGGAGACTCAGGACCGTCGGCCAGTACTTCGCCCTTCTCAACCTTTTCACCTTCAAACACGTTGAGGTGACGCCACTTCGGAATCATCTCTTCGTAGGCATCGCCTCCTTCCAGCGGCGTGATCACCAGACGGCGCTTGCCTTTGGTTTCCTTGCCGAAGGAAATGGTACCGGAGACTTCGGCCAGAATGGCCGGCTCTTTCGGCTGACGGGCTTCGAACAGATCCGCAACACGCGGCAGACCACCGGTGATGTCCTTGGTACCGCCGGATTCCTGCGGAATACGGGCCACCGCATCACCCACGTTTACCTGAGCACCGTCTTCCAGGCTCACGATGGCGCGGCCGGGCAGGAAGTACATGGCAGACAGGTCGGTGTCGGGAATAAACACGTCCTTGCCGGCGTCGTCCACCAGTTTCACAGTGGGCCGCAGCTCTTTACCGGAGCTGGGACGCTCGTTCACGTCCATCACGACGATGCTGGACAGACCGGTCAGTTCATCGGTCTGACGGCTGATGGTCACGCCGTCGATCATGTCGATAAACTTAACCCGGCCCGCCACTTCGGTAATGATGGGATGAGTGTGCGGATCCCAGTTGGCTACCACCTGACCAGCCTGCACCTGACCGCCGTCCGGCTGCTCCAGCAGGGCACCGTAAGGTACCTTGTGGTTTTCCCGGGTCTGACCCATCTCGTCGATAATGGTCAGCTCGGAAGAGCGGGACACGATAACGGTCTTGCCGTCCATATTGGTAACGGTCTGAGCATTCTGCAGCTTGACGGTACCGCTGTGCTTGATCTGAATGCTGCTTTCCGCCGCTGCCCGCGATGCCGCACCACCAATGTGGAAGGTACGCATGGTCAGCTGAGTACCCGGCTCACCGATGGACTGGGCAGCGATAACACCGACTGCTTCGCCCTGGTTAACCAGATGGCCACGAGCCAGGTCACGACCGTAACAGTGAGCACAGACGCCGTGATCGTTATCACAGGTAATAACGGAGCGTACTTTCACCCGGTCTACCGAGCTGTCTTCCAGCAGGTCACACAGTTTCTCGTCGAGCAGCGTGTTGCGGGCTACCAGAATTTCGCCGTCAGAGGCAGGCTTGATCACGTCTTCCGCAACCACCCGGCCCAACACCCGCTCACGCAGGGGCTCAACCACGTCACCACCTTCAATCAGCGGCATCATCCACAGACCTTCGTGGGTACCACAATCGTCGGTAGTGATCACCAGATCCTGGGCCACGTCGACCAGACGACGGGTCAGGTAACCGGAGTTGGCGGTTTTCAGTGCGGTATCGGCCAGACCCTTACGGGCACCGTGAGTCGAGATGAAGTACTGCAGTACGTTCAGACCTTCACGGAAGTTCGCAATAATCGGCGTTTCAATGATGGAGCCATCCGGCTTGGCCATCAGACCACGCATACCCGCCAGCTGACGGATCTGGGCAGCACTACCCCGGGCGCCGGAGTCGGCCATCATAAAGATACTGTTAAAGGAGTCCTGCAGCTCTTCTTCACCGTCACGGTTAATAACGGCATCTTTCGACAGGTTTTCCATCATCGCCTTGGACACGCGCTCGTTGGCACTGGCCCAGATATCGATAACCTTGTTGTAACGCTCACCGGCGGTGACCAGACCAGACTGGAACTGATCCTGAATCTCGGTTACTTCGGCTTCGGCTTCATCAATGATGTGCTTCTTGGCATCCGGAATCACCATGTCGTTAATGCCGACAGACACACCAGACAGAGTGGCGTAGTGGAAACCGGTATACATCAGCTGGTCGGCGAAAATAACAGAGTCTTTCAGACCCAGCATACGATAGCAGCCGTTCAGCAGACGAGAGATCTGCTTCTTGCCCATGGCCTGATCGATCATGCTAAAAGGCATACCTTTGGGCACGATCAGACTCAGAATGGCCCGGCCAATAGTGGTATCGCGAATCGCCGTTTTTTCTACCAGGGTACCGTCTTCCATTTTTTCAAAGTCGGTAATGCGCACCTTGACCCGGGCATGCAGCTCGGCGTGACCGGCACGGTAAACCTTTTCGGCTTCCTTGGCACTGGTCAGCAGCATACCTTCGCCCTTGGCGTTGATCTTGTCGCGAGTCATGTAATACAGACCCAGTACCACGTCCTGAGACGGAACAATGATCGGCTCGCCGTTGGCGGGAGACAGAATGTTGTTGGTGGACATCATCAGCGCACGGGCTTCGAGCTGGGCTTCCAGGGTCAGCGGCACGTGTACCGCCATCTGGTCACCGTCGAAGTCGGCGTTATAGGCCGCACACACCAGCGGGTGCAGCTGAATGGCCTTACCTTCAATCAGTACCGGCTCAAACGCCTGAATACCCAGACGGTGCAGGGTCGGCGCACGGTTCAGCAGTACCGGATGCTCACGGATCACCTCATCGAGGATATCCCACACCACAGCCTCTTCCCGCTCAACCATTTTCTTGGCCGCCTTGATGGTGGTGGCCAGGCCGCGGGTTTCCAGCTTGCCGTAGATGAAGGGCTTGAACAGCTCCAGCGCCATCTTCTTGGGCAGACCACACTGATGCAGACGCAGGGTCGGACCCACGGTAATAACGGAACGACCGGAGTAGTCGACGCGCTTACCCAGCAGGTTCTGACGGAAACGACCCTGTTTACCCTTGATCATGTCGGCCAGGGACTTCAGCGGGCGCTTGTTGGAGCCGGTGATGGCGCGGCCACGACGGCCGTTATCCAGCAGGGCGTCCACGGACTCCTGCAGCATGCGCTTTTCGTTGCGCACGATAATATCGGGCGCGGCCAGATCCAGCAGGCGCTTCAGACGGTTGTTCCGGTTGATCACCCGGCGGTACAGATCGTTCAGATCGGAGGTCGCAAAGCGGCCACCGTCCAGGGGTACCAGCGGACGCAGATCCGGCGGCAGCACCGGCAGCACTGTCATCACCATCCACTCGGGCTTGTTGCCGGAGAAATGGAAAGCTTCCATCAGCTTCAGGCGCTTGGTGATCTTCTTGCGCTTGGTTTCGGAGTTGGTCTGATCCAGCTCTTCGCGCATGGTGTTGATCTCGCCTTCAAGATCAATATCACGCAGCAAAGACAGCACGGCTTCGGCACCCATCTTGGCGTCGAATTCGTCACCCCACTCTTCCAGCGAGTCCAGATACTGTTCTTCAGACAGCATCTGACCACGCTCCAGGCTGGTCATGCCCGGCTCGATCACTACATAGGACTCAAAATACAGCACCCGCTCGATATCGCGCAGGGTCATGTCCAGCAGCAGGCCGATACGGCTCGGCAGCGACTTCAGGAACCAGATGTGGGCAACCGGGCTGGCCAGCTCAATGTGGCCCATGCGCTCACGGCGCACCTTGGTCTGGGTCACTTCAACGCCGCACTTTTCACAGATCACGCCACGGTGCTTGAGACGCTTGTACTTGCCGCACAAACACTCATAGTCCTTGACCGGACCAAAGATCCGGGCGCAGAAAAGGCCGTCACGCTCCGGCTTGAAGGTACGGTAGTTGATGGTCTCAGGCTTTTTGACTTCGCCAAAGGACCAAGAGCGGATCATGTCGGGCGAGGCCAGACCGATTTTGATACCGTCAAACTCTTCAGTCTTGTTCTGCGCTTTCAAAAACTTAAGCAAGTCTTTCACGTTAGTCTCCTGTGAGGAGTTCTACCTGGGTGCCCCACCCTGTTAACAAGCGAGGGGCACCGTTATTTCCGAGGCAGTCTGATGCCTTAATTTTCTTCCAGCTCGATGTTGATACCCAGGGAGCGGATTTCCTTCAGCAGTACGTTGAAGGACTCGGGCATGCCCGGCTCCATGCGGTGATCGCCGTCCACTATGTTCTTGTACATCTTGGTACGGCCATTTACATCGTCCGACTTGACGGTCAGCATTTCCTGCAAGGTATAGGCGGCACCGTAAGCTTCCAGTGCCCACACTTCCATCTCACCGAAGCGCTGACCACCAAACTGGGCCTTACCGCCCAGCGGCTGCTGGGTGACCAGACTGTAGGAACCGGTAGAACGAGCGTGCATCTTGTCGTCCACCAGGTGGTTCAGCTTCAGCATGTACATATAGCCCACGGTCACCGGACGCTCAAAGGCGTTACCGGTACGGCCGTCGAACAGGCGGATCTGACCGGACTCGGGCAGGTCAGCCAGCTTCAGCAGACGCTTGATTTCATGCTCGCGGGCACCGTCAAACGCCGGCGTGGCAATGGGCATGCCGTTGCGCAGGTTATTGGCCAGTACGCGCACTTCGTCGTCGGAGAAGGTAGACAGATCCACTTTCTGACGAACACCGTCACCCAGATTGTAGACTTCCTGAATGAATTCGCGCAGACGGGCCAGCTCCTGCTGCTCCTTGATCATGCGGTCAATCTTTTCACCGATACCCTTGGCAGCGAGGCCCAGGTGGGTTTCCAGAATCTGACCGATGTTCATCCGCGAGGGTACACCCAGCGGGTTGAGCACGATATCGACCGGACGGCCCTGCTCGTCGTGAGGCATGTCTTCAACCGGGACAATGGTGGATACCACACCCTTGTTACCGTGACGACCAGCCATCTTGTCACCGGGCTGAATGCGACGCTTCACCGCCAGGTAGACTTTAACGATCTTGAGCACGCCCGGTGCCAGGTCATCGCCCTGCGTGATTTTGCGGCGCTTGTTCTCGAACTTCTTGTCGAAGTCGGCCTTCAGCTCGGCGTACTGCTCGGCGATCTGCTCAAGCTCAATCTGCTTGCCTTCGTCGTCCAGGGCCTGCTCCAGCAGTTTTTCGCGGGCCAGTTTGGCGACCTTGTCGGCACTCATGCCGGCCGCAGTCAGCACAGAGCGGGCACGGGCGAAAATGCCGTCTTCCAGAATGCTGAATTCTTCGGTCAGATCTTTCTTGGCCTGCTTGAGCTGCATGTGCTCAATGTCCTGAGCACGCTTGTCCTTCTCGACGCCGTCACGGGTAAAGACCTGAACGTCGATCACGGTACCGTACACAGAGTTGGGCACGCGCAGGGAAGAGTCTTTAACGTCAGACGCCTTCTCACCGAAGATGGCACGCAACAGTTTCTCTTCCGGGGTCAGCTGGGTTTCGCCCTTGGGCGTTACCTTACCTACCAGAATGTCACCGGGCTTCACTTCCGCACCCACATACACAATACCGGACTCATCCAGCTTGTTCAGGGCGGCTTCACCCACGTTGGGAATGTCGGCAGTGATCTCTTCCGGACCCAGTTTGGTGTCGCGGGAGATACAGGACAGTTCCTGCACATGAATGGTGGTCAGGCGATCTTCCATCACCACCCGCTCGCTGAGCAGAATGGAGTCTTCGAAGTTGTAGCCGTTCCAGGGCATAAAGGCCACGCGCAGGTTCTGACCCAGCGCCAGTTCACCCAGGTCGGTAGACGGGCCGTCGGCCAGTACGTCACCGCTGATCACCCGCTCACCCGGCATCACGCAGGGACGCTGGTTAATACAGGTGTTCTGGTTGGAACGGGTGTACTTGGTCAGGTTGTAGATGTCGATACCGGCTTCGCCGGGCAGCATCTCTTCCTCGTTCACCTTCACCACGATGCGGGACGCGTCAACGTAGTCAACCACACCGCCACGCTTGGCCACGGCGGTTACGCCGGAGTCAACGGCCACGGCGCGCTCAATACCGGTACCTACCAGCGGCTTGTCCGCCTTAAGGGTCGGCACGGCCTGACGTTGCATGTTCGAGCCCATCAGTGCCCGGTTGGCGTCATCGTGTTCCAGGAACGGGATCAGTGAAGCAGCCACAGACACAATCTGCTGCGGGCTCACGTCCATATACTGAACCTGATCGGCGTTCATGTAAGTGGCTTCGCCCTTGTGACGGGACGGTACCAGCTCATCAAGCAGACGACCTTCTTCATCGATGGCGGCGTTGGCCTGGGCGATCACGAAGTGACCTTCCTCGATGGCAGACAGGTAATCCACTTCATCGGTGATTCGACCATCCACTACCCGGCGGTACGGAGTCTCGAGGAAACCGTACTCGTTGGTGCGGGAGTAGCAGGACAGCGAGTTGATCAGACCGATGTTCGGGCCTTCAGGGGTCTCGATGGGGCACAGACGACCATAGTGGGTCGGGTGTACGTCCCGCACCTCAAAGCCGGCGCGCTCACGGGTCAGACCGCCCGGGCCCAGAGCCGAAATACGACGCTTGTGAGTCACTTCGGACAGCGGGTTGTTCTGATCCATAAACTGGGACAACTGGCTGGAACCGAAGAATTCCTTCACCGCGGCGCTGATCGGCTTGGCGTTGATCAGATCCTGCGGCATCAGGGTATCCAGATCGCCCAGAGACAGACGCTCTTTCACTGCGCGCTCAACACGAACCAGACCTACACGGAACTGGTTTTCGGCCATTTCGCCCACGGAGCGAATGCGGCGGTTACCCAGGTGATCGATATCGTCGACTTCGTCGTTACCGTTACGAATGGCGATCAGCTGCTTCATGACGTCGACAATGTCGGACTTGGTCAGGGTACCCGGACCATTCAGCTCTTCACGCAGCAAACGACGGTTGAACTTCATGCGGCCAACGGTAGACAGATCATAACGATCATCGCTGAAGAACAGGTTTTCGAACAGGGTCTCGGCGGCTTCGCGGGTGGGCGGCTCGCCCGGACGCATCATGCGATAGATTTCCACCAGCGCTTCAAGGCGGTTGGTGGCGGAATCGATACGCAGGGTCTCGGACATGTAAGCGCCGTGATCCAGTTCGTTGGTGAACAGGGTCTCGAACTGCTTGATGCCGGCCACAGACAGATTGGCCATGGTTTCCAGGCTAAGCTCGCTGTTGGCAGCCACAATCACTTCGCCGGTATCGGCGTTGATGTAATCCTTAGCGGCCACTTTACCAACGGCATATTCAACCGGTACTTCCAGCTGCTCAACGCCGGCTTTTTCCAGCTGACGAATATGGCGTGCAGTAATGCGACGACCGGTTTCCACCAGTACTTCGCCGTCAACCATAATGTCAAAGGAAGCCGTATCGCCCCGCAGACGCTCGGGCTTAAGCTCCATCATCAGCTTGCCGTCGATCACTTCAAAACGGGTAGTTTCAAAGAAGGTCGACAGTATGTCTTCAGTGGTGAAGTCCAGGGCACGCAGAATAATAGACGCCGGCAGCTTGCGGCGACGGTCAATCCGGACAAACAGGTTGTCTTTAGGATCGAATTCAAAATCGAGCCAGGAACCACGGTAAGGGATCACGCGGGCGTTATACAGGACCTTACCGGAGGAGTGGGTCTTGCCGCGATCGTGATCGAAAAACACACCCGGGCTGCGGTGCAGCTGGGAGACGATTACCCGCTCGGTACCGTTAATAACAAAGGTACCGTTCTCAGTCATGAGCGGGATTTCGCCCATGTAGACTTCTTGCTCTTTGATGTCCTTGACAGTACCGGCCGCAGCCTCTCTGTCGTACAGGACCATACGCAACTTGACGCGCAACGGCGCCGAGTAGGTCACGCCACGGATTTGACATTCCTGCACGTCAAATACGGGCTCACCCAGACGATAGCTGACATACTGCAGCTCGGCAGTGCCAGAATAGCTAGTGATAGGGAAAACGCTGCGGAAAGCCGCTTCCAGACCGTACTCGCCCTGAGGATCTGCTTCAATAAACTGTTTGAAGGAGTCAAGCTGGATTGACAGCAGGTAAGGCGTGTCCAAGACCTGGTCACGCTTACCGAAGTCCTTACGAATGCGTTTTTTCTCTGTATAAGAGTAAACCATAGGGTTCCTCAGCTCGCTGATAAGTGACCCACTCTGCCCAAATGGGACAGCTCTGATAACATCGTTTCTTATTGGCCGAATGTCTCGACAACACTCGGTGGCTGGAACAACGAGAGGCTAAAACGAGGTGAAAATTCCTCTCATCCCACAGCGCAAAAGGGCCGGTGAATAAAGATTCACCAGCCCTAGCCCGATTGCTCAGGCCGCTAAGCTATAGTCTAGCTTATTTGAGCTCAACAGAAGCACCGGCTTCTTCGAGTTCTTTCTTCAGAGCTTCGGCTTCGCCTTTGCTCAGAGCTTCTTTGATCGCAGCCGGGGCGGACTCAACCAGACCTTTGGCTTCTTTCAGGCCCAGGCCGGTAGCACCACGAACGGCTTTGATAACGGCAACTTTGTTAGCGCCGGCACCGGTCAGGATTACGTCGAACTCGGTCTGCTCTTCAGCAGCAGCAGCACCGGCGTCGCCAGCTACAGCAACAGCAGCAGCGGCAGAAACGCCGAACTTCTCTTCCATAGCTTCGATCAGTTCAACAACCTGCATTACAGACATTTCTGCAACGGCTTCGATGATTTGGTCTTTAGTGATAGACATGACTCAAATTCCTAATGTTCTGAAGTATACGGTAATCAAGCAGCCAAACGCGCCTTAGGCGGCTTCGGCTTCTTTCTTGTCGCGCAGGGCAGCAAAGGTACGAACCAGCTTGCCAGCGGAGGCTTCTTTCATGGTCGCCATCAGCTTCGCAATTGCTTCGTCGTAAGTCGGCAGCGTGGCGAGGCGGTCAATGTCGGCCGCAGGGATAAATTCGCCCTCGAAAGCCAGACCTTTCACCTCAAACTCTTTCTGTTCTTTAGCAAAATCTTTGAACAGACGAGCAGCCGCACCGGGATGCTCGTTAGAGAATGCGATCAAAGTAGGACCAACGAATACGTCTTTCAGACATTCGTAGCTGGTCTCTTCCACTGCCAGGCGAGCCAGAGTGTTACGGACTACCTTAAGGTAGATACCGTTTTCACGGGCTTGCTTGCGCAGAGTGGTCATGGCAGCCACAGTTACGCCGCGAGAATCGGCAACAACTGCAGACAGGGCGCCCTTGGCAGCTTCGTTGACTTCAGCAACAATTGCTTTTTTGTCGTCGAGTCTTAATGCCATTGGCTAAACTCCTGGATTCCACCTGGGAAATTCCCAGATTAAACACACGCCTCTGTTCAGAGGCACCAAGGTGGCGAATTCCAGAAGAAAGGAAAATTTTTCTGCTTTCTAACTGGGTCCCGGCACCATCTACGCTGGAACATTAAGCCTTACGGCTCCAGCGGTCTTGGACGGGAGTCGAAGCCCCCAACCAAATAACAAGGCGCAAGATCTTACGAAAAACCCCGCGCCTTGTAAATGCTTAATTAAGCGTCAAGACCAGCCTGATCAACAGTCAGGCCTGCACCCATGGTGGTGGACAGGCTGACTTTCTTGATGTACTGGCCTTTGGAAGAGGCCGGCTTGGCACGCTTCAGCGCACCCAGCAGGGCTTCCAGGTTGCCTTTCAGCTGTTCAGCGTCAAAGTCAGCCTTGCCGATGGTGGTATGGATGATACCGTTCTTGTCGTTACGGTAGCGCACCTGACCCGCCTTGGCATTTTGCACGGCTTCGGCAACGTTCGGGGTTACTGTGCCAACCTTGGGGTTAGGCATCAGGCCGCGCGGACCAAGGATCTGGCCCAGCATACCCACAACGCGCATGGCGTCGGGAGACGCGATAACCACGTCGAAGTTCAGCTCACCGGCTTTAACTTGCTCGGCTAGGTCTTCCATGCCCACCAGGTCAGCACCGGCAGCCTTGGCGGCCTCGGCGTTGGCACCCTGAGTGAACACGGCAACGCGTACGTCACGACCGGTGCCGTGGGGCAGTACAGTGGCGCCACGAACGTTCTGGTCGGATTTACGAGCGTCGATGCCCAGGTTAACGGCAACGTCGATGCTTTCAACAAACTTGGCAGTGGCCAGTTCTTTCAGCAGAGCGATGGCTTCATTGATTTCGTACTCGCGAGTGGCATCTACACGCTCACGGATGGTACGCATACGCTTGGTCAGTTTAGCCATTGTCTCAGCCCTCCACTACCAGGCCCATGGAACGGGCAGAACCTTCGAGGCAACGCACGCGGGCGTCAACGTCAGCACCGGTCATGTCCGGCGCTTTGATGCCGGCAATTTCTTCCAACTGAGCGCGGGTCAGAGTACCAACCTTGTTCTTGTTCGGTTCACCGGAACCGGATTTAACACCAGCAGCTTTCTTCAGCAGGAAGGCAGCAGGAGGAGTCTTGGTTTCAAAGGTGAAGGAACGGTCGCTGTATACGGTGATAACAACCGGGATCGGAGAACCCTTTTCCAGGCTTTCTGTACGGGCGTTGAACGCTTTACAGAATTCCATGATGTTAACACCGTGCTGACCCAGAGCAGGACCTACGGGCGGGCTCGGGTTAGCTGCACCAGCTGCAACCTGCAGCTTGATGTACGCTTGTACTTTTTTAGCCATTGATAATTACCTCAAAAATGGGTGTTAGCGCCTCGGAGCAATACTCCTCTAACGGCTCCCCAACAATAAAAGGGCGGCAAATTGTAGTGCAATTTGCCGCCCTTCTCAAGAGCTTCGCTCGAATTATGCTCAGGTTTTTTCGACCTGACCGAACTCCAGATCCACCGGGGTAGAGCGGCCAAAAATAAGCACAGACACTTTCAGGCGGCTTTTTTCGTAATCCACTTCTTCCACCACGCCGTTGAAGTCGGCAAAGGGACCGTCGGACACCCGCACCACTTCGCCGGGCTCGAACAGGGTTTTCGGTTTCGGCTTGTCTACCGCATCCTGCAAACGGTTCAGGATAGCATCGGCTTCCTTGTCGGAAATCGGCGCCGGACGCTCGGGCGTGCCGCCGATAAAGCCCATAACACGAGGAATGCTGCGCACCAGGTGCCAGGTGCCATCATTCATCTGCATCTGCACCAGCACATAACCGGGAAAGAATTTGCGCTCACTCTTGCGCTTCTGGCCGGCACGGATTTCCACTACTTCTTCAGTGGGCACCAGCACTTCGCCAAACTGATCTTCCATGCCGTGCATCTTGATATGTTCACGCAGCGACTTGGCTACACGGCCTTCATATCCGGAAAACGCCTGGACCACATACCAACGCATTCTTTGTTCTGACATGGTGAATCCTTATACTCCGGTAACCAGGTTGACCAGCCATACCAGCAGGCCATCCAGCAAAAACAGAAACAGGCCCACCAAAGCGGTCACGGCCAGTACAATAAGTGTGGTCTGAATGCCTTCCTGGCGGGTGGGCCAGACAACCTTGCGCATTTCAAGGCGCGACTCACGGGCAAAGGCAAAACTGCTCTGGCCCTTTTTGGTCTGGTATGCCAGCAGACCGGCAATACCAACAGCCACCACCACACCGGCAGCACGAATATAGACCGCCTGCTCACTGTAGTAATAATTGCCGACCACGGCCGCAATCAGAATAATGAAAACCAGACCCCACAGCAGGGTATCTTTTGCCCCGCCCTGGCTCTCGGTATTTGCACTCATAAGCTACCTGTCTAAATATTCCGAGTCTGTTACAGACGCAAAAACCCCGCCGACGGCGAGGTAAGTGGCAGGGGCGGAGGGACTCGAACCCCCAACCGTCGGTTTTGGAGACCGCCGTTCTACCAATTGGAACTACGCCCCTAATACAACAAAGCCCCTATTATAGGGGCTTTGTGACGCGATTGTAAGCGCTATTACTCGATGATTTTGGCTACTACACCAGCACCAACGGTACGGCCACCTTCACGGATAGCGAAACGCAGACCTTCTTCCATCGCGATGGGAGCAATCAGGTTTACGTCCATCTTGATGTTGTCGCCGGGCATAACCATTTCAACGCCTTCCGGCAGTTCAATGGTACCGGTCACGTCAGTAGTACGGAAGTAGAACTGAGGACGGTAGCCTTTGAAGAACGGAGTGTGACGGCCGCCTTCATCTTTGGACAGTACATACACTTCGGACTCAAAACGAGTGTGCGGAGTGATGGAGCCCGGCTTGGCCAGTACCTGACCACGCTCAACGTCTTCACGCTTGGTACCACGCAGCAGAACACCTACGTTCTCACCGGCACGGCCTTCGTCCAGCAGTTTGCGGAACATTTCAACACCGGTACAGGTGGTCTTGGTGGTATCTTTGATACCAACGATTTCGATTTCTTCACCAACCTTAACGATACCGCGCTCTACACGGCCGGTAACCACGGTACCACGACCCTGGATGGAGAATACGTCTTCAATCGGCAGCAGGAAAGCACCGTCAACAGCACGCTCAGGATCCGGAATGTAAGAATCCAGGGCGTCGGCCAGTTCCAGAATTTTTTCTTCCCACTGAGGATCACCTTCCAGGCCTTTCAGAGCGGAGCCCTGAATAACCGGCGTGTCGTCGCCCGGGAAGTCATACTCGGACAGCAGCTCACGCACTTCCATTTCTACCAGCTCGAGCAGCTCTTCATCGTCAACCATGTCACATTTGTTCATGAATACAACGATGTAAGGTACACCTACCTGGCGGGCCAGCAGGATGTGCTCACGGGTTTGCGGCATGGGGCCGTCGGTAGCAGCTACTACCAGGATAGCGCCGTCCATCTGAGCAGCACCGGTGATCATGTTTTTCACGTAGTCAGCGTGACCGGGGCAGTCAACGTGAGCGTAGTGACGAGCTTCGGTGTCGTACTCAACGTGAGAAGCGGCGATGGTGATACCACGGGCCTTTTCTTCCGGTGCGTTATCGATCTGATCGTAACCACGGGCAGAGCCACCCATTTTTTTGGCCAGAACAGTAGTAATGGCAGCGGTCAGAGTGGTTTTACCGTGGTCAACGTGGCCGATGGTACCAACGTTAACGTGCGGTTTCGTACGTTCAAATTTTTCTTTAGACATGCTCGTCCCTCTAACTGGTTGGGTGGTGAGCTATACCACGCGAATCACAAGCAGGAAGTATATAACAAAAAAGGCCTGAGGGTGTTGTAGTAAAGAAGTGGTGCTGATACCCAGAATCGAACTGGGGACCTCACCCTTACCAAGGGTGCGCTCTACCATCTGAGCTATATCAGCACTGGAGCGGGCAGCGGGAATCGAACCCGCATCATCAGCTTGGAAGGCTGAGGTAATAGCCATTATACGATGCCCGCGGGGGTCTTTACTTGAACGACCTCAAACCGCTTTTTAATGCCCGTCTCGGGACGAACACTGGAACTTGGTGGAGGGAGCTGGATTCGAACCAGCGAAGGCGGAGCCGTCAGATTTACAGTCTGATCCCTTTGGCCACTCGGGAACCCCTCCAGATTTTAAATGGTGCCGGCAGAAGGAGTCGAACCCTCGACCTACTGATTACAAGTCAGTTGCTCTACCAACTGAGCTATGCCGGCACACGAGCGGGACGAACTATAGGGCATGGCCATGCCTGTATGCAATACCCTTTTGCAAAGTTTTTATAAGGGCCGGAACCGTTCGGGCAAAAAAACATCAGAAGCTGCGCTTTCACTGCTCATCTGTTATATCCGCGTTAATGAGAGCGGGTGCACATAACCACCACCAACGGACTCGTTGTTGCCTTGTTGTACCCGATAGCTTTGGTGTATGGTCGAGCGGCGACTCACAGGACAACCCTTGATGAAGACAGATACCCATTCTCCATACCTGACCTTTTCCCGCCAAACCTGGTCAGAACTGCGCGAGTCCGTGCAACAGCCGTTAAGCGAAGATGAACTGATGCGTCTGCGCAGCATGAACGATCGTATTTCACTGGCTGAGGTCAGAGACATTTATCTGCCGCTGTCACGCCTGCTTAATCTGTATATAAAAGCAAAGCAGCGTCGCTGCAAGGTACTGGATCAGTTTCTGGGCAATGAACACCAGCGCGCACCTTATATCATCAGTGTGGCGGGTTCGGTGGCGGTGGGCAAAAGTACTACTTCCCGTATTCTGCAGGCCCTGCTGGAACGCTGGCCCCAGCATCCGCGGGTGACGCTGGTCACCACGGACGGCTTTCTTTACCCTAATGCCGAGCTGGAACGACGCGGGCTGATGAAAAAAAAGGGCTTTCCCCAGTCTTACGATATGCGCCGGCTGGTACAATTTGTATCGGATATCAAATCCGGCAAGCAGGATGTACGGGCTCCCGTCTATTCTCACCTGTCCTACGACATAGTGCCCGGTGAAACCGTGGCCGTAGAACAGGCCGACATTGTGATTCTTGAAGGCCTGAATGTGCTGCAAAGCGGCATGGATTACCCCCATGATCCCCACCGCGTGTTTGTTTCGGACTTTGTCGATTTCTCCGTTTATGTGGATGCCGACGAGCGGCTGCTGAAAACCTGGTATGTGGAGCGTTTTCTCAAGCTGCGATCCGGTGCCTTTGCCGATCCCGACTCTTACTTTCATCACTATGCCCGTCTCAGCGAAGAAGAAGCGGTAGCTACCGCCAGCCGTATCTGGCAGGAGATCAACTACAAGAACCTCAAGCAGAATATATTACCCACCCGGGACAGAGCCGAGCTGATCCTGACCAAAGGGCATCATCACCAGATAGAACAGATACGACTCAAAAAGTAATGAGTCAGCCTGCGCTTTTCACCCAAGCCGCATGCCGCACTGAGCTATGCTTCAGACAGTATAAAAAATAACCAAAGGGGTTTTTATGGGGTTCTTAAGCTGGATTATCTTCGGGTTAATTACCGGCTTTCTGGCCAAATGGATAATGCCGGGCCGGGACGGTGGCGGCTTTATCATGACCACGCTGCTGGGAGTGGCGGGCGCATTTGTTGGTGGCTGGATCGGTGTACAGCTGGGCTTTGGCAGCGTGACCGGCTTTAACCCGGGAAGTATTATTACCGCCGTTATCGGTGCGCTGTTTTTGCTGTTTGTCTACCGGCTGATCAGCCGCTCCTGATGCCTGTACATTAAATTCGCCGAAGCCGGTCTGGGTTTGGCACAATCTTTTTTCATTTGTTCAGCCAGGAAATCACTCATGCAGGCACCCAAAGTCGGCGTTATCGCCGTAGTCTGGCATCAGCAGCAGGTACTGCTGGTGCAACGTAAACACGCGCCCCATGCCGGCCACTGGGGTTTTCCCGGCGGCAAACTGGAATGGGGTGAAACCATGAGCGCAGGGGCCGCCCGTGAATTACAGGAAGAAACCGGTGTCATCGCCCGCATGGACGCGCCCTTTGCCTGCTACGACGTGCTGGCCGAAGAAGCCGGTGAACTGGCTCATCATTATGTGATGGTGGCAGTGCGCGGCCACTATCAGAGCGGTACTCCGGTGGCCGATGACGACGCCGAGGCCGTGGCCTGGTTCAGCCCCAACGCCCTGCCCTCTCCTCTATGTCCAAACCTTGCAGAAATCATCACCCGCTCACAAAAAGCCTGAGCATTAATCATGGCAGTTGCCTTTAACAAGCCCTGTTGCTGCTCTATGATTGAGCGCCTGCCTTCGCCGGGGTCCGGCCCGGTACTTTTCCGCGATAACGCCGGCCGGCTTTGTGACAACCACACTGGCTGGTTGCCGTTACGGCACACCGGCGTGCAGCTCTCTTTGCGCCATGACAAACGCAATCATCGGCACAGTCTTGCCAAGCAGGCGTGTCGGTACTTTTAGTTGTAGTACCCATTAGATACAGAGGAAATAATGAGCGAAAATACCAACCTTAAGCTGGAGAATGACACAGAAGGAATTCGCATTGAAAAGGATTCTCTTGGAGAACAGCGGGTTCCGGTAAATGCCTGGTATGGTGCCCAGACCCAACGCGCCAAACAGAACTTTGATATCACCGGTGTTCCCATCAGCCACTTTCCCGAACTCATCCGCGCGCTGGCCATGGTCAAGGCCGCCGCCGCCCGTGCCAACCATCGTCTGGGCCTGCTCAGCAACGAAAAAGCCGATGCCATTCAGGCCGCCTGCTCCCAGCTGCTGCGGGGCGAGCATCACGATGCCTTTATTGTTGACCTTATTCAGGGAGGTGCCGGCACCTCAACCAACATGAACGCCAACGAGGTCATCGCCAATCTGGGCCTGGCCAGACTGGGTTTTGACAAAGGCGACTATCAGCACCTGCATCCCAATAACGATGTAAACCGCTCCCAGTCCACCAACGACGTTTACCCCACTGCATCCCGCCTGGCCATTGTAGAAGCCGCTCAGGGCCTGAAGCTGGCGGTAAAAGAGCTGCAGCACAGCCTGGCCGCCAAAGGCGCAGAGTTTGCCGATGTGCTCAAAATGGGCCGCACTCAGATGCAGGACGCCGTGCCCATGACTCTGGGTCAGGAGTTTGACGCTTTTGCCTATAATCTGGGGGAAGAAGAAGCCCGCATCAACGCCGCCTGTGCTTTGTTGTGCGAAGTGAACCTGGGCGGTACCGCCATTGGCACCGGCATTAATGCTCCTGCCGGCTATGGCGAGATTGCCGTGACCGAACTGGCCGACATCAGCGGTCTGCCTGTCAGTCAGGCGGGCAACCTGATGGAAGCCAGTTACGACATGGGGGCTTTTGTTACCTTCTCCAGCACGCTCAAGCGCCTGGCAGTAAAACTGTCCAAGCTCAGTAACGATTTGCGTCTGCTGTCCAGCGGCCCGCGCACCGGCTTTAATGAAATTGATCTGCCCGCCATGCAGCCCGGCTCTTCCATTATGCCCGGCAAGGTCAACCCGGTGATCCCCGAGGCCATGACTCAGACCGCCTTTCAGGTGATTGGCACCGACACCACCATTACCCTGGCAGCCGAGGCCGGTCAGCTTCAGCTCAATGCCATGGAACCGCTGATCATCTACAACCTGCTCAATAACTGCCGGATTCTGAGCAAATCCATTCGCATGCTGGATCAGCTGTGTATTCGCGGCATCGCCGCCAACCGCGAACAGTGTGATCGCCACGTGCAGCAGAGCATCGGCATTGTTACCGCTCTGGTACCGCATATCGGCTATGACAACGCCAGCCGCATTGCCGGCAAGGCCCTGCTCACCGGCAAGGGCGTGGCCGAGCTGGTACAGGAAGAACAGCTGCTGAGCGACGATCAGCTGGCTGAAATACTGTCACCGCAAAATATGGTGCGCCAGCAGGGCTGAACAGCCTGTGTGAACCAAGCGTGATAATGCCGGGCAAAGCCCGGCATTTTTGTAAACGGAATTACAAGGCAGCCAGCAGCTGCCACAAATCTGCCTGCACGGCGGCTGCGGTCACTTCCCGGCCGGCTCCCGGGCCCTGAATGACCATGGGGTTCTGCCGGTAGTGGCGGGTTTCAATGGCAAACACATTATCCCCGGGGCGCAGAGGCACAAAAGGATGATTGGCGGGTACCACTTCCAGTCCTACGCTGGCTGCTTGTGTTTCGGCATTAAAGCGGGCCACATGACGCAGTACTCCTCCCCGGTGCTGGGCCTCTGCCAGCCGCTCGGCCAGCAGGTCATCAAGCTGATGCAGGCACTCAAGGGCGCTTTCCTTGCTCAGCGCCGCCAGCTCATCAGGCACCAGGCTGGTGACGTTCACCTGAGAGGGATCCAGCTCAAAGCCTGCTTCCCGGGCCAGTATCACCAGCTTGCGCTTGACGTCCTGGCCATTGAGATCGTCTCTGGGATCCGGCTCGGTCAGGCCCTGCTGCCAGGCCTGCAGCAGCAGCTCGGAAAACGGCTGACTGCCGTCAAAATGCTGAAACAACCAGCTTAAGGTGCCGGAAAACACGCCGCTGATGGCACGAATCTGCTCGCCCGACTGGCGCAGCTGATGCAGGCTGCTTTGCACCGGCAGGCCGGCACCTACAGTGGCGTTGCTGAGAAACTTGACCCTGTGCTCGGTCAGCGCCTGTTTAAGGGTGGCATAAAAGCCCGAGTCGGCAGCGCCGGCCTGCTTGTTGGCCGCAATCAGGTGAATGCGTTGCTGCACCATGGCCGGATAATACTGCACCAGACTCTCTGATGCGGTGCAGTCCAGTGCCACCATGGTATCAAAGCCGTGCTCTTCCAGATCTTCCAGCCAGTCGGGCCATACCAGCGTCTGGGGCTGAAAGTTATTCAGCGCTGTGTCTGCTTCCACACCCTGGCTGGCCAGCATGGCCCCTTTGGTATCAAACACGCCGTAGAGGGTCAGGCGCAGGTTCAGCTCCTGCTCCAGCCGTGCCTTCTGCTCTTTGTAAAGCCGCAGCCAGGCCTTGCCGATATTGCCCCGGCCAAACAACAGCACTCCCACCCGGCGGGGCCGGCTGAACAGACTCTGGTGCAACCGCAGCAACAGAGGATCCAGGGCGGTTTTGCGCACCACACCCACCAGACTCAGGCCATTTTTAGCCGGCTGAATAAACTCCAGCGGTTGTTCGTTCAGGGCATGATAAAATTGCAGGCACTGCTCGGCCTGGCTGGTCACATTTTTGCCTACCAGCGCCACCAGCGAAAAGCCTTCACGCTGCTGCAGCCCTTCAAAGCCACCCGCCGGCTGATGATCCCGCAACACCAGAAAGGCCTGCTCCGCCTGTTCACGGGTATAGGCAATCTGCCACAGCTTGCGGTCAGGCCGGCGCTTGCAGGCCAGCGGTGCCAGACCACGCTTGCCCAGCCAGTCAGTGAGGGCATCCACCCGCTCCTGATAACGGTCGGAAATGGTCATTTCCACCAGCACGGTATCGTCCACTGCGGTCACAATGCGCGCACCCTGTTCCCGGCGCGGGCGGCGCTCGATGCGGGTGTGGCCGTCATCAGGGTGATAACTGCAGCGCAGCATCAGCTGCTGGCGGCTGGCCGCCACCGGACCGAGGGTGCGGCTGTGCAGCACAGGCGAGCCCAACCGGGCCAGCTCGGCAGCTTCTGCCAGCGCCAGCCGCTTAAGCAGATGAGCTTCGGGAATCCGTCGCGGATCGGCACTGAACACACCGGGCACATCACTCCAGATAGTGGTATGAGAGCTGTCGGCCAGCGCGCCCAGCAGAGTGGCGCTGAAGTCGGAGCCATTGCGCCCCAGCAACCGGGTGCGGCCCTCTTTATCGGCGGCAATAAAGCCCGTAACCACCTGCATTTGCTGCGGGTGCTCGGCCAGAATGTGTTCCAGCAGGCGGCGGGACTCGTCTTCTTCCACCTGCACCGGCGTACCCGATACCCGCAGAAAACGCCGGGCATCCAGACTGTGTGCAGTTACTCCCTGCTGCTGCAGCACTGTGGCCAGCAGGCGGGATGACCAGACCTCACCAAAGGCCTGAATATAGCCGCGCTGATAGTCATCCAGCCGGTCATGCTCAAGCACATAAGCAATGCTGACAATGTCTTCGCCAAGAGCCGCCAGCAAAGGGGCCGCCGCCTCGGCAGGCAGAGTGCTTGCTATCAGATGGCGCTGAAAGGCATGCAGGCCGGCCAGGGCTTCGGGCGCGGCGGTGTCACCGCTGGCAAACAGATTGAGCAGCTCAATCAGCCGGTTGGTGGTTTTACCCGGTGCCGAGACCACTATGAGGGCGTCAGGCTGCTGCAGCTGATGAATAATGCCGGCTACCCGGTGAAAACAGGCGGCATCGGCCAGGCTGCTGCCGCCAAACTTGTGTACCGGTCGGTGTGCGCCGGGCTCGGGCTCAAGAATAGTCATTTACTTGCTGAGTACCTTAAATGCGTTTTCCAGATCCTTGATCAGATCGCTGCTATCCTCAATACCCACCGACACCCGCAGCAGCTGCTGGCTGATGCCCGCCTCAATCAGAGCTTCCGGGGTCATGGCCGCGTGGGTCATGGTGGCAGGATGGTTGATCAGGCTTTCTACGCCGCCCAGCGACTCGGCCAGGGAGAACAGCTGCAGCTCATGCAGGAATGCCTTCATGCCGGCTTCGTCTGCATCCAGCTCAAAACTGAGCATGGCACCAAAGCCTTTTTGCTGGCGGGCGGCGGCTTCATGGCCCGGGTTGCCCGGCAGGCTGGGATGATACACCGCCTTCACTTTTGGCTGGCTTTGCAGAAATGCCACCAGCGCCTCGGCGTTCTCGCAGTGCTGACGCATACGCACTCCAAGGGTACGCAGGCCGCGCAGGGTCAGGTAGTTATCAAACGCTGAACCGGTCAGCCCCAGGCAGTTGGCCCACCAGCGCAGCTCTTCTGCCAGGCCGGCGTCGGCAGCCACCACGGCACCGCCAATGGCATCGGAGTGGCCGTTAATGTATTTGGTGGTGGAGTGCAGCACCAGATCGGCACCCAGCTTGAGCGGCTGCTGCAACGCCGGCGACAAAAAGGTGTTGTCTACCACTGTGAGGGCACCCACTTCTTTGGCGGCGGCACACAGCGCCTGAATATCCACTACCCGCAGCAAGGGGTTGGAAGGCGTTTCAATCCACAGCATACGAGGCTTGCGCGCCATTACTTCAGCCATGGCGGCGGCATCGGTCTGATCCACATAGGCCAGCTCAAACAGTCCCTTGGCGGCCAGAGAGTTGAACAACCGCTGACTGCCGCCGTAGCTGTCGTGGGGCACCACCAGCAGATCTCCGGGTTTAAGCTGTGAGGTAACAATCAGATTAATGGCCCCCAGACCGCTGGCAGTCACGGCAGCACCGCCCCCTTCCTCCAGATGGGTCAGGGCGTCGATCAGGGTCTGGCGGGTGGGGTTACCGGAGCGGGCATAATCAAACTGACGCTTTTCATTAAAATCGGAAAAGGTGAAGGTGCTGGTCAGATAAATGGGCGGCACTACGGCGCCATGCTGCGTGTCGCTCTCAAGGCCGGTACGAACGGCGTGAGTCTGAGTCTTGTAATTTGGCATGTCCTTCTCCTTTGCACACGGCAGCCTGAAACACAATTCTGAGGGAAGGCACAGTAACTCGAACAAAATAAGCCGTCAAGCCACCCAGACGTCTATAAGGCTTTGCTGTTGGATTGCCAACACAAAATGCAGGGGTTACAATTCGCCGGAAAATCATTTCCGAACGCAGGTGCATAATGAAAACTGAATGGAACGGCGACTACATCAGCCCTTACGCCGAGCACGGCAAGAAAAGCGAGCAGGTCAAGAAAATCACCGTCTCCATCCCGCTGAAGGTGCTGAAAGTGCTGACCGATGAGCGTACCCGCCGCCAGGTCAACAACCTGCGTCATGCCACCAACAGCGAGCTGCTGTGTGAGGCCTTTCTGCATGCCTACACAGGCCAGCCCCTGCCTCAGGACGACGACCTGCGTAAAGATGTACCCGATCAGATCCCTGCTCAGGCACGGGAAATCATGACCGCCCTGGGTCTGGAAATTGAAGACTTCGGGCAGGACGACTGAAACACAGCTGGAAGCGATTAGCTGGAAGCTGAAAGCCATTCTCAGCTGATTGAAGTTTCTGAATCGTGCCTGCTTGTTCATGTGTCATTTGCAGGCACGGCTCAAAACTCACCGGCACCACCACTTACAGCTGACAGCTTATGGCTGACAGCTTTCAGTTCGCTTCAGGCTTTAATATCTCCTGCCAGGGCAGGCTTTCATCCCCGAGGGTAATAAAGTTCGGGTTAATCATGCTGTCGCGCTGGTTATAACTGAGCTTTTCCAGCCCCAGGTCCAGAATACGGCCGCCGGCTTCTTCCACTATGCATTGCGTAGCCCCTGTGTCCCATTCACCGGTGGGGCCGATGCGCATATACAAATCGGCTTTTCCTTCCGCCACCAGACAGGATTTGAGCGAACTGGAGCCCAGTGGCACCAGCCGGTAATCCAGCTTATCGGTCAGGCGGGAGCGCACCCACTCCACATTTTGCCGCCGGCTGATGGTAATACAAAGGCTGTTCACCTGTGTCCGGTAATGGCGGGCATGAATCTGGCGTATTTCGCCGCCGGCTTCTTTAAAGGCACCCTGCCCCCGTACCGCGTAATACATCACATCATGCACAGGCCCGAACACCACCCCCAGTACCGGCCTGCCGTGCTCAACCAGAGCGATCATGGTAGAAAAATCACCACTGCCGGCAATAAACTCCTGTGTGCCGTCCAGCGGATCCACCAGCCAGTAACGGGGCCAGGCATTGCGCTCTGCCAGCGGAATATCTCCGCCCTCTTCCGACAGCACCGGAATATCCGCCAGCTCCCGCAAGGCACGGTTCAGATAATCATGAGCCGCCAGATCGGCACTGGTTACCGGACTGTCGTCGTCTTTATTTTCAGCGATGTAACGGCCACTGTTATACATAGACAGAATTAATCTGCCGGATTCTCGGGCTGCCGCCTTTACACCCGGTAGCAGGGCACAGGTATCCATGCTTATTCCTCTTTGTTAAGCCAGTCCTGTAACAAAAACAGACCACAGATGCTGCGGGCTTCCGAAAAGTCAGGCCGGGCCATCAGCTCACCCAGCCGTTCCAGAGGCCAGGGAACGACTTCCAGCGGCTCCGGCTCATCACCTTCACGCTGCTCGGGATACAAGTCCCGGGCCAGCACAATATCCATACGGCTGCCAAAATAGCCGGGGGCAAGACTTACCTGCTTGAGTGGTATCAGGGTGCGGGCACCGTAGCCCACTTCTTCCATCAGCTCCCGGTTGCCGGCTTCCAGAGCCGTTTCTCCGGGGTCGATCAGCCCTTTGGGAAAACCCAGTTCATAACTGTGCGTCCCGGCAGAGTACTCCCGAATCAGTAAAATGGTGTTGTCATCCAGCATGGGCACCAGCATAACGGCACCGCGTCCGCCGCCGCGCATTCTTTCATAAATGCGCTCAACGCCGTTACTGAAACGAAGGTGCACAGATTCAACCCGAAAAAGGCGGCTTTCTGCCACCAGCTCGGTATGCAAAATGGTTGGCTTCTGTTTGTCGTCGGTCATGGCCGGCCCCGTTTAAAATCGCCCTTGTATGAGGTTATCGCAACTGACCGCCAACGTCTGCCGCAGATTGATCACAAAATGTGAATTGGTCCTGTCTTGTATGCCAAAGGGGGTCATCTGATATAATTACATATTCGATTTTGACCGGGGCAACCACCATGAACGCAAAAACGGATATCGTGCGGCTGGACAAGTGGCTGTGGGCCGCGCGCTTTTACAAAACCCGCAGTCTGGCCCGAGACATGATCGATGGCGGCAAGGTGCACTACAACGGCCAGCGCACCAAGCCCGGCAAACAGGTGGAAACCGGTGCCACCATCCGGCTGCGTCAGGGCCACGATGAACGGGAAGTGATCGTACAGGCGTTGTCAGACAAGCGCGGCAAGGCAGAGCTGGCCCAGCAGCTGTACCGTGAAACCGAAGCCAGCCTGGCGCAACGAGAGCATAATGCCAGGGCACGCAAGCTCAACAGTCAGTTTGCCCCAAGCCCGGAGCGCAGGCCCGACAAAAAAGAAAGACGCACCCTGCTCAAAATCAAGCAGGGCCACTGAGCCCAGACAGGATCTATTTTGATGAACAAACCCGACCAACTTCATCGTTATCTGTTCGACCATTATCAGGTGCGCGGCGAGCTGGTGCAGCTGCAGCAAAGTTTTCAGCAGGTGCTTTCCGGCCAGGCCTATCCGGTGCCGGTGCAGCGGCTGCTGGGCGAGCTGCTGACCGCGACCAGCCTGCTGACCGCCACGCTCAAGTTTGAAGGCCATATCACAGTGCAGCTGCAGGGTGACGGCCCGGTCAGCCTGGCGGTAATTAACGGTAACCATCACCAGCAAATGCGCGGTGTGGCCCGCTGGCAGGGCACAGTGCCCGACAGTGAGCGGCTGGCCGATCTGGTGGGCACCGGCTATATCGCCATTACCATTACCCCGGAAAACGGCGAACGTTATCAGGGCATAGTCGAGCTGAACGAAAACTCACTGGCCGCCAGCCTGGAGAACTACTTTGCTCAGTCGGAGCAGCTGGCCACCCGCATCTGGCTGTTTACCGGCCTGCAGGGCGATCATCAGGCCGCTGCCGGCATGCTGCTGCAGTCGCTGCCCAGCGAAGCGGAAGGACAACAGCAGGATTTTGAACATCTGGAGGCACTGACCGGCACGGTAAAGGCAGAAGAGCTGCTGCAGCTGGACGCACAGGAAGTACTGTACCGGCTCTATCATCAGGAGGCAGTGCGCGTATTTGATCCGCAGCCGGTCAGTTTTCAGTGCACCTGCTCAAAAGAAAAGTGCGAGCAGGCCCTGCTGCAGGTAGGCCAGCAGGAAGCCATGGAGCTGATTGAAGAAAAAGGCAAAATTGAAATGCACTGCGACTATTGCGGCCATCATTATCAGTTTGATGGCAGCGATGTGCAGACGCTGTTCAGCCAGACACTGCACTGAACAAAATAGCATCGAATTATTCGGGCCGGCCATTGCCGGCCCGTGTTTATTTTTTAACGTTTGCCTTACGCTCTCTGCTCAAGTTACGCTATTTACTCATTAATAAACAAAATAATGGCACAGTAAATTAACATAAACTCAGCATAATAAACTTAAATTTCACTTACATCCTCTTAATTCGTGTCGCAAAATTATAAATTTTGAACCAGATCCCCTATTTGACACTGAATTCTTGATAAACTCGCATTTCAAAAAATTCAAAATAACCAAGTAACCCCTCTGTACCAAATCCAGGAGTGAACAATGACGCCCAAGGCGCAACAACTCGGCTTATCCCGCTACGGTATCAATGACGTTACCGATGTACTGTATAACCCTTCCTACGAGCAACTGTTTGCAGAAGAAACCCGTGCCGACCTGGAAGGCTATGAAAAAGGCGTGGAAACCAGCCTGGGTGCCGTGGCCGTAGATACCGGCATTTTTACCGGTCGCTCTCCCAAGGACAAATACATTGTTCGCGACGACGTCACCCGTGACACCGTATGGTGGGCTGATCAGGGCAAGAACGACAACAAACCCATGACGCAGGAAACCTGGGAGCAGCTCAAGGGGCTGGTGACTACTCAGCTGTCCGGCAAGCGCCTGTTTGTTGTTGATACTTTCTGTGGTGCCAACGCCGATACCCGCCTGGCCGTGCGTTTTATTACTGAAGTGGCCTGGCAGGCGCACTTTGTAAAAAACATGTTCATTCGCCCGAGTGACGCCGAGCTGGAAAACTTCGAGCCTGACTTTGTGGTCATGAACGGTGCCAAATGCACTAACCCCAACTGGAAAGAGCAGGGTCTTAACAGCGAGAACTTTGTTGCCTTTAACCTGACCGAACGCGTGCAGCTGATTGGCGGCACCTGGTACGGCGGCGAAATGAAAAAAGGCATGTTCTCCATGATGAACTACCTGCTGCCGCTGAAAGGCATTGCCTCCATGCACTGCTCTGCCAACGTGGGCAAAGACGGCGATGTGGCCATCTTCTTTGGTCTGTCCGGCACCGGTAAAACCACCCTGTCTACCGATCCCAACCGTCAGCTGATTGGCGACGATGAGCACGGCTGGGACGACGACGGTGTGTTCAACTTTGAAGGTGGCTGCTATGCCAAGACCATCAAGCTGAGCAAGGAAAACGAGCCGGAAATCTACGCCGCCATTCGCCGCGATGCGCTGCTGGAAAACGTGACTGTCCGTGAAGACGGCACCGTTGACTTTGACGATGGTTCCAAGACCGAAAACACTCGTGTCTCTTATCCCATTTACCACATCGACAATATCGTCAAGCCGGTATCCAAGGCGGGTCATGCCAAGAAAGTGATTTTCCTGACTGCCGACGCCTTTGGCGTACTGCCGCCGGTAGCCAAGCTGACCCGCAGCCAGGCTCAGTACCACTTCCTGTCGGGTTTCACCGCCAAACTGGCCGGTACCGAGCGTGGCATTACCGAGCCGACTCCTACTTTCTCCAGCTGTTTTGGTGCTGCCTTCCTGAGCCTGCATCCCACTCAGTATGCTGAAGTACTGGCCAAGCGTATGGACGCTGTCGGTGCTGAAGCCTATCTGGTGAATACCGGCTGGAACGGCACCGGCAAGCGGATTTCCATCAAGGCCACCCGCGCCATCATCAATGCCATTCTCGACGGCTCCATTGAAAACAGCGAGTTTGTTGAGCTGCCCTACTTCAATGTGGCTATTCCCACCAGCCTGGCCGGCGTGGAAGACGTGTCTATTCTGGATCCGCGCAACACCTATGCCGACCCGGCCGAATGGGACGCCAAGGCACAGGATCTGGCTCAGCGCTTTGTGAACAACTTCGAGAAGTTCACCGACACCGACGAAGGCAAAGCCCTGGTGGCCGCCGGCCCGCAGCTGTAAACCTGCGGCCACACAAGTAAGATAATAATGAGACCCCGGCACTTGCCGGGGTTTTTTATTACTGCAACGGCCTGTGCTGATTCCACTCCGCCAGCCATTCATCAATGGCTCCGGCCGGCATAGGATGAGAAATACCATAGCCCTGCACATAGTGGCAGCCCAGCTGCTGCAGCCGGGTGCCCAGCTCTGGGGCTTCCATCCCCTCGGCCACCACCAGCATTTGCAGTGCAGCAGCAAGCTGCACCACCCCTTCTACCATGCTGACATCGGTGGGATTGGTTAATAAGTCAGTAATAAAGCGTCTGTCTATCTTGATCACATCTACTGGTAAACGATTCAGGCTGACCAGTGACGCATGCTCGGCACCAAAATTATCAAGAGAAATCGTCAGCCCCAAACGCCGGCAATGGTTCAGCACCGCAGACAGCGCCGGCAGATCATTGCGCACCGCCCCCTCCTGAAACTCAAGCTCAAGTCGCTGCGGCGGCACAGCGGCATACAGGTTCAGCAGGTGCTCCAGATTGCTGCAGAAATCCGGATGCAGCAGCTGTCCGGCACTGGCATTAAAGCTGGCCTGATAATCGCGGCCGGCCTGCTGCCATAATGTCATTTGCTCTAACAAGTGACGGATCACCCACTGGCCCAGTTCAAACTCCAGATCACTATCAAGCACGGCCGGTAAAAACTCTGCCGGTGTCAGCAGCCCTCGCGCAGGATGCTGCCAGCGCAGCAGCGCTTCAAGCCCGGTCATGGTGCGGCTGAACAAATCGATTTTAGGCTGGTAGTGCAGCAAAAATTCATTATTTCTGAGCGCATGCAGCAACTCGGCATAAAGCCGGTGCCGTTGTTGATCTTCAAGGTGCAGCATTGGCTCAAAAAACACATAACGCCCCTTACCCTGCTTTTTTGCCTCATACATGGCCTTATCAGCATGGCCGAGCAAGTGTTCACTGTGACTGGCGTCTTCAGGATAAACCGCAATGCCAATGCTGGCAGACACCCGTACCTGATGGCCATGCAGATGAAAAGGTTCATTAACGGCGGATAACATTCGCTCAAGAATATCCGTACATTCCAGCGCATGGTGCAGGCCGGTGATCATCAGCGCAAATTCGTCTCCGCCAAGCCTGGCCACCGCATCACAGCTTCGCACCAGCAAGGTCATTCGCTCAGCCACTTCTACCAGTAACCTGTCGCCGGCAGCGTGACCCAGGGTGTCGTTTATCTGTTTGAATCCATCCAGATCCAGATAACACACGGCTACCATGGTGCTGTTACGCTGGGCCGCGGCCATGGCACGCTCAAGTAACTCACTGAACAACTGCCGGTTGGGAATGCGGGTCAACGAGTCGTAAAGCGCCTGCTGCCTCAGCTCCGCCTCATGCTGCTTGATATGACTGATATCAGTAAGCAAAAACACATGGTTTTGCACCACATCCTGTGCATCTTTAATCACAGACTTGGACAGTAACAGGTTGCGCTCGGTACCATCGCGATGACAAATCACACACTCGCCCTGCCAGTGAGCCGGATCCTGGGTGTTCCCGGGCGGGGCCGGCCTTTCTTCACACTGATGTTCGAACAGGGTTGAGACCCGGCCGGTGACCTGCTCCGCTGTATAACCGGTAATACGGGTAAAGGAAGGATTGACTTTAATTACCCGGTTATCGGCATCCGTCAGCATAATGCCATCGTAACTGGCTTCAAAAACACTGGCTGCCAGTTGCTGTTGTACTTCAAAAGCGCGCTGCTCGGTAATGTCGTGACCCACAGCTATCATGTCACCGTTGGGCAGCATAATGTTGGCCCAGAGTGTTGTCAGCCGCTGTCCCTGCCGGTTCAACGGATGCCATTCTCTGAACTCTGAGCCATGCACTTCCCTGAAGGTATGCCACAGCTGCTGCTGTTCTTTAGGATCAGGATAAAACAGACTAATGGGATCAGGGTGCTGCTCAAGCTCAGCAAAGCTCCAGCCAAAGACCCGTTCACACTCCTGATTCCACAAAATACAGCAGCCCTGAGTATTAAAGCCGTTGATCAAAATGGGCGCGTGCAGAAACAGCACTTTCAGCCGGTTAAGCAAACGTCCGGATGTCAGGTTCAGATCATGTTGTCTGATATCCAGTTCCTGCTCCCGCCATAGCAGAGCACCATGCTCAGCCAGCAGGGCAAGCTGGTTTCGTGCCTGTGTATTCAGCTCCGGCACCGGCTTATCAAACTCCAGCAGCAAGAGCCCGCACACCTGCTTGCGACTCAGAGGCACTGCCGAGTAAAGTCTGGTGATACTCTCGGGCAGCTGACTTGCACTCAGCGGGGTATAAAAAACCCCTTGTTGCCAGACTGCAAGGTAATGCTGATCCTGCCAGCCTCTGAAGCCATCACCCATCACATCCGCAACTGCACTTCCGCCGTGCAGAAAAAAGACAAAGCAGGCCCGGCTGGCCCCCGCACTGTCAGCCGCACTTTTACACAAGTGAAGCCAGATATCAGTGTTGTGCGCATCGGCTGCCTTGCCGAAGATAGCTTCCTTTTTATTCTGCGCTCGCATGTAATGGCTGTCCTGATCGTTTTCGGCATTAGCTAACGTTCAAGCATAGAGCATGTGCTCAGAATACGCGCGACTCAGGCCGCTGCCACAGCTCAGCAGCCACCTCAAAAAACCCTTTGGCGAGCAGGCTGGCCCGGCCATCACTGCCCATCACCAATGCGCCAAGCCGCGACATGGCAGGCAGCGCGAGAGGCCGGCATTGCACCCCGGGCAGCTCACTGAACAGCACGCTGCCCGCTGGCACCAAAGCGCAGCCCAGCCCTGCATGCACCCAGCGCATCAGCCGGTATACAGAATTGGAGGTCAGCACCGGCTGCAGCGGCACCCCTGCCTGCCCGAACCGGGTATCCAGATAATGGCGAAAGTACATACCGGTTTTGGGCAAGCACAACGGCAGCCCTGTCAGACTGCGGGGCGTGAGCTGGCTCGGCAGCCGTTCACCCCAGCCCGCGCCATAAGCCAGCACCACACCCTGCTCGGGCAGAGCCAGGCTACGAAAACGGCTCAGCACCTCGGGCTCAAAGAAACCACCGCCAATATCCAGGGTATTTTGCTCCAGACCGGCCAGTATGTCGTCGGCGGTCATATCATTCATTTCAAAGCTGACACCCTCATGCTGCTGCCGCATTCGCGCCAGCACCGGGCTCAAGTCCATGCAGCTCAGCGGCACCAGCCCCAGACGCACCGTGCCCGTAAGCCGCCCCTTCATGGCGTCAACTTCCAGCCGCAGGTTCTGATACTGACCCAATAACACGCGCGCCCGGGCCAGTACCATCTCCCCTTCGGGCGTAAAACCTTCAAACTGTTTGCCACGGCGCACCAGTGCCACACCCAGATCCTGCTCCAGCTGGCGCAACCGCATCGACAGGGTTGGCTGAGTGACACAGCAGGCCTGAGCGGCCCGGCCAAAGTGCCGGTGCTCCGCCAGCGCACATAAATAATGCAATTGTTTAATGTCCATCAGACCGCGCCTTTCATCACAATTTAAAATTGAAAAGTCTATCTGTAATCAATTTTTTCTATTGCAGTATCAAGCCTTTCAATTAGAAAGACAAAAGCCCGCTCCCTACACTGAGAACATATTCGTTATTCGGACAGCCGTGATGAGTAAAAAGATCAAACCTTATCAGGGAGCAGCCGGTGGCTGGGGTGCCCTGGCTTCCACTACCCGCTTTGTACTGGGCAGTAAAAAGCCCGCTGCCAACATTCGCAACCTGCTGCGGGCTAATCAGGTGAAGGGCTTTGACTGCCCGGGCTGCGCCTGGGGGGATGAGCAGGGCAAGCATTTTTCCTTTTGTGAAAACGGGGCCAAGGCCATCAGCTGGGAGGCCACCCGCCACCAAGTCACGCCGGCATTTTTTCGGCAGCACCCGGTAAGCCAGTTGCGCCAGCAAAGTGACTATTTTCTGGAGTATCAGGGCCGCATTGAGCAGCCCATGTATCTGAACCGGGAAACCGACCACTATGAACCCATTTCCTGGCACGACGCCTTTGCCCTGATCAGCCAACACCTGAACCGGCTGGAACACCCGGATCAGCTGGAGCTGTACACTTCCGGCCGCGCCAGCAACGAAGCCGCCTATCTCTATCAGCTGTTTGGCCGCAGTGTTGGCACCAATAACTTTCCCGACTGCTCCAACCTGTGCCACGAAGCCAGCGGTGTGGCGCTGAGCCGCGCCATTGGCGTGGGCAAGGGCACTGTCACCCTGCAGGACTTTGACCGGGCCGATGCCATTTTTGTGTTTGGTCAGAATCCGGGCACCAATCATCCGCGCATGCTGCACAGCCTGCGCAATGCGTCCCGCCGGGGAGCCGCCATTGTCAGTGTGAACAACCTGAAAGAACGGGGTCTGGAGCGCTTTGCCGATCCGCAAAGCCCGGCAGAAATGCTCACCACTAAAGATTCGACCATCTCCAGCCTGTATCTGTGCCCGCGTCTGGGCGGCGACATGGCACTGGTGCGGGGCATGGTGAAGCTGTTGCTGGAGTGGGATGCCGAGGCGACAAGGCGTAATGAGCCCGGCCTGCTGGATCGGGCATTTATTGCCGAGCACACGCAAGGCCTGGAAGACTACATCGCCATCGTGGCCGCCACCCCCTGGCAACAAATAGAGCAGCAATCGGGGCTGAGTCGAAATGAGATAGAGCAGGCAGCCAAAGTGTACGCCAGCGCCGGGCGGGTGATCTGCACCTGGGCCATGGGCATTACTCAGCACAAGCACTCGGTGGCCACTATTCGCGAAATCACCAATCTGCAGCTGCTGCGGGGCCAGCTTGGCAAACCCGGTGCCGGCCTGTGTCCGGTGCGTGGCCACAGCAATGTGCAGGGCAACCGCACCGTGGGCATTAATGAACAGCCTGCCAGTGAGTTTATTGACAGGCTTGAAGCCCACTTCAAGACGCCCATGCCCCGCCAGCCCGGCCATAA
Source organism: Oceanimonas smirnovii ATCC BAA-899 (assembly GCF_000381965.1). Taxonomy (GTDB): domain Bacteria; phylum Pseudomonadota; class Gammaproteobacteria; order Enterobacterales; family Aeromonadaceae; genus Oceanimonas; species Oceanimonas smirnovii. The sequence goes on from NZ_KB908458.1 coordinate 89,782, forward strand.
TGCCGTGGCCGCCATTCAGGCCATGCTGGACGGTAAATCAAAAGTGTTTATTGCTCTGGGCGGTAATATTGCCGCCGCTGCGCCCGACACTCATGTGACCGCCGAGGCGCTGGCCAATTGTGATCTTACCGTGCAGATCAGCACCAAGCTCAACCGCAGTCATTTAATGGCGGGCCGTGAGGCGCTGATTTTACCCTGCCTGGGCCGCACCGAGGCGGATGTGCAGGCCGGAGGGCCGCAGTTTATTACCGTGGAAGACTCCTTCAGTATGGTGCATGCCTCACAGGGGGTGGGCAAACCCAACAGCCCGCACCAGCGCTCGGAAACCGCCATTATCGCCGGCATGGCTCAGGCAACCCTTGGCGATAAGCCGGTTAACTGGCTGGACCTGGCCGACGACTATAACCGCATTCGCGAGCATATTGCCGCTACTCTTCCCGGCTTTGAGAATGTTAATGAACGGCTGCAGCAGCCCGGCGGCTTTTATCTGGGCAACAGCGCCGCCGACTACCACTGGCAAACTGCCAGCGGCAAGGCCAACTTCTCGGCAGAGGCGCTGCCCGAGCAGCTGCTGCCCGCCAGCGCTGAGGGCGAGCCGGTATCTGTGCTGCAGACCCTGCGCTCCCACGATCAGTACAACACCACCATCTATGGCATGAATGACCGCTATCGTGGCGTGTATGGCCAGCGCATGGTGCTGTTTATGCACACGGACGAAATGCGCCGGCGTGGCCTGCACGAAGGGGATGAGGTGGAAATCATCTCCCTCTGGCACGACGGGGCCGAGCGCAGAGTGGGCGGCTTTAAAGTGGTGGCCTATGATATTCCCGATGGCAACGTCGCTGCCTATTATCCGGAGACCAACCCTTTGGTGCCCCTGCACAGCACCGGTGACGACAGCCACACTCCCACTTCTAAGTCCATCGCAGTATTGATCCGTCGCCAGACCAGCCAGCGAATTGTCTGAGCACAAGAAACACCAAAGCCAGCCCCGAGTGGCTGGCTTTTTGTGCCCTTTACGAACTTGTGGTTCGTTTCTCTGCGCTGTTGCCCTTCTGTTTAAAGTGCCGCGCTTGTGGTGCGCCCCGAACTGATAATCCGGCTTGCGACAGGGTCCGGTGATGCCGGCCTGCTGTTCCCGTTAAGGTGTAAACATAGTAACCCCAAGCCGTGAGTGAGTGGTTGCGAAGTCACCCTTTAAAATCATCCTTTTCGCAATCATTCACCCCATATACACTATTAATTGAATAGTTGTTGTTATGGAGTGTGAATGTGAGCAAACTGATACAACTGGATCGCACCGACAGGCGCATTCTCGACCTGATGCAACGCCATGGTCGCATCAGCAATCTGGAGCTGGCCGAGCGGGTTGGATTATCGCCTTCGCCCTGCTCACGCCGGGTAAAGGCGCTGGAAGACGCTGGCCTGATTGCCGATCATGTCACCCTGCTCAACGCCGCCAAACTGGGGCTGACCCTGCAGGCCTATATTCATATCTCCCTCGACCGGCACACGCCGGAGCGTTTTGAGGCCTTTGATGCGGCCGTGCTGGGCTTTCCTGAAGTGCTGGAATGTGACCTGATCACCGGTACAGAAGCCGACTATCAGCTCAAGGTAATAGTGCGCGATATGGAGCATTATCAGCAGTTTTTGCTGGGCAAGCTGACCCGGCTGGAAGGAGTGACCGGCGTACGCTCCAGCTTTGTGCTCAGGCGCATCAAGCACGATACAGCGCTGCCGCTGGATCATCTGGCTTGAAGTCGGGGACTAGGGAATGGTGTAAAACAATTGCAGGCAACGAGTATGCATACAAAGAGGTTAAAGGGGGCTATTTCGCGACCGATCAAATGCCAGGGATGGCATTTGCCGAGCGACACAGGGAAGTGCTTGAAGTGTGTCGAGAAATAGCACCCTTTGGCCGACTTATTGCGGCATATCAGACAACTTGAAGCTTACTGCCAGTCGAGGATTACCTTGCCGGACTGGCCGGAGCGCATAATGTCAAAGCCCTGCTGGAAATCATCCACCTTGAAATGGTGAGTGATGATGGGGCTGAGATCCAGGCCGGACTGGATTAAGCTGGCCATTTTGTACCAGGTTTCAAACATCTCGCGGCCATAAATGCCCTTGAGCACCAGACCTTTAAAAATAACCTGAGTCCAGTCAATGGCCATATCAGACGGCGGTATACCCAGCATGGCCACCTTGCCGCCATGATTCATCTTGTCCAGCATATCCTGAAACGCCACCGGCACACCGGACATTTCCAGGCCCACATCAAAGCCTTCGGTCATGCCCAGCTCGGTCATCACATCACTCAGCTTTTCGGTGGCCACGTTCACCGCCCGGGTTACTCCCATCTTGCGGGCCAGCTCAAGGCGATATTCGTTTACATCGGTGATCACCACATGGCGGGCACCCACATGGCGGGCTACGGCAGCGGCCATAATACCAATGGGGCCGGCACCGGTGATCAGCACATCTTCACCCACCAGATCGAACGACAGCGCTGTGTGCACCGCATTACCAAAGGGGTCGAAAATGGCGGCCAGATCGTCAGACACTTCATCGGGCAGTTTGAAGGCATTGAAAGCCGGAATAACCAGATATTCCGCAAAGGCACCGTCACGGTTTACACCCACGCCCGAAGTATTACGGCACAGGTGCGTGCGACCGGCACGGCAGTTGCGGCAATGGCCGCAGGTAATGTGCCCCTCGCCTGATACTCTGTCGCCAATAGCAAAGCCACGCACTTCCTGGCCAATGGCCACCACTTCGCCCACATATTCGTGGCCGGTAACCATGGGCACCGGAATGGTATTTTGTGACCATTCATCCCAGTTGTAGATATGAATATCGGTGCCGCAGATGGCGGTTTTACGAATTTTGATCAGCAGATCGTTATGACCCAGCTCGGGCTCGGGTACATCGGTCATCCAGATGCCGGGCTCGGCCTTCAGTTTTGCCAGTGCTTTCATGCTTTTTCTCCTCAAATCACGCCCAGTTCACGGCCAACGTCGGTAAAGGCCGCAATGGCCTTGTCCAGCTGCTCGCGGGTGTGGGCCGCCGACATCTGGGTGCGAATACGGGCCTGGCCTTTGGGCACCACCGGAAAGGAAAAGCCAATAACGTAAATACCTTTTTCCAGCAGCTTGTCGGCCATTTGTGAAGCCAGCGCCGCATCGCCCAGCATTACCGGAATAATGGCGTGATCCTTGCCGGCCAGGGTAAAGCCGGCAGCGGTCATTTGCTCTCTGAAATAAGCGCTGTTTTCTCTCACTTTTTGCCGCAGATCGTCACCGTTTTTCAGCATCTCCAGCACCTTGATGGAGGCCGCTACAATCGCCGGTGCCACCGAGTTGGAAAACAGATAAGGCCGTGAACGCTGGCGCAGCCAGTCGATCACTTCCTTTTTGCCCGAGGTATAGCCGCCTGAGGCACCACCCAATGCCTTGCCAAGAGTACCGGTAATAATATCGACGCGGTCCATCACTCCACAGAACTCATGAGTGCCCCGGCCCTGTTCACCCACAAAACCCACAGCGTGGGAGTCGTCCACCATCACCAGCGCATTATATTTGTCGGCCAGATCGCAAATGGCGCTCAGGTTGGCAATCACGCCGTCCATGGAGAAAACACCATCAGTGGCAATCAGCTTGAAGCGGGCACCATCGGCCTCGGCCTGTTGCAGGCAGCTTTCCAGCTCGGCCATGTTGTTGTTGGCGTAGCGATAGCGTTTGGCCTTGCACAGACGCACACCGTCGATAATGGAAGCGTGGTTAAGCGCATCGGAAATAATGGCGTCTTCCGGGCCAAGAAGAGTTTCAAACAGGCCAGCGTTGGCATCAAAGCAGGAGGTATAAAGAATGGTGTCTTCCATACCGAGAAAAGACGACAACTCGCTTTCCAGCTGTTTGTGCAGATCCTGAGTGCCGCAGATAAAACGTACCGACGCCATGCCAAAACCATGGCTGTTCAGCCCCTGCTGTGCGGCTTGAACCAGGGCAGAATGGTTAGCCAGACCCAGATAGTTGTTGGCACAGAAGTTGATAACCTCCTGCTCACCCACGTGAATGGCAGCACTCTGGGGTGAACTGATCACCCGCTCCTGCTTGTAGAGACCTTCTGCCTTGATGTTTTCCAGCTGCTCAGCTAAATAAGCATAAAATGCCGACGACATAACAAACTCCCGTTTTCCATGTGGCTATCTGGGTTTAACTCAGACCATTTTACTACCTCCGTGTAGCATACTCATAACTTATCCTGCTCAAAAGCACTATTTGTGAAAGGGATCACCGGAAGGAGGCACCAGAGGCACACTGATAACGCCTTTGCCGCCTCTGTGAGTGATAACTAAATAGTAACACAGGCCCACTGTTAGTTTTTCGCAGCTCAGGCGTGATAAACTTGCGGCAAAATTTCTTCGAATTGCCGGACACCCACTCCGGCCAGCAAGAGGCAAACAAGCATGATCATTGTAACTGGCGGTGCCGGCTTTATTGGCAGCAACCTGGTAAAAACCCTGAATGAGCAAGGCCGCACCGACGTGGTGGTGATCGACGACCTCACCGACGGCACCAAGTTCGTCAACCTGGTTGACCTGACCATTGCCGACTATCTCGACAAGGACGAGTTTCTGCACCGCATTGTGTCCGGCGACGAGTTCGAGGAATGGGGCGGTATTGAAGTGATCTTCCACGAGGGTGCCTGCTCCGCCACTACCGAGTGGGACGGCAAGTTCATGATGGAGAACAACTACGAGTACTCCAAGGATTTGCTGCACTACTGCCTGGAGCGGGAAATTCCGTTTATTTATGCCTCTTCCGCCGCCACCTACGGCGGCCGCAACGACAACTTCATTGAAGAGCCGCAATACGAGCAGCCGCTCAACGTGTACGGCTATTCCAAGCAGCTGTTCGATCAGTATGTGCGCCGCCTGATGCCCGAGATTAACTCTCAGGTAGTAGGCCTCAAATACTTCAACGTGTACGGCCCCCGTGAGCAGCACAAGGGCAGCATGTCGAGCGTGGCCTTTCACCTCAACACTCAGTTGCACAAGGGAGAAAACCCCAAGCTGTTTGAAGGCTGCGACGGCTTTGGCAACGGCGGCCAGATGCGCGACTTCATCTATGTGGGCGACGTATGCAAGGTCAACCTCTGGTTCTGGCAGAACCCGGACGTGTCCGGCATCTTCAACTGCGGCACCGGCCGCGCCGAACCCTTCCAAAACGTGGCCGAGGCGGTAATCAAACACCACGGCAAGGGTGAAATCGAATACATTCCCTTCCCCGACCATCTGAAAGGTCGTTACCAGAGCTTTACCGAAGCGGATCTCACCAGGCTGCGCGCCGCCGGCTACCCCCACGAGTTCAAAACCGTGGCCGAAGGCGTGGCCGAGTATATGAGCTGGTTGAATAAAAACTGAACGTCTTTTTTCGGAGTGAAACCTGAATAAAACCAACAGGTTTCACTCTAATATATGTTTTAGATTACTCTAATCAAGAAGCTATTTTATGAGCCAAAAAAAATTATTAGAACTGTGCTTATCCCCTGATTTGGGTGGTTTAGAAATATATATGCAAAAGTGTAGCGAAAATCTTGCTAAAAACTTTGATGTGACGGCAGTTGTCTCAGAAAAAAGTAGATTATCAGAGAGATTAAACTGCAAACGTATTAAAAAAATCCAATTAAGAAGAGGAAATAAATTCTCTTTAATAACCGCATATCAGCTTGCGAAAGTAATTGACAAAAATAAAATTGACATCATCCACTGCCATTGGACCAATGATCTACCGATTGCAGTATTAGCGAAAAAAATATCAAAAAGAAAGCCTAAATTGATACAAAGTCGTCATATGACCATGACGCGGTTCAAAAATGATCCCGCACACAGATTTATATACAAAAATATTAACTACATTATATGTGTAACTAATGCAGTGGAAAGACAGATAAAAAAGTTTATTCCATCAGATATTGTTCCAGAGACATCTGTACTCTATCCTGGCGCAGATATAGTGGAACCGATTACAAGATCAGAAAGAGCTATACTAAGAAATGATACACATGGAAACGAACAGTTTATTGTAGGGATTGTTGGTCGAATTACTCCTGACAAAGGACAATACTTACTAATTGAAGCCACCAAAAAATTAGTGGAAGAAGACATCCCTGTCAAGGCCATCATCGTTGGTCATGCTATGGCCGACAGCTACCTATTGGATTTAAAAGAAAAGACAAAATCTTTAGGTATAGAAAATAACGTATTATTTCATGACTTTACTAATTCTCCTGAAAAGTTTATGCAATCATGTGATGTTATGGTAACCGCATCTAAACAGGAAACTTTTGGACTTGTCACTGTTGAAGCCATGCAGTGTGGAGTAGCTGTTATAGCAGCCAACAGTGGTGGCACCCTTGAAATAATTGATGACAATCTTACAGGGCTACTTTTTAACAATGAAGACTCTGCCGATCTTGCATTAAAGATAAAAGAACTATATGTTGATGACGGCAAAAGAAAAAGACTATCTGATAACGGAAAAAGAAAAGCTCAAACAATGTTTGAAAATAAAAAACATTTCTTCGATCTCGGTGAGCTAATTAAAAAAATATAGGCTTAAATTATGTTTTTTAGTACATTAAGCTCCACATAGCTCCGGTATTTTTCTCCCCTTAGCTTTTCTACATCAAATGATTTTAAGATGGCTGACGCTCTCTTTTTATTATTAGAAGGAAGCTTTTTGACATGAGCGTCAATCCATATAATATTATTATCACAATCAACAAGTATATTATTATAATGTAAATCCCTATGTACATAACCAAGCTTAATTAGAATAGCAACCTCTTCACTAAACTTATCAAGAAATTTGAGCCTGGATGTCTCATTTAACTCATCAAACACCTCACCACCGACTCTGATATTCTTGAGGAATTCAACTAGCAATAAAGAACCATTTTTATTTAACGGATTGAATGACACACCAAAACCATAGCACTCAGGAGTTTTTAAACCTGCCTTTTTTATTATATTTAAGCTACGATACTCTTTAATTGCATCAGTCTGAAAAAAAATTCTTTTTTCAACAAAGTCATGAAAAAACCACTTCAATAAATTCGTTTTTATATTATATTTGTCAGGCTTTACTTTCCCTATCACTTTCTCATTTTCAGATATAAAAAAAGTACTACTCCCTAGCAGCTCAAAGTTTTCTGTTTTGCTATTAGAAATAAAATTTAGTGCACTATAATTCAAACTGGAAAACATTAAATACCTGAACTCGTCAAATATTTTGCAATAAGAAATATTACTCATGGTTATTTATAACTCTTCAAACTTTGGTAAAACCGCATCTTCAGAAAAATCTCTGTAATTATCAACATTAATCTCCAAAGGACTATCATCCATCTCTCTTATGGCTTCAGATAATGCTGACTCATCGTTTAAAGGAACAAGAAACTTTTTGAGATTGCCTTTTAATATCTCTCTTGGGCCACTAGGACAATCAACACTGATCACAGGTGTATGCAGAAAGAGCGCTTCAATTAATACTGTTGGCAAGCCTTCTTGATCAGATGTTAGTATCAATGATTTGGCTTTCTTAATAAATGGGTAAGGGTTTTCATGATAGCCTATCAATTTAACTCTATCATCAAGCCCTAATTTCTTTATCAGATTTTTTATGGACTTTTCCTCTTCAGGCTTACCTTTACCCAATATAACCAGCGGCGTTTTCACGCCGCTATTATGATAAGCACTTAGTAACCTATCATGCCGTTTTCTACGCTCAAACGTCCCTATAAAAATAAAGTACTCTTCAAAAGATAGATCGTACAGAGACTCTTTAGCTTTTTCTCTGATAAGACTCTGATTAAATGGATTATATATTACTGATACATCGTTCTCTTCTAAACCTGCACGTAAAACAAGAGCATCCTTTATACCCGATGATACGGCAATGACTTTACGCCCTAAGTAATGCTTTCTAATTTTTGATATTTCTTTTTTAACTTTCTTTTTATCAAGAGAGCTATCCAAGCTATTAGAGTGAACCCAAAAGTAGATATTATAGCCTGTCAGGTGCCGAGTTATCTTATCGCATGAACAAGAAATAACCACATCCGGACAGTACTTATCCAATTCCTTTTTTATAAAAAGGGCCTGTAGCTTTTCTATAAAAACATTAGAAAATGCTTTAGTCAGCTTATTAATAACACCTAAATTAACCACATTCAAATCAGGTGGTATATGATGCTCGACTCTCTCTCTGAGAGTAAAAACTTTTACATCATTCCCTCTTAACCTCAGCCCCTCAGCTGTATTTAACAATACCTTTTGAGCTCCACCTCCATAAAAATCTGATATTATGAAAGCAAAACGTTTAGAGCTCGTCATAGGGGACCTCAATTCAACCATGTAAAGTAAAATTAACTTTGTATTATGACATATGAAAACAAAACTGACAACAAAACGTTAATGTTATCAGTGTGTAGATATGTTAAAATACTTGCTTAGCATAGCTCAGTGAGATAGCCCACATGACCCGACATGTACTGTTTGTTACAGATCATATGAATGCTGGTGGAGCACCAGTTGTCATTCGTGACCTTGCACTAACTTTAGATGAGCAAGGCATAAAGGTAACCATTGTAATTCTAAGTGATGAAATTTTATCTCACAGACTTCCGGATAGCATTCAAATACACCATGTTTTATTTAAGCACTCAACATGGTGGCAACGACACCATCGATATAATTTGCACGCAAAAGCTCTTGATAACTGGCTTGAAAAAAATAGTATGCTGTCTCCAGATCTTACTGTTGCTCATCTGCACTACTCACACCAGGTTGTAAGCAGAAGTAAAATAAAAAAAGATGCATGGTATTGCATTCACTCAAACCCCTCACTATCATTCCTTGGAAATAAAAAAGGGCTATCAAAGCATATTAAAAAGAATAAAGTAAAAGATCTATACTCCAATAAAAATATTATAGGAGTATCATCTGGAGTAAAATTATCACTAATTAAAAAATTTGGTGTTAATGGTGATAATATCATCCATATACACAACCCTGTTGACATTGAAAAAATAAGAACACTAAGCAATGAAACTATAAGCGACACTCCGGAAAAGTACTTTCTTTTTGTTGGTAGACTTGAGCAGCGCTCAAAGCGTTTTGACAGGTTACTCCAGGCTTACTCCGACAGTCAGATAAAAACACCTTTAGTTATCATTGGAGAAGGTGATGCAAAACAGCTTATAACTGAACACTCAAAGCGACTCAATATAGCAGAAAGAGTGTTCTTGTTAGGTGCTCGTAACAACCCTTATCCTTACATGAAAAACGCCCAGGCACTCATACTAAGCTCTGATTATGAGGGATTCCCTTTGGTGATTGTTGAAGCACTTGCATGTCAAACACCAGTTATAAGTACAAACTGCCCAACCGGGCCCGAAGAAATATTAACAGGCTCTCTTAGTCATTACCTGGTACCGCTGGATAAACCTGACCTGTTTGCGAAAAAACTCCGTGAAGTAAATGACTTAAGACCCTACATTGCAGATGATGTTGTCAGTCACTTGGATAGAAAGCATGTTACTGCTCGCTATCTTGAGTTGATGCACACTGATAATTAGTGCATAAAAGTACATCGTGAAGAAATAATTCAAAAAACTACAAATTGTTGATAAAAATGAAAATTCTGGTTATTGGCCCATCCTGGGTCGGAGACATGGTGATGTCCCAAAGTCTTTACATCACCCTGAAAAAACAGCATCCCGGGGCCGAGCTGCATGTGATGGCACCGGCCTGGTGCTGCGCCCTGCTGGAACGTATGCCTGAGGTCGACAAGGCCATCGTTATGCCTCTGGGGCACGGCGACTTTAAACTGGCTGAGCGCTTTCGACTTGGCCGAGCGCTTGCCAAAGAAGGCTACGACTGGGCCATTATTCAGCCTAATTCGCTCAAGTCGGCGCTGATCCCGCTGTTTGCCGGCATCAAAAAGCGCACCGGCTGGAAGGGCGAGTCCCGCTACGGCCTGCTCAATGATCTGCGCAGCAATAAACGGAACTTTCCGCTGATGGTGGAGCGTTATAATGCTCTGGCCTATCCCAAAGCTCAAATGAACAGCCATCAGGATATCCCTGAGCTGCCCTGGCCGGCTTTTAGCGTAGATGAACGTAATCAGCAAGCGGCACTCAACGAGCTGGATCTGGGCATCGACAGACCAATACTCAGCCTGTGCCCCGGTGCCGAATTTGGTCCTGCCAAGCGCTGGCCGGAACAATATTATGCTGAAGTAGCCAAACAGCAGATTGCGCAGGGCCGGCAAGTGTGGATTTTTGGTTCAGCCAAAGATGTGCCGGTGGCAGAAGCCATCAAACACAGCCTGCCGCCCGAGCTTCAGCAGCATTGTCATGTACTGGCCGGTAAAACCTCACTGCATCAGGCCATCGATTTAATGGCGCTGAGTACTGCCGTGGTGTCCAATGACTCGGGCCTGATGCATATCGCAGCCGCCCTGCAGCGACCACTGGTAGGCGTGTATGGCTCTACTTCTCCCCAATACACGCCGCCACTGGCAGAAAAAGTAGCGGTAGTGCATACGGATATTGAATGCCGGCCCTGTTTTAAACGGGAATGCCCGCTGGGTCATTTAAAATGCCTGAAAGAGCTGCCACCCCAGCGGGTAATTGATGCCCTTGCCAAGCTTAAAGACGATTAATCATGCTTTATCGCCTGCTCTACAACCTGCTTATTCACCTGTTCAGCCCGCTGCTGCTGGCGTTGCTGTACTGGCCGAAGAAAGGCAAGCCAGGCTTTGGCCGGCGCTGGCCGGAACATCTGGGGCTGGTAGCACCGGCCAGCTGCCACCGGCCGGTATGGCTGCATGCGGTCAGTGTGGGTGAAATGGTCGCGGCTACGCCGCTTATTCGGCAACTTAAGGCTGAACACCCGGAATTGCCAATACTGGTGACCACTACCACTCGCACCGGTGCCGATCAGGCAGCAAAGCTGGGTGATCTCATCGAACACCGCTATGCGCCGCTGGATTTCCCCTGGGCGGCGGCGTTGTTTTTACGGCGAATAAAGCCCAGAGCACTGCTGATTATGGAAACCGAGCTTTGGCCCAACTGGCTGACCGCCTGCGGCAGACACAAACTGCCGGTCATGGTGCTCAATGCACGGCTTTCTGAGAGATCTGCTGCAAGATACCGGCGTTTTCATGGTATTTTCCGGCTTTTGTCGAAAAACATCACTCACATTGCCTGCCAGTACCAGGCCGATGCCGATCGCTTTGCCGGACTGGGCATGCCGCAAAACAGGCTCAGCACCACCGGCTCCATCAAGTTTGATATCAGCTACGACGATAATGTGCGGGAACAGGGCAAAATGCTGCGGGCACAGCTGGGAGCACAGCGTCCGGTATGGATTGCCGCTTCCACCCATGAAGGAGAAGACGAGCAGCTGCTGAGTGCTCATCAAGCATTACTGCAGTCTCATCCTGATGCTCTGTTGATACTGGTGCCCCGCCATCCGCAGCGCTTTGAAAAGGTGGCTGCGCTGGTGCAACAGCAGGGTTTCAGGCTGCATCGCCGCACTCAGAAAATGCCGGAAACAAACCCTCAAGTCTATCTGGGCGATACCATGGGCGAATTGCCAATGATGCTGGCCGCCGCCGATATCGCTTTTGTGGGCGGCAGCTTAATCGAGCGCGGTGGTCATAATTTGCTGGAGCCGGCAGCGCTGGGCAAGCCGGTGCTGACCGGCCCTTCTACCTTTAACTTCAGTGATATTACCCGCGAGCTGTTACAGGCAAAGGGCGTCAGTATCGTGAGCGACAGCCAGGAGCTGGCAAATGCACTGGCTCAGTTGTTTGAGCATGAACCACAATGCAGTAGCATGGGTAACGCAGCCCTGAAGGTGGTCAAAGCCAATCAGGGTGCGCTGACGCGCACTCTGTCTGTTATCCGCGCTCAGATACCCTTGTAATACCCCTTCAGCAGGGCTTTCCAGTCCTGCTCGTCCCAATGAAACTCCTGGTGCAGGCCCTGCTCTTTACGGAATGAACGCAGCAGCCGCTCCATATTTTCTTTGGCCCAGCTGCCGGGCTGGCGGAAATGGCATTTGTCAAAATCAATCAGCCAGCTTTTGTCATTATCATCCAGCAGTATGTTATGGCTGTTAAGATCCGCATGATACAAGCCGGCATTGTGAAAGCGCCGGATGGTATAACCAATGCCCTGCCACTGCTCTGTACTGAGTTCCCGCTCTTTAAGAATGGCAACCAAGTCCTGCGCCCCTTCAATGCGGGTAAGAATAATATCGGCACGGTAAACAAAGTTAGAGCGGATCATGCGTGCAGCACAGGGCTGCGGCACCGGCAGCCCTTTGCGATGCAATTTGGCCAGCACGGTAAATTCCGCCATGGCCCGGCTTTTGGACTCGGCCACATGCAGAAAGGTATCTTCCATTACCCGGCCAATCATGCCGCCGCGATAGTAATGGCGCAGCACCTTTTGGCCCACTTCATCTTCCACAAACCAGGTGGTGTTGCGCCCTACCGACTTGCCACGAATGGCGTTTTGTTCACGCCAGTAGTCAATTTCAAAGAAATCACGATGAAAATCACCAAAACATTCCGGATCGTACCAGATAATTTCGGAGCCATGCTCAATGCGTTCCATTACCATCCCCCAGCGAAAAGCTGAATTTTACATGGCTGAAAAGGCTTTGCATAATGCTCGGTCCGGAATCTACAAGAGTTTCTTTATGGCAGTGTTTACCTCGGCACCCGAATCCTTGTGTTTGCTGCGTTTATCCGCCATTGGCGACTGCTGTCATGCGGTTGCGCTGGTGCAGGCCATTCAGCGCCAGTGGCCCCAGACCCGCATTACCTGGGTGACCGGCAAGGTGGAAGCCCGGCTGTTAAGTCAGCTGCATAATGTTGAAATTATTACTTTCAACAAAAGTGACGGCTGGCGGGCCTATACCACCCTGTGGCAACAACTGCGCGGCCGCCGCTTTGATGCCCTGCTGCATATGCAGGCAGCCATACGAGCCAGCATTGCCAGCATGGGCATTCGCGCCCGCTACCGGCTCGGGTTTGAGCGGGAGCGGGCCAAAGATGGCCAGTGGCTGTTTACCAATCTGAAGGTAGCGGCTGAAGGAGAGCATGTGGCCGACGGCTTTATGAGCTTTGGCAAGACGCTGGGAGTAACGGATACCAGGCCCCGGTGGAGCTGGCCCATTGACCCTGAAGCACAAACACTGGCTGCTAAACACCGGGATCAGCGTCCGCTGCTGCTGATTTGCCCCGCTGCCAGCAAGGCCTACAAGAACTGGACCGCTGAGGGCTATGCCGCGCTGGCCGATCATGCTCATCACAAAGGGATGAAGGTCATACTGATTGGCAGCCCGGCCAGAATGGAGCAGGATCTGGCAGCGAACATTCAGCAACTAACGGCAAATATCGACGAAAATCTGGTTGGCCAAACCAGCCTGCCCGAGCTGATGGCACTGATTAACAGCGCCAGCCTGGTGGTGGCACCCGACACCGGTCCGGCCCACATGGCCACCCTCACCGGCACGCCGGTGCTGGGGCTCTATGCCCATCATAACCCGGCCCGTACTGGCCCTTATTATTGCCGGGATTATGTGGTTAGTGTGTACAAAGAAGCCCTGCTGGCAGAAACCGGTAAAACGCCCGCCGAGCTGCCCTGGCGAACCCGGGTAAAGGACGAAAATGCCATGCAGCGCATTACCATTGAGCAGGTCACCGCACAGTTTGACCGCATCTGCCACGACTTTAATCTGTTACAGGAGCCGTCATGAACCGTCCTACCCTCGCCGCCGTGCTGATCGTTAAAAACGAGGCCAACAACCTGGCCGACTGCCTTGCCACTCTCAGCTGGGTGGATGAGATAGTGGTGATGGACTCGGGCAGCACAGACAATACTCAGGCGGTGGCAGAGGCTGCCGGTGCCCGCTTTTTTGTGAATGATCAGTGGCCGGGCTTTGGCCCTCAACGCCGGCTGGCTCAAAGCAAGGTGAATTCCGACTGGGTGCTGTGGATAGATGCGGACGAGCGGGTCACACCGGAGCTGCGCCAAAGTATAGAGGCAGTGCTGAATAACCCTTCCAGCAATACAGTTTATTCCATTCCGCGGCTGTCCTGGGTGTTTGGCCGTTATATTCGCCACTGCGGCTGGTATCCCGACAGAGTGCTGCGGCTCTACCCCAAGGCACTGACCGGCTATAACGACGCCCTGGTGCATGAAAAGGTGGAGACTGGCCCGGGCATACACATAGTGCCGCTTACCGGTGATCTGCTGCATTACACCTACCGTGATTTACAGCATTATCTGGTGAAATCCGCCGGTTATGCTGCCGCCTGGGCCGAACAACGCCAGCAGCGGGGCAAAAAAAGTTCACTCACTCAGGGCCTGCTGCACGGCATTGGCTGCTTTATGAAAATGTATGTGGTGAAGGCCGGTTTTCTTGATGGCAGGCAGGGCCTGCTGCTATGCCTGCTGTCGGCGCATTCCACCTTTGTGAAATACGCCGATCTGTGGATCAGGACAGAAACGACGCCGCCCAGGGAGTAACCTTTTCAGCCACGGCGTTCACATTCACACTGCTCATATCTTCCGCTTCGGCCCCTGCCGGCGGATGAAAGGCCAGATGGCGGCCCTCGCTGTTCAGCGGCCGCCAGCGCAGTGGTGTGGCGGAGCGGCGCAGGGGAAAGAAGCCCACCGTAGGCACATCCAGCGCAGCGGCAATATGCAACGGTCCGGTACTGCCGGCCACAAACAGCTGGCCACAGGCCAGCAGCCGGCAAAAATCAGGCAGCGGCAGGTCACTGGCTACCACAGCTCCCTCACTCACCATGCCGGCCACCTCCCGGGCCAGCGCTTCTTCTCCCGGGCCGGCGGTCAGTAGTACTTGCGCCACAGGAAAGTCCGCCTTCAGCCGGTTAATAAGTCCGGCATATTGCCCCGCACTCAGATTATTGGCCGAGCCGCCGCTGCCCGCATGCACCAACAGCCAGGGCTGCTCAGCGTTAATGCCAAGGCGCTCAGCCTGCTGCTTACGAAAACCGGCCAGATCAGCAGCGTCAAAGCTCAGATAAGGGGCGACCGGCTCCACCGGCGCAATGCCATTTTTAGCCAGAAAGGCGCGCACCAGATCCAGATTGTATTCATACTCCGGCTTGGCCGATTCGGAACGGCGTTGTTTTACCCTGTGGTTATACAGCAGCTGGGCCAGCTTGGTGGCCGGTGCCCAGCGCTGAGCAATGCCCGCCTGCCACATCAGCCTGGCGTTGCGAAAATTAGAAAAAAGACAGATAACAGCGTCGAAATTACCGGTTTCAAGCTGCTTGAGCAGATCGCTCTGTGCTTCAGCATTCCCACCCTTGCCCGGATCAATCAGCACATCATCAATACTGGGACAGAGTGCAGCCAGCGGCTGAGTATAGCCCGGCACCAGAGCGGTAATATGGCAGTCGAGAGACGCCTTCAGCATGGCAAAAGCCGGCCAGGCCAGCATAAAGTCACCGATCTTGTCATTACGTACCACCAGTATTCGTTTCATTCCGCGCTCCCGCTTGCTCATTTGCTGGGGTATTCTACCTTAAAGTTTTTTCTCTGTTTTTGTTTATAAGGAACCGACATGAGCATCAGGGTCATTTACCCCGGCACTTTCGATCCCATTACCAACGGCCACCTGGACCTGATTGAACGGGCATCACAACTGTTTGACGAAGTGGTTGTGGGCGTGGCTTTCAGCCCGAGCAAACGGCCCATGTTTGAGCTGGACGAACGGGTGGCGCTGGTGCAGCAAGTGATTGCCCATGCACAGCTGAGCAATGTGACCGTGGTGGGCTTCTCCGGCCTGCTGGTGGACTTTGCCAGAGATCATAACGCCACCGTGCTGGTACGGGGCCTGCGGGCGGTATCGGACTTTGAGTATGAATTTCAGCTGGCCAACATGAACCGGCGGCTGATGCCGGAACTGGAAAGCGTGTTTCTCACCCCGGCCGAAGAAAATTCCTTTATCTCCTCCACCCTGGTAAAGGAAGTGGCCATTCATGGCGGCGATATCAGCCAGTTCGTGCCCGATGCCGTGCGCAAGGCCATCGCGCAAAAGCTGGGGTAAACGCTCGCTTTTGTGCGAACCCGCAACGCAAAGCGGCAGCGCGGTTGCACTCCGCCGACACGCTACAAGTACTTCCATGTAACGCTCGAAAATGCCATCCGTGGCATTTTATGGTCGGCTCCGGCAATCCCCGCTGCCGCTTTGAGAAGCATCTGTGCTGACTGTCGAATGCTAACCGTCAGCTCCTTGCTCACCTGAGGAGGACAAAGGGTGTCTGCTTCGCCGCGCCCTCTGCGCCAGGGAAGGCGCAGCGGAGCTCCCACGGATGGGTTTACGGCGTGCCGGCGAAGTAGTGCACTTTGGCCGACGAGTATGCGCTTTATGACAAACGGCGGTTTTTTCAACGCTGGCAGCGCCCGCAAAACACAGTGCTGCGGCCATTCATGCGGATTTCCTTCAGCAGGCTGCCGCAGTGCACGCAGGGCTGCTCAGCCCGGCCGTATACCTGCAGCTCCTGCACAAAATAGCCGGGCTTGCCGTCACTGCCGGTAAAGTCTTTTAACGTGGTGCCGCCCTGGCCGATAGCGCGGGCCAGCACGGTTTTAATTTCTTCCGTCAGTTTCACATAACGTGCCCGGCTGATACTGCCCGCTTCCCGCTGAGGGTGGATACCCGCCGCAAACAATGACTCATTGGCATAGATATTGCCCACCCCCACCACAGTATGGTTATCCATAATAAACTGCTTAACGGCCGTTTTTCGGCCCCGGCTGCGGGTAAACAAATGATCATGGTTAAAATCATCGGTGAGCGGCTCCGGGCCCAGCTTCGCCAGCAGCGGGTGTTGTTCTGCAGGCTCGCGGGTCCACAACAGGCAGCCAAAGCGACGCGGGTCGTTCAGCCGCAGCAGCTTGCCGTTGGCAAACTCAATATCGACATGATCGTGCTTTCCCGCTGGGGTGCCATGGGGCAGCACACGCAGGTTGCCGGACATACCCAGATGCAGAATGGCGGTGCCCCAGTCGGTTTCCAGCAACAGATATTTGGCCCGGCGGCGTATGCCGGTCACGGTAAGACCGGCCAGTTCCTGTATCTCTGCCGGCACCGGCCAGCGCAGGCTGGCATTACGCACCACCACCCGCATCACAGACTCCCCCAGCAGATGCGGGGTAATGCCCAGACGACTCACTTCCACTTCCGGTAACTCCGGCATCACTGTCTCCTTCAGGTATCCCGGCGGCAGTATAGCCGGTGCTGCGGGCATAAAAAAACCCGGCCGAAGCCGGGTTTTTAAGAGGGTAAAATCTTACTTGATTTTGCCTTCTTTGTAGATCACATGCTGGCGAACAACGGGATCAAACTTTTTGATTTCCATTTTTTCGGGCATGTTGCGCTTGTTCTTGGTAGTGGTATAGAAGTGACCAGTACCAGCGCTGGAGTTCAGGCGGATTTTCTCGCGAATACCTTTAGCAGCCATGAGTTATCTCCTTAGACCTTTTCGCCACGGGCACGCAGGTCAGCCAGGACACTGTCGATACCTTTCTTGTCGATAATACGCATACCCTTGGTGGTGATGCGCAGTTTTACAAAACGCTTTTCGCTCTCAACCCAGAAACGGTGAGTTTGCAGGTTGGGCAGGAAGCGACGCTTGGTGGCGTTATTCGCGTGAGAGCGGTTGTTACCAACAGCTGGCCGCTTACCAGTTACTTGGCATACTTTAGACATGTCAGTCTTCTCCAAAACTTACTTTTGCTCGAGCAATGATACCCCGATTGGCCGTCTTTCGGGGCAAAATAAGGCGGCAATTTATACAGCAAATTCAGCTCGAGATCAACAACAAGCCAAACGCGCGGCAATTTAAAGCCAGCCACGTTCGGCAAAAGATACGGTTTCGCCATCGCCGACGACCAGATGGTCCAGCACGCGAATATCCAGCAGCCCCAGGGCGGCCTGTATACGCTCGGTGATCATGCGATCCGCCCGGCTGGGCTCGGCCACTCCGGACGGGTGATTATGCACCAAAATCACAGCGGCAGCACCCCGTTTCAGCGCCAGGGCGACGATTTCTCGCGGATAGACCGCCGCGGCATCCAGCGTGCCATAAAATAACTCGTTAAATTCAATCACTCTGTGCTGATTATCCAGCAACAGCAGCGCAAACACTTCCCGGGGCTGATCTCTCAGCTTGAGCTGCAGAAACTCCCGGGTTAAATCGGGGCTGGTCAGGGCGTGCTCCCGCTTTAACCGCTCGTCCAGAAAGCGCCGCATCAGCTCCATGCAGGCCTGCAACTGCACAAACTTGGCCGGCCCCAGCCCAGGCCCTTCACAGAACTGGTGTATATCTGCCTGCAACAGCGCTCGTAACGAGCCAAACTGCTCCAGCAATACGCGAGCCAGAGTCACGGCATCCATGCCTTTAGTGCCAATACGCAAAAAAATGGCCAGTAATTCCGCATCCGACAAGCTGGCCGCTCCCCGGCTCAGCAGTTTTTCCCGCGGGCGTTCGTCTTCCGGCCAGTTTCTGATGCTCATGCTGTTTCTCCTGTCAGAACCAACACATTTGAATCTGAAGCTTAAGCCTAGTCCAAAGACCACAGCCGTCAGTGATTGTGATAATCTTGCCGGCAAGATTTAAGGAGAACACCGTTATGTCTGTTGCAGGAAAACGCATTGTTATCGGCATGAGCGGCGGCATTGCTGCCTATAAGGTGCCCGAGCTGGTGCGCCGGCTGAAAGAGCGGGGAGCCGAGATCAAAGTCATCATGACGGCTTCAGCAGAGGCATTTATTACGCCGCTTACCCTGCAGGCTGTGTCCGGTGAGCCGGTATCCGATGCGTTACTCGACCCGGCAGCCGAAGCCGGCATGGGCCATATTGAGCTGGCCAAATGGGCCGACCTGCTGCTGATTGTCCCTGCCAGTGCCAATACACTTGCCCGGCTGGCTGCCGGCATGGCGGACGATTTGCTCACGACCGTCGCCCTGGCCACCGCGGCCCCGCTGGCGGTGGCTCCGGCCATGAACCAGCAAATGTATCGTCATGCCGCCACTCAGGCCAACCTGGCTACCCTGCAGGACAGGGGCGCTTATATCTGGGGCCCGGCACAGGGAGAGCAGGCGTGCGGCGATGTGGGCCCGGGGCGCATGCTGGAGCCCATGGCGCTGGTGGCAAACGTGGAGCAGCACTTTGCCCCCAAAGCACAGCCCCTGGCCGGCGTAAAACTCATGCTGACCGCCGGCCCCACCCGTGAAGCCCTGGATCCGGTGCGCTATATCTCTAACCACAGTTCGGGCAAAATGGGCTTTGCCCTGGCTGCTGCCGCCCGGGCATTGGGTGCCGAGGTTACGCTGGTCAGCGGTCCGGTTCACCTTGCCACTCCCGCCGGCGTGCATCGCATTGATGTGGAAAGCGCACAAGACATGTTTGACGCCGTGATGGCCGGCATTGCTGAGCAGAATATCTTCATTGCCTGCGCCGCCGTGGCCGATTATTCCCCCAAGATGGTGGCATCGCACAAGATCAAGAAGACTCATGCCGATAATATGGTAGTGGAGCTGGCCAAAAATCCCGACATAGTGGCCACGGTCGCGGCTCTGCCACAAAAGCCCTTTACCATAGGGTTTGCTGCGGAAACTCAGGAGGTGGAGAAATACGCCCTTGATAAACTCACGCGCAAAAATCTCGACATGATCGCCGCTAATGACGTATCCGGCAGCGATCGTGGCTTTAACAGCGACCAAAATGCATTAACCCTGTTCTGGCCCGGCGGGCAGCATCGTCTGCCGCTGGCCGATAAAACCGCGCTGGCCGAACAACTACTGACACTGATTGCGAAGCGATACCATGACATCCATTGAACTGAAAATTCTAGACCCCAGAGTAGGCACCGACTTTCCCCTGCCCGCCTACGCCACCCCTGGCTCCGCCGGCATGGATTTGCGTGCCTGTCTGGATGAGCCGCTCACTCTGGCCCCCGGCGACACTCAGCTGCTGCCCACCGGCCTTGCGATTCACATTCAGGATCCGGGGCTGTGCGCCACCATTTTGCCCCGCTCCGGTCTGGGCCATAAACATGGCATTGTGCTGGGCAACCTGGTGGGATTGATTGACTCCGACTATCAGGGCCAGCTGATGGTATCCTGCTGGAACCGTGGTAAAGACAGTTTCACCATTGCCCCCGGAGAGCGTATTGCTCAGCTGGTTATTCTGCCGGTGGTACAGGCGCAATTCACGCTGGTGAACGACTTTGATCAAAGCGAGCGCGGAGAAGGCGGTTTCGGCTCTTCCGGCCGCCACTAACCGGACAGTTTCATGGCCAATACCACTGCAAATAAGAAAAACCGGCGGGAGCAAATTCTGCAGGCACTGGCGCACATGCTGGAAACCAGCCCGGGCCAGCGCATTACCACCGCCAAGCTGGCAGCAGAAGTAGGTGTGTCGGAAGCCGCGCTTTACCGGCATTTTCCCAGCAAGGCCCGTATGTTTGAAGGGCTGATCGACTTTATTGAAGAGGCGCTGTTCTCCCGCATTAATCTGATCATGCAGGATGAAAAAGACAGCAATCTGCGGCTGTGCTACCTGCTGCAGCTGGTGCTGGGATTTTGTGAACGCAACCCGGGCATTACCCGGCTGCTGAACGGTGATGCGCTGCAGGGCGAACACGAACGCCTGCTGGCCCGCATCAACCAATTGTTTGAACGGCTGGAAACTCAGCTCAAGCAAATTATGCGGGAACGCCGCCTGTATCAGGGCGAGGGCTATGCCGAAAGCGAAACCGTGCTGGCCACTTTGCTGCTGGCTTATATGGAAGGCCGCATTAACCAGTATGTGCGCAGCCAGTTCCGTAAAAAGCCCACAGAACATTTCGACAGCCACTGGCAACTGCTGCACCGGCAGCTGGCAGCGGTGTAACCACGCTTTCCTTTATTTCAATAACAACGAGGCACGACAGAATGGAAACCGAACTGCTTAATGCCGCTTTTTTACAGGATGCGCAAAGCTGGATAGTGAACAATCAGGAGCTGATTATTCGTTATACCGTCAATATTGCTGCTGCGTTAATCACTCTGATCATCGGCTTTATTGCTGTGGGCATGCTGACCGGGGGCATGAACAAGGTGCTCAAGGCGCGCAATGTTGACAGCACTATTTCCGACTTTGTGACCAGCCTGCTCAAATATGGCCTGCTGGCCTTTGTGATTATTGCCGCCCTCAGCCGGGTAGGAGTGCAAACCGCATCTTTTGTGGCCGTGGTGGGTGCTGCCGGTCTGGCCATTGGTCTGGCGCTGCAGGGGTCGCTGTCCAACTTTGCCGCCGGCGTGCTGCTGATTGGCTTTCGCTTCTTCAAGGCCGGCGACTACATTGAGGCCGCCGGCACTGCCGGCACAGTGCACTCGGTACAGATTTTTACCACTATTCTGATGACCCCGGATAACCGCATGATTGTGGTGCCCAACTCCAAAATTCTTAATGACAGAATCGTCAACTATTCCAAAGAGAGCACCCGCCGGCTGGACCTGGTAATTGGCGTATCTTACAGTGCCGATCTTCAGCTCACCAAAGAGGTGCTCACCCGTATTATTGAAGAAGAGCCCCGCGTGCTGAAAGAGCCGGCCTGCCGCATTGCGGTAAATGAGCTGGGTGCATCTTCGGTGGACTTTATCGTGCGCCCCTGGGTGAAGGCGGAAGACTACTGGAATCTGAAGTTCGATCTGCTGGAAAAAATAAAGAACGAGCTGGATGCCAATAATATCGGTATACCCTTTCCGCAGATGGATGTGCATCTGTTCAAGCAGGACAAGGCCTGAACATAAGGTCAGTTTACAAAAAAGCCGCTTTCAGCGGCTTTTTTATTGTTTGTTAAATACCGTACTGTTCCCGGTAAGCCCGCACCCGCTCCAGGTGCTCGCTCATCTCCGGCTGCTCGCTCAGATATTCGATCAAATCGCCAAGAGTAATAATGGCGGTCACCTCGGCGTTGTAATCCCGCTCCACTTCCTGAATGGCAGACAGCTCGCCCTTGCCCTTTTCCTGCCGGTCCAGCGCAATCAGCACACCGGCCAGTTCGGCACCGTTGGCCTGAATAATGTCCATGGACTCACGAATGGCGGTGCCGGCGGTGATCACATCGTCTACCAGCATAATGCGACCAGCCAGAGGGCTGCCCACCAGATTGCCGCCTTCGCCGTGATCCTTGGCTTCCTTGCGGTTAAAGCAGTAAGGCACGTCCTGATCGTACACTTCCGCCAGCTGCACTGCGGTGGCACTGGCAATGGGAATCCCCTTGTAAGCCGGGCCAAACAGCACGTCATACTGAACGCCCGCATCTACCAGAGCAGCAGCATAGAAACGACCCAGACGGGCCAGATCCCGGCCGCTGTTAAACAGGCCGGCATTAAAGAAATAAGGGCTCTTGCGCCCCGACTTCAGGGTAAATTCGCCAAATTTCAGCACCTGCTTGCTCATGGCGAATTCAATAAACTCTCGCTGGTAGGCTTTCATTCTGCTCTCCGCAATGTCATTCAATAAGTTAAGAGGCTGGCCGTGTTCAGCCGGCAATCATCTGGCGCTGATACTCCACCAGCTCATTCACCGCCTTGCGCGCCAGTGCCAGCATGGCCAGCAGCTCGTCGTGGCTGAAAGGGGCTGCTTCGGCGGTGCCCTGCACCTCAATCATGTGGCCTTCGGCGGTCATTACCACGTTCATGTCGGTGTCGGCTTTGGAATCTTCGGTGTATTCCAGATCCGCCACCGGCTGGCCGTCCACAATACCCACCGAAATGGCGGCCACCAGAGTCTTGAGCGGATTGTGCACTATCATGCCCTCGGCCTTCATCCAGTTCAGAGCATGGGCCAGAGCCACACAGGCACCGGTAATGGCGGCGGTGCGGGTGCCACCGTCGGCCTGGATTACGTCGCAGTCCACGGTAATGGTGTATTCACCCAGCTTGTCCAGATCCATGGCGGCGCGCAGCGAGCGGCCAATCAGCCGCTGAATTTCCATGGTGCGGCCACCCTGCTTGCCCCGGGCGGCTTCCCGGTCCATACGGCTGTGGGTGGAGCGCGGCAGCATGCCGTATTCGGCGGTCACCCAGCCCTGGCCCTTGCCGCGCAAAAAGCGCGGCACGCCTTTCTCTACCGAGGCGGTACACAGCACCTTGGTGTGACCAAATTCCACCAGCACAGAGCCTTCTGCATGACAGGTATAGTTAGGGGTAATGGTAACGGGGCGAATTTCGTCTGCCGCTCGTCCTGACGCTCGTTCGGTCATGGTGTTCTCCTGTTGGTCTGAGTGGTGCTGCCCGGCGGGCAAACCGGAGCATTATAAAGAAAGCGCCGGCCCAATGCATGCGGCCCGACATTGGCGACCGCGCCCGGCTGTGTCACACTTCATGATTACCTTTTAACACACAGCAGGAATCACATGATCCACAGCATGACCGCCTTTGCCCGGCAGGAGTTCAAACAGGACTGGGGCACCGCCGTATGGGAGCTTCGCTCGGTAAACCAGCGCTATCTGGAAACCTACACTCGGCTGCCTGAGCAGTTTCGTGGCCTGGAGCCCATGGTGCGGGAAAAACTGCGTGCCAGACTGCAGCGGGGCAAAGTGGAATGCGCCCTGCGTTTTGAAAGCAATCAGGCCAGCCAGGGCGAGCTGCACATTAACAGGGCGCTGGCCGAGCAGCTGATTGAAGGGGCCACCTGGGTCATGGACAAGGCCGGCCAGGGCTCTCTGAATCCGGTAGATATTCTGCGCTGGCCCGGCGTAATGGAAACCCAGGCGCAGGACATGGACGCCATCGGCAAGGCCCTGCTGGACGGGCTGGACACCGTTATTAACGACTTTCTGGCTGCCCGGGCCAGCGAAGGCGACAAACTCAAGGTCCTGATAGAACAGCGCCTGGCCGGCATTGAGCAGGAAGTGGCCAAAGTGAGCGCCAATATGCCCGCCATTATGGAATGGCAGCGCCAGCGCCTGCGGGACCGTTTTGAAGAAGCCAAAATTGAGCTGGACGCTCAGCGGCTGGAGCAGGAAATGGTGTTGCTGGCCCAGAAGGTAGACGTGGCCGAAGAGCTGGACCGGCTCACCGCTCACATCACCGAAACCCGCAAGATCCTGAAAAAAGGCGGCCCCTGCGGCCGGCGTCTCGACTTTATGATGCAGGAATTCAACCGGGAGTCGAACACACTTGGATCCAAGTCTATCAATGCCGACATCACCGCCAGCGCCGTGGAGCTGAAGGTGCTGATTGAGCAGATGCGCGAGCAGATCCAGAACATCGAATAAAAAATCTGGCCTCGCGGCTTGCTAAAAACGGGGCCCTGGCGTGCTAAAGTAACCTGGTCTTAAGGCCGTTAATGCCACAGGAGCCCCCGTGAAGGCGCACATTGTTATTGCCAACCGACTCATCAAGCTTGCTGCCAACATCACCAAGGTGCTGAGCTATGCTTTTCATTACTTTTTTCCAGACAAGCGTTTTACCCTGCCGGCGCGCTCCGGGGCGCTGATTAAAGGCGCGGACAGGGCCATCCCCCGCATCATCTGGCAGACCAATTACACCGATAAAGCCACCCTGCCGGTTTATCTTAACTACCTGTTCAACCGCATTATGTCGCCCACTTTTGAGTATCGCTTCATGATCACAGAGGCGCGGGCTGCGTTTGTGAAAGCCAACTACTCTCCGGAGATTTTTGAAGCTTACTCCCGGCTGCAAATTGGGGCTTCTCAGGCCGATTTCTGGCGTATTCTGGTGCTGCAAAAGTACGGCGGAGTGTATCTGGATATTGATGCGCATGCCGTGTGGCCGCTGGGTTACACCATTCGCCCTGAGCATGAAGAGCTGTATATCATTCGCAAAAACAACGAACTCACTAATTACTTTATTGCCAGCAAACCGAATAACCCCAATCTGCAGAAACTGATTGAACAGGTGCTCACCAATATTCGGGAAAACACCATTCAGGGCGTATACAACCTGACCGGCCCGGGCGTATTCAACAGCGTGCTCAACTACCAACAAGTGCCCACCACCTGGTATCGCCACACCTGCAGCCAGGGCAGCTTTACCAACGAGCACTTTCAGTACATCGACAAGCCTCAAGGCAAATGGACCAAGGAGCAACACAAGGTCGATGTGGTGCGGCAGAATCCACCAGCAAAAGAAAAACCCGGCAACGACTGATTTCCATCGCCGAGAGCAAACGTCTTTCCCTCGGCGTTAGTTTGCGTTGCTGTCACAATGCACAGCTTCCATGGTATGAATTGATACGCTCATACCATGGCCTCTTTATACACTTTCTCGACTTTATCAAAGCTGGGTACACCCTCTAAGCGGGTCAGCGTGGTGAGCTTCATGGAGTTTTTCATTGGCCTGTGCGGCACTTCTGTGACGGGTGCTTGGCTCTGGCCTTCCAAAACAGCGTTAACCCTGCCCCCGACGATTACTCCACGATTGCACCCGCTTCACGAAATCTTATTTCGTTTCTCAGATTGCACTGTACTTGTTGCAAAAAAGGACTCAAATTACTACCAGGTTGCGTACAGAAGCATCAATAACGTCTGCAACATTTAATAAAACAAAACGAGCACCGCCGGCAAGGCATGCCGGTGTACTTCAGGGAGAAGAAGATGAATCGCTGGCACCGCCTTAGCATGCGTACCCGTTTGTTTACCGCCATGGCCTTGTTGCTGGCTGTGCTGGTTTTGCTGGTTGTTATTTTGCAATCTTCGTTTAACAGCCGGGACCGGCTGGCGCGTCTGCAGTCAGACGAGCTGCCCACTGCCCTGTCGGCCATCGCCGCGCAAATTCAGTCCCGGTTAAATGTGGCCATTACCGGCTCTGAGGCGCTGGTTAACAATCCCTTTATTCTGGACTGGATTAAAGCCGGCTCACCGGCGGAGCAACTGCCCGCCATGAAGGCTGCCATGGCCCAGACTCTGAGTTCGCTAAGCGCCAGCGCTGTGTTTATGGCTACCAACTATGGGGGCCAGGTGCGTTATCATCATTATGAAAATGGTGAGCTACACTGGCGTAGCATGTCGGCCGACAATGCCGACGACGCCTGGTATTTCGATTATCTGCAACGCAAGCAACCCTTTGAGCTTAATCTCGACACCAACGCCTTCAGTAACGAGCAGTTGCTGATGTTTGTGAACTACCGCAGCGAAGCCGAAAACTTACAGGGGCAGCCCCTGAACGTGGCCGGCGGTGCCATGAACATGGCGCAGCTGGCCGCGCTTATCAGAGAGTTTCGCATCGGGGCTGAAGGCCGCGTTATGCTGGTGCAGCCGTCGGGTCTGGTGGATATTCATCCTGATATGTCTCAGGCCGGAGCGCTCGATTTAAGCCAGCAGCCGGCACTGAAAACCCTGCTGAGCCAGCAGCAAGAGCAGGGCCGTATTATTCGCATGGAACAACAAGGAAAAGAGCTGTTTGTGGGTGCTCTGTGGATTCCGGCATTGCAGCGCTTTCTGGTGGCCGAAGTGCCCACCGCCGATATTTACGGGGAAATTCGCCGCAACGAGCTGTTTACCCTTGGTATAGCTGTGTTGTTGCTGACCGCCGGACTGGCCCTGCTTTATCCCATGGCCGGAGCCCTGATAGCGCCGCTGAATGCGCTGCGCAGCCAGATCAGTGATATTGCCGGCCATCTGGATCTGAAAACACGGTTTACAACCCGGGATCAGGCGGAAATCGGCGAACTGTGCGAGCAACTGAACCGGCTAATCGCCCGGCTGCGGCAAACCCTCAGCGAAGTGCATCACGTCAGTGACGAAACTGAAGCCGTGGTGACTCAATTGCATGGCGGTGCCAGCGAGGCCAGCGACTCGTTTAATCAGCAGCAAACGGCACTGGAGCAGATTACTCAGGCCATGCACAACATCACCAGCCAGGTCACCGAGGTGGCCGGCAATGCCGGTCAGGCGGGACAATATTCGGAAGAAGGCAATGCCGTGCTCAAGGCAGCAGAGCAACAGCTGGAACAAAGTTATGTTGCCATCGGTCGTCTGGAGCAGGATATGCTGGACGCTAAAAACCACATGGAAGCGCTGCGCCGGCACAGTGACGACATTTTGCATGTACTGGAAGTGATCCGCAGTATTTCGGATCAAACCAATTTGCTGGCACTGAACGCCGCCATTGAAGCGGCCCGCGCCGGAGAGCATGGCCGAGGCTTTGCAGTGGTGGCCGATGAAGTGCGCCAGCTGGCTCAGCGCACCCAAAGCTCCACTACGGAAATTCAGAGTATTATTGATAACTTACGCACAGCCAGCCTGCAGGTAGCCGAGCAGATGGACGTAAGCGCCAACAGCACCCATCAGGGTTTAAACAGCCTGACCAGCACTCGCGAACAACTGCACAATATGAGCCTGCGCATGGAAGAGGTGTTCGCCATCAATAACAGCATGAGCACCAGCACCCGCGCTCAGCAGGAGGCCATCAGCCAGATCCATGAAGGCCTGCAACATCTGGCCGAACAGGGTGCCCGGGCCAGCAGCATGGTGCAGCAGGCAGCCGGTGCCAGTCAGCATTTAAGCCTGCAGGTAGGTCAGCTGCGGGAAAAAGTCATGGTGTTTCAGTGCTGAGCCTGCCAGCCGGGCCAGCTCATTTCCAGCTCCATGGGTGGTGCAGCGGGGGCCTGGCCGCACATTTCCTGATAGGCCGAGGCCTGCACCAGCACGCATCGGGTCACCTTTAATCCGGCCAGACGCTGACGGACGTGCTCTATGCTGCGAAACGACAGCACACGGCCATTTTCTGCTAAAGTCCGGCGCTCTTCACCCAGCTGGGCTTCAAGAGTATAAAGGCTCATATCATGGGAGTGCACGAACAGGGTGTCTATGTTCGTGCCCCGGGTCAGCAGCGTGTTCAGTTCCCACATAAAAAACTCCTTTTTACAGGTTCAACACAAATTCTTTTATCAGACCGGTGTTCTGCTCCAAGGCTTACCGATCAGTTTCCGTAAAAAAATAACTCGGAAATTACGAAGTTTTCGGCAGGAAAAAACTGATAGAGCCGAACCGACGTGCTGATCATAATGAAATCTGCGTGGAGGGCACTTCCGCAGCAAGCTATAGTTACTTTTTAATTGGCCGTTGCCTTTGCAGCGGCCATTTTTTTATGCCGGTCTTTCTGGTAGGATTGGCCGCCCCTGATCCCAGCCGGTGGCTGGATACGTATCACGAACGGGCAAATACTATGGCGCACATCGGTACCCTTTTTATTATTTCTTCCCCCAGCGGTGCGGGCAAATCCAGCCTGATCCGGGCTCTGCTCGACCGCCCCAGTACCGATGGCCGGCTGCAGGTATCGGTATCGCACACCACCCGCGCCCCTCGCCCGGGTGAAGAAAACGGTGTGCACTATCACTTTACCGACAAGTCTGATTTTAAAACCCTGATCGACCGGGGTGCCTTTTATGAATGGGCCGAAGTGTTCGGCAACTATTATGGCACATCCCGTGAATGGATTGATCAGCAGCTGGCAGAAGGCATTGATATTCTGCTCGACATCGACTGGCAGGGTGCCCGTCAGATTCGGGAGCAGTCGCCCGGGGCCAAGTCCATTTTTATTCTGCCCCCCAGCCGCGAAGAGCTGGAGCGCCGGCTGAACGCCCGCCAGCAAGACAGCGCCGACGTAATCAAGGGCCGTATGGCCAAGGCAGTGTCGGAAATGTCTCACTATCACGAATATGACTATTTGCTGGTGAACGACGATTTTGAGCATGCGCTCAATCAGCTCAGCGCCATTGTTCAGGCTGAGCGCGCTAACACCGGCAAGCAGGCCGCCCGTTACCAGAGCTTGCTTTCCCGGCTACTGGCGGAATAAGCTAATATCCATTAGAATTTTGCACCTTTTTTAATCATTGGAGTCTGTTATGGCCCGCGTTACTGTTGAAGATGCCGTAGAACAGGTTGGCAACCGTTTTGATCTGGTGCTGGTTGCAGCCCGTCGTGCCCGTCAGCTGGCTACTCAGGGCAAAGATGCGCTGGTAGAAGAAGAAAACGACAAGCCCACCGTTATTGCCCTGCGCGAAATTGAAGAAGGTCTGGTTAACCACGCCGTCATGGACGCCCAGGATCGTCAGGAACAGCAGGAAATGGAAGCCGCCGAGCTGGCAGCTGTGGCTGCCATTACCGAAGGCCGCGGCTAACACCGCCATTGCCTTGTTGACGGGCCCGCGCCATGCGGGCCCCTTGTTGCTGCAGCGCGTGTCAACGGCCTTGTTTGTCGGGGTATTCTCTTGTATCTGTTTGAACCACTGAAAGAAATCGCCGTCACCTATCTGCCGCCCGAGCAGATGGAGCAGCTTAAAGCTGCCTACATCGTTGCCCGCGATGCTCACCAGGGGCAAACCCGCTCCAGTGGTGAACCCTATATTACCCATCCCGTTGCCGTGGCCCGCATTTTGTGTGAAATGCACCTGGATCAGGAAACCCTGATGGCCGCGCTGCTGCACGACACCATAGAAGACACGCCGGTCACCTGGGAAATGCTCGAGCAGCAGTTTGGTGCCGATGTGGCCGAACTGGTGGAAGGCGTCTCCAAACTCGACAAGCTCAAGTTCCGGGATCGCAAAGAAGCCCAGACCGAGAACTTCCGCAAAATGGTGCTGGCCATGACCCAAGATATTCGGGTCATTCTGATCAAGCTGGCCGACCGCACCCATAATATGCGTACGCTGGGGTCTCTGCGTCCCGACAAACGCCGCCGCATTGCCCGGGAAACCCTGGAAATCTACGCCCCCATTGCTAACCGGCTGGGCATTCACAGCATCAAGAACGAGCTGGAAGAGCTGGGCCTGGAAGCCCTCTACCCCATGCGCACCCGTGTGCTGCGGGAGTCGGTGCGCCGGGCCCGGGGTAACCGCCGTGAAATTATCGAGTCCATTCTGGCGGAGATAAAAGGCCGGCTGGACGACGCTCATATAGAGGCACAGGTAAAGGGCCGGGAAAAGAACCTGTTCTCCATCTATAACAAGATGGTGAAAAAAGAGCTGCAGTTTCACGAGGTTATGGATATCTATGCCTTTCGCGTGATCGTAAAAGACATAGACACCTGCTACCGGGTGCTGGGCCAGATGCACACTCTGTTCAAGCCGCGGCCGGGCCGGTTCAAGGACTATATTGCCATTCCCAAAACCAACGGCTATCAGTCGTTGCACACTTCTCTGGTGGGTCCGCATGGGGTGCCAGTGGAAGTGCAGATCCGTACCGAATACATGGATCAGATGGCCGATAAAGGGGTGGCGGCACACTGGGCCTATAAACAGGACAGTGAAGCCTCGGGCACCACGGCACAGGTGCGGGCCCAGCGCTGGATGCAAAGCCTGCTGGAGCTGCAGCAGAGCGCCGGTTCCTCCTTTGAGTTTATCGAAGGGGTCAAAACCGATTTGTTCCCCGATGAAATTTATGTGTTCACCCCGGAAGGCCGTATTCTTGAGCTGCCAAGCGGTGCCACCGCGGTCGACTTTGCCTATGCGGTGCACACCGACATTGGCCATGCCTGCGTGGGTGCCCGGGTGGATCGTCAGCCTTATCCGCTCAGCCAGCCGCTGCACTCGGGCCAGACCATAGAAGTCATTACCGCTCCCAGTGCCCGGCCCAACGCCGCCTGGCTCAACTTTGTGGTGACCTCCCGCGCCCGTACCAAAATTCGTCAGTTTCTCAAGAATCTGCGCACCGAAGAGTCGGTACTGCTGGGCAAACGCCTGCTTAACCACGCGCTGGGTGCCAAAAACCTGGAAGATATTCCGGTGGAGCGGGTGGAGCGGGTGCTGCAGGACACCAAACACGGCTCCATTCACAATCTGCTGGCCGATATTGGCCTGGGCAACGCCATGAGCGTGGTAGTGGCGCGCCGGCTGCTGGACGATGCTCCTGCCGAAAGCCCGAAAGCCGTCAAGAAAATGCCCATTCGCGGGGCCGACGACATGCTGCTGAACTTTGCCAACTGCTGTCGCCCCATTCCCGGTGATCCCATAGTGGCGCACATCAGCCCGGGCCGGGGTCTGGTGGTGCACCTGGAGTCGTGCAAGAATATTCGCGGCTATAACAAAGAGCCCGATAAATACCTGCCGGTACAGTGGGATATGGAGCAGGATTTCGACTATGAGTTCAAAACCGAAATCGCCATCGAAATCATCAACCATCAGGGTGCTCTGGCAGAGCTGGCCAATGTGATTGCCGCCACCGGTGCCAATATTCACAGCATCGCCACCGAAGAAAAAGACGGCCGTGTTTATGTGGTGGATTTGCTGATCACTACCAAGAGCCGCATTCATCTGGCCAATATCATGCGCAAGATTCGGGTTACGCCCAACGTGCTCAAGGTGTATCGCCAGCGTAAGTAACACAGGTAAGAGGGCTACACTGGAAGCATTCTTATCATTCAAGAACCGTCCGGAGCCGCCATGCTTGCCCGCCTGTTTCTGCTTGGGGTCTGCCTTGCCATGAATACTGCCATTGCTCAGACCAGAACCTTTACCACCGAGGCCGAACTCACCGGCCTCGGTCTTGATGGTCTGCAGCAATACTGGCAGACCCACGCCACCGAAAGCCAGTTTTCCGGCCATCAGAACATCAGCCTGCCCTGGGCCGCGCTCACTCACCCCGAACATGAACGCACCCTGATTATCGTGAACGGACGCACCGAGTCTTATCTCAAATATCAGGAGCTGGCCCGGGATCTGTTTGAAAACGGCTATAACGTTTACCTTTACGATCATCGCGGCCAGGGCCTGGCTCAGCGTCTTACCGCCGATCCCATTATGGGGCACATCACCGACTTTAATGACTATGTGCAGGATCTGGAGCAGTTTGTGCAGCAGGTGGTGCGGCCCGCCGGCCCGCAGCCGCTGTATTTACTGGCCCATTCCATGGGCGGCACCATATTGGCGCAGTGGCTGGCGCAAACCCAAGTGCGGGTGCAGGCGGCGGCGCTGTCTTCACCCATGATGGGCATTTATCTCGGCCCTCTGCCCCGCTGGCTGGCGGATGGGCTGGTGACTGTGCTCGGCACCGGCTGCCGCTGGCTGGGTCACGAAGCCTGTTATGCGCCCGGTCAGGGCGGCTATGAAGAAACGCCCTTTGCCGACAACGAGCTGACTCACAGTGAAGTGCGCTACCGGCTGTTCCGTGAGCTGTACCGGCAGCGCCCTGAGCTGCAGCTGGGCGGCGTCAGCCTGCAGTGGCTGGCACAGGGGCTGGCCGCCGGTGACCAAGCCATAGCCGATGCCGGACGCATTGCCGCCCCTGTGCTGGTGCTGCAGGCCAGCCAGGACGTGGTGGTAGACAACAACGCCCAGAGCCGCTTTTGCCGGGCGCTGGGGCACTGTGCCGGCGGCGGCCCGCTGATCATAGACAAAGCATCTCATGAGCTGTTTATTGAGCAGGACCGCCAGCGCCAGCAGGCCCTGAACGCCATTCTCGACTTCTTTGAACGCCATCCATAACCTCAGGAGCCTGATATGTATGACGTTATCGTCTCGGATCTGGACGGTACCCTGCTCAACAGCCAGCACCGTATTTCCGGCTATACCCGTGAGGTGCTGCACGAGCTGACCCGCCGGGGCGTGGAATTTATTGTGGCCACCGGCCGCCATCATGTGGATGTGCGCGCCATTCGTGATCAGCTCGGATTAAACGTCACTCTGGTCACCAGCAACGGGGCCCGCATTCACGACGCACAAGATAAGCTGCTGCATAACCGCAGCATACCGCCGGAGATGGTGGAAGATCTGCTGTTTCGTTTTCGCCTGCCCGAGGTGCACCTTAACCTTTATCAGGGCGATCACTGGCTGGTGGAAGAGCCGCTGCCGGTACTGCTCGACTTCAGTCCCGACAGCGCCTTTCGCTATCGGGTTACCGACCTGCGCCGCCTGAGCATGGAGGGCATTGACAAGGTGTTCTTCGCCGGCGATCACGATCAGCTGGTAAAGGTGGAAGACATGCTGCTGGCCCACTTCGGCGACCGGCTCAATATCACGTTTTCGCTGCCCATTTGCCTGGAAGTGATGCACGGCGAGGTGAACAAGGGTTCGGCCATGGCCTCGCTGGCAAAGCAGCGCAACACACCGCTGGAACGGGTGATCGCCTTTGGTGACGGCATGAACGATTATGAAATGCTGCGCCGTGCCGGCAAGGGCGTAGTCATGGCTAATGCCCACACCCGGCTGCAGGACGCCCTGCCCCACCATGATCGCACCCTCAGCGCCGATGAAGACGGCGTAGCCCGCTATCTGGCGCGCCTCTATCAGCTTTGATCCGGATACTCTCAATGCAGCACATGGAACATTATATCGGCATTATGTCCGGCACCAGTCTGGACGGCATAGATGCCGTACTGGTGGCTACCAATGGCCGTGAAATCACGCTGAGGGCCAGCGCCGGCGCACCCATTGAGCCCGCATTGCGGGAGCGGCTGCTGGCCCTCGCCAGCGGCGATGCCGTGACCGCCCGCGAGTGGGGCGAGCTGGATGTGGCGCTGGGGCAGGCCTATGCAGAAGTAACTCTGCAGCTGCTGGGTGAAACCGGCATGACTGCCGGTGATGTCTGCGCCATTGGCTGCCATGGCCAGACGGTGTGGCACCAGCCCGATGCCGCACTGCCCTTTTCCCTGCAGCTTGGCGACGGCAACCGCCTTGCCGCCCTGACCGGCATTACCACCATTACCGATTTTCGCCGCAAAGACATGGCCCTGGGCGGTCAGGGTGCGCCGCTGGTACCGGCCTTTCATCAGCAAGTGCTGAGCCACCCCCAGCGGCTGCGGGTAGTGGCCAATATCGGCGGCATTGCCAATATCAGTGTTCTGATGCCGGGCCGTCCGGTGCTGGGTTACGACGTGGGCCCGGGCAATATGCTGATGGACGCCTGGTGCCGCCGGCATACCGGTGCCCCCTTTGACAAAGACGCTGCCCTTGGCCGCCGGGGCAAGGTGCTGCCCGCCCTGCTGAACAGCCTGCTGAGCGAGCCCTGGCTGGCACTGCCGGCCCCCAAAAGCACCGGCCGTGAGCTGTTTAACGAGGCCTGGCTGAACACGCATCTGACCGGAGAGGAAGCCGTGGCCGATGTGCAGGCCACCCTGGCGGAATTGACTGCCACCGCGCTGGTGCAGCAGCTGAGCGCCCTGCCCGCGGGCGAGCTGCTGGTGTGCGGCGGCGGCGGCCATAACCCGCTGTTAATGGCGCGGCTGACCGCCCTGCTGCCCCGCTGGCGGGTTGCCACCACCACAGAGGCCGGGGTGAATATGGACGCCATGGAAGCCATGGCCTTTGCCTGGCTGGCCCATCAGACCCTGCACCGGCTGCCGGGCAACCTGCCCGAAGCCACCGGTGCCAGCCGCCCCGCCGTGCTGGGTGCCATTCACTTTCCCGACTGACGAGACACTTATGCCCAACAACCCGCTGCTGCAGGATCTGGCCCGGCTGGCCTCTGAAGGCCGCAACCCCGCCACCCTGGACATAGACACCAAAAGCGCGCTGGAAATCGTGACCCTGATGAACCAGCAGGATCAGACCGTGCCCGCGGCCATTGCCGCCGTGCTGCCGGCCATCGCCGACGCCGTTGAACTGATTGAAACCGCCCTGCGCCGCGGTGGCCGGTTAATTTATACCGGTGCCGGCACCAGCGGCCGGCTGGGAGTGCTGGATGCGGCCGAATGCCCACCCACCTTCAGTGTGCCTTATGGCATGGTCACCGGCCTGATTGCCGGCGGCGAGGCGGCCATGTTCCGGGCTCAGGAAGGCGCCGAAGACAGCGAGCAGCAAGGCGAGCAGGATCTGCGCAACCTTGGCCTGACCAAAAAAGATGTGGTGGTGGGCATTGCCGCCTCGGGCCGCACGCCGTATGTGATGGGCGGCCTGCGCTATGCCAGCAGCCTGGGTGCCGGCACTGTGGCACTGGCCTGCAACGCCGGCTCGGCCATTGGCCGCGAAGCCGCCATTGCCATAGAGCCGCAGGTGGGCCCGGAAGTGATCACCGGCTCCACCCGGCTGAAGGCCGGCACCGCCCAGAAACTGGTGCTGAACATGCTCAGCACCGCTGCCATGGTGCGGCTGGGCAAGGTCTATCAGAACCTGATGGTGGATGTACACGCCAGCAATAAAAAGCTGGAAGCCCGCGCCATTCGTATTGTAATGCAGGCCACCGGCGAGAATGAAAGCACAGCAGCACAAGCCCTGGCAAATGCCGGCAACGAGGTAAAACCCGCCATTTTAATGTTGCTCACCGGCCTGAGTGCCGATGAGGCCCGCCAGCGGCTGCAGCAGCATAATGGCGTGCTGCGCCGTGCGCTGTGATCAGGACACTTCCACCCGGTTACGGCCACCACTCTTGGCCCTATATAACGCCTCATCGGCCCGTACCAGCAGCGCTTTGGCATTGTCGCCCGGACCAATCACGGTCACCCCAAAGCTGCAGGTGCGCTGACCAATAACCGGAAAGCCTTCGTTCGCAATGCGCTCCCGCAGGGCTTCTGCCAGTTGCTGCACCCCCTTGAGATCGGTGTTGGGGCAGAGGATCAGAAACTCTTCACCGCCCCAGCGGCCCGGGCAGTCACTTAGCCGGGTATGCTCCTGCATCAGCTTCGCCAGCCGGCACAGCACCTGATCGCCCACTTCATGGCCGCAGGTATCGTTTACCTGCTTGAAGTGATCCACGTCCAGCATAATCAGACCAAAACTGGTGCCATAACGGTGATACCGGTGAATTTCCTCAGCCAGCATCTGCTCTGTGCGGCCCCGGTTAATCAGCCCGGTCAGCGCGTCTGTGGTAGACAGCCGCTCCAGCTCCCGGTTTTTCTGCTCCAGAATTTCTCTGTGCTGTACCTGCTCGGTAATATCCACCGCCATGCCGATGTAGCGCACCTCCTCAAAACTGGTGCCTTCCACCCGCCGGGCCGCAAAGCGAAACCAGCGGGGTCTGCCCTCGGCGTCCAGAAAACGCCCTTCACTGCGCCACTCGGATTTTTGTCCGGCCACGGCGGCATGCCAGCTGTTCAGTATTTTTTCTTTATCATCCGGATGCAGCGCATGGGTCCAGCCATCCCCCATCAGTTGCTCTGTGGTTTGCCCCAACACATCGCTGTAATAACGGTTGGAATAAATATTATGGCCTTCGGCATCGGCCTCAAATACGCCCATGGGAGAAAATTCCGACAGCACCCGAAAGCGCCGCTCACTGGTACGCAGCGCTTCTTCCATTAATTTGCGCTCGGTAAAGTCGGCAATATTAATGGCCACACTTTCGGTATTCTGGTGAGTATCGGCAACCGGATGACCGCTTATCCGGCAAAAACGCCGGCCCTTGCCGGCAAAGGTCAGCCATTGCTCAATAACAAAAGGGCGGCCTGCCACGGCACCATCAAACAAGGGTTTTATCTGCTGATTGAACTCAGTCTCGCCATACAGCTCCTGCATGCTGTGGCCTTCAATCTGGTTGCGCTCTCTGTGGTGATATTCAAGA
Source organism: Oceanimonas smirnovii ATCC BAA-899 (assembly GCF_000381965.1). Taxonomy (GTDB): domain Bacteria; phylum Pseudomonadota; class Gammaproteobacteria; order Enterobacterales; family Aeromonadaceae; genus Oceanimonas; species Oceanimonas smirnovii. The sequence goes on from NZ_KB908458.1 coordinate 126,351, forward strand.
TAGCGATTATTGACCTGCAGATAATGATAATCAGGGCTCACCAATGCCATCAGTTCGTCGGCAGCGTTCACTATTTCCTTGTAGCGCACCAGACGGGCTGCGGCTTCATGCTGCCCGGTCACATCCTGGCTGATGGCAAAATAGCTGGCAATGCGCCCGTCCAGATCACGCACCGGCGTTATCATCACGCTTTCAATACGCTCGCTGCCGTCGCGCATACGGTTGATAAACTCTCCCTGCCAGGGTTGCTCCCGCTTCAGCTCCCGCCATAGCGCCCGGTAAGTGGCCGGCGGTGTACGCCCCGATGACAGCATATTGGGCTTCATACCCAGCACTTCGTCACCGGAGTAACCGGTATGTGCCAGAAAAGCCTGATTTACATACACAATGCATCTGTTGAGGTCAGTGATCACAATGGGAGATGGCATTTGCTCAATGGCCTGATGCAGGTGCGCAAGATCATTCATTATCTGCCGTTCACGCCGGCTGCTGTTACGCCACTGGCGCAAAAATAACGCCGTCAGCACCAGAACCAGCAGCAAAACGCCCGTACTAATCGCCACCCTGAGATACCAGCCGTGCAGCACCCGGCTGCGTTCAATGGCGCTGAAGGCCCGCACCGGCTGCTGACTGAGCTGGCGAATGGCAAATAAATAGTCCTGCCCCTGCACCAGCTGAGTGCCAAAGCCGGAAAACTCTCCCGGTGCCTGCTGCTCCTGCAACTGGCGCAGCAATGTTTGCTGATGCGGTCCGGCCCCCGCCAGCAGCACAGACCGGTTTTGCATATCAAGCAGCATAAGATGCTGCCCCTCAAAGCCGTCTCCGCTTTCCAGCTCGGCAGCAATCCGCTCCTGATCCAACAGAGCAAGCAGCACGCCGCCGGCATCCGGGGCCGACACCCGCAGCGCCACCCCCAGCTGCCCCTGAGCAATACCGGAAAAAGAGCGGCTGCCTGCCTGCAGTCCGGCAGCAACCCAGGGCGGCATATCAGCCGTGCCCGCATCCTCTCCGGCGGTTGCCACCAGACTGCCCTTATCATCGAACAATGCCAGCCTGCTCAGTGCCGGAGCCCGGGCCAGGTTGTGCAACAGCAGCCGGCGCAGTTCAAGGCCGGATAATGGCTGGCCAGAATGTTGCTCCAGCTCATGGCTGCTTCGGCTCAGAGCATGCTCTGCCGACAGTAATGCAATGTCGGTGGCACTGCCAAAAGCGCGCAGCTGAGTTTGTAACCGCTCCCCTGCGCTGCGCAGTATATTACGATGATCCAGATACAGCCCCTGACCAAGAATAGCGGCCATCAGTGCCAGCAAGAGCACCACACTCAGCATAATGGTACGGCCGAGCCGGGTGCTCCGCGGCCCGCTGGAAACGGAAAAGTGAAAGGGGCGGTGCAGCATTAGTCTGTCACCGCCTGCTGTGCCTGCTGCACCAGTTCAGTATCGATATTCATCTCCTTGATAATGGCCGGCTCCAGCCGGCGGGCAATACGTCGCCATTCCGCCAGGGTATCAGCATCGGGAGTGACAATTTCAATGCCGTTTTGCAGCAATGCCTGCCGGGCCTGCTGCTGGGCTGACGCGGCGGCCGTGCGTTGATCATCCACTATCTGCTCCCAGCTGTGGCGCACCTGCTGTTGTAAATCTGCCGGCAGGGACTGCCAGAAATCCCGGCTTATCATGGGTACATACTGGGCAAAATATTCATGGTCTTCAAAACCATAACGAATACCCCGGGTCCACAGGGCGGCGCTGCGCACGGTTTCGTGAGTAGACAGCAAACCCTGAACCCTGCCCCGCGCCAAAGCATTGGGCACATCGGGCCAGGGAATCACCACAGGATCGGCCCTGAAGGCATCCAGCCGGCTGCGGTTGGCAGCACCCCCGGGCACGCGCACACGCAGCCCGGTCAGCTGTTTGTGTTCGCTGATCCGCTGTTCGGTGAAGTAAAGGTGGGCATAGCCCAGATCCAGCCAGCGCCCGGGCACAACCACATTCAGGTTGTTTTCAATACGGCGGTTTATTTCCCGGCCTATGGCACCGTCCCGCACCCGGTAGTGCACCTCGGGCGGGCGGCCATAAAACAGCGGCAGCATATAAAGGCCGGCATCAGGCACATAGCGATCCAGCTGCCACATGCCGGGTACCGCCATGTCTACCTTACCGGTAGTGAGGGCGGCAATCACGTCCCGGTCACGGAACAACTGAGCACCGTGATAGAAACGCACCTTAAGACGGCCGTTGCTGGCCTGCTCCAGTTGCGCGGCAAAACGGGCTATGGCTTTTGTCTGAACATGGTCGACGGTGTTTTCTGCAGAAATGCGCAGCACGGGCACCTGGGCCTGAACCACACCAGCAGCGCATAACCACAGCATGGCCATGGCGGCCTTTTGAAACAGCGAGGAGAGATAATCCATTAACACGCCTGAACAGGGAATAGACTGGCAAGGTTACTCCCGAGGCCCGTAGAAAACCTTGATACAGGTTGGGTTTGGCACCGCCACGACGGACTTGTCAGCTGTCTTCTTCCCGGGCCAGACGGGCACGAAGTTTTTCTTCCCGTTTGCGGTACCAGTGGGCCTTGAACGCTGTCCACCAGTCGTCCGACAGCTCACCACCATAGGCTTCCAGCAGAGCTATCACCCGATCCAGAGTGAGCACGCCGGCATCATAATCAATATCCAGCCATTGCTTGCGCACTACCACCTTGGCCACACCGGGTTCAACGGAAAAGGCATCGGCCATTTTCTCGATTTGCAGCTGATTGAGATGATCCAGCTTGAGATGACGCCGCACCAGGGCCCGTTCGTCAATTTGCGCATTTAACGACATGTGCCGCTCCTTTGCGTGATGCTCTTCGACTCAGACCGAGTAAAGAGTAAAACGTGAACAAAGACAAGCTTTACAACATTGCCCCGATATTGCAATGCGATTGCAATGCGAGCCCGGCTGTTTCACCATATTATGGAAACCGTTTCCATAATAACTGAGAGGCAAGTATGGACACCAGCGTCACACTGAAAGCCACTAATGGCCTGCCCGCCGTTTCTCTGCCCGCCATTGGTCAGGGCACCTGGTATATGGGCGAAGGCCTCAATCCCCGCGCAGCAGAAGTCAAGGCGTTGCAGCAGGGGCTGGATCTTGGGCTGACACTCATTGATACCGCCGAGATGTACGGTGACGGCGAAGCCGAAAAGGTGGTAGGAAAGGCCCTTGAAGGCCGCCGGGATGATGCCTTTCTGGTGTCAAAGGTATATCCGTGGAACGCCGGTCGCCGCAGCGCCATTGCCGCCTGCGAAGCCAGCCTGAAGCGCCTGGGCACCGATTATCTCGACCTTTATCTGCTGCACTGGCCCGGCAGCATTCCGCTGGAAGAAACCCTGGAGGCCTTTGAAAAACTGCAGGCAGACGGCAAGATCAAACGCTTTGGCGTATCCAACTGTGACCTGGGCGAAATGCAGGAGCTGGCCTGGACAGAAGGCGGCAACCAGTGCGCGGTAAACCAGGTGCTTTATCATCTGGGCTCACGTGGTATTGAGCATGCTTTGCTGCCCTGGCAGCGGGAGCACAGCATACCCACCATGGCTTATTGCCCGCTGGCCCAGGGCGGCCGGCTGCGCCGGGAATTATTCGGCAACGCCGAACTGAACGCCATCGCCGGCGATCTGGGCGTTACGGTGCCGCAGCTGCTGCTGGCCTGGGCCATTCGCCCGGTAAACGGCCAGCGGGATGTCATTGCCATTCCCAAGGCGGTGCAACCAGCGCATGTGCAGCAAAACGCCGATGCTCTGACACTGACCCTGAGCGATGAGATACTGGCCCGGCTGAATAACGCCTTTCCGGCACCCAACCGTAAAACCCCGCTGGATATTGTGTAACCAACAACAGCCGGCGTCACCGCCGGCTGAATGTACAAACTTTATTGTCAGTGCACAGTTACACCACCTGCCCGCAGACCCAACCGGAGCTCCACGCCCACTGAAAGTTATAGCCCCCTAGCCAGCCGGTCACGTCCATTACCTCACCGATAAAGTAAAGGTTGGGGACTTTCTTGGCCTCCATGGTTTTGGATGACAGCTCGTTGGTATCTACCCCGCCCAGGGTCACTTCGGCGGTACGATAGCCCTCGGTGCCGCCGGGCTGTAACGGCCAGGCAGCCAGCCGCTGTTCAATGGCAGCCAGCTCTTTGTGGGTATATTGCTTGAGCGGTTTACTGACCAGCTCGCCCCGTGCCAGCAGAGCATCCACCAGTCGTTTGGGCAAATGGCGGGCCAGCCAGGTTTTCAGCTCCTGATTGGGACTCTCGGCCACCGCTCCGGTCAGGCTGCCTTCGGTCAGCAGCTCAAAACACACCCGCTGGCCGGGCTGCCAGTAAGAAGAAATCTGTAACACCGCCGGACCGGACACGCCTCTGTGAGTAAACAGCAGGTTTTCGGCAAAGCGGGTGCCGCACTCACTTTTTGCCACCACAGGTAAACTGACGCCGGACAGACCCTCAAGCGTTTGTTTGTCTTCCGGCTGCAGAGTAAAAGGCACCAGACCGGCGCGGGTGGGCAGCACCTTGAGGCCAAACTGCTCCGCCAGCCGGTAGCCAAACGGAGAGGCTCCTATCTTGGGCATGGACAGCCCCCCGGTGGCCACCACCAGAGACTGGCAGCGGTAAGGTTCACCGGCAGTGGTCACCGCAAAGCTTTCCCCCATTGGTTCTACATTCAGCACCTCGGCACGCAGCCGTATGGTCACACCGGCGGCATCGCATTCGGCTACCAGCATGTCGACTATGTTCTGCGCCGAGTCATCACAAAACAGCTGCCCTAAGGTTTTTTCGTGATAGGCAATACCGTGCTTTTCCACCAGGGCAATAAAATCCCATTGGGTATAGCGGGCCAGGGCCGATTTAACAAAATGAGGATTGTCACACAGGTAGGCCGCCGGATCTGTGTAATAGTTGGTGAAGTTGCAGCGGCCACCGCCCGACATCAGAATTTTGCGGCCGATGCGCTTGCCATGGTCCAGCACCAGCACCCGGCGGCCCCGCTTGCCGGCCTCGGCAGCACACATCAGGCCGGCGGCACCAGCACCGATCACAATTACATCCCAGGCCTGCATGGCGTTTCCTCATTGTTGGCAAAAGCCGCATTTTACCTGCCGTGCTGCCGCACGGCTATGCCAGCCCGCAGCGCTGTGGGTATAATTGCCGGATGAGCGACGTCGCATCCCTTTTTAATCAGCTGAGCACGCAGCTTGCCCGCCACAGCGGCGACTGGCAGCTGATGCCTTTTGGCTGCCGCACCCTGCCCTGGCCGGAGCTGGCCGCTGTGCTTGAGCGCCTTGATGAAGACCTGCTGGATCAACTGGAAAGCAATCCGCAGCAAGCGCTTGAGCTGCTGGCACCATGGCGGCCTGAACTGTCCGCATTGCATGCCTTTACCGCTCCCGTGCTGGCCCGCGCTGCCGACTATGCCACGCCCCGCTGGAGCAATGGCATTCCTGGCCGCAAATGGGCGCAGATAAAAGATTTTGCCGCCAATATCACAGCAGAACACGCCATTCTTGAGTGGTGCGCCGGTAAGGGGCATCTGGGCCGCTTGCTGGCGATAGAGCAGCAGCAGCCGGTCACCAGCCTGGAGTGGGATCAGGACTTGTGCCGCCAGGGTGAAACACTGGCCAACAAGCTGACACTGCAGCACCACTTTCACTGTGGCGATGCCCTGGCCCCCGAGGCGGCAGCCCTGTTTAAGCCGAAACAGCAGGCAGTGGCCCTGCACGCCTGTGGCGAGCTGCACTTACGCTTTTTACGTCATGCAGCCCGGGCCGGCACGCGCGCTCTGGCGCTTTCACCCTGTTGTTATCATTTAATTGAGGGCAACCGTTATGTGCCCCTGTCGATCGCCGGTCGCCGGCATGATCTGGGGTTAAGCCGGCACGATCTGCGCCTGCCGCTGCAGCAGCAGGTTACCGGCGGTGAGCGGGTGCGCCGGCTGCGTCATATTGAGCTGACCTGGCGGCTGGCCTTTGATGAGCTGCAACGGGAGCTGACCGGCGGCCGGGATTATCTGCCGCTGCCGGCCTTTCCCAAACAATTGCTGAGCGGCGATTTTGCGGACTTTGTGAGCTGGGCCTGCGACAAGAAGGGGCTGGCAGTACCCGCCAGCCTGCACAGTGAGCACTGGCTTGCTGCTGCTGATGACCGCCGGCTGCTGGTGAAGCGGATTGAGCTGGTGCGTCATTGCTATCGTTATCCGCTGGAGCTCTGGCTGCTGCTGGACAGAGTGCTGTTCCTCACTGAGCAGGGTTACCGGGTAAGGCTCGGTACCTTTACTGATATTCATAACACACCACGTCGCTATCTTATTCAGGCCTGGCGTGAGTGACCAAGGACAGGAGACGCTTTATGCCATCCCCGGTACGTTTTATTCCGCCCAGCGCCTTTGAACTGCTGATGATGGTGCTGTCCATTGTCTCGCTGGTGGCCATTATTCTGCATCAGTTCGGCCCCTTCACCGCCGATGAAAAGCAGCTGCTGCTTTATCTCGATACCAGCATCTGTATGATTTTGCTCAGTCATTTCTTCTACGGCCTGTTTCAGGCACCCAATAAAAAACGCTTTTTAAAAGTACACTGGATCGATTTTATCTCTTCCATTCCGGCCATTGATGTATTGCGCTACGGCCGTATTTTTCAGGTGCTGCGAGTGCTGCGTATGCTGCGGGTGGCCAACCAGGTCATTCGTCATCTGCTGAAAAACAGCGGCAGTACCATGATGGCCTCCATGCTGCTGGTGCTGGTGGTCGTGATCAGCGGCAGCGCCATTGCCATTCTGATGACAGAGGCAGGCCACCCCGACTCCAATATTGAAACCGCCGAAGATGCTATCTGGTGGGCACTGGTCACCATTTCTACCGTGGGCTACGGAGATCACTATCCGGTTACCACCGCCGGTCGCATTATTTCCTCTGTGGTGATTTTTGCCGGCGTGTCTCTGTTTGCGGGCATTTCCGGCCTGGTTGCTTCCGCTGTGCTGTCTCCCAGAGCTGATGAGCAGCAGAAAGCCACAGACACAAACCGGCAGGAAGGTGAGCAGCTCAGCCGCCAGCTGGGAGACCTGCATACGGAAGTGACGTCACTGCGGGAAGAAATTCATCAGCTTAAAACCCTGCTGGCAGAAAGCCGCTCAAAGCCCTGATACCCTAGACTTTATGGTACTTGTACATACGGGCTTGAATGACCTATGCTGGCTGGGTTGCAAAACTTTCGTGCAGCTCACGGTTTGTTAACTAACGGATTGATAGAGTTGATAAAAAAGGAGATTTGTCATGACTGAGCCGTATCAGTACAAACACATTCTTGCTGCGGTTGATATGACCGAAAGCAACCGCAAGGTGATTGCCAAGGCAGTTGACCGCGCCCGCGCCAATAACGCCAAGCTGTCGGTCATTCATGTAGACGTAGACCTCAAGGATCTCTACACCGAGATGATCGATATCGACATCGATAACATTCAGGATCAGGTGGTGGCCGATGCCAAGCAGCGGCTGGAAGAGTACCTGGGTGCCATTGATTATCCCATCGAGAAAAAGCTGGTGATCTGCGGTGACCTCACACTGAAAGTAAACGAAGCCGTAGAGCAGCACGGTGTGGACTTGCTGATCTGTGGCCATGAGCAAAGCTTCTGGAGCCTGCTCACCTCCTCTGCCCGTCAGCTGATGAACACAGTGCCCTGTGATCTGCTGGTGGTCCCCCTGCCCAAACATTAATCCTGCCGGGCGGTTACTGACCGCCCGCTTCCTTTAACAGCCCTCTGAACCATACCAGTGCCGGATCAAACTCGGTGAGCGGATGCTGGGCCAGCACATAGGTGCTGTGCAAGGGTTCGCTCAGTCTGTGTGCCTGCAACGGATAGTAATAACAAAGATCCCGTCCTATCAGCTCGGGGACCATGGCCAGATAGCGCCCGGTAGCCAGCAGCCGGGGCAGCGCCTCAAAACTGGGCACCCAAACGCCAATGTGGCGCGCCAGCCCCTGTTCACTCAACCAGCTTTCTACCAGGGTCTGGTTATGCCCCCAGTTAGAGGTAGACACATGGCTCCAGCTGACCAGCTCTGCCGGTGACAAGACATCAGCAAGACCGCTGTTTTTAACCGACAGGCAGACCATGGGATTATGAAACCAGATATCGGTAAGCAGCCGCTCCGACAGGTGGTCGGCACCGGCAAAGCTCACCACCAGATCCAGCTCCGCCCGCGCCAGCGTGTCTTCATAATCGGAGTTCACCAGCTCGCTGACCGCCAGCCGGCAGCCCGGTGCCCGCGCATAAAGCAACTCCACCAGCTGTGGCACCACGCCGTGCTCAATGGAAGATGGCACTGCCAGCCGAAAGGTCCGGACAGAGCTTGCCGGATCAAACCCTGCCGACTGCCGCACTCCCTGCTCCAGCAGAGCCAGTGCCTGACGCACCGGCGCAGCCAGCGCCTGAGCGCGGTGAGTGGGCCGCATTTCTTTGCGGGTCATCACAAACAGGGGATCGTTCAGGGTCTGGCGCAGCCGGCCAAGGGCATGGCTGACCGTAGACTGGGACAAATTAAGCCGCTCGGCAGTACGGGTGACGTTGCGCGTTTGCATCAGCACATCAAACACTCGCAGCAGGTTCAGATCCAGCCGCTGAAACAGATTATCCATCGATATTCACCATACCTTTATGACAACAATTCATTTTTACCATAAGCGAAGCGGCCATAGAATGCCGCCCATCAAGTTTATCGTCGGCGTGGTGATGAGCGTCTTTAAGACGGTTTGATCAAACAGTGTTTGGGCATGGTGGCATCATGGGGGGTACTGCCTGTCTCGGGTTACGCAAGTAACCTGAAAAACGAACGGTTTATGGTCGGACAATCCTGTTTGCCACGCTGACAACCTTTTCGGGCTGAGTAAGCCCAGCAAGTTCTGCGTGTGGTGTTGAACCACTTTTGTTTGGGGACGTCATTCTCTCCTTTATGACAAACCTGCTATTGGTCCCGGGCCGGCGTATTACGCCGGCTTTTTTTATGCCCGGGTTTACGCCATCATGTCGGCCATCTTTACCAATGAACACACTTCACCCATGTCTTATCTGGTTTTTGTTACCCTGCTGTGGGCCTTTTCCTTCAGTTTAATCGGCGTTTATCTGGCCGGCAGTGTAGACAGTTACTTCTCGGTATTCAGCCGCATTGTGCTGGCAGCATTATTGTTCGCCCCTTTTTTACGCTGGCGGCAGCCGGCCCGGCTGGCCGCCGGGCTGATGCTGTGCGGAGCCCTGCAACTGGGTATTATGTATCTGTTTTATTATCAGTCATTTTTGCTGCTGACAGTGCCGGAAGTGCTTATCTTCACCGTGCTTACCCCTGTCTATGTGACCCTGATTTATGATCTGCTGCACCGGCGCTTTCGTCCCGGCTATCTGTTTACCGCCGTGCTGGCAGTGCTGGGGGCGCTGATCATTCGCTTTAACGGCCTGACCGGCGACTATCTGCTGGGCTTTGTGGTGGTGCAGGGTGCCAACCTCTGCTTTGCCCTGGGTCAGGTGGGTTATAAGGTACTGCAGGAGCGTTATCCCACCAATGAGCCTCAGCATCACCGCTTTGGCTATTTTTATCTGGGTGCCCTGCTGGTGGTCACTCCCGTCTGGCTGGGACTGGGGCAAGATCAATATCCCGCCACTTCCCTGCAGTGGAGCATTTTGCTGTGGCTGGGGCTGGGTGCCTCCGGGCTGGGCTATTTTCTGTGGAACAAGGGGGCCACTCTGGTCAATGCCGGTGCCCTGGCCATCATGAATAATGCGCTGGTACCTGCGGGTCTGCTGGTCAATCTGCTTATCTGGAACCGGGATGCCGATCTGCTCCGGCTGGCCTTGGGCGGAGCCCTCATTCTTGCCTCTCTGTGGTTGAATGAGGCCTTGATCAAGGTTTCCAGACCCGCTTCTGACAGGTAACGCCTTCGGTCACAAAACCGGCATCCGGCGTCGGCCGGGCCATGGCTTTTATGAAAAGTCTCTTTACACTCAAAGCCATAAAAACGTGCGAGGAGAGCATCATGTTCAAGGGCATTTTACTGGAAGAAGCCGGCAAGCAGACTCACGCCAGCCTGCAACGCCTGAATGAGCAGCAACTGACCACCGGCGACGTGCTGGTAAAGGTGGACTACTCCACCCTTAACTATAAAGATGCGCTGGCCATTACCGGCAAGGGCAAAATCGTACGCAACTGGCCTATGGTGCCCGGCATCGACTTTGCCGGCACCGTGCTGGCATCCGACAACCCGGCCTATCGCATTGGTGAGGAAGTGTTGCTCACCGGCTGGGGCGTGGGCGAACAAACCTGGGGTGGCCTGGCAGAAAAAGCCAGCGTTAACGCTGACTGGCTGATTCACTTGCCGGCAGAAATGACCGCCAAACGCGCCATGGCCATCGGCACCGCCGGTTTTACCGCCATGCTGGCGGTGATGGCACTGGAGCAGGCCGGCGTAAAACCGGACCAGGGTCCTGTTCTGGTCACCGGTGCCACCGGCGGTGTGGGCTCTGTTGCGGTGCGGCTGCTGGCCAAGGCCGGCTATGAAGTGCATGCCTCTACCGGCCGCCCCGAGCACAGCGACTGGCTGAAAAGCCTGGGTGCCCACGAGATTATTGATCGCATTCAGCTCGATCAGGAACCGGCTGCGCTGGAGTCACAGCACTGGGCCGGTGCCATCGATGCCGTGGGCGGCCGTACTCTGGCGCGCATTCTCAGCCAGACCAGAATGTACGGTGCCGTGGCTGCCTGCGGCCTGACCGGTGGCGTGGCCCTCAACACCACCGTCATGCCCTTTATTCTGCGGGGGGTACAGCTGCTTGGCATCAACTCGGTACATATTCCCAAAGAAAAACGCATCGCCGCCTGGCAGCGGGTGCATGAAAGCCTGCCGGTCAATTACGAGAATGACGTCACGGAGCTGACCCTGGAGCAGGCCATCGATGCTGCCCACGACATGATGGCGGGCAAGCTCACCGGCCGGGTGGTGATCCAGCCCTGAGGCCTGTTTTTCCTGTTCCATGCTAAAGAGCCCTTTGGGCTCTTTTTTTGTTACAATGTAACAAAATAGGCTATATGGATGATGCAATGACCGTTTCTGTTCCTACTCACCTGATTATGGGCTTTCTCGGCACCGGTAAAACCACCCTGCTGCGCCACCTGCTGGCCAACAAACCCAAGCAGGAGCGCTGGGCGGTGCTGGTGAATGAGTTTGGTGAGGTAGGCATAGACGGTGCTCTGCTGACGGAGCAGGGTGCCATGATTAAGGAAATTCCCGGTGGCTGCCTGTGCTGTGTGGCCGGGCTGCCGTTTCAGATTGGGCTGAATGCCCTGCTGCAAAAGGCCAGGCCAGACCGGCTGTTTATTGAGCCCACCGGCCTGGGCCATCCCAGCCGGGTAATGGACATACTGACCAACGAGCATTACCGCAACGTGCTCAGCCTGCAGGCGGCCTTTTGTCTGATAGACCCGCGTCAGTGGCAGGATCCCCGTTACCGCGACCATGAAACCTATCAGGATCAACTGGCTCTGGCCGATGTGGTGGTGGCCAATAAAACCGACCTGTGCAGCAAAGCCGGGCTGGAACAGCTGCGCCGGGATATTGAGCAGAGCCCCGGGCCCGCACAGGCACTGGTGGAAACAGTGCAGGGGCAAATCGATCTGCACTGGCTGGCGCAGCCTCATGCCACTGAGCGCCGGGCGGCTCATCCGCAGGCTCATGCCGGTAAAGCACAACGGCCGCTGGTGGCGGCCCCAGAGCCCAAACTCACCCGGGGCCAACCCTGGCGGCGTTACGCCAGCCAGGGAGATGATCACTTTACCGTGGGCTGGCGTTTCCATACGGATGTGCTGTTTGATCCGGACGCAGCCAAAGCCTTCTGTGAAGCTCTGCCGGTGGCCCGGCTCAAGGCCGTGCTGCATACCCGGGATGGCTGGTGGGCCTTTAACCAGACCGATCAGCTCAGCATGTACCGGCTGGCTCCGCAAAAGGAAAGCCGGCTTGAGCTGATAGACGCCTCGCCGCTGGCCATGCACGATTTACACCAGCAGCTGATGAAAGCCGTGGTCTATCTGCCAGCTTCATAAAACTGTCACTCCGGTGACTTATTCTGCCGGCCTTGACTGACAAAGGAAGGTCCGCATGAAAGTTTCGCTGTTTTCATTATTATCATCCCTGGGACTGATGGTCCTGGCCTTGTTGCTGGCGGGTTCCTTTTATATGGGCGACCGCCAGCTTACTCGGGATAACAATGCTCGCAGCAGTCTGGAGCAATTGCGCCGTCATGCCAATATCGATTTATACCGTACTATTTCTGCTTATCTGAACACCGGAGACGCCAGTCTGCTGACAACCGCAGAGCAGCAGCTGAATCACCTGGCCAGTGCTTTGTCCGGGCTGCCTGCGGGCGAACCGGCTTATCAGGCAGTGCAATCACTGTCCCGGCAACTTACTCTGGATTTTCGCGAAGCAGGCAAGCTGGCGGGCAACAGCCAGCAGCTGCTGCTGCATGCCGAGCAGGAAATGGCCGATCAACTGCGCGCCCTTGCCCGTTACGCCGGCGCAGCACACAGCCTGTCTGACCGCTATCAAGGCTTGATTGCCGAAATGCTGGCAACCCTGCCCCGCCTGATACACCAGCGTCAGAGCTATATCAGCACAGGTGACGAACAGCTGAGAAAAAGTATCGATTTTCAGCTAAACGAGCTGAAAAACCTTAATAAACAATTGCAGGACCTGCCTTTGCTGGGGGTTTATCACACTCCGCAAGCAGACGAATTTGCACTGCGCCAGCCTGAACCGGAAGAAATGGGCGAAGGCCCGAAAAGAGAGCTGAACAGCCTGCTGCAGCGCTATGCCGGTGAACTGGCCACCACACAAGACGGTCAGCAGCAGGGTGCTGATGCCGCCGCCGCCCTGAGTGCCGGCCTGAGCGAGATTGAAAGCCAGCTTGACACCCTGGTGGCTGCGCGTGAAGCAGAACGCCTGCAGACCTATCAGCAGCTCAGTCTGATATTGCTCGGACTGTGCGCCGCCTTGCTGCTGTTTGCCCTGCTCAGCTATCTGTTTCAGCGCGGCCTGGTGGTACGCCGGCTTAATGAACTGCGCAATGCCTTTGCTCAGCTGCTGAACAAGGGTGAGCTTACGCCCCTGCCGGTGACTCATCCCAACAGCGAACTGGGCCAGATTGCTCAGAGCGTTAACGGACTGCAGGCACTGCTGCAGCATCAGCAGCAGGAGCGGGCCGGCCAGCTGCAGCGGGTGTCGGCGGCGCTGGAAGGGATGGTGGCCGAAGTACAGGATATTCAGCAGCAGGCACACAGCAATGACGGCACCCTGCAGGGCAGTCTGACCATGGTAAATGAACTGAACCATCTGGCTGCACAGATGCGCAGTGCCAGCGACGATATTGCCCATACCGCCCATAACAATCTGGAAGCCATGAGCATCAGCCGCCGGCAGACAGAGCAACTGGCCCGCAGTGCAGCAGAAAGCCGCCAGGCCGCACTGACCGGCCGTGAAGCCCTGATCAGCCTGAGCCGCTCGGTAGACGATGCCGCCACCATTATCGGCGTGATCCGCCAGATTGCCGAGCAGACCAATCTGCTGGCCCTGAATGCCGCCATTGAGGCCGCCAGAGCAGGCGAGCAGGGCCGTGGCTTTGCGGTGGTGGCCGACGAGGTCCGCAAATTATCAGGACATACTCAGGGCTCACTGGAAGAAATTGCCGGCATTATGGAGCGGCTGGGCGATTCCAGCACAGCATTAAACAACACCATAGACCGCATGATGCAGGCAGCAGAAGATCAGCACCGGCAAACCCAGACGCTGCTGGAGGTAACCGAGCAGGTCAGCGACACTTCCCGCGCCACAACATCAGTGGCGGAGCAGGGTGCAAAACATGCCGACAGCCAGGCTGCCGAGCTGAGCCGCTTTATGGCACTCATGGATGAGCTGAAAACCCGCTCAGCGGCTGTATCAGACAGAGCCGAACAGGTAACCGGCCATATTCGCCATCAGGCACAAACCATTACCCGGCTGCTGGAGCCGGCTTAAAGCCGGTTCAGCGGCACCTTGAGATAACGGCGGCCTTGTTCATCGGGCTCGGGCAAATGACCGGCGCGAATATTCACCTGAATGGACGGTACAATCAGCCGGGGCACCGCCAGGGTGGCATCACGCTCATTGCGCATGGTTACAAACGCATCCTGACTGATGCCGTCGTGCACATGAATATTGTGCTGTTTCTGCTGTGCTACCGTGGTGCGGCACTCATGCTCCCTGCCCTTGGGATAGTCGTGACACACATAAATATCGGTGCCGTCCGGCAGCGCCAGCAGCTGCTGAACGGACTGGTACAGGCGCTCTGCGCTGCCGCCGGGAAAGTCACAGCGGGCGGTCCCCACATCGGGCATAAACAGGGTATCGCCTGCAAATACCGCCTGCTCATTCACCACATAGGCTACGTCCGCCGGAGTGTGCCCGGGCACATGCATCACCCGCACCGTCAGCTCACCCACACTGAATTGTTCGCCGTCATGAAACAGATAATCAAACTGGCTGCCGTCGGGCAGCAGCTCTTTTTCCAGCCCGAATACTCGCTGAAAAATGCCCTGCACGTCGCGAATGTGCTCACCAATGGCAATGCGCCCGCCCAGCTGCTGCTGAATAAACGGCGCTGCCGATAAATGATCCGCATGAGCATGGGTTTCCAGAATCCACTCCAGGGTAAGGCTCTGCTCACGCACAAAATCCACCAGCTGCTGTGCCGTGGTGGTGGCGGTGCGGCCGGAGTGATAATTAAAGTCGAGCACAGGATCGATAACCGCAGCCCGGCCACCGCTGTGGTCATAGATCACATAGCTGAAGGTTTCGCTGTCCTGATCCAGAAAAGCGCGTACACAAGGCTGAGACATGGTGTTCTCCTGACGACAAACAATTAGATAAATCTAATATATAGGAGCGTGCAGCATTACGCCAGTTGCATGATCACAGCGCCGCCTTTACATACAAATCAAAGCGGTTGTTTTTACTGGTAATTTGCGCAGAAGGGGCCATTTCATCAAGAAAGCCGGCATAATCGGGCCGCTTGACTACTACCCGGGCACGGGCCAGCGCCAGCGCCGGAGTCAGCAGACTGTCGGCGTCTTCGTCGGCACCCACCAGAGAGTGAAACACCCGCATTTCTTTCTTGACCAGTGCCGCCTTTTTCTTGTGCGGAAACATGGGATCAAGGTAGACCACATCAGGCTGCTGCTGAATGTCGGCAAGCGTGCAGCCAAACGGCAGCAGCTGCAGCCGCTGCTGCACCCAGGGGCCAATGCCGGCATCGGCGGCCGCCCGGCGCAAACCGTCTTCCAGTAATGCATGCACTACAGGGTGGCGCTCGCATAAGGTCACTGTGCAGCCCAGGGAAGCCAGCACAAAGGCATCCCGGCCCAGGCCGGCGGTGCCGTCTACCACTTGCGGGTTATGGCCATGCTTGAGCCCCACCGCCTTGGCAATACTCTGACCCCGGCCACCGCCGAATTTACGCCTGTGTGCCGCAGCGCCCTCAACAAAGTCCACAAACACCGCACCCAGTCTGGGCTCGTCCAGCTTGCGCAGTTCCAGCCGGCCATCGGTCAGCACCAGGGCAAAGGGAGCGGCGGCGGTCACATCACTTAAACGGGTACGCAGCATGGCAGCCTGAGGCTCAAGGGCGGGATCCTGCAGTTCAATCTGCAGCGGGTATTGTGTGTCCGGCATAGGTTTCCAGAAAAGTCAGCAGCTCGCGCAGGGGCATGGGTCTGGCAATCAGATAGCCCTGCAAAAAATGGCAGGGCTGAGTGGAAAGGTAGGCGGCCTGAGCCGGTGTTTCCATGCCTTCAATCACCACTTGCATGCCAAGATCGCCGATAATGCGCAAAATCCCTTCCAGCAGCAAGCCATCTTTGCGATTCCCGGGCAGGTGGTCAATAAAACTCTTGTCGATTTTGACCAGATCAATGGGAAAGGCACGCAGATAATTCAGCGCTGAAAAGCCGGTGCCGAAGTCGTCAATGGCAATGCGGCAGCCCGCCTTACGCAAGGCATCGATACGCTCCAGATGATGCTCATTGCCCTGCATAAACAGCGACTCGGTGATCTCAAAAATCATCTGCTGAGGATCCAGACCGTGGCGCTCGATAATGGATAACCACTCTTCCCCATCCAGCCCCAGACTCTGAAACTCCAGGCTGGAACGGTTAATGGCCATATGCAGGGAATGACCGGCCAGTTTAAGGCGGTGCAAATCGGCACAGGCCCGGTTCAGCACCCAGTCTCCCAGCGCCTGCACCATGCTGCACTCTTCCGCCACCGGCACAAACTCCATGGGTGAGATAGGGCCAAGCTCGGCATGATGCCAGCGCACCAGCGCTTCCAGCTTGGTTACCGTGCCGCTGGCGGTATCTACGATCGGCTGATAATGCAGGCGCAGCCCGCCCCGGCGTATGGCCTCGGTCAGATCGTGCTGCAACCGGATTCGGCGGCTCTGGCTGCGGTTAAGCTTGTCATCATATAACGCCAGCGGTTCGCGTTTTTGCTTGGCACCAAACAATGCCTGCTCGGCATGCTGCAGCAGGCTTTCAGCGTCTTTCTCGTTCAGGCCGGGCCAGAGGGCACCGCCCATGGTGGCGTCCACATAGAGCTGTTGCTCGGCCATGGCCAGCGGCCGGGCCAGGGCATTCAGCAAGTGACGGCCAAAAATACGCGCCTGGCGCGGATGTACTATGCCCGGCACCAGCAGCGCAAATTCATCATTGCCAATGCGCGCCAGATCGTCGCCGCTGCGCAGCCGGTCCCGCAGTCGCGCAGCCACTTCCTGCAGCACTCTGTCCCCCACTCTGTGATTAATGGCGTTGTTGAACAGACGGAAATTATTGATATCCAGAATCATCAGCGCAAACGGCTCATTCAGCCGGCAATACCGGGCCAGCCGCTGCTGAAAACTGGCGCGGCTGGCCAGGCCGGTGAGCGTGTCCTTGTCTTCCGGTGGGGTATTTTGCTCGGTGGCATCAGGCTGTTTGATTTCGCTGAATACCACCACAAGGTGAGCCGGACCTTCAGGACCATGCAGAGCGCTGATGCTGAGCCGCTCGGGGTAAATCTGGCCGCAGCGCCGGCGGTTCCACACTTCCCCCTGCCAGCGTCCCTGCTCATGCAACGCCTGATTCATCTGCCGATAAAACGCCCGGCTGTGCAATCCTGAACGCAGCATCGACGGGTGACTGCCTCGCACCTCTTCTTCGCCATAACCGGTCACTTGCTCAAAGGCCGGACTCACTTGCTCAATACGGCTGTGAGCATCGCAGATCATGACCCCTTCCGGCTGCTCCGGCGCAGGAATAAAGCGCAGGTTCATGCCGCGGGATGGTGTTGCTCTGGGGCGCAGGCTGGCCAGGGTGCCCATTATACACAGCGGCTGATTATCGATATCGCGTACCAGGGTAAGCTGCGTCTCCCCCAGCAAAAGATGGCCGTTAGGGTGCAGATAATGTTTTTCCATTACCGCCATACCGAGCTCCGGCTCATTCACCAGGCGCTGATACAAACGCCGGGTTTCGGGCCAGTCGGCCCCCAGGCTGAACTCCCGCAGCGAGCGGCCCGTCATATTATCTGTACTGTCACCGGCAATGCGCCTTACCGCCCGGTTGGTCCACTCCACCACGCCCTCGGGCGTGGCACGCACCAGCGGCAGCGGAAAATATTCAAACAGGGGTAACAGCGACACCGCCTGCCGGGCACGGTCGGCATAAGTAAACACGGAAGCAAAAAAGCCCAGCCAGGCCGTTTTGGATAAACGGACATGACGCCGGCGCTGCAGCAGAAACAGCGCATAACCATCATACTGGGCTGACAGCGACAGAAACTGTCCGGACCCCATACCCAGCTGACGACAAAGGGGGTAACTCAGACGCTGAAAGGGGCGCTTGCCGGAGACAGACAGGGACACATCCGGCAAGGAGACTCCGGCCGCCAGCAGCGGCTGCCAGTGCCTGCCATGGCGTTGGCACAGCAGCACACCATCGGCCAGACGCTGCTCTACCAGCTGGCTGATGCACCAAAGACTGAACCAGGAGGTTATCCCATGCTCCATCGCACTTTCTCATGTAAAGAATTCTCAGTCTATTTTGCCTTTGTATCTGTGTTTGCTCTACTGAGAATCACCAATAAAAAAGGTGGCCGAAGCCACCTTTTCAGTCACAGGCTCAGGCAGCAATGCCCGAGTGACGCAGCAGGGCGTCTATGTTGGGCTCGCGGCCGCGGAACTGTTTAAACAGCTCCATCGGCTCTTTTGAGCCTCCCTGCTCCAGCACGGCATGCAGAAAATCACGGCCGGTTTTGGCCGAGAACACCCCTTCTTCCTCAAAGCGGGAAAAGGCATCGCTCGACAGCACTTCAGCCCACTTGTAACTGTAGTAGCCCGCTGCATAGCCGCCGGCAAAAATATGGGAAAAACCATGCTGAAAGCGGTTAAAGGCCGGTGGCGTCAGCACTGCTACCTGGCTGCGTACCTCATTCAGCACTTGCTGTACCCGGCCCGGCCCGGCAGCGCTTTTATCCATATGCAAACGGAAGTCGAACAGGGCGAACTCCAGCTGACGCAGCATCATCAGCGCGGAATGGTAGTTACGGGCTGCCAGCATGCGCTCCAGCAAGTCTGCCGGCAGCGGCTCGTGAGTTTCGTAATGACCCGAGATAAAGGCCAGCGCCTCGGGCTGCCAGCACCAGTTTTCCAGAAACTGGCTGGGCAGCTCCACTGCGTCCCAGGCCACACCGTTAATACCGGCCACGCCGGCCACGTCCACCTTGGTCAGCATATGATGAATACCGTGACCAAACTCGTGGAACAGGGTCAGCACTTCGTTGTGAGTAAACAGCGCCGGTTTGTCCCCTACCGGGCCGTTAAAGTTACAGGTGAGGTAGGCCACCGGCTTTTGCAGGGTGCCGTCTTCCCGGTAGCGCCGGCCGATGCAGTCGTCCATCCAGGCACCGCCGCGCTTTTTGGCCCGGGCATAAAGGTCGAGATAAAAGCTGCCGCGCAGCTCGCCGGTGTCGTCGAAGATATCAAAGAAGCGCACATCTTCATGCCACACTTCCACCCCGAAGCGCTCCACTACCTTGATGCCGAACAGGCGCTTTACGGTTTCAAACAAACCGTGAATGACGCGATTTTCCGGAAAATAAGGGCGCAGCTCTTCATCGGAGATGGTGTATTTGTGCTGTTTGAGCTTTTCGCCGTAGTAGCTGAGATCCCAGGCATTAAGTTCGGTCACACCGTATTGTGCTTCGGCAAATTCACGCAACTCGGCCAGTTCGGCCTTGCCCTGCGGATGGCTGCGATCCGCCAGCTGCTCAAGAAAATCCAGCACCTGCTGCTCACTTTCTGCCATTTTGGTGGCCAGTGACACCTGAGCGTAGTTGTCAAAGCCCAGCAGTTCGGCCAGCTCCTGCTTCAGCGCCAGGGTTTCTTCTATGATGGCGGTGTTATCAAACTCACCGGCATTGGGGCCCTGATCCGACGCCCGGGTGGTAAAGGCAAAATACATTTCTTCACGCAGGGCAGCGTTGTCGGCATACATCATGACCGGCAGATAAGACGGAATATCGAGGGTAAACACCCAGCCGTCCAGCTCCCGGGCTTTGGCCTGAGCCTCGGCGGCGGCCAGAGCCGACTCGGGCAGGCCCGCCAGCTCGGCCTGGTCGGTTACCTGCTTGTGCCAGGCCTGAGTAGCGTCCAGCACCCGGTTGGCAAAGGTAGATGACAGCTCCGACAGGCGCGCCTGAATTTCGCCGAAGCGGCGTTTCTGCTCCGCTTCCAGGGCGATGCCCGACAGGCGAAAATCACGCAGGGTATTGTTCACTTCCTTTTGCTGGGCCAGGCTCAGCTTTTTAAAATTATCGCGCGCGGCCAGGCTCTGATAGGCCTCAAACAAGCCCTGATGCTGCCCCATCCAGGTATGATATTCCGACAGCAGCGGCAGGCACGATTCATAGGCCTGACGCAGCTCCTCGTTGTTCATCACGCTGTTAAGGTGGCTCACCGGCGACCAGATGCGGCTGAGGTGATCATTGACCTCTTCCAGCGGGGCCACCAGGTTGTCCCAGGTGAATGCTTCATCCCGGGACAGCACCGCCTCTACACGCTTTTTACAATCGGCAATGGCGTGCTCTACCGCCGGCTTTACGTGTTCCGGCTTTATCTGACTGAACGGCGGCAGGCCGTCCATGGTGAGAAGCGGGTTTGTCATGTCCTGTACCTCTTATCGTTATGGCCATCGCGCTGCCATGGCAGCCGAGGGAATACCCTCTAACATGGTGATAATGGCGATAATGTTCAAGCCTTTACTGCTCGTGTCCGACAGTTGACCGCCGGACTGCTGTTTTATTGACCATGGCACTCACTCTTACTTGAGGTACAATCGGCCAACGGCTTTGAATGAACCTTCATCCACGGAGCAAACTTATGGCACAGCATTTTGACTATATCGCCATTGGCGGCGGCAGTGGCGGTATTGCCTCCGCCAACCGGGCGGCCATGCATGGCAAAAAGGTCGCCCTGATTGAAGCAAAAGATCTGGGCGGCACCTGCGTTAACGTGGGCTGCGTACCCAAAAAGGTGATGTGGCACGGCGCTCAGGTGGCCGAGGCCATTAAACTGTATGCCGCCGATTACGGCTTTGATGTGGAGCTCAAGGGCCACAGCTGGAGCACCCTGGTAGAAAGCCGTCAGGCCTACATTGGCCGCATTCATCAGTCTTACGACCGGGTGCTGGGCAACAACAAGGTAACGGTGATCAAGGGCTTTGCCCGCTTCAAAAATGCCAACACGGTGGAAGTGAACGGCGAGGAATATACCGCCGACCATATTCTGATCGCCACCGGCGGCGAGCCCATTATCCCGCACATTCCCGGTGCCGAGCATGGCATTGATTCCAACGGCTTTTTTGAGCTGACTGAGCAGCCCAAACGCGTCGCCGTGGTGGGTGCCGGCTATATTGCCGTTGAACTGGCCGGCGTGCTGCACGGCCTGGGCAGCGAAACTCATCTGCTGGTGCGCAAACACGCGCCGCTGCGTAACTTCGATCCGCTGCTCACCGACACCCTGGTAGAAGTGATGGCGGCAGACGGCCCCACACTGCACACTCACTCCGTGCCTCAGAGCGTAGAGAAGCACAGTGACGGCAGCCTGACCCTGACGCTGGAGAACGGTGAGTCACTGACCGTCGACTGCCTGATCTGGGCCATCGGCCGCCGTCCGCTCACCGGCAGCCTCAACCTTGAAAGTGCCGGCGTTGAGCTGGACGACAAGGGTTACATCAAGGTCGACGAATACCAGAACACCTCAGCCCCGGGCGTGTACGCCGTGGGTGACAACATCGGCTATGTGGAGCTGACCCCGGTGGCGGTAAAAGCCGGCCGTCAGCTGTCCGAGCGGCTGTTCAACAACAAGCCCGACGCCAAAATGGACTATGAGCTGGTGCCCACAGTGGTGTTCAGTCATCCGCCCATCGGCACCATGGGCCTGTCCGAACCACAAGCCCGCGAGCGCTTCGGCGACGACAAGGTCAAGGTGTACACCTCTTCCTTTACCGCCATGTATACCGCCGTTACCCAGCACCGCCAGCCCTGCAAAATGAAGCTGGTGTGCGCCGGCGATGATGAAAAAGTAGTGGGCATTCACGGCATCGGCTTTGGCATGGACGAAATCCTGCAAGGCTTTGCTGTAGCAGTGAAAATGGGTGCCACCAAAGCCGACTTTGATGCCTGTGTGGCCATTCACCCCACGGCGGCCGAGGAATTTGTGACCATGAGGTAATGAATCTTCTTGCGTATAAAAAACCGCCGCAAGGCGGTTTTTTTCGTCTGTTGCTCATTATCGTCGCCAAATTGAGCGGCCTGCCCGATTGGGATACACTGACCGTTATTCTTTTTTCAGGGCCAGTGTCGCATGTCAAAATCTCAGGACAGTATTCGCACCATCAAGAAATACCCCAACCGTCGCCTGTATGACAGCCACACCAGCAGCCACGTGACTCTGGCCGATATTCGCCGGCTGGTGCAGGATGAAGAGCCCTTTCAGGTGGTGGACGCCAAAACCGGCGAAGACATTACCCGCAGTATTTTGCTGCAGATTATTCAGGAAGCGGAAAGCGGCGGCGACCCCATCTTTTCCAGCGACATGCTGAGAAACATCATTCGTTTCTACGGCCCCTTTCAGGGCGTGCTCGGCAGTTATCTGGATGAAAGCATCCAGTCAATGATAGAGGTGCAGGCCAGGGCCGGCATGCAGTCAACTCAGGCCTGGAGCGAGTTTATGCAGGGTCAGGTGCCCATGCTGCAGGAAATGATGCGCCAGTATGTAGAGCAGTCGCAACAGTTGTATTTCAACACCCAGAATATGTTCGGTCTGTTTGGTGGCTCCCCGGCGCAGCACGACAAGGATAAAAAAGACGGCGAGAAGTAATTCCCCGCCGCCTCTCTTTCAACATTCCGCCGCCGGCCTGATGTTGCGATTCGCTTCGCTCATCAGCAACCTACGACCCTGCAGACAATACGAAAGCTGCACGAAGCAGCAGTTGGGATTGCCGGAGCCGACCGTGTCGGCGGAGCGCAACCGCGCTGCTGCGCATACAGCTCAGTGCTGATGGCCGCCTTCGCCGTGAGCGTGGCCGTGCTCCAGCTCTTCTGCGGTGGCGGCGCGCACCGAAACAACCTCAAGATCAAACGTCAGCGTGCGGCCGGCCAGCAGATGGTTCAAATCCACATCCGCCATAAAACGACCCACTTTTACCACCACTACCTGACGGGGACCATTCTCGGTGTGCACCATGGCCACCATGCCCGGCTCCCAGCGCTTGGCACCCTGCAGGTGACGAATGGATACCCGCTGGATCAGGCTCTCGTCCCGCTCACCATAGGCATCGGCCGGCGGCAGGGTCACACTGAAACGGTCGCCTTCGTTCTTGCCGTCCAGCGCTTTTTCCAGCCCTTCCAGCATATTGTCGTTACCGTGCAGGTACGCCAGCGGTGCCTTGCCTTCGTTGGTGTCCATCACTTCACCCTGCTCATCCTTCAGGGTGTAGTTAAACTGCACTACCGTGTCTTTTACAATTTGCATTGTCCGTCCTGTTAAGAAATAAAAACCGCCGCATAATACCAGAAGCCGCTGCAAGCCCATAAAACAGAAAAAGACGGCAGGGTTACCCCGGCCGTCCAGATTTCAGCTCTGTTTTTATTCTTGGTTTCAGTTTGCCTTGGCAGCACCACGGCCGTTCTTGGCGGCATTGTTATTATTGGCAGCAGCGGCGGTAACGGCACTGATGCCTTTTTCAGTGGCTTCGGCGACCTGACGAGCGGCCTTTTCAGACTGCTCGGCAGCCTGCTTGATCACCTTATCGGCAATGTCGGCAGCGTCTTTGGCGGCTTTCTGGGCACCTTCACGGGCTTCATTGGCCTGACTCACTGCCTGCTTGATGGCAGTCACTGTGTTTTCAGAGCCGGCCGGAGCGTGGGCGGCAAACTGCTCTACCCACTCGTCTACCTGCTGGCTGCCGGCAGCCCACTGCTGCTCACCGTAAGCATTCAGCTGCTGCTGAGCACCGGCGACCACACCAAACACTTCGCGGTTGGTTTCCAGCTGACGATCCAGCAGGCCGCTGGGGCTGAAGGTGGCATGGTTCAGCTCGGCCAGACCCTTGAGGTCACGAACTGCCAGCAATTTACCGGCATAGTCAAACTGGGCTGCACTGAGTTCGGTAACGGCTTTCAGCTGCAGCTGGCCCAGCTTTTCGGCACTCGCCAGCAGGCTGCTGCTCAGCTCCTGAACCAGAGCAAGATTATCCTGTTGCGCTTTCTGCAGTTTTGCAAAATCAAACCATGACATAGTGGCGTCTCCTGATGAATGAAAAAGGGCTTCTTGGCCCGCACGCCTGCAAAACCCTTTACCTCTGGCCGGATTTGGCGCGCACCATCAATATTGCACTGCACAAAAAATTTTTCAAGGCTTCTTTTTGTGCAACGCAAAAAAGTGCATTTATGCTTCTGTTTGAGGATACCCTGAGTGGCGATAAAGAATAATTTGGCAGCGCAAAGGTATCACTGATTTGTTCAGGCTAAATGAATACAATGTGACAACATTTTTGTACTATACTTGCTGAATATCCGGGTGCTCCGCGCGACCGGCTCCAGCGTCGGGAACGTATATAAAAAGAAAAGAAACTCTTTTCCACAAACTGAGAGGTCCTTGCAACAGCTTAACGAAGCACTTTTCCGCTCTGTACTAATACAAGCAAAACAACACTTTGCCCTGCCTTTTGTAGTCTGACACCCATCTTTATTCCCGTTTTGCGTTTCCACATTATAAAAATGATTTCCAAAACTTGTTGATCGTCACATTTTTTTTCGTATCATCAGGGTATGGGTTGCGCAGATGTTAAGGTCCTCACCAGGCCTGTCTGTGTACCACTGTATTAGTGACTTACAACAACATGGTGCCGAGAGCACCTCTGATGAATGGATACACATCATGGCTAAAATGAAAGCAATCGAAGCGGCCGCCAAAATCCTGGAGCTGGAAGGTGTTAATAAAGCCTTTGGCGTTCCCGGTGCCGCCATCAACCCCTTCTACGCCGCTCTGAAGGGTCTCGGCTCCATCGATCACGTACTGGCCCGTCACGTTGAAGGTGCCTCTCACATGGCTGAGGGTTACACCCGTGCCAACGCCGGCAACATTGGTGTGTGTGTGGGTACTTCCGGCCCTGCCGGCACCGACATGATCACCGGTCTGTACTCTGCTTCTGCCGACTCCATTCCGATTCTGTGCATCACCGGTCAGGCACCCCGTGCCCGCATGCACAAAGAAGACTTCCAGGCTGTAGACATCGAGTCTATCGCCAAGCCCGTTACCAAGTGGGCGGTTACCGTGCTGGAGCCGGGTCAGGTTCCCGGTGTATTCCAGCAGGCGTTCCACATCATGCGCTCCGGCCGTCCGGGTCCCGTGCTGATCGACCTGCCCTTCGACGTGCAGATGGCCGAGATTGAATTCGATCCGGAAGCCTACCAGCCGATGACTCCCTACAAGCCGGCTGCTACCCGCATTCAGGTTGAAAAAGCCCTGACCATGCTGAACGACGCCGACAAGCCGCTGCTGGTTTCCGGTGGTGGTGTGATCAACGCCGACGCTGCTGCCCTGCTGACCGAATTCGCCGAAGTGCTGAACGTGCCGGTTATTCCGACCCTGATGGGCTGGGGCACCATTCCCGACGACCACGCGCTGATGGCGGGTATGTGCGGTCTGCAGACCTCTCACCGCTACGGTAACGCCAACCTGCTGGCGTCCGACTTTGTACTGGGTGTAGGTAACCGCTGGGCCAACCGTCACACCGGTTCCGTTGACGTTTACACCAAGGGCCGTAAGTTCGTTCACGTAGACATCGAGCCCACTCAGATCGGCCGCGTATTCGGTCCGGATCTGGGCATCGTATCCGACGCCAAAGTCGCTCTCGAGCTGTTCGTTGAAGTCGCCAAAGAGTGGAAAGCGGCCGGCAAACTGAAAGACCGCAGCGCCTGGGTTGCCGAGTGTCAGGAGCGCAAGCGCACCCTGCAGCGCAAGACCCACTTCGACAACACCCCGGTGAAGCCGCAGCGTGTATACGAAGAAATGAATAAGGTCTTCGGCCGCGACACCACTTACGTTTCTACCATTGGTCTGTCTCAGATCGCTGCTGCCCAGTTCCTGCACGTGTACAAAGATCGTAACTGGATCAACTGCGGTCAGGCCGGTCCTCTGGGCTGGACCATTCCGGCTGCTCTGGGTGTGTGTGCCGCCGATCCGGCCCGCAACGTGGTTGCGCTATCCGGTGACTATGACTTCCAGTTCATGATTGAAGAACTGGCGGTAGGTGCTCAGTTCAAGCTGCCCTACATTCACGTGCTGGTAAACAACTCCTACCTGGGTCTGATCCGTCAGTCTCAGCGCGGCTTCGACATGGACTACTGCGTACAGCTGGCCTTTGAAAACATCAACGCGCCGGAACTGGGCGAGTACGGTGTTGACCACAAAGCCGTGGTAGAAGGTCTGGGCTGTAAAGCCATTCGCGTATTCAAGCCGGAAGACATCGCTCCCGCGCTGGAAGAAGCCAAGAAGCTGATGGCCGAGTTCTCCGTACCGGTAGTGGTTGAAGTCATTCTCGAGCGCGTAACCAACATCTCCATGGGTGTTGAAATCGATGCTGTAAACGAGTTCGAAGAGCTGGCTGAGAAGGGTGAAGACGCCCCGACCGCCATCTCTCTGCTGGACTGATAGTGATGGGGCCTGCGGGCCCCATACTGACGTTGCCCCCAACTGAATAAAGGACATCGCAATGCCGAAATTAGCTGCCAACCTGTCGATGCTGTTTACTGAAGTCGACTTCCTGGATCGTTTTGACGCCGCCGCCAAGGCCGGTTTCAAGGGTGTTGAATACCTGTTCCCCTATGATTTCTCTGCTGATGAAATCAAGGCCAAGCTCGATGCCAACGGCCTGACCCAGGTACTGTTCAACCTGCCCGCCGGTGACTGGAACGGTGGCGAGCGCGGTATCGCCTGTCACCCGGATCGGGTTGAAGAATTCAAGGCCGGCGTAGACAAGGCCATTGAATACGCCAAGGTACTGGGTAACACCCAGGTGAACTGCCTGGCCGGTATTCAGCCTGCCGGTGTGGCTTACGAAGAAGCGGAAGCCACCTTCGTTGCCAACCTCAAGTACGCTGCCGAAAAACTGAAAGCGGCCGGCATCAAGCTGATTGCCGAAGCCATCAACACCCGTGACATTCCCGGTTTCTTCCTGAACAACACGCAGCAGGCGCTGGATATCATCGAGAAAGTAGGTTCCGATAACCTGGCTTTCCAGTATGACATCTACCACATGCAGATCATGGAAGGTGACATCATTCCGACCATGGAGAAGAACCTGGGCATCATCAACCACATTCAGCTGGCTGATAACCCGGGTCGTCACGAGCCGGGCACCGGCGAACTGAACTACCACAATATCTTCGCCTTCCTGGACAAAGCCGGCTACGACGGCTGGATTGGTGCCGAGTACAAGCCGGCCACCACCACCGAAGAAGGCCTGGGCTGGTTGAAAACTCACGGCGTGGTTTAAGGTTTTTTACTTAATTCAGATAAAAGGATGATGAACATGAAAATTGGTTTCATTGGTACCGGTATCATGGGTAAGCCCATGGCTAAGAACCTGCAGAACGCCGGTCACACCCTGTATTTCTCCGAGCACTTTAACAAGGCCCCGGCTGATCTGCTGGGCGACAACGGCATTGCTCTGGCCAACCCCAAAGCGGTTGCCGAAGCGGCTGAAGTGATCATCACCATGGTGCCCGATACCCCTCAGGTAGAAGACGTGCTGTTTTCTGCCAACGGTGTGGCCGAAGGCCTGTCCGCCGGCAAGGTAGTGGTAGACATGTCTTCCATCTCTCCCATCGCCACCAAGGAAATTGCCAAGCGCGTTAAAGAAACCGGCGCTGACTTCCTGGACGCGCCCGTATCCGGCGGTGAAGTCGGTGCCATCAACGCTACCCTGACCATCATGGTGGGCGGCGACCAGGCCGTGTTCGACAAGATCAAGCCGCTGTTTGAAATCATGGGCAAGAACATCACCCTGGTAGGCGGTAACGGTGACGGTCAGACCACCAAGGTAGCCAACCAGATCATCGTGGCGCTGAACATTGAAGCCGTTGCCGAAGCCCTGGTATTTGCCTCCAAGGCAGGCGCCGATCCGGCCAAGGTACGTGAAGCCCTGATGGGCGGCTTTGCTTCTTCCAAGATTCTGGAAGTGCACGGCGAGCGTATGGTTAAAGGTACTTTCGATCCGGGCTTCCGTATTGCCCTGCACCAGAAAGACCTGAACCTGGCCCTGACCGGTGCCCGCGAGCTGGGTGTTTCTCTGCCCAACACCGCAGGCGCACAGGAGCTGTTCAACACCTGTAATGCCCTGGGCGGTTCCGGCTGGGATCACTCCGGTCTGGTTAAGGCGCTGGAGCACCTGGCCAACCACAACATTCGGGGCGAATAAGTCCTGAACCAAAGGGCGGCCTGAGGCTTCAGCCGCCCCTTGGTAGACCTCGGGGCAAGCGTTGGCGACAAGCTGACTTTCACTCAGGGGGCTTTGTGTTAGACACTGGTCGCTGAATGTTTGCCCCACCCTGTTAATGAATCAACAACCGCAAGAAGACAGCCGTTTTTTCAGGAGTATTGCAATGGATATCCAACCCAAGGAGTTGTTACAGCAGTTATTCGACAGCGCCGTGGCCGCCGCCCTGCCCAAAGGCAACCTGGCCGAATACCTGCCGAAGGATACTCGTCAAAAAGCCGTTGTCATCGGTGCCGGCAAGGCCGCTGCTTCCATGGCCGCCGAGCTCGACGCTATCTGGGAAGGTGAACTGTCCGGCGTGGTGGTGACCCGCTACGACCACGGTGCGCCCTGTGAGCGCATTGAAGTGATTGAAGCCGCCCACCCGGTGCCGGATGATGCCGGCGAGCGCGTGGGCCGCCGCATTCTGGAGCTGGTGGAAGGCCTGGGCGAAGACGATCTGGTGATCTGTCTGCTGTCCGGTGGTGGCTCCTCGCTGCTGAGCCTGCCGGCCCCGGGTCTGACCCTGTCCGACAAGCAGGCCATCAACAAGGCCCTGCTCAAGTCCGGTGCCGCCATTGATGAAATGAACTGCGTGCGCAAGCACCTGTCCGGTATCAAGGGTGGTCGTCTGGCCGCCGCCGCCTACCCGGCCCGCCTGATTGCCCTGGGCATCTCAGACGTGCCCGGCGACGAGGCCACCGTCATTGCCTCCGGCCCCACCGTGGCGGATCCGACCACCTCCGCTCAGGCCCTGGTCATTCTCGACAGCTACGGCATTGAAGTGGGCGCTCATGTGCGCGCCTGGCTGGAAAGCCCTGAGTCCGAAACCGTCAAGCCCGGTGACGAGCGCCTGAGCAAGGCCGAGTTCCATATGATTGCCACCCCGCAAGACGCCCTGGATGCCGCCGCGCATCTGGCCCGCTCCAAGGGTCTTGCACCGCTGGTGCTGGGTGACTGCATTGAAGGTGAATCCCGTGAAGTGGCCAAGGTACACGCCGCCATCGCCAAGCAGATCCTCAAATGCGGCCAGCCGCTGCAGGCACCCTGCGTGATCCTGTCCGGCGGTGAAACCACAGTGACCATCAAGGGCAATGGCCGGGGCGGTCGTAACAGTGAGTTTATGCTGAGCCTGTTCAACGAGCTCAAGGGGCAGGCCGGCGTCTACGCCCTGGCCGCCGACACCGACGGCATCGACGGCGTGGAAGACAACGCCGGTGCCATGATCACCCCCGAGCTGTTCGCTCAGGCAGAAGCAGCCGGCCTCAAGGCCGAAGACTACCTGGCCAACAACGACAGCTACGGCTTCTTCTCTCAGCTGGGCGCGCTGGTGGAAACCGGCCCGACCCGCACCAACGTGAATGACTTCCGGGCCATTCTGGTGCTGCCGAAGTAACCGCCCGCTCAGGCAATAAAGCTGTTTCCGCAAGACCGGCCACTGAGCCGGTCTTTCTTTTTTGTAGTGCCACCCATTTTGATGCCACACTTTTTGCTCGAAGCGCCACCCCCTTTCCTCTATAATCACGCGCTTTCAAATTCCCGGATGCGGGTGGTGTTTACAGCCTGGAGGGTTACCCCGAGTGATCAAGACGCCTTACTATCTCATCGACAAAACCAAGCTGCTGCGCAACATGGAGAGAATCGCCTATGTACGCGAGCACTCCGGCGCCAAGGCACTGCTGGCCCTGAAATGTTTTGCCACCTGGTCGGTATTTGACCTGATGAGCCAGTACATGGACGGCACCACCTCTTCCTCACTGAACGAAGTGAAGCTGGGCAAACAGAAGTTCGGCGGCGAGACCCATGCCTACAGCGTGGCCTATGCCGACGACGAAATAGCCGAAGTGCTGGCCCACTCCGACAAAATCATTTTTAACACCATTGGTCAGCTTGAGCGCTTTGAACAAGCGTCTGCCAGCCATGTGCGCGGCCTGCGGCTGAACCCGGGGGTATCCAGCTCCGAGTTCATTATTGCCGATCCGTCCCGCCCCTTCAGCCGTCTGGGCGAGTGGGATGCCGACAAGGTGTTGCGGGTGATGGACAAGATCTCCGGCTTTATGATTCACAACAACTGCGAAAACAGCGACTTCGTGTTGTTTGACCGCATGCTGGGCGAAATTGAGCAGAAGTTCGGCTCTCTGCTGAGCCAGCCGCAAATCACCTGGGTAAGCCTGGGCGGCGGCATTCACTTTACCGGTGACGGCTATCCGGTAGACGATTTTTGCGCCCGGCTTAAAGCCTTCTCCGAGCAGTATGGCGTGCAGGTCTATCTGGAGCCGGGTGAGGCCTCCATTACCATGAGTACCTCCCTGGAAGTGACCGTGCTCGACACCCTGTTCAACGGCAAGCAGCTGGCCATAGTGGACAGCTCCATCGAGGCCCACATGCTCGATTTGCTGATCTACCGGGAAACCGCCAAGATGGCCCCGAACGACGGCGAACATCAGTATATGGTGTGCGGCAAGTCCTGCCTGGCCGGCGACATCTTCGGTGAATTCAACTTTGAACAGCCGCTGCAGGTAGGGGATCGGCTATCCTTTATCGATGCCGCCGGCTACACCATGGTCAAGAAAAACTGGTTTAACGGCGTGCAAATGCCCGCCATTGCCGTGCGTGAGCTCGACGGCAGTGTAAATCTGGTCAGGGAATTTACCTTTGACGACTTTGTAGATGGCCTCTCCTGAGGCATGGAGTAACCACAACGCAGCCTTTCAAGGAGGCTCCAGAGGAAAAAGATGAAGAAGAACGTACTGATTATTGGTGCCGGTGGTGTTGCCCAGGTTGTTGCCCACAAGTGTGCGCAGCATAACGATGTTCTGGGTAACATTCACATCGCCTCGCGCACTGTCGACAAATGTCAGCAAATCGTCGACAGCGTACGGGAAAAGGGCAGCCTCAAGGTTGCCGGTGAATTGCAAGCCCATGCCCTGGATGCGCTCGATATTGAAGCCACCAAGGCATTGATTGACAAAACACAGTCGCAGATGGTGATCAATGTCGGTTCGGCTTTCATCAATATGTCGGTACTGCAGGCCTGTATCGAGACCGGCGTGGCCTATCTCGACACCGCCATTCACGAAGACCCGACCAAGATCTGTGAAAATCCGCCCTGGTACGCCAACTACGAGTGGAAGCGCAAGGCCCTGTGCGAAGAGAAAGGCGTTACCGCCATTCTGGGTGCCGGCTTTGATCCGGGCGTGGTCAATGCCTACGCCGCCGTGGCGGTGAATGAATATTTCGACAGCGTTGACTCCATCGATATCATCGATATCAACGCCGGCAGCCACGGCCGCTACTTTGCCACCAACTTCGATCCGGAAATCAACTTCCGCGAGTTCACCGGCCGGGTCTGGTCCTGGCAGAACAACGAGTGGGTGCAGAACCAAATGTTCGAGCACAAGCGCACCGACGATCTGCCGGTGGTGGGATCTCAGACCAGCTACATGACCGGTCACGATGAAATCCACTCTCTGTCCCAGAATCTGGGCGTGCCCAATGTGCGTTTCTGGATGGGCTTTGGCGAGCACTACATCAATGTGTTCACCGTGCTCAAAAACCTGGGTCTGCTGTCCGAGCAGCCGGTGAAAACCGCCGAAGGCCTGGAAGTGGTGCCGCTGAAAGTAGTTAAAGCCGTGCTGCCCGATCCGTCTTCTCTGGCCCCGGATTACACCGGCAAGACCTGCATCGGTGATCAGGTGAAGGGCAAGAAAGACGGCAAGGACAAGGAAGTATTTATCTATAACGTAGCCGACCATGCCGATGCCTATGCCGAAGTGGGCAGCCAGGGCATTTCCTACACCGCCGGTGTGCCGCCGGTGGCCGCCGCCATGTTGATTGCCACTGGCGAGTGGGACGTGAAGAAAATGGTGAACGTGGAAGAGCTTGACCCTAAGCCGTTCATTAACCTGCTGAACGAAATGGGCCTGCCGACCCGCATCAAGGACGAGCAGGGCGACCGCCCGCTGAGCTTCTGAGCTTAGTCAGTGATGCCATTGCAAGCCCGGCGTGATGCCGGGCTTTTTATTTTCTGTCATTCCCTTCAGCATTCCAGAGGCAGCAGCGGGGCTGAATAGTCCAGTAACCGCTCGCCCCGCTGGTGCGCTTCTACCTGTTTTAAGGTTACGGTGCCCAGCTCGGGCAACCACTGGTGCAGATGGGTCAGTCCGGGATCATACTGCCGCCACTGCCGGTGCGGATTAAAGCGGCGGCCATGGCGCGGATCATGGCCGGCACCGGCAATATAAGCCCAGTTGCCCCAATTGCTGGCCACATCAAAATCCACCAGATATTGCTCAAAAAAGCGCGCGCCCAGCCGCCAGTCCAGCCCCAGCTCGTGAATAAAACAGCTGGCCAGATTCTGCCGCAGGCGATTGGAGCAAAAGCCGGTGGCCATCAGCTCTTTTAAGCCCGCATCTATCATGGGCCAGCCGGTGCGCGCCTCACACCAGGCCTGCCAATATTCAGAGTTAAAGGTACCCGGCCCCGCCTTGCCGGTCAGGCCACCGGCCGCAAACAACTGGCTGCCATGCACCCGCAGTGACCAGTGAAAATACTCCCGCCACAACAGCTCAAAACGCAGCCAGTAACTGTGCTCGTCACTGCCCCACTGCTGTTCGTATTCAAGGATTTGATGCCACACAGTGCGCGAAGACAGGCAGCCCCAGGCCAGCGCCGCACTGAGGTGACTGGAAAAATAGCGGCCGGCAAGATCATTGCGGCTGGTCTTGTAATGGGCCAGCGCCCTACGCTCAAACAGGTAATGCTTGAGCCAGCCTTGTGCGGCGGTTTCGCCTCCTTGCCAGGCCGGGTGGACAGGCGCACCTGGCATGGCCGGCCAGTCGAACCCTGTGGTTAAGGGACAATTGGCCGCCTGTAATCGGCCGAGGTCAACCGCCGCTTGTGGTGCCGGCACCGGCCAGGCCGGGACTTTTTCCACTTTTTTGCGAAAACCGGTAAAACTGGCAGGAAACTTCTCAAGCAACGGCGCTACCTGCTCAGGCTCAAACAGCGGCTGAGCTTCAAAAGTCTGCACCTTTACGCCGGCATCACACAACCGGGCCAGCCAGCCGGCTTCTTCCGGTGCCTGCGCCACATGAGTGACCAGCTCAAAGGGCTGCTGTTGATGCCAGGCCAGCAGCAACTCGACCGGCTCGCCCTGCAACAGAGTGAGTGGAAACGGGACCAGCCGCGCGCTTAAATCCGCCAGTGCCTGCTGCAAATACGCCGCCTTGGCAGCACCCAGCCGGTGCAGCCCGGCGGCATCGGTCTTTTGCCAATGGGCCGGCAGTATATATACCGCCGCCGCCGTCTTGCCCTGATAATCCGCCAGTGCCTGCCAGCCGGCATGATCGTCCAGCCGCAGATCATTACGTAGCCACAGCAGCCGCATGGCTTTCTCCCATAAAAAAGAACCCGGTACGCTGACCGGGTTTCGCATGACTATTGTTCACGCCAGTTTATCGGGCTTCGCTCTTGCCGTCGTAGCGCCGCTGCCATTCGGCCAGAATGGCCTCGCGCTGCTCCGCCGCCCAGGCGAAGTCGTTGTCGATCATCACCTTAGCCGGCTCTTCCGGAAAGTATTGCACCGGCTGGGCCACTCCCGGCAGTCCCACCACCGCAAAGCTCTGGTTATACAGCTCGTTGGCCTCACGGGTCACTACAAAATCCAGCAGCTTTTGCGCCGCCGCCTGCTGGTCGGTGCCCTTGACCATGGCCGCCGCTTCCATTTCCCAGCCCACCCCTTCGGTAGGGAAAATCAGCTCCAAAGGTGCCCCCTGCTGCTTGAGGCTGGCACCGCGGTAGGCCATGGAAATACCGATAGTCGCCTCACCCGAGGCCGCCTGCACGCAGGGCTTGGAGCCGGAGTGAGTGTAGTTGGCGATGTTCTGGTGCAGACCATCCATATAGGCCCAGCCCTGCTCTTCACCGAACTGCTGCAGCCAGGCCGATACATCAAGGAAGCCGGTGCCGCTGGAGGCCGGATTGGGCATTACAATATGGCCCTGGTATTCCGGTTTGGTCAGATCCTGCCAGCTGGTGGGCTTGGTCAGGCCGTGCTTCTCGGCTTCGATGGTGTTATAGCAAATCACCCCCAGCCAGGCATTCATACCAACCCAGTGCGGCGTGTCGCGTGGGTCACGGAATTCCGGCGACAGCTGGTCCAGACCGGCAGGCGCATAAGGTGCCAGCATACCGTGCTTGTCCATCAGCATCAGGCTGGTGGCGGCCAGTCCCCAAATCACGTCGGCCTGGGGATTTTCCTTTTCCGCCAGCAGACGGGCGGTGATAATGCCGGTAGAATCCCGCACCCAGCGAATGGCGATGTCCGGGTTTTCCTGCTCAAAGGCGGCCTGATAGCGCTTCAGCTGATCCAGCTCCAGAGCGGTGTAGACGGTCAGCTCGGTCTTGGCCTGGACGCCGGCGGCGGCCAGGGCCAGCAGCAGGGCCAGGGGAGTCTTCTTCAGCATGATTTCTCTCCAGTTGGTATATACCAAAAAAACAAGCTCAGCTTAAGAGTGCCCCATGACAGTCCGGTGACAGTTCCGTGAAAAAACCGGGTCTTCGCGCCGGCGCCGGTCAACAAGAAACGGCCGGGCAAGCCCGGCCGTCATTCACTTTCCACTTTTCATCCGCCCTCAGGGGCGCTCGCCCCGGGCCAGACGGCCGTTAATGTCGTCGATCACCCCCGGCAGCCCGGCAATGGTGTCGATCACATAATGGGCCCCGGTACCGGCCAGGCGGGCGTGGGCCTTGCTGCGCAGACGCTGCTGCTCATCGGGTGCCAAGGCCTGCCAGTCTTCCAGTGACAGACCCACCTCGTTGCCGGACACCGCCAGCGCCACCGTCCACATGCCGGCGTTCAGACCTTCCTCAATGCCCACACCGGTGTCATCCACCTTGACGCAGGCCTGCACGGCGCTCGCCTCCAGAGCACAGGCCGCTTGCAGGCTCATTTCCGGCCAGGGCCGGCCGCGGCGCACGTCACTGGCGGTGATCACCACCTCGGGGCTGTATCCCTGCTCGGCAGCATGCTGCACCAGCTCGGTTATCATGTCGCGGCTGTAGCCGGTGTTGGCACCCAGGCGAATGCCGCGGCCGGTGAGCTCAGCGGCCACCTCGGCCATGCCCGGGATCAGCACGGCGCTGTCGCGAATGCACTCAATCTGGATCTGCACAAAGTCCTGATACAGGCGATCGATGTCCGCCTCGGTCGGCGCTTCGCCCTTGATTTGGATCCAGGCCTCACCAATGCGGGGCATGGCCAGCATTTGGCGAATATGCTCGCGTTTTTCGCTGCCCATGGGCGCCCGGCACTCGGCCAGGG
Organism: Oceanimonas smirnovii ATCC BAA-899; assembly: GCF_000381965.1. Lineage (GTDB taxonomy): Bacteria > Pseudomonadota > Gammaproteobacteria > Enterobacterales > Aeromonadaceae > Oceanimonas > Oceanimonas smirnovii. Next base: position 161,864 of record NZ_KB908458.1, read on the forward strand.
TGACCTCGATGCCCTCGCCGGCAAACAGCCGCTGAAAGGCGCGGATCGGCGCCATGGAGCCAAAATCCACGGTAGTGCCGGCCCAGTCCATGATCACCGCCTGCACGGACCCGGTGTAACGACGTTCAAAACGATAGCTCATTGTGGTTTCCTCATTTACCAGAAAATAACGTCTTCAATGGCCGCCAACAGGCCGGCCACATCCTGTTGATACACTTCGCCTATGGTGCCGATGCGAAAGCAGTCCACCGCTGACACCTTGCCCGGATAAATCACGTAACCCCGCTCCTTCAGGCCCGAATAGAAGCCCTTGAAGTCGTAAGCGGGGCTGGTGGGCGCGGCAAACACCGTGATCACCGGCGACTGCCAGTCCCGTGCCACCAGCGGCTGAAAGCCGAGCCGCTCCATGCCGGCCACCAGCGCGCGCTGGTTGCCTTGATAGCGCTGATGACGGGCGGCCACGCCCCCTTCCCGCTCCAGCTCGGTCAGCGCCTGGGCAAAGGCGCGCACCACATGGGTCGGCGAGGTAAAGCGCCACTTGCCACCCTGGCGCTCCATGCACTGCCACTGGTCGAACAGGTCTAGGCTGACCGAACGGGCTTGCCCCTCGCACTGCGCCATGGCCGCTTCCCGGGCGATAATGAAACTGAAGCCGGGCACCCCCTGAATGCATTTATTGGCGCTGGAGATCAAAAAGTCGATGGCCAGTTCACCCACCTCCATGGGCACACCGCCAAAGGAGCTCATGGCATCCACAATCAGGGTCTTGCCCGCCTGTTTGGCCGCCCCGCACAGCTCGGCCAATGGGTTGAGAATGCCGGTGGTGGTTTCACAGTGCACAAAGGCCACGTGGCTGATGGCCGCGTCCGCCGCCAATGCCCGGGTGAGCAACCCGGCGGACAGCGGCTCGGTTTCCGCCACTTCCACTGTGGCCAGGCGCAGTCCCAGGCAACGGGCGATGTCGGCCATGCGCCGGCCATAGGCACCGTTGCTCAGCACCAGCAGCTTGCCCTCGGGGGGGATCGCCGAGCCCAGCACCGACTCCACGCCGGCGGTACCGCTGCCCTGCATCAGTACACTGGTATAGCCCGGCTGACGGGTGGCCAGGCGCACCAGCTGGCGACGAATAGGCTGCACCACGCCCTGGTTGTAGTCGTCGTCCCAGGTACACCAGTCCTTCATCATGGCGTCACGCACGGTGGCGGAGGTGGACAGGGGGCCGGGGGTCAGCAGCAGATAGGGATTGTTCACGTTCACTCCTGGTATATACCAAACTTGCAAACACGATAGACGTACCACCGGCACGGAGCAAGACGGCAAGCCGCTCTGCAATAAAAAATTCATCTGCCACGGGCCTGTCCATCCCCGCCGGCAGGGGTAATAATGGCAACAGATTTCAATGCGTTGACGACGACCACACCGCCCCTGCAACAACGCAAGTGGTGTAGTCCATATGGAAGGACCAATGAGCAAACCCCATTACCAGCAGATCAGCGACAGCATCGAGGCCCAGATCCGCAGCGGCGCCCTGCTCGCCAACAGCAAGCTGCCCTCGGAGCGCCAGCTCAGCGACGCCTTCGCCACCACCCGGGTCACCCTGCGTGAAGCCCTGTCCCGGCTCGAAGGCAAGGGCCTGATCTACCGCGCCAACCGCCGGGGCTGGTATATCACCCCCAGCCGCATCAACTACAATCCGACCCAGCGTCTGCCGTTCAACGAGATGGTTTCCAACCAGGGCCGCCACCCCGACACTCAAGTGCTGTCCCGCCTGCTGGCACCGGCCGAGCCGGCGGTGCACAAGGCGCTGGGGCTGGCACCCCTGACCCCGCTGCACCGGGTACGCCGGCTGCGCTCCATTGATGGCCATGCCGTGCTGCTGGAGGAAAACCACCTGGATCCGGCCCGTTTTCCCGGGCTTGAGCGGCACGATCTGAGCCTCTCCCTGACCCGGCTGTTCGAGCAGGAATACGGCGTGTGCATCGCTACCATGGAGCTCAACATGTATCCGCTGGCGCTGGACGAAGAGCGGGCTCAGGCCCTGGGCGTGGCCACCGGTGCGGCCGCCCTGTTTATCAGCCGGCTGTCCCGGGACGGAGAAGGCAGGGTGATCGAGCTGGACTGGGAATACTGGCGTCACGACGCCCTCAATATTCAGCTGTCGGTATAAGCGGAGACATGACTTTTTCAATAAAGTGTCACACCAGCGTCACATAGACTTTGTAGATTGCTCGAAACTGGTCTAAACCAGATGAGGGTAATCTGATGACATATCTGACAATCGACAATGTGGTAAAGAACTTCGGTGACTTTCGCGCCCTCAAGGGCGTCAGCCTGACCGTGAAAGAAGGGGAGTTCATCTGTTTTCTCGGCCCCAGCGGCTGCGGCAAGACCACGCTGCTGCGCGCCATCGCCGGCCTGGATCTGCCCAGTGACGGCCGCATCGAGCAGGCCGGCCGCGATATCACCCAGGCGCCGCCGGAGCAGCGCGACTTCGGCATCGTGTTCCAGTCCTACGCCCTGTTCCCCAACCTCACCGTGTATCAGAACATCGCCTTTGGCCTGGAAAACCTGCGCCTGCCCAAGGCCGAGATCCAGCACAGAGTACAGTCGCTGCTCGAGACCATCGGCCTGCCCGACAGCGGCAACAAATATCCGGGGCAGCTCTCCGGCGGTCAGCAGCAGCGGGTGGCGCTGGCCCGGGCCATCGCCCTGTCGCCGGGTCTGCTGCTGCTGGACGAGCCGCTGTCGGCGCTGGACGCCCGGGTGCGCGTGCAGCTGCGCGCCGAGATCAAACGGCTGCAACGGGAACTCAAGGTCACCACCATCATGGTGACCCACGATCAGGAAGAAGCCCTGGCCATGGCCGACCGCATCGTGGTAATGAACCACGGCGACATCGAGCAGATCGGCACCCCCGAAGAAATCTACTACCAGCCCGCCACCCCCTTTGTGGCCCGCTTTATCGGTGCCATGAACTTTCATGCCACCGTCGCCGACTGCGATGGCCGCCTGAGCCTGGGTAAACATACCCTGCCCCGTCAGGTAGCCCCGGGCAGCCGCCATTTGCTGGCCTGGCGGCCGGAGCTGACCCGGCTGGCGGACACCGGCGAGGGACCGGCTCTGCGCGGGCGTATTCAGCAGCTGTCTTTCCTCGGTGCCTTTATACGGGCCGAAGTGGCGGTGGACAGTCATCCCGAGCCTATCCTGGCCGATTTATCGGCCCGGGACTGTGACCTGCGGCGGCTGCAGCCGGGTCAGGAAATCGCCCTGGCGCTGCCGCTGGAGCACACTCATCTGTTCAGCGAGGCCTGTACATGATCAGCCTCAGCCTACCGCGGCCGCTGAGCCGGGATGACAAGCTGCAGCGGGGCCTGTTGCTGCTGGCCTGCGTGCTGTTTCTGCTGGCCCTGGTACTGCCACTGGGGCAGATACTGCATACCGCCCTGGTGGACGATCAGGGCCGGTTCGCCGGGCTCGACAACATTCGCCGTTACCTGGCCACGCCGGCCCTGGGCCACTCGCTGCTCAACACCCTGACCATGGGTCTGCTGGTCACCGGGCTGGTCACCGGACTGGCCTTTCTCTACGCCTACGGCCTGACCCGCACCCGGCTGCCGGCCCGCACCCTGTTCAAGGTGGTGGCCATGGTGCCGATACTGGCACCGTCGCTGCTGCCGGCCATCAGCCTGATCTACCTGTTTGGCAATCAGGGCGTATTGCGCCACTGGCTGGGCGGGGAAAGCATCTATGGCCCCATCGGCATTGTGCTGGGGCTGTCGTTCTGGGCCTTTCCCCATGCGGTCATGCTGCTCAGCACCGCCATGGGCGCCACCGACGGCCGCCTGTTCGAGGCCTGCCGGGTGCTGCGCGGCGGCCCGGTACGCGCCTTTTTTCAGGTTACCCTGCCCGGCATCAAGTATGCCCTGCTCAGCACCCTGATGGTGGTGTTCACCATGGTGATCACCGACTTTGGCGTGCCCAAGGTGATTGGCGGCCAGTATTCCATGCTGGCCACCGACATTTACAAGCAGGTGGTGGGCCAGCAGAACTTCACCATGGGTGCCCTGATCAGCACCCTGTTGCTGTTGCCGGCCCTGCTCGCCTTTGCCGCCGACAGCTGGCTGCAGCGACGCAACAAGCAGCTGATTGACAGCCGCTCCCTGCCCTACCAGCCAGAGCCCAATGCCTGGCGTGACGGCTTTTTCCTGCTGTTCTGCAGCCTGATGGCCCTGGCCCTGCTGGGCGTGATCGCCATGGCCGCTTACGCCTCCCTGGTGCAGTTCTGGCCCTACAACTTGAGCCTGAGCCTGGCTCACTACCGGTTCGATCTCATCGACGGCTGGCAGGCCTATGGCAACTCACTGCGCATGGCCGGACTGACCGCCCTGTTTGGTACCCTGATTATTTTCCTGGCCGCCTACCTGGTGGAGAAAGGCCAGGATCAGAACGGCCTGCGCAAGCTGCTGCACGGCCTGGCCATGGTGCCCCTGGCGGTGCCGGGACTGGTGCTGGGCCTGGCCTATATCTTCTTCTTCAACCAGCCCGGCAACCCGCTCAAGGTGCTGTACGGCGGCATGACCCTGCTGGTGTTATCGACCATAGTGCACTTTTATACCGTCGGGCACCTCACCGCCATCACCGCGCTCAAGCAGCTGCCGGCGGAAATCGAGGCTGTGGCCGCCTCGCTGCGCATCAGCCGGTTCAGGGCCATGTGGCGGATAAGCCTGCCCATGTGCCTGCCGGCGGTGCTGGACGTGGCCATCTACCTGTTCGTCAACGCCATGACCACGGTATCGGCGGTGGTATTCCTGTACGGCCCCGACACCATGCTGGCTTCTATCGCCGTGCTCAATCTGGACGACAGCGGCAACATCGCCCCGGCGGCCGCCATGGCCATGCTGATTTTCATCACCGCCCTTGGCGCCAAGCTGCTGCACCTGGCGGCCAGCCGCGGCCTGCTGCGCCTGACTCAAGGCTGGAGACAACCATAATGACCACCCCCCAACGTCCCTTCTGGCTGCAACAGGCTCTGGAGCGGGAACAGCCAGCCCCGGCCACGCCGCTGCAGGCACATGTCGAGGCCGATATCTGCATCATCGGCGGCGGCTACACCGGGCTGTGGAGCGCCATTCAGCTCAAACAGGCCGAGCCGGCGCTCAACATAGTAGTGCTGGAACGGGAGCTGTGCGGCAGCGGGGCGTCCGGGCGCAACGGCGGCTGCCTGCTGACCTGGTCCACCAAGTACCCCTCACTGCGCCGCCGCTACGGTGCCCGGGAGGCAGCCCGGCTGGTGCGGGCCTCAGAACGGGCGGTGCTGGAGATTCGGGATTTCTGCGAACAGCACGGCATCGATGCCGAGTTGCGCATCGACGGCACCTGCTACACTGCCACCAACGGCGCCCAGCGCGGTGCCATGGACAAGCTGGTGGCCGGGCTGGAACGGGAAGGGCTGAACAGCTGGTCGAGCCTGAGTGAGGCCGAACTGCTGGCCCGCACCGGCTCCGAGGCCCACCTTGAAGGGCACTTTTCACCCCTTGCCGGCTCGGTGCAGCCGGCCCTGCTGGTGCGCGGGCTGCGCCGGGTGGCACTGGAGCTGGGAGTGAGTATTTTTGAGCACAGCCCCATGACCCGGCTCAGCCGCAGCCGGCCGGCGCTGGTGGAAACCGCCTACGGCAGCGTGACCGCCGACCGGGTGATCCTGGCGCTGAATGCCTGGACTCCCGGCCTGTTCCGGGAGTTCGACCAGCATCTGGTGCTGGTTTCCTCCGACATGGCCATCACCACCCCGGTGCCGGCCGAGCTCAAGCGCCTGGGGCTGAACCACGGCACTGCCGTGGTTGACGGCCGCACCTTTGTGCACTATTACCGCACGACTCCGGACGGACGGCTGATGCTGGGCAAGGGCGGCAACCTGTTCGCCTTTGGCAACCGCCTGCACCGGGCCTTTGATCGGCCGAGCCGCTACCGCACCATGCTGCAGGCGGCACTAAAACGTTTCTTTCCCGATCTGAAGGCCGATATCGCCGCCACCTGGACCGGACCGTCGGACCGCTCCGCCACCGGCCTGCCGTTTTTCGGCCGGCTCGAGGGCGACGGCAACATCTATTACGGCCTGGGCTATTCCGGCAACGGCGTGGTACAGAGCCTGCTGGGTGCCAAAATCCTCACCAGCCTGGTGCTGGGCCGGAACGACGACTGGGCCAACTGCGGCCTGGCACAAGGGCCTCAGGGGCGGTTTCCGCCTGAGCCGGTACGCTGGCTGGGGGCCATGACGGTGCGCAACGCCATTCGCCGCAAGGAAAACGCCGAAGACAGGAGTGAAATACCCTGGCCCTGGGACCGCTGGCTGGCCCGTTTTGCTGATGCCGCCGGCAAGGCCGACAAGGAGGCCTGAAAAGCAAAAAGGGATGCCGCAGCATCCCTTTCTCACCCGTCAGACTCGCGTTACAGAATGATTTCCTGCAGCCTGGGATCCTTGCGCGACAGAATGTGGGTGGAGCGAATGCGGCGCACGGTGCGGGACTTGCCCCGAATCACCAGGGTCTCGGTGTGGGCATAGTTGCCGTCACTGCTGATGCCTTCCAGCAAATCCCCCTTGGTGATGCCGGTGGCGGCAAAAATGACGTTGTCGGTGCGTGCCATGTCTTCCAGCTTCAGCACAGTACCTACTTCAATGCCCATTTCCTTGCAGCGTTCAATCTCCGCCTTGCCGGCTGCCAGGCTTTCTTCATCCGGGCCTTTTACTTCATAACGGGGCAGCAGGCGCGCCTGCATGTCACCGTCGAGAGAACGGACCACGGCGGCGGAGATCACGCCTTCCGGCGCGCCACCCACGCCATACAGCATGTCCACTTCGCTTTCCGGAATACAGGCCAGAATGGAGGCGGCCACGTCACCGTCGGGAATGGCAAACACCCGTACACCCAACGCCTGCATGGTCTTGATGGCCTTGTCGTGACGCGGCTTGGCCAGGGTGATCACGGTAAAGCGGGACAACGGCTTATTCAGCGCTTTGGCCACCGACTTGATGTTCTGCTCAATGGACTTGTTGAGATCGATGGCGCCCTTGGCACCGGCACCCACAATCAGCTTTTCCATATACATGTCTGGCGCACGCAGAAAAGCACCTTTTTCACCCACGGCCATCACGGCCAGGGCGTTGGACTGACCCATGGCGGTCATACGGGTGCCTTCAATGGGATCCACGGCAATATCGACCTGATCCCCGCCCAGGCCTACCTTTTCACCGATATAGAGCATGGGCGCTTCGTCGATTTCACCCTCGCCAATCACTACTTCACCGCTGATTTCAATCTCGTTCAGCACATGACGCATGGCCGCCACAGCCGCGCCGTCGGCGATATTCTTGTCGCCCCGGCCCAGCCACTTGTAGCCGGCCAGTGCGGCAGCTTCGGTGACCCGGGAAAATTCGATGGCCAGTTCACGTCTCATGAAAATTTCCTAATCAGTTATTTATTGTTCTTCGCCCAGAATACGCTGGCGGAATACACGATAGACATCAGGGATCTGATCCATGCCCGATACACACACATCCAGATCATGCAGGCGACCATCTTTAATGCCATAGACCCAGCCATGCACCGACAGGGTCTGGCCTTGTTTCCAGGCGTTCTGAACAATGGTGGTGTGACACAGATTGGCTACCTGCTCCACCACATTCAGCTCGCACATATAGTCTTCCCGCGTTTGCTGATCTTCAATGGCGCTCAGCGCTTCTTCGTGTTTATGACAGATATCCTTGATATTACGCAGCCAGTTATCGATGAGCCCCAGCTCTTTGTTCTGCATGGCAGCCAGCACGCCGCCACAGCCGTAGTGGCCGCAAATAATGATGTGCTTCACCTTGAGCACTTCAACGGCATATTGTACCACCGACAGGCAGTTAAAGTCCGTATGTACCACCAGGTTGGCCACGTTGCGGTGCACGAAAACATCACCGGGCAACAGGCCGGTGAGCTGGTTGGCGGGCACCCGGCTGTCGGAACAACCAATCCACAGATATTCCGGTGCCTGCTGCAGTGACAGCTTTTCGAAAAAGGAGGGATCTTCCGCTTTAATACGCTCAGACCATTCGCGGTTGTTATCAAACAAATGCTTCAGAATTCTCATAATACAATCTGCCATTCTGTGTTTGGTATTGTTAAAAGGTAGGCGGAAAAAAGGCCCCTGGGGGGCCTTTTAAACACCGGTCATCCGCAAATGTCCGCTGCGGCTGATTATGCCTCCATGGCGGCTTTCAGTTTTTTCAGTGCGGTTTTCTCCAGCTGGCGAATACGCTCGGCAGAGACACCATATTCGTCGGCCAGGCTCTGCAGGGTGGTTTTATCATCTTCGTCCAGCCAGCGGGCCTGAATAATATGCTGGCTGCGCTCGTCCAGGGTACGCAGGGCAGCACGCAAACGCTGGTTAGCCGCCTGTTCCCAGTTCGATTCTTCCACCTGAGTGGCAACATCGGAACTTTTATCTTCCAGATACTGCACCGGGGAAAAGCTGCCTTCACGCTCATCGTCATCCGATGCCAGATCAAATGCCTGATCCTGAGCACTCATGCGGGATTCCATCTCCAGCACTTCTGACGGTGACACGCCCAGATCTTCAGCGACCCGGTTGACTTCCTGCTGATTGAACCAGCCAAGACGCTTTTTGGACTTGCGCAGATTAAAGAACAATTTACGCTGGGCCTTGGTGGTGGCCACTTTGACCACCCGCCAGTTACGCAGTACGTATTCGTGAATTTCGGCCTTGATCCAGTGCACCGCAAAAGACACCAGACGCACACCCACACCCGGATCAAAGCGTTTTACCGCTTTCATCAGGCCAATATTGCCTTCCTGGATCAGATCTGCCTGAGGCAGCCCATAACCGGCATAACTCTTGGCAATATGCACTACAAAGCGCAGGTGAGACATCACCAGCTGCCGGGCTGAACTCAGGTCACCCTCATTTTGCAGGCGCTCTGCCAGGGATTTTTCTTCTTCCGCACTGAGCACGGGAATCGTGTTCACTGCCTGGATATAGGCCTCCAGGCTGCCCTGGGGAACCAGGGCAAAGTGGCGCTGTAAATCTGTCGTCATCAAACTCGTGTTCATTACATGACTCCGTATATACGGCTTCGGTTGCTTGCTCTGCAATGACTTTGTCGACTCGTCCGGACGCTTGCCAGCGAGTGAAATTTATTCATTTATTACTAAAAGTCAAGGTAAGCAGCAAGCTGTGCTGCTCCCATAAGACCACACTCTGCCCTTATGGTTCAAGCCGGCTCTATGGCTCTTATGTGTCGGCGCACGGAAAAACCCGACGCCAGCAGGCTGAGCAGGGTGCCGGTCAGTACCAGCCAGAAGCTTTCATTCAGCCCCAGGCCCAGCAGCTCAAAGTCACTCTGATAAAGCGACGCCAGTGCACTGACCTTGTGGCTGAGCCAGAACACCATCACCAGCGTCAGCCACCAGGCCAGCAGCCCGCCGATAATGCCGTACCAGAGCCCCACATAAAGAAAAGGTCTGTGTATAAAGCCGTCGGTAGCACCCACCAGCTTCATTACTTCAATTTCGTAACGACAGCTGAGAATATTCAGCCGCAGGGTATTACTCACTACCAGCAGCACACCTGCCAGCAGCAGTACCGCCATGCCCACCACCGCCTGACGCAGCAACTCCACTATGCCCGACAACCGGGCCAGCCAGGCCATATCCAGGCGGGCTGTGTCTACCAGCGGCTCGGCATTCATGTCTGCCAGCAGCAGCTCAGCCATATCAGGCTGACGTCCGCTTTCCGACAAATTAAGAATGAGTACTGCCGGCAGCGGATTTTGCTCAAGCAGGTCCAGCGCCTCGGCAAAGCCGGCAGCACCACTGAAGTCGGCCAGCCCCTGCTCCGGGCTGATAAAGGTGACCTGACGAATTTCGCTCATACCCTCAAGCCGGGTTTTGAATTCCTTTATCTGAACCTCATCGGTGTTTTGCTTGAGATAAAGGCTGATCTGCGCCTGACTTTGCCAGAAACTGCTCACCGACTCGGCGTTTTTCAGCAGCACATAGAAGCTGGCGGGCAGCGCCAGGCTCACACCCAGCACCGCTATGGTCATCAGCGAGCTTAACGGCGTGCGCCACAGCTCACCCAGACTGGCGAATAACTGACGCAGGTGATCCACCAGATACATGGCAAAACGCCGGTGCCAGCCCAGCTTGTGGATATTGCTCATACCGGCACCTCCTGCTCCATGCGTCCGGCGTTAAGCCGCAGGGTACGGTAGCGCTGGGCGTTGATAAGACCGGTATCATGAGTGGCGATCAGCACACTGACGCCTACCCGGTTAAATGATTCAAACAACCGTAAAATATCCATGGACAGTTCAGGATCCAGATTACCCGTGGGCTCATCTGCCAGCAGCAGCAGGGGTTTGTTCACAATGGCCCGGGCAATACCTACACGCTGCTGTTCACCACCGGACAGCATGGGCGGAAAGTAACGATCCTTACCGTGCAGACCGACCTTGTCGAGGGCAGCCGACACCCGCCTCTGAATATCGTGATGGCTGTAACCTTCAATCACCAGCGGCAGCGCCACGTTGTCGAACACGGTACGGCCCTGAATAAGGTGATGATCCTGAAAAATCATACCGATGCGCCGGCGCACAAAGGGAATATCCCGCCGGGCAATACGGCTGACATTACGGCCGTTGAAAAACACCTGGCCGTCGGTGGGCCGCTCCATCACGCTGATCAGCTTGAGCAAAGTACTTTTACCGGCCCCGGAGTGGCCGGTTAGGTATGCCATTTCACCCTTTTCCAAATGAAAGCTGACCTTCTGCAGCGCCTGAAAGCCGCCGCTGTATACCTTGCTAACCTGCTCAAAGCGGATCATTTAGTCTTCCCGGCTGAATAGCGCCTCAATAAACTCGGAGGCATTAAAGGGACGCAGATCGTCGATTTGTTCACCCACACCGATATAGCGAATGGGAATACCGAACTTATCGGCCACCGCAAAAATCACACCACCCTTGGCGGTGCCGTCCAGCTTACTGAGGGTAATGCCGGTAATGGGCACGGCGTCGTTGAAAATTTTGGCCTGGCTGAGTGCATTCTGACCAGTGCCCGCGTCCAGGGTGAGCATGATCTCGTGAGGTGCCGCCGGGTCGATTTTCTGCATGACCCGCACTATCTTTTTCAGCTCTTCCATCAGGTGTGCCTTGTTCTGCAGGCGACCGGCAGTATCGGCAATCAGTACATCCACCTTGCGTGCCTTAGCCGCTTCAACGGCGTCATAAATCACGGAGGCGGCATCGGCACCGGTGTGCTGTGCAATCACCGGAATGTCATTACGCTCACCCCACACCTGCAACTGTTCAACGGCGGCGGCACGAAAGGTATCGCCGGCAGCCAGCATCACCGACTTGCCCTCGGCCTGAAACTGACGGGCCAGTTTGCCGATGGTGGTGGTTTTGCCCACACCATTGACGCCCACCATCAGGATCACATAGGGCTTGTGCTCGCTGTTAATTTCCAGCGGCTGATCTACCTTGGCAAGGATTTCTCCCATTTCTTCCTTGAGCAGCTCATAGAGGGCTTCGCCGTCTTTCAGCTGCTTGCGGCTGGCCTGGCTGGTGAGATTGTCGATAATCGACATGGTGGTTTCCACCCCCAGATCGGCGGTAAGCAACTGGGTTTCCAGCTCCTCAAACAGATCGTCATCAATCTTTTTACCGCGAAACAGGCCAAAAAAGCCGGAGCCCAGATTTTGCCGGGTTTTCAGCAGCCCAGCCTTAAGACGGGCAAAAAAGCCTTTTTTCGGCGTTTTTTCTGCCTGAGCAGCGGCTTCGTCAGCAAGGCGCTGTTCTTCCGCTTCCTGTGCCAGACGCTCCTGCTCGGCGGCTTCCGCTTCGGCGGCAAGACGCGCCTCTTCTTCTACTGCCAGGCGAGCTTCTTCTTCAGCCTTGGCTTCTGCGGCCAGCCGCGCTTCTTCTGCCGCCCTGGCTTCCGCCGCCAGCCGCGCTTCTTCTTCAGCCTTGGCTTCTGCGGCCAGCCGCGCTTCTTCTGCCGCCTTGGCTTCCGCCGCTAACCGCACTTCTTCTGCCGCCTTGGCTTCTGCGGCCAGCCGCGCCTCTTCAGCGGCCTTGGCTTCCGCTGCCAGCCGCGCTTCTTCTGCCGCCTTGGCTTCCGCCGCTAACCGCGCCTCTTCCGCGGCCTTGGCTTCCGCCGCCAGCCGCGCCTCTTCCGCGGCTTTGGCTTCCGCCGCCAGCCGGGCCTCTTCCGCGGCCTTGGCTTCCGCTGCCAGCCGCGCTTCTTCCGCCGCCTTGGCTTCGGCTACGGCTCGCTCTTCGGCCGCACGCTCTTTAAGTTGCGCTTCTACTTCGGCACCGTGGCCGGCTTCCGCTTCCGACTCTATTGCATTCTGTTCCTGTGTCTCTTCCGGCTGCTCTTCTTTCTTTTTGCCAAAGCCAAGCCAGGAGAAAAAACCTTTTTTCGCCATTATTGCCAATACTCGCTGTTGTTCGGAACGATTAGGGCTGGCCGCGATTCGGCCGCTTCATTAGAATATCCGTCTTTTAATGCAGATATGCTCGTCCCTTAACGGGATGAAAAACCGCCTTATACTAGCACTTTATTGAAAGACGGCGAAACGAGATGGCAAAAGCAAAACCGGCAAAAAAAACCACATCGGCCACGGGCCAGATAAGAATTATCGGCGGTCAGTGGCGCGGGCGAAAATTGCCGGTGCTGCACAGCGAAGGCTTAAGACCCACCACAGACAGAGTAAAAGAAACTCTGTTCAACTGGCTGATGTTTGATATTCGCGACAAGCGCTGCCTGGATCTGTTTGCCGGCAGCGGCAGCCTGGGGTTTGAAGCCCTTTCGCGCCACGCCGCTGAGGTAGTGATGGTGGAAAAAGACACAGCAGTGGCCAGCCAGCTTACTCGCAACCTGGCCAGTCTGCCAGAAGCGCCGGGCACAGTGGTCCAGGCAGATGCGATACAATATCTGCAACAACCGGCTCAGCCGTTTGAGCTGGTGTTTCTTGATCCGCCTTTTCATCAGGAGCTGTTGCCCCGAGTCTGTGAGCTGCTGGAAAAAAACGGCTGGCTTGCCGACAACGCCCTTATTTATATCGAACGGGAGCAGGGCCTGGCACTACCGGCACTGCCCGCCCACTGGCAGCTGCATAAAGACAAGCAGGCTGGTCAGGTCATTTACCAACTCTACCAAAGGGAGCAATGTTAATAATGAAGGTACTCAACCTGCTGATGCGGCTGATAATGCTGATGTTCTGGGCTGGCATTATTTATGCCCTGCTCGGCCCCGGCTTTGATGAAGCCGGCTCTACACCGCTGATTCTGGGTGCTGTTGTGCTGGTGATGCATATTCTTCAGATGGTGATGCTGAAACAGGTATCCAATCTGCTTAACCCCAGTGCCGGCGATTATCTGGAAGTGCTGGTCTTTGGCTCTTTTGCCATGCACCGCCACCGCGCCCGCCTGAAAGAACTGACCGGGCAGCAAAAACGATAAGTCACTACTCCGGGCCTTCGGGTCCGGAGCCACACTGCCAGCAAATTTCAAAACTGACATCGTTTTCTTCTCCACACGCACGGCAAAACCAGCTACCATCCTCTTTGTGCTGATAGTGCTGTACAAACTCACGAGCCTGCTGCCAGTTTCCCGCGGATACCAGCAGAGTAATCTGAGCCACATCCATGGGCAGCTCACCCAGCGCCCCTGACAGCGCTTCGCCTTTTAACCGCACATCAATACCCCGGCTTTCCAGCGCTCCTTTAAGAGCATGGGCTTCCAGGCTGTTGGCGGCATCAAATACTCGTATCCAGTCGTTCATTCACTCACTGCCAAATGCACAATAGAAAAAGGGGGTGACGTCATGTCACCCCCTTTTGGGTTGTCGTATGGTTAATCCGTAAACCAAGTTGCTCCCTGCAATCCCTGACAATACCTTTTCCTTAAGGTGTTCCTCTTACCGTTCCTTCGGCGCGTCCTTATGGTCTTCCTGACCGCAGTTCATCCTGAGCTGCCTGACTGTCTCCGTCCGGGGAGGTGTCCTTTACCGCATCCTGCGGTGATCCTTATGCCGTTCCTGGCAGCCGGTCTGTCCTGACCAACTTCTCTTTGCTTCCTGCACCACTAACTATAGAGAAGTTTTCTTTTGCCTCAAGCGGCCCACAGACCAAAAAGACTGCCCGCTTACTCGCTTAAAACCAACGAACAACACAAAGCACTGTTTAATAAAACAAATACCAAAAACAGAAGCATAAAATTCGCAACTGAAAGCGCCTTCTCCCACACTCAAAGTAAGAGATCTCTTACACTCAAACGGGCCGTTTTCCTTATACTGTCTCGCGGAAACAAAAACAGTGGCACCCCGGCCTTCGCTTTCTTAGGATAAACCTGTCTATATAAGGAGGGTTTATGAACCAAATAGAATTACCTTCATCATTGGTATCTCCCGAGTGGCTATCGAAGCATCTGACACACCAGGATGTGGTGGTGCTGGACGCCAGCTGGCATATGCCCGCCAGCGGCCGCAATGGCGCAGAGGAATGGCAACAACAGCGTATTCCCGGCTCCCGCTTCTTTGATTTTGATGGCCGGATTAAAGATCAGCACACCAGCTTGCCCCATATGCTGCCGGACGAAAAACTGTTTTCAAAAGAGGTGTCAGCACTTGGTATCAGCAATCACCACATTGTAGTGATTTACGACAGTCTGGGGCTGTTTGCCGCCCCCCGCGCCTGGTGGATGTTTCGCGCCATGGGTCACCACAAGGTGGCCGTGCTGAACGGCGGCCTGCCGGCCTGGCAGCAAGCCGGTCTGCCGCTGGAACAAACTGCACCGGCGGCGGTACCTCCCGGCCAGTTCAGCGCCAGGCTGCAGCCGGGCTGGATCGCCGATGCCGATATCGTAGCCCGGGCACTGCAGCAAAATAACTCGCGCGTACTCGATGCCCGCAGCCGGGAGCGCTTCAGCGGGACGGCTGCCGATCCTCGTCCGGGCGTGCGTGCCGGTCATATGCCCGGTGCTCTGTGCCTGCCTTTTAATGAGTTGCTGCAAGACGGCCGCATGCTGCCGGAGCAAGAGCTGGCAGCCATTTTCGCACCTCTGCTGACGCCGGAGCAGACACTGATTTGCACCTGTGGCTCAGGAGTAACTGCAGCCATTCTGGCACTGGGAGCAGAACTTGCCGGCCATAAGAACATTGCCGTTTATGATGGTTCCTGGACCGAATGGGGAGGATCCGCGGACCGGCCGGTAGAAAAAGACGTCTGTTGATAATAAAAAACCCGCCAGGATGGCGGGTTTTTTATTATTCATGGCACAGCGGCTTATTTCTGAGCTTCCGCATCGGGGGCCGGACGCTCAGCTACCCCCATTTTGAGGGCAAGCCAGATTACCAGAACCAGAGTAATCATCACTGACAGGAAGTTGGTACCCATTTCCGGGAACTGAGTACGCAAAAACGCTGAATAACCAAATACCCCGATCAAAAAGCTCAGCAAGGTACAAACCGGAGTGTCACCTTCCATCGGTGCGCTCAGATACTCCTGATACAGCATGTAGGCTGCCAGCACCAGAGAGATGATGGGAAACACGGAAAACGCCAGTTCACTGACACTCAGAGTAGCCAGGGTGGCGTTACCACACAGGCCTACCAGCAGTGCCAGCAGTATGGGTTTACGGCGAACATTCTTCTTTCCAGACATAGTGATCCTTCCTGATTTAGGCCTAGAGCCGTTTTGCTTTATTATATGCATCTGCGCCCTTGGCGATCATGCGCAGCTGCAGAATCATGCGTTCCGCCAGCACGGCACGCTCATCTTCGTTCATATCCAGTGCATCGGCACCGGCACTGAACACCAAAGTGACCATGGCCTGGGCCTGAGCCTCAGCATAATCACGGCTGGTCTTCTGCTTTTCTTCGAGGTAGTCGGTCAGTTCAGCGGTAAAATGCTGAATCTCCCGCGCCACCGCCTGACGAAAAGCTGCAGAAGTGCCCGATCGCTCCCGCAGTAACAGACGGAACACATCAGGACTGTTGTCGATAAATTCCATAAAGGTTTTTACCGAGATTTGTATAACGCTGCCCCCGTCGGCAATACGCTGACGGGCTTGCCGCATCAGCTGACGCAGGGTCAATCCGCCTTCATCTACCAGGGTCAGCCCCAGCTCTTCCATGTCTTTAAAATGACGATAGAAAGAAGTGGGTGCAAGCCCGGCCTCCCGGGCAACTTCTCGTAAGCTGAGACCGGAAAAGCTTCGCTCGGCACTTAACTGTCGAAAGGCCGCTTCAACCAGAGACCGACGGGTTTTTTCTTTTTGCTGCGCGCGAACGCCCACGACACACCAGACTCAAAACTTTAGTGGACCGATCATACCCTGTTTGTAGCAGAGCAGTCAGCCCCAGTGGCTGAATTTGTGACTATTCGCGCCAATGTCGATGGATGAGCACAGTGAGCGTAAACCCTCTTTCGCCGCCTCAATTTTAATCATTTCATGATGTTTGGCTTTCGATAGCGCCCTGATCACTATGTAACCCTAAGTGCCAGAGTTTTCTTTGACAAAAACTCTGCAAAACTCCATAGTTTTCGCAATTTTCTATTGAAGTGAAGTGTACGCTTTAGTTTACACCCATCAGGAGCAAGCAGACGTGAGTGCAAGGGCGCAATTCAGCAGCAAGCTGGGATTTGTCATGGCCGCCGCCGGTTCGGCGATTGGCGTAGGAAACATCTGGGGCTTTCCCACTCAGGCCGCCAGTAATGGTGGCGGTGCTTTTTTGCTGGTATATCTGCTGATGATATTGCTGCTGGGATACCCCATGCTGGTGGCAGAAATTACCATAGGCCGCCACGGTCAGGCCGGTCCTTTTCATGCACTGCAAAAGCTCACCGGCAACCGCTCGGGCAGGGCCATTGCCGGCCTGGTGGGGCTGGCGGCAGTCGTTACGGTCAGCTTAATCTTTACCTTCTATGCCATTGTATCCGGTTGGTTTATTGCCTATGCGCTGGATCCGCTGAGCAACATGCTGGGCATGAAAGGAGACTGGCTTACCGCTTTTTCTACCTCCCGTAACCTTGTGTTCACGCTTATGTTTGCTCTGCTCAGCCTGTATGTGGTGAGCAGAGGGCTGGAGCAGGGCATTGAAAAATGGTCGAGCCGGCTGATGCCGCTGCTGCTGCTGATGCTGATTGCACTGACTGCTTATATGCTCACTCAGGACGGTGCAGGTGAAGGTCTGCACGCCTATCTGGTTCCGGACTTTTCCCGGGTGCTGAACCGGGATGTGCTGATCGGTGCACTGGGCCAGAGCTTTTTCTCATTGTCGCTGGGGGCAGCCGTCATGATGCTGTACGGCTCCTACCTCAGCCGTCAGTCCAGCATTCCGGCGCTGGCCGCTCAGGTGACTCTGCTTGATACCAGCGTGGCGTTTTTGGCTGGCCTGCTGATTTTGCCGGCCATGTATGTGGCCCAGCATAATGGCGTGGCGATTTTTGCCGACGATGGCAGCCTGCTCAGCTCCGATACCCTGGTGTTCTCTGTGCTGCCGGCATTGTTTGAAACCATGGGTCAGGCCCAGCATCTGATTGCCTTTGCTTTCTTTTTGCTGATGATAGTGGCGGCACTGACCTCCTCCATTTCCATGCTGGAAGCGCCGGTGTCCCTGACCATAGAAAGCACCGGCATGTCCCGCATCAAGGCCACCTGGCTGATGACCGCACTCTGTACTCTGATCAGCATTATTATTGTGTTTAACTTCGGCAGCCTGTTTGGCCTGGTGATCACCGCTACCACCCAATATGCTCAGCCTCTGGTCAGCCTGTGCATCACCCTTTATGCCGGCTGGGTATGGCAGCGCAACAAGGTGCTGGCAGAGCTCAAAGCCGGCTGCCCTGATGTAGAGCAAGGTCTGTTCTGGAAAATCTGGCCCTGGTATGTACGCTTTGTGTGCCCGGTGCTGGTACTGGTGGTGATTATTCAGTCCATCGGTGGCTGATCCTTTCACCACTGTTCAAACACAAAGGGCCGCAATGCGGCCCTTCTTTATTAACCCGGTTAACGGGTTTCCCGATCTTGTGGGGCACTCGGGCCGGCGGCCAGGCGAGTGCTCTGCTCTTCATCGGCCAGGGCCAGCAAAAAAGCGTATTCCCGGGCCAGTTCATGATAAGCCTCAAACCGGCCTGACTTGCCGCCGTGGCCGCTGTCCATATCACAATGCAGCAGCAGCAGGTTATCGTCGGTTTTCATCTCACGCAGCTTGGCCACCCACTTGGCTGGCTCCCAGTATTGCACCTGAGAGTCGTGTAAACCGGTTGTCACCAGCATGTGCGGGTACGCCTGGGGTTTTACCTGATCATAAGGGCTGTAAGACTTCATATAGTGATAGGCATCAGCCTGGTTGGGGTTACCCCATTCACCGTATTCGCCGGTGGTCAGCGGAATAGACTCATCCAGCATGGTGGTTACCACATCCACAAAGGGCACCACGGCAACCACGCCCCTATACAGCTCAGGGGCCATATTTACCACCGCTCCCACCAGCAGACCGCCGGCACTGCCGCCAGAGGCAAATACTCTGTGCTCATCACCGTAACCTTGCTGCACCAGAGCGCGGGTCACATCAATAAAATCATTAAAGGTGTTCTGCTTGCTCATCAGCCGGCCCTGGTCATACCAGTCCCGGCCCAGCTCCTCTCCCCCACGCACATGGGCAATGGCATACACAAAACCCCGGTCCAGCAGGCTTAAACGAGCGCTGCTGAAGTCCGGATCCATACTGGCACCGTAAGAGCCGTAGGCATATACCAGCAGCGGATTACTGCCATCGCGCTTAAACGAATCAGCCCGATATACCAGCGAGACCGGCACTTTGGTGCCGTCCCGGGCGTTCACCCACAACCGCTCACTGCGGTAGTCGGCAGCATTGAACTGCTCGCCCACATATTGCTGTTTCAGCTCCCGCCGCTCACCGGTATCCATGTTTACTTCATACACGGTAGATGGCCGGGTCATGGAAGCATAGCCATAACGCAGCCAGGGCGTATCGGCTTCCGGATTGGTGCCCAGCCAGCTGACATAGGCAGGATCATCAAAGGCGATTTGGTGTTCGGTATTATTATGTCTGTTCACCTGACGCAGGTGCAGCAGGCCTTCACTGCGCTCTTCCAGCACCAGCCAGTCGCGAAACAGAGCAAAACCTTCCAGCAGCACATCGGCACGGGCAGGAATCAACGGCTGCCACTCATTCGGCTCGCTGACCCTGTCGGTCACATACAAGCCAAAGTTGGCACCGTCTTTGTTGGAGCGTACATAGAAGCGGCCATCATAATGGTCCAGATCATATTCATGACCATGCTGCCGGGGCCAGAATAACTGAGGCGCGGCAGCGGGATTGTCGGAGGGAATAATACGCAGCTCGCTGGCATCGGTGTTCCAGCCGCCAATCACAATATAATCTCCCGAACGGCTCTTGTAGAGGCTGGTATAAAAGCCGCTGTCGGGCTCTTCATACACCAGCACATCCTGGCTCTGTTCGGTGCCAAGGCGGTGGCGGTATACCTGAAACGGCAGCAGGGTACCTTCATCCTGTTTCACATAAAACAGAGTTTTGCCGTCGTTGGCCCACACCAGATTGCCCGAGGTATTTTCCAGCACTTCGTCATAAAGCTCACCGGTTTGCAGCGATTTGAAACGGATCTGATACTGGCGGCGGGAAATAAAATCTTCCGAAAAGGCCAGGGTCTGCTGATCCGGGCTGACCGCCATCTGGCCCTGATCATAATACGCTTTACCGTCTGCCCGCTGGTTGCCGTCCAGCAACACTTCAATCTGCTCGGGCCGGCCATCAGGATAACGCTCGGTAATGCCATATTCCTGCCCTTGCTGATAGCGGGTACGATACCACCAGCCCTGCTTGAAATAAGGGACAGTGTTATCATCCTGCCGTACCCGCGCCACCATTTCCTGAAACAGGCTTTGCTGAAGATCATTAAGCGGAGTGAGCACACGCTCACTATAGCGATTTTCCTGCTCAAGATACTGAATCACTTCAGGATCTTCACGCTGGTCATCGCGCAGCCAATGATAATTGTCTACACGAATATCATCATGATGACTGAGCACATGGGGAATTTTTCTGGCGACAGGCGGTTGCAGCTGCACGTCGGCTCCTTTGGCATAGGATAGGGTACACAGCACCCATGCTAACATCAGGCAAAGCCCTGCCCTATTCCCCATGCATCACCTCCGGCACACCTGCTCAAAAAACCATCAAATATTACTCACGAAGTGCCACAGCAGCCAGCAAAACCGGTGAAAAATGCCAAATAAAACGAAAAATAAAGTCAAATGAGGCCGCAACCGCAGCCTCCAAGGGAGAAGTGATTACTTACGTTGCCAGCGACCGTCAGCCAGCTGCACATACTGGCCCGGAGGGGTGCGATCAATATTCAGCTGACCGGCACGGCTTTGCACTATCGTCAGACTGGTGCCGGTTTTTTGAGCAATATCCCGGTAGCTGTCGAGCCGCTTGCGGTTAATGTCATTCACAATGGCGCTCACCTGAGCACCACCTTGCACCGCACCCACCAGACCATTTACCTGTTCACCAATCAGCCCCTGCTGTTTAGCCTGCTGCAGATCCAGTGCCCAGGCCGACAGGCTGAGAGTTGCTGCCAGAATCATAGCCAACCATCTCATATCAGTCTCCTCAGAACAGTTCCTGCTCTTGTTCAAACAGTTTTTCCAGCTCCCGATCTACCCGCACCCGAATCTCGTGATCTACCTTCACATTTAAATTCACGGTAATGGGCTTGTCGGGAACCATGACTTCCACCCTGGGTGTGCAGGCACCCAGCAGCAACACTGCCAGCACCATAGCGGTTTGTTTCATTGTTCCTTACCCCCTTGCCACTGCGCCGGCAGCCGCTCACTGAGATCTTCGGCAAAGCGCAGGCTCTGCAGCAACTGTAACAGGTTTTCCTGATGGCGGTAATTGAAGTTAACCGGGTGCATTCGCTCGCCTACCGGAGCCCGGCCCTGCAACCGCGTCATGATCACCGCCTCACCGTCAACAGCCATGGTCATGTCGGCGCTAAGACGCTGGTAACGTAAATCTTCCAGCATGCCCAGGGTAAGCGCTAACGACATATTGTCTGCGGCAGAATCACGCAGCGCCTCACCGGCCTGATAAGACACCCAGCCGTTATGGCTCCAGAGACGACCGTTATGAACACTGACAGCACCATCAAATACAAAGGGCAGCCGGCCATGCAAACGGCCGTCACCGGTCAGTCCCGACACTGTGGTCAAATTCAGCAGGCTGGCCAGCGATACATCCTGAATATGCAGCTCGCCCTGTAAGTGAGCACTTAATGGCATTGGCGACAGTGCCAGCCGGCCTTCCAGCACATTGGCGGTAAGCCCTGACAGCCAGGGCCTGTTATTACGCCAGCTTAACGCAGCGTGAATATTAGTGACGGGCACACCGGTACTCAACGCCTCTATGGTCAGACCGCTGCCGGCATTCAGCCTCAGCCGTCCCTGCTGCCAGCGACCAGCGAGCTGGCCGCTCACGCCAGTGGCGCTCAGCTCTCCCCGGCTCAGCCGGCCATCTTCAAGCCGCGCCAGTAATATCAGCGGCTGAGCAGCACTCAGTACATTGGCTGATTGCAGCGCCAATACCAGTTGCCCTTGCTCCACGTCTACATCGGGCAGCGCCAGCCAGCGGTTCAGCCAGGCCAGGCCAGCGGCCAGCGACAACCTCTGTTCAGGCAGCTCAAGGGCCAGCCCCTGCTGCCAGCGCCAGTTAGCCTTTACTTGCAACTGCGGTGACAATATCAGTTCCGCGCTGCCGTGTTCATAACTGTTAAGCTGCAAAGCCAGCTGTGCCCGGGGCAGTGCCTGCTGTTGCCAGCGGCCGCCCTGCCAGCTCAGCTCCCACCGGCCAATACCGCCCAGGGGCAAAGCGGCCGCAGGCTGCAGCATCAGCTCGTCGAGCTGCAAGTGCTGCCAGTTGAGCCGGTTTATATGCAACCGTGAGCCGGGATCCCAAAACCAGCCATCCTCACCGGTATGCAGCTGTGCGTCCAGTTGCAGCCGGCCGCTCAGCGGGGCAGGCAACCCCGTCTCTGCATTCAACCGCAGCCCTTGCCCGGGCTGCCAGCTGCCCTGCATACTCACCGGCTGTTTCAGTGCCGGCAGTAGCAGGCTGCCGGGCAGGATACCGCGCCAGCGCCAGCCGCCCTGATCCGGCGTCAACACGATAGCAAGCGGGCTGCCTTCAGCCTGCCAGTCAATCATGATGTCGCCATTATGATGGCGCAACCTGGCCGGACCATTAAGGGTCCGGCCAGGTAAATGCAGCGTTAACTGATCAATGGCAAAATCGACCGGCGGCAGGGTCAGCAGCACAGAAAGGGCATCTCCTTCACCTTGTGCGCCGGTATTACCACTACGGGAACACCCCAGATCCAGACCCAGATATGCCAGCGTGCCGGTGACTTTACCATTGTGCCAGTGCAGCCTGAGTGAGTGAGCCTGTTCTTTAGGGCAGGCTGGTACTACTGCTCGTTCCATCTGCGCCGTCAGTTCAATGCCGGCGGGCAAAGCCGCCGCCGCAGGTAAACTCAGCAATAAAACCGGCAACAGCCATTTCATCATGCCAAACTCCTTGCACTACTCCGCTCAGCTCTTAAGCTAAATCCAGTAACAGGGGGAAACCGTAAATGGATAAATTGGTGCTTTGGGGCATTGTCGTGATTGCTTTTTTGGTGCTCGGAAGGCGGCTTTATCAGCGCTTTTATGATCATACTCAGCCTGAGCACAGCATCAGGGTTACGGTCAGTGGCAAGCATATAAAGCAGTTTATGGGGCGCACCTCCAAGGAGGAAACTGAACTGCCGGCTCAGCGACAACAGTTCTATGTCAGCTTCCGGGCGCGCCCGGGAGACCAGGAACAGGAATTTCAAGTAAGCGAGCATCTCTATGAGCAGCTGCTGCTGAACAGCACCGGCACCCTGGTGTTCCGGGGCCGGCGCTTTATTGCCTTTGAGCCCGACGACACTAGCCAGGATAGCGACTGAATACCGCTGTGTTGCCCTGTGCGTCAAAACTCAGTACTTCATAGGGGGTGCCGGGAATATCCATGCCCGGTGCACTCTGGGGCATGCCCGGAATGGTCAGGCCGCGATGCTCTGGCTGGTTCTGCAGCAGCTGCTTTACATCATGTGCCGGCACATGCCCTTCAATCACATAGCCACCAACCTGAGCGGTGTGGCAGGACGCCAAAGACGGTTTGACACCGGCCCGCACCTTCACCGATTCCATATAATTGGTGTCTACGCTGGTCACGTCAAAGCCGGACTCGCGCATGTGCTCTACCCAGTCTTCACAGCAGCCACAGGTAGGTGACTTGTATACGGTAACCGAAGGAAGTGCTGCAGGTGCTGCCAGCGCAGGCCCGGCCAGCAGCAGTGCCAGACTCATCAAGCTTTTTTTCATCATGCTTTCCTGTGTTGAATGACCCGCCACCAGACTAGCAAAGCTCGGTCTTCGGGTCGCCTGTTGTCGGTATTCAGACCGGCGTCAAACGGTTATGCTTACCACTTTATAAAGTATAACTCCGGAGCCAATATGTCTTATCTTGCCCTTAAGCATGCACACATGATGTTTGCCATTATCAGCATAGTGCTGTTTATGCTGAGAGCCTGGCTGGCGGTCCCCTCTCCCGCCCGCATCAACAACAAGCTGCTGAAGATTTTGCCTCATATCAACGACACCCTGCTGCTGATATTTGGCATCTGGCTGGCGGTCAGCCTTAAGTTCAACCCCCTTGAGAACAGCCCCTGGCTGGCAGCCAAAATTATTGGCCTGGTGCTCTACATCATAGTGGGCACCATTGCCATCAAACGCGGCAAAACCCGCGGCCAGCGCCTGATGGCTGCGCTCGCTTCCATTGCTATTTTTGCCTACATCTATGGTGCGGCAGTCACCAAATCACCACTGTCCTGGCTGGTGCTGTAACGCGCGTTGCCGGGGTTAACCGGAAACACCGGAAACGGCCCCGGCTTCAGCCAGCGCCAGCCTGCTTCCTGATACAGGGCATTGGCTGAGCGCGGATCCAGCATCAGTGCCGCCAGCGGCCCCAGGGGTTGATCCATGGGGACCAGCATATCTCCCAGCCCCAGCCTCAGCTCACCGGCTTCAGTACGCGCCTGTACCCGCCATTTTTCTCTGACACCCGGTTTTGCTCTGGGCTGTGGCTGCAGCGCCTCTATCAGGATGCGCTCGGCCCGGACGTCTTGGGGTGCCCGTAACGTCATAAAGCGAATATGATGCCGTTCAAGCCAGCGAGCCATTCGTTCACGTTCCCGTGTGATGGCATAGGCTGGCGGCAACAATACCTGCTCCCCGGCCACGATGGCGTTGTAATTAACAAACTCATGATAACGGCGCTCACCGCTGCTGAGTCTGACCAGTGGCAGCCTCACCTCGGGCTTGGCATGATTACGGGCAAAGTGCACATCCATGCTCAGGGAGCGATCCGCGCCGGCCGACTGCCACTGTGCTTGAGCTTGCCGCGACACCGCCATCAGCCGCTGGCTGTCGTCGGCCGCCAGCTGCAGCAGGCTTAGCAGGGCCAGATACTGCTTGCGAACCCGCTCGGCAATATTGCGCGGCGTGGCGTAACTGCCGCTTTTATTGTCCAGCCGGCTTTCCACCAGCACAGACACCCGCCCCTGCATGGCCGCATAGTTACGCAGATTGGTAATGCCCAGGCCACCCCGGGCCACCCGCTGCCCCAGCTGCGTAATTTCCCCCCGGTAGGCCTCGGCCCTGACGCCGGTTTCGCTGACCTTGCGGATCAGCGCCGGCAGCAGATAGCCGGCGGTATAATCCTGCAGGCGGGCATCGATATTAGGGTTGTTGCCCACCTCGAACTGCACTTCCACATCGGTAAGCCAGCCCTGCTGTCTGGTCAGCACCCGTTTCCAGATGCCCGACTCGTGCGCGTCGTATACCAGATCCGGATCAAAAGTATGCAGCGCATTCACCAGCAGCCGGGTTTCGCCGGCGTTCAGCGCCACATAGTCAATATTGGTGTTGTCGTTATTGGCATTGTGCCGACGGGATAAATCCCGGCCGTCGGGGTTGGCCATGGGCACCAGCACCAGATTCAGCCGCTCCAGCAAAACCTTATGCCGGCCCAGAGTCAGCTCCTGTGCCAGTTGCTGCACCGCTTCGGCACCGGCGGGTTCATTACCGTGCTGGGCCGCCAGCACCAGCACTGTGGCCTTGCCGGGCTCGGGCCGGTAATGCTGCAGAAAGGCCGGTGAAGAGGATATCAGCAGGGCATGAACCGGACGGCCGCCGGCAGAAGTGCCAATGTGAACCCTATGAGACCGATCGTTGTGTTCGGCCAGGGTAAACAGGTAGTGGTCAATGTCGCGGCTGTCGGGCAACGACAAATAATTTGCTTTCTTTAATGGCGTCAAGGGTTCCAATCCGGCCCAACCCTGATTTCCCCAGAGGAACAGCAGCAACCACAAAAGACGCATAGAAACCCCAAATAGTTATATAAATATCAAAAGGTTATAGTTCTAAAATCACATTGCAGCAAGCGCTGCAGAACGTCAGGAACAGACCGAAAAACAGCAACTGTGGAAAAATGGCGACACTCGCTCATGAAAAAGGTGCGTCAAAACTTGTCACACCCTGTGCCTAGGATACAATCATCCCAAGCAAGAGGGCATAACCATGAGTAAGAAACTGCTGAGACAACTGACCCTGGCGCGCTGTGTTCCCTACCGTCCATACAAGCTGACCGCACGCCAGCTGCAAGAAAAACTGGAAGAAGAAGGAATTCAGGTAAGCCTGCGGACCGTACAGCGGGATCTGGAAGAAATGTCGGGCATGGGCCTGTTTGATCTGACTTCCGATGATCGCAGCAAACCCCACGGCTGGTGTTTCGAACGCAATGGTTTGAACGACTTCGCCAACTTTATGCCGCTGGGCCTGGCCATGGCACTCAAGACCTGGAACGACCAGGCCGCCGACCTGCTGCCAGCCAGCGTGCTGACCGAACTGACGCCCATCATCGACAAGGCGACTCAGGTTATTAACGACAGCCAGAGCGAGCTCGCCGGTCGCTGGATGGAAAACGTGATACAGCTGCCCAAGCCCTTTGCCGGCAGTCCGGAAATGCGCCGCGCCACCACCATACGCGACGCCCTGTGGCGTGGCCGCAAGTTTACCGCCGAAATCAAGCGCCAGATCAAGGGCCGCACCGTGTGGCTGCGCTATGAGCAGGTTAACCCGCTGGGCATTGTCAGCCGCAAAGACGGCACCATGCTGCTGTGCACCATGACCGACATGGATCCGAAGATTTACGGCATTCCCTTTGAGCACATCAAGGATGTGGAGCTGACCAGCCGGCCGGTTACTCAGCCTCGTGAGTTCAGCACCCACAAACTGGTGCGGGAAAAAGGCTATCAGGAAGAGGCAGAAACCATTCGTTTTGTTGGCCGCATTGCCAACTCGGGCCGCCCGCTGCTGGAAGACACCATTCCGGGTCACAATCCGCGTTTGACCCGTTATGACAAGCAGAGCATGATGGTAGAAACCGATGTGAAAGATTCGCCCGAATTCCGGCGATGGCTCACCGATATGGCCGGCAAGGTAGAAATACTGGCCCCGGAATCACTGAAGTCCGCCAAATAAAGGCACCCACACCGATGATAAGGGCTGACTGGTTCAGCCCTTTGTTTTTTCACGGAGACCAGGATGGATCAGATCCTTTTTGAGCCCGCCGAACCCGACTGCGACACCATTCGCATCAGCGTAGTGGGTGTGGGCGGCTGTGGCGGCAACACCGTCAACCTGCTGGCCGATCATCAGTTACCGGCCCATGTCAGCACCATGGCCATGAACACAGATGCCAAGGCCCTGCAACAAAGCCGGGTAGAAATTCTGCAGCTGGGTCGTGAGCTGACCCGGGGTCTGGGTGCCGGTGCCGAAGCGGAAACCGGCCGCAAAGCCGCCGAGGAAAGTGAAGACGAGATCCGCGCCCGTCTGCAAGGCGCGGATCTGTGCTTTATTACCGCCGGCATGGGCGGTGGCACCGGCACCGGTGCCGCTCCTGTAGTGGCGCGCCTGGCCCGGGAAATGAACATAATGACGGTGGCCATCGTTACCCGTCCCTTTGGCTTTGAAGGCAAAAAGCGCGCTCAGGCGGCGGAACACGGCCTGGAAACCCTGGCCGAGCATACCGACGCCCTGCTGGTATTGCCCAATGACTATCTGCTGCGGGTACTGGGTGCCCGCACGCCACTGCTGAAGGCGTTTTCTGAGAGCAGCAAGGTCATTCAGAATGCCGTACGTGGCCTGGCCGACATCATCGGTCAGACCGGCCTGATTAACATCGACTTTGCCGATGTGCGCACCATTATGAGCCAGCAGGGCAAGGCAGTAATGGGCATTGGCCTGGCCAGTGGTGAAAACAAGGTGGAAGAAGCCACCCTGCAGGCCCTGAACAATCCGCTGCTGGAAAAAGTAGAGCTGGAGCGCGCCCGGGGCGTGCTGCTCAATGTGGTCGCCTCAGCGGATATCGGGCTGGATGATTTTCAGAAAATCGGTGATCGCGTAGCCGAAAGTGTGGGCGAAGAAGCCACTGTGGTGTCGGGTATTACCCTGGATCCGGACTTAACCGACAGCATTCAGGTCACCATGATCGCCACCGGTATTCAGCCGCCAAAAGAAACCATAGCGCCGGTGCAGCAACCTCAGCATCAGCCCGGCCAGCCAGCAGAACAGCCGCTGCAGGAAGGTCTGGATATTCCGGCGTTTCTGCGCCAGCGCCAGCAATAATTTCAGGTACAAAAAAAGGCCGACGCAATGCACCGGCCTTTTTTAATGCTCAAACCCGGACTCAGCCAAACACGTTCAGGCACCAGGTAATGGCCGGAATGGCCACGATATCGATCAGTACGGCACCACACAAAGGCGCCACAATAAAGGCCTTGTGGGAGAAAACCCGATAACGATCGCACACAGCACCCATATTGGCCACCGCATTGGGAGTGGCACCCAGACCATGCCCCACAAAGCCGGCACAAAGCACGGCAGCATCATAGTTACGGCCCATCAGCCGGAACATCACAAAGTAGGCCAGCAGAATAATGGCCAGGGTCTGCACCGCCAGAATGATCATCAGGGTTGCGCCCAAATCCGCCAGCTGCCACAGCTTCAGCGACATCATCGCCATGGTCAGAAAAATACCCAGACAAAAATCCCCCACCAGGGTATTGGCACTGTCGGAAATGGGCAGCAGACGTATCAGCTCATTGAGATTACGAATTATGATAGCCACAAACATGGCACCCACATAGGAGGGCAGAATCACATCAAAATGGGCGCGCAGGTTATCACTCAGCCACAGCCCCACCACCATGGTGCACAATACCAGGGTGACGCTTTTCAGCAGCAGGGTACCGGTGACGGTTTCCCGGCCGGGCTTTTCGGCCTCTTTCAGCGCTTCCAGCTCGTGTACCTGCTCCGCCTCAATGGCCACCTTGTGGCGCTTGATCAGCAGACGGGCCACAGGCGCACCCAGCAGACCGCCGGCGACCATACCAAAGGTAGCCGCCGCCAGCGCGGCCGTAGTGGCGCCGGTTACCCCCAGCGCCTCGGCCTCGGGACCAAAAGCGGCGGCAGCGCCAAAGCCGCCTTCCAGTGATACGGCACCGGCCATCAGACCCAGCAGCGGATGCTCGCCCAATACAGATGCCATACTGATGCCAATGGTGTTCTGCAAAATGGCCAGCACCCAGCAGGCCACCAGATACACCCCCAGCACCTTGCCGCCTTTTTTCAGCAGTGCCAGGCTGCCGCCCAGACCTACGGTGGCAAAAAATGCAATCATCAGCGGGCTTTGCAGTGCCAGATCAAACCTGAACTCCACCTGTGCCCAGTCCCGGGCCAGCCAGGCAAATACCGCAAAACCAAAACCACCAATCACAGGTGCCGGCACGCACAGCTGATGCAGCACCGGAATACGGCGTTGCAGATACATACCCAGCATCAGCAACAGCGCCGCCAGCGTGGTGGTGGTCATTACATCGAAGGTCATTACATTCATAACATATCCCTATTGATACAGCTTTCAGGGGCCTGCTGATCAGCCGGCAAGGCGGGCCAGCAGGCGGGCGGCCACACGGGCCGTGAGTGACTGGTGATCACGGGACGGATTCAGCTCGGCAATATCCGCCATCATCACCTTGTTGCTGGCAAGAATGCGGTCGAGCGCCGCCTCCAGCAGACCCATATCCATGCCCCGCACCGCCGGCGCACTCACGCCCGGTGCCAGGCTGGCAGGTAAGACATCCAGACAAATCGTCAGATAAATCACATCGGCTTCAGCCAGTGCCATATCTACCGCATCAAACAGCGGTATCGGATTCCAGCTGAGCAGCTGCTCATCGTGGACAATGCGGGTATTGAGCTCGGCCGCACGCTCAAACAGCGCCGCCGTGTTATGGCACCGGCTGACACCAATGCAGGTGTAGTGAAACGCCGTATTCAGCTGCTCACACAAGTGGGCACACTGGTTAAAAGGAGTACCGGAGCTGGGCCGGGCGGAACGACGCAAATCCAGATGAGCATCAAAATTGATAATACCCACTTTGGGCAAGGTACCCTGCGCCTGCAGGTGCTGCATCAGACCGCTGAAGCTGCCAAAGGCAATTTCATGTCCCCCGCCCAGGCCTACCACCTTGTGACCTTCATTCAGCAGACGGGCCACCTGTTCGGCGTAAATCGCCTGGGCACTCTCCAGCTCATCTTCATGACAAATAACATCACCGCCGTCATAGACAGGACGGCTGCCATGCCAGGACAGATTGGCAGCAGCACAACGCAACGCCCTCGGACCGGCAGCAGCACCCGGGTTACCCTGATTCCGGCGCACACCGGCATCGCTGCAAAAGCCAAGCAACGCCACCCCGGTCGGCGCATTACCAAACAACGACTGCACCTGCTGATGCCAGCGCAGTGCCAGCGGGCCTTCGTCGGTATCGGTCCGGCCTTGCCAGACATTCATATCAGCCGTTTTGTAGGTGGTTTGCTTCATGATTGACTCCTGCTTTTTATATTAATAACTCATGGCACCCAGACGCTGGGCCGCCTCACAGGTCCAGCGAATCCACTGACCGGCCAGGGTGCCCACCCGCTCAGCGGGTGCCATCAGGCTGATGCCGCCCAGCAGGTGATCCCGGCCGCTTAATACCGGTGCGCTGACTCCCCAGATAGTCGAATCCAGCTCACCTTCTGATACGGCGTATCCCTGCTCTCGCACCCTGGCCAGCTCTGCCAGCATGAGGTCCTGTTCGGCATCATCCAGGCTCGCCAGTACACTATTGCGCAGCGTGTTGCCGGCAAAAGCCAGCAGCACTTTGGCACTGGCTCCCCGCCGCAATGGCTGAGACTGGCCTTTCTGATAGCAGCAGCGCAGCGCCTGGGAGCTGTCGATCATCTCCACACACAGAGCCCGGTGGCCGGACAGCATCATCAGGGCGGCACTCTCACCGGTACGCACCGCCAGTTCACTGAGTAACGGCCGGGCCCAGGTGAGCATACTGTTGTGCTGTTCAAAGCCCGCTGCCAGCTGCACCGCCATGGGGCCGGGAGCGTAATAGCCGCTTTGCCGTTCCTGCACCAGTGACCAGCGCGACAAGGTGCTCAGGTAACGATACACACTGGAAAGAGGCAGGCCGGTCTGCTCTGCCAGTGTTTTGGCGGTCAGGGGTTCGGCAGCCACTGCCAGCGCTGACAACAACGCAAATGTTTTATCCTGGGAGGGTGTTTTTTCAGCCATTGGGTTCTCCTGAAGAGCGCGACCTTCGCTCGAAAAGCGACCTGTGTAAAATCAGATTCTCAAAATATGAGAAATAATGCTTATTTAAGCAGGTTAATTCCGCACATATGAAAAAATAAAACAGCTGTACCGATCCGGACAAAGCGTGGCAGGAGAGCAACAAAACAGACGAAAAAAAGGGCAGGCCGAACGGCCTGCCCTGATATGAAGAAATTCAGCTGATTCTTCGGGTCACCAACCCGAAAAACTGAAGCTTCGAAAGCAATCTAGGGTCTCGAAAAGCATTTAATCGCTAAAAAGACGCGCTTCCCAGCATTGCCTTTCCAATGTTTGACCTTGCTCGCGTTATTACTTTCGCGCTCCGTGAAAGCGTGAAGACACTCACATCACGGCATGATATCCACCCATACCAGCCGGTGATCCGAGCCAAGACTGCGCCGGGCCGGCCTGCCATTGCTCCGCCAGAACCAGCCCGTCTCGTCTTGCTCCGGTGCTGGCCAGTGAACCCCGCTGGCCAGCGCCTTGAGCCGGACAGACGGCAACACATAATCCAGCCGCAGGCCATTAACATGGGTCCATAACCGGGCCGGCCCCCGGCGAGGCTCAAAGGGCCGCAGCCGGCGCGCCCCTTGTGATGCCGGCTGCAACCGGCCCCGGCTGACCTCCTGATTAAGCCCCGGATCTGCCAGCAATGAACGAATGGCCCGGCGAAAACCGTTACCATCCTTGGGATCCGCGTTCAGATCTCCCAGAATCACAAAGTCGGCACCGGCTTCAAGACCACCCCGGCTGCCTTTATCATCCACCAGATAATCCGCCCTGCCCGGGCGAATATAATCATGCCAGAGCCGAAGTTCATCGTGATTACGGCAGCTGTTGCGCCGCTCCGGGCCTTCATCAATGGGCGGAGCCGGATGACTGGCCAGCAAATGCAGCCGCCGCCCGTGCGGCAGGCACACCGGCAGATCGATATGGTTTTTGGAAGACAGCGGTAAAAACGCCAGCACGTCAGGCGGATAGTAGGACTGGCCGTTCAGCGCCGGCAATCGAGCAGAAGGCATATCTTTCCATAAAAACCGGCGAAAACTGCGCAACTTGTCAGTATCCAGCGGAAAACGGGATAATACCGCGAAACCGTACTGACCATGAAAGGCACCGAAACCAAGCCCGTCTTGCGGCAACACAGGGGCATCACTGCCATTTAATGCTTTTGGTCCGGTCAGTCCGGTGTTGACCGGTGCCAGAAAATAATAAGGGTAATCCATGCCCTGCTCACCGGCGGCAAGATATTTCCGGGCAAAAGTAATGAGATGATCGGCCTGCCGCGCCTCGCCATCGTGATCAAATTCATTCAGCAGCAAAATATCAGGTCGCACCTGCTGTACCATGGCCGCCAGGTTGTGCAGCTGAACACTGCCGGCTCCGGCTATCTCGTCAGCCAGCGCACCGGAAAAACTGCGATCCAGCGCCACATTAAAGCTGGCAATTCGTAATTTTTGCACGGGAGTTATTGCCTTTAGCGTTCAAAATGTCATCATTTTGTATTCAATGTTTTCAGGGAAGAAAACCATGTTTGGCACACTGGCTGCAACCTCGGCCTCGCTGTTTGCGCTGCTTTATTTGCTGCGCCGGCGGCAGGAAAGCTTCTGTATCACCATTCGCAATGATCATCTTAAAGTAAAGCGCGGACAGCCGCCTTCATATCTGCTTCATCACTGCCATCAGCTGGCTACCGATGCTCAAACCCTCAGAGGCACCATAAGGGGCATGAACAAGGGTGGCAGAGTGGTATTAACCTGCTCCCGCAGCATTCCGGCGTCTTACCGGCAGGATATTCATCTGTTCTGGCAGAAGCAGTCGCACCAGACTGAACCTTGAGGAGCATGATGAGTCTCACCCTTGACTTGTATTCTGTTTCCCGCTTTGCTGGATATATTCTTTCTCAAGAGACTCAACCATGAAAAAACTTAGTCCGCTTCTGTTGTGTGTGCTGCTGGCCGCCTGTGCCGGCAAGCCCGACTCAGACACCGCTGCCAACACCGAGAGCAAAAAACAGACACCTCAAACTAGTGAGCAACAACCACCGCAGGGGCCCGTTACTCCCAAAGGTGAGTTTGCCCGGATTGATGTCAGCCGTTCTCAGCAGGCCATGGATGATATTGCTGCCGGCAAGGCAGATACCATTAACACCATTTTGCAAGACCCCAACAGCTATGCACCGCCGGTACTGTATCTGATGTCGGCCATTATGTTTGACAACGATTATGAAGATCAGGGCACTTTCTGGTATTACGTGGCACAGCTGCGCGCCCGCAGCGACGCCAACAAATCCGGTGATAACACCACTCATGCCGCTGTGAGCCAGCTGAACAAACAGTTTGGCGTGCGTATTGGTCCGCATTCCATGGGCAACCCAGACCGGCTGCAGGCCATTGTGAACCAGGTGCTGCAATGGGACAGCGAACAAACCCGTGACTATGACCCGCGCTGGATTGCTCTGCAGGGCCGGGATGTGGCCACCGAGACCACCATCGACTTTGCTCCCGAGGCCAAATGGCAGGAAATTAACGCCCTTACCCGTAATCAGTATCGTCAGGGCCTGGAGCAGGCACTGGCTGAAATACGCGAAAAGCAGGCCGAACAAGCCAAATAAACCCTGCCTCCCATTAATGCTATCCCGGTCTTTACCGGGATATTTTATTTTGGCACCTTTGCAGTACTAAAAGGTCATACCAATCTGCCCGGGTGGCGGGTAACTGGTTGCACGGAGAATCATGGTTTATGAGTACACCCCCTTCATCTTCGGTTCCGGTCTGGGACTGGTCCATTCGTTTGTTTCACTGGAGTATGCCGGTATTAATGGCGCTGCTGTGGTATTACGCCGGTGAAGACATGGACAAGCACATGTTGTTTGCCCAAATCCTGATAAGCCTGGTGTTATATAGAGTGATCTGGGGCTTTATAGGCACTCCCTATGCCCGCTTCAGCCACTTTGTGTATCACCCCCGCCATATTGTGGCCTATCTGCGCGCCAGCCTGACACCACAAAAGCCCGTTTACCTGAGCCACAACCCCATGGGCGGCATTATGGTACTGGTGCTGCTGGGTGGTTTGCTGCTGCAGGCAGGTACGGGCCTGTTTGCCACCGATGATATTTTCTATACCGGCCCGCTTTACGACTACGTTACCGGTGACACTGCCGAGCAGATGACCCGCTGGCACAAACGCTGGTTTTACTGGGGCATACTGGTATTGGTGGGGCTGCATGTGTGTGCTGTGCTGCTTTACCGGTTACGCGGTGAAAATCTGGTGGGCCCCATGATCACCGGCCGCAAACAGGCACCGGCAGAGCGGGTGGCCGACCGGCTGCCCGGGCATACCGGCTTTCCGTGGCTACGCTTTATCATTGCTGCCATCATTGCCTGGGGTGCCGTTGAGGCGCTGTTCAGACTGTAATAACAACAACGCCGGGGCAGGCCCCGGCGTTGTTATATCTGCAATATAAGTTTAGTCTTTGCGGTAATTATCGTGGCAACCCTTACAGGTTTTGAAAAGAGCACCGGCGGCCTTGCGGGCATCAGCCTGATCAAAGCCTTCCTCACCGGACACCTTAACCAGATTCTGCAGCGCATCGCCAAAGTCCTTGCCCTTGGCCTGCATGCCTTCCATATCGTCCCAGGCTTTGTCCAGCAGGTTGCTTGACTCTACGCCGCGGGTTTCAGGAAAGTAGGTTTCACCCAGCAGACCCGCCGCCTGGCTCAGGTTAAGGGCACGCTGGTGCAGAGCAGCAGCATCAAAGTCGATTTCACCCTTGGCCATACCACCAATCACGCCCGCCTGAGCAGACATCACCTGATACAGGGACTGACGATATTTAACGGCATCTTCCGGCTTGAACAGATCAGCCTGGGCAGAAACAGAGGCGGCAAACAGGCCGGTACTCAGAATGAGTGCTTTCTTCAACATGGCTTTGCTCCTTGGGGGTTGGGTAGTGCTCAAAAGGCACCATTTTTAATTAGAGAGCCACGATATATCACCCACCAGCAGGGATCTAGCTTAAAAACGGGAAAACGCGCGGCATGCCGCAAACACACCCGGCTGCGCTGGCGGCAGCATAACAAGCCGTTTTTATTTGGCTTTGGGTGTTTGCGTGCACTGCGCCAGCAACTGAACAAAAAAGTCACTGCCCTTGCGCCGGGCAAAGTGAATATTACGCTCGGGAATGGATTCGGGATCATCGTAGTCTGCCAGTGCCGCTTCAATGCTGGCTTCACGAATCAGGTGCAGAGTGGGATAGGGTGAGCGGTTGGTGTAGTTGGCGGCGTCATCCTGGGGTTCGCCGTCAAAACAGTAGTCGGGGTGAAAACTGGCCAGCTGATATTTACCTTCATAACCCTGCTCAAACAGCAGCTCATCCGCCAGGTCAACCAGATCCAGATAGGCGTAAAAGCCCTCAAAACCCCGGGGCAGGATCACCAGAGTGGTTTCTGTTTCCGGCTGCTCGTCCAGCAGCCGGCATTCCGCCAGCAGCGCCTGCAGCACCTCTTTCGGCTTGTGCTCTTCCACCACCACATAGCGAATGCTGGCCCGCTCCACCTCCCGCCGGGCAAAGGGGCACAGGTTGTATTTCATGATCACCTGCTTCACCCAGTTTTCAGTGTGCTCTATATACTGCTGTTGTTCCGGCATGACTCGTTTCCCTGTTGGTTGTATTAGCACCGGCCACCATCATAACCGATAGCGTTGCCACGGCGGTTAACTGCTACTCCCAGCGCGCCCACCACAGCAGCACCGGCAGCGTCAGATTCAGCAGCACCGTCAGCCAGAAGATGATGCGAAACGACGCCTTGCGGGTTTTATGACGCAGCCAATATTGCCCCAGCCAGGCACCGGGCCAGCCGCCCAGCAATGCCAGCATATGCAGAGTGCGCTCGGGCACCCGCCAGTTACCATGAATAGCGGCGCGCTTGTCCCACCAGTACACCCCAAGCGTGATCAGACTGAGCAGCAGGTACCAGAGCGCCAGCCCCAGATAAACCTTGATCATGCCGGTTGCTCCTCTTGTTTCTGCTGCAGCCGCCACAGCTGGGCATAAAGGCCGTCTGCGGCCAGCAACTGCTCGTGGCTGCCCTGCTCGGCGATGCGGCCGTCCTGCATCACCAGAATATGGTCGGCGTCCACTATGGTGGACAGCCGGTGGGCGATCACCAGGCTGCTCTGGCCCCGGGACACCTCGCGAATGGCCTGCAATATGCTGCGCTCGGAGCGGCTGTCGAGGGACGAGGTGGCCTCGTCAAACACCAGAATGGGCGGCCGCTTTAAAATGGTGCGGGCAATGGCCACCCGCTGTTTTTCGCCGCCACTCAGTTTAAGACCTCGCTCCCCCACCAGAGTGGCGCTGCCTTCCGGCAACTTGGCAATAAACTCATCGAGGTGAGCCAGGCGAATGGCCTCGTTCACCTCGTCCTCGCTGGCGTCGATGCGGCCATAACGAATGTTGTCGTAAATAGAGGCGTTAAACAGCACCGTATCTTGCGGCACTATGCCGATAGCCCGGCGCAGGGACGCCTGACTCACTCGCCGTATGTCCTGGCCGTCGATAAGAATGGCGCCCTCGCCCACCTCGTAAAACCGAAACAGCAGCTTGACCAGGGTGGACTTGCCCGAGCCGCTGGCCCCCACCACTGCCAGCTTCTGTTGTGGCCTCAGGGTAAAGCTGAGATCATGCAGAATTTGCCGGTCGGGGCGGTAACCAAAACTGACGTGGCGAAACTCGATTTCGCCCCGGCTGACTTCAAGCTCAGGCGCGTTATCCGCGTCGGTAATTTGCGGCTGGCGGCGCAGCAGCGCAAACATACGCTCAATGTTGGCCAGTGACCCCTTCATCTCCCGGTACACAAAGCCAAGAAAATTGAGCGGCAGAAACAGCTGCATCATAAAGGCGTTGATCAGCACAAAGTCGCCCAGGGTCATGGTGCCCGCCACCACTTGCTGGCCGGCCAGTATCATCATGGCGGTCATGGCCACGGCAATGATCAGCGCCTGCCCGCCGTTCAGCGCAAACAGGCTGAGCCGGTTATTGCGCCGGGCCTGCTCCCACTCGGCCAGATCGTCGTCGTACCGGCCCGCCTCGTACTGCTCGTTGTTGAAGTATTTGACCGTTTCAAAGTTGAGCAGGCTGTCCACCGCCCGGCTGTGGGTTTGCGAGTCGGCCTTGTTGGCGGCGCGCACATAGCGGGTGCGCCAGTCGGTGGCCAC
Organism: Oceanimonas smirnovii ATCC BAA-899; assembly: GCF_000381965.1. Lineage (GTDB taxonomy): Bacteria > Pseudomonadota > Gammaproteobacteria > Enterobacterales > Aeromonadaceae > Oceanimonas > Oceanimonas smirnovii. The sequence continues at coordinate 199,009 of NZ_KB908458.1, forward strand.
CACCGACCAAGCCACATACACCACCACGGCCCCAAGAGTAATCAGCGCAAACCACACCGAGTAGTTGATCAGCAGCAGCGCCGTAACCAGGCCAATTTCCAGCAGAGTGGGCACAATATTGAACACCATAAAGCGCAGCAAGAAGCCCACCCCGGTCACGCCCCGCTCTATATCGCGGGACAGGCCGCCGGTGCTGCGGTTAAGGTGAAAATCCAACTCCAGCCGGTGCAGGTGATTAAACACGCTCAGGCCAATACGGCGCATGGCCCGCTCGGTGACCCGGCCAAACAGGGCGTCGCGAATTTCCCCAAACAGCACATTGGCAAAGCGCACCGTGCCGTAGGCCAGCAACAGCCCAAGGGGCAGCGACACTACCGTGCTTACGGCGGTGTCCATGCCATCCACTATGTGCTTGAGAATAAAGGGCAGGCCCACGCTGGCCAGCTTGGCTGCCACCAGGCACAACAGCGCCAAGGCAATGCGGCCCTTCCAGGCCAGCAGGTAAGGAACCAGGGTTTTCAGGGTACGGACATTGATGGTGGCGTCATCCATATCCGGGTGGTACGAGCCTCGGCGCATATCTTAGTCGGGTAAGTGAGCAATGGGGCCTAGTTTACATGGGATTGAAGTGACTGAAAGAAAGCAAAGGTTTCGCATGAACCTGGCAGCACCATATTATAAGCTGGTGCTTTGGTGTGAGTGGGAGAGAAGCCGATGGAACAGCTACCGCAAAAGTGCATTTATCGTCTTCAGCTGAGTGCTGAGGGCGGTCTCAGGCCATTACAGGATCAGCAGGCCACCACGGCGGCACCGGTGTGGCTGCATCTGGACTACGAGCAGCCCGAGAGCGCTGGCTGGCTGCGAAAAACGGAGCTGATCAGCGAGGCCGCCCGCGAGGCATTGCTGGGCCAGAGCAGCCGGCCCAAGCTGGTGCGCCAGGGCGACAACCTGCTGCTTACCCTGCGCGGCATTAACCATAACCAGGGCAACAGCCCGGAAGAAATGGTCGCCCTGCGCATCTACATCACGCCCTCGCTCATTATCAGCAGCCGGCACCGGCCGCTGCTGTCGGAGCAGGATGTGTATGAGCAACTGGCCAATACCGGCGAACCCGTCACTCTTGGGGACTGGCTGGTGGAAATATGCGACGCCCTCACCGACCGGGCCGGCGAGTTTGTGGAAGACCTGCACGACCATATTCTGGAGCTGGAAGAGCAGATACTGATGCGTGAGCTGCCCACTAACAGCCGGCTGGGCCGCATTCGCAAACAGATGATTTTGGTACGACGTTATCTTTCTCCCCAGCGGGATCTGATCGCCCGGCTGGCCAGCGAAAAAATCGGCTGGCTCAACGACGATGATCGCCGCCGCCTGCTCGACATTGCCGACCGCCTGCGGCGGTGGTTGGACGACCTCGACGCCGGCCTGGCGCGCACCGCCGTGCTGGCGGACGAAGTCAATAACCTGATGACCGAGGCTACTAATCACCGTGCCTATCAGATGTCGATTATGGCGCTGATGTTTTTGCCCGCCAGTTTTCTCACCGGCCTGTTCGGTATTAACCTGGGAGGCATGCCCGGTGCCGACAGCCCCGCTGCCTTCTGGATTTTCTGTATCAGCCTGCTGGCGCTGGGTGGCGGCCTGGGGTTCTGGCTGCACCGCAACCGCTGGTGGTGAAGCATTTTTGCCAGCCAGCAGGTCTGTTTGTAGCACTGCCGAACGTTAAAGGATGCCCGTTATGAAACGACTGATCGGAACTCTGTGTACTGCCCTGTTCTGCTCTGCGGCGACCGCTGCAGAGCCTGACACCACCGCCCTTTATGAGCACCAGCTGCCCCGGCTGCATGCCGACACCATGCTGGATATGCGCCAGTTTGCCGGTCAGCCTATGCTGGTGGTGAACACCGCCAGCCACTGTGGCTTTACCGGCCAGTTTGAAGGGCTGGAGGCGCTGCATCAGCAATATAAGGATAAAGGCCTGAAGGTGGTGGGCTTTCCGTCCAACGATTTTAATCAGGAAGCCAAAAGCGAGGAAGAAGCCGCCAGAGTCTGCTTTCAGAACTTTGGCGTTACCTTTGATATGGCCGCCCCCATTGGCGTGAAAGGCGACTCGGCTCATCCCATTTTCAAGGAAATTACCCGCCAGAGCGGTAAGCAGCCCCGCTGGAATTTTTATAAATTCGTGATCGACAAAGACGGCCGGGTCACCGAGGTGTTTTCCAGCATTACCGGCCCCGAGAGCAAGCGTCTGAAGTCGGCAATTGAGCAGGTGCTGTAGGAAGCATAATGCGAAGCATCGGCAGGGTTACCTACGCCGACACGCTTCGAGCCCATCCTAAAGACAGACAAAAAAGGGAGCACAGTGTGCTCCCTTGTTATTTGCTTAAGGCTTATGCCGCCAGCGGCGTGATGCGCACCTGAGCAATGCGGAAGTCTTCCACTTCCGTTACCTCAAAGCGCAGATCTTCATGTTCAAACACGGCACCAGCTTCCGGTAGTTGTCCTGCCAGCGCCAGCAGCAGGCCGGCCAGGGTGGCGTATTCATCTTCAGGATCCACCAGACCCCGGCGAGACAGCACCTGCTCCAGATAGTGCAGATCGGTACTCCCCTTTACCAGCCAGCCACTGTCTTCGGTAATGATTTCCGGGTCTTCGTCTTCATCCAGAAACTCACCCACTATGGCTTCCAGCAGATCGTGAGGCGTGACCAGGCCCTGTACGGTACCAAACTCATCGTTTACCAGCACCATATGGCCACGGGCATCGCGCAGCACGTTAAGCAGGCGGATAACGCTGATGCTGTCGGGCACAATAATGGGCACACTGCCTTCTGCCAGCTCAGCCAGGTTTTTACCGGCCTTCAGGCCGGCCATCAGATCCTTGGCCCGCACCACCCCCAGCAGATTATCCAGCTCGCCGTCGCACACCGGAAACTGGCTGTGAGAAGACGCCATCAGCTCTGCCACCTGCTCTTCCCGGGTGTCGTTAATGTCCAGCCACACTATGTCGGAGCGAGGCGTCATCACGGTGCGAATGGAACGCTCAGCCAAAGACAGCACACCGCTTATCATATTGCGCTCTTCGTCCACAAAGCCCTGCTGTTCAATTTGCTGGGGGGTTTCTTCCGTCTCGTCTTCGGTTTTGTCCTTGCCGCCCATCAGCCGGAATATGGCATCAGTAGTGCGTTCACGCAGCGGCCGGTGAGACTCCTGGCGCACTTTGTTGCGCTGGGCCAGCTGGTTAAAGAACTCAATCAGAATCGAGAAACCAATGGCAGCATACAAATAGCCTTTGGGAATATGGAAGCCAAAGCCTTCCGCCACCAGACTGAAGCCAATCATCAGCAGGAAGCTCAGACACAGCACCACTACCGTGGGATGAGCGTTCACAAAGTCGGTCAGGGATTTGGACGCCGCCAGCATCACCGCCATGGCCACCACAACGGCAATCATCATCACTGCCAGGTTATCCACCATGCCCACAGCGGTAATAATGGAGTCGAGCGAGAACACCGCATCCAGCACCAGGATCTGGGCAATCACCACGCCAAAGCCGGCGTAAACATTGCTCTTTACCTCTTCGTGCATGCTGCCTTCCAGCCGCTCGTGCAGCTCTGAAGTGGCCTTGAACAGCAAAAACAGACCTCCGGCCATCAGAATGAGATCCCGTCCCGAGAAGCTGAAGCTGCCCAGAGTGACCAGCGGCGTGGTCAGCGTTACCAGCCAGGACACCACACTCAGCAAGCCCAGACGCATGACCATTGCCAGGGTCAGGCCAATAACCCGGGCTTTTTCGCGCTGATGAGGCGGCAGTTTTTTGACCAGAATGGCAATAAATACCAGGTTGTCGATACCCAGTACAATTTCAAGAATAACCAGTGTCAGCAAGCCCGCCCACACAGACGGATCCATCAGGAATTCCATGTTTTACCTCGTAGCAGAGAAGGTGGTAGTGCGGTTCAGCAAACAGCGCGCGTCATACCGGCAAAGTCAGTATAGCCATGACGGCGGCAGGGTCGGAGTAAAATGGCGAGTGCCAAAAACAGCGGAGAAAAGTGGGAAAAAGAATGTGAAACAGTGTGGTGCAAGCAACTTCGCGAGCAGTCCATATTATATACCGGCGTTTGACCGGACCTCTTGGTTAAAATGAGCGCACATCATAATCTGAAAAAAACTGCAGGCAAGATTATTTTTTTATGGCCTTGCCGGCGGCCGTGATGCTGCTCACAACCGCCGTCTGATATTACACCCTAAAGTGTCTGACCTGCTCCTGCAGCTGCTCAGCCAGCCGGGCCAGACCGCTGCTGGAATCGCGGGTTTGATCCGTGCCTGTGTTCACCTGCTGGGTAATGTCGTTAATATTGGTAATATTGCGGTTAATTTCTTCCGCCACCGCCGACTGCTGCTCGGCGGCGCTGGCAATGCTGGCGTTCATATCCCGTATACGAGCCACTGCGGCGGTGATCTTTTCCAGCGCCATACGCGCATCCTGTGCCGACTGCACGCTGTCATAGGCCTGGTTGCGGCCGGTTTGCATCACGGCAATGGCATTACGTGCGCCGTCCTGCAACTGAGTGATCATGGCATGAATTTCGGCAGTGGAGTTTTGGGTGCGGCTGGCCAGGTTGCGCACTTCGTCGGCCACCACAGCAAAGCCCCTGCCCTGCTCGCCGGCACGGGCGGCTTCAATGGCAGCGTTCAGCGCCAGCAGGTTGGTTTGATCGGCAATATCACGAATCACACTCAGCACCGAGCTGATTTGCTCGCTGTGATCCCCTACCTGCTCCATGGCCTGAGCGGCTTTTTCTACCTCGCTGGCCAGCTGCTCTATGCTGCGGCCGGTATGCTCCACCACTTTGTTGCCTTCTTCGGTGGCATCATCCACCTGCAAAGCAGCATCCGATGCCGACAAGGCGCTCTGCGCCACTTCCTGCACGGTGGCGGTCATTTCATTCATGGCAGTAGCTACCTGCTCGGTTTCGGTGTGCTGTCGTTGCACTGAGCCCGCCGACTGCTCGGTGATCTGTGCCAGCTGTTCGGCAGCGGCAGTAACCTCAAAGGTAGATGCTGTCACTTCCTTTACCAGCCGGTGCACCTTGTCTACAAATACGTTCACGCTGGCGGCCATGGCAGTCAGCTCGTCGTTACCGCTCAGCTCCAGCCGGCGGGTCAAATCACCGTCACCGTCCGCCAGCTCGTTGATCATGCGCTGAGTCAGCCCCAGCCGCTGGTGCAGGCTGCGGGAAATACCCAGATTAATGACCAGTACCACCAGCACCGCGAGCGCACCGGCAATCAGGCCGCGCATGTAAGTGTTATCTACCTGCTGTTGCATGTGATCACGAATGAGCAGGGCCTCTTGATGCTCGCTCGCCATCAGGCTATCCAGTTCAACCCGAATGGCACGCCAGGCCGGGTTTTCAGTGCGTGCCAGCAAACGGGCGGCCGCTTCCTGACGGCCATTGGCTGCCATGGCCAGCACTTGCCGGCGGCTGTCACTTACGGTTTGCCAGTGTTCGGCAATAATGGCCATGCTGGCCCGGGTGAGTTCACTGGCACCGGCACCGCTGGTTAAAAACGCCATATCACGCTCAAACCCGGCCTGGGCCTCGGCCACGACTTCGTCGGCCATGGCCAGCGACGCATTAAAAATTTTATTACGACTGGCAATGCCTGCCAGCAGGCCATTGCCATACATGCGGTTTAACGCATCCAGCCGGGGCTGGCTGACTTCCAGAAAATCAACGAAGGTATCGCGCACCTGCTGCACACCATACAGCGTCATGCCCAGAGCACTGCCTATCAGCAGCAGCGTCAGCACAACCGAGGCAAACAGTTTGGCCCGAATAGTGGATAATGAAAACATGGCAATCCCGCCTGAGTCTGTTAGTTATTCTGAGGCTATGATGCCGTTAAAACGACTTGGTTAATTTGATTTAGTCGACCCTTTAACTGTTTTTTGAGTAAGAAGGAAAGTAAATGGCCACATTACTGCTGAATGCCGATATGGGAGAAAGTTTTGGTACCTGGACCATGGGTCAGGACGAGGCAGTAATGCCCTTTGTGGATCTGGCCAATGTGGCCTGCGGCTTTCACGCCGCCGACCCCGACACCATGCGCCGCACCGTGCAGCTGGCCAACGCGCATGGGGTGAAAGTGGGCGCGCACCCCGCCTACCCCGACATGGTGGGTTTTGGCCGCCGCTCGCTGGCGGCATCCCCTGCCGAAGTGGAGAACATGGTGCTTTATCAGCTGGGCGCCCTGCATGGCATTTGTGTGGCAGAGGGTGCGCAAGTGCACTACCTCAAACCCCACGGCGCGCTTTATAACGACATGATGAAAGAAGAAGCAGTGCTGGCGGCCATTATGCGGGCAGTGGCTGCCTTTAACCCTACCCTGCCGCTGATGCTGATGGCCACCGCAAATCCGCAGCCAGCGCAGGAACTGGCCGAACAACACGGCATCACTTTATGGTTTGAAGCCTTTGCCGATCGTGCCTATGATGCCGCCGGCTTTCTGGTGCCCCGCAGTCAGCCCGGTGCCGTGCATCACGCCCCCGGGGTGATTGTGGAGCAGGCCCGGCGCATTGCCGCCGGCGAGCCCCTTGCCGCCATTGATGGCAGCCCGCTCAGACTTACCGCCCATACCTTGTGCGTGCACGGTGACAATCCAGAGTCCATTGCCGCCGTGGCAGCTATTCGCCGCATGCTGGACAGCATGGCATGAACCCCGGGCTGGAAAATGCCGGTCTCGACGCCTGGCTGGTGCGGCTGTTCGATCATATCGACGACGCCAATATGAACTGGATTGCGGCGCTGATACAGGACTGCGAACGGGTCTTTGGTAAGCATCTGCTGGATCTGGTGCCGTCTTACACCACTTTGCTGGTGCAGTTTGACCCGCTCACGCTTGATCACGGTGAGGCCCGCCACCTGTTGCAGCAGGTGCTGGCTGACCTCACACCGCTGCAAGATAACGCAACAGCCCCGGTAAAAACCCTGCCAGTCTGGTATCACCCCAGCGTGGGCCCGGATTTGGCCCGTTTGGAGCAACATACCGGCCTGAGCATACAACACATTATTGAGCTGCACAGCAGCCACACCTACCGGGTGTTTGCCCTGGGCTTTGCGCCCGGCTTTGCCTTTATGGGCACCCTGCCCGCCGAGCTGGAAACACCCCGTCTTGCCAGCCCGCGCGCAAAGGTGCCCGCCGGCAGTGTGGCCCTGGCCGGCCGCCAGACCGCCGTCTACCCTAGCGCCACCCCAGGCGGCTGGAACCTGCTGGGACGTACGCCCATCAGGCTGTTTGACCCCGCCAGCCGCAGTCTGAGCCTGCTGCGAGTGGGCGACAGAGTACGCTTTGAGCCGGTAAGCCGCGCCGAGTTTGAACGGCTGGGGGGCGATATGACCCCTATGGAGGCATTATGAGTCTGCTGATAGCAAAGCCCGGTCCGCTCAGCACACTGCAGGACGCCGGCCGCGTTGGTGTGCGTCATCTGGGGGTAGCTCAGGGCGGGCCTGCCGATATGCACGCCTGGGCCTGGGCCAACTGGCTGGTGGGCAATAGCTGGGGTGCCACGGCGCTGGAAATCACCCTTGGGGGATTAACCCTTATTGCCCGGCAACCCTGCCGGCTGGCGTTGTGTGGTGCTCAGTTACAGGCACGGGTAAATGACAGGCCGCAGCCAAACTGGCAGTCGTTTACCCTGCAACCCGGCGATACCCTTGCTCTTGGCATGGCACGCAGCGGAGTGCGTGGTTATCTGGCGGTAGCCGGTGGCTTTATTGCCGGGTCTGTGTTGGGCAGCACCGCCTGCGTAGTGCGCGACGGTCTGGGCGGCCACAAGGGCGATGGCAGTCCGCTGGCCGCCGGCGACGAACTGATGTTTGATGCCAACGCGCAGGAAAATACGTTAACTCGTGGCCTTCCCGCTCAAGAAAAGCCTGATTACCAGGACGAGCCGGTGCTGGCGCTGATCCCCGGTGCCCAGTTTCGTCATTTTGAGGATCACAGCCTGATCGAAACATTGAACCGGCCCTGGACCGTGGATCCTCACTCGGATCGCATGGGGATCCGGATTCAAGGATCTGTTTTGCAGTGCAACATGACATCATTGATTTCAGAAGGGCTGACTCTGGGTGCGGTGCAGGTCCCCCCGGACGGCCAGCCCATCATACTGCTGAACGACCGTCAAACTATTGGCGGTTATCCGCGCCTCGGCACCCTCACGCCCCTGGCCTGCGCTCGCCTGGCCCAGTGCCGGCCCGGGCAGACTCTGCGGTTATGCACCATCACCGCCAGTGAAGCACAGCGGGAGTACCGGGCATTCCGGGCGCAATTTTAGGCACAAAAAAGCCCGCTTTATATCGCGGGCTTTTTATTAGCTCAGGGCTGGCTTTCAGTCGACCTTATCGAAGTTCTTGTTTTCAATAAACTCAAGGGACATAAAGCTTTCCAGTGAGTCGTCCTTGATATCCAGCCAGGTGCCCGGCAGACGGGTAGCCATGGTGCCGGTCACGGTGGAGCGATAGCACTTTTCGCGGAAGTTCATAATGCCTTCCTGCTTGTGCTGCTGCCATTCCTTGAGCAGGGCTGCCTGCTCTTCCACCTTAAACTCGGGATAGTCGGTGGGGCCGAGCAGATCGCGAATATAGCTGGCCTGGAAATCAATGGAGTCACAGCAGCCACCCAGCCGCTCGTGGCGCGTCAGCCAGCTGTCCATATCTTTACGGCGCTGATCAGCCTCGGGCAAGGTGATCTTGCCCATGATCACGTCGCGGGCATACCAGGCCTGGGCGTCGAACATGTTGAAGGTGAAATACTGATCCTGCATGCCCAGATAAATCATCTTCGGGTTGTTCTGGAAGAAAATGCCCTTGTACAGGTTGTCCGGGTACAGGCAGTTATGAGTCTGCAGACGCAGTGCATCCGGCAGGAACGGGAAATGGAACAGATAGCCGGTGCACATAATAATGGCATCGAACTCTTTGGTAGAGCCATCGGCAAAATAGCCGGTGCTGCCATCAAAATGAGACAGCAGCGGACGTTCTTCCATGCCCTCGGGCCAGTCAAAACCCAGCGGATTGCTGCGATAACTGATGGTTACCGATTTAGCACCGTACTTATAGCACTGGGAGCCGATGTCTTCCGCTGAATAGCTGGCACCTACCAGCAGTACGTTCTTGTCTTTAAATTCCAGCGCGTCACGGAAGTCATGGGCATGCAGTACCCGGCCCGGAAACTGCTCTACACCCTCAAAGTAAGGCATGTTGGGGGTGGAGAAGTGACCGGTGGCCACCACCACATAGTCAAATTCGTCGCTTTCCTGCTGACCGGTCTTGTGGTTCATCACGGTCACGGTGAACTTGCCGGTAGCATCGTCATGGCTGACCCAGCGAACCGGGCATTCAAAACGGATGTATTTAGAAATGGCCTGCTTGTCGATACGACCCATGATGTAGTCTTTCAGCACGGCACGCGGCGGATAGGAAGGAATGGCACGGCCGAAGTGCTCGTCAAACGAGTAGTCGGCAAATTCCAGACACTCTTTCGGGCCGTTGGACCACAAATACCGATACATGCTGCCATGAACTGGCTCGCCATTTTTATCTAAACCCGTGCGCCATGTGTAGTTCCACATGCCACCGATGTCACTTTGCTTTTCAAAACAAACGATTTCTGGCAGATCCTGAACCCCTGCCTTGCGAGCTGCTTCAAACGCTCTCAACTGTGCCAGACCACTGGGACCGGCGCCCAAAATCGCGATTCTTTGCTTGCTCACAATCAACTCCTTCTACTGCAAAAACCTTGCCATACTAAAGGAACTGACTGCTGAGTTACAGTTTTTTGTATAAAAACGCCGCAAAAATACACAAACACCCTAAACAATAGGGTGCTAAGTGCTTATATGAAAAAGTATTTTATTCCAGAATCGCACGCAATGTGCGGGCTGCTGTCTGCGGGCAGGAAGCACTGCAAATGGCTGATACCAGCGCCACGCCATGCACACCAGTTTGAGCAATAATGCCTAAATTATTCTGATGGATACCCCCAATGGCCACTATGGGCCGGGCGCTGACGGCCAGCGCCTGCTGCAGTCCGTCTATACCCCAGTGCTTTTTGAGATCGGTTTTGGTGGGCGTAGCAAAAATGGCACTCAGGCCCAGATAGTCTATCGGCAATGATTCGGACTCGAATAATTGTTGCTCTGTCTCTACCGACAGCCCCAGCAGCTTATCCGGCCCCAGCAAACGCCGGGCACAAGCCGCCGGCATATCAGACTGGCCCAGGTGCACCCCATCGGCATTCACCGCCAGCGCTACATCCACCCTGTCGTTAATAATCAGCGGAACCCCTGTGCCTTTAAGCACTGACTGCACCGCTTCGGCCCGCTCAATAAAGGCACGCACATCGCCGTGTTTTTCCCGTACCTGCACCAGGGTTACGCCACCGGCCACCGCCTCGCGCACCACCTGCTGCAGGCGTTCCACCGACAGCTGGTCGTCGGTTACCAGATATAAACGATAAGGGTTCATGCTGTAGTCACCTCAATGCTCAAATGGTTTTCCAGGGTCTCGGCATCAAGCCGGTAGAGGGTATCAAGCAGGTTGAGTTGCAGGCTGCCCGGCCCCGGCGACCGCGCGGCGGCGATTTCTCCCGCCACACCCATTACCGCCGCGGCCGCCGCACCAGACATTTCCCCCACAGCGGCAAAAGCACCGGTGAGTGCCGACAAAGTGCACCCCATGCCGGTAACAAAGGGCATCATGGTATGGCCGTTGTTCAGCCTGACTTCGCGGTTTTCACCGATAATGACGTCGGTTTCACCGGAAATCACCACATGAGCGCCATACTGCTGCACCAGTTGCTGCCCGGCGCTTACTGCTGCTTCGCTGCCATCCATGGCATCCACCCCCTTGCTGTTGGCAGCCGCACCGGCCAGGGCGATAATTTCCGAGGCGTTGCCACGAATAATCAGCCGCTCTGCCAGCGCCGCCAGCCGGCGCGAGGTATGGGTGCGCAGGCTGCTGGCACCACAGCCCACCGGATCCAGCACCACCGGCTTACCATGCCGGTTGGCAAGCGTCACCGCCGCTTCCATGCTTTCAATCCAGTAGCTGTCCAGGGTGCCGATATTAATCACCACGGCCCCCACCAGGGGCACCAGCTCCGCCAGTTCATCTTGTGAATGCGCCATAATGGGTGACGCTCCCAGCGCCAGCAGGCCATTGGCGCTGTTATTCATCACCACATAGTTGGTAATGTTCAGCACCAGCGGTTTTTGTTCCCGCACCGCCTTGAGTGCAGTAATGATTTGTTGTTTGTTCATTGACTTATCCCTGCCAGTTTTGCTGAATTTCTGCCTGTTCTAGCATAAAGAACACCCACTCTCTGCCCAGCTTTTTCTTGCCAAAGACGCCCAGCTCCACCAGACCGTTAAGGGCGGCAGACGCCGTATTGTAGGAACAGCCCAGGTTTTCTCTGGTATTTGCCGCGGTAAACTCCCGGGCTTTGCCACTTTTGGCCACCTGAAAGATCACCCGCTGCTTTTCCGACAACTTGCGATACAGGCCGGAGTGCCAGATCCAGGCATTGAACTGTTCAATGCTTTCAAGAGTGCTGGTATAGGCCTTTTTAAAGTCATTAATGGCCCGCAATATCACCTGACACTGGTAATCCACAAAATAGGTCAGATCCATGTCGTCGGTTTCGGTATACAGATAAGACTTGCCGTATTTCACCGGCGCCGCCTTGAGCAGGGTACTGATGGCAATATAACGAAACGCCGCATAATCGCTTTTAAACAGCTGCCAGTAAAACAGGGTACGGGCCACCCGGCCGTTGCCATCCCGGAACGGATGCTCGTAACCAATGGCAAAATGCAGGCAAATAGCCTTGATCATGGGGTGAATGTAAGCATTACTGTCGGCATCATCATGATTAACGTTGGCCCACTCCACCAGCCTTGTAAGCCGCCGGCGAATGCCCTTTGCTGAAGGCGGCACATGCACCGTATTGCCATCGGCATCCACCACCGCCACGTCGTCGGTTGTTCTGAACACACCCGGCGTGTACTCATCGTCGTCGATGTCTTCGGTGCCGGTCTTGTGCATGGCCAGTATCAGCTCCACGCTCAGCGGTTTGTGTCTTTGCTCCCAGGCAAACTGCATCATTCTGAAATTACCCAGGATCATTTTCTCATCCGGCGTTCTGGGCTTGCGCTTTCTTTTCAGCATGTCTTTGGCCACCTGTGTGGTGGTGGCCGCCCCTTCAAGCTGACTGCTGCTGATGGCTTCGTCCTCGATCAAATCGTTGATCAGATACTCGAAGTGATTTTCTTCCCCTATTTTGCTGCTCATCCACTCCAGCGCTCCTGTGGTGGCGTGGCGATCGGCCCATGAAATGGCCTTCTGAATGGCGGGGGTCAGCATGAAATTGCACAGCTCCCCCCGCTCGCCCAGCGGCAGCAGCTGTAGGTACTGAACCCGGCGCGACAGCTTGGTCATGGCCCAGCACAAATCCACATTCAGTCCTTTGGGAACCCGGTGGCGAAATTCGTCATAAGGCAGATAGCGCCCTTTGGCATCCACCGGCGTGTGCAGCGCCATGTAATCGGCCAGACGCTCGGGATGCTGACAGGAAATGGTCTCAAATACACCGGGCAACAGCTCACTGGACGGCGGCGGTATCTTGATCATGACGCTATCTCAAAAAAGGGAAAAATTGAGATAACGTTACACTATTCAGGGTTTACTGTCTCAATTTTTATCAATTTTGAGATAGATTAGGCTTTACCAATGAGCAGGATATTTTTGTCCAGTGCTACGGTGATACACCAATCCGCCCATGATGATAATGACGGCCCCCAGCGCCACCGGTGACCACAAAAAGTGCCAGTCCTGGCCGCTCAGCATCACAATCAATGGGTTAGCCCCAGCCGGCGGATGTGTCGTTTTGGTCAACATCATCAGACTGACCGCAAGACCTACCGCTAAACCCAGCGACCAGGGCTGTACGCCGAAGCTATTCAGCACAATCAATCCCACCAGAGTGGTAAGCAGATGGCCAAAGAGAATATTCCGAGGCTGGGCCAGCGGGCTGTCGGGCAGCCCAAATAAAATGACCATGGTTGCGCCAAAGGGAGCCATCAGCCACAAGCCGGACGAGTAAATGCCATCCAGCCCGGCCAAAGTGGTAATGCACAACATGGCCCCCGTGCCGGCAACCAGTGCCGGATAACGTCTCACAAACCCGCAAAAAGCATTTTTACTATCCATATTCACATATTCCTTGCATGAAGGTAGACAGACTTGTCTACGCTCCGCACAATGTAGACAGACCTGTCTACCCATGTCAATATGTCCGAATAAAACAGGGAGACATCATGGACAAACGCCAGCAGCTGGTGACCACCGCTTTTGAGCTCTTTTACCGACAGGGCATTCATGCCGTGGGCATCAATCAGATACTGCAGCAATCAGGAGTAGCCAAAAAAACCCTTTACCATCATTTTTCCGGCAAGGAGGCATTGGTGGCGGCCGTAATCGCCTATCGGGATCAAGTATTTCTGGCATGGCTGGAAGGACGTCTGAAGCGAACTGAGCCCACGCCGGTAAGTGTGATTGAGGATCTGTTTACCGCTCTGGATGACTGGATAAACGACCGAGAAGCAGCCCTGACAGCCTTTCACGGCTGCTTTTTTATCAATACCTGCGCCGAATATGGCGACCCCGGTCATGAGCTGCACCAACAGTGCGCACAACACAAAACGGCGGTCACGGCAATGCTGACGTCTTGTTTATTAAAGGCGGGCCTGAAACATACGGCGGCGACGCAGCTGGCGGGCATCCTTAACCTGTTAAAGGAGGGTGCCATTGTGCAGGCACAGGTACAGGGCGACAAGCAGGCCGCCCTGCAGGCAAAAACCGTTGCCCTAAATCTGGGCGTCAGCCAAAGCGCCGTGAACGGCGGTTAACCTCGTCGATCTGGGTATTGAGAGTGCAGTAATCGTAGAGATAGCCGATCAGGAACAGGCCGCCAGTGAGGAACCAGATAATGGCGGTGACCCACTTACCCAGATAGAGCCGGTGCAGGCCAAAGATGCCGAGAAAGGTCATCAGTATCCAGGTCAGGCTGTAGTCTTTGGGGCCGGTGGCGTAGCGCTGATCAGCATCCCGGTCCATGGACGGAATAAGAAACAAGTCCACAATCCAGCCGATAAAGAACAGGCCAAGGGTAAAGAAGTAGAGGGTGCCGCTGACGGGACGGCCATAGTAAAAGCGGTGAGCGCCCATGAACCCGAAGATCCACAGAATGTAGCCGATCACCTTGCTGTGTGTGTTGTTCATGCAGCCTCGGGCAGTTTGATAAAAACGACCATTCTAGACCTTGCCCATGGCAACCGCCATGCTTGTATTTGCATCGGCGACCCGGTTCGTCGCCCGAAGCCGTAAGCGATCAGCTTTAAGTATAAGTAAAATAGAAAGGCTGCAGGCACAGCATTGTGTTGCAGCCTATATCGGGCGGCTTCCAGCTGTCAGCTTACGGCTTCAAGCTTCAGCGGCTTGCAGAGTAGCTGTTGTCCCAGTCCTTCCATACCGGCTGCAGGCCGGTGGCGGCAATAGCCTGGGCCACTTCGGCGGGGCTGCGGTCGTCGTCGATTTCGAACTGCTCCAGCTCTTCCTTGACGTTCTCCACATAACCGCCGGGCTGGGTTTTGGAGCCGGCGCTGATGCTGGTCACCCCGAGCGGGATCACCTTGTCGCGGAATTCCTGGGCTTCCCGGGTGGACAGGCTCAGCTCCAGCTCGCCGTCAAGCAGGCGGTAGGCGCAGATCAGCTGCACCAGCTGGCGGTCGGTCATGATCGACTTGGGCTGCAGGCCACCGGTGCAGGGGCGCAGCCGCGGGAAGGACACCGAATAACGGGTCTTCCAGTAGTGCTTCTGCAGGTAGCGCAGGTGCGAGGCGGTGTAAAAACTGTCGGTACGCCAGTCTTCCAGACCGTACAGCGCGCCCAGGCCGATTTTATCGATGCCGGCCTTGCCCAGGCGGTCCGGGGTTTCCAACCGCCAGCGGAAGTCCTTCTTCTTGCCGCGAATATGATGCTCGTCGTAGGTCAGATGCTGGTAGGTTTCCTGATACACCATAACACTGTCGAGGCCGTACTGGCGCAGCTCGGCGTATTCTTCCTGAGACAGCGGCTGCACTTCCATCATCACATAGCTGAAGTGGCGCTTGACGATGGGCAGCATTTGCTTGAAATACTCCAGACCCACCTTGCCCTCGTGCTCGCCGGTCACCAGCAACACGGTATCAAAGCCCATGGCCTTGATCGCCAGGCATTCCTGCTCGATTTCCTCGGCGCTCAGGGTTTTGCGCTTGAGCCGGTTGCTCATGGAAAAACCGCAATAGGTGCAGTCGTTGGCGCACAGGTTGGACAGATACAGGGGAATGTAAAAACCCACTGTATTGCCAAAGCGCTGCCGGGTCAGCTGATAAGACTGCTGCGCCATTTGCTCCAGATAGGGCTCCGCCGCCGGCGAGATCAGCGCCATAAAGTCGTTCAAATCCCGCTTCGGCTTGGCCAGCGCCCGCTCCACATCGGCGGCGCGCTTGCTGTAGATGGTCATTTTGATGTCATCCCAGTCCATGGATGACCAGACATCGAAGAAACTCATAAGGTCTCCAGGAAGGACGTTAGCGGGCTGGACGCCTGAGCCTGCCGGCTTTGCCCGGCCAGACCGGCTTCATAGCCCATGCGGCCGGCAATCACCGCCCGGCGGAAGGCATCGCCCATGGCAACCGGGTCACCGGCCACGGCAATGGCGGTGTTCACCAGCACGGCGTCGGCCCCCAGCTCCATGGCGTAGGCGGCGTGGCTGGGGGCACCTATGCCCGCATCCACCACCACAGGCACAGTGCTCTGCTCAATGATGATTTCCAGGAAGTCGTGAGTGACCAGACCCTTGTTGGAGCCAATGGGCGCACCCAGCGGCATGACGGCGGCACAGCCCACTTCTTCCAGCCGCTTGCACAGCACAGGGTCGGCACCGCAGTAAGGCAGCACCACAAAACCTTCCTTCACCAGCTGTTCGGCGGCCTTGAGGGTTTCAATAGGATCGGGCAGCAGATACTTGGGATCCGGGTGGATTTCCAGCTTGAGCCAGTGGGTGCCCAGGGCTTCCCGGGCCAGACGGGCGGCGAACAGGGCTTCGTCTGCGTCTTTGGCACCGGAGGTGTTGGGCAGCAGGTTCACCCCCATTTCCAGCAGCGGCGGCAAAATGTCGTCGCTGTGGTTTTTCAGATCCACCCGCTTCAGCGCCATGGTCACCAGCTGAGAACCGGAGGCCGTGAGTGACTGCTGCATCTGCTTGCCGTTGGCATATTTGCCGGTGCCGGTAAACAAACGGGATTCAAAGGTTTTATCGGCGATTTTCAGACTCATATCAGCCTCCGGCAATGGCGTGGAACAGGGTAATGTTGTCGTTGGGTGCAAGCTGACGCTCCGCCCACTGGCTGCGTGCCACCACTTCACGGTTGAGTGCCACCGCCACACCGGGTTTGTCCTGCTCCAGTTCGGTCAGCAGCTGCGCCAGGGTGGTCCCCTCGGTCAGCGGGTGTTGTTCGTCGTTCAGAATTATGTGCATCAGTTCTCACTCCCCTTGATTCCACATACCGGGCAGGCCGGGTCCTTGGGCACTCGAAGGCTGTGCCAGCGGTGGGCCTTGGCATCAAACAGCTTCAGCTCACCCCAGGGCACAGTGCCGGTGCTGGTTAAAAATTTGATGGCTTCCAGCGCCTGCAACAGACCTATGGTGCCCACCACGGGGCCAATCACACCGGCGTTGCTGCAGGTCAGCCGTTCTTCCATTTCAGGGCCATACAGGCAGCGATAGCATCCATGCTCGCGGGACGGGTCCAGCGCCAGCAGCTGGCCTTCAAAGCGAATGGCCGCGCCTACCAGCAGGGGCTTGCCCTGGGCGTAGCAGGTGGCGTTCAGGGCCTGGCGCACCGTCATGTTGTCGGTGCAGTCCAGCACCAGGTCTGCCTCGGCCACAAAGCCGGCCAGACTGTGCTCGTCCATTTTCTGATTCACCGCCACCAGCTCTACCTCGGGGTTGAGCTTTTGCAGCTTTTCCCGGGCTACTTCGGCCTTGGCCATTTTCAGGCTGTCGATGTCATACAGGGTCTGGCGCTGCAGGTTGCTGACCTCAATCTGATCGAAGTCGGCCAGCCACAGGGTGCCTACGCCGGCCGCCGCCAGATATTGGGACGCCGGCGAGCCCAGCCCGCCCAGGCCTACGATGAGCACGGAAGCATTTTTAAGCTTGAGCTGACCTTCCTCGCCCACCTCTTCCAGCAGCAGATGCCGGCTGTATCGCATGAATTCGCTATCGCTGAGCATGATTAGCCCTCCACCATGTGCAGCAGTTCCTGCGTGGCTGCATCCGGGTCCGCCGCCTCGGTAATGGCGGTGACCAGTGCAATGCTGCCGACGCCGGTTTCCGCCACCAGCGGCACTCTGTCCTTGCTGATGCCACCAATGGCCACCAGCGGGAACTCGTCCTGCATCAGCGCCACATAGCGGTGCAGCCGCTCCAGGCCCTGCGGGCGGGACGGCATGTCTTTGGTGCGGGTAGGGAAAATATGCCCCAGTGCCAGATAAGACGGCTGCAGCTCCCGGGCCCGCAGCATCTCGTAATAGCCGTGGGTAGACAGCCCCAGCTTGAGGCCGGCAACCCGAATGGCTTCCAGATCCGCCACTTCAATGTCTTCCTGACCCAGATGCACGCCATAGGCACCATGCTGAATGGCCAGCCGCCAGTAATCGTTGATAAACAACCGGGCGTTATAACGCTTGCCCAGCTCCACCGCGGCCTTGATATCGGCTTCCACCTCGGCATCGGTCTTGTCCTTGATGCGCAGTTGCAGGGTGCGAACCCCCTGCTCCAGCAGTCGCTCCAGCCAGGCAACCGTGGTCACCACCGGGTACAGACCGAGCTTGTTGGTGTCCATGGCGGCAAAAGCGCCATTCGGGTGCGGACCTTCAATACCCAGCTGCCCGGCCAGCGGGCTGCCGGGCATGACCACGGCAGGAAAGTCATCCAGATTGGTGGGCCAGCCCAGATGGGCCACCGGACCGGCACCGGCACCAATGCCTTCGGCGGCTTTCAGGCCCTGATTAACGTAGGCCTTGGCCAATACCAGAGCATCCTCGATGGGATAATCCAGCGCCATGGCGGTGGCAATGGCGGAGGACAAGGTACAGCCGGTGCCATGACCGTGCTGCGTGTCGAGGCGCGGGCTGGCCAGCCAGATTTCCCGCTCGCCGTCACTGTAGAAGTCGATGGACTGGTCGCCGGTCCAGCCGAGATGGCCGCCCTTGACCAGCACAGCACCTACGCCCATTTCCCGCAGGGCGGCAGCACCGGCACGCAGTGCCTGAGGTGAGTCGGGCGTTATGCCCGACAAGGCTTCCAGCTCAACGGCGTTGGGGGTGATCAGGTCCACTTCCGGCAGCAGATCAGCCTTGATGGCCGGCAGCAGGTTGGCTTCTGCCATGGACTGACCGGTGCTGGCAATGGCCACCGGATCCAGCACCACATAAGGCTGCCACTGGCGGCGATATTCCTTGAGGTAGCGCGCCAGCACCTCGGCGCGCAGTCCGCCCGGCAGCAGGCCCACCTTGATGGCGGCGGCCTGCATATCGGTAGACAGAGAAACCAGCTGGCTGGTAAAGGCCTGCATCAATACCGGCTCCACCATGGATACCGACACCGAGTTCTGAGCGGTAATGGCGGAGATGACTGAGCAGCCGTGGCCGCCCAGTGCATGAATGGTGTGCAGATCGGCCTGAATGCCGGCTCCGCCGCCCGAGTCGGAACCGGCTATGGTCCAGACGATGGGTTTGGTCATAGAGTTTCTTGCTCCAGTTTATCGGCCTGGTGATAGAGCTCACCGCCGCGTTTCTTGAATTCTTCCGACATTTTCGCCATGCCGGCCTGTACGATTTCAGGCTGGCCGTCCATGCCCACCAGCTGCACTTCTATATTGTTTTCCAGGCTGGCGGCGTAATCGCGCACATCCTGAGTGATCTTCATGGAGCAGAACTTGGGTCCGCACATGGAGCAGAAGTGCGCCACCTTGCCCGATTCCTGGGGCAGGGTTTCGTCGTGATATTCCCGGGCGGTTTCCGGGTCCAGCGCCAGGTTGAACTGATCGTGCCAGCGGAACTCGAAGCGCGCTTTGGACATGGCATTGTCGCGAATTTGTGCGCCCGGATGGCCCTTGGCCAGGTCGGCGGCATGAGCGGCGATCTTGTAGGTGATCAGGCCCTGTTTCACGTCTTCCTTGTTGGGCAGCCCCAGGTGCTCCTTGGGAGTAACGTAACAGAGCATGGCACAGCCATACCAGCCGATCAGCGCGGCACCGATACCAGAGGTGAAATGGTCGTAACCCGGGGCAATGTCGGTGGTCAGCGGGCCAAGGGTATAGAAAGGCGCTTCGTGGCAGTGCTCGAGTTGCTCTTCCATGTTGCGCTTGATCATGTGCATGGGAATGTGACCCGGGCCTTCAATGATCACCTGCACGTCATATTCCCAGGCGATCTTGGTCAGCTCACCCAGCGTATACAGTTCGGCAAACTGGGCCTCGTCGTTGGCATCGGCCACCGAGCCCGGGCGCATGCCGTCACCCAGTGACAGGGACACATCGTAAGCGGCACAGATTTCACAGATTTCACGGAAGTTCTCGTAGAGGAAGCTTTCCTTGTGGTGGGTGAGGCACCACTTGGCCATGATGGAGCCACCGCGGGACACAATGCCGGTCACCCGCTTGGCGGTCATGGGCACATAGCGCAGCAGCACGCCGGCGTGAATGGTGAAGTAGTCCACGCCCTGCTCGGCCTGCTCGATCAGAGTGTCGCGGAATACTTCCCAGTTCAGGTCTTCGGCCACGCCGTTCACTTTTTCCAGGGCCTGGTAGATGGGCACGGTGCCGATGGGCACCGGGCTGTTGCGCAAAATCCACTCACGGGTTTCGTGAATGTAGCGGCCGGTGGACAGATCCATGACGGTGTCGGCACCCCAGCGGGTGGACCACACCAGTTTTTCCACTTCTTCTTCAATGGAAGAGGTCACTGCCGAGTTGCCGATGTTGGCGTTGATCTTCACCAGGAAGTTGCGGCCGATGATCATGGGCTCGGCTTCCGGGTGGTTGATGTTGGCGGGAATGATGGCGCGGCCTTCGGCCACTTCCTTGCGCACAAATTCTGGGGTGATGTTTTCCGGCAGATTGGCACCAAAGCTCTCGCCCTTGTGCTGCCTGAGCAGCAGTTCGTCCCGCACCCGCTCACGGCCCATGTTTTCGCGAATGGCGATGTATTCCATCTCGGGAGTGATAATGCCTTTACGGGCGTAGTGCATCTGGGTGACGCAGTGGCCGGCCTTGGCCTTGCGCGGCTTGGGCAGGTGCTCAAAGCGCAGGTGATCCAGACCATCGTCGGCCATGCGCTGCTGAGTAAACTCGGAGGTGACGCTTTCCAGCTCTACGGTGTCGTTACGCTCCAGAATCCAGTCCCGGCGCAGCTGAGGCAGACCCCGGCGCACATCAATTTCAGACTCGGGATCGCCGTAGGCACCTGAGGTGTCATATACCGGTACCGGATCGTTGGGCTCGAAAATGGGGTTTTCTTCAGTGCCGCCTTTATAGCTGTCGGCCAGGGCGATTTCGCGCATGGCGACTTTTATGTCGGGGCGTGAGCCGTCGAGATAAATGCGGGAGGAATTCGGAAAGGGTTCGCCCTTCAGGTTGTGAATATATTCCTGGGCCTGGCTGCGAACTTCACGACGGTTTACTTTTGTTGACATAGCAATCTCACTTTTGCGTCCATTGTGGTGAAAATGCTTGTCGGGAGTGTTGATAAAGAACTGCCTACATCCGGTGGCGGGTTCTTTACTTGCTTCCCTTCGCAGGTATTAGCCTGATCAGGTTCAACGGATCCCGCTTTCGCGGTCTCAGCCCCATGAGGGCACTCCGACAAGATGGTCGCAGTATAACCAGACCAAGTTCACAAAAGCAAAGGTGATTCATTGCCAGGCAACAGCCAAAATGGCAGCAGGCCATTACTTTTTTGCATAAGCGGCTGATGGTGAATGACCTGCCGCCCCACAATACGAAGTATCAGTGCGGTTACGCTCCGCCGACACGCTTCAAGGCTCCGGTAATCCCCACTGCTGCTTAGTGTAATCACTAAGCTGTCTGCACACTTTTAGTCCGTAGGTTGCGGATGAACGCAGTGAATCCCAACAAAAAGTGCCACAAAAGCCCATTTATTCAAGATGTTATTAACCCCAGGGCCAGCCCCGCTGTGAGCATTAAAGTGCCTTTGGCCGTCTGCGCCAATGCCTGGTTTAATTCACCACCTTCACGGGTCAGCACCAGCTTTAGTCCTATTGCCAGCGGCCACAACCCTGCCAAGGCCAGATACCCCCAGCCGGTCATTAGCCGTTCGGCTGCCAGCACCGCCAACGCCAGCAGCCCGGCCTGCCAGGCCCGTGCCCGGGGCAGCCCCAGCCGTAAAGCAAGCGTGTGTTTGCCCGCCTGAGCATCACCCGCCATGTCGCGAATATTATTGATATTGAGCACCGCCATCGACAGCAAGCCTGCCACCAGCGCTGCCCAGCTGCCGGCAGCGGCAAGCTCCGGCCGCATCAGCCAGCCAGTGCCCAGCACCGCTACCGGGCCAAAGAACACAAATACTGCCGCATCGCCCAGCCCGGAATAACCATAGGGCCGCCGGCCCAGGGTATAACCCAGTGCCGCCAGCACAGATAACGCCCCCAGCAGCAAAAAGCCCAGCCAGGCGGCAAGGTCGTGACCCAACGCCAGGGCCAGCAACGCCAGTCCGCTTGTCAGTGCCAGTAAAATCACCACTATTATGGCCCGGCGCAGCTGAGCCACCGACACTCGCCCCGAAGCCAGCACTCGTACCGGGCCGGTGCGCTCATGACCATCTGTGCCGCGCAGACCGTCGCCGTAATCGTTGGCCAGATTCGACAGAATCTGCAGTAACAGGGCCGTGAGCAGGGCCAGGGCCAGCACACCAACATTTATAGTGCCGGCACTGGCGGCTCCCAACACAATGGAAGCCACCGCCAGCGGCAGGGTTT
This sequence comes from Oceanimonas smirnovii ATCC BAA-899, assembly GCF_000381965.1. Classification (GTDB taxonomy): domain Bacteria; phylum Pseudomonadota; class Gammaproteobacteria; order Enterobacterales; family Aeromonadaceae; genus Oceanimonas; species Oceanimonas smirnovii. Next base: position 221,178 of record NZ_KB908458.1, read on the forward strand.
TGGGCCGAATGGCCAGCAGCCAGATGTTCAGGGGCATCACAAACACAATTCCACTTATATAAAGCGCTCCATGATACTCAATAAACACCGCTGTTGCTTATCAGGGCAGCATGTTACCTTTATGTGAAAATAAGTATGAGAGCACCTGTTTATGTCTGTTTCCGTATATCGTTATGCCCTGCCCCTGACCAAAGAAAAAGTGATCGACGGCGTTGCCGTGCGCCGCCGCCATGGCTTGTATATATGTATTAACGGTCACTGGGGCGAGGTGGCACCCCCGGTCACCGCCGATATAGCAGCAACAGAAACCGAACTGCTGACCGCCTGCGCGCGGCTGGAACAAGGCCTTGAACATACAGCCACCTCACCCTGGGTGCGCTTTGGACTGGGTTGCGCGCTCACGCCACTCACAGCTTCTCCTGCTCCCAGCCTGCCGCTGCTGGAAGGCGAGCGCGAAGCCATTATTCGCGCCTGGCGCTGCCGCAGGGAGCACCCTGTTCAAGCCTGGCTGACCCTTACCGGCGATGTGCAGCTTGACGCCGGCCTGGTGCGCGAGCTGTCCATTCTGGTGCCCGGCCTCAGGCTGGTGCTGGATGCCGGCGGCCGGCTCAGCGAAGCACAGCTGGCTGAACTGTGGCGACATACCGGTGGTCGCGCTACCGACTGGCTGCTGGACCCCGGTGCCAGCGCGGCCGACACTCGCACACTTGCCCAACGGAATGGCTGGCCGGTGGCCATCAGTGCTGATCGCTGTGGCGATAAACTTCCGGCGGTGTTTGAAGGGCTGAAAGCCCTGGTACTGCGCCCCTCCCTGCTGGGCGAGCCGGCCTTGTGCCGGCAGTGGGCCAATACGGCACTAGCGCAAGGGCTGCAGGTGATGCTGGCGGGCAATCTGGAAAGCGGCCTGGCCAATCAGCATATTGCACAACTGGCGGGGGAGCTGACACCGGACAGCCCGGCTCAGGTCGACGGCCTGCGTTATTTGCTGCACAACGGCGTCACCACTCAAGGCCAGCCGGACGTTAATCACCTTACTCTGGTTTATGGATCAGGCTGTTTATAAAACAGCCACAAAAAGCGCACCAAACTGGTGCAAAAGGCAAGGTTTTCTTGGCATTTTGAGGGTAAATCCGTATAGTCAGGCCGATATTTCGACAGGTTCCCAAACACATGTTTCAAGACAATCCCCTGCTGGCTCAGCTCAAGCAACAAATCCGCGACACCCTTCCCACCAAGGAAGGCATGGTCAAAGGCACCTCCAAGGGCTTCGGCTTTCTCGAAGTCAGTGACAAGGAAAGCTATTTCATTCCGCCCCCGCACATGAAAAAGGTGATGCATGGCGATCACATTACCGCCGTGCTGCGCACCGAGAACGACAAGGAGATGGTGGAGCCCGAGACCCTGATCGAGCCTGGCCTGACCCGCTTTGTGGCCCGGGTAAAGTGGTTCCGTGACCGGCTCAATATTGTGCCCGATCACCCGCTGATGAAAGACGCCATCAAGGCTCGCACCATCAAGGGAATGAACGACAAGGACCTGAAAGATGGCGACTGGGTGCTGGCGGATCTCAAGCGTCACGCCCTGAAAGACAATGGCTTTTTTGCTGATGTGGTAGAAGTGATTGCCGGCGTGGAAGACCCCATTGCCCCCTGGTGGGTGGTGCTGGCCCGCAATAGCCTGGCCAACCAGGCCCCTCAGGACCGGGAACAGTGGGAGCTGCTGGACGACACTCTGCCCCGCCAGAACCTGACCGAAGTGCCCTTTTTCACCATCGACAGCGAGTCCACTCAGGATATGGACGACGCTTTGAGCGTGAAAAAGCTGGATGACGGCGGCTGGGAGTTGCTGGTGGCCATTGCCGATCCCACCGCTTATGTAGCCCACGACAGCGACATGGACAAAGTAGCCGCCGAGCGCGCCTTTACCGTGTATTTGCCGGGCCGCAACATTCCCATGCTGCCGCGCACCCTGGCCGATGAGCTGTGCTCCCTGAAAGAAGGGGAAGACCGTCACGCCCTTTGCGCCCGCATTCATATTAACGCCGACGGCAAAGTGGCCGACAACGCCGACTTTTTTGCCGCCCGCATTCGCTCCCACGCCCGCCTGGCCTATAACAAGGTCTCCGACTGGATTGAAGGCACCGGCGACTGGCAGCCCGAAAGCGAAGTGATTGCCGAGCAGTTGCGCGAGCTGAACACCATGACCCTGGCCCGCAACAACTGGCGCAGCACTCACGCCATTGTGTTCCCGGACCGCCCCGACTTCCGTTTTGAACTGGACGATGCCAGCAACGTGGTGGCCATTCATGCCGACCACCGCCGCATTGCCAACCTGATGGTGGAAGAGTCGATGATTGCCGCCAACCTGGCCTGCGGCAACTGGCTGACCAAACACTGCGGCACCGGTGTATTCAACGTGCACGCCGGCTTTGACGAAGAAAAACTGGCCCAGCTGCAGGAACTGCTGAAAGAGCATGATGCACCGGTAGACCTCGACAGAATCACCACCCTGGAAGGTTTCTGTGAGCTGCGCCGCTGGCTGGATAGCCGCGACACCAGCTATCTGGACAACCGGGTGCGCCGCTTCCAGTCTTACGCCGCCATGAGTACGGCTCCGGGTGAGCACTACGGCCTGGGTCTGGACGCCTACGCCACCTGGACCTCGCCCATTCGTAAATACGGCGACATCATCAACCACCGGCTGATCAAGGCCATTCTGGCCGAGAAGGCCCACGATGCTCACGCGCCCAACGCCGAGCTGGCCGTGCACCTCTCGGAGCAACGCCGCATGCACCGCCGTGCCGAGCGCGACATTGCCGACTGGCTGTATGTGCGCTATCTGCAGCCGGCGGTGGCTGGCGGCCATGTGTTTGATGCCGAGATTATCGACATCGGCCGCGGCGGCGTGAAGCTGCGCCTGCAGGAAAACGGTGCCGTGGTGTTTATGCCGTCCTCCCTGATCCTGCCCAACCGGGATCGGCTGGAATGCAGCTGGGATGACGGCCGCGTCTATCTCGACAAACAGCCGGTATACGAGCTGGGCCAGCACATTCAGGTGATCCTGACCGAGGCTATCGAAGACACCCGCTCCCTCATTGCCAAACCGGCCATTCCGCTGGTACCGGAGAAGCAGGAAAAACCCGCTTCCTGAGCGGAACTCTGATACTGAAAAGGCCTGCGAATGCAGGCCTTTTTTGTCCCTTATATCCACCCTTGCTTATATATTCCAAAAGCAACTATCAAAGTTAGTTTAAATATCTTTTGCGCATATTAGAATCGATTACAGTTTCTTCATTTTTGTTTGGAGTTGGATCATGCGCAAATCCCTTCTGGCCTCTGTGCTGTTTGCCGCCGGCGTGAGCGCCACCGCCCTGCCGCTGCAGGCCAAAGAGCTGCTCAACAGCAGCTACGACATCGCCCGCGAGCTGTTTGCCGACATCAACCCGGTGTTTGTGAAACACTGGCAAGAGCAAACTGGTGAGACCCTGGAGATCAAGCAATCCCATGCCGGTTCATCCCGCCAGGCCCAGGCCATTTTGCAGGGCCTGCGCGCCGATGTGGTGACCTACAACCAGACCACCGATGTGGATGTGCTGCACCAGAAGGGTAATTTGATCCCCGAAGACTGGAAGGCCCGCCTGCCCAACGACAGCTCCCCCTACTACTCCACCATGGCATTTCTGGTACGCAAGGATAACCCCAAGCAGGTGCAGGGCTGGGACGATCTGACCCGGGACGACGTGCAGCTGGTATTCCCCAATCCTAAAACCTCCGGTAATGGCCGTTACACCTATCTGGCCGCCTGGGGCGCCGCCCACAAGGCCTTTGACGGCGACGAAGCCAAGATCCGCGAGCACATGGGCAAGCTGGTGAAGCAGGTAGCCGTGTTCGACACCGGCGGCCGGGGTGCCACCACCACCTTTGTGGACCGTGGCATTGGTGATGTGCTGATCACCTTTGAATCGGAAGTGAACAACATCATTGCCCAGTACCCGGATCAGGCCTTTGAGCGGGTGGTACCGCCGGTGGATGTGCTGGCCGAGTTCCCGGTGACCTGGATTGACCGCAACGTGGAGCGCAACGGCACCGCCGACGCCGCCAAAGCCTATCTGGAGTTCCTCTACACCCCAGAGGCTCAGCGCATTCTGGCCAGCTACAACTACCGGGTGCATCACGAAGAAGTGGCCGCCGAAGTGGCCGATCAGTTCCCGGCCACCGAGCTGTTTACCGTGGAAGAGATCTTTGGCAGCTGGGAGCAGGCCATGCAGGATCACTTCTCTAATGGCGGCAGCCTGGATCAGCTGCAAGCCGAGGCCCGCTAAGCCATGGCGGCGTTGCTGGGTGCTTCCAAGCGGGTGCTGCCGGGCTTTACCCTGAGCCTGGGCACCAGCCTGCTGTTCGTCAGCCTGATCATATTGCTGCCGCTCACCGGGCTGGTGATGAACACCAGCCAGATGGGCTGGGAGCAATATTGGCAAGTGGTGACAGACCCGCGGGTGGTGGCCACCTACAAGGTGACCCTCAGCGCCGCCGCCGTGGCCAGCCTGTTCAACATGGCCTTTGGTCTGCTGATGGCCTGGATCCTCACCCGCTACCGTTTTCCCGGCCGGGCCCTGCTCGACGGCCTGATGGACCTGCCCTTTGCTCTGCCCACGGCCGTGGCGGGCCTGACCCTGGCCTCGCTGTTTGCCACCAATGGTTGGTACGGTGCCTGGCTGGCGGAGTTGGGTATCAAGGTGTCCTACACCTGGGTGGGCATCGTCGTGGCCATGGTGTTTACCAGCGTGCCCTTTGTGGTGCGCACGGTGCAGCCGGTGCTGGAAGACCTGGGCCCGGAATATGAAGAAGCCGCCGCCACCCTGGGGGCCAGCCCCTGGCAGGCCTTTACTCGCGTGGTGCTGCCCGAGCTGCGCCCGGCACTGTTTACCGGCACCGCGCTGTCATTTACCCGCAGTCTGGGGGAGTTTGGCGCCGTCATCTTTATTGCCGGCAACATGCCCTGGCAGACCGAAATCACCTCGCTGATGATCTTTATTCGGCTGCAGGAGTTCGACTACGCCGCCGCCAGCGCCATTGCCAGCCTGGTGCTGCTGGCCTCGTTTGTGCTGCTGTTTGCCATCAACACCCTGCAAAGCCGCTTTATGCGCCGCATTCGAGGTAACGCCTGATGGAACAGACGCTCACGTTCAAGGCTTCCCGCCCCTGGGGCCGCTGGCTGCTGATTGGCACCGGCGTGGTGCTGACCCTGTTGTTGCTGGTGGTGCCGATGATTGCCATCTTTGCCGGCGCTTTGGCCGCCGGTGTGGGGGGCGTGATCGACAACCTGAATGAGCCCGACATGCTGCACGCCATTGGCCTGACCCTGCTGGTGGCGGCCATTACCGTGCCCATCAACCTGCTGTTCGGCACTCTGCTGGCCTGGCTGGTCACCCGTTTTCGCTTTCCCGGCCGCCAGCTGCTGCTGACCCTGATGGACGTGCCCTTTGCGGTGTCGCCGGTGGTGGCCGGTTTGCTTTATCTGCTGATGTACGGCGTCAACGGCCCGGTGGGCGGCTGGCTCGACAGCCACGATATGCAGCTGATGTTTGCCTGGCCCGGCATTGTGATGGTGACGGTGTTCGTAACCTGCCCCTTTGTGGTGCGGGAGCTGGTGCCGCTGATGAGCAGCCAGGGCACCGATTCGGAAGAGGCCGCCGTGCTGCTGGGGGCCAGCGGCTGGCAGTTGTTCCGCAAGGTGACCCTGCCCAATATTCGCTGGGCGCTGCTGTACGGCGTCATCCTCACCAACGCCCGGGCGGTGGGCGAGTTTGGTGCCGTGTCGGTGGTGTCCGGCGGTATTCGCGGCGAAACCAACACCCTGCCGCTACATGTGGAGCTGCTGCACCAGGACTACAACGCCGTGGGTGCCTTTACCGCCGCCGCCCTGCTGACCCTGATGGCAGTGGTCACCCTGATGATCAAATCTTACCTCGAGTGGCGTCTGCACAGCGCCAGTGAACAGGAGTAACCGGCATGAGCATTCGCATTGACGGCATTCAGAAATCCTTCGGCAAGACTCGGGTACTGCACGACATTAACCTGGATCTGCCCAGTGGTCAGCTGGTGGGCCTGCTGGGGCCGTCCGGCTCGGGCAAAACCACGCTGCTGCGCATTATTGCCGGGCTGGAGCAGGCCAATGCTGGTCGCATTCACTTCAGCTGCACCGACGTAACCGGGCTGCACGCCCGGGATCGAAAGGTGGGCTTTGTGTTTCAGCATTACGCCCTGTTCCGCCATATGACGGTGTTCGACAACATCGCCTTTGGCCTGACCATCAAGCCGAGAAAGGAACGCCCGTCCGCCGCCGAGATTAAAACCCGGGTGGGCAAGCTGCTGGAAATGATCCAGCTGTCACACCTGGCCGACCGCTTTCCGTCCCAGCTGTCCGGTGGCCAGCGTCAGCGGGTGGCCCTGGCGCGGGCACTGGCGGTGGAGCCGCGGGTGCTGCTGCTGGACGAGCCCTTTGGTGCCCTGGATGCTCAGGTGCGTAAAGACTTGCGCCGCTGGCTGCGCCGGCTGCACGACGATCTGCACTTCACCAGCGTGTTCGTGACTCACGATCAGGAAGAGGCGCTGGATGTGTCGGATCAGGTGGTGGTGATGAGCCAGGGCCGCATTGAGCAGATTGGCAGCCCCAACACCGTATGGCAGCAGCCCGCCAGCCGCTTTGTGCTGGAGTTTCTGGGCGAGGTGGCCAAAATCGACGGCGAGCTGGCGGGTGGCCGTTTTCGCGTGGGTGACCATGGCCTGGCACTGCCGGCGGCGGCACAACACAGCGGAGCCGCCAGCTGGTATCTGCGCCCCCACGAGATCGGCCTGCAGGCCGAGGCAAGCAGCAGTCATCCGCTGCCGGTGCGGGTTACCGACGTGAACCCCCGCGGTGCCATGGTGCATCTGGAGCTGGAGCCTGCCGGCTGGCCGGGCCCGCTGCTGGAAGCCGAGCTGCCCCAGCATCAGCTAAGTAATGTAGAACGAGGCCAGACCCTGTATCTGGGTGGCCAGCAGGGCCGCCTCTACGCCGGCGACCGCCAGCTCACCGAAAGCAAGCTGGCGTTATCGGCCTGAAAGGGCAACAGCTGAAAGCCTGAAGCTGGAAGCTGAAAGAAAGGCCGCAGATGCGGCCTTTTGGGTATTCACAGCGTGATTTTCATGTTTAATGGCCGCATATTCCAAAAACAATACCGGGCGACTTCGCGCTGTCAGCTTCAAGCTGCGGTTAACCGTTAAACACACCCGATGACAGGTAGCGGTCGCCCCGATCGCAGACAATAGCCACAATCACGGCGTTATCCACTTGCTCCGCCAGTTTCAGCGCGCCGGCCACGGCACCGCCGGAGCTGACGCCGCAGAAAATGCCTTCCTCTCGTGCCAGGCGCAGCATGGTAGCCTTAGCTTCTTCTTCGCTGATATCCAGCACCGAATCCACCCGGCTTTTGTCAAAGATGCCTGGCAGATAGGCCTCGGGCCAGCGCCGAATGCCCGGAATATGGCTGCCTTCGCAGGGCTGCAGGCCCACAATCTGCACCTCCGGGTTCTGCGCCTTGAGGTATTGGGACACGCCCATGATGGTGCCGGTGGTGCCCATGCTGGACACAAAGTGGGTAATACGGCCGTCGGTTTGCTGCCAGATCTCGGGGCCGGTGGAGAGCAGGTGGGCTTGCGGGTTGTCCGGGTTGTTGAACTGGTCAAGGATCACGCCCTTGTCTTCGGCGGCCATTTGCTCCGCCAGATCCCGGGCGCCTTCCATGCCTTCTGCCTTGCTCACCAGAATAAGCTCGGCACCATAGGCGCGCATGGAGGCCTTGCGCTCTTCGGTGGAGTTGTCGGGCATGATCAGCACCATTTTGTAGCCCTTGATGGCGGCGGCCATCGCCAGAGCAATGCCGGTGTTGCCGCTGGTGGCTTCAATCAGGGTATCGCCAGGCTTGATGATACCGCGCAGCTCGGCCTGCTGAATCATGTTCAGGGCCGGTCTGTCTTTTACCGAGCCAGCCGGGTTATTGCCTTCCAGCTTGACCAGCACACAACTGTTGGTGTGATTGGTCATACGCTGCAGGCGCACCAGCGGCGTGTTGCCGACATAATCCTCAATGGTCGGAAATGACATAGGTAATCCTTTGCTACAGTGTCTGCAGCTAGTTTACCTCCGAGGTGCCAGGCAAGTTAAGAGGCAGTAATAAATAGCCCGGTTACGGCTTGCGCCAGAATCAGCCCGGTATAATAATTCGCCGGCCCTGTTCACGGAGAGTCCTTATGCCGCCACTGGCCATTACCATCAGTCTGCTGATCCTCAGCAACATTTTCATGACGTTTGCCTGGTACGGGCATCTAAAAAATATGCAGCACAGCCCCTGGATCTGGGCCGCCCTGGTCAGCTGGGGCATAGCACTGTTTGAATACCTGCTGCAGGTGCCGGCCAACCGCATTGGCGCTCAGGTGGTCAATGTGGGTCAGCTCAAGATCCTGCAGGAGGTGATCACCCTGTCGGTATTCGTGCCCTTTTCCATACTCTACCTGAAAGAGCCCTTTCGTATGGACTTTGTCTGGGCCGGGCTCTGCCTGCTGGGTGCCGTGTTCTTCATGTTCCGCGAGCGGCTGTTTGGCTGAATCAGCGACTTAGTGCCAGCCGGGCACCCAGTACCATCATCAGTATTCCCGAGATCCGGCCCAGATAAACGGAAAAACGCTCCCGGCCTGCCAGGCTGCGCTGCAGCCGCTGCCCCAGCAAACCGTAGCCGCCGTTGCACAGAGTGGCGGTGAGAGTAAACACCAGCCCCAGTTGCAGCAACTGTAACGGCACCGAACCACCGTCAAAAGTGACGAACTGGGGCAGAAACGCGAGGAAAAACAGCGCTACTTTGGGGTTAAGCAGGCCCACGGTCAGCCCTTGCCTGAAAATACGCCAGCTGCTTTGCTCATTAGCAGCGGCAGGTAACGCCAGCCTGCTGGCATGACGCAGGCTGCTCCAGCCCAGATAGAACAGATAAGCCGCACCGGCATACTTGATCAGGGTAAAGGCGGTAGCCGACTGCAACACCAGCGCCGATAATCCCACCACTGCCAGCAAAGTATGGCCAAGATAAGAGATCCCAAGCCCGAGCGCCGCCAGCATGCCGGCGCGACGATGGCCACCCAGGGCCTGAGAAAGGATAAAAAAGATATCCGGCCCGGGGGTCAGATTCAGGGCAAGACAGGCGGGAATAAACAGTAACCAGACTTCCATCACAGTCTCCGGTGGCGTTTGTTCATGGTCAACACAAAATGGATAACAGGCTGATAATATGATTCAAATATTAGTTTGGTGCCACATATCCCTTTTGAGGAGACGCTATGCCCCAGCAAGGACTCGATGCCCTGTTCAGGCCTGCCAGTATTGCCGTTATCGGAGCTTCCCACCGGGACGACGGTGCCGGCAAACTGGTAATGAAAAACCTGCTGGCCGGCAATTTCAGCGGCCCCGTTATGCCGGTTAACCCCAAATACGAGGCCGTGGCCGGAGTGATGGCTTATCCGAATATCGCCAGCCTGCCGCGCGTTCCTGATCTGGCCATTATCTGCACACCGGCAGAGAAAAATACAGAGATTATCGAACAACTGGGACAAAAGGGCTGTAAAGCCGCCATTATTCTTGCTGCCGGCACCACTAATGAGCAGCTGGAGCAAATGAAAGCCAGCGCCCGCCAGCACCGTATGCGCCTGTTAGGCCCTAACAGCATGGGGGTAATACTGCCGCATCTGGGGTTAAATGTGAGTTTTGCCCCTTTTCCGGCCAAAAAAGGGCGAATTGCCTTTGTTTCACAATCTTCTGCGGTGTGTGCGACGATTCTGGACTGGGCACGGCATAACGATATCGGCTTCTCTCATTTTATCTCCCTGGGTGATGCCTGCGATATCGACTTTGCTCAGCTGCTCGATTACCTGTCCCGGGACCGGCACACCAATTCCATTTTGCTGTATATGGATGCCGTGCAGGATGCCCGTGCCTTTATGTCTGCAGCCCGTGCCGCGTCCCGCAACAAGGCTGTGCTGGTGGTCAAAAGCGGCAAAACCCGTATTGGCGCTCAGTTGGGTCATATTCATACCGGCGGCCATGTGGGCATGGACTCAGCCTACGATGCCGCCATTCGCCGGGCCGGCATGCTGAGAGTGCGCGACACTCACGACTTGTTTGCCGCGGTAGAAACCCTGAACCATTCACACAGTCTGCGGGGCGAGCGGCTGGTTATTCTCACCAATGGCGGTGGTCCGGCCATCAATGCCATCGACACCCTGCTGGCCCGGGGCGGCAAGCTGGCCAGCCTGACCGACACAACACGCGCGGCACTGGACAACGTATTGCCGCCATCCTGGTCTCGCACCAACCCCATCGACATCGTCGGTGATGCACCAGTAGAGCGCTACGTGGCCAGCCTTCGGGTACTGCTCGATAGTGACGATTTTGATGCCATTCTGATCATGCATGCGCCCTCGGCTGCGGTAAACAGCACAAAAGTCGCCAAAGAGCTGATTGAAGTACTGCGCTCTCACCCCAGAGCCAAACGTTTTAATATTCTGACCAACTGGTCCGGTGAAACCAGCGCTTTTGAAGCCCGCCGTTGCTTTACCGAAGCCGGCATTCCCACCTATCGCACGCCGGAAAGCGCTGCCGGTGCTTTTATGCATATGGTGGAATATCGACGTAACCAAAAACAGCTGATGGAAACCCCCGAGTCCATTTCAGACATGCCTAGTGATGGCGACACAGTCCGCAAGCTCATTGGTCAGGCTTTTGAAGAAGGACTGAACCAGCTCGATACTCATGAAGTGAGCCGGCTGATGGCCGCTTATGGCATTGACGTTTTGCCGACCTGGATTGCCACTGACGGCACCGAAGCAGCCCATATTGCCGAACAAATTGGTTATCCTGTGGCGATCAAGCTGCGATCTCCCGATATTGTGCATAAATCGGAAGTGTCGGGCGTAGTGCTCAACCTGCGTTCGGCCGCAGAGGTGGCTCAGGCTGCCGATGCACTGCTCGACCGGGTGCGGCAGGCATACCCCAGTGCTCGTATACACGGTTTGATGGTACAGCGCATGGCGCGCCGGGCAGGCTCTCAGGAGCTGCATATAGCGGTTCGCTCAGATCCCGTGTTTGGTCCGGTCATTCTGCTGGGTGACGGCGGTGTGGATCTGGAAGGAGAAGAGCAGGCCGCAGTGGCATTACCCCCCTTAAACATGACCCTGGCCCGCTATCTGGTTATTAATGCGCTTAAAAGCGGCAAGGTGCGTGCAAACCGCTCTCAGCACCCCATGGATATGATGGCGGTATGCCGGGTACTGACTCAGGTATCTCATCTGATTATCAACCACCCGGAGATTGTCAGCCTCGATATTCATCCGCTGCTGGCCACCGGTAGCGAACTGATTGCACTGGATGTAAGCATGAAGCTCACTCCCTTTGAAGGAGATGGCCAGACCCGGCTTGCTATCCGGCCTTACCCCAAAGAGTGGGAAGAGCGTACTGTGCTTAAAGATGGCACTCCGGTCACTCTAAGGCCCATACTCCCCGAAGATGAGCCAGCCCATCAGGATTTTGTCAGCCATGTTACTGATGAAGACAGATATAAACGCTTCTTTGCCGATGTGGTGATCGGCCATGAAGAACTGGCTCATATGACTCAGATAGATTATGACCGGGAAATGGCCTTTGTAGCCGTGGCCAGTAATGGCAGCATTCTTGGTGTAGTACGGGCAGTTTCTGATCCTGACAATAACGATGCCGAGTTTGCTGTGCTGGTACGCTCGGATCTCAAGGGCGTGGGACTGGGCCGTATGCTGATGGAGAAGATCATTCGTTATGCCCGGCAGCGCGGTCTCAACAGCCTGAGCGGTATCACAATGCCATCGAACCGGGGCATGGTGATGCTGGCCCGCAAGCTGGGCTTTAACACCAGAATGCAGCTGGAAGACGGTATCGTTGAGCTGAAGCTGCTGCTGAATAATGAGGTTTTGTAGGCCCGGTTTAACCGGGCAATAAATGCATACGCCCCGTATAAAACGGGGCCTGCAAACACAAAATACAGAAACGAAAAAAGCCCTTCACATCAGTGAAGGGCTTTTTCTTATTGGGTGCCTGGCAGTGACCTACTTTCACATGGCAGCTGCCACACTATCATCGGCGCGGTTGCGTTTCACTACTGAGTTCGGCATGGAGTCAGGTGGTTCCACAACGCTATGGCCGCCAGGCATTAAACTTGAATTCGAAAAAAGCTTGGTGATGAATTTCTTTGTGCTCTTGAGCCTGCAAGGTCTCACACTTCTTGGGTGTTGTATGGTTAAGCCGCACGGGTCATTAGTACAGGTTAGCT
>NZ_KB908459.1 GCF_000381965.1 Oceanimonas smirnovii ATCC BAA-899
TAAGCGGGAAGCGAGCCTCGAGATGAGTCATCCCTAGGTACTTGATACCTCTAAAGGGCCGTCCGAGACCAGGACGTTGATAGGCAGGGTGTGGAAGCGCTGTGAGGCGTGCAGCTAACCTGTACTAATGACCCGTGCGGCTTAACCATACAACACCCAAGAAGTGTGAGAGACTTGCGGTCTCGAGAACAAAACAGATTCATCAAAACAGCTTTTTTCGAATTCAAGTTTAATGCCTGGCGGCCATAGCGTTGTGGAACCACCTGATTCCATGCCGAACTCAGGAGTGAAACGCAACCGCGCCGATGATAGTGTGGCAGCTGCCATGTGAAAGTAGGTCACTGCCAGGCACCCAATTTTGCTGATATAGCTCAGTCGGTAGAGCGCACCCTTGGTAAGGGTGAGGTCCCCAGTTCAAATCCGGGTATCAGCACCAAAATTTGTTTGACTGCCATAGCGTTGTGGTACCACCTGATCCCTTGCCGAACTCAGAAGTGAAACGCAACCGCGCCGATGATAGTGTGGCAGCTGCCATGTGAAAGTAGGTCACAGTCAAACACTCTATTAGAAAAGCCCGATACTGATGTATCGGGCTTTTTTCGTTATGGCTGATAATTGGCTTGACCTTTACCCAAGGGGAAAGGTTATGGTTGAAACATGTTTAGTGTCTGCGGAGCCAGCCATGAATATCAGCAAGGTCGCCAGGTTAACCGGCCTGACTGCCAAAACCCTTCGCTATTATGAATCCATTGGTCTTATTCCTGAACCGGAACGGGCAGATAACGGTTATCGCAGTTATAACGACAGCCTGCTGCGTCGTATTCGTTTTATCAAAAATGCCCGGGAAGCCGGTTTTAACCTTGATGAGTGCCGGGAACTGTTGATACTGCATGATAATGAATGCAGAACCAGCGCAGAGGTAAAAGCGCTGACCTTGGCTAAAATCGCTGAACTTGAACAGCGGATTGCTCAGATGCAACAACTTCTGCAGGGTTTACGCTGTTTGGCTGATCAATGTCATGGAGATCAGCAACCAGAATGCCCTATCATGGAAGCACTGGATGGATACAAGGAAGTCCGTTCAATAGAAAAGTGATCCCGGTCACCTTTTAGCCTTCGTTTTTGACGCAAAATGCGCCATAAGTAGCATTTTATCTGCATGTTAACAAGGGGTTACATCTTGTGGCAGATCCAGACAACAACTGAAGCAACGATGTGAGCAGCAATGACTGATAAAAAAAGCAGAATTGACGTTAAAGACGTCACTCCCAAAAAACGTTCTCACCGACCAGCTGATGACGGTCATATTTATGTCAGGGCACAAACCGGTAAATGGCAGCGTGTGCGCAAGCAGATGGGCTGGCTGTTGATGCTGGTGTTCCTGGTAGGACCCTGGATTCAGTGGAATGGCAGTCAGGCAATATTGCTGGATGTAGAGCAGCAGCGATTCCATATTTTTGGAACTACGCTATGGCCGCAGGATCTCACTCTGTTGGCGTTGCTGTTTATGATAGCTGCCTTCGGTCTGTTCTTTATGACTACTTTTCTTGGCCGGGTCTGGTGCGGTTATCTGTGTCCGCAAACGGTATGGACTTTTATCTTTATCTGGTTTGAAGAAAAGTTTGAAGGCAGCGCCAATAAACGTCGTCAGCTCGACAAGGCACCCTGGAGCTTTAACAAAATCTGGCGCAAGGCTGCCAAACACACTGGCTGGCTGGCAGTATCGCTGCTTACTGGTTTCACCTTTATTGCCTACTTTGTGCCGGCTCAGGAGCTGGCATGGGGGCTGCTCACCTTTTCCGCCAGCTTTTGGGTAGGATTCTGGGTGCTGTTCTTTGCTTTTTGTACCTATGGTAATGCGGGCTTTATGCGCACCATTATGTGTACTCATATGTGCCCGTATGCTCGTTTTCAGTCAGCCATGTTTGATAAAGACACCTTTATTGTCAGCTATGATGCTGAACGTGGCGAAAACCGGGGCCCGCGTCCACGCAAGAAGGATCCTAAAGAGCTGGGCCTGGGAGACTGCATTGATTGTGATATGTGTGTGCAGGTATGTCCGTCGGGTATCGATATTCGTGATGGCCTGCAATATGAATGTATCAACTGTGGTGCCTGTATCGATGCTTGTGATCAGACCATGGAGCGGATGGGCTATGAGCCGGGTCTTATCAGCTACACCACAGAGCATAAGCTTAAGCATAAAGAAACTCATGTAGCCAGGCCCAAGCTGATTGGCTACGGCGTTGTTATGCTTATCATGCTTTCTGCCTTTGCGTTTATGGCTACCCGCATCATGCCCATGGGGCTGGAAGTGATTCGTGACCGAAATCAGCTTTACCGTGAAACGTCGGAAGGGCTGATTGAAAACACCTATACGCTCAAACTGCTCAACAAGACACTTGAGCCTGCTACTTATCAGCTTAGCGTGGAAGGCATGGACGAGATTGACTGGATTGGCCCGACTGAAGTCAGTATTGAAGGCGGTGAAGTGATGAGCCTGCCAGTCAGCCTGTCTGTTGACCCTTATCTGCTCGACGCACCGGTGAGAGACATTACCTTTGTGATGAGTCGCAAAAATGCTGATGAAAGTGACAGCAAATCATCTGTGCGCACCGAGAGTAAGTTCTTTAACGAGTTCTGATGATTTATGCATGCTAGAGTAAGCCGCAGCAGGTCTGCGGCTTTTTTTATGGGAGTATTATGGATTATTACCAACTGACCCCGGATGTAATAGATGAAGCGCTGGCGAGCGCAGGCATTTATGTGGATCGTGGCCTGATGGCACTGAACAGTTATGAAAATCGGGTTTATCGTTTTCAGTCGGAAAACGACGGTATTCTGGTGGCCAAGTTCTATCGGCCTGAACGCTGGAGCCGTGAGCAGATTGAGCAGGAACTCGACTTTGTTACTGCCGCTGCAGCGCAAGGTGTTCAGGTGGCAGAGCCGCTGCAACGGAATGGAGTGTGCCTGTTTGAGTTTGGTGGTCTTTTGTTTTCGGTATGGAAGTCGGTACCGGCCCGTGCCTTTGAACAGGATAGCCTGGATCAGCTGGAAGCCCTGGGAGAGCAGCTGGCTCGCCTGCATTTGGTGGGAGAAAGCCATTCCTTAAGCCTGCGGCCTGGTATCGCACCAGAGGCAGAGTTATCAAAAGCCCGCAACATACTGGAGCGGCATGCGGTGATTCCTGCTCGCCTTCAGCATCGCTTCTTTGATGCGCTGACGTCTCTTGGCCGCGGAATTATTGAGTATTATCAGCCCAAAGAGCTGACAGGGCTGCACGGTGACTGCCATGCCGGCAATTTGCTATGGAATAACGGCCCTTGGCTGCTGGATTTTGATGACTGCCGGCGTGGCCCGGCAGTGCAGGATTTATGGATGATGCTGAGTGGGGACAGACAAGAGCAATTGTTACAGCTTGACACCCTGCTCGCCGGTTATGAAACAGTACGTTCATTTAAATCTGCAGAACTTGCCCTGATAGAGCCGCTACGGGGGTTGCGTATGGTTAATTATATGGCCTGGCTGGCGTTACGCTGGAGCGACCCGGCATTTCCGGCAGCCTTTCCCTGGTTTAATACTGAAGAGTACTGGCAGCAGCAAATCACAGCTCTTAATGAACAAGCGGAAAGTCTCACGGCTCCGCCATTATCCTTGACCTTGTGGGACTGATTACTTAATTTTAAGCTGTCTGACATAAACAGGACTACCTGATGAAAAAGTTGATTTTTGCCTTTATTGCCATGTTTTTTGTGCCCGTGACCCAGGCTGCTTCCGAATTTAAGGAAGGGGTCGAGTACACAGTGGTCAGTGAAATCGCCAGTAGTAAGCGGGAAGTGACAGAGTTTTTCTCTTATATCTGTCCTCACTGCTATAGTTTTCAGCCATTGATGCAGCAACTGGAAGAGCGGGTACCTGAAGCTGAAATAAATAAAGTACCAGTAGGCTTTCTCGGAAAGGAACTGGGACCGGTATTACAGCGTGCCTATGGAGCTGCCAAGCTGCTTAAGGTGGAAGATAAGCTGACTCCTGTGATGTTCGATCGTATTCATCGCCAGAAAAAAGTGCCCGGCTCCATCAATGATGTAAAAGAGGTATTCGTGGCCAATGGCGTAGATGCCAAGGATTTTGACGGTGTTATTAACAGCTTTGCCCTGAATGGCATGATTGCTAAATACGACCGGCAGACGGAACAGTTTAATATTCGAGGTACTCCCACCTTAATTGTGCGTGGCAAATACCAGCTGAATATGAGTGAGATTGGCTCGGAAGACAGGTTTTACCGGGTTGTTGAATATCTGCTCTCCGCTGACTGATACTGCCATCACTCAGTAACGGCGGCCGGTTATTACCGGCCGTTTTTGTACCAGAGGTTACTGACGAAGTCTTGTCAGTAACCGATCCATGGCACGATAGCCCAGCGCTTCCATCAGGTGTTCTCGACCAATATGGCTATCACCGGCCAAATCGGCAATGGTGCGGGCAACCCTGATGAGCTTATGCCATGCGCGAATAGACAGCTTCATGTGTTGCAGTGCCTGTTCCAGAAATTCTGCATCACTGGCCGCTAATGGGCACAGCTTGTCCAGTTCAGCGGCACTCAGGCGTGCATTGGGTTTGCCCGCTCTTTGCTGTTGCCGCTCTCGGGCCGCCAGCACGCGAGCTCGTACCTTGGCTGAGCGTTCTGACTTTTGCCGGGGCCGGCTCAGCTCTCCGGGTGGCAGCAGAGGGAGCTCTACCGACAGATCAAAGCGATCAACAAAGGGGCCGGAGATTTTGCCGAGATAGCGCAAAATCTGCTCCGGTGAGCTGCGGCTCAGCCCGTCCTGATAATGGCCGCAGGGGCTGGGATTCATGGCACCAATCAACTGAAAACGAGCAGGAAAAGTGACACTGTGAGCAGCCCGGGAAATACTGATATTGCCGGTTTCCAATGGCTCGCGCAGCGCATCCAGCACCCGGCGTTCAAACTCGGTCAGCTCATCAAGAAACAGCACGCCATGGTGGGCCAGAGAGATCTCTCCCGGTTTTGGGTAACTGCCTCCGCCTACCAGGGCTGCAGCTGAAGAAGAATGATGAGGCTGACGAAACGGCCGCTGCCGCCAGCGTTCAGGATCCAGTGGCTGACCACTGATGGAGCGAACAGCGGCGGCTTCCAGCGCCTCGGCTTCTGTCATGGGGGGCAGTAAATCTGATAACCGGCTGGCAAGCATGCTTTTACCGGTGCCGGGTGGCCCCAAAAATAACAGGTTGTGCTCACCGGCGGCAGCAATTTCCAGCGCCCGTTTGCCTGTTTCCTGGCCGATCACATCACTTAAACAGGTATTGCCGGCATGTTCGGTACAGATAACCGGCTCGGGATGTACTAGCTCTCCCTCCTGCTGCAGCCAGGCGGTAATGTTAAGCAGATGCCCTGCCAGCAAAGCTGGGCATGGAGTAAGCAGGCCGGCTTCGGGACCGTTGGCTGCAGGAATGATCAGTCTTCTGTCACTGTCTCTGGCGGCCAGTACGGCAGGCAAGACACCCTTGATACCACGTAATTCACCGGTCAGTGCCAGTTCACCAAGAAATTCCAGACCATCGAGGGAAGAATCGGGAATTTGCTCCGAGGCCGCGAGAATGGCCATGGCGATAGGCAGATCAAAACGGCCACCATCCTTGGGCAGGTCTGCTGGTGCCAGATTAACGGTAATACGCCGGGCTGGGAACTCAAAGCCAGCATTAATCAGTGCACTGCGTACACGATCTCTGGCTTCCTTTACCGTGGTTTCCGGTAAGCCCACTATGTTGAAAGCCGGCAAACCATTGGCCAAATGAGCTTCAACCGTAACCAGTGGTGCGGATACTCCCAAACTGGCCCGGGCAAACACAACCGCAAGAGACATGGCAAATTCCTTGGTTTTATATTTTGCCTTTGAATTAATGTATGGTTTTTTAAACTGGTTATGACGAAGCTTTAATCAGCATTTTTTGTGATCCTTATTCAATAAAGTCTTGTGTAGTGTAGAACACTATGCTAGTTCTATAGGCCTAACGCGCCGAGAGCCTCGGCAAGCAGCAATTATTTTAGGTTGGTTTTATGAATTCCATCGTGCGTTTTGTCAGCATTATTGTGGTCCTAGTGGTGATTATTAAATCTCCGCTCGGGGCACTGTGGACTGACGAAAGCCGATAACCGGCCAGCAGAAAACACAAACCCTCGAGCAAGCTCGGGGGTTTTTTTTTATAAAAACTTTGGCAGCAACCAGTAATACAGGGACAGAAAATCACATGAATGGCTCACAGTACATTGTCCAGGCACTGAAACAACAAGGGGTAACCCAGATCTTCGGCTATCCCGGCGGGGCCATCATGCCGCTCTATGATGCCCTCTATGACGGCGGCGTGGAGCATCTGCTGTGCCGGCATGAGCAGGCCGCCGCCCTGGGCGCTGTGGGCTATGCCAGAGCCAGTGGTCAGGTAGGTGTGTGCATGGCCACCTCCGGTCCCGGCGCCACCAACCTGATCACTGGTCTGGCCGACGCCATGCTTGACTCCATTCCGGTAGTAGCCATTACCGGTCAGGTGCCCATGGCGGCGATCGGTACTGATGCCTTTCAGGAAGTGGATGTGCTGGGCATGTCACTGTCCTGCACCAAACATTCCTATCTGGTGGAAAACGTGGAAGATCTGGGCGATATCATCGCCGAAGCCTTTGAAGTGGCCCGTTCCGGCCGGCCAGGTCCGGTATTGATTGATGTGCCCAAAAACGTACAAGTTGCCCTGGTTGAGCCGCGTCCCACCATACCCTGCACCACAGCCCCCAACGCTCTTGATGAGGCTGCGCTGACCAAAGCCAGGGCCATGCTGGCCGAAGCACGCCAGCCGGTCCTTTACGTTGGTGGTGGCGTTGGCATGGGACATGCCGAGGCAGAATTACGTGCTTTTGCCGAGCAAAGCGGTATTCCGGCGGTAACCACCCTAAAGGGAATTGGCACGCTGAATCCCGACCACGAGCAGTTTTTGGGCATGCTGGGCATGCACGGAACAAAAGCAGCCAATCTGGCTGTTCAGCAGAGTGATCTGCTGATTGTAGTCGGTGCCCGTTTTGATGACAGAGTGACCGGTAAGCTGGATGCCTTTGCGGTTAACGCCAAGGTGATTCATCTGGATAAAGACGCCGCCGAGTTCGGCAAGGTGCGTCAGGCTCAGGTGGGTATTAACGCCGAGCTGAAAGAAGTACTGCCGCTGCTTACCGGTGAGCGCCTGGCCATCGATCCCTGGCGCGAACACTGCAAGGCACTCAAGGCCGAGCATCAGTGGCGTTACGATCATCCGGGTGAGGCTATCTATGCGCCGCTCATGCTCAAGCAACTGAGTGATGCCCTGGAAGACACCGCCATGGTCAGCTGTGACGTGGGTCAGCACCAGATGTGGGTGGCTCAGCACATGCGCTTTACCAGCCCGCGCAACCACCTCAGCAGTGCCGGCCTGGGCACCATGGGTTTTGGCCTGCCTGCGGCCATCGGTGCCAAGCTGGCCCGCCCCGGGCATGAGTCGGTACTGGTGTCCGGCGACGGCTCCTTCATGATGAACGTGCAGGAGCTGGGCACCCTCAAGCGTGCTCAGCTGCCGGTAAAAATGGTGCTGCTCGACAACCAGCGCCTGGGCATGGTGCGCCAGTGGCAGGAGTTGTTCTTTGACGGCCGCTTCAGTGAAACCATTCTCACCGACAACCCGGATTTTGTGGCCATGGCTGCCGCCTTTGGCATTCCGGGCGAAACCATAACCCGCAAGGAGCAGGTGCAGCCCGCCATCGCGCGCATGCTGCAGGCCGACACTGCCTATCTGTTACATGTGCGGATTTCAGAGGAAGAGAACGTCTGGCCCCTGGTGCCGCCGGGCGTTGCCAACGATCAGATGATGGAGAAAAAAGCATGAACCAGCATAATTTGCAGATAGAAGCCCAGTTTCGTCCGGAAGTGCTTGAGCGAGTGCTGCGCATGACCCGCCACCGTGGCTTTCGGGTGGATGACATGGAAATGTCCACCTCTGCCGATTGTCAGAATCTGAACATCAGAGTCACTGTCAGCAGTGAGCGTCCTATTCAGCTGCTGAGCAATCAGCTTGAAAAGCTGATGAATGTGACCCGTGTAGAAGCATTCTGCATGGAGCAACCGCTGAAACAAACGGCCTGAGGAAAACAATAATGTCTACCGCCAACTATATCTGGTTCAACGGCAAGATGGTGCCCTGGGATCAAGCCCAGGTGCATGTAATGACCCATGCTCTGCACTATGGTTCGTCAGTGTTTGAAGGCATTCGCGCTTACAACACGCCCAAAGGGCCGGTGATTTTCCGGCTGGAAGAACATGTGCAGCGGCTGTTCGACTCCGCCAAAATTTATCGTATGAAAGTCCCTTATACCAAAGCGGAGCTGATGGATGCCTGCCGGGCAGCGGTAGCCGACAATGATCTCGACAGCGCCTATCTGCGCCCGCTGGTGTTTATCGGCAACGTAGGCATGGGGCTGAATGCTCCCAAGGACGTGCCCTGTGATGTGATCATCGCCGCCATTCCCTGGGGTGCCTATCTGGGTGAAGAAGGGCTGGAAAACGGCGTGGACGTGTGCGTGACCTCATGGAACCGGCTGGCCCCCAATACCATGCCCACCGGTGCCAAGGCGGGGGGCAACTATCTGTCGTCCCAGCTGATTTCCGGTGAAGCCAAGCGCCACGGCTACAGCGAAGGTATTTCCCTCGACGTACACGGCCACCTCAGTGAAGGTGCCGGAGAAAACCTCTTCCTTATCAAAAACGGTGTGCTCTACACGCCGCCGGTCACCGCCTGCATACTGCCGGGCATCACCCGTGATACCCTGATGACTCTGGCGCGGGAAGCCGGCTATGAAGTGCGGGAAGAAGCCATTGCCCGTGAGGCCCTCTATCTGGCTGACGAAATGTTCATGACCGGCACCGCCGCTGAAGTGACTCCGGTACGCAGTGTGGACGGTATCACTCTGGGAGAAGGCAAACGCGGCCCCATCACCAAGGAGCTGCAGCAGGCGTTTTTTGGCCTGTTTGACGGCACTACCCAGGACAAATGGGGCTGGCTTACCCCGGTAAAAGACTAATTCAAATTAATGGAGATGGGGCGCAGTCACGTCCCGTTGTTCTCAAGTAATATCAGGAGTAAAAGGAATGCCAAGGTATCGTTCAGCCACCACCACCCACGGTCGTAATATGGCCGGCGCCCGCGCCCTGTGGCGCGCCACCGGCATGACCGAGAATGATTTCGGCAAGCCGATTATCGCCGTGGTGAACTCCTTCACCCAGTTTGTACCCGGTCATGTTCACCTGAAAGACATGGGTCAGCTGGTGGCCCGGGAAATTGAAGCCGCCGGCGGTGTGGCCAAGGAATTCAACACTATAGCGGTGGATGACGGTATCGCCATGGGTCATGGCGGCATGCTGTATTCCCTGCCCAGCCGGGAGCTGATTGCCGATTCGGTGGAATATATGGTGAATGCCCACTGCGCCGATGCCATGGTGTGTATCTCCAACTGTGACAAGATTACTCCCGGCATGCTGATGGCCGCTCTGCGGATCAATATTCCGGTGATCTTTGTCTCTGGTGGCCCCATGGAAGCGGGCAAGACCAAGCTGTCCGATCAGCTGATTAAGCTGGATCTGGTGGACGCCATGATTCAGGGGGCCGATCCCACCGTTTCTGACGACCAGAGCGAACAGGTTGAACGCAGCGCCTGCCCTACCTGTGGTTCCTGCTCCGGCATGTTTACCGCCAATTCCATGAACTGCCTGACCGAAGCGCTGGGTCTGTCTCAGCCCGGTAACGGCTCCCTGCTGGCCACTCACGCCGATCGTGAGCAGCTGTTCAAGACCGCCGGTAACCGCATTGTGGAGCTGACCAAGCGTTATTACGAAGGTGACGACGCCAGCGTGCTGCCGCGCAATATCGCCACCAAGGCCGCGTTTGAAAACGCCATGGTGCTGGATATCGCCATGGGTGGCTCCACCAATACTGTGCTGCATCTGCTGGCCGCTGCTCAGGAAGCGGAAACGGACTTCACCATGGACGATATCGACGCCCTGTCGCGCAAGGTACCTCAGCTGTGCAAGGTAGCCCCGTCCACTCAGAAGTATCACATGGAAGACGTGCACCGTGCCGGCGGTGTGATGGGCATTCTGGCCGAGCTGGCCCGGGCAGATTTGCTCAACACCAATGTGAATACCGTGCTGGGCATAACCCTGGCGGAGCAGCTGGCCGAATACGACATCATGGTGACCGGTAATGAAGCGGTGAAAACCATGTTCCGCGCCGGCCCGGCAGGCATTCGTACCACCAAGGCCTTCAGCCAGGACTGCCGCTGGGACACCCTGGATGATGACCGTACCGAGGGCTGTATTCGTAGTTTTGAGAACGCCTACAGCCAGGAAGGCGGTCTCGCCGTGCTGGCCGGCAACCTGGCCATTGACGGCTGTATCGTCAAAACCGCCGGCGTGGCCGACGACAACCTCACCTTCCGTGGTCCGGCCCGGGTTTATGAAAGCCAGGACACCGCTGTGGCCGGCATTCTCGGCGGCGAAGTGAAGGCCGGTGAGGTGGTGGTGATTCGCTACGAAGGTCCTAAAGGCGGCCCGGGCATGCAGGAAATGCTGTATCCCACCACCTACCTCAAGTCCATGGGACTGGGTACTCAGTGCGCTCTGATCACCGATGGTCGTTTCTCCGGCGGTACTTCCGGTCTGTCCATCGGTCACGTTTCTCCGGAAGCAGCCAACGGCGGTACCATTGGTCTGGTGCAGACCGGCGATATTATCGAGATCGACATTCCGGCCCGCAAAATCGAGCTGGCGGTATCCGGGCAGGAGCTGGCGGCCCGCCGCGAAGCCATGGATGCCAAGGGTGAACAGGCCTGGCGTCCGGTAGATCGTGAGCGGGAAGTCTCTTTTGCCCTGCGCGCTTATGCGTCGCTGGCTACCAGCGCCGACAAGGGCGCGGTGCGTGATCGCAGCAAACTGGGAGGCTGATCCATGGCACAACCGGCATTGAAAGAAGAGAAAGGCACGCCCCGTTCGGCTACCGAGTATCTGCGTCGCATTCTGTTATCGCCGGTGTATGAGGCTGCCCGGGTAACACCATTGACCCCGCTCAAAAAGATTTCCGAGCGGCTGGGGCACCCGGTGTCGCTCAAACGGGAAGACATGCAGCCGGTGCATTCTTTCAAGTTGCGGGGTGCCTACAACAAAATTGCCGGGCTTACCCCCGAGCAGCAGCAGCACGGCGTTATTGCTGCCTCTGCCGGTAATCATGCTCAGGGGGTGGCGCTGTCGGCGGCCAAGCTGGGCATAGATGCGACCATCGTCATGCCCACCGTCACCCCCGACATCAAGGTGGAGTCGGTGCGCCGCTTTGGCGGCAAGGTAGTGCTGCACGGCAACAACTTCGACGAAGCCTATGCCCGTTGTCTGGAGCTGATGCAGGAAACCGGTGCCACCCTGATACCGCCCTTTGATGACGAAGACGTGATTGCCGGTCAGGGCACAGTGGGCCGGGAGCTGCTGGAGCAGGATACCCGCCTGACCCATGTGTTTGTGCCCGTGGGCGGCGGCGGCCTGGCCGCCGGCGTGGCGGTATACATCAAGCAGTTGCTGCCCCAGGTTAAGGTGATAGGGGTGGAAGCCGAGGGCTCCGCCTGTCTCAAGGCGGCGCTCAACGCCGGTGACATCGTCACTCTCGACCGGGTCAGCCTGTTTGCCGACGGCGTGGCGGTAAAGCGCATTGGCACTGAGACCTTTCGCCTGTGCCGGGAATTTCTGGATGGTGTCATCACGGTTACGACCGACGAGATCTGTGCTGCCCTTAAGGATATCTTTGAAGATACCCGCGCTATTGCCGAGCCTTCCGGTGCATTGTCTTTGGCAGGTCTGAAGAAATACAGCCAGGCCGGGGATTATTCTCATGCCCGTATGGCGGCGGTACTGAGTGGTGCCAACGTCAACTTCCATTCCCTGCGTTATGTGTCCGAGCGATGTGAGCTGGGAGAAAAGCGGGAAGGGGTGCTGGCGGTGACGATTCCGGAGCGCAAAGGCTCGTTTCTGGCGTTCTGCGAGGTGCTCGGCAACCGCATGGTGACCGAGTTCAACTACCGTTACTCTTCCGACGACAAGGCAGCATTGCTGGTGTCGGTGCGGCTGTCCGACGGCGATCGGGAGCTGGCGCAGATCATGGCGGAGCTTGAGCAGGCCGGTTATCCGGTGGCCAATATGACCGACAATGATCTGGCCAAATCTCATGTTCGCTATATGGTCGGTGGCCGTACGCCCAAGCCGCTGCAGGAGCGGCTGTACAGCTTTCGTTTCCCTGAGCAGCCCGGTGCCCTGATGCGCTTTTTGCACACCCTTGGCACTCGCTGGAACATCAGCCTGTTCCATTATCGTAACCATGGTGCCGAGTTTGGCCGGGTGCTGTGCGGCTTTGAATTGCCCGACAGCGACATGGCATCTTTTGAGCAGCATCTGGCGGAGCTGGGTTACACCTGGTACGACGTAACTCAAGATCCCGCCTATCGCTTTTTTCTGGCCAGCTGACAGGCTGAGGCTCTGTTTTAATGCCGGGGTTTTCCCGGCATTTTTGTTTGTCTGCCTGCTGTTTTTACATTTTACTAACAATGAGGTTTTCTGTTGAAACCCTCATAACCTTTAATACAAAACTGTTTACAATTATTTATTGACCAGTTTTCGTTCAGCTGTTTTAATCGCGCCGTCTCTGTTTTCTTCCCTTTTGGTACAGGAGTGTCTTTCGTGGCGCTGTTGTCTTCTCTGCTGGCCGCCATCGGCCAGATATATTTTATAAACAACCGCCTTGCCGGTGCGCTGATAGTGGCGGGTGTGCTCTGGGTTTCTCCCTGGATGGCCGCCACCATGATGCTGGCGACCCTGGCTGCCACTTTGCTGGCGCTGGTTTGTAAGTGGGAGCCGGACGCCTGGCGCGACGGCTTGTTTGGCTTTAACGCCGCCCTGGTGGGGCTGGCCTTTGGCCTGTTTGCCGAGCACACGTCGTTCTGGCTGATGATGTCAGCACTGGGTGGCATGGTTTCAGCCTGGCTGTATTACCGGCTGCGCCGGCTGGCCGCCATTCCCTGGTATACGCTGCCGTTTAACCTGGTGGTACTGCCCTGGCTGTATTTTGTGGGGCAGCGGGTGGCCGATGAAGTACCGCAGGGTTACAACTTTTCACTGTCGGCCATTGGCCAGGTGATCTTTCTGCCAGATACGGTGCCGGCGGTATTAATTTGTGTCGCTCTGTTACTGGTTGGCATAGAGATGCTGGGCTGGGCCTTTGTGGGTGCCATGGTGTCCAGTGGTGCAGCACTGCTGTTGCTGGTGAACCCGGACTATATCAACTTTGGCCTTACCGGTTATAACGGTGTACTGGCCGCCATTGCCATGTTCTGGGGTGGCCACAAACAAATCTGGATGCTGCTGGCACCGGCTCTGGCCGGGTTGATGACCGCCGTCATGCTCAAGCTTGGCCTGCCCATGCTGACCATGCCTTTTGTGCTCAGCTGCTGGCTGTGCCTGGCATTGCAGAAAGGCCTGTGTTATTACCGGTGCGCAAATTCCACAAACAGGGAGAAGGTATGAAACTGGGATTTATCGGCATTGGTCTGATGGGCAACCCCATGACTCAGCGGCTGCTGGCTGCCGGCCATGATGTCACTGTATGGAACCGCAGTGCTGACAAGCTGACCGAGGTGGCTGCCGCCGGTGCCAACGTGGCTGCCAGAATTGGTGAGCTGACCGAGCGGGTAGATGTAGTGATGTTGTGTCTGGCCAATACTGCTGTGGTGGAAGCCGTGGTGTTTGGCGAGGGCGGCGTGGCTGAGCATGGCCGGGCCGGCCAGCTGCTGGTGGACTTTTCCAGCTCCGATCCCGAGGCCACCAAAGACTATGCCAGGCGGTTGCAAGACGCCTGCGGCATGAGCTGGGTTGACTCACCGGTGTCCGGCGGCGTGGCCGGTGCCGAGGCAGGCACCCTGGCCATTATGTGTGGCGGCGAAGAAGCTGATATTGAGCGCATTCGCCCGGTGCTGGCACCGCTGTCCCAGCGGGTAACCCGTATGGGCGGCGTGGGTGCCGGCCAGGTCACCAAGGTGTGCAACCAGATGATAGTGGGCTGTAACCTGATGGTGCTGGCAGAAATGATGGCGCTGGCCAAGGCCTGCGGCGTGGATGCCGAGCAGATCCCCACTGCCCTGGCCGGTGGTTTTGCCGACTCCAAACCCATGCAGATTACCGGCCCCCTGATGGCGGAAGAATCCGATCCTGATCCCAAGTGGCATGTGCGCACTTTGCTTAAAGATCTGGATATGGCAGTAGCTCAAAGCCTGCGCGCCGGCAGTGCTACCCCCATGTCCGGGCTGGCCGCCCAGCTGATGCGCCAGCACGGCAGCAAGGGCTTTCTGGAGCGGGACCCGGCAACCCTGATCAAGTTGTATAAAGACGTCTGATCCGCAATGTGAAGCAACAGCAGGGTTGCCTCCACCGACACGCTCCAAGCCCATCCTTGGGACGCTCGGCAAATGCCGTCCTTGGCATTTGACGGTCGGTTCCGGCAAACCCTGCTGCTGCTTCCTGAAATATCGGTTCCGTTAGCTGGTCACTGATAGACAATTCAGTTCGTGATCAGGAGGGCAAAGGGTGTCT
This sequence comes from Oceanimonas smirnovii ATCC BAA-899, assembly GCF_000381965.1. Lineage (GTDB taxonomy): Bacteria > Pseudomonadota > Gammaproteobacteria > Enterobacterales > Aeromonadaceae > Oceanimonas > Oceanimonas smirnovii. Next base: position 14,709 of record NZ_KB908459.1, read on the forward strand.
GCTTCGTCGTGCCCTCTGCGCCACGGATGGCGCAGCGGAGCCCCTATGGATGGGTTCACGGCGTGCCGAAGAAGCAGTGCCCTTTGCCCGACGAAAGTGCACGATCAAAAAAGAGGAGCCGAAGCTCCTCTTTTTGCGTTTATAACACTGGCTCAGGCTGTTTGCAGTGCCAGGCTGTGTTTGTAGTAGTCATTGGCCTGGGTCAGATCCTTGCGCTTTTCTGCCAGCTCAGCCAGCAGTATATAGTCCTGTGCATCGGGCTTTTGTGCCACTGCCTGCTGCAGGTGCGGCTCGGCCTGTTCATCTTTACCGGCCTTGATATAAAGGCGGCCAAGGGCGGAATGCAGCTCAGGCAGGTTTTCCTTTTTGGCTTTCTTTTCCAGCGCGGCAAGCAGCGGGTGATAGTCGCTAAGTTGCAGATGAGTCGCGCACAGCAGCAGGCCGGCATCGGTTTTCTTGTCGAGACCTTCCAGCAGCAGCTGCTGAGCTTCCTTGTGGGCCTTGAGGCTGATAAGCCGGTCACACAGGGGCAGCAGCAGCTCAGGATTGTATTTGTCTTTACGTGGCAGTGCCTGCCACACCTTGATAAGGCCATTGCTGCCTTCATCGTGAGCGGCCTGATCAAAACGGCCCAGCCAGGACTGATGACGCAACGCTTCTTTTTCTTCTGCGTCAATCAGGTTCTTGTTGGCCAGAGCATCCAGAATACCGAGCAGGGACTGCCACTGGCCGGTAGCCACATATACATCTTTTTGCAGTTTGAGCAGCGCCGGCTGCTGACCATAAGTGCTTTCCAGCTCCTGCACACCGGCCAGGGCCTGCTCAAACTCGCCCTGCTGATATTGCAGCCGGGCCTGAGTAATGCCCACCGCCAGGCCGGCAGCGGGGTGCTGCTCGCGGGCCTGTTGCAGATAGTCATCGCGCTTTTGGTCATTACCCTGAGCCTGAGCAGCACTGGCTGCATTCAGGTAGTTAAGCAGCGCCAGCTCGTTGCCCTTGGTACCTTTTAGCAGCATTTTTTCAGCATTGGCGTAATCTTCCGCCACCAGTGCCTGCATGCCGCTCTGGGTATAGTTCAGGGCCTTGCGGCGGCGGCGGCCCATAAACCAGCCCTTGGTGCGGTGGCTGATGCCAAAAATACGGCCCAGCAGCCATTCAATAAACAGCAGCAGCACATAAAACAGCACTGCCGCCACCAAAAATACGGTGACGGTGGTTTCAATGGTGTAATGGCCCAGGCTGAACAGTACATAACCCTGCTTGCCCATAAAGGCAGGACCATAGATCAAGCCGGCCGCCAGAAAGGCAACAATAACAGCAAGACGTATCATAAGTCCTCCTTAAAGGCCGGTGAGCAGGCGTTGCAGCCGGTCATCCAGCAGCTGCTGCAGACGCTCCTGAGCGGCAAACTGCTCGGGGTAATCTACGCTTATCTGCTGGCCCTTGAGCTGGCCAATCTGCTCCAGCATAAACTGGCGCACGCTGTCGTCGGCAAAATAGTCGGTCAGCCACTGCTCGGACTGGGCCAGAGCACTGTCGTAAATTTCCTGCTGCTCGCGATAGACTGCCAGCTGCGCCTGCAGCAACTTGCCCTTGAGGTTTTCACTCAGATACCAGTGTTGCTGAGGAGAGAGCAGGGCTTCCACATTACCGTCACGGCGGCGGACGGTAACAAAGTTTTCGCTGAAGCTGGCCCAGCTCTTTTTCAGGTTTTCCTGCCAGTCATCTACAGACTCTGACAGCGTCAGATCGGGCTCTTCGGCCCGCGCCATAATAATGCCGGCCAGCTTGAGCTTGTCGACCTGATCGTTAATGCTGTTCAGCTTGATGACCAGACCTTCGCGGTCGACTTTTTTCACCGATTTGATGCTGGCAATATCATCGGCCAGTGCTTTTCGTATCGGTACCAGAGTGGGATCATTGACAGCGGCCAGGCGCTCGTCGGCATTGGCCAGCATCATGGCGGCAGACACGGCGTCCTGTTCCAGCCACAGTTTGCGGCCGGCCATGCGCACCAGATATTCGGCTTCTGCCAGCATCCAGTCATTGGGGCGCTTGGTATCCAGATCCAGCACCTTGCGGGACAGACCTTCCACCTGCTCGGTCACGCTGCTCTGAGCACGTTCAATTTCATTCAGGGCTGAGCTCTGCTGGCTTTTCAGTGAGCTGATGGTGGCTTGTTGCTCGGCCAGGCGACTTTCCATGGCAGCCAGCTGTGCGGCCTGGTTTTCACCCTGCTGATGACCGTGCCAGTAAAGGCCGCCGGTCAGTACCACTGCCAGCACGATGGCAACGGTGGCCAGACCTTTACCCGATGAAGGCTGTTTTTCTTTGGCCGCTTGCTCCGCCTGGGTGTTGCCGGACTGCCCGGTCTGAGTGGTGTCTTCGTGGTTAGACTCGGCAGAGGAGGACGCCGGTGTGGTATCAGCGACCAGTTTGTCGTCCTGTTGCTCTTGTTTTTTGTCAGTCATTCCTTTTCCTCTCATCCAAGTGCGCCGATCAACGCCGTGTTGGATGCACCTTTTGCATTGATGATGTGGGTAAAGCCCAATTGTTTCGCCTGCTCAACCACGCGAATGCTGGGCACTATCAATATGCGGCTCAGCAGCCAGTTTTTTGCAGTGTGCTCAGCAAGCATAAACAGATGCTGTAGCAGGCCACCACTGGTGATGATAATACTGTCCACGCCCTGCTGCTGCCAGCGTTGCACCAGAGTTCCGTCAGTGTCCTGGCGATAACAGCGGCGATACACTTCACAATAGCTGACCTGTGCCCCCCGTGCTGCCAGACCAGGGGCCATCATGTGGCGACCGCCATCGCCGCGCAGGATCAGGACTCGGCAGCCATCGGGATGCTGCAGCTCGGGCAGACTTATCATCCCTTCCGAACGCGGATCGTCGGGCACCAGCGCATTGGTTATACCTGCGGCAGCAAACGCCCTACCGGTAGCCTCACCCACAGCCACATAGGTGACGTCAGGCCAGCCCGAACTCTGACTTTTCAGTGCATTATCAGCGAAATTAACCGCTTGTACGCTGACCGCTATCACATAATCCTTGCTGCCAAGCTCGCTAAGCAACGCCGGCACCCGGCTCAGTTCAGCACCGGATTCAAAGGTCAGCAGCGGGGTGGCCACCGGCTGATGGCCGGCCCGGCGCAGTGCCTCGCACAAGCTGTGGTTTTGCGGCTCGGGCCGGACCACCAGCGGGATCACGACGAATAGACCTCGGCCAGAATTTGATCAGCACCGGCGGCCAGCAAACGTTTGGCAAGCTCGGCACCCAGAGTCCGGCCCTGTTCGGCGGGGCCGCGAATCTCATCATAGAGTACTTTGGTACCATCGGGGCGGCCGACCAGACCCCGCAGCCAGAGCTGATCGCCTTCCAGCAGGGCATAAGATCCGATAGGCACCTGGCAACCCCCTTGCAGGCCATGGTTCATGGCTCGCTCTGCTTCTACCCGCAGCTGAGTGTCGCGGTCATTGAGCGGTGCCAGCAGCTCCAGCAACTCGGCATCGTCCAGGCGGCACTCGATGCCGACGGCACCCTGACCGTTGGCAGGCAGGCTGTCTTCCGGGCTCAGCAAGCCGGCAATACGGTCGTCCAGTTCCAGTCGCTTGAGGCCGGCTGCTGCCAGAATAATGGCATCATACTCGCCGTCATCCAGCTTACGCAGCCGGGTCTGCACGTTGCCGCGCAGGGTTTTTACTTCCAGGTGCGGATAGCGGGCGCGGATCTGGCACTCCCGGCGCAGACTGGCGGTGCCCACAACGGCACCGGCAGGCAGCTCAGCCAGGGTTTGATAATGGTTGGACACAAAGGCATCCCGCGGATCTTCGCGTTCGCAAATCACCGTCAGACCCAGTCCTTCGGGAAACTCCACCGGTACGTCTTTCATGGAGTGCACGGCAATATCGGCCCGGCCATCGAGCATGGCCTGCTCCAGCTCCTTGATAAAGAGCCCCTTGCCGCCAATTTTGGACAGCGGAGTATCGAGCAGCACATCTCCTTTGGTGGTCATGGGGACCAGTTCAACGGTGACGTCGCTGTGCAGTGATTCCAGGCGTTCCTTTACATAATGAGCCTGCCACAAAGCCAACAGGCTTTTACGGGTGGCGATACGAATGATGCGATTAGCCATAAAACTCTCGTTGTTTGTGAGTATTGCGCCCGATGTTATCACTGTTGTCTGAGCGTTTCAGGCAAAGAGCAAAGGTTAAACGGCGGGCCATGACTCTGTCTTGCCGGTTATTGTTCATTTACTGACTAATTGTTACCATGATCACACTTTTGACCCGTGTCGGGTTATATGTCGGTCCAACGAAGGCCAGAACCTTTTGCACGCTAATTTTCATCAGCTCGTTGAACGGTGTGAGCAATTTAATCAGCAGAAGCTGACGCGAGCCTCGGCGGTGATGAATCGTCAGGGCCAGCAGGTATTTGAACTGTTGCCCTTATTGCTACACTACCATCATGCTTTGTTGCCGGGCTATGTTCCCGGTGACGTGCCTGCAGGCATTTGTCAGTTTGTGCCCAATGACTGTCAGCGGGAGTTTATTGAGGAGCTGTGCCGTGCCGCCCACGAACATCAGGGCCTGGAGCAGCACGAATGTGACATTCTAGGTCTCTATTCCATGGGCAGCACCTCTTCCATCGGTCAGGGCCATCGCTCCGATCTGGATATCTGGGTGTGTCATGCGCACACGCTGGCACCGGCCCGGGCCGCCTTGTTGCAGCAGAAGTGCCTGTTGATCTCCAAATGGGCCGATCAGCGGGGAGTTGAGCTGAACTTTTTTCTCATTCCCGATAACAAGTTTCGCACCGACAATCAGCAGTCGGTACAAGGGGAGAGCTGCGGCAGCGCTCAGCATCTGCTGCTGCTGGATGAGTTTTACCGCAGCCACCTGCGCATTGCCGGCAAACGGCTGGTGTGGATGTTTGCCCCCGGCAAGCTGGGGCCCGGCTATGATCAGTTTGTGGCGGAGCAGTTTGCCAGCGGTACCCTTAACCACGATGAGTGGCTGGACCTGGGCGGATTTGCGCGCATTCCTGCAGAAGAATATTTTGGCTCGGCGCTGTGGCAGCTCTACAAAAGCATCGACTCCCCCTACAAGGCGGTGCTGAAAACCGTACTGATGGAAGCCTATTCCCATGAATATCCCGACACTCAGCTGTTATGCCGTCAGCTGAAGGGGGTCTTTCAGACTGCTGAAACACTCGATGAAACCCAGGATCACTATGTGCTGATGCTGGAAAAAGTGACCGATTATCTGAAATCCATCGGGGATGAAAAGCGCCTGGATCTGGTGCGTCGCTGTTTTTATCTGAAAGTGTCGGAAGCCCTGATGCCGGAGCAGGAAAACGATGAGTCTCTGGCCTGGCGGCAACAGATCATGGACCGGTTAATTGGTTTGTGGGGCTGGCCGGCAGAAAAACTGGCCAGACTCGATAACAGGGCCAACTGGAAGGTAGAAGAGGTCAAGGCTGCCTACGGCGAACTGCTGGAAGCCCTGATGCAGAGCTATCGCAGTCTGATCCAGTTTGCCCGGCGCAATAACATCAGTGAGTCCATTAACCCGGAAGATATCGGCATTTTGTCGCGCAAGCTCTATGCTGCCTTTGAAAACCTGCCGGGCAAGGTACAGCTGATTAACCTGCGTATTGCGCCGGATTTGAGCGAACCCGATATCAGTCTGGTGCAGGTGCCTCAGGGCCGGGTCAATCAGGCCGGCTGGTATTTATATAAATATGGCCTTAACCCCGCCGATATTCTGGGCCGCAGTGCCATAGAGCACAGCGACTATGCCAGCAAGCTGGTAGCCTGGGCGCATTTTAACGGTTTGCTGACAGAGCAAAGCCGGTGGCACCTGTTTAATCAGAGTACGGATCTGAATCTGCAGCATTTGCAGGAGTTCAGCCGTGATCTGGCGGCTCTGTTTCCGGCACGGCTGCCGGAGCCGAGCAATCTGGCGCTGAGCCGGCCCTGTGAAGTGCGCCACCTGGCTATCTTCCTTAATCTGGAAGAAGATCCTACTGCCCACCGGCGGGACAGAACCCTGGAATTTGGTGCCAGCACCAGTAACCCTTTCAGTTTTGGCCGTCAGCAGGAAAACCTGGCGGGCTCAGTAGATATTATTTACCGCAACTCCTGGGATGAGGTGCGTACGCTGCATTTTGGCGGCAGTACCGCCGTGGTGGACTCGCTGACTGCCATGCTGGGCAAGATGCATCAGGGTGCCAGTCCGCCGGAAACCCTGAATGTGTATTGCTACAGCCGGCATTTGCGCAGTTTGCTGCGCACCCGTTTTGAACAGCTGGTGCAGGAGTGCATTGAATTACGGCTGGGTCCGGTGAACGGTCATCGGCTCAAGCGGTTACAATTGGGGCTGGAGCAGTTTGGTATTTTCTTTGAGCGCCGGGGTGTGAGTGTGAAACGCATGGAACCAGAGCGTACCAGCGTGCCCGCAACCAAGGGGAATGCTCAGGGAAATAATGCACTGAGCTATGCCCTGCGGCTGGACCAGCATCAGCGTCAGCCGGTGCCCGAGGTAGTGGATGCCTATGCCAGTGAAGGCCTGGTGCAGTTTTTCTTTGAAAGCAGCGGCGAGGGCTACAACCTGTACATACTTGACGAGGCCAACCGCACCGAGGTCTATCATCAGGTGGCAGGCAGCAAAGACGAGCTGGTGCAGAGTATTAACCGGCTCTACACCGCCAATCAGGAGCAGAAAGAGGGGCAAAGTCATTTTAGTCACTTTAACCTGCCCCAGTATTATGAAATTGTGCGCACCGACGGCGAGGTGCGGGTGCTGACCTTTCGCACCAGCAAGGACGACCGGGACCCGCTGCCGGCGGATCCGGTCTGAGATACCAGCAACCCCACTGCTGCCCGCGCTATATTGATTCTGTTACAGCGGCAGTTCGACGTCACCCTGACGTTTGGCCTGCAGGGTCAGCCAGCTCAGCAGCTCATGGCCCTGACGGTTATCTATCCACTGGTCGCCCTGCAGGGCAAAGTGGTGGCCGTTTTCCCGGGTGGCCAGCCAGATCTGATGCAGCGGCTCCTGCCGGTTAATGACAAACTGGACGCCGTTCTCAAAGGTCAGGTTCATGACGCCGCCCACGGTTTCACATTCAATGTCTTCACCGCTTTCATCAATACGTGCCTCAATATGCTCATAAATGGCATCCGCCAGAGCATGAAATTCACTGTCGTTCATTGCCCGCTTCCTATTGCTTTTGAGAATGTGAATGCGATTATAAGAGCCCTGAACCATATTCACAGTCATACGATGAACAAATTCAAGCTGACCGCACTGGTTGCGCTGGTTCTGGGCCTGTCGGCATGTGGCCTTAAAGGCCCGCTGACCCTGCCCGAAACCGAGCAGCAGCCCACTCAGGTTGAGCAGTCGTAAAGGAAACAACCTTGGATTATTTCAATTATCAGGATGATGGCCGCCTTTACGGTGAAGCCTGCGATCTCACCCGTCTGGCCGAGCAATACGGCACGCCGCTTTATGTGTATTCCCGCGCTACTCTGGAGCGCCACTGGAACGCCTTTGATCAGGCCGCCGGCGAGGTGGATCATCTGGTGTGCTATGCAGTGAAGGCTAACTCCAACCTGGCGGTGCTGAATGTGCTGGCGCGGCTGGGATCGGGCTTTGATATTGTCTCCGGTGGCGAGCTGAGCCGGGTTATTGCCGCCGGCGGCGATCCGAAAAAAGTGGTGTTTTCCGGGGTGGGCAAGCGCGAAGACGAAATTCGTCTGGGTCTGGAAAAAGGCATCTTCTGCTTTAACGTGGAGTCGGTAGCCGAGCTGGCGCGCATTAACGGTGTGGCTGCTGCCATGGGGGTAAAGGCCCCTGTGTCCATTCGGGTAAATCCGGATATCGACGCCGGCACTCATCCCTATATTTCCACCGGCCTGAAGGAAAACAAGTTCGGCATTCCCATCGAACAGGCGCGGAATATCTACCGCCAGGCCGCGGCCATGAGTCACCTCGATATTCACGGCGTAGACTGCCATATCGGCTCTCAGCTGACCGAGCTGTCGCCTTTTCTGGAGGCGGTCGACAAGCTGCTGGTGCTGATTGACGATCTCGCCGAAGACGGCATTCACATTAAACATCTGGATGTGGGCGGTGGTCTGGGCGTGCGTTACGACAACGAAACGCCGCCGGAGCCGCGCCATTACGCCGAAGAGCTGAAAAATCGCCTGCAGGGCCGCAATCTGACCCTGGTATTTGAGCCAGGCCGGGCCATTGCCGCCAACGCCGGTGTGCTGCTGACCAGAGTGGAGCACCTCAAGCCCGGTGAAGCCAAGAACTTCGCCATTGTGGATGCGGCCATGAACGACCTGATCCGGCCCGCACTTTACAGCGCCTGGCAGGCCATTATTCCGGTAGACAGCACTCTGGAGCGTCAGTCTGCGGTGTATGACATCGTTGGTCCCATCTGCGAGACCGGTGACTTTATCGGTAAAGACCGCGAACTGGCCATTACCGAAGGGGATCTGCTGGCGGTACGCTCTGCCGGTGCCTACGGCTTTGTGATGGCCTCCAACTACAACAGCCGCCCCCGGGCCGCTGAAGTGATGGTAGACGGTGAACAGGCCTTTGTGGTGCGTGAGCGCGAGCAGCTGGCGGACTTGTGGCGGGGCGAGCACCTGCTGCCCGAGGCCTGAACCATGAGCACGCTTCATTTCTCCAAAATGCAGGGGCTGGGCAACGACTTTATGGTGGTGGACGGCGTCACCCAGAAAGTCTTTTTCAATCCTGACGTGATCCGCCAGCTGGCGGATCGCAATTTTGGGGTGGGTTTTGATCAGCTGCTGCTGGTGGAACCGCCCTATGATCCCGAGCTCGACTTTCACTACCGCATCTTTAATGCCGATGGCTCCGAAGTGGAGCAGTGCGGCAACGGTGCCCGCTGCTTTGCCCGTTTTGTGCGGCTCAAGGGCCTGACCAACAAGGATCGCATTGCCGTCAGCACGCAAAAGGGCAACATAGTGCTGCAGCTGGAAAAGGACAATCAGGTCACCGTCAATATGGGGGTTCCCGAGTTTGATCCGGCCAATATTCCGTTCAAGGCCCAGAAGGCGGAAAAAACCTATCTGGTGCGCGCCCAGGACCAAACTGTGCTCTGTGGTGCCGTGTCCATGGGCAACCCCCACTGCGTGGTGGAAGTGGATGATATCAACACCGATCAGGTAGCCACCCTGGGGCCCGTGCTGGAAAACCACGAGCGCTTTCCGGCCCGGGTGAACGTGGGCTTTATGCAAGTTATCAACGCCCGTGAAATCAAGCTCAGGGTACACGAGCGCGGTGCCGGCGAAACCCTGGCCTGCGGCACCGGTGCCTGTGCTGCGGCGGTCATGGGCATGAGCTGGGGCAAGTTGTCGGAGCGGGTAAAGGTAGCGCTGCCCGGCGGCAGCCTTACCATCGCCTGGCAGGGCCCGGGCAAGCCGGTATTCATGACAGGCCCGGCCACTCATGTGTTTGACGGACAGATCTCCCTATGACCGATAAAAGCGCCCTGGCCGAGGCGGGGCTCGATGAAAGCCACATTGCCGATTACCTGGCCAGCCAGCCGGACTTTTTTGTGCGCCACCCCGGCCTGCTTGAGCAGCTGCGGCTGCCCCACGAGCAGCGGGGCAGTGTGTCGCTGGTGGAAGCCCGTATGGAGCGCCAGCGCCAGCGTATTCATCAGCTGGAAGAAGAAATCACTCAGCTGATGTCGGTGGCGGGCGAGAACGAGCGTATTTTTCGCGTTTACCTCGATATGTATCCTCGCCTGTTTGACTGCCGCACCCCAGCGGAGCTGGAGCAGCGCATTGCCCATGCTTTGCGGGAGCGGCTTCGTGTTACGGCGGTGCGGCTGGTGCCGGATGCCCGCTGGTGCAATCTGCCCAAAGCCCGGCCCGGCGAGCAGCTGGAAAAGCTCTATCGCGAGCGCATGGCAGGGCAGGACGTGTATCTGGGCCGGCTGGGCCGGGAAGAAAAACAGCGGCTGTTTGGTGATTCTCTGGTCAATTCCTGCGCCCTGATCCGCATTGGTCAGCAGGGCGAAATGGGCCTGCTGGCCTTTGGCAGTGCCGACAGCAGTCACTACCGCTCGGGCATGGATACCCTGATTATTCGCCAGCTGGCCGGCTTTCTGGCGCTGCTGCTGCCGCGCATGGTGGAACATGGCCACGCCTGAACTGGCTTCAGCCATTGATGACTTTCTCGATTATTTGCGGGTGGAGCGTCAGCTCAGCCCGCACACTCTGGACAACTACCGCCGGCACCTTACTGCCATCAGTGAGCAGCTGACCGAGCTGCATCTTGCCGGCTGGGGCGAACTGTCGGTGGCCCATGCCCGGGGGCTGGCCACCCGCATGCACAAACAGGGGCTGTCGCCCCGTTCCATTGCCGCCAAACTCAGCGCCCTGCGCAGTTTTTGCGACTGGCTGGTGCTGAATGGCCGGCTGGTGGCCAATCCCGCCAAGGGCGTGAGTGCGCCCAAGCAGGGCCGGCCCCTGCCCAAAAACCTGGATGTGGATGAACTGCATCAGCTGATGAACCTGGACGAGTCCGATGCGCTGGCGGTGCGGGACAGAGCCATCATGGAGCTGATGTATTCTTCCGGTCTGCGACTGGCGGAGCTGGTGGATCTTAATCTGAATGATGTGCAGTTTGCCGAACGTCAGGTCAGAGTCACGGGCAAGGGCAACAAGGAGCGCATTCTGCCGGTGGGGCGCATGGCGCTGGACTGGCTGCAAAAATGGCTGACGGTACGCCCCGAGCTGGCCGGCCCCGATGAGCCGGCCTTGTTTGTCAGCAAGCAGCGCCGGCGCATTACCCACCGCAGTGTGCAGCTGCGCCTGGCCAAACGGGGTCAGCAACAGGCACTGGCCGGTCATGTGCACCCCCACAAGCTGCGCCACTCCTTTGCCACCCACATGCTGGAGTCCAGCGGCGACCTGCGCGCGGTGCAGGAGCTGCTGGGCCACGCCGATCTGGCCACCACCCAGATTTACACCCATCTCGACTTTCAGCATCTGGCCAATGCCTACGACCAGGCCCACCCGCGCGCCAAACGTCGTAAGGATGAGGAGTAAGGCGGCCATTAAGTCCGTGCAATCACGTCGGTCAAAGGGCACTGCTTCTCCGGCACGCCGTGAACCCCTCCATGGGGGCTCCGCTGCGCCATCCCTGGCGCAGAGGGCGCGGCGAAGCAGACACCCTTTGCCCTCCTTGTTCACCACCGAGTTGCCAAATGACTCGCTGACAACCGACGCCAAGGCCAAACGAAGCCGCAGCTGGGATTGTGAAGCCGACCGTCAAATGCCAGGGATGGCATTTGCCGAGCGTCCCATGGAGGGGCTGGAAGCGTGTCGGCGGAGGTAACCCAGCTGCTGCTTCGCCGGCGAGGACGCTCAGACGGTTTTCGAGGCGTGAAGGGAAAGACGAAAGCAGGTTAGAATTCCTGCACTGACTTTTGAAACCGGAACTCATGCATGCGCTTTTACAAACGAATGGCACCGGTCAAGGTGCTCAGCTTTGATCTGGACGACACCCTCTACGACAACGTGCCGGTAATGACAGCAGCCGAGAACTGGCTGCTGCAGGCGCTGCGTAACGATTACCCGGAGTCCACTCTGCTGGGCAAGGACAATCTGGCGGCGATCAAACGCCGGCTGATTGCCGAAGAGCCGGCCCTGGCTCACGATGTCAGCGCCTGCCGGCTGCGTGTGCTGGCAGAAGGTCTGTGTCAGCAGGGGTTACCAAAAGATAAAGCGGAACAGCTGGCCGAGACCTTTTATCAGGGCTTTCTCGCCGAGCGGGGCAAAATAGTGGTGCCTGAGGCCACTCACAGAGTGCTGACCGCGCTTAAGGAAAAGTACCGGCTGGCGGTGATCACCAACGGCAATATGCCGCTGGAGCATACCGAGCTGGCACCCTATTTCGACATCGTGCTCAAGGCCGGCCCCCATGGCCGCATGAAGCCGGCACCGGACTTGTTTGACCGGCTGGCGCAGCAGGCCGGGGTGGACCACGGCGAGATTCTGCATATCGGCGATCATATTCGCACCGATGTGGCCGGTGCCGTGCACAGCGGCTGTCAGGCGGTGTGGCTCAACGACAACGGCCGCACCGAAGCGGATCTGCAGTGTTTGCCCCAGGTGGCCCTGACGCGGTTGGAGCATCTGCTCGAGCTGTTATAATCGCCGGCTTACAGCAATACACGATATTCGGGAAGGGGAAGGGGTAGCCTTAGCCAACCGTCGATGGCAGGGATGCCATCGTCGAGCATACATGGATGTACGTGCTGCGTGTTGGCGTTGGCTGCCTTTCCCCCTCCCGGCTGCACGGTATTGTCTTCAAATGAAAGACAGGAGTTGTGATGGATGTATCCAGCCTGCTTGACGGCATGAACGACAAGCAAAGAGAGGCGGTGGCCGCCCCTTCCCAGAATATGCTGGTGCTGGCCGGTGCCGGCAGCGGCAAGACCCGGGTGCTGGTGCATCGCATTGCCTGGCTGATGCAGGTGGAACAGGTGCCGGCCTCGGGCATACTGGCGGTCACCTTTACCAACAAGGCCGCCGCTGAAATGCGCAGCCGGGTGGAGCAACTGCTGGGCGGCCGCCTGTTCGGCCTCTGGCTGGGCACCTTTCACGGTCTGGCGCACCGGCTGTTGCGGGCGCACCATCTGGACGCCAACCTGCCCCAGGATTTTCAGATCCTCGACTCGGATGACCAGCTGCGCCTGCTTAAACGTATTCTCAAAAGCCTGAACCTGGATGAAAAGCAGTGGCCGCCGCGTCAGGTGGCTGGCTACATCAACGGCCGCAAGGACGAAGGTCTGCGCCCGGGTGATATTCAGGTGCTCAACGACCCGCTGCAAAAGACCTATCGCCAGATCTATCAGGTGTATCAGGAGACCTGTGACCGGGCCGGTTTGGTCGACTTTGCCGAGTTGCTGCTGCGCGCCCATGAGCTGTGGCTGTACAAGCCGCACATTCTGGCGCACTACCAGCAGCGCTTTCAGCACATTCTGGTGGACGAGTTTCAGGATACCAACAATATTCAGTATGCCTGGCTGCGCATGCTGGCAGGCGACAGCGCCCGGGTCATGATAGTGGGGGACGACGATCAGTCCATTTATGGCTGGCGCGGTGCCCGGGTGGAAAATATCTCCCGTTTTCTGCAAGACTTTCCCGGTGCCGAGACGGTGCGGCTGGAGCAGAACTACCGCTCCACCGGCACCATTCTCAAGGCCGCCAACCGGCTGATTGCCAACAATGCCGAGCGCATGGGCAAGGAGCTGTGGACCGAGGGCACCGAAGGTGAGCCCATTGCCGTGTACAGCGCCTTTAACGAGGTGGACGAGGCCCGCTTTGTGGTGGAGCGCATCAAGCAGTGGCGCAATCAGGACGGCAGCCTGAGCGACAGCGCTATTCTCTACCGCAACAACGCTCAGTCCCGGGTGCTGGAAGAAGCGCTTATTCAGGAGCGTATTCCCTACCGCATTTATGGCGGCCTGCGCTTTTTTGAACGGCAGGAAATCAAGGACGCCCTCGGCTACCTGCGGCTGATTAACAACAGAGGTGACGAGGCCTCGTTTGAGCGCATCGTCAACACGCCTACACGAGGCATTGGCGAGCGCACTCTAGGGCTTATTCGCGAGGCGGCCCGGGATCGGGAAGTGACCCTGTGGCGGGCGGCCTGGGTGCTGGTGGAGGAAAAGGTGCTGACCGGCCGGGCCGCTGCGGCGGTGAGCCGCTTTATCAATTTGATCAACCAGCTGGAAGACGACACTCGCGAGCTGCCGCTGCATGTGCAGACCGACAGGGTGATTGAGCTGTCGGGCCTCAAGGCCATGTATCAGGCCGAGAAGGGCGAAAAGGCCCAGTCCCGGGTGGAAAACCTCGAGGAGCTGGTCACCGCCACCCGCCAGTTCAGCCCGTCGGAAGAAGAAGACATGTCGCCGCTGTCGGCGTTTTTGTCTCACGCGGCGCTGGAGGCGGGCGAGGGCCAGGCGGATCAGTTTGACGATGCCGTACAGCTGATGACGCTGCACTCCGCCAAGGGGCTGGAGTTTCCGCTGGTGTTTATGGTGGGGGTGGAAGAGGGCATGTTCCCCAGCCAGCTGTCGGCGGAAGAAAGCAGCCGGCTGGAGGAAGAGCGCCGGCTGGCCTATGTGGGCATGACCCGGGCCATGGAAAAGCTCTACATCAGCCATGCCGAAAGCCGCCGCCTCTATGGCCGGGAAATGTTTCACCGCCCCAGCCGTTTTATCAAGGAGCTGCCCGCCGACTGCCTGGAAGAAATCCGGCTCAAGGCCAAGGTGACCCGTACCATTCCCAACGGTCGTTTCAGTCAGGATAGAGTGCAGGACACCTTTAACCAGACCGGCTTTCGCCTGGGCCAGCGAGTGCTGCATCCCAAGTTTGGAGAAGGAGTGGTGCTCAACTATGAAGGTGCCGGTGCTCAGAGCCGGGTGCAGGTCAACTTCGACGATGGCGGATCCAAATGGCTGGTCACCGCCTACGCCCGGCTGGAAGCCTTATAAAAGCAGCCGTCAGCTGTAAGTTGTCAGACTTTGTTGACCGCTTTTGAGTTGCGGTGTGGTTTTACTTCACGCTTTACCCGCCGCCGCTGGCGCAGGCCATCGGCAGAGTAGATGGCCAGTGCGGTCCAGATCAGGGCAAAGGTAATGACCTTGTCGGTGGTAAAGGCTTCGTCATAGACCAGCACCCCCAGCAGCAGCGCCAGGCTGGGGGCCAGATACTGAAAAAAGCCCAGGGTCGACAGCCGCAGCCGGCTGGCGGCACCGGCAAACAGCAACAGCGGCACGGTAGTGACCAGACCGGCGGCCAGCAGCAGCAGGTTGAGATCGGCGGGGTTGGCGGTGAGGTTGCCGGTAGCGGACTCAAACCCCCACAGCCACCACAGGGCAGGCACCAGCAGCACAGCCGTTTCCAGCAGCAGGCCGGTAAAGGGGTCCACCGGCACCTGCTTGCGAATCAGCCCATAGGTGCCGAACGACAATGCCAGCACCAAGGCCACCCAGGGCAGACTGCCAAATACCAGTAACTGCACCAGCACGCCAACGGCGGCCAGCGCTACCGCCAGCCACTGCAGTGGCCGGTAGCGCTCCTGCAGAAACACCATGCCCAGCACGATATTCAGCAGCGGATTGATGTAATAGCCCAGGCTGGCATCGAGAATATGGTTGTTGTTCACCGCCCAGATAAACACCAGCCAGTTGGTGCCGATCACCAGTGACGATACCAGCAGTAACAGCAATAACTTTGGCCGGCGCAGCAGCGCCCGCACCCGGGTCCAATAGCCCAGGGCGGTAATCAGCCCCAGCAACAACAAACAGGACCACACCACCCGGTGTGCCAGAATTTCCGGGGCCGGCACTTCGAGCAACTGCTTGAAATAAACAGGGGCCAGGCCCCACAGTAAATAGGCACACAGGGCGAGCAGAGCGCCGCGAGCGGATTGATCCTGTTCCATTTCGTATCATTAAAAATGAGTCAATAATGCAGTTTAATACCAGCTGTCACCGGCAACCAGTAACAAATGCAACTTTGTCGGCCGGGCTTGCGGTTTATTGTTTTCGCCCCCTGCCTTACAATGCCTGTTCATTTTTGCCCGGCTGACCGAGATGAATCCCGAAACCGAAGACACCGCTTCCGTCCCCATTCCCGACACTCCTCATGGTGTACTGCAACAGGTGTTCGGCTACCAGGACTTTCGCAAAGGTCAGCTGGAGATAGTCAAAGCCGCAGTGGCCGGGCGGGATGCCATGGTGATTATGCCCACCGGCGGTGGCAAGTCGTTGTGTTATCAGATACCGGCACTGTTGCGGCCCGGGCTGACGGTGGTGGTATCACCGCTGATCTCGCTGATGAAGGATCAGGTTGATACGCTGGTGGCCAACGGCGTGGCGGCGGCCTATATCAACAGCTCTCTCAGCCGGGAAACCATGCTGCGCCATTTTACTGCTCTGCGCCGGGGCGAGATCAAGCTGCTGTATGTGTCACCGGAGCGGTTGCTGCAGCACGAATTTATGGAGCGCCTCGGTGAGCTTGAGCTGTCCATGTTTGCCATCGATGAGGCGCACTGCATTTCTCAGTGGGGCCACGATTTTCGCCCCGAATATGCCGAGCTGGGCCGGCTTAAGCAGTGGTTTCCACATATTCCCATTATGGCGCTCACCGCCACCGCCGACGAAGCCACCCGTCAGGATATGCTGGGCCGGCTGAACCTGACCGAGCCGCTGATCCACATTGCCAGCTTTGACCGGCCCAATATTCGCTACACTCTGGTGGAAAAATTCAAGGGGCTGGATCAACTGGTGCGCTATGTGGCGGATCAAAGTGGTCAGTGCGGCATAGTCTATTGCTCCAGCCGCAAGCGGGTGGAAGAAGTGGCAGAACGGTTGTTGGCCCGGGGTCACAAGGCGGCCAGCTATCATGCCGGCCTGCCCCTGGAGCTGCGCCAGTCGGTGCAGGAGCGTTTTATTCGTGACGATCTCGACATAGTGGTAGCCACGGTGGCGTTCGGTATGGGCATCGACAAGCCCAATGTACGCTTTGTGGTGCACTACGACATTCCCAAAAATATCGAGTCCTACTATCAGGAAACCGGCCGGGGCGGGCGCGATGGTCTGCCGTCGGAAGCCATGCTGCTGTACGATCCGGCCGATGTGGGCCGGGTGCGCCGGCTGCTGGAAAACAGCGACAACGAACAGCAATTGCAGGTGGAGCTGTACAAGCTGAATGTGATGGCGGCCTTTGCCGAGTCACTTACCTGCCGGCGTCAGGTGCTGCTCAACTACTTTGGTGAATATCAGCGCGAGCCCTGCGGCAACTGCGATATTTGTCTGGATCCGCCCAAACGCTACGACGGCACCGAAGACGCGCAAAAGGCGCTGTCCTGCGTCTATCGCACCGGCCAGCGCTTTGGCGTGCTCTATGTGGTGGAAGTGCTGCGCGGTGCCGATACTCAGCGGGTGCGGGAACACGGTCACGATAAACTATCGACCTACGGCATTGGTAAGGATAAAAGTCAGGAGCACTGGGTCAGCGTGCTGCGCCAGCTTATTCACTCCGGCCTGCTCACTCAGAATATTACCCGCAATATGGTGTTACAGCTGACCGAGGCGGCAAGACCGGTGCTGCGCGGTGAGGTGCGGCTTGAGCTGGCCGAGCCCCGGCTGGTGCGGGTGAAGCAGAAAGACAAGGCCGAAGCCGGTCTGTCCCGGGCGGAAGACAGGGCTCTGTTCAAGGCACTGAGACAGTTGCGCAAGCAGCTGGCAGAAGAAGCCGATGTGCCGCCCTATGTGGTATTTAATGACGCCACGCTCACTGATATGGCCCGTTACCGGCCTAAAACCGAGAGTGAACTGCTGGGCATTAACGGTGTGGGGGTGCGCAAGCTGGAACGTTTTGGTGAGGCGTTTCTTGAGCTGCTGCGGCGGGAAGGCTGAGGCTAAAAATAAAGGTCCGCATGTGCGGACCTGTCGCCTTGCAGAATGAGCGATTACAGGCTGGCGTAGTAGGCCGCCAGATCTTCCATATCCTGCTCGGACAGTGGCATGGCCATGGGTGCCATGATGGCGTTATTACGCTCACCGTTTTTGAATGCTTTCAGCTGGCTTACGATATAAGCAGCTTTCTGACCGGCCAGGTTAGGGTAGATATCCATCTGAGAAATACCTTCGGCACCGTGGCAGGCTGCGCAGACGGCAGACTTGGCTTTGCCGGCTTCGGCATCACCGGCGGCAAAGGCCGGGGCACTGATCATGGCCATTACAGCGGCAGCTGTCATCAGTTTCTTCATCATAGAACTCCGTTATTATTAATTCACTAATTGCTTCCGGGCTCAGCTTTTGAGCAGTGGCAGTATACGTTAAGCTGAGGCGAACAATGAAACCCTTTGACGAGTCTCAAGGTGATAATGTGCTAATAGACAACCAATATGCAAGTTTTGAGTGGGCCGGCTCCAGAGTTGCACCCACATCACTGGATTCTGCCAGGTTGTTGCTGGTTAACTATGACCTTGCTGATGAGCTGGGGCTTTCATTAAGCGACCAGCAGTGGCTGGAGCTGACCAGTGGTCAGCAGCTGCTGCCGGGCATGGTGCCTTTTGCTCAGGTATACGCCGGCCACCAGTTTGGCGGTTTCAGCCCGCGGCTGGGAGACGGGCGGGCCCTGCTGCTGGGGGAAGTGATCACGCCGGCCGGTGAGCGCTGGGATCTGCATTTGAAAGGCGCAGGCAAAACCCCTTATTCCCGCTTTGGTGACGGTCGTGCCGTGCTGCGTTCTTCGCTCAGGGAATATCTGGCCTCGGAAGCCATGCACCATCTTGGCATTCCCACCACCCGGGCGCTGTCTTTGGTAGGCAGTGACGAGCCGGTATACAGAGAGCAGACTGAAACCGGTGCTGCCCTGTTGCGTACCGCGGCCAGCCATCTGCGCTTTGGCCACTTTGAATACTTTTATTACAGCAGCCAGCCCGAGCGTATTCCCGAGCTGCTGAACTATCTGATAGACACTCAATGGCCGGATCTGGCCAAAAGCCCGCAAGGCTACGCCGAGCTGTTTGAGCGGGTGGTGATGCGCACCGCCGGGCTGATTGCTCAGTGGCAGGCGGCCGGCTTTTGCCACGGGGTAATGAATACCGACAATATGTCGATGCTGGGCCTGACTCTGGATTATGGCCCTTATGGTTTTCTTGATGCCTATGATCCCGATCATATCTGTAATCATTCCGATCACGGTGGCCGCTATGCCTACGATCAGCAGCCGGCGGTGGGGCTGTGGAATTTGCAGCGGCTGGCCCAGGCGCTGTCTGGCCATATTGAGCTGGAAACCCTGCAGCAGTCGCTGGGCAAATATGAGCATGCCTTGCTGAGCCGCTATTCTGAACTGATGCGACAAAAACTGGGGCTTGAGCAGTGGCGGGAAGAAGATCCGGCCCTGTTCCGGGACATGTTCAGCCTGATGGCCGAACATAAAGTGGATTACAGCTGCTGGTTTCGGCGGCTGGCGCTGCTTGAATCCGAGGGCGAGCTGCCGAAAAGCTTGCTGGCCTTGTTGCCCGCCCCTGATGCCTGGCAGGACTGGTTTGCCCGCTACCGGGCAAGACTGGCGCAGGAAAACCTCACTCAGGCCGAGCGTCGGGCAGCCATGGACGCGGTCAACCCCAAATACGTGTTGCGCAACCATCTGGCTCAGCGCGCCATTGAGCAGGCGGAGCAGGGCGATATGGCCGAAGCCGATACCCTGTTGCAGCTGCTGGCCGCGCCCTTTGATGAGCAGCCGGGGTTTGAGCACTATGCCGAGCCGGCCCCGGAGTGGGCGGCATCCCTTTGTATTTCATGCAGTTCCTGATGATGAACCCATTAAAAAGCGATACCAGTTTAAGCATTGAAACCTTTCCCGACTGGGCCAATGCGTTGGCCCGGGCACTGGAGCTGATCGTGCTGGAGCGGGAAGCAGGTGCCGATTATCACCAGTGGCTGGTGGATTTTGAAGGCAGCCGGCTGTTTCTGTGCTTTCAGCATTATAGCGATTGCGCCTGGCTGGAAGCATTAAGTGCACAGGATGAAGCCGTGGCGCTCTGGCTCACCGCACAGTGGAACCGCAGGTAATCAGGCCGGGCTTTTTACTTCAAATGAAGACAAGTGGCTAAAAAACCGCTAGAATGCGGCGGTTTTTCATTGCTTACCCGCAATGGGTTCCCTAACCCCATTTATCAAAAAGGTGATACATGATCTCCGCTCAACAGTACCGCTCGGCGCTGATACGCCTGTCTTTGTTCCATATTGCCGTGATTGCTGCCAGTAACTATCTGGTGCAGCTGCCCTTTACCCTGTTTGGTTTTCATACCACCTGGGGCGCACTCAGCTTTCCTTTTATTTACCTGGCCACGGATCTGACGGTGCGGATTTTTGGTGCTGATCTGGCCCGGCGTATTATTTTTGCGGTCATGCTGCCGGCGCTGGTCAGCTCTTATGTGCTGTCGGTGCTGTTTTTCGAGGCCAGCTATCAGGGCCTGGGATCGCTGACAGAATTCAATCTGTTTGTGGCCCGTATCGCCCTGGCCAGCTTTATGGCCTATGTGCTGGGGCAGATTATGGATGTGTCGGTGTTTAACCGGTTGAGGCAAATCAAGGCCTGGTGGGTGGCCCCCACCTGCTCCACCATTTTCGGTAACCTGGTTGATACCCTGGCCTTTTTCAGCCTGGCATTCTGGCGCTCGCCGGATCCCTTTATGGCCGAGCACTGGGTAGAAATAGCCTGGGTGGACTACGGCTTCAAGCTGGTGTTCAGCCTGGGCCTGTTTGTGCCCGCCTATGGTCTGCTGCTGAAATACCTGAGCCGTCGCATTCTTGGCGACGACCAAGCGGCACTGCAAACCAGCCGTTAATTACTGTGCAGAAGAATACAGGAATAGGGGTTGCAATAAGTAATGATAACGATTATCGTTAACTTGCTTTCCAAACAAGGCCCCATTCAGCAGTAGGGCGCGACCGTTTTTGAAGGCACGACATTGCTCACATTGCTTCCAGAGTATTTAGGCCGGCTTATTGCCGGCCCTTTTTTGTATTGTAGGCCCGAATTTATTCGGGCAAGCGGGCTAACAGGCGATACGGGTGTCCCGACAAATCGGGACTGGAGCAAGAGGCTGGGGTTACATTTCTAAAAGGCGCTTCACCAGTTTGCCAATGCCGGTGTCGGCTTCGGTAATGTTTTTTGCCAGCATATAGGCGGGGGTGGAAATCACCTTGTGGCGTTCGTCTTCCACCATATCCGTCACGGCACAGCCGATATGCTCACCGCCCATGGCCATAAAGGCGTCTGCCACGGCAGCATCTGTGCCTGCCGTTCCTTTTACTCCGGCCGGATACACTTTTGGGATCAGCACAGGAGCAATGCAGCAGTAGCCGGCAGGCTTGCGGGCACGAGCAAAGGCTTTGCATACCGCCAGTACTTCCTTGTCGACCTCACATTCCGCCCCTTTAAAGGCAAAATTACACAGATTTTTAGCTACGCCAAAGCCACCGGGCAGCAGCAGAGCATCAAAGTCGTCGGCATTGAGTTCGCTCAGGGGCTGAATATCGCCCCGGGCGATGCGGGCGGCTTCGGTCAGCACATTGCGCTGTTCACTACTTTCTTCACCGGAAGCATGGTTCAGCACATGATGCTGAGGCTTGTCGGGAGCAAAGCACTGATAGCGGGCACCATTGCGGGCCAGGTGCAGCAGGCACAGTACCGCCTCGTGAATTTCTGCGCCGTCATACACGCCGCAGCCGCTCAGAATTACGGCAACTTTTTTCATGTTGTGCTCCTTACTGGTGTGAAATTAATGATGCCGGCAGCAAAACCGCCGGCTTGTGCTAGCCTTATTGCGTTTAATCCTGATGCAATATTTCATTACTGTCGATTTTCCACAATTCAGGATCTGTTATCAATACGCTGCTTAACAATATAAGCTTATGAAATAAAACAACTAATTTAAATTCCCCGGATCCAGATCGGATCATCCTTTCACAGAGTTATCCACAGGATCAACCGGCATTGCCGTGGAGTCCGGCGGCCTGCTGTGGCATGCTAGCGGCCAACGCAATAACGAGAAGACGCCATGGTTGCCATTCCTGCCAAACCCCTGATCCTGGTTGATGGATCCTCTTATCTTTATCGTGCCTATTTTGCTTCTCAGCAAGCGGATCTGCGCACCAGCGATGGCCGGCCCACCGGTGCCATTCGTGTGGTTACCAATATGCTGCGCAGCCTGCACAAGCAGTTTCCCGACTCAAGAGTAGCAGTGGTATTCGACGCCAAGGGCAAAACCTTTCGCGATGAGATTTATTCGGAATACAAGGCACACCGGCCGTCCATGCCGGATGATCTGCGTGAGCAAATTAAGCCCATTCACGACATTATCCGTGCCATGGGATTGCCCCTGCTGATCGAAGAAGGAGTGGAAGCAGACGATGTGATTGGTACCCTGGCCCGGCAGGCCACCGAGCAGCAGCTGGATGTGGTGATCAGTACCGGTGACAAGGATATGGCCCAGCTGGTATCGAATCATGTGCTGCTGATGGATACCATGAAGAACAGCTTTCTCGATCGGGACGGCGTGGTGGAAAAATTTGGTGTGCCGCCGGAGCTGATTATCGATCTGCTGGCGCTGGTAGGCGACAAGGTAGACAACATTCCCGGCATGCCCGGTGTGGGTGAGAAAACGGCACTGGCGCTGCTGCAGGGGCTGGGCTCCATCAACGACATTGCCGCCAATACCGACAAAATTGCCGAGCTGGGCTTTCGCGGATCCAAGTCGTTTGCCGCCAAGTTCGTCGAGCACGAGCAGCAGGTACGGCTGTCTTATACCCTGGCTACCATCAAGACTGATGTGGAGCTGGACGTGGGGCCGGCGGATCTGCAGCAAAGCGAGCCCGATACCGAGGCCTTGCGCGCTCTTTATCAAGAGTTTGAATTCCGTAATCTGCTGGCTGAGCTGGATCCCGCCACTCAGGAAGAAGCGCCAGTGGCGGCGGCCATGGAAACCGATTATCAGCTGGTGACCGAGCAGGCGCAGCTGAATGCGTGGATTAAAAAGCTGGAAGCCGCGCCTCTGTTTGCCTTTGATACCGAGACTACCAGTCTCAGCTACCGGGATGCCCGTGTGGTAGGGGTATCATTTGCAGTAGAAGCCGGACAGGCGGCCTATGTGCCTTTTGGTCACGATTATCTGGATGCACCCGAGCAGCTGAGCGAAGAAACCGTGCTCGGTGCGCTCAAGCCGTTACTGGAAGATGAGAGCCGCATCAAACTGGGTCAGAATCTGAAGTACGATATCAATGTGCTGAAAAATCACGGCATTCACATGAAGGGCACGCTGCTCGATACCATGCTGGAGTCTTATGCTCTCAACTCGGTGCAGACCCGGCACGATATGGACAGCCTGGCGGCATTTTTCCTTAATCACAGCACCACACCGTTTGAAGCCATTGCCGGCAAGGGAGCCAAGCAGCTGACCTTTAACCAGATCCCACTGGAGCAGGCCGGGCCCTATGCGGCGGAAGATGCTGACATTACTCTGCGGCTGCACCATCATCTGGCGGAAAAACTGGCTGCCGAGCCGTCTCTTGAAAGCGTATTTAATGACATTGAAATGCCGCTGGTACCCATTCTTGCCGGAATGGAATACACAGGCGTGCGCATCGACGGCAAGCTGCTGGCCATTCAGAGTGATGAAATTGCCAAACGGCTGAAAGAGCTGGAGCTGGAAGCCCACGAACTCGCCGGTGAGCCCTTTAATCTCAGCTCTCCCAAGCAGCTTGGCGAGATTCTGTTCACCAGGCTGGAACTGCCGGTGATCAAAAAAACGCCCAAGGGTGCGCCTTCTACCGCCGAAGAAGTACTGCAGGAGCTGGCGCTGGATTACCCTTTGCCCAAATTACTGATGGAATACCGGGTACTTAGCAAGCTCAAGTCCACTTATACCGACAAGCTGCCCCAGATGATGAATGAGCACAGCGGCCGGGTGCATACCTCTTATCATCAGGCTAATACTGCCACCG
This sequence comes from Oceanimonas smirnovii ATCC BAA-899, assembly GCF_000381965.1. GTDB lineage: Bacteria > Pseudomonadota > Gammaproteobacteria > Enterobacterales > Aeromonadaceae > Oceanimonas > Oceanimonas smirnovii. The sequence continues at coordinate 38,297 of NZ_KB908459.1, forward strand.
GCCGGTTGTCGTCGTCAGATCCCAACCTGCAGAACATTCCCATCCGCACACCGGAAGGACGCCGCATTCGCCAGGCCTTTGTGGCTGAAAAGGGCTACAAGCTGGTAGCGGCAGACTACTCCCAGATAGAGCTGCGCATTATGGCGCATCTGTCTCAGGACAAGGGACTGCTCACGGCCTTTGCTGAAGGTCAGGATATTCACAGGGCCACCGCCGCCGAGGTGTTTGGTGTGGATCTTGAAGCGGTGACCAGCGAACAGCGCCGCCGGGCCAAAGCCATTAACTTTGGCCTGATCTACGGCATGAGCGCTTTTGGTCTGGCCCGCCAGCTGGGCATTGGCCGGAATGAAGCCCAGGAATACATGAATATCTACTTTGAACGTTATCCGGGTGTGCTGCGCTATATGGAAGAAACCCGCGAGCAGGCCAGCGAGCTGGGCTATGTGTCCACCCTGTTTGGCCGTCGCCTGTATCTGCCGGAGATCAAATCCAAAAATGGTGCCCGGCGCAAGGGCGCTGAGCGCGCCGCTATCAACGCTCCCATGCAGGGCACGGCGGCCGATATCATTAAAAAAGCCATGGTGCTGGTAAACGACTGGATAACACAGTTACCCGAAGACGATGTGCGTATGCTGATGCAGGTTCACGATGAACTGGTATTTGAAATTCGCGAAGACAAGGCAGAAGATTACCGGCAGAAAATTTGCGAACTGATGCAGCAGGCGGCCAGTCTGGATGTGCCGCTGCTGGTGGAAGCCGGTGTGGGTGATAACTGGGATCAGGCTCACTAATGCGATAAAAAATAACGATAGTGAAATAAACTTACGTTATAGTGGCAGCAGGTACAGAGGCAGTAGTCCATGCTGCCAAGCTTTTTGCATTTTATTAATATGCTGCTCAGGCCGCCTTCAGCGTTTTTAGCTGAGGGCGTTTTTTTTGCCTGCAATCCACCTCTTCTTTTGTATACAACAAAAAATTTATGTTACTAAATTACAGTTGGTGTGTTTCAACTCTGCCGGCTGGCAATTAAACGGTGGGCTGGGTATGATTTCTGTCATTGGTCGGGGTGCCGAAAGGCCGAGATGGCAATTATTGCCGAACCCGTTGAACCTGATCCAGCTCATACTGGCGTAGGGAACCGATGGCTGTGGCCTTATGGTTTTCGCGCCCAGATAAAGGACCATAAGGACATGCACAGCAGCAAAGCCATTATTCTTTCCATTGCCGGCTCCGACAGCGGCGGCGGTGCCGGCGTTCAGGCCGACATTAAAGCCATCTCCGCCACTGGCGGTTACGCTTGTTCGGTGATTACCGCCATTACCGCTCAGAACACGCAAAAAGTCTCGGCGGTACATCCGGTTCCCCAGGATATGATTCGCGCCCAGCTAGAGGCGGTATTCAGTGATCTGCCGGTAGCCGCGGTCAAGGTAGGTATGCTGGGTGATGCGGATACCATTAATACGGTGGCTGACGCGCTTGAGGCCTACCGGCCTCAGCACCTGGTGGTGGACCCGGTCATGGTCAGTGCCAACGGCGATATGCTGCTGGCTCCTGACGCAGTGAACAGTCTCAAACAGCGGCTGTTGCCGCTGGCGGATGTGATCACCCCCAATCTGCCGGAGGCTGCCTGCCTTACCGGCAGGGACATACCCGCGTCACTGCGGGAAGTGGAGCCGCTGATCGCTGCCCTGATCGAGCTGGAGTGCCGGGCTGTGCTGCTGAAAGGTGGTTTTTTGCAGCAGGAGCCGCGCAGCCCCGACTGGCTGATCAACGGTGCCGATGTGCGCTGTTTTGATACTCCCCGCGTGATTACCGCCAACACCCATGGCACCGGCTGCACCCTGTCCGGCGCATTGGCGTCCTATCTGGCTCAGGGCCTGGAGCTTGAGCTGGCGGTAGCGTCTGCCAAGCATTATATCGAAAGAGCCATTGAAGCCGGCGCTCGTCTGAAAGTAGGGCAGGGCCGAGGGCCGGTGGAGCATTTTTTTGCCCGCTGAACACAGTGCAAATGTCCCGGCCCGCTTGCGTCCGGCCGGGGCGGCTTGTAGTATTCCTTGCGATGATAATCAATAACAACGAATTAACGCATTGATCGTTAATCGAAATAAGTCACTGCTATAGTCTGCATTCTAAGTCTCTCCTTTCTATTTGCCGATCCTTACGCCCCTGAACGGGCCTGAAAAGGAGCCTTGCGTATGCTTGTTGCCGTTTTGGCAGGTTTTGTTCTCGCCGCCCTGGTGCCCATGTTGAGCTCCCGGCTGGGCCAGTATATTGGCTGGTTTCTGGCGGTATTACCCGCGAGTCTGTTTGTTTATTTTGCCGGTTTCTGGCCTCTCATTACCGCGGGTGAGACGCTTCAGTTTCACTATCAGTGGATTCCCAGTCTTGATATCGGCCTGAGTTTTCTGCTCGACGGCCTCAGCCTGATGTTTGCGCTGCTGATCACCGGTATTGGTACCTTTATTCTGATCTACGGCGGCCGCTATCTGGAGGGCAACAAGGACAGGCACAAGCTGCTGATGTACCTGCTGGCCTTTATGAGCGCCATGCTGGGAGTCGTGCTCTGTAGCAATTTGATCGGGTTGTTTGTGTTCTGGGAGCTGACCAGTATTACTTCCTATCTGCTGATTGGTTTTAACCATGAGCAGGAAAAGTCGCGCAAGGCGGCACTGCAGGGCTTGTTTGTCACTATGGGTGGCGGCCTGGCACTGATGACAGGCCTGATCATGCTGGGCTGGATGGCCGGCAGCTATGAGCTGACCGAGGTGCTGGCGCAGGGCCCTGCACTGCAACAGCATCCGCTGTTTTTGCCCATGATGATATTGATCCTGGCGGGCACCTTCACCAAGTCGGCGCAGTTCCCGTTTCACTTCTGGCTGCCCAATGCCATGGCCGCGCCCACGCCGGTCAGCGCCTATTTGCATTCCGCCACCATGGTTAAGGCGGGCGTGTTTCTGATGGCCCGGCTGCAGCCGGTCATGGCGGGCCATGATGCCTGGATGCTGACGCTGTCGGTGTTGGGGGCTGTTACCATGACGGTGGGTGCCCTCATGTCGGTATGCAGCACAGATCTGAAACGCATTCTGGCCTATTCCACCATTATGGCGCTGGGCACCCTGACCATGCTGATTGGCATCGGCACGCCGGTGGCGCTGAAAGCGGCCATGATTTTTCTGCTGGCTCATGCGTTGTACAAAGGTGCGCTCTTTATGGCTGCCGGTACCCTGGATCATGCCACCGGTACCAAGGATGTGCGCGAGCTGGGCGGGCTGGCCCGGCTGATGCCACAAACGGCCCTGTTTTTGTGGGTGGCGGCCTTGTCACTGGCGGGTATACCGCCGCTGTTTGGTTTTATTGCCAAAGAGCTGATGTTTGAGGCGGCCTTGGGTGCCCGCGCCCTGTCTGTGCTGCTGGTGGTGCTGGCATTGGTCACGGCTGTGGCTATTGTGGCTGCCAGTGCCCTGGTGGCCATCAAACCTTTCTTCGGCAAGCTGAAACCCACTCCAAAAACGCCTCACGAAGCTCCCCTTGCCATGCGTCTGGGCTTTAGTGCGCTGGCAGTCTTAAGTCTGGTGCTGGGGTTGTTGCCCGGTTTGGCTGAGCCGCTGCTGACGGCGGCGGTCACTGCCATCAGCGGGGCACCGGCGGGAAATCTGGATCTGGCGCTGTGGCACGGCATTAATCTGCCGCTGCTGTTCAGTGCTGCCGCGCTGGTGGCCGGTGCTTTGCTGTACCGTCGCTGGAGCCGTATTTATCAGCCGCTGGGCAAGGTGCTGTATCCACTGGCCTACGGTCCGGAACGGGGCTATGAGCATATGATGGACGGCCTGGTGCGGCTGGCCCGCTGGCAGACCCATGTCCTGCAGAACGGCTACATGACCAACTACATCATGACCATACTGCTGACTACCATAGGTCTGCTGATATATGCCTTCTGGGCGCATGACGCCTTTATCTACTCACTGTCGTTTGAAGGGGTTTATCTCTACGAAGTGGTGATCAGTCTGCTGATGATGGTGGCGGTCATTTATGTCTGCTCCACTCATCTGCGTCTGGGAGCCGTGGCCGCGGTAAGTGTGCTGGGCTTTTCCATGGCGCTGATTTATGTGTTTTTCAGTGCGCCGGATCTGGCTATTACTCAGATATTGGTAGAAACCCTGACGGTCATTCTGCTGGTACTGGTGCTGTTCCGTCTGCCCGGTTTTCAGGATCTTTCCAGCACGCGCACCCGCTGGCGGGATGCGACTGTAGCCGGTGTATTTGGTGTGCTGGTGACCATGATGGTGTTAACCGTGAACCAGTCTTCGCTGGGCGAAGGCATCAGCAGTTACCTGATAGCTAACAGCTATGACATAGCCCATGGCCGCAACATAGTGAACGTGATCCTGGTGGACTACCGGGCGCTGGATACTCTTGGAGAAATTTTTGTGCTGGCGCTGGCAGCCATCGGTGTGAACGCCATGATCCGCTTTCGTTGGGAGGAACACCGCTGATGATAGGCTCGTCTCTGATATTACAGACCGCCACCCGCTTTCTGGTGCCGTTATTGCTGCTGTTTGCGGTGTATCTGCTGCTGCGCGGCCATAACGAACCCGGCGGTGGCTTCATTGCCGGCCTGGTGGCATCCGGGGCCTTTGCTCTGCATATGTTTGCCTTTGATGCCAGCAGCACCCGCAAGCTGATGGGAGTGGAAAGCCAGCTGCTGATGGGTTGTGGTCTGCTGCTGGCGCTGGCCAGCGGTGTGGTGGGCATGGTGCTGAAAGGTCAGCCGTTTTTGTCCAGCCAGTGGTGGACAGTGTGGCTGCCTGGCATTGGTGATCTCAAGCTGAGTACGCCGCTGTTTTTTGATATCGGTGTATTTTTGGTGGTTATCGGTGTGGTGACCACCATTATGCTGTCCCTGGCCAAGGTGGAGGAATAAATGGAAAACCTGTTTGCCTTTGTGGTGGGCGGCCTTTATGCCACCGCGCTTTATATGATGCTGCGACGCAGCGTAGTGAAACTGGTGATCGGCCTTATTATTCTGTCTAATGCCGCTAACCTGCTGATCTTTACCAGCGGCGGTCTGGTGCGGGGCGCGCCACCTCTGATTCCGCAGGGGCTGAGCGTACCGGTGAAAGCCATTGCCGATCCGCTGCCGCAGGCGTTGATCCTGACCGCCATTGTGATCAGTTTTGGGGTGCTTGCCTTTGCCGTGGTGTTGATCCACCGGGCATATGAAGTGATTGGCGCCGATGATGTTAACGAAATGAAGAGCACCGATTCGTGAAACCAGAAGTCGTGATACCCATCCTTATTCCCATGCTGGCAGGGGCCTTGTGTCTTACCTGCTGGCGCTGGCGCAATGTGCAGCGCTGGATTTCCGTATTCTCCGGTGCCGGTTTGCTGGTGGCCTCTGTGGTATTGCTGCAAAAGGTACAGACAGACGGCATTCAGGTGGCCCATATGGGCAGCTGGCCGGCCCCCTATGGCATCAGTCTGGTGGCCGATCTGCTCAGTGCCATTATGGTGGTGGTCACCGGTATTATCGGTCTGGCAGTGGCGGTGTATTCGCTGGCCACCATGACCCGCAGCCACGAAGCCTTTGGTTACTATCCTCTGCTGCATCTGATGCTGGCAGGCGTAGTAGGGGCTTTTCTTACCGGAGATATCTTCAACCTTTATGTGTGGTTCGAGATACTGCTGATCGCCTCTTTTGGTCTGATGATTCTGGGGGGTGAGCGGGCCCAGATGGAAGGGGCCATCAAGTATGTGACCCTGAACCTGATTTCCTCGGCCATGTTCCTTACCGCAGTCGGGCTGCTCTATGGCTATGCCGGTACCCTGAATATGGCGGATCTGGCAGTAAAGCTGAACGGTGCCGATCAGGCCGGGCTGGTGACTGTCATAGCCATGCTGTTTCTGGTGGCCTTTGGCATCAAGGCGGCGGCGTTTCCGCTGTTTTTCTGGCTGCCGGCGTCCTACCACACACCACCGGTGGCCATTTCGGCGGTGTTTGCCGGTCTGCTCACCAAGGTGGGGGTGTATGCGCTGTATCGAGTGTTCAGTCTGATTTTTGTGCAGGATACCGGCTTTACCCACGGCACAGTGCTGATGGCCATGGGTATTTTCACCATGGTAACCGGCGTACTGGGGGCGGCGGCCCAGTTTGAAGTGCGGCGCATTCTCTCGTTTCACATTATCAGTCAGATTGGTTACATGCTGGTGGGGCTGGCGCTGTTCACGCCGCTGGCCATTGCTGGCGGGGTGTTCTATATCTTTCACCACATCATAGTGAAGACCAATCTGTTTCTGATCAGCGGCATTATGTATCGCTATCACGGCAGTTATGATCTGGCTCATCTGGGGGGCCTGTATCGCTCGGCTCCCTGGCTGGCGGCGCTGTTTCTGGTACCGGCCATGTCACTGGCGGGGCTGCCGCCGCTGTCGGGCTTTTTTGCCAAGTTTACCGTGATCAAGGCCGGCGTGATTGAAGGCCACTGGCTGATGGTGACCATGGCGCTGATAGTGGGTCTGCTGACGCTGTATTCCATGATCAAGATCTGGGCTGAAGCGTTCTGGAAAAAACTGCCCAATGACGCCAAGCCACTGCGTGGTGAGCGGGATCCGCATCTGTATGTGCTGTATGCGCCTGTTGCCGTGCTGGCGCTGATGACCCTGACCATCGGTTTTGGTGCCGAGTGGTTTGTGCAGCTGGCCATGGCCACGGCGGAGCAACTGACGTCACCGTCGGTCTATATCAATGCCGTGCTGGGAGGAAGCCAATGAAAGCCTTTGGATGGAATATGCTGCTGGCGCTGGCCTGGGTTGCGCTGTCCGGTAATTACACCATCAGCAATCTGGTAATTGGAGTGCTGCTCAGCTATCTGGTGCTGGCCTATGTGGGCCGGGACAAACCCACCTTTGCCCGCTATTTCGGCAAGGCACCACGTATTATCAGCTTTGCGCTTTTCTTTATCTGGGACCTGATAAAGTCTAATGCCCGCGTGGCTTACGATGTGCTGACGCCCACCCACTTAATGCGCCCGGGCGTGATTGCCATTCCGCTGGATCTGAAAGATGAAGGGGGCATTACCATTCTGGCCAACCTGATCACCGCCACGCCGGGCTCGCTGGCGCTGGATGTCTCCAGTGACCGCCGAGTGCTGTATGTGCATCTGATGTATCTGGAAGATGAGTCCCGCCAGCTGGCGGAGTTCAAGGCCCTTGAGGCCCGTGTTATTGATTTGCTGGGATAAGCCATGTTTGAACTTGCTCTTACCCTGTCGTTTGTGTTTTTGAGTCTGGGTCTGGTACTGGCCACGGCACGACTGCTGATTGGCCCCACACTGCCGGATCGGGTGGTGGCGCTGGAGGTCATTGCCTCCATGACCATTGGTTTTATTCTGCTGTACAGTGTGGCCTTTGATGAGCCGGTATTGATTGATGTGGTGATCGTGCTGGCGCTGACCTCCTTTATGGCGGCAGTAGGCTTTGCACGATATCTGGAGCGGGGAGGCCAGCGTGATGATGACTGAGATAATGACCGGTGCCTTGCTGTTGCTGGGATCCTTTCTGATGCTGCTGGCGGGGGTGGGCATCATGCGCATGCCCGATCTGCTTACCCGCATGCATGCTACCAGTAAGGCCGGTGCGCTGGGCGCGGGCCTGATGGCCTGTGCCTTTGCGGTCTATTTTCCTCAGGCCAGCCTGGTGGTGCGGGCGCTGGCGGTGGTGGTGTTTGTGATTATGACCGCTCCGGTAGCCGCCCATGTGCTGGCCCGGGCCGGTTATTTTGTGGGCATCAGACTATGGGAAGGCACGGTAAAAGACGTGATTAAAGAGCGCTACGATCTGAAAACCCACAAGCTCGGCAGCTCGGCGCGCAAGCACGACGACTAGCCCGTTATCTATGCCCCGGCAGCGCGCCAGATAGCCCGAATCTGCTCTGGCAGTGCCATGGGATCAAAGGGTTTGGCAATTACATCAACGGCACCCAGTACCTTGTAGGCGGCAATTTCCTGAGGCTGCATTTTGGCGGTCATAAAAACGGCGGGAACCTGTGCCAGCGCAGGTTGCCGGCGCAGGGCCGCCAGGGTGCCGGGGCCGTCCATGCCCGGCATCATGACATCCAGCAGTATCATGTCCGGCGCAAAAGCGGCAGCCTCGGCCAGTGCCTGCTCACCCGAGGCACACAGCAGCACCGTAAAACCGCCCACCATTTCCAGCGTCAGCCGGGCAATGTCGCCAATGTCCTCGTCGTCTTCGACATATAAGATGCGTTCAAGTATCCCTGTATTTTTCATTGATCTTCCTGATAAGTGTCAGGCTTTGTTCAGCCATTTGTCGGGATTCAGTCCGGCCCGGCGCAATAACCGCTCCGCTTCCGGACCATGGAGTCGGGAGGAAACCCGCAGACCTGCCAGATGCATCACCAGCAGCGCCTTGCGGGTAGTCTGGGTGGGCGGCACATGGACAGCGCCAATCAGCTCTCTTAGCGGTATGGGCAACTGCCACTGAATTTTAAGACGGTTGCCATAGCGCGGCCCCCACCGTTTGAGTATGTCTTCAATCTTGTGGTCGTCGATCTTGCCGCCCTGATCAAGATAGTCCTGCAGCGTGCGCAACAGCGCCAGCTCACCGCAGCGGCATAGCAGGCCGGCAGCATGGCAGCTGGCGCCGTCCAGCTCAATGCTCAGCGCCATGGCCCGGGCAATGGCCGCCACCTGCTCGGCATGGGCCTGATACAGGGCTGCCTGCTGCTTCAGCACCGGATGGCTCAGCCCCCGGGCACTGTTCAGGGCCATGGCCATGGCACAGTTCAGTGACATGGCCACCCCCAGAATGGAAATGGCATCTGCCGGCCGGGAGATGGCGTTGCCGCTGCGCTTGAGGGAAATATTGTTGGCCAGCTGCAGCAACCGGGTGACAAGGGCGGTTTCATTTTTCCAGCGGGCAGCCAGTTCGGTGGGCGTTAAGGGGGCTGGCTGATTCAACAGTGGCGTAATTGTCTCTGCGCCAAGCTCGCCGGGCAGCTGCAGCTTTGCTCCCAGTGCCTGCTCCAGCCAGTAGTCCAGAAGGGGTAATGAGGGACTGTCAGACAGTTCGGCAGCATTAATGCGTTCAAACACCGGCAATAATCGCTGGTGCAGGGTACTGACATCAAAAGGCTTGGCAATAAAGTCGATCACGCCCAGGTGCAGCGCCCGTTTTACGTTATCCCGATCGGAGCTGGCACTGACAATAATCACAGGGGTGTGCTCGCTGGACTGCCGAATGGTTCGCACCAGATCCAGGCCATAGCCGTCGGGCAGGTTCCAGTCGCACAATACCAGATCGGCCCCCTGGCGCTGCCAGATATGACGGGCAGCGGTCAGAGTGGCAGCATGGTGGACATGAATGTCCGCCGCCAGTCCGGTGAGAACGGCTTCTATCAGACTGGCGACCAGTTCATCATCTTCAAGCAGTAATACCTTCAATCGGTCACCTGTGTGTCTGTTGCCGGCGAGCTGAGTTCAGCATAGTCAGTGACACCGTTTCGTCCGCGTTGTTTCTGAGCATAAAGAGCCGTGTCTGCGGCATAGAGAGCCTGCTCTGCATGGTCAAATTCATTGAGCGTGGCCAGCCCGATACTCACCGTCACTCTGAAGGTGCGACAGGGGCCGTGAAAATCGAGCTCGGCAAAGTCCTGACACAGTTTCTGAAAAAGAGCCCTTGCCTTGCCGGCGTCACAGCCCGGCAGCACGACGACAAATTCCTCACCGCCATAACGGCCCAGCGAATCGGTGTTGCGCAGTCGTCGTTTCAGCAAATGGGCAAGCGTGCGGATCACCTGATCGCCACTGGCATGGCCATGGGTATCATTCACTGCTTTGAAGTGATCCAGATCCAGCATGGCCACCATGGCCTGATGGCCCAGCCGGCGGGAGATGCCGTGTTCATGAATCAATGCCTGTTTGATATGAGGATGATTAAGCAGGCCGGTCAGACCGTCACTGGAAACCAGCCGTGATAACTGGCGGGCCCGCCGGCACAAAATGCCAACGGTACGCACCAGCCGGGCATCGGAAATGGGCTTACAGATAAATTCATCCGCGCCCTGTGCCAGAGCGTTGAGCTGACGATCCTGATCCTGTTCTGATGACAGATAAATAATGGGCAGACTGAGCCACTGAGGGTGAAACCGCACCATACGCGCAATAATGGTGCCGGACCAGGGCGGCATATGAATATCCATCAGCAGAATATCGGGTCTGAACTCGGTCAGCGCGGCCATCAGGGTATCGGGTTGGATCAGCACTTTCGTCTGTATGCCGGCAGCAGCCAGCACCAGCCGGTAGTGCTCTGCCAGTGCTTCATCATCGTCCAGCAAAAGTACCCGGGCTTTGCTTATCTGCTGATGCTCACTGCGCAGCCGCTCGATATGTTCAGCCAGCTCAGGCACATCTGCAGGCAGGGTGAATACGCCGTCAACTCCCTGTTCTGCCAGCTGATATTGTTGCTCAAAGCGGGTTTCTGTTGTGGCACACAGCAGGGTGGCGGTCTGGGCATCGCCGGCCGAGTCCTGATTCCAGCTGATGGCCGCGGCAAGCTGGCCGGCACTGGTCAATATCATCAGCTGTGGATGCCAGAATCCGGCGGGCAGATTGGTGCATTCATTTACATGGTGCAGTTTAAAACCGTAGTGTGAGAGTGCCTCGGCAAGAGCGGCCAGTTCATGCCCTGCCACCAGCAGCTCGCACTGAGCCTGGGCCGGCAGGGTAACGGCAGTGCCAGGCGTCTCTTCGGGAGTAAGATGTTGTGTCAGTTGCAACAGCTGTTCACGGAGCTTTGCCTGCAGGGCGGTGAACGGCAGCCCGGCGGCCTGCTGTTGTTTCAGCCATTGCTCTGCCAGGGCGGCCTGCTCACCCAGAGTGCGCAGGCCAAAAGTGCCTGATGAACCGGCCAGCCGGTGCAGCAGCTGCTGGCAGTCCTGCAACAAGTCATCCTGCTGTTGGGCATCAAGCCGGTTCAGTATTGCCGTCAGCTCACCGGCAGTGCGGCTGATAAAGCGCTCCCGCAGCATCACCAGTTGTTGATTGAGCTGTGTTGTTTCGGACATATTTGGCTCCAGGCGCTTATCTTGCTTTTGTTATGTCATGACCGGCATATACTGATAATGCTTTATTTAAGTCTATGTCGTCGTTTTGTTGCCATAACTGCAAGGTATCCGTGACAGGGTTCTTGCTCTGAAAAGAGCGAATGGCGCTGCTTACGTTTGCCGGTACCTCGTTTATTGTGCTGGTCACGGCTCATAACGTCTTGCCGCACTATGGTGAACAGCTATACAACCAGCATTCGTTTAATGTAACCGTCAGGGCCGGCTATCTGCAACGAGAGAACAACCATGAAAATACCCCCTCTGCCATTTAATGAGTTGCAGCGGCTGCAGGCGCTGCTGGATACCGGTTTGCTGGATACACCGGCAGAAGCCCGTTTTGACCGGCTTACCGGCATGGCACAGCGATTATTCAGGGTAGATATCGCTCTGGTCTCTCTGGTGGATGACAGCCGGCAGTGGTTCAAGTCGGCTCAGGGGCTGGGTGTGTGTGAAACCGGCAGAGATATTTCCTTCTGTGGCCATGCCATTCTGGATAACAGTGTACTGGTGGTAAGTAATGCCCTGGAAGATGAACGCTTTGCCGATAATCCGCTGGTCACCGGCGAGCCACACATACGCTTTTATGCCGGCGCGCCACTGCATACTGAAGATGGCTACCGTATTGGCACGCTGTGCGTGATTGATAGCCAGCCCCGGCAATTTGATGTGCAGCAGCAGAGCCTGCTGCGGGAACTGGCTGACTGTGTAGAAGAGCTGCTGGGCTATCAGCGGCAGGAGCGGTTACGTAACAGTCTGGCAGAGAGTGAGTACAGAGCACAGATGCTGATTGAGGCCGCTAACATCGGTACCTGGCAGTGTGAGCTTAAAACAGGCCGCTGCCACTTTAACGAAAACTGGGCGGGCATGCTGGGTTATCAGCTTAGCGAGCTGGGTAACACCAGCCTGGCTACCTGGCAGAGCCTGGTGCACCCGGAAGACCTGGTCATGGCCGAAACCATGCTTGACCGGCACATCAAGGGGCTGGAGCCGGTATATGAATGCCGGGTAAGAATGCGTCATAAATCGGGCCACTGGATTTGGGTGCACACGCAGGGCCGGCGGTTAAATGGCGAGTTTGATACACGGCCCGATGTGATTTACGGCACTCATATTGATATCAGCCATGAGCGTGAAACACTGGAGCAGCTGGAGCGGCGTAATCAGGCGCTGACGCTGCTCAACCAGATGGCATTTAAGCTGGAAGGCACCGTGCATGAACGTATTACGCAGGCACTGGCTCTGGGTAAGGAGTTTTTGCAGCTGGACCAGGGCATTGCCAGCGAGATTATCGGTAATGTCTATGTGGTGCGCTGGGTGTCGGCCCCGGTGGAGGCGGGCATAGCACCCGGGCTGAAATTTGAAGTGGCACAGACGTATTGCCGGCTGATGCTGGAGCAAAGGGGCGTGCTGGCCATTGACCATATGGGTCAGTCGCACTATGCCGACGCCGACTGCTACCGGGCCATGGGGCTGGAAGCTTACATTGCCACCCGGCTGATGGTGGACGGTGAGCTGTGCGGTACGCTCAACTTTTCTTCCGTCACGCCGCGAGTCCGGCCGTTTGATGACACCGACCGTATGTTCCTGTCATTGATGGCACACTGGCTTGGCGACTTGCTGGGCCGGCAGCGACATCAGGAGCGGCTGAACAAGCTGGCCAACCAGCTGCCGGGCATGATTTATCAGTATCGCCGCTGGCCTGACGGCCACAGTGCTTTTCCCTACAGCAGTGCCGGTATTGAGCATATTTACCGGGTATCTCCCGAGGTGGTGCGGGAAGACGCCGGCATTATTTTTGATCGCATTTATGCTGATGATCTGCCAAAAGTCGTTCGCAGCATCACCCGCTCCGAGCAGGCACTGTCGGAATGGCACGCCCAATATCGCGTATTGCAGCATGATGGCAGCACTCATTGGGTAGAAAATCGGGCTCGGCCTGAGCGTCTGGAAGACGGCAGCACCATCTGGCATGGCTATCTCACTAATATTGAGCACGAGAAGCAGGCAGAGCTGGCGCTGGCCGCCAGCGAGCAACGGCTGCGCGGGCTGTTTGAGCTGTCTTTCATCGGCATTACGTTAAGTGATGCCGGCAGCGGCGATATTCTGGATGCTAATCCGGCTTTTCTGGAGGCCACCGGCTACAGCAAGGCCGAACTGCAGCAAATGCCGCTGACGGCACTGACGCCAGCGGAGCATGCCGCTGCCGATCAGCAGGCCCGGCAGCAGCTGCAGGCACAGGGGCGCAGCACTGCTTTTGAAAAAGAGCTGCAGCGGCGCGACGGCAGCCGTTTTCCGGTGCGCCAGCAAGCTATGTTTTTGCAGGATGCCAGTGGCCGTTCACTGTGCTGGACCCTGACCGAAGATATTACCGAGCTGAAAAAGGTGGCGCAGCTGCAAAAGGAATTTGTGTCTGTGGTCAGTCACGAACTGCGCACTCCGCTGACAGCCATTACCGGATCGCTCGGGTTGCTGGCACAGGGGGCCATGGGCGAGCTGACTCCGCAGATCAGCAAACTGATAACAGTGGCCTACAACAACAGCCGGCGGCTTAATCTGCTGATTAACGATCTGCTGGATATGGAAAAGCTGGTGGCGGGCAAAATGCATTTTGAGCTGCAGCCAGTGGCTTTGGTGGCGCTGGTGCATGACGCGCTGGAAAGTCATAAACCTCTGGGCCAGAGCCGGGGGGTGCAACTGGTATTTACCACTCCGGCGCAAGAGGTGACCGTACTGGCAGACAGAGACAGACTGTTTCAGGCTCTGGCTAATTTATTGTCTAATGCAGTGAAGTTTTCTCCGGATGGTGGTGAGGTAAGTATTGATATCATACCGGCGGGCCATGAGCGGGTTTGTTTGCGAGTGCAGGACCAGGGCGAAGGTGTGCCGGAAGCGTTTAAGCCGCGTATTTTTGAAAAATTTGCTCAGGCTGACAGCTCCGACACCCGCAAAAAAGGTGGCACCGGCCTGGGTCTGGCCATTACCCGTGAGCTGATGCAGCGCATGAACGGCGACGTTGGGTTTGACTCAACGGAAGGCGAAGGTGCCTGCTTCTGGCTGGAAATCCCCGTAACACAAAGCTTTAAGCCGTAAGCTGTAAGTGGCATCGTCTTGCAGACAACGTCGATGCTGCTCGAAGCAGCAGTGGGGATTGCCAAAGCCGACCGTCAAATGTCAGGGATGACATTTGCCGAGCGTCCCATGGATGGGCTCGAAGCGTGTCGGCGGAGCGCAACCGCACTGATGCTTCGCATTACGTTGTATTAGGAGGCTTAAAGCTTCCGGCTGCTTTTAGACGGACGCCACTTCCTCGGCGGTCAGGTGCCGCCACTCTCCCTCGGCGAGGGCGGCATCCAGCTTAATATCGCCAATTTGTAGCCGGTGCAAGGAAGTAACCCGGTTGCCAACAGCGGCGAACATGCGCTTTACCTGATGGTATTTGCCTTCCTGTATGGTCAGCAGCACTTGGGTGGGTGAGATGATTTCAAGGGTGGCAGGCAGGGTTGCCTTGTCTTCACCGTGCAGCAGCAGGCCTTCGGCAAAGCGTGCAGCAGCATCGGCGGCCAGGGGCTCGGCCAGCTCTGCCCGGTAGGTTTTGTGGCAGGCCCGTTTGGGCGAGCGCAGCCGGTGAGACCACTGGCCGTCATCGGTCAGCAGCAGCAGGCCGGTGGTGTCCAGGTCCAGCCGGCCGGCGCATTGCAGGCCTGAGGTCAGCTCAGGGGGAAGCAGCTGCAGCACACAGGGGTGTACCTCGTCCTGAGTGGCGCTGATATAGCCCTCAGGCTTGTGCAGCATAAGGTAGCGGGGCGGCTGCAGACTCAGCAGGCGGCCATCCAGGTGCACCTGCTGAGCGTCGATTTTAATATCGCCCTTTTTAACCAGCTCGTCGTTCACCGTGACCTCGCCCCGGGCCAGCGCCTTTTTGGCTAAAGAGCGGGTCAGACCGGTGGCCTCACACAAAAAGCGATCCAGGCGCATCAGGCGGGTTCTTCTTCAGTGGTGTTGTCATCATCCTGCGTCAGCCACTCGGTCAGCACTTCCTTGGCCTGATCCACGCCCAGCCCCTTGAGCGAGCTGAAGGCTTCAACCCGAATGCTGCCACCAAAGATGGCCACGGCTTCGCGCACTCTGAGCACTTCTGCCTTGCGGGCACCGGATTTCAGCTTGTCGCACTTGGTCAGCAGCGCCAGTACCGGCAGCTCGCAGTCGCTGGCCCATTGCAGCAGCTGCTGATCGATGTCTTTCAGCGGATGGCGAATATCCATCAGCACCACCAGCCCCTTGAGGCTGTCCCGTTGCTGCAGATATTCCGACAGCGCCTCCTGCCATTTCAGCTTCATTTCTTCCGGCACCTTGGCGTAGCCGTAGCCGGGCAGGTCGATCAGGCGCTTGCCCTCGCTCAGCTCAAACACATTGATCAGCTGAGTGCGGCCGGGGGTTTTACTGGTGCGGGCCAGTGATTTGTGCTGGGTGATTGTGTTTAAAGCAGAGGATTTGCCGGCATTGGAGCGGCCGGCAAAGGCAATCTCCACACCGGTGTCTTCCGGCATCTGCCGTATGTTGGGTGCGCTGGTAACAAAGCGGACGGCATTAAAGTTTATCTTGTTGTTGTTCAATGTGAATTCCCCGAGGTTATGACGTCGCCCTGATTACTTTCCGGCAAAATTGTGTAGAATAGTGCGGTTTTTTGAATCGCATTGTAACATGCCCTTGCAGGTATGTGATCTGGAAGCTCTAACAACGAGAAGTCGGAACGTCATGAAAAAAATTGTTTTCACGCTAGCCTTAATGCTCGGAGTGGCCGGTACCGCACAGGCCCAGGGCGATGTCGAAGCCGGAAAGGCCAAATCCGCCACCTGTGTTGCCTGCCATGGCAGCGACGGTAACAGCCCGACCGACATGTATCCGAAAATTGCCGGACAGCACGCCTCTTACCTCGAGAAGCAGCTGGCCGAGTTCAAGGCTGCCGCCACTGGTGGCACCGGTCGTGCCAACGCCATCATGGGTGGCATGGCCATGCCGCTGTCCGAGCAGGACATGGCCGATCTGGCCGCCTATTATGCGACTCAGGCCATTACGCCGGTACCGGTTGCAGAAGAGGTGGTTGAGCGTGGTTCTGCCCTGTATCAGGGTGGTGACATCGAGCGCGGCATTACTGCCTGTATTGCCTGCCACGGCCCCCGCGGCGAAGGCCTGGAGTCTGCCAAATTCCCCAGCCTGAGCGGCCAGCACCCGGCTTACATCAAGTCTCAGCTGGAAATGTTCCGCAGCGGCGAGCGCAATAACGACCCCAACGGCATGATGCGCGATATCGCCACCAAGCTGACCGACGACGATATTGCCGTGCTGTCACAGTATGTGGCTGGCCTGCACTGATTGATGACGGGGGCCGGACGGCCCCTCACTTTTCTGGTTTGTTGATGCCCCCTCTTTCCCTCAGCGTTTGCTGTCCGCTTTGTGCTGCCCCCGACCACAGTTTGTTTTATCAGGATCACCGAGCCTACTATCAATGCGCCCGCTGCCGGCTGATTTTTGTGGATCCTGCTGCCCGGCTGACTCAAAATGCAGAAAAAGCCGAGTATGATCTGCACCAGAATGATGCTCAGGACGCTGGTTACCGGCGCTTTTTAAGCCGGCTGGCCAGTCCGCTGATGGCACGCCTGGGCGCGGGCAGCAAAGGGCTGGATTTTGGCTGTGGACCCGGGCCGGCGCTGGCGGCCATGTTTAACGAGGCGGGTTTTACGGTCACTACCTATGACCCTTACTATGCGGATTACCCTGCACGGTTGCAGCAGCAGTATGATTTTGTAACCTGTACCGAGGCAATCGAGCATTTTTATCAACCCGGGCGGGAATGGCAGCGCTTGCTGACCATGCTCAAGCCGGGCGGCTGGCTGGGAATCATGACCAAGCTGGCCCGGGACCAGGCGGCTTTTGCCACCTGGCACTATAAACAGGATCCTACCCATGTCTGCTTTTTCAGCCGCGACACCTTTATGTGGCTGGCAGAACGGGACGGGCTCGGCATCGAATTTATCGGTGCCGATGTTATTCTTCTGCACAAACCGGAGTTGTTATGACACGTATCAAAAAGGCCCGCACTCCGGGTCGTATCGGTGCCCGCAAGGAAAACCGCGAAACCGCCGAGCAAAGCAGGGAACGCAAGCGCAAGGCCAAGCGTAAAGGCCTGGCCCCGGGTTCACGCCATAATGTAGAGGGCGGCAAGCAGAGCGGCCACAACCAGAAATCTGCTCAGGATCCACGCCTGGGCTCCCGCAAGCCGGTGGCACTGGTGCAGGAAGATAACCAGCAGCAACAGGCGGCAGTGGCTCGTGCCCGGCCTGTGGCCAGGCCCAAACTCAGCCCCGAGCAGGAGCTGGAACAGCTGGAAAATGACGAGCGGCTCAACACCCTGCTCGACAGAGTGGAAGAGGGCGACAAGCTCAGCAAGGAAGACAAAACCTGGCTCGACCGTACCCTGGCCCGCCATCAGCAGCTGCTCGAGCAGCTCGGCCTGCTGGATGAAGAGGAAGAAGACGACGGCGAACCCGGCGATGACCTCTGGGATCGCTTTATGGATGCCGAGCTTGATCCTGCTCAATATCGCAAAGAGGAAGACAAGTCATGATCTCACCCTGGCTGATTGCCGCCCTCGCGGGCGGCGTCATCATAGTGGGGCTGGCCGTATATGCAGGCAGTTTGCTGGCGCGCTTGCGCCAGCAAACTCAATTCCGGCAGCAGGCCATTGCCAAACGCAACGACCGCATTCTGGAAAGTGTGCGAGTGATTGCCAAGGCGGTAAAAGAAGACCAGTGCAACCTGTCGGAAGGGGCCATTCGTCTGACCAACCTGCTGAATGCCCTGCAGTTTGACCAGCCCAGAAACTTTGCCGAGGACTATCCCGGCCTCTACGATCTCTATGACAGAGTGAAAGAGCTGCCGACCCACGAGGCCCGCAAGCAACTCAAACGCAATGAGCGCATGCGCCAGGACCTGCAGCGGGCCGGCCATGAAGGCGAGCTGGAAGCCACCATAAAAATTGAGGTCGAGCGACTGGCAACGATGGAACTGCCCGGTCGCTGACCGGGGAGGAGAAATGTCAGTCATCGAGTGGGATCAGTCCCTCATCGAAAAATATAATTACTCGGGGCCGCGGTATACTTCTTATCCTACCGCCCTCGAGTTTAACAGCGACTTTGGCATGGCTGAGTTCGACGCGGCCGCCGCCCGCTACCCGGAACGCCCGCTGTCACTCTATGTGCATATTCCGTTCTGCCATAAGCTTTGTTACTACTGTGGCTGCAACAAGGTAATCACCCGACATCAGAGCAAGGCCGATATCTATCTGGACTATCTGGAGCGGGAAATTACCGCCATGGCCCCGCGCTTTGCCGGCCGCACCGTGACCCAGCTGCACTGGGGCGGTGGCACCCCCACCTTTCTCACCGCACCGCAAATTCAGCGGCTGAACGGCCTGCTGCGCCGGCATTTTCACTTTGCCGATGAAGGCGAGTTCAGTATTGAGATCGATCCCCGCCGCATTGAGCTGGAGTTGCTTGATGTGCTCAAGACGGAAGGCTTTAACCGCATCAGTCTGGGGGTGCAGGACTTCAATAAAGACGTACAAAAGGTGGTTAACCGGGAGCAGGATAACGACTTTATCAAGGCGCTGGTGGCCCGGGCCACGGAGCTGGGGTTTGTCTCTACCAACCTGGACCTGATCTACGGTCTGCCGCTGCAGACTCCGGAAAGCTTTCACCACACCCTGGAGCAGGTGGTGGCCATGCAGCCGGCGCGGCTGTCGGTGTTCAACTACGCTCACCTGCCCAGCCGCTTTGCCGCCCAGCGCAAGCTGAAAGACGAAGACATGCCGGCACCGGCGGTGAAGCTGTCCATGCTGCAGGACAGCATTCGCTACCTGACCGGGCAGGGCTACCAGTTTATCGGCATGGATCACTTTGCCCTGCCCGACGACAGCCTGGCGGTGGCCCAGCGCAGCGGCGAGCTGCACCGTAACTTTCAGGGCTACACCACTCAGGGGGAATGCGATCTGCTGGGGCTGGGAGTCTCGTCCATCAGCATGATTGGCGATGCCTACTCCCAGAACCTCAAGGAGCTGAAAGAGTATTACGCTCAGCTTGATGAACTGGGTCATGCCCAGAGTGTGGGATATGCCCTGAACCAGGATGACTGCCTGCGCCGGGATCTGATCAAGACCTTAATCTGTAACTTCGAGCTGGAGTTCGCGCCCCTTGAGGCGCAATACGGCATCATCTTCAATGACTATTTCGCCGAGGATTTCGAGCTGCTGCAGACTTTTGTGGACGACGGTCTGGTGGTACGTGAAGCCGGTCGCATCAGCGTGACTCCCAAAGGCCGGCTGCTGATCCGCAATATCTGCATGTGCTTTGACGTGCACTCCCGCAAACAGGCCCGCCGCCAGCAGTTTTCCCGGGTGATCTGATTCAGTTCGCCGAAGAAGGGCGCACAATCAGCTCGGGCGGCGGACATTGCACTATGTCCGCCGTCGCCTTGCCGCCGATATGGCCCAGCAACAGGCCGATGGCCTGGCTGGCCACCTCCGCCAGATGCAGATTGACCGCCGTCAGCGGCGGCTCGCACTTCTGGGCACGCAGCCCGTCATAGCGGGTGACCACCCGCACGTCTTCCGGTACCCGCTTTCCGGCTTGCTGCAGGGCCCGCACCGCACCCACCGCAAAGGCATCCACCGGCGCACAAATGGCGTCCAGTTCGGGATGGTCGGCCAGCAGCCGGCGGCAGGCTTCGGCACCGGCGTCTTCACCGCCGGTTTCGTCCGCCTTGATGGTCAAACAGGGCAGGCCGTGACGTTCGCTAAAGTCCCGGTAGGCCTGCTCCACATCCACGTAGGAGTGACGGGACTGTTGACCGATCAGCAGCGCAATATGGCGTGCGCCCTGATCTGCCAGGTGCTCCAGCAGCAACCGGCCGGTGACGCCGGCCTGCATGTCCACATAGGGCACGGCGGGCCCGGCCTCGGGCTGGCGGCCGATGGACACCACCTTGATGCCCCGGCGCTGCAACTGGGTCACCTGGGGGTCATGGGCCACCGGCTCGATAATGATGGCACCGTCCACATCCAGCTCATCCAGCAGGCCCCTGGCTTCTGCCAGCGGCGGCACCAGCACCAGGGCCAGCCCCTGTTTCAGCGCCGCTTCTGCTGCCGACGCCGCCACCTCCATCATAAAACCGAGCCGGGACGGCCCGCCGGCCACCGCAAAGGGCATGGAGGAGAGCAGGGCGATGGTGTGGGTGCGGCCGGTGCGCAGCCGCTGGGCGCGCAGGTTGGGGCTGTAGCCCAGCTCGCGCGCCACCTGCTTGACCCGGGCCCGGGTCTGGGGATCAACCTGGCCCCGGTCGTTGAGGGCGTGGGAGACGGTGGTGCGGGACACCCCGGCGGCGGCGGCAACATCGGCGATGGTCAGGCGACGCCGGGCGCCGGCTTTGGCTGAACTCATGTGAATTTCTGCGAACTGAAGAGCGATGCGCCGAGTATACCATTGCTGAGTTTGAGCGAGGCCAAATCGATTTACCCAGCATTTTCGATTGGGAACCGTCGCCTTGACAGGCCATTCAACTTTGAATATTGTTCGCCAAATCGATTTGGTTGCGGTTTTCCGCCGAAATCGTCCGGTGTGGTTGTGCCGGAGTCACCGTGGTCCCTTGCGGATGGCGGTTTATTATTTGCCCTAACCCAAATCGATTTGGGTTAGGGTTTGGAGTGCCGGTTCCCCCCATGACGGCCATGTTTTTCCAGGAGTCCACCATGTCCCAAGTCCACAAGGACGTTATTCCGCCCGTTGATGAAAAGCTGCCCCTGAAAACCCTGCTGGCCTTTGGTCTGCAGCACGTACTGGTGATGGCGGCGTCGCCCATCGCCTCGGTGTTTCTGATGGCCACGGCGCTGGATTTTTCCCCCGAGCTGACCATCAATCTGCTGAGCGCCACCTTTATCGTCTGCGGTCTCGGCACCCTGTTGCAGTCCGTGGGCTGGCGCGGCTTCGGTGCCCGCCTGCCGTTTATCATGCTGCCCGGCGGCGCCCCCATTATCCTGTTTATTCTGGTGGCCCAGCAAACCGACGTGGCCACCGCCTCGGGGGCGGTGATCCTGACGGCGCTGTTCTATTTTCTGGTGTTGCCGCTGTTTCGCCGGCTGCTGCGGTTTTTTCCGTCCGTGGTGGTGGGCACCATGCTGCTGCTGGTGGCCATCAACCTGATCAAGATTTCGGGCTTTCTGGTGGTGGGCAAGGCCGGTAGCGAGGGCTATGCCGATCCCCTCAACCTGCTGTTGGCCTTTGCCACCATCGGCTTTACCCTGCTGTTTGCCCGGGTGCTCAAGGGCATGCTGGGCCAGCTGGCGATCCTGCTGGGCCTGCTGGGCGGCACTCTGGTCGCGGTGCTGTGCGGTGCCGTTGCCCTCGACGGCCTGGCGCTGTTTCCGCTGTTCAGCCTGCCGACCCTGCTGCCCTTTGGCATGCCCAAGTTTGATCTGGTGGCGTCGCTGCCGCTGATGATTTTCTGCCTGATCTCCATGGTGGAAGCCACCGGCCAGACCCTGGCCATCGGCGAGGTGGTCGACAAGAAGCTGGATCCGGAAGTGGACGTGGCCAAGACCATTCGTGGCGACGCCGCCGTGTCCCTGCTCGGTGGCCTGTTCGGCACTTCGCTTATCATCACCAGCGGCGAAAACATCGGCGTGGTGCGGGCCACCGGCATTCGCTCTCGCTATGTCACCCTGATGTCCGGCCTGTTGCTGATCCTTTTTGCCCTGCTGGCCCTCCTGGCACGGGTGATCCACGCCGTGCCCGAGGCCGTGGTCGGCGGCACCGGCATGGTGGTGTTCGCCATCGTCGGCACCATGGGCATCGACATGCTGCGCCGGGTCGACCTGCGCCAGCACGGCAACATGTATGTGGTGGCGGTAGCGCTGGCGGTGGGCCTGTTCCCCATTCTGGTGCCCGGTGCCTACAGCCAGTTCCCGTCCGGCCTGGCCTCCCTGCTGGGCAACGGCGTGGCCATGGGGGCACTGACCGCCGCCCTGATGAACGCCCTGTTTCATTGCCGATCCACTGGGGCGGACGCCGGGCCGGCAGACAAGGCGCGGCTGCAGGGCCGCTGATTTTCCCGGGCGGCCAGCGGCGGCCCGGCCAAGCACAGTAAAGGAGAAACATGAACACCCAACTTGCTCCCGAACAGTTCGAACAACCCTGCCTGCTGGCACCCGAGTGGCTGATGCTGGCCGAAGGGCCGGTACGCGATCACGCCGTGCTGCTCGACGGCGAGCACTTCAAAGATGTGGGCCCGCTCGCCACCCTGCGTGCCGCGCATCCTGAGGTGGCGGTGGTGACGTTGCCGGGCAAGCTGGTCATGCCCG
The DNA here is from genome assembly GCF_000381965.1 of Oceanimonas smirnovii ATCC BAA-899. Classification (GTDB taxonomy): domain Bacteria; phylum Pseudomonadota; class Gammaproteobacteria; order Enterobacterales; family Aeromonadaceae; genus Oceanimonas; species Oceanimonas smirnovii. Next base: position 60,826 of record NZ_KB908459.1, read on the forward strand.
GCTTTGTCGACAGTCATCACCATCTGACCCAGGCCTTTGGCAAGGCGCTGGTGTTTGGCGAGCCGTCGGAAATTTTTCGCCGGGTATGGGTGCCCATGGAGTCGGGGCTGACCCCGGACATGCTTTACCTGACCGCCAAGCTGGCCTCGCTGGAAGCCCTGCGTGGTGGTTTCACCACCGTCTGTGATGCGGGCACCCGGGCCAGCGAGGGACTGGACGCCATCGCTCAAGCCACCACCGAAGCGGGGCTGCGCTGTATGCTGGGCCGGGTATGCAACGACAAGCGCGGTAACCAAGTGCTGGAGGCCGCGCCCATTCTGGCCGAGGCCGAGCGGCACATCGCCGGCTGGCAGTCCAACCCGCTGGTGACGCCGTCGCTGGCGGTGCCGATTCCGGAAATCGCCACCGATGCCATGCTGCACCGCATTTCTGCCCTGTGCGCCGAGGCGGGCATAGTGTTTCAGACCCACGTTAACGAGCACCTGGTGGCGGTGGAACGCTCCCTGGAGCAGCGCGGGCTGCGTCCGTTGGAGCAACTGTACAAGGCCGGAGCCCTTGGGCCCCAGGCGCTGCTGGCCCACGCCACCCTTCTGACCCCTGACGAGCTGATGATGTTGCGCGACACCGACAGCGCCGTCAGCTACAACCCGGTGGCCAGCGCCTGGAAGGGCAACGCCGTGGCTCAGGCTCAGCTGATGCACAGCCTGGGTATTCGCGTTGCCCTGGGTACCGACGGCACCCGCAGCGATGGCTTTCGGCTGCTGGACTATGCCGAGGCGGCCCAGCGCTTTGCCTTTGGCATGGCGGTGGGCGACTCTTCCTGCGGCGGCGGCTGGCCCTGGCTGGATCAGGGCACCCGTGGCGGCGCTGGGGTGCTGGGGCTGAACACCGGCGAGATCGCTCCCGGCAAGGCGGCGGACTTTCTGCTGGTCGATCTTGAGGTGCCCGAGCTGCTGCCGTCCTGGGATCTGAGCTGGGAGCTGGTGCGGCTGGCGAACCGGGATCAGATCCAGGGGGTGTTTGTCGCCGGCCGGCTGCGGCTGTGGCAGGGCTGGCCGCTGGACTGGGACGCCCGGGCGCTGATGGCCGAGGTGAACGAGCTGGCCAAGGCAGTGGTGTCCGGGGCACCGATTCAGAAAATCCACCCTTATAGCGATGCCCACCGCCGCGACTGGCAGGCCGGGCGGCGTGAGGAGGGGCACGCGTGACCGGTGACGTCTGGTTGTGGAGCGCCCTGGCGGTGGCCGCCGGCGCCTTTGTGCAGGGCTCCACCGGCATGGGCTTTGCGCTGATCGTGGCCCCGGTGCTGGGGCTGCTGGCCCCGGCGCTGCTGCCGGTCAGCCTGCTGGTGCTGATGCTGCCGCTCAATGCCATGATCGCCTGGCGCGAGCGCAGATCCATCGATTTACTGGGCACCAGGTGGATTTCTCTGGGGCGGGTGGTAGGCACCTTTGGCGGGCTATGGGTGCTGGTGGTGCTGCCCCTCAATCAGCTCAATGTGCTGATCGGGGTGTCAACCATAGCCGCGGTGCTGGCCAGCTGGCTGGCACCGGCGTTTTCGCCCAACCGCCGGGCCTATGTGTCTACCGGGGTGATCACCGGCATCACCGAAACCGCCACTGGCATCGGTGGCCCGCCATTGGCGCTGGTGTACCAGCATATGCCGGTGGCGACCCTGCGCGCCTCGGTGGCTACCTGCTTTCTGATCGGCGAGCTGGTGTCGTTGCTGGTGCTGGCGCTGAATGGCCGGCTTCAGCCCGAGCTGCTGCAGCCGGTGGCCGGTTTGCTGCCGGCGCTGGCGGTGGGTCTGGTGCTGAGCCAGCTGGTGCACCGGCGGCTGGACGCACGGTCTCTGCGCCGCTTTGTGCTGTTGTTCGCCTTTACCTCCGGCACCCTGGTGCTGTTCCAGTAATCCAGGGCCGGCAAGTAAGGAACATGAAACGGGGCTGCGTCGGCAGCCCTTTTTTATTCCCGCCCGGCGCAGGCCAGCAGCAGGGCGGCTTTTTCATCCGGGCTGATAAAGGCCATATTAAGGGCATTCTCCTGGCATTGGCGGCGTTGCTGCGAGGTGAGACCGGCGGCGCTGGCAGCGCTGTGGTATTCATGGCGCAGCTCTATGCCTTCCACTGCCGGGTCGTCCGTGTTCAGGCAAACCGGAATGCCTTTTTCCAGAAAACGGTGAATGGGGTGATGAGCGAGATCAGACACTGTGCTGGTCTGCAGGTTGGACGTCAGGCAAGACTCAATACCGATGTGGTGCTTGGCCAGATAATCGAGCAGCGCCTCGTCTTCCACCGCCCGCACGCCGTGACCAATGCGCACCGCGCCCAGCTCCCGCACCGCCTGCCAGACGCTGGCGCTGCCGGCGGCCTCACCGGCATGCACGGTCACGGCGAGACCGGCGTCCCGCACCCGGTTAAAATGCCCGGTAAACAGCTCACCGGGAAAGCCGCCTTCGTCACCGGCCAGATCCATGGCCACCAGTTTGCCGGCGTGAGCCAGACAGGCATTCAGCTCCTGCTCGCAGGCGGCTTTGCCAAAGGTGCGGCTCATAATGCCAATCAGTTTTACCGGCACGCCAACATCCCGGCTGCCGGCCGCCACGCCGTCACATACCGCTTCCACCACCCCTTGGGGATCAAGCCCATGGTTCATGGCCATATAACCCGGGCTGAAGCGCAGCTCGGCATAGTCGATGCCGGCGCTGAGCAAATCTTCCACGTTTTCATAGGCCACCCGGCGGCAGGCATCATAATTGCCCAGCACCTTTACGCCCCAGTCAAGTTTGGCCAGAAACGACAATAAATCCGGCGTGTTGCCCTGCACCCGCACATGGGGCAGCAGCTCGCTCAGCGTATTGCCGGGCAGGCGAACATCAAAGGCCCGGCCCAGCTCCAGTATGGTGGCCGGACGAATATTACCGTCCAGATGACGATGTAAATCGATAAGCGGCAGGCTGGGGTCGATCATAAAAACTCCCGAGTAAGCATGACACTATACAGCTTACTCTTTGGTGGCCGATTCTTCCGGCTGCAGTTCTTTCAGCTTGCGGGTCAGGGTGTTGCGGCCCCAGCCCAGCAGGCGGGCGGCTTCCTGCTTGTGGCCGCCGCTTCGGGCCAGAGCGCAGTCGAGTAAAATACGCTCAAACTCCGGCATGGCTTCTGCCAGCAGATCCTTGCGCCCCTGAGCCAGCTCATGGGTTGCCCAGTATTTCAGGGCCTGCCGCCAGTCTGTGGGTTGAGTTGTGGCTTTGGGTGCCGGCCCGGCTTCCTGTTTCATCAGTTCCGGTGGCAGATCCGACACCAGCACCTCCTGGCCCGATGCCATCACTGTCAGCCAGCGACACACGTTTTCCAGCTGGCGCACATTGCCGGGCCAGGGCAGTTGCTGCAGCAGGCGTTGCGTATCGGCATGCAGGGTTTTGGCATCGACCCCCAGCTCTGACGCCGCCAGCCCAAGAAAATGTCTGGCCAGCCGGGGAATATCTTCCCGCCGCTCTTTCAGGGCCGGCATATGCACGCGGATCACGTTCAGGCGGTGAAACAGGTCTTCCCGAAAGTCGCCGCCGGCGACCTTTCTTTCCAGATCCTGATGAGTGGCGGCAATAATGCGCACATCCACCTTGATGGGCTGATGGCCTCCCACCCGGTAAAACTGACCGTCGGCCAGCACCCGCAGCAGCCGGGTCTGAATATCCAGGGGCATATCGCCAATTTCATCCAGAAACAGAGTGCCGCCGTCGGCCTGCTCAAAGCGGCCCCGGCGCACGCTGTTGGCACCGGTAAAGGCCCCCTTTTCATGGCCGAACAGTTCAGATTCGATCAAATCCTTGGGAATGGCCGCCATGTTCAGGGCAATAAAGGGCTGTGCTGCCCTGGGGCTGTGCTTGTGCAGGGCGTGGGCCACCAGCTCCTTGCCGGTGCCGCTCTGGCCGTTAATCAATACCGAAATGGAAGAACGGGCCAGCCGGCCAATGGCGCGAAACACTTCCTGCATGGCCGGCGCTTCACCGATAATTTCCGGGGTGCGCACCGCCTCTGCCTGCCCGGTGGGCAGCTTGTGCCGGCTTTCCTTTACAAAGGCCACGGCCCGCTGCACCAGGGCCACGGCATCGTCGATATCAAAGGGTTTGGGCAAATATTCAAACGCCCCGCGCTGATAGGCGTTGACCGCGCTGTCGAGATCGGAATGGGCGGTCATGATAATCACCGGCAGGCCGGGTACGCGCTGATGAATGGCTCCCAGCAACGTCAGGCCGTCCATGCCGCCCATGCGAATATCGGATATCACTACCTGGGGCTGAGCCGAGCTCAGGGCATCGAGTACGCTTTCGCCATCTTCAAAACTGCGGCTCTCAAAGCCGGCCTGTGCCAGCGCCCGTTCCAGTACCCAGCGAATGGAGCTGTCGTCATCGACGACCCAAATCATTTCAGCCATAAAAAGTGCTCCTATCGTGATAGTGGCAGATAAATAATAAATTCGGTATGTCCGGGCCGGCTCTGGCACTCAATACGGCCCTGGTGCTGGTGGATCAGCTCCTGAGCAATGGACAGCCCAAGGCCGGTGCCGCCTTCCTTGCCGGTGACCATGGGGTAGAACAAAGTGTCTTGCAGGGAGGCAGGAATGCCCGGGCCGTCATCAATAATGCGTATCTCGGCGGCCAGCCGGTAGCGCTTGCCTTGCAGCATCACCTGAAAGGCGGTGCGGGTGCGCAGGGTAATGTGGCCATGATCCCCCAGCGCATCAACGGCGTTGCGCACCATATTCAGCAGCGCCTGTTGCAGTTGCTCGGGGTCGGCTTCAAGGTCGGGAATGCTGGGATCATAATCCCGCATCAGGCTGATGCCCGGGGCCATGTCCATGCTCACCAGCCGGCGCACCTGCTCCAGTACCGAGTGCAGGTTGATCACTTCCCGCTTGCCCGGACGCTGCGGGCCCAGCAGCCGGTCTACCAGGTTACGCAGCCGATCGGCCTGGGCAATGATGAGATGAGTGAATTCCTTCAGTTCTTCTTTTTCCAGCTCCCGCTCCAGCAGCTGAGCCGCGCCGCGCAGACCGCCAAGGGGGTTTTTTATCTCGTGGGCCAGGCCGCGCACCAGCTCCCGGGCGGCCTGCTGTTGCGCCCGCTGCTGCAATTCCTGGCTGATTTTCTTCTGCTGGTCGATCAGCCGCAGCTCCATCAGCGCCAGAATACGCCGGTTCAGGGTAAAGGCGGTCACGCTCACATCCACCCAGCGGGGCAGGCCGTCAATCACTATTTGTACTTCACTGTTGGTAAAGCTCTGCTCCAGCTCAATGCAGCGCTGAATACGGCGCATATCAAGAGAGATGTCTTCCACCAGCTGATCCAGCCGGGCGTCTTTCAGCCGGCGTTTGCTCAGGGTCAGCAGCTGCTCGGCGGCGGTGTTGGCAAAATGCACCACCAGATCGCCGTCTACCACCAGCACAGCGGTAAGCTGGCTGTCGATAATGGTCTGAATATTGATCGGGTTGTTCACAGGCTGTCCTTGGTGAATGCGGGTGCACCAACTTAGTGCAAACAGTGTAACCCATGGGGCCAGGGTTGCCACAAAATGGTGCAATCAGACCGGCTTTTCAGCCTCGTTGATAAAACTCTGCAAAAAGCTTGCCCGATCTCTCTGATGATTATTGCATCAATTGATAGCATGAATATAATTAGCTAGCTAACTAATTTGGAGTGCACCATGAAAACATTGGGTATGGCCTTGTCCGGACTGGTTCGCCAGTGGCGGCTGATTAATGACGAGCGGCTCAAGCCTCTGGGGCTGACCCAGAGCCGCTGGATCACCCTGACTCACCTGCAGCAGGAAGACGGCATTCAGCAGCACCGCCTGGCCCGCAGTGTGGGCGTGGAAAGCCCGTCTCTGGTGCGCACTCTGGACGGGCTGGAGCAGCTGGGGCTGGTGGAGCGCCGGCCCTGTGCCAACGACAGGCGCGGCAAAACCGTGCATTTAACGCCGGCGGTCACGCCGTTGTTAGCGGAAATGGATGCTGTGCTGAGCCATACTCGACAGCAGGTGCTGGAGGGGCTGAGCGAGGCCGAGCTGGCAGAGCTGGAGCGCATGGTGTGCCATATCAGTGCCAATCTGCGAAAAATAAACCAACAACTGAACGCGAAACAGGAGACCGAATGAGCGCAGAGCAGAGTTTTAACCGCTGGGTGCGTATCGCGTTGGTCACCTTTGGTGTGCTGCTGCTGTATTTTGTGCTGATTGATAACTTCGCTCCCATCACGCCCCAGGCGCAGGCGCACAGACCCGTGCTGTCGGTGGCACCCAGAGTCGCGGGGCAGGTGGAGCGGGTAGCGGTCAGCAATAATCAGCCGGTAAATGCCGGAGATCTGCTGTTTACCCTGGACGACACCGACTATCAGCTGGCGCTGGACAGGGCGGCATTACAGCAGCAGCTGGCCAGCGCCGACAGAGAGCGGCTACAGGCGGCCATGGCCGGCATAAAGGCTGAAGCAGAGCAGGCCCGGCTGCGGGCCGAAGAGCTCTCCCGTGAGGCCAGTCGCCTGGAGCGGCTGCACCGGCTGGGGCATATGTCGGTGCAGCAGGCGGAGCAGGCCCGTAATCAGGCACAGCAGGCCAGCAGTGCGCTGCAGGCGGTACAGGCGCGGCAGCAGGAAGCCAGACAGGCGCTGGCGGCCGCCGAACTGGCTCACAAGCAGGCCAACAATGCCCATGAGCAGGCCCGGCTGGCGCTGCAGCGCACTCGGGTCAAGGCAGAAATGGCCGGTCGTATCGGTAATCTGCAATTGCAGGAAGGCGTACAGGCTCAGGCCGGCCAGCCGCTGCTGGCGCTGATTTCCAACGAATTGACGGTGCTTGCCGACCTGCGGGAAAAAACCCTGCGTCATGTGACTGCCGGCACCAAAGCCGGGGTGGTGTTTGATGCCCTGCCCGGACAAATTTTTGATGCCCATGTCAGCAGCATCGACAGCGGCGTGCGTCATGGTCAGCAGCAGGCCGACGGCCAGCTGGTGCAGCCGGAAAACTCCGACCGCTGGGTGCGCGATGCCCAGCGCCTGCGGGTGCATATTGCCCTGGACGAGCCGGTGCCGGGCCTGGCCACCGGTGCCCGGGCCACAGTGCAGTTGTTTCCCGAGTCGGGCAGCTGGCTGCATGGGCTGGGCTGGGGGCAGCTGTGGCTGGTCAGTCAGTTCCGTTATCTGTATTAAGCGCCATGACCTTTACCGACGATAAACTCAGAGGCTGTTTACGCGTTGCTCTTGGCAGCACCATGGGTATGCTGATTGCCAAGATAACCGACTCCCAAATGGGGGTGTTTTTTACCGTGTACCCCATGCTGCTGCTGGGCATGGTGCCGGTATTCAACCGCTTTGTGGTGCTGCAGTTTATCGGCTCGTCTGTGCTCACCTCGCTGGAGGTGATGCTGCTGCCGGGTCTGCTGGGGCACTGGCCGCCGGTTTATACCCTGGTAGTGTTTATGCTGTTTTTATGGCGCTTTTACCTGATGGCCCGAGGGCCGCTGATGCTGTTCGGGGCCAGCGGCTGTGTCAGCCTCAGTATTATGCTGCACTTTGCCAGCTACCCGCAGTTTCATCTGGCCGATATGGCCGCCAGCAATATAGCGGCGTCCTGTTTGTCGGTGGCGGTGGCGGCCCTGCTCTATGCGCTGCTGCCCAACCGTGAGCCGCCGGTGGCCCGGGCACTGCCGGAAAAAAGTGACAATGTGCTGCGCCATCAGGCCCTGCTGGGGGCCATAGTGGCCACTCTCAGTTTTGTGGTGTTTCAGACGGTGGATCTGGTGGACTCGCTGTCGGCTCAGGTGGCTACCGTGCTGGTGTTGTTTCCCATGAGCTATGCCGGTGCTGTGGTCTCGGGCCGGGCCCGCTGCATTGGCACCCTGCTGGGCTGCTCGGCGGGCCTGTTGTTTCAGCTGGTGCTATACGATCACTACCATAACCTGCTGCTGCTGGGGCTGGCGTTCTGGATTTGCGCCATGGTGTTTGCCCGGCTTCATGCCAGGGAGGCCATGCCCGGCATCGGCTTTGCCGGCCTGACCACAGTGGGCATATTATTTGGCCAGTATGTCTCGCCGGAGCATGATCTGGTGTTCAGCGCTCTTTACCGCATGAGTTCAATGACGGTAGCCATTCTGGTGACCCTGTGCTGTGTGTATCTGGTGCATAAACTGCTTAATCTGTTTCCGTCTACCCGGCACCAGGTTTTGTGAAATACGGAAGTGGAGTTTGTGAGGTTAGCGGAGAGTTCACAATATTGAATATACAGATGATTAGCCTTTCAATAACTCTCATTCATTTGCTCTTATCTTTATTTGAAAATGTACTTTCTACTGTTTGGGATACCTGAGAAATTAATTTTGATAGTGCCGAATTTGACTGCTTGTTAACTGTTTATGGATGTATGAGCGGTGTTTATATAATATTTTTCTCGCTTCAGAAAACACACCAATGGTTCAGGATCTGAGAATTGACTTTCTATAGGTGTTCGGAGTCACTAAGGTGAATTGTTTGAAGCAGCGAGTGAAATGGCTTTGATCAGAAAACCCACATTTTAGAGCAATGTAAGATAGGGAGTTGTTTTTTCTCAAAAGCTGTTTTGCTTTATTTATCCGGACTTGAATTAAGTACTGGTGTGGTGTGGTTTTAACCGATCGTTTGAATTCTTTAATTAAAGTATTTTTATCGAGGTTAGTAATAATTGATAACTCGTCAAGATTTATATTTCTGTCATAAAATGAATGAATGTAATCAACCGCTCTTTTGATATTTGGTGATGCGTTGGGGATTGATTTAAATAGCTTAACCTCCGACTGATTTATAAGTAAGGAAAGGATGAACCCATAAATTAATGTTTCCAAGCACAATTTTGATGTTGGTTGATTGATTTCTCTAATAATTAAACGGAACAATTCGTTGGCTCTGCTATCACTAATTATTGGTTCTTGCACAAAAGGGCAACCGAATCTCTCGTAAGGAGTATCTTTCATAATTAATTGAATCTGTTCAGGGGTCGGATACATTGTTCTGTAAGAACATGGCATTTGGCTAGCAGAACCGCCTGTATGTCCTGTATCCGCATTGATTACAACCAACTGATTGGATGTGGACTTGTAGTTTAGTCCATTCATACCAAAGGTCTGTACTCCCTGTTCAAGCATACCAATGGCGAAGCCTTCATGATAGTGCAATGGGAAGGATTTTCGACCATATGTTGTACTGGCAAATTCAATACCTTCATAAGCATCAATTAGCGAGTATTCAGATATATTCAGTTCCATACCTCAGTTTTACCTATGTGTTGCGAACTGTCTAAATGAAATTTTTTACAAATGATTGAAAAAACTAAAATCATAGAAAAATCATTCAAATACAAAGGCTTGCAGTAAAGTAATGCTTAGCAGCAAGTGTGACATATATCACAATACGTGTCCAGTATTGCAAGAATACATAATATTATTTTCAATATTTTAACACGTTGACAGGGGATATTGATACCAAACCAAACCAAACCAAAACAAGAGAGGGTCATAAAATGGAAGCGATAGAGTTCAATACAGTGAGATCGAAATCTTACAAAGAAGCAATAAACAACTTTTCAGGAGTTTGGAAAGAAGATCTCCAAGTTATGCTCGACTACTTGGCTCCTGAACAGGGTAACAACATCATTGAACTGGGCGCGGGTAGCGGATTTTTCAGTTTTGAGATTTCAAAGCTTATAGGGCAGGAAGGAACACTTCATATTGTCGATCCATCAAAAGAGCAATTGGAACCACTGATAGAGAGTGATCTTTCTAACATCGTGATACATTGTGAAGCTGCGGAAAACATGAGCTCAGATCTACAGATGCAACTAGACCTAATCTGGAGTCGAGGGGCGTTTCATCATGTATCTAGAAAAGTAGATACAATGGTAAAACTTAATGCCATGTCAAAAATGGGTGCCAGATGCTTGATATTCGATATTTTTTCTGGATCAGCTGTAGCCGAATACTTTGACAATTTTGTTGCTGAAGCATGCACGACTGGCCATGAAGTTAGTTTCTTGAGTAAAGGATTTGCTCGTAGCATGTGTAAACTGTCAGGCTGGGGTGAACCTCATTTTGTTGAGATCCCTCTGCGGTGGCACTTTAAAGAGAAAGAACATATTGGTGTATTTCTAAATCAACTACTTTCTAATAAGGAGGAGTATACATCAGATATAACCATGGGTATGGCTGAAAGGATTCTGGGTGTGTTCAAAACTGAAAATGGTTGGTGCTTAAACTGGCCAATGACTCTCATGGAAACAAAAAAAGAAATGCATTATGAATAATATAGACTTAGTCGGCTACTTAACTGTTTGTTTAGTTGTCGCAGGAACACCGGGGCCAGGGACAATCGCGGTCATTAACCAAAGTCTAACCAATGGTGTTAAGCGAACCATTCCCTTAATTGTGGGAATAGGTATAGGCTTAGCATGCGCTTCGGCCATCGCTATTGGGAGCTTGCTTTATTCTTATACGATCGCGCCATGGGCATATAGAATGATGGGGATATGCGGAGCGTCTTACCTATGTTATTTGGGGCTTAAATTAATAGCTGCGTCAAAAAAGTCGGTACATCTCGAAACCAATAGTGATACAGCTTTAGTTTCTAATTTGGTGTTGCAAGGTTTTTATATATCGTTATTTAACCCTAAGACGATACTTTTTTTATTGGCTATTTATCCTTTATATATAAACTCAAAATTAACGTTTGGCGGTAATTTTATTAATCTCACGGTATCTCTAGTTATCGTGACCGCTTTCATACACATTATCTATTCTCTACTTTGCTCGAAAATAGCTAGTGTCATGGATGTTAACACCAGGTTCATTATGCGTATAACTGGATCTATATTTATTTTATTTTCTTTAATGATTTTCATCAATGCTATGTAGATTTTTACGCTCTAATTCGGTGTATGAGTCTTGAAAATGGAACTAGAAATAGACCCAGTTTACCATGCCCTTTGACCTTCAGTTTATCACTGCAAGTTTATACGAAGTAGAACAGGTCAAGCTCCAGCGAGAGAACCCTCATGCTGATGTAGACATCGATGTTCTTGCGATTTGTTTGATGTAGGCATTGATGAACCCGTTGCCACGGGTAAGGACCGCGCGGTTCTTGTCCAGGGCATTATCCAATAGGCTGCAGTCACAGCTGGGGCTGGCGTTCTGGATTTGCGCGCCATGGTGTTTGCCCGGCTGCATGCCAGGGAGGCCATGCCCGGCATCGGCTTTGCCGGCCTGACCACAGTAGGCATATTATTTGGCCAGTATGTCTCGCCGGAGCATGATCTGGTGTTCAGCGCTCTTTACCGCATGAGTTCAATGACGGTAGCCATTCTGGTGACCCTGTGCTGTGTGTATCTGGTGCATAAACTGCTTAATCTGTTTCCGTCTACCCGCCATCAGATTTTGTGAGCTTGAAGCTGGAAGTAAAACAAAAAAAGCCCGGTTTCCCGGGCTTTTCACTGCCAGTCGTCTATAAGTTACTAACAGCTTTACGATTTATAATAGATCTACATAGTTGCTTTATAACCAAGGGTCATCATCATACCCATTACGGTCAGAATAAGTATTTTCTTTATTACTCTACCGTCTGTTTTTATCGCATGATTACTTCCGAGATGGTTGCCAAGCAGGCTGGCTATTATCATAGGTATGCCAATTAAAAATGCCATCTGTCCAGCAATAAAAAATGCAACGAAAGCACCTATGTTTGATGCGAAGTTGAATATTTTTGAGGTGGCGGAGGCCTTTAGTAAGTTAAGGTGGTTAATTAAAAACAATGCGATTATGAAAAAACTTCCGGTGCCTGGGCCAAAAAATCCATCATAAAAACCTACGATTAAGCATGTAATTGAAACTGCAATGGTAGACTTTCTTACGGGGCGTTCTTCATTTGCATCCTTCATGCTTCCTTTAAAAAAAGTGGCCAGTAGCCCTAAAGGAAGCATGCCCATAATAACGTAAGTTATTACCTCTTCTGGTAACCATAAAATAGCTTTTGCACCAATAAAAGCACCGAATAGAGCAGATACTATACCAGCTGGTATGATTGCCCATACAATGGAGCTACTTTTCATGAAGTTTTTGATTGCTGCAATTGTACCTACAGTACTAACCAGTTTTTCTTGTCCAAGAGCCAGTTGAGGTGGCAGGCCTGTCATTAGGAATGCTGGTATGAGAATCAAACCAGCACCGCCCGCAATAGCATCAATATATCCAGCTGTTAATGACGCGATAACCAGAATCGTTAAGCCAATATAAAAGTGCTCGGCTATTAAGCTTCCTTCGATAAACATAATTTATACTTCCTTTCAGTACAGAGTCTTTAAGTGGTGTTTACAATTGCCTTCAAGTAATGCGTCGTTGGCAGGAGGTGAGGAAAGACCGAAAACTCTGAGTAGCCATCTTTCTTTCCCGTGATGGTAAGGCTTAAAGCCATTTCTTGTGTGTAACATTCTTTGGTTATCAAATGTGAGAGCTTGGCCAGGCTTGAGTGTCACTGATAGCCATTTAGACTTGTCGCGTGTAGACTCTCTTAACTTTTCTAAAGCTTTGATATTTTTTCTGTCTCTTGAGTAAACATTATGATAGTCAAACCTGGAACATATGTTCCCATTTTTGTCCTTTGATAAAAGAGGAAGCTCTGGACTCCGTATGCTTTGCTCTTCGAAGGAATCAGGTCTTTTTACTATAAAATTAGGCTCATATAGACAAGCGATATCAGAATCTGAAAGATCGGATAACACATCATCCAGTCTTAACAGGCTTGTAGTGACCTCTTCATTATTTCTTAGACAAAACAACGTTAGAGTATCAGGACAAGGTGTTATTGATACAGTGTGACTTTCTCCTCGCAACCGAAGGTCGGGGTTGTCTACGTGAGGGTAAAAAGTTTTCGTCGAACCATGTGAACTTGTCTGCTCTGTAGCTGTTCTCTTAGGTACTACATGCCGAATAAGCCGGCCATCATTTTCTCCTTGGTAAACAACAGGATATAATGATAAGGATACACAGTAAGAAACTAGAGATATGGCTGAGTTAGTAATTTCTTGGTTTAAGACAAAACCCGTATCAGTGGGAGTGGGTAGAAGATTTTCATCAACATTAAGGAAAGTCGAAACAAAGCATTCTTTTTCGAGCTTTCTCTTATCGTTTTTTTTTTCTCTCAATTCAGATGAATTTACTAATTTACATGCTAAGTCGTAAAGCATGTCATTGTTTTCTATATCCACGTGCTAATTCTCTTTTTTATTTATGTTGTTGTAGTTGTTGCAGGCAAGATGTTACTGATGCTTTAATTGTTCAGTCAAGGTAAATATCCATTTGAATCATTTTTACTTCATTTTGTTGATATTTTGTTTTGTTTTGTTTTGTTTTGTTTTTTAGGGGGGGTTGTTAAATGATTGTGATGATTACTGGTGCCACTTCAGGGTTTGGTGAGGAGATGGCTCGGCGATTTATTGCTGATGGGCATAAGGTCATTGGAACTGGGCGGCGTGAAAATAGGTTGAAGACAATATCTGATGAGTTAGGGAGCCTGTTCTATCCGTTACTATTTGATGTCACTGATCATGATGGAACTCAAAGAGCTATATTAGAGCTGCCATCTTCTTGGAGTGATATAGATGTTCTTGTAAATAATGCAGGTTTGGCTCTTGGGTTAGAGCCTGTACATAAGGCTGATTTTTATGATTGGGATAGAATGATTTCAACTAATATTACAGGGTTAGCATTTATAACACGAATAATAGTTGAAGAAATGGTGAAGAAAGATAAGGGACATATTGTCAACATTGGCTCTGTGGCAGGAACATACCCTTACCCAGGAGGTAACGTCTATGGTGCAACTAAGGCGTTTGTGAAACAGTTTAGCCTTAACTTAAGAGCTGACCTAACCGGCACTAGAGTTAGAGTGACCAATATTGAACCCGGTCTTTGCGGAGGGACTGAGTTTTCAGGTGTTCGTTTTAAAGGAGATTTGAATAAAGCAGAGACAGTTTATAAAGGTGTCGACTATATTAAGCCAGAAGATATTGCAGAGACAGTTTTATGGTGTGTTAATCAACCAACTAGGATTAATATAAATAATGTTGAATTAATGCCAGTTGATCAGAGCTTTGGCGCATTAACATTGTCTCGCAGATAATTCTATCAAATTGCATTTTATATTAAGCTTTTCCAAAACAAAAAAGGCCCGGGTTTCCCCGGGCCTTTCGCTTCCAGCTTTCAGCTTATGACTTCAAGCTGTCCGTTAAACGGAGTAGTAGAGGTCAAACTCCAGCGGGTGAACCGCCATATTGATGGTTTCTGCTTCCTTGCGCTTGTGCTTGATATAAGCATCCAGAAACTCATCGGAGAAGACGCCGCCGCGGGTCAGGAATTCGCGATCCTGATCCAGGTTGTCCAGGGCGTTGTCCAGCGAGGTGGCCACGGTCGGGATCTCGGCAGCTTCTTCGGCGGGCAGGTCGTACAGATCCTTGTCCATGGCATCGCCCGGGTGGATCTTGTTCTGAATACCGTCCAGGCCGGCCATCAGCAGGGCGGCAAAGCACAGGTAGGGGTTGGCGGCCGGATCCGGGAAGCGGGTCTCGATGCGACGGGCCTTGGGTGAGCCTACCAGCGGAATCCGAATGGACGCAGAGCGGTTACGGGCGGAGTAGGCAAGCATCACCGGGGCTTCAAAGCCGGGCACCAGACGACGATAGGAGTTGGTGGCCGGGTTGGTGATGGCGTTCAGGGCGCGGGCGTGCTTGATGATGCCGCCAATGTAGTACAGCGCCATTTCCGACAGGCCGCCGTACAGATCACCGGCAAACAGGTTTTCACCGTTTTTGCCCAGAGACTGGTGCACATGCATGCCGGAGCCGTTATCACCTACCAGTGGCTTGGGCATAAAGGTGGCGGTCTTGTTAAAGGCGTGAGCCACGTTATGCACTACGTATTTGTAGATCTGAATTTCGTCGGCTTTTTTGGTCAGGGTGTTAAATTTGCAGGCAATTTCGTTCTGGCCGGCGGTAGCCACCTCGTGGTGGTGCGCTTCCACCACCAGACCCATTTCTTCCATTACCAGACACATGGCGGAGCGAATGTCGTGGGAAGAGTCGATGGGAGCTACCGGGAAATAACCGCCTTTTACGCCGGGGCGGTGGCCCTTGTTGCCTTCGGCATAATCACGGCCTGAGTTCCACTTGGCTTCGGAGTCGTCCACCTTGAAAAAGCTGCCGGCCATGTCGGTATGAAAACGCACGTCGTCGAACATGAAGAATTCCGGCTCCGGGCCAATCAGCACGGTATCGGCAATGCCGGTAGACACCAGATATTCCTCGGCGCGGCGGGCAATGGAGCGGGGATCACGGTCGTAGCCCTGCATGGTGGCAGGCTCGAGCACGTCACAGCGAATATTGAGGGTGGCATCTTCGGTGAAGGGGTCCATCACGGCAGTAGACGGATCCGGCATCAGCACCATGTCTGACTCGTGAATGGTCTTCCATGCGGTCATGGATGAGCCGTCAAACATCTTGCCTTCTTCAAAGAAGTCATCGTTTACCTGGCTTACCGGCAGGCTGATGTGCTGCTCTTTGCCTTTGATATCGGTAAAGCGCATATCGATGAATTTGACATCGTGTTCCTTGATCATGTCCATTACGGATTCAATTGACATGGGTTTCGACCTCCAAAAATTAACATCCAGGGTCTGATGAACAAATTCATCAGTTGTGATTTCTTAAGCCAGAACCGTGCCATCTTGCTAAGCTTTTGTAATTTAAGCATTAAATATTACGGTTCTGTATTCTTCATCTTTCGCATTGCACCAATTTGGTGCGTTAGTGAGTCTTTTTAGTGCGATCTTATCCGGCTGCGCCATTCTGGTGCAGCCAGACGTCTTTCATCTTGCTGCATAATACCATTCATGGAGAAAACAAGGATCGTTTCGGGTCTGCTTTGTCGGCACGTCAGCGCACCCCATGTATGAAAAATGAGAAAAGCGTATATTGAAGCGGCTAAAGCGTGTACAATTTGCAGCCCTTTTTTATTTGGGTCCGCTGCAGTTATTGGCGCCGGACACCTTCAGAGAGCGGCTGCACCGCCTGTGCCCGCCTCAAAATATGCGAGCGAAAGAACTTAATGTCAGCTGAAATCAATAATCTGAGAAACATTGCCATTATCGCGCACGTTGACCACGGTAAAACCACCCTGGTCGACAAGCTGCTGCAGCAGTCCGGCACCCTGGAAAGCCGTGGCGAAGCCGAAGAGCGCGTGATGGACTCCAACGATATCGAGCGCGAGCGCGGTATTACCATTCTGGCCAAAAACACCGCCATTCGCTGGACTTCTCCGGATGGTCAGGAATATCGCATCAATATCGTGGATACTCCCGGACACGCCGATTTTGGCGGCGAAGTAGAGCGGGTAATGTCCATGGTAGACTCTGTGCTGCTGCTGGTAGACGCGCAGGAAGGCCCCATGCCGCAAACCCGCTTTGTAACTCAAAAGGCGTTTGCTCAGGGTCTCAAGCCCATCGTTATCATTAACAAGGTAGACAAGCCCGGTGCCCGTCCTGACTGGGTAATGGATCAGGTATTTGATCTGTTCGACAACCTGGGTGCTACTGATGATCAGCTCGACTTTCAGGTGGTGTACGCCTCCGGCCTGAATGGCTGGGCTTCGCTCGACGCCGATGAGCGCACCGAAGACATGACCACCCTGTTCCAGACCATAGTGGATCAGGTGCCGGTACCCGACGCGGATCCGGAAGGCTCCCTGCAGATGCAGATCTCCCAGCTCGACTACTCTTCCTACGTGGGTGTTATCGGCGTGGGCCGCATCAAGCGCGGTACCGTCAAGGTCAACCAGCAGGTGACCGTGATCGGTGCCGATGGCAAAACCCGCAACGGTAAAGTGGGCCAGGTAATGGGTTATCTGGGCCTGCAGCGTCACGATGTGACCGAAGCTTCTGCCGGCGACATAGTGGCCATTACCGGTCTGGGTGAGCTGAAAATCTCCGATACCGTCTGTGCTGCCGGTGCCGTGGAAGCGCTGCCGCCGCTGTCGGTGGATGAGCCTACCGTGACCATGACCTTCCAGGTGAATACTTCACCTTTTGCCGGTCAGGATGGCAAGTTCGTGACGTCACGTAATATTCTGGAGCGTCTGACCCAGGAGCTGGTGCACAACGTGGCCCTGCGGGTAGAAGAAACCGGCGACCCCGACAAGTTCCGCGTGTCCGGCCGGGGTGAGCTGCATCTGGGCATTCTGATCGAGAACATGCGTCGTGAAGGCTTTGAGCTGGCGGTATCCCGCCCTGAAGTAATTTTGAAAGAAGAAAACGGCGAGTTGCTTGAGCCCTTTGAAACTCTGACCGTAGACATTGAAGAAGACAGCCAGGGCTCCATTATGGAGAAACTGGGTGAGCGCAAGGCTGAAATGACCGACATGGTGCCGGATGGCAAGGGTCGCGTGCGCATCGACTTTATGATTCCGGCCCGGGGCCTGATCGGCTTTCAGACCGAGTTTATGACCCTGACCTCCGGCTCCGGCCTGATGTATCACACCTTTGACCATTATGGTCCGCACAAGGGTGGTAACATTGGTCAGCGCAACAACGGTGTGCTGATCTCCAATGGCAAGGGCAAGGCGCTGGCTTATGCGCTGTTCAACCTGCAGGAGCGTGGCCGTCTGTTTATCGAGCATGCCACCGAAGTGTATGAAGGCATGATCATCGGCATTCATAACCGCTCCAACGACCTGACCGTAAACTGCCTCAAGGGCAAGCAGCTGACCAACATTCGTGCCGCCGGCACCGATGAGGCGCTGACCCTGGTGCCGCCGATCAAAATGACCCTGGAGCAGGCACTGGAATTTATCGACGACGACGAGCTGGTAGAGGTTACTCCCAACCATATTCGTATTCGTAAGCGTCTGCTGACCGAAAACGAGCGTAAGCGCGCCGGCCGCGGCTGATAAGACTTCAGTGAACATACAAGAGGACGCTTCGGCGTCCTCTTTTTTTATGGGAAATTTATTCAAATAATTTGAACCTCAAAGCCAGTAAAGGTCGCTTTGATTTTTAGTCAAAGGGATTAGACTTGAGAGTAATAATCATACACAGTTGATTGCATGGCTGCTTATGGCAGCGCAGGAGAAGCCATTCATGCAGAAATATTCAATTACAATGCGTCTTTTTCACTGGCTCACTGCCCTGCTGGTATTCGGTTTGTTTGGTGTGGGGTTATGGATGCGCAGCCTGGGTTATTACGATCCGCTCTATCAGGTATTACCGTACTGGCATAAAAGCGTGGGCTTTTTGCTGGCCGGCCTGATAATACTGCGTCTGCTGAGCCGCTGGCTTACCCTGCAGCCCGCGCCACTGGCCAGCCACAAGCTCTGGGAGCGGCGCCTGGCACATCTGATGCACTGGGCACTGTACTTATTATTGTTCGGGCTTTTTGCCAGTGGTTATCTGGTGGCTACCTCCGACAACAGACCTGCGTCTTTCTTTGGCTGGTTTGATATTCCGGTTTTGTTTACCGCGTTTGAAAATCAGGAGGATGTGGCCGGGCTTATTCATGAAATCTGTGCCTGGTCGTTGATAGGCCTGGTGGCATTGCATGCGCTGGCAGCCCTTAAACATCACTGGTTTGATCGGGACCAGACCTTGAAACGTATGCTGTAAGCGTGTTTTCACACAGGAGAGATAATATGAAAAAAACACTGATTGCTTCCGCTTTGCTGGCTGTTTCTGCTTCCCCGGCGTTTGCCGCAGCAGAAAATTACATAGTGGATACTCAGGGTATGCATGCCTCGGTTAATTTCAAGATAAACCACCTGGGCTACAGCTGGATTGTGGGCCGGTTTAATGACTTCAGCGGTAACTTTACCTTTGACGAAAACAATGCAGCCAACAACAGCGTGGCAGTGACGGTAAAAACTGCCAGTCTCGATACCAACCACGGTGAGCGTGACCGCCATATTCGCAGTGATGATTTTCTGGATGTGAGCAAATTCCCGGAAGCTACCTTTAAAAGTACCAGTGTCACCAAAGATGATGATGACGAGGGTGAATATGTAGTGAAAGGCGATCTTACCCTGCACGGCGTGACCCGGCCGGTAACGTTTGAAATTGAACAGGTGGGTGCCGGTGAAGATCCCTGGGGTGGCTACCGTCGTGGTTTTGAAGGTGAGATGGAAATAAAGCTTGCCGACTTTGGCATCGACTATGATTTAGGTCCCGCCGCCGCCACCGTTTATCTGGAAATGCACCTGGAAGGTGTACGTCAGTAAATAACACCTGCTTATGTTGTGATCACCGCCCGGCCTAAAAAGCCGGGCGGTTTTTCATTTGGGACTTAAATTTGCCACAATAAACGTTTACTTATCGTAAACAGGATATGCCATGACACAGGTTGCCGCCCGCCTCGGGCATCGCTTGCGCTTTATCAGGGAGCATGGGGTGGACTTTGCCCGCTTTGTATTTAAGCGCATGCAACAGGACCGGCTGAAAATTACCGCCGGTTATCTTACTTATATCAGCCTGCTGTCGCTGGTGCCCATGCTGGCGGTGGTGTTTGCCATGATGTCGGCTTTTCCCATGTTTGCCGAGTTGCGTGAGACCATTCAGAACTTTGTGTTCAGCAATTTTGTGCCGGCAGCCGGAGACGTGGTGCAAAAGAACATTCAGGGCTTTATTGATAATGCATCCAAAACCACCGCAATTGGTGTGGCAGCACTGACGGTCACTGCCATGCTGCTGATTTCTGCCATTGATGAAAATTTCAATCATATCTGGCGGGTTTCCCAGAAGCGACGCTGGTCAGTGGCTTTTTCCACCTACTGGATGATTCTGACGCTGGGGCCCATTCTGGCGGGGGCCAGCCTGGCAGTGACGTCCTATATTACTTCCATGCGCTTGTTTCAGGGGGATCACTTCTTTGGTGCCGGGGCCATATTACTGAGCATGCTGCCGTTTTTACTCTCTACCCTGATGTTTGTGGTGTTCTATATGGTAGTGCCCAACAAGCGGGTACGTTTCAGTCATGCTATTGTGGGCGGTCTGGTGGCCGCTGTGTTGTTTGAAATTGCCAAACGGGGATTTGCCTTTTATATCACTCAGTTTCCGTCTTATCAGGCTATTTATGGCGCTTTGGCGACCATTCCCATTCTGTTTGTTTGGGTCTATTTCAGCTGGATGATAGCCCTGTTCGGTGCCGAACTGACCGCCAGCCTGGGAGATTATGAGCACAGCCACGGACTAAGCTTTGAGGATGACAATAACGAAGAGGACTCCGACTGATGCGCACCCTGTATCCGGCAATTAATGCTAACCGGCAGTTTTGGCTGCCTGTATCCGATTTACACCAGATTTATGTGGAAGAAAGTGGTAATCCGCTGGGTATTCCCGTGGTATTGGTGCATGGCGGACCCGGGGCCGGTATCAGCCCGGAGCACAGACGCTTTTTTGATCCCGAGCGCTATCGCATTATTTTGTTTGATCAGCGAGGCTCCGGTCAGTCTGTGCCTCATGCGGAGCTTGCCGATAACAGCACGCAGGCGTTGCTGGCCGATATGGAGCAAATTCGTGTTCATCTTGGCATTGAGCGCTGGCTGGTGTTTGGCGGCTCCTGGGGCTCGACGCTGGCGCTGTGCTATGCCATTGAATATTCGGGCAGAGTACTGGGGCTGGTGCTGAGAGGCTTGTTTCTGGGCCGGCAGCAGGATCTTGACTGGCTGTATCAGCCCGAAGGCGGCGCTGCTGAGTTGTTTCCTGATTATTATCAGGACTTTCTCGCTCCCCTTGAGGGCGATGCCAGTGATTTGCTCAACCGATATTATCGGTTGCTGACCAGCCCTAACGAACTGGCCCGGCTCAATGCCGCCCGGGCCTGGGCCATCTGGGAGGGGCGCATTTCCACCCTTCTGCCCCGTCACGATGCCGAAAGCCATTACGGGGAGGCCCACAGCGCCCTGGCGCTGGCCCGGCTGGAATGCCATTACTTTGTAAATCACTGTTTCTTCGAAGAAAACCATATTATTCGGCAGGTAAACAAGCTGCGCGGGCTGCCGGCCATTCTGGTGCACGGCCGTTATGACGCCATCTGCAAACCCGCCGCTGCCACCACGCTTGCCGCCTGCTGGCCCGAGCTTCGGCTGCAAATTGTTCCCGGTGCCGGGCATTCGGCCTTCGAACCGGGTATTATGGACGCGCTTATCAAGGCCACCGATAACATGGCAAGGGAGCTGGCAGCAGTATGATAGCGCTTATACAGAGAGTGACAGACGCGAGTGTAACCATCAGTGGTGAGCGGGTGGGGGCCATTGGTCCCGGTTTGCTGGTGCTGCTGGGGGTGGAGCGGGACGACGATAAGGTTAAAGCCGACAAGCTGCTGGCCAAGGTGCTGGGTTATCGCGTGTTCCCTGACGAAAATGGTAAAATGAACCTGAACGTGCGCCAGGCCGGTGGCAGCCTGCTGGTGGTTTCTCAGTTTACTCTGGCTGCCGACACCAACAGTGGCCTGCGCCCCAGCTTTTCCCGCGGTGCGGCACCGGCGGACGCAGAGCACTGGTACGATTATTTTCTGATGGCCGCCCGGGATCAGGGCGTAGCGGTGGAGTCGGGCCGCTTTGCCGCCGATATGCAGGTAAGTCTGACCAACGACGGCCCCGTTACCTTCTGGCTGCAGGTGTAAGCCTGCACGCTTCAGGACATATGCTCACCCGGCATTCCTTTATTTGTAAATAACCATAACAGGAGCAGACCATGTATCGTGTGGTCACCCCGCAAACGGAAGCGGAACTGGAAGCCTACTATCAGCTGCGCTGGCAGCTGCTGCGCAAGCCCTGGCAACAGCCCAAGGGCTCTGAACGAGACGAATTCGACGAATATGCCCATCACCGCATGATGGTGGATGACACCGGCAGACTGGTGGCTGTGGGCCGGCTCTATGTGAGCGGTGATGAGGCCCAGATCCGCTTTATGGCGGTGATTCCCGAGTGCCGGGATCATGGCCTGGGCTCACGCATGGTGCTGGCACTGGAGCAGGTGGCGCGCCAGCAGGGCGTGCGCCGGCTGGTGATGAACGCGCGGGAAGAAGCAGTGGCCTTTTACACGCACTGCGGCTTTACCGTGGTGGGGGAAGGCCCCATCAGTTTTGGCAAAATTCCTCACCGGCAGATGATCAAGGCATTGACCCCCATTCATCAGATTATTCACAGACCCGAGCTGTGCGACGAGTTGCAGCGCCAGTGGCACAGACGCATTCCCATCAGCGAAAAAATGGGCGTCAAGATTATTCAGTATACCGGCAGCAAGCTGAAAACCCTGGCCAATCTCACCGCCAATTTAAATATGCATGAGTCCATGTTTGCCGGCAGCATTTACAGCCAGTGCGTACTTACCGGCTGGGGGCTTATCTGGCTGCAAATGCAGGAATATGGCCTCAGCGGCGACATAGTGCAGAGCAGTGGTGACATTAAATATCTGACGCCGGTGTGGGATGAACCCACCGCCGAGGTGCAGACCCGGCTGCGGGAACAGCTGCAGCCGCTGGGCCGGGGAGAGCGGGTTAAAGTGGAGCTTAGTGTTACCTTGTATAGCGGCGACACCCGCGCCGCTCTCTTTACCGGCCGGTATGTGATCCTTCCGCATTAAGGCAGCGCCCGCACCGCGTCTGTCAGTTTGCCGGGCAGGCCGGCAGCCGGATAAGGCACAGCGCCGGTATACCAGGGCTGGCAGGGCGCGGACAACACCGGCTGATGCAGGCGCAGTTGCGGTGCGTGCCAGTCTTCGGTTAACCGAATGGCCAGCTCCCGGCAACCGGCATCGTTAATCACCCCCAGGTTGAGATCAAGCTGGCCGCCGGCGCTGATGCTGCCTCGCAGGGCCAGCAAATGGCGCACGCTCTGCAGAGCGCTGCCGTTCAGCTGCCAGCGGCCAGCCTGAACCGGCCCCTGTAAGTCGAGCCGGTAGATAAAGCCGTCATGTTGCATTAAATCCAGTCCGGCCAGGGCCGCATCCACCTGTTTGGGCCGAGGGTAGTCTTCTGCCAGCCGGTTGCGCAGCCAGTGATCCAGTCCCGCCTGCTCCACAAAAATATCCCGGCCGTCCAGCGCCAGCTTTCCCTGCCAGCTGTCGGCGTTACCGGGCTCACCGGTGAGGCTGACATTAACGGTAAGATCACCGGCAAAGCCTCTGTCGGCCCGCAGCCAGTTGCTGAGATGGCGCAGCTGCCAGTCTTTGCCTGCAAGCTCAAGCTCTGTGCTGTGAGGCGGGTAAAGCCCCATGCTGCCGTTCATTGTCAGCTGACCGTCGAGCCAGTTGCCATTGAGGTTATCCAGCAGCCATTGCTCGTCGGTAAGACGAGCGCTGAACTCAGTATTGCGGCCGATCAGGCTGTTCCAGACCAGCTCGGTCACACTGCCTTCAATTCGGGCCTGAGTGCTGAGTGGCCGCCATAATCCTGCCGACCAGGCCAGATCCGTGATAAACACATCGCCGTTATAAACAGACAGCGGCAGCTCGTTGTCCAGCGACAGCAGCTCTGTACTGGTGAGGTTGAGCTTATGAATACGCACATCCGGCACCGGCCAGTGTATATCAGGCTGCCATACCAGCTTGGTGTTGCTCAGTCGCAGCTCGTCTACGTCGAGCCTGCCCTGATCCGCATACCAGCCTAGTTCAGCCTCAATATTGCCTTCCCAGGCGTTGCCTGCCAGTGTGATGCTCTGACGCTCTTTGTCTCCCAGCCACTGCAGTGTATGGCTGTCCAGGCGCAGCCAGTCGAGGGTGGCTTCACTGGCCTGCCATTGTCCCCGGCCTTGTGGCAGCCCGGAACCTGTCCATTCCAGGTCTCTGATCTCGCCTCTGATGCCGTTAACAACAAGCGAAGGTGTGGTCAGACTGACGTTATCGAGTCCGGCCCGGGTGAGTTGCAGGGTCCAGCCTTCGGCCAGGGTGACATCCGGATTGACCGGCAGCTTTACCTGACTGAACCGGGGTCTGTTCAGACGCAGCTCGCGGCTGACCGGATCCAGCACCAGACTGCCACTGAGCAGGCCGCCAAACAGCCGGCTGCGCATATCATCCAGCTCCAGCCGGCCCTGGCGTAACTGGCCGGTAAAGCCAAATCCGGCCAGCTCCAGGGCGGGATGAGACAGCTGGCGCAGATTGCCGCTGACATCGGCATCGGCCCACCATTGCCACTGGCCGTTTTGCCGGGGTTGCCAGTTGCTGACGCTCAGCCGAATACCGCCGGCTTCCCAGCCGTTGCCGGCGAGGCTGAGGTTGCGGGTATTCAGTTCATGAATATAAACATTGGCCAGATTGGCGGGCAGTTCGGGGGGCCGGGTCTGCTCAAGGTTGAGCCTGCCGTCGATAATATCGAGAATGGCGATCTCGGTGCGTCCGGCCAGCGGTGC
This sequence comes from Oceanimonas smirnovii ATCC BAA-899, assembly GCF_000381965.1. Lineage (GTDB taxonomy): Bacteria > Pseudomonadota > Gammaproteobacteria > Enterobacterales > Aeromonadaceae > Oceanimonas > Oceanimonas smirnovii. The sequence continues at coordinate 85,279 of NZ_KB908459.1, forward strand.
CAGCTGCTCCAGCTCCAGATAAACCTGGCGGGCGCTGAACCAGTCTCCGAGCCGCACGTTTTCTGCCAGCAGTTTGTAGGGTGACAGCGGATTGAATTCCAGCCGGCCAATGCTCAAGTCCAGCTCGGTATTTTCATTCAGCCAGGTAAGCACCGGTTTTTTCAGCTGGTTCACATCCAGCAGGTTCAGCAGTAACCAGCCGCCGAGCAACAGCACCAGCAGCCCCGTCAAACCTCTTCTGGCCAGTTTTTTCATGCACTTATCCTTTTAAAACCCGCTGCTTGTATCATACATAGGCAGGACTTCGCCGGAAACTGATTTACTTTTAGTCTTCAGGCTACTCAGGAGCTGCATAAGGAGGGTGCGGGGTGTCTGCTTCACGACCGATCAAATGCCATGGATGGCATTTGCCGAGCGCTACATGGAGGTACTTGAAGCGTGTCGTGAAGTAGTGCGCCGTGCCCGACGGATCTGCACGCCGATGCAGATGACATACGGCATGCAATATTGTTTTCTCAAACCTTACCGTAGTGGTCCCGAGTGCCGAGCCAGCGGCGGATTAATGGCTGCACGCAGTCGGGGTGGCGGTCGGCCAGATAGCGGGCCAGCCGTTGTACCTCCGGCAACAGCGCCTGATCCCGCACCAAATCGGCAATTTTCAGATCTGCCAGACCGGTCTGACGAGTGCCGAGCAACTCGCCCGGGCCGCGAATTTCCAGATCCTTCTGGGCGATAATAAAGCCGTCGTTGGTGTCGCGCAGTACCCCCAGCCGCTGAGTGGCGGTTTTGGACAGAGGGGCATGGTAAAGCAGCACGCAATGAGAAGCGGTGGCCCCCCGGCCCACCCGGCCGCGCAGCTGATGCAGCTGGGCCAGACCCAGACGCTCAGGGTTTTCAATGATCATCAGCGAGGCATTGGGTACGTCTACCCCTACCTCTATGACGGTAGTGGCCACCAGCAGGTCCAGTTTGCCTTCCTTGAAGTTGGCCATCACTGCCTGCTTTTCTGCTGCTTTCATGCGGCCGTGCACCAGCCCCACCTTCAGCTCTGGCAGCCGCTCCGACAGCGCAGCGGCAGTGTCTTCCGCCGCCTGACATTCCAGTACCTCCGACTCGTCGATCAGGGTGCACACCCAGTAGGCCTGTCGGCCCTGTTCACGGCATACCTGGCGCACCCGTTCAATCACTTCGTCCCGGCGCGTGTCGGGAATGGCAACCGTGGTCACCGGCGTCCGGCCCGGGGGCAGCTCGTCAATGATGGAGGTATCGAGATCGGCATAGGCGGTCATGGCCAGAGTGCGGGGAATGGGAGTGGCGGTCATGATCAGCTGATGCGGATAATGCTCACCCTGAGTGCCTTTTTCCCGCAGGGCCAGCCGCTGGTGCACGCCAAAGCGGTGTTGCTCGTCAATAATCACCAGCTCAAGGGCGTTAAACTGCACCTGCTCCTGAAACAGCGCATGGGTGCCCACTATCATGGCCAGCTCGCCGCTGGCGAGTTTTTCCAGCTGTTCGGTGCGGGCCTTGCCTTTTACCTTGCCCGCCAGCCAGCCAACCTGAATACCCATGGGGGCCAGCCAGGCGGCAAAGTTGGCGGCGTGTTGCTCTGCCAGCAGTTCTGTGGGTGCCATTAGTGCCACCTGGCCCTGATTGCCGATCACCTGCAGCGCCGCCAGCGCCGCCACCAGGGTCTTGCCCGAGCCCACATCCCCTTGCACCAGCCGCATCATGGGCACGTTTTTATGCAGATCGGCACCAATTTCCGCCACTACCCGCTGTTGAGCACCGGTGGGAGAAAACGGCAGCCGGGTGAGAAAGTCGTTTACCAGCGCCTCGGCGGCGGGCAGCGCCCGGGCCAGATGTGTCTGCCCCTGCTCGCGCACCTGCAGCACCGACAGGTTATGGGCCAGCAGCTCTTCCATGACCAGCCGCTGCTGGGCCGGATGCTGGCCGCGCTCCAGCTGATCCAGCGCCACGTCCGGGGGCGGCCGGTGCAGCAGGCGCACGGCATCGTTCAGGGGCATCTGCTGACGATAGAGGCCCTCAGGCAGCAGCTCGGGCAGCGGAGTTTGCGCCAGCAGTGCCAGCGCCTGATCGGTAAGCTGGCGCAGGCTTATCTGGCGCAGCCCTTCGGTGGTGCCATAAACCGGAGTGAGACTGGCTTCTGCGCTGACCGGGTTGTCGCCCTGCAGCAGAGTGTATTCCGGATGAATGATTTCCAGGCCGTGATGACCGGGGCGAATTTCGCCAAAGGCGCGCAGCCGGGTGCCGGCGGTGAGGCTGTTTTTCTGGGCGGCGGCAAAGTTGAAAAAGCGCAGGGTAAGGGTGCCGCTGTGGTCCCGCAACCGGCACAGCAGCATGCGTTTGCGGCCATAGCTGATGTGGCTGTCGACCACCTCGCCCACCACAGACACATGCATGCCGGGCCTGAGTTCGGCCACCGGACAGATTTGGGTGCGGTCTTCATAGCGCAGCGGCAGATGAAACAGCAGATCCTGCACCGTTTCCAGCCCCAGCCGGTGCAGTTTTTCCTGCATTTTGTCGCCTACGCCCTTGAGCAGGTTAAGGGGCATTTTGTCCGGTCTCATGGCGGCCCTTCACTGTAAATATGTACAGAGAATAGCAACAAGAGCTGGAAGCTGGAAGCGCGAAGCCGGAAGCTGACCAGAGCGGCTTCCGGCTTCAGGCTTTCAGCTTCAGAGTAGGCGTTTCAGTAACACATTGGCCTGAGTGCGCTGCACCCGCTTCAGCAGGCGCTGCACCGGCTCGGGATAGTCACTGAGCTGCTCGATTTCGGTGAAGTGAGTCAGGCGGCGGCAGTGCTGCAGAATATTGGCCTTTTCTTCCTCAAAAACTGACCGCAGCTTGTGCTCCGGATCCTGCAGCAGCAGGCCGTTTTCCAGATCCAGCCCCCAGGCGCGGGGGTTGAGATTGTTACCGGTGATCATGGCCAGATCGTCGTCCACAAACAGCCCTTTGAGGTGATAGGAGTTGTGGTCATGGTGCCACAGCATAATGTTGAGCCGGCCCTTGTAAATAAAGGTCTGGTTGGCCCGGGCAAAGCGGCGCAGGTTGGCTTCATACAGGTAGGGCAGGCCGCCTATGGTGCGGAACGGCTGGTCCGGCGGAATATAAAAATCGTTGGCGGTTTTGTCACCGATCACCAGAGTGATTTCCCGGCCTTTTTTCAGCTGGGCACGAATGTCCCGGGCCAGGGATTTGGGCAGATTAAAATAGGGTGTGCAGATAAACAGCCGCTGCTGCGTGCTTCTTACCAGCAGCCGAATGGCCTTGTTCAGTTTGTTGCCCCGTTTGCCCAGGCCGGCCAGCGGCGTGACCGCCACCTCGCCGCTCTGGCGGGATTTATCATCAAACTGATACTGGCCCCGGCGCAGTTGCTGACGAAACTGCCGTATGGACTGGCGCAGCTGACGGGCAGTGGGAATGTCCGCCCTGTTCAGCGCCGGCACCGCCGGGTTGTGGGCAAACAGCCGGTCTACGTAGCCGAGCATGGTGTCGGCAAGGCTGGCATCGGTAATTTCGTGGTAGCGATCAAAACGATAGCGGCCATTCTGGTGCAGGTAGATATCGTTGATGCTGGCACCGGAATAGAGCAGGGTATCGTCAAACACAAAGCCTTTCAGGTGCAGCACGCCCAGCAGCTCCCGGCCCTTGACCGGTACGCCATAAATGGCGATGGGGTGCTTATAACGTTCGGCAAACTCCTGATACATACAGTGGTTGCCGCCCTGACCCTTATGGCCAATCAGACCTCGCTGAGCCCGGTGAAAGTCCACATAGAGGCGTACATCCAGCGCCGGATTGGCTTGTTTGGCGTCATGCAGGGCGGTGAGAATTTCCCGGCCGGCGTCGTCGTCCTGCAGATAGAGGGCCACCAGACAGATGCGGGTTTTGGCGGTGGCAATCAGCGCCAGCAGCCGGGATTTAAAATCGGCGGCGGAGTGCAGCACCCGCACCTGATCGGCATTCACCGACAGAGAGGGCAAACGCTGAAGCAGACTTCGGTAGTAGTTGGCTAGTCGCATAATGAACCTGATTAATAACATTGCCGTTTAAGACCATACTCAAACGACAAGATTCGGTGCAGTTTACCGAATTAAGGCAAAGGGCAGCAAACTCACAGAGAAGCTTGAAGCGATCAGCTGGAAGCCGGAAGCTGTTCAGAGCCGCTTGGCGGTTTTTCTTTAACTTCCAGCTTTCAGCTTCAAGCTTCCGGCTTTAAAGCGGGCGTGTCGCCTGCTCGAGCCAGGTGAGGTCTTCGCCTTCCAGCTGCGGGCTGATCTTTTCCCAGACATTCGCGTGGTAGTCGTTGAGCCATTCGATGTGTTTGGGTTCCAGCCAGGTGCTGTCGATCAGCCGGCGGTCAAAGGGTACCCAGGTGAGGTTTTCAAACTCAAATACCGGAATATCGCCGGAGGTGTCGGCGGGTTGTACTACTTCGAGGTTTTCACAGCGAATGCCAAAGGCGTTTTCCCGGTAATAGCCGGGCTCGTTAGACACTATCATGCCGGTGGTCAGCGGCACTGTGCTGCCCTTGGGTGAAATGCGCTGAGGACCTTCGTGTACGCTGAGGTAATGGCCCACGCCATGGCCGGTGCCGTGATCGAAGTTGTAGCCCTGCTGCCACAGCGGCATGCGCGCCAGGGCATCCAGCTGCAGGCCGCCGGTGCCGGCGGGAAAGCGGGCACAGGCCAGATCAATATGGCCGCGCAGCACCAGGGTAAACAGTTTGCGCATCTCGTCATCAGGCTCGCCTACCGCTACGGTGCGGGTAATGTCGGTGGTGCCGTCCAGATACTGGCCGCCGGAGTCCACCAGATAGATAGCGTCCTGACCCAGCTTTCGCGGCGTGCCGTTGTCATGATGGTAGTGGCACATGGCGGCGTTGGGCCCCAGTGCCGAAATGGTGCTGAAGCTGGGCTCGACAAAATCGGCATGCTCGGCCCGCAGCGCCAGCAATTTGTCGGCCAGGGTGCCTTCGTCTTCGCGCTCGGGAGCGGGCTGCTCAAGACGGCGATCCAGCCAGGCCAGAAAGCGGCACACGGCCACGCCGTCGCGCAGGTGAGCGGCACGGCTGCCCTGTACTTCCACCGGGTTTTTGCAGGCCTTGGGCAGCATGCAGGGATCATCCGCAAACACGATTTTGGCACCGGCCTGCTCCAGCACCAGGCTGCTCCAGGCGTTGGCGGTAGCCGGGTCCAGCTGCACCCGGGCACCCTTGTTGCCCAGCTTGGTCAGTGCCTGTTCCAGGGCGTTAAAGGGCGCCAGGGTCACGTTATGGCCGCAGTGGGCGGTCAGATCCAGGCCTTCAAACTTGGCGGGCTCGGCAAATAATTGCACGCTGCCGTCCTTATGCAGCAGGGCAAAGCTTAACACCGCCGGCAGGCAGGGAATATCCCGGCCGCGAATATTGAGCAGCCAGTTAATGGGCTCGGCCTGAGTGAGTAATTGCGCGTCGATATTGCCGGCAGCCAGTTGTTCGGCAATACGGTTGCGCTTGGCTTCGCTGTGCTGGCCGCTGTATTCCTGGCTCAGCAACAGGGCCGGGTTAATTGTCGGCTCGGGCCTGTTGTGCCAGTGGCGGTCTACGGGGTTGTGCTTCACCGGCACCAGCTGCAGGCCGCGGGCGGCCAGTTTCTGCTGGGCGGCATCAAACCAGCTCCGGCTGTGCAGACGCGGATCAAAGCCCACACGAGCACCGGTATTCAGCTCGCTCAGCACATAGTCGAGCACCGGCTGCTCAATCAGGTGACGATATTCAAACAGGCTGGCATCGCACTGATGGCGCACCTGCACCGTATAGCGGCCATCCACAAATACCGCCGCCTTGCGGGCCAGCACCACGGCAGCGCCGGCAGAGCCGGTAAAGCCGGTCAGCCAGTGCAGCCGCTCGGCATAGGGAGGAATATATTCACCCAGGTGCTCGTCGTCGTGGGGCACAATAAAGGCATCCAGCTGCTGTTGCTGCAGGTCGTGGCGAACACTGGCAAGGCGTTGGGCATGAGTCATGGTGATTCCTTAACGGGTCTTGAGCAGATGTTTAATGGAATGGCCGGCGGATTCTATATGCTGGCGCAGCAGGGCGGCGGCTTCAAACTTGCGCCGCTGACGGCACAGGCTTAACAGCTGAGTATGTTCCCGCTCGGCGGTAATAATGCCCTGCTGAGAGTGCAGCAGCTCCAGCTGAATGTAGCGGTCGCAACTAAGGTTAATTTGATCTATCAGCGCCAGGGTGCGCGGCCGGTTAGCCGGGCCGTAAAGTGTGGTATGAAAGCGGCGGTTCAGCTCACTCCAGCGTTCAATCTGATCGCCGGTTTCCAGAATATGATCAAATTCGGCCAGAATGGTATCGGCCTGACTCAGCTGTTCTTCAGTGAGGTGATCAAAGGCCTGAAACAACAAGTCGCTTTCCAGCATGGCACGCAGATAGAACAGCTCGTCAATCGCCTCGGCATCAAGCTCGGTCACCACGGCACCGCGGTGAGCCTCAAACTTGACCAGGCCCTGGGCTTCCAGCTGCATCAGCGCTTCGCGCACCGGAACCCGGCTTACATTCAGCTCCTGAGCCAGGGTGTCCTGGCGCAAAGGAGCGCCGGCCTTGAACTCGCCTTTGAGAATGCGCGCCCGAAGCGTTTCTACCACCGATTGGGTAAGCGTTTTATAGGGAGCTCGGCTCATGAAAAATCGTATACGTTTTTGGTATCAGTCACTCTACTCTGCCTCTGTATGGTTGGCAAACCGGCGGCGGGGTTGCCATTGCTGAATGAGCAATGCCGTGACTATCATCACCAAACCCACCAGAGTGGCAGGGTAAATTTGTTCGCCCACCAGCAGCCACAGCAGCAGCAAAGATGCAAAGGGCGAGATAAAGATCAGATTTGAGATACGGGCAGTATTTTCCGCATAACGCAGGGCCAGCAGCCACATCACAAAGGCAAAGCCCATTTCAAACAAGCCCACATAAATGGCTCCCACCCAGCCCTGCCAGGCGGTAAGGGAAAAATCCGACAGCCAGGCGGTGGCCAGCACAATCACCGGCAGCCCCAGTAAAAAACTCAGGGTAAGAGTAACCAGCGGCTCGGCCTGGTTGCGGGTATTCAGTATCCAGTAGCCGGCCCACAGTAAGGTGGAGGCCAGTGCCAGCGCCACCCCCAGCGGGCTGTCAAAGTCCAGGCTGAGCAAATTGCCTTTGGTGGCGATGACCATGGCACCCAGGTAGCCAAGCAGTATGGCGATCCAGTCCTGGCGGCGAATGCTCTGCCCCAGAAAGGGCACCGCCAGCAGGGTAAGGGTAATGGCCCAGGTGTAGTTGAGGGTCTGGGCTTGCTGGGCCGGTAATAGATCATAGGCCTGAAACAGTACCAGATAATACAGCGCCGGATTGATCAGCCCCAGCAGGGCGTAGTAACCGGGATTCTGTTTAAAGGTGCGGCCCAGCAGATGCAGTTTGCCCTGGCGCACCAGCAGTCCCAGCAGTAACAACAGTGAGCTGAGGGTGGCCACCAGCAGCAGCTGGGCCGGTTCAAAGTAACCCAGCGACAGTTTGAAGGCGCTGGCCACGGTAGACCAGCAGGCCACCGCGCCCAGCCCGTATAAATAGGCTTTTTTCTGATTTTTCATCTCTTTGCCTGTCTTGTTACAGCATTGCTCAATAAAAAGGGCTGCGTGATGCAGCCCTTGGTTTATTTGAATCAGCTTACTGTTCCGGCAATGCCTTGGGTGCCTGAGTTTCGTCAAACTCCGGCAGCGGCTGATGCCGTGATGCCAGGAAGGTGTAGATCACCGGCAGCACGAACAGGGTGAACAGTGTACCTATGCTCAGGCCGGACACAATGACGATGCCCATGCCAAAGCGGGAGAAGGCACCGGCACCGGTGGCAAACAGCAGCGGAATCAGGCCCGCCACCATGGCGGCGGTGGTCATCAGAATGGCGCGCAGACGAATGCGGGCCGCCACCCGAATGGCCTCGGTCCGGCTTCTGCCACGATGCAGCTGCTCTTCCTTGGCTACTTCACACATCAGAATGCCGTGCTTGGTAATAATGCCCACCAGGGTAATAAGCCCCACCTGAGTGTATATGTTCATGGTGGCCAGACCCCAGGCCAGCGCCACCAGAGCGCCGGAAATGGCCAGCGGCACAGACACCATGATCACCAGCGGATCGCGCACACTTTCAAACTGGGACGCCAGCACCAGAAAGATGATGAACAGCGCCAGCAGGAAGGTCATATACAGCGCATTGCCCTCGGTCACGAACTGGCGGGCAGCGCCCAGATAGTCGTGGTTATAACCGTTAGGCAGTTCGGCGGTGACGTCCTGCTCCAGAAAACCAATGGCATCACCCATGCTTACTCCGGGCGTGAGTACGGCACCAATGGTGGCCGAGTTCAGCTGGTTATAGTGGGGCAGGGCGCGAGGCTGAGCTTCCATGGTAATGGATACCAGGTTGGCCAGGGGCACCATGTCGCCGTTATGGGCGCGCACGTAATAGTCCTTGATGGAGTCCGGATTAAGCCGGTCGGCCCGGGCTACCTGAGGGATCACCTCATAGCTGCGGCCGTCCAGATCCACCCGGTTAACATAACCGTCACTCATCATGGTGGACAGGGTCAGGGCAATGTCCTGCATGGTCACGCCATAGGCACCGGCCTTGTCTCTGTTAACCTTGATTTTCATGGTGCCCGAGTCAAAGGCCAGGTCCAGCTCGCTGTAGACGAACAGCGGGCTCTGGCTGACTTTTTTCAGCACCTCGGCGGCCACTTCATACAGGCTTTCAAAGTTGTTGGGGGTGGTCAGCACATATTGCACCGGCAAACCGCTGGAGGCACCGGGCAGCTCGGGGAACTCAAAGGCACTGATGGCCACCGCCGGAATGGCCTGCAACGGTGGCGTCAGCCGCTCAATCACCGCTTTTTGCGCATCCCGCTGACTCCAGGGTTTGAGTACGGCGACTGCCAGGCCCTGGTTGGCGTTGGGCACGCCGGCAATGGTCAGGGAAGTGGACAGAGCATCGTCATTATTGAGCACTTTCACCGCTTCACGCATATTATTTTCGATGTAATCGAGGTTGGCGGTGTTGGGTGCCTTGGCCATCATCAGAAAGGCACCCTTGTCTTCGCTCGGCGCCAGCTCGCTGGGAATAAAGCTGAACAGCACCGGCATGGAGCCAAACACCAGCAGGGCAAAGGCGATGACCACCGGGCGTTTGGCCAGCACCGCATCCAGCATACGGCTGTAGCGGTTGGTCATGCGATCCAGGGTATTCTCCACGCCCCGCTCAAAGCGGTTGGGGTTGTCGTGGGGCTTGAGCAGCTTGGAACACATCATGGGCGACAGGGTCAGTGCCACTATGCCGGAGATAAATACGGCCCCCGCCAGAGTAAGCGCAAACTCCTTGAACAGAGAGCCGGTAATGCCGCTCATCAGCGCAATGGGGGCGTATACCGCCGCCAGGGTGATGGTCATGGTGATCACCGGCACCGCAATTTCCCGGGTGCCAAGAATAGCAGCCCGATAGGGGGACTCTCCGGCCTTGATGTGGCGGTCGACGTTTTCCACCACCACAATGGCATCATCCACCACCAGGCCGATGGCAAGTACCATGGCCAGCAGGGTCATCAGGTTGATACTGAAGCCAAAGGCGCTCATCAGAATGGCCACGCCTATCAGCGACAGCGGTATGGTAATAATGGGGATCAGTACGGCGCGCAGCGAGCCCAGGAACAGAGTGATCACCACTACCACGATCAATGAGGCTTCGAGAATGGTTTTTACTACCTCAAAAATGGACTCGTTGATGGCATCGGTAGCATCGTAGAGCAGTTCCATCTTGATGGTGTCGGGCATATTGCGTTCGAGATCCGGCAGCATATTACGCACGTTTTCAGCCACGCTCAGCGGGTTGGCCGACGGCGTCGGATCCACACCTATGATCACCGCCGACTGACCATCAGCCAGGGCGCGTACCACATCATGACTCTTTTCCAGCGACACATTAGCCACATCGCGCAGGCGCACCACGGCATCGTCCCGGGTTGCTACCACCAGTGACTCCAGCTCCTCGGCAGTTTCTATCTGAGTATTGATGTCGCTGTTATAGAGCATGTAATAGCCGGTAGACTGGCCGGCGGCTGCCTGGTAGTTGTTGGCCTGCAGCACCGACAGCACCTCGGCAGCGGTCAGCTGCTGAGCCGCCAGGCGCAGGGGATCAATCCAGATGCGCAGAGCAAACTTGGCACCACCAAACAGGTTGATCTTGGCAACGCCATCCACCGAATAAAACTGTGGCCGCACCACCCGTTCCAGATAGTCATTGATCTGGGGCGAGTTAAGCTGCTCACTGCTGAAGGAGATATACATAATGGAGGTAGAAGCCCCCGTGGTCATCTCCAGGCTGGGATCTTCCGCTTCCCGGGGCAGCTGTGAGCGCACCGAATTGACCCTGGCCAGTATATCGGACAGCGCCGCGTTGGAATCGGTGTTCAGCTTCATCTGTACGGTAATAACAGACTTGCCGTTACTGCTCGACGACGACATAAAGTCGATGTTGTCGGCCTGGGCAATGGCCTGCTCCAGAGGCTGAGTGATAAACCCCTGTATCAGATCAGCACTGGCACCGTAATAGCCGGTGTTCACGGTAATGACGGTGTTGGTCATTTCCGGATATTCTCGCACCTGCATGTTCTGCAGGGACTGCAGCCCCAGCAGCACGATCAGCAGGCTGATCGAGACGGCCAGTACCGGCCGTTTTATGAAGATATCGGTAAAACGCATGGAATTCTCCGCTTACAGCAGGGGGGCCGACTCTGGGGTGTTGAGGGCGTCGCTTTCCACCGGCTTGACCCGGCTGCCGTTAGACAGGCGCACCTGACCCGAAGTGACTATGGTTTCACCGGCTTCCAGGCCTTTTACCACGCGGGCGTAGTCCTGTTCACGCTCGGCCACTTCCACTACCCGCTGGCTGGCCACTTGCACGGTTTCGCCATCGTCGGTCTGCTCTTCTTTTACCACATACACGGTCTGGCCGTAGAGGGTGAAGTTAATGGCATGCTGAGGCACCAGAATCTGGTCAGTTTTCACCGGCAGCTGTACATCCAGCTTGGCAAACATGCCGGAGCGCAGCTTGCCTTCCGGATTGGGAATGCTGGCCTGCACCTGTACTACGCCGGATTCAGGGTTAATTTGTGGCTCAATGGCGGTGATTTCACCTTCAAAGGGCGTGTCCGGGTAGGCATCCACCAGAATATTCAGGGTCTGGCCCACCTGAATATCGGCAATGCGGGTCTGAGGAATGGTAAAGCGAATGCGGAACTGGCTGATATCCTCCAGTCGGGCAATATCGGTGCCGGCATTCAGGTACTGACCCAGAAAGGCGTTACGAATGCCCATTACACCCTGAAAAGGTGCACGAATGGTACGGCGCTCTATGGTGGCCTTGAGAGAGTCAATTTGCCCCAGCAGTTCCCGGTAGTTGGCGTTTGCCTCATCCAGCTGGCCCTGAGACACTGAGCCACGCTGGAACAGCTGACGCATACGCTCCAGGTTTGCCTGAACTGCAGGCAGGCGGCCCTCGGCACTGCGCAGGTTGGCTTTCTCTACATCGGCATCCAGTTCCAGCAGCACATCACCGGCTTTAACCTGCTGACCCGATTCAAAGTGAATGGCACGGACAATGCCGGCAGACTCGTTGCTGACATTAATGCCCTGAATCGGCTCAATAAAGCCGATAGCAGCAATACGAGGAGTCCAGTCTTGTGGTGTTACTTCGGTAACGGTGACAGGAAAGCTGGGCACCGGCATATTGGCAAAATACTGGGCCATCATTTTTTGTTTGAACAGGTTAAAACCAATGACGCTGCCAAAGATAAGAATTACCAGCAGCAGCATGGACAGGGTCCACTTTTTCATCGAAGTCACTCCCGCGACGTGGTTGTTAGCGTTTTAAAATAGCGTTCCAGGCAGCATCCATCAGCTCATCAAAAATAGCATCACTCAGCTGAATGCAGCCCCGGGTGTGTTTTTGGGTAAGCAACATCAGGTTTTCCATGGCAAGAAAGCCCAGCAGCTCTGCAGGCAGATCCCGGAACAAGCCGGTTTCACGGCCGTGTTCAAAAAACTCGAACACCGGCTTGAAGTAACGTTCATCCATGCGTACTTCCTCCTCCCGTGTGAACAGGGGAGACGCTTCATACTGCACACGATAGAGCAGGCAGTCGGGGTTGCTCAGCAAATAATGCAGGCAGTTACGCCACAGCACGCGAAATTGCGCCAGGCAAGGCTGTTGCGTGTTCACCCCTTTCAGCAAGGCCTGGGATACTTCTTGCAGCCGCTCTTCATGCACACAACGCAGCAGGCTTTCTTTATCCTTGAAATAGCGATAAATGGTGCCGGCGGCCACATTGGCCTCGTTGGCCACCTGCTGCATCGACATGCCCTGAAAACCTTTATGGGCGATCAGGTGTTCCGCTGCATTAAGAATGCGCTCGCGTTTGTTTACCATGTCTTGCTCATCGTCATTTGAAACCCAGAGTGAATGAACGTTCATTCCTCTTTTGAGGATTGTAGAGAATTACCGGCTCAAGTCAATTGTCTGCATCAGGCCTTATCATCACTTTAGTTAAAAAAAGCAGCAATGTGCTGATAAAAGCGACAGGCGTGTCTTGTTAGTAAAAAAGTACTGGACAGGGGCAGGGCTGACGCTTAGTATTCGCAGCGTCCAAATGTAGAGCGCCCGTAGCTCAGCTGGATAGAGCGCTGCCCTCCGGAGGCAGAGGTCACAGGTTCGAATCCTGTCGGGCGCGCCATTCGGTTTTGGACAAGGTAATACTGGTGACCGTAGCTCAGTTGGTAGAGTCCTGGATTGTGATTCCAGTTGTCGCGGGTTCGAGCCCCGTCGGTCACCCCAGTTTCAGGCCACGGCCTGGAAAGCAGTACACGATGCGAGGGTGGCGGAATTGGTAGACGCGCTAGCTTCAGGTGTTAGTGTCCTTACGGATGTGGGGGTTCAAGTCCCCCCCTTCGCACCACTGCTTTCAAACAGTTTAACGGCGTTTAGCGCAGCCTGGTAGCGCATCTGGTTTGGGACCAGAGGGTCGCAGGTTCGAATCCTGCAACGCCGACCAAATTAACCGACCTCAGGGTCGGTTTTTTTACGTCTGCAGCACGGCATCGGCATGACGCTGTTTAGCGCATTCGTGTTTTTCATTTTCCTTTCTTCTGTATACAGTTAGCGCCACACAGGGCGGGACTTGCGCGACAATTAACCATACAATGTGAGCCAGGTCTCTGTAATACACGGCTTTTTAATGGCTGACGAAACAAAACTCAAAAAAACCAAAAACACCAAGGCGGGTGGTGCCACCCAGGTTCAGTCCCTGTCCCGAGCGCTGCTGCTGCTGGAACGGCTGGCCGCCTCTGATATGGGCATGTCGCTGACCGACGTGGCCGGCAGCCTGGGGCTGGCACCTTCTACCGCCCATCGCCTGCTGAACAGCCTGCGCAGCCATGATTTTGTCGATCTTGATGATACTCAGGGATTGTGGAGCATAGGCGTTAATGCCTTTTCCATCGGTCATGCCTACCTTAAAAAGCGCGATTTTATTGCCCAGGCCAGGCCGCATATGAAGCGGCTGGTGGCAGAAACCGGTGAAACCTCCAACCTGGCCATTCTGGAGCAGGGCAGCGTGGTTTATGTGGGCCAGGTGGAATCCCCCCAGACCATGCGCATGGTGGTGTCTCTGGGCAGCCGCTCGCCGGTGCATGCCGCCGGCGTGGGCAAGGCGCTGTTGTCGGCCCTGCCCATGAAAGAGGCGCTGGAGCTGGTACGTAATGGCGGTATGAAAGCCTACACAGAGCACACCATTATCAACCCCAGTCAGTTTGAGCAGGAACTGGTTAAAATTGCCCGTCAGGGGTATTCCCTCGACGACGAGGAGCAGTTTGAAGGGCTGCGCTGCATTGCCGCCAACATTTATAACGAATACGGCGAGGCGGTGGCTGCCATTTCCATCTCGGGCCCGGCGGTGCGGGTAAAGTGGGAGCGCATTCCCCAGCTCAGTGCCCTGGTAATGGACGCTGCCAGGGAAGTGACGCAGGCGATTGGCGGCAAAACTCCCAAAGCAAACAGCCGAAAGCCGGAGACTGACCGCTAGCATGATGGGCTTCGTTCCAACCTGCCGATTTTATTCACTCATCTTGCTCTGGCTGGCCTAACGCTGCTGGCTGCCCCGGGTCAGGGCGGCGGGGTCAAGCAGTTCGCGCAGCTCGGCGTCAGACAGCTCGGTTTCTTCCTGCGCCACCTCAAGAACAGGGCGACCCTCGGCATAGGCTTTTTTGGCAATGACGGCGGCTTTTGCATAGCCGATCACCGGATTCAGCGCCGTGACCAGTATGGGATTGCGGGCCAGGTTTTTTTCAATGTGTGCCTCGTTCAGGATAAAGCCGTCAATGGCTTCTGCCAGCAGGGGCGTACAGTTGGCCAGCAGCTTGATCATGGTGAGCAGGTTGCTGGCCACCAGCGGCAGCATCACATTCAGCTGAAAGTTGCCCGACTGCCCGGCAACGGTATTGGCGGCATCCAAGCCGATTACCTGGGCCGCCACCATGGCCACCGCCTCGGGAATAACCGGGTTGACCTTACCAGGCATAATGGATGAGCCCGGCTGCAGCGCCGGCAGCTGAATTTCGGCCACACCGGTGAGCGGGCCCGAGTTCATCCAGCGCAGATCGTTGGCAATTTTCATCAGTGCCACCGCCAGGGTTTTCAGCTGGCCCGACAGCTCCACCGCCGTGTCCTGGCTGCTGAGCGCATAGAAGTAGTCTTCTGCCGGACAAAACGCCTGGCCGGTGAGCTGATTGAGGTAGTCACAAGCCAGCCTGGCCTGACGCGGATCGGCATTGATACCGGTGCCGATGGCGGTGCCGCCAAGAGCAAGCTGCTGCAGCCGGCTCTGCAGCCCCTGCAGCCGGTCGCGGCCATATTGTATCTGAGTGGCCCAGCCACCCAGCTCCTGATCAAAGCGCAGGGGCATGGCATCCATCAGGTGAGTGCGGCCGGTTTTTACCTTGTTCTGCAGCTGTTCTCCTTTTCCCAGTATGGTTTGCTCCAGCTGGTGCAGCGCCGGCAGCAGATCCCGGCTGAAGGCGAGCGCCGCACTGACATGAATGGCCGACGGGATCACGTCATTGGAGCTCTGGCCCATGTTGACGTCGTCATTAGGGTGCACTGGCAGACCGGCATGGTCACTGGCAAGGTTCGCCAGTACTTCGTTAACGTTCATATTGGTGCTGGTGCCCGAGCCGGTCTGAAACACATCCACCGGAAAGGCATCGTCATGTTGACCCTGCATCACACTATGGGCGGCCTGAAGAATTGCATCGGCCTTGCTTTGTTCCAGCCGGCCAAGTTCACTATTGGCATGGGCACAGGCTGCCTTGATGGCTGCCACCGCATGAATAAAGCCGGCGGGAAGAGGGGTGCCTGAAATGGGAAAGTTGTTAATGGCGCGCTGGGTCTGAGCACCATAAAGGGCCTTGGCCGGCACCTCTATTTTGCCCATGGAGTCTTGCTCTGTTCGCATTTTCATTACTGCTTCCCCCTTTCATTTCAGGATGTTAGGAATACAGAGAACAGCTTAGCACTCCTTGCTGACGGTGAAAGCCCGCCTGCTCAAAAAACGCCGCCAGTGCCTCGGTTTGCTGTTCAGGCGCGTCGTTCAAATTCAGTTCCAGCCGGGTCAGGCCCTCTGCTTTGGCCTGCTCTTTCAGCCGGCGCAACAGCTCGCTGCCTACGCCCCGGCGGCGGGTAATGTCCCGTACTGCAAAAAATACAATTTGCTCCTGCCGGTGCCACGCCATGGCCACCGCCTTATCGTTGAAGGTGGCCAGTAAAAAGGGCTGTTTCTCCGGCAGAGTATGCTGCTGCAGAATAAGTCCGGCATGCTGATGATGCTGCTCGGGAAGGTGAGTAAGCCGGTGTATGGTAAGGCGCATAATGCCGCTCCCTGATGATGAAAATACCTATTCTAACACGCGGCCGGTTCGACAAACGCCGGCCCGAGCGGCATCATGGCGGCGTGTTTTCTACCATGATGTTTGCAATGAGCTTTGATACCCGGGCGCACAACAGCGCCATGACCCATTTCGATCAGCATGACAGCTTCTGGCTGTTTGGTTATGGCTCCCTGATCTGGAAGGCAGACTTTGCCTTTATTGAACGCAGGCCCGCTTATATTGAAGGCTGGGCGCGGCGGTTCTGGCAGGGTTCTCATGATCACAGAGGCACGCCGGAGTTACCGGGGCGGGTGGCAACCCTGACCTGTCAGCCGGACGCGCTCTGTTATGGCATGGCCTATCGTATTGAGCCGGCGGTGCTGGCCGGGCTCGACCTCAGAGAAAAGAACGGCTATTTGCGGGAGCGGGTCATCATCCGGTTTGACGGCGGCCGGGGTGAGGAAGGGCTGATTTATCTTGCCACCGAAGATAATGCGGCTTTTTTGGGAGCCGCTCCGCTGAAGGAAATGGCAGCTCACATCGCCCGCGCTCACGGCCCCAGCGGCAGTAACCGGGAATATTTGCTGAACCTGGCGAGTGCGCTGGCTGCCCAGGGCGTGCACGACGAGCATGTATCCGCACTGGCCGCCTTGCTGCCGGCGGAAGGAGAGTATTAATGGAGTGTCGCTCCAATTGTGGTGCCTGTTGTATTGCACCCAGCATCAGTGCACCTTTGCCGGGCATGCCCAATGGTAAACCGGCGGGCGTGCCCTGTGCTCATTTAATGGCAGACATGCGCTGTGAGCTGTTCGGCAGGCCCGAGCGGCCGGCGTTGTGTGCCCGTTTCAACCCGGCCGAAGACGTATGCGGCACCAGCCGGGACAACGCCATCTGGCTTATCAGCGAGCTGGAAGCGGCGACGGCCTAACCCCGGCGCAGCCAGGGCAGGGGATCGACGGCCTGACCTTTGTAGCGTATTTCAAAATACAGGCCGGGCTTGTCCTGGCCGCCGCTTTCACCACTCAGAGCAATGGCCTGGCCGGCCTTGACCTTGTCACCGGGCCCCAGCAGTAAAGACTGGTTATGACCGTAAAGGCTTAAATAACCTTTTCCGTGATCAATCACCATCACCATGCCAAAGCCGTTCAGCCAGTCGGCATACACGACCTGGCCATTGGCCACCGCACTGACTTGCCGTCCGGCGGGAGCGGAAATCAGCAGGCCTTTCCAGTTCAGTTCACTGGTGCGCGATGAGCCAAAGCGATGCTGCAGTTTGCCTTTCAGTGGCCAGGGCAGGCTGCCTTTGGCCAGGCCGCCAAAGTTTCCTTGAGTTTTGGCCACCACCGGCGTGTGACCCGAGGGGCCGGGCTGACGACGGGCAGCGGCTTCACGGCGTTCACGCTCCAGCCGTTCTCGTTCGGCGCGCTCGGCGGCGGCTTTTATCTGTTGTTCAAGGTGGCTGGCAGCCTGCTTGAGATTGGCCAGCCGGCGGTTACCCTGCTCCAGCTGAGCGTTAAGCTTTTTAGCGGTCTGGTTACGCTCATTTTGCCGTTGTTGCAGCGATTGTTGCTGTTGTTGCTGGCCTGCCAGCAGCGCTTTGAGCTGAACCCGGCTCTGCTCGGCCCGGCGGCGGTTATCCGCCAGCTGGCGGCGAATGTCGGCCAGTCTGTGCAGCGCATCGGCGCGGGCCTGGTTAAGGTGGGCGTAATAGTGCAGCAGACGGTCTATATCACTGCTGTCCTGACCATTAAGCAGCAGCTTCAGATAATCGTGGCGGCCATTCTGATAGGCAGCGCGCAGCTGTGTGGCCAGCTGCTGTTTTTGTTCATCAGCCTGACGGTTCAGGGCTTTGTGTTCCTGATCGAGCCGGGCCAGCTCCTGCTCGTTGCCTTTCAGCTTGTTGCGCGTCTGGTTCAGCTGTCGTGCCATGGCGGAAATGGCTTTTTCATCCTTGGCCAGCTGTTGCTGCAATGCCTTCAGCTCCCGCTGCTGAGTCTGAATATCCTTTTGCTGGCTGGCAATCTGTCCTTTTACATTGCCCAGGTCCTTGCTGTCGTCCGCCCATGCGCAAGCACCGGCCATCAGGCCGGTGCTCAGCAATAACGAAACAATCAGTCTTTGCGTGCCCATAGGGCCGTGATTATTTCAGAACCATCAGAGGCTTGCCAGTCATTTGCGGCGGAATCTCCAGCCCCATCAGGGTCAGTATGGTGGGGGCCAGATCGGACAGCCTGCCGCCTGCTACCGGCGTGGCATCCCGGCCGATGTAAATCAGCGGCACCGGCAGGTTGGTATGAGCGGTATGAGCCTGACCGGTCTGTGGGTTGACCATTTGCTCGGCATTGCCGTGATCGGCGGTGATCAGGGCTTCGCCACCGACTTTCTCCAGGGCTTTCACCACCCGGCCAATAGATCTGTCTACCGCTTCGCAGGCTTTGACCGCCGCTTCAAATACACCGGTATGACCTACCATGTCACCGTTGGGGTAGTTGCAGATAATGACGTCGAACTCGCCGCTTTCAATGGCGTCTACCAGCTTGTCGGTGAGCTGCTCAGAGTTCATTTCCGGCTGCAGATCATAGGTAGCCACCTGAGGGCTTGGAATCAACTCGCGCTGTTCGCCCCTGAAACAGTCTTCCATGCCGCCGTTAAAGAAGAAGGTAACATGAGCGTATTTCTCGGTTTCAGAGATGCGCAGCTGGGTCTTGTTGTGATTGGCCAGCCACTCTCCGAGGGTGTTTTCCAGCCGGACCGGCGGATAAGCGCAACTGGTGTGAATATCGGCAGCATATTCAGTGAGCATCACAAAATCGGACAGGGCCGGATAGTGGCTGCGTTCAAAGCCGGCGAAGTCGCTCTCCACAAAGGCACGGGTCAGCTCCCGGGCCCGGTCGGCACGGAAGTTCATAAAGATGACGGCGTCATCATCCTGCATGATAACCGGCTCGCCGATCACAGTGGCGTTTACGAACTCGTCGTTCTCGTCTCTGTGATAGGCTGCCTGCAAGGCAGCAGGCCCTGATCCGGCGCTGTATTCCGCCTTGCCCTGAGTCAGCAGATCATAGGCAATTTGCACCCGCTCCCAGCGGTTGTCCCTGTCCATGGCGTAGTAGCGGCCAATGACGGAGGCCAGCCGGCCTTTACCCAGTTTTGTAAACAAATCGTCAAAACGTTGGAGTGAACTCATGGCTGAACGCGGGGCCACATCCCGGCCGTCGAGAAAGCCATGCAGATAGATTTGTTCGGCACCGCGCTGGGCGGCCAGTTCAATCATGGCAGCAATATGATCTTCATGGCTGTGCACGCCACCGGGCGACAGCAGGCCCATAATATGCACCGCTTTGCCCTTGCTCACGGCACCATCCACCGCCTTGGTCAGGGCCGGGTTAGTAAAGAAGTCGCCGTCTTTAATGGCCTTGCCGATGCGGGTGAAGTCCTGATAAACAATGCGGCCGGCACCAATATTGACGTGACCTACTTCCGAGTTACCCATCTGCCCGTCGGGCAGACCCACATCGTCACCTGACGTAGAGATCAGGGTGGAAGGCCGGTTCTTCATCAGGCCGTCGAGCACGGGAGTATGAGCGCTGTGAATGGCGTTATGTTCGGTTTTTTCGCTGTACCCCCAGCCGTCGAGAATCAGCAGTACCAGGGGTTTTTTGGTCGAGTTCATGGTGTAACCCTATATCGTTATTTAAAGTGTCATGCGATGAAAACTGAAACTGTGTGTCATTTTACTACAATTGCCGAATTGGTCACCAGACAAGGGGTGTGGGATTTGCCATTGGGTGATCCGTCCCGCATTTGGGCGGAAAGCGGCGGCTGTTATTTGATGTTTCCCCATGTATACTCGGGCTTTTCCGTCTTTCATTCGCAAGAAGTAACATCATGCAAGAATACCTTGATTTTGCCGGCCGGCATCCGCTGCTGAGCATGGTTTGGCTGGGGTTGGCCATGGCAGTGATATATACCTTTATCATTGCCCGTTTTTCCAAGGTGAAGGTGATTCCGGCTCAGGAAGCGGTCATGCTGATTAACAAGCAGAATGCTGCCGTGGTGGATATTCGGACCGCAGAAGAATTCCGCAAAGGCCATATTGCCGGTGCCATTAATGTACCCAACAGTCAGCTGAAGGCCAACAACCTCAATCTGATTGAAAAGTATAAAGACAAACCGCTGGTGCTGGTCTGTGAAAGCGGCATGACCACCTCCGGAGCCGGCCGCCTGCTGAGCAAGGCGGGCTTCAGCCAGGTTCATACTTTGCGCGGCGGCATGACCGACTGGCGCACTCAGAACCTGCCGGTGACCACCAAGCGTTAATTTTTATAACCCATTGAGCAAAAGGATAGTTTCATGGCTGAAGCAGCAAACGGTGCCGACACTCAGGCGCAACAACAGGTAGAATTTCAGATCCAGCGTATTTATCTGAAAGACGTGTCCTTTGAAGCACCGGGTACGCCCGTGGTGTTCCAGAAGGAATGGAAACCCGAAGTTAAACTGGATCTCGACACCAAAAGCGCCCGCCTGGGTGACAATGTATTTGAAGTGGTGCTGACCCTGACCGTCACCTGCAACATGGGCGAAAACGAAACCGTTTACCTGTGTGAAATTCAGCAGGCTGGTGTGTTCACCATCGGTAACATGGCCGAGCCGCAGCTGGCTCATTGCCTGGGTTCTTTCTGCCCCAATATTCTGTTCCCCTATGCCCGTGAAACTGTATCCGGTCTGGTGAACAAGGGCTCCTTCCCACAGCTGAATCTGGCGCCGGTCAACTTTGATGCTCTGTTTGCCGCTCATATGCAGCGCGCTCAGGAGCAACAGCAGCAGGCCGATGCCTGATGACCCGGCAGGCTGCCATTTCAGTGCTGGGGGCCGGCTCTTACGGCACGGCCCTGGCTATTGCGCTGGCCCGCAACGGCCACCGTACCCTGCTGTGGAGCCACAGGCCCGAGCAGGTGGCCACGCTGGCGGCAGACCGTTGTAACAAGGTTTTTCTGCCCGATGCGGCCTTTCCCGACAGCCTGATACCGAACGCTGATCTGCAGCAAGTGGTGCAGGCCAGCCGCAATTTGCTGATTGTGGTGCCCAGCCATGTGTTTGCCGATGTGTTACGCCAAATAAAGCCGTTTTTGCGCCCGGACAGTCGTATTGCCTGGGCAACCAAGGGGCTGGATCCGGATACCGGCAACCTGCTGCAGCAGGTTGCGACCGATATTCTGGGTGAAAACAGGGCGCTGGCGGTATTGTCGGGGCCAACCTTTGCCAAAGAGCTGGCCATGGGCCTGCCCACGGCTATTTCCCTGGCATCCAACGATGCCGGCTTTGCCAGAGAGCTGGCCGATCTGCTGCACTGTGGCCGCTCGTTCCGGGTATATCTGAACGACGATATGGTGGGGCTGCAGCTGGGCGGTGCCGTCAAAAACGTGATTGCCATTGGTGCCGGTCTGGCAGACGGGCTGGGTTTTGGTGCCAATGCCCGCACTGCGCTTATTACTCGCGGGCTGGCCGAGCTGCAACGTCTGGGCGTGGCCCTGGGTGCTCAGCAGGATACCTTTATGGGCATGGCCGGGCTGGGCGATCTGGTGCTCACCTGCACCGATAACCAGTCCCGTAACCGTCGTTTTGGCCTGGCACTGGGGCAGGGCAAGAGCGTAGATACCGCCATGGCCGAGATCGGTCAGGTGGTGGAAGGTTATCGTAACGCCGCCGAAGTGCATCAGCTGGCGGGTCGTCATGGGGTGGAAATGCCCATTTGCGATCAGGTGTACCGGGTGTTGTATGAAGGCAAGAACGCCAAAGAGGCCGCCATTGCCCTGCTCAGCCGGGATCGCAAAGCGGAGTAGCAGAGAGCTTGAAGCGATAAGCTCGAAGTGAACACCCAAACAAAAGGAGCCTTTGTGGCTCCTTTTTGCTTTCGGGCGAATGCGCTCAGTAGTAGGAGTGGTCGCCGCGCTGGTGCTCGGTGGCGTCGCGCACGCCGTTGAGTTCACCCGGGAACAGCTCGAGCAGTTGCTTCTCGATACCTTCCTTCAGGGTGACGTCTACCATGGAGCAACCGTTACAGCCGCCGCCAAACTGCAGAATGGCCAGGCCGTCTTCGGTGATCTCGGTCAGCACTACCTGACCGCCGTGACTGGCCAGCCCGGGGTTGATCTGGGACTGCAGCACATATTCGACCCGGTCGGCCAGAGGGGCATCATCCGGCACCTTGCTCATTTTGGCATTGGGAGCTTTCAGGGTCAGCTGAGAGCCCATCTGATCGGTGACGAAATCAATTTCGGCTTCTTCCAGAAAGGGGGCGCTTTGCGGGTCAACCACGGCTTCAAAACCATCAAACTGCAGATGGGTATCTTCCGGATCCACTGCATCGGGAGGACAGTAAGAAACGCCGCACTCGGCATTGGGTGTGCCGGGGTTAACCACAAACACGCGAATATTGGTGCCTTCCGGCTGCTGCGACAGCAGCTTGCAGAAGTGCCCCTGGGCGGTTTCGGAAATCGTAATCATCGCTATCCTCGTAAACCTGACTAAACAACTCAACTTTAAATCATACTCCTGTTGCCAGCGCTTGAATAGTGATCAGCGTTCAAGAGTGCGGCACACTGCCCAGACTTCGACGGTTTCCACGCCATTGTCGTGCAGCAAGTGAGTCAGCTCCGTCATGGTGGATCCGGTGGTGATCACATCGTCCAGCAGGGCGACGTGGCGATAGCGGCAGTTAGCAACAGCAAAGGCTCCGGTCAGATTGCGCCGGCGCTCTGCTCTGCTCAGATGGGTTTGCGCTGCGGTGGCACGCACCCGACGCAGCACCCGGCTATCTATGTGCAGATCCAGGCATGACTGCAGGCCACGGGCTATTTCATGGCTCTGGTTAAAGCCCCGGCGCAACTGTCGCCACCAGTGCAGCGGCACCGGCAGTATGGCTTCAGGCCATGGCGGGGTCAGCTCAGCAGCCAGCAAGTGCCCCAGCAGGCGGC
This sequence comes from Oceanimonas smirnovii ATCC BAA-899, assembly GCF_000381965.1. Taxonomy (GTDB): domain Bacteria; phylum Pseudomonadota; class Gammaproteobacteria; order Enterobacterales; family Aeromonadaceae; genus Oceanimonas; species Oceanimonas smirnovii. The sequence goes on from NZ_KB908459.1 coordinate 108,268, forward strand.
CATTGAGCATTTTTCCGTGATATTTCAGATTGTGGATCAGCCGGTTAAAGGGAGCATCAAAAGGGGCCAGCACCCGCATGCGCTGCCAGGCCGGCGGCTGTTTCTGACAGCGGCCACAGTGGGCATCGTCTACCGGCAGCGGAAAAGCACAACCCGGGCAGGGATAAGTCAGCACCGGCAGACCGGTGCGGCAATGCCGGCATAACAATGGCTGCTCATCACAGTCCTGCCGGCACAACAGGCACTGTCCCTGCCACAACGGGCCGGATTGTAAGCGGGCCAGCAGGGGCCGTATGATGGGCCGGAGACGATAAGGAAACATGTAATGAGTGTATATACAGAACGGCGGGGCAGTGGCCCTGATTTGGTGTTGCTGCATGGCTGGGGCATGAACGGCGGCGTCTGGCATGAGCTGGCCGGCAGGCTGGAAAGTGATTTTTGTCTGCATATGGTGGACTTGCCGGGATTTGGCCACAGCGCGCCGTTGCCAGCAGGCAGCTCTTTGGCTGACTGGGCCGCCAGTGTACTGAAAGTGGTGCCGGAACACGCCGCCTGGCTGGGCTGGTCGCTGGGCGGGCTGGTGGCTACTCAGGCGGCACTGCAGGCACCACAGCGGCTAAGCGCGTTAATTACCCTGGCAAGTTCGCCCCGCTTTGTCAGTGAAGCGGGCTGGCCCGGTATTAAGCCCGAGGTGCTGAGTGGTTTTGAACAGCAACTGACAGAGGACCATCAGCAGGTGGTAAACCGTTTCCTGGCACTGCAGGCCATGGGCAGTGAACACGCCCGGGAAGACATTCGTCGGCTGCGTAACAGTCTGGCCAGTCGGCCGGCACCGGATCCCCGGGCACTGGCAGCTGGCCTTGGTCTGCTGGGCGAGACTGACCTTCGGGCCCAGCTGGCACAGCTGGAGATGCCGCTGCTACGGCTTTATGGCCGGCTTGATGGTCTGGTGCCGCGCAAGGCGGCGGTGCTGACCGACGAGCTGGCACCTGACAGTGACAGCCATATTGAGCCCAAAGCCTCTCACGCGCCCTTTATTTCTCACCCCGATGCCACTGCGGACAGAATAAGAGACTTTTTACACCGGCTGAAGTGAGCCGGCTTGCTGCCCCGCCGGACGCTCTGGGCTATAGTCAGAACTGACAGGCAATCTCGCCTTGAAGGAAACCGTTATGGCCATACCCGTCATTCTGCCCAATATGCCGCCCAATCCGGCCCAGCCCGCCACCGAGGCGGCCCGGGCAGATAATGTGCGCCGCCCTGCCATCCCGGTTATTCGGGCGGTACAGCCTTATGTGGCCATTCGTCAGCGTGACCGGCAACGCCAGCGCAGCCGGCGGGAAGATGCCTTTGAAGCCTGGCTGAGTCTGCATCAGGGCGCGGTTTGTCTGATTGGCACCAGCCCGGCCATGAGCCGCCGGCTGGAAGTGATCAACCGGCGTTATCACGACCTGGAAGGGCAGGCGGATGCCGTGCTGGATGTGGAGGTCTGACGACCGCGCAGTGGCCGTTGACTGAAAATAGAAATAATCCGGCGCTGTGTGTAAAATTCGTGCTCTTTTTGCTGAACAACGAGATCACGTCATGGGCAGAGCCTATCAAAACCGCAAAGAATCCATCGCCAAGACCGCCAATGCCAAGAGCAAGGTCTACAGCAAATACGGCCGCGAAATTTACGTGGTCGCCAAAGCCGGCGGTGCCGACCCCGATGGTAACCTGAGCCTGCGTGGCCTGATCGAACGCGCCAAAAAAGACCAGGTGCCCACCCATGTAATTGAAAAAGCCCTGCAAAAGGCCACCAGCGGTGCCGGTGAAGATTTTTCACCCGCCCGCTATGAAGGTTTTGGCCCGGGCAACTGCATGGTGATTGTGGACTGCCTGACCGACAACCCCAACCGTACCATTGGTGACGTGCGTCAGTGCTTTAACAAGGTCAAGGCCAAGCTGGGTACTTCGGGCACAGTGAGCCACATGTTTGATCACTGCGCGATTCTGGTATTTGACGGTGACGACGAAGAGGCCGTACTGGAAGCCCTGATGATGGCTGATGTAGATGTAACTGACATTGAGCTGGAAGACGGCAAGATCACCGTCTTCGCGCCCAATACCGAATATGCCAAGGCCAAACAAGCGCTGATCGATGCTTTTGAAGGTATCGACTTTGAGGTGGATGCCATTCAGTTTGTGCCCCAGACCACGGTAGAAATCAGCGGTGATGATGTGGCTCAGATGGAGCGCTTTCTTGATATGCTCAACGATGTGGACGACGTTCAGAACGTGTATCACAACGCCGAATACTGATACATCCTTACTCTGTAAACCTATCGTCACAGGGGCAGCCGGCAGGCTGCCCCTTTTGCGCTCTCAGTACACATCTTCCCGGTATCGGCCTTCCGCCTTGAGGGTCTGCACATCCAGCCCCAGGGGAGCCATTATCCGGTTTAGTGTCTCCGCGACGCTGTTGGCCATGCCCCGGCCGCCACACACCAGAAACTGAGCACCGGCCCGGACCAGGGTGCGCAACTGTTCGCTGTCTGCCTGAATGTGGTCCTGCACATGGCTGGGCTCCCCGGCCCGTGAAAAGGCCGTGGCCAGTCCGGTCAGGCGGTGGTCTGCCAGATAATGTGTCAGCTCGGTCTGATATAAAAAGCCAGACTCAGGATCCCGGCCGCCCCAGTAAAGATACATGGCGCGTTTTTGCTTATTGTGGCGAATAAAGCCGGCCAGCGGACCGATACCCGTCCCGGTGCCAATCAGCACAACCGGAGTCCGGCCGGCCCCGGGCCGGAAGGCCGGATGAGGCTGAATAAAGGCATCAATAACATCACCGGGCTGCAGGCCATGCAAAAAGGCAGAGCACACGCCTCTTTCATGCCGCCGCACACATATTTCCAGCTGACCATCTGCCGACGCGCTGGCCAGGGAATAGAGCCGGGGCACAGTACTGCCCGGCGCATAAATACCCACCAGATCACCCGCTTCAAATGATGGCCAGCCTGCGCGAGCGAATACTCGCCGCCAGCGGCGACGAGGCAGAGTGAAACGTAACACACTGACCGGTGCTTCGGTGCCGGTGCCATAGTCCGTCCGCTCTGCCAGCTGCAGCGCCATTGTGGATCGCCGGCGGGGCACATGATTCAGTGTCAGCGGACTGCCCAGAGCCTGGCCCAGTTGCTGCCCCCAGCGGGAGAAAGCCTGGGGTGACTGCCGGTCTATGGTGCTCAGACCCAGCAGCGGACACCAGCCGGCGTTCAGCAGGGCTGTATTCACATCCTGTGCAAAGCGGCAGAACTGCGGAAACTGACTGTCACCAAAACCCAGCACGGCAAAGCGCAGACCGGAAGCCACAGGCAGTGTGTGCAGCCGCTCCAGAAAACGGCTGGCAGAGGCGGGAGCGGTACCGTCGCCGTAGGTGGCGGTCAGAATAAGTAACTGGCGTGCTCGGGGGTAATCACGCAGGTGGTTCATGGGCGCAGTATGCACCTGGTGACCGGCGTCGGTCAGGGCCTGGTGCAGTGTTGCGGCAAACCCCCAGGTGCTGTTGGTTTCGCTGCCTACCAGAATCACCGTATCGGCGCTGCCGGCCTTGTGATTACCGGCAAGTCTTGGCATGGCCCGGCGTCGTTGCCACCAGATGCGAATACCGGTGACGGCAAGCACGGGAGCCGTCAGTGCACTCAGACCAAGCAGCAGGGCCAGCCACCACCAGGCTTCACTGGTATGCAGCCCATTGATCAGACCGTTGATGCTCTGCTGCCGATCATGCGGTTGCCACGACAGCATAATACCACTCCGGGGATCCACATAGCCGGCGCCTTCGGTGGTCTGCACGGAATAAGGCTCGCCGGGATAGGGGAATACCAGCTCTTTCAGTTCGGTAACATCAATGGCCTGCAAGGCAGGAAGGCTGGCGACGGCCGTGCTTTCCTGCTGGATGACGTCCGGCCATGCCGGCTCGGCAGCAGAGCCTTCCGGTAACAGGCCAAAGGTGAGCGCTGACATATAAAGGCCGGTAATGGCAGAGAGCATCAGGCCGGGCAGAGCGGCTCGCCCCAGCCATGCATGCAGTCTGCGCTGGCCATTGCCTGCTGCCGGCGTCAACAGCTTGCGCCACCCTCCCTGCTGTCGTGCCAGCATCGGCACTCCCGATACGCACAGAATCAGCATGACAAGAGCGGTAATGCCGGCAACGGCACGGCCGGGAGTGTCCAGCAGCAATGATCGGTGCAGCTCTCTGACTCCGCGAAAGAACGCCGATGGCTGATAGGGGGCCATGGCTGCACCGGTAACGGGGCTGACCAGATCGGCACCGGACTGCCCCTGTTGCTGGTAATACACCACAATGGCACCGGACGGACGGCGATCAATCTGTTCAATCTGCGCATAGTGACGGCTGATGCGTCCGGCCAGCTCTGCTACGTTGATTTGCCCTGCCGCAGGGGTCTCAATGCCGGCCCGTTCAAGAACCGGCTCTGCCGACAGCAGAGCACCGGTTACCGATAACAGCAGAATAAACAGGGCGGCCACCAGTGCCGGCAGGGAATGCAGGGTGCGCAGCATAACAAGGCTCCTTGTTACCGGTCAGAACTGATAGGTAAAGGATTTTACATATCCCCGGCCGGCTACCGGCTGACCGGCACCAGCTGTGGTCAGCGGTACCATGACCTCCGCTCGCTGATCCCGTTGATCTTCCACGGCGGTATCCAGCCGCAGCTGATAGCCGGCGTCAAACAGCGCATCGTCCAGATCTACCCTGGTGGTGAGGGTGTGACCACTCAGCAGGCTGGCCCCGGTTTTGCCGTCATACTCGGCCCCGCGCAGCCCGCTGCCCCGTGCCCAGTCTTTCAGGTGCTTGTAATACTTTGCTTTTTTACCGGCTACCCACAGGGTTTGCTGATAACGACCGTCAGCGTCAGTGACGTAAATGGCCACATAGGCACCATCGCCGCTATAGTCTTTCAGTTCGGTGGTCAGGGTGACTTCCCGGGCCTGACTCAGGCCCGGGAGGGAAGCTAGAACAAGTACTGCTGCTGCGATTTTCATGATGAAGTGTCCGTTATTGACCGGCGGTGGGCACATTGCCATAAGCCGAGAGATCGCTGTTTTCACTGAATTCCACTTCCAGGCTGCGAATACGCAGGGAAGCCGGTGCATATTTCGCTTCTATCCGGTTACCGTGCCGGTCCCGGCCCTTGACCTCATAGCAGCCGTCATCCACTTTAATGCGGTGCACCTGCCAGCCGTGCTGCTCCACCATCTGGCGCAGGTTTTCACGGGGCTGCCAGTCTGCAACGGCATCGTGACAGTCGTCATCGGCATGGGCGCTGCCGGCGGCCAGCATCAGAGCCAGGGCGGTTGCGCTTAGGGAAAGATATTTCATGGTCTGTCTCCTTCTGGTGTCTTGTTTCAGTGTGCGCTGTTTTCCTGACAGACACCTGAATGTCATAAAAATGTGTGCTGATATTCGGTAATAACGGACAGCTTCAGCCGGCTGTCAGCCAAACGCGATATGCTTGAAGCAGACAGAGACCGACAGCGGGAAGAATCCATGCGTATATTACTGATTGAAGACAGTGCCGGACTGGGAGAGGCAATACGGGATCAGCTTGCCGATGATGGCCATGCGGTAGACTGGATGCAGCAGCTGGCACCTGCCCGTGCCTGCATCAGGACCACGGAATATGATCTGGTTTTGCTCGACCTGATGCTGCCCGACGGTGCCGGGCTGGACTTTCTGCGCTGGCTGCGGGCATTACCTGCCGGGACGTCGGGAGCCGTTACTCCCGTGATTATTCTGACCGCCCGGGATCGTATTTCCGACAGGATTGAAGGACTTAATGCCGGTGCCGACGACTATCTGGTCAAGCCGTTTGATCTTGCCGAACTGACCGCGCGTATTCATGCCGTGACCCGGCGTTACCATGGTCACTCTAACCCGCGGCTGCAGATAGGCGATCTGGAGGTGGATCTGAATGAGCACGCCGTCTGGCGAGCAGATCAGCGCATTGAGCTCACCGCCCGTGAGTGGGCACTGCTGGAGGCGTTTCTGCAACGGCCCGGAACTCTGTTGTCCAAGACACAGCTGGAAGATCATCTCTATGCGTTTGGTGCTGAAATTGAGAGCAACACCATAGAAGTATATGTCAGCCGGTTACGCAAACGTCTGGGGCGCGGGCTGATTGAAACAGTGCGTGGCATGGGCTACCGGCTGGTACGGCCATGAGTGGTTCCACCAGCCTTCAGCGCCGCCTGGGCCTTGGTCTGACCCTGGGCGTGTCTTTATTGTGGTTGCTGGCCACCCTGGCATCCGGGGTGGTGGTACGTAACGAGCTGGATGCGGCCTTTGACAGTGCCATGGAAGAAACGGCCCAGCGCATACTGCCGCTGGCAGTGACTGAAATTGTAAACAGAGAGCTGCCGGGCCTGTCGCAGCAAATTGCCATGCTGCGGCCGCATACCGAAATGCTCAGCTATCTGGTGCGTGATGCCAGTGGCACAGTGTTGCTGCAGTCTCATGATGTTAACCCGGCGCTGTTTGCCGCGCGTCCGGTAACCGGATTCCGTACCTCGGACAGTCATCGTATCTATGGTGAAGCTGCGGTGAGTAATACCATTTTTATTGAGGTGGCGGAGCCGCTGGCGCACCGGCAGGAAACGGCGCGGCAAGCGGTGATGGCGCTGCTGGCACCATTGTTACTGCTGATCCCGCTCAGTCTTGCCGGTATCTGGCTGTGGGTGCGCAGCAGCCTGCGCCCTGTGCTGGCTTACAAAACGGCCATTGAAACCCGCGGAGCAGGTGATTTGTCACCGGTTACCCAGATAGCGCTGCCTGAAGAGATTGAGCCGGTGGCACAGGCTGTGGATCAGCTGATGGAGCGGCTGCGCCGGGCGCTGGAGTCGGAACGCAGCTTTACCGCCAACAGCGCCCATGAGTTGCGCACTCCGCTGGCCGCCGCGCTGGCTCAGGTACAGCGGTTGCGGCAGGAAGCACCGGAAACTCAGTGGCAGCAGCGAATTGATCATATTGAGGCGTTACTTCAGCGGCTGGCGCGCCTGTCGGAAAAGCTGATGCAGCTGGCCAAGGCAGAAGGCGGAGCCTTGCTGGCCACCGAGCCGCATAACGCTGTGGCTGTTATCAGGCTGGTGGCCAGTGAGTTCCGGCATGATCCGGCAGGATGGCGTCTGCAGCTGGAGCTGCCGCAGACGGGTGCTGTGATGACCACACTCGATATGGATGCGGTTGCCATTCTGGTGCGTAACCTGATTGAAAACGCGCTTAAATACGGTGATGAGACGCAGCCGGTCAGGGTCAGTCTGTCGAGTGAGGGAAGGGTACGAGTCAGTAATGGCGGCCCGCCGGTGCCGGCGGATCAGCTGGCCGGACTGACCGCCCGCTTTGCCCGTGCTGCGGGGGCTCATGTGTCCCGTCCGGGGGCCGGCCTGGGACTGGCCATTGTGGATGCCATTGCCAGCGGTGCCGGCACTCGCCTGGTGTTGTCTTCACCGGCACCAGGACAGTCCGACGGCTTTGCTGCCGAAGTCATGCTGCCCGGTATTATGCCCCCCCACTGATGCTCGCCATAGCGTGCCTTGGATCACATAATTGCTAACAATTTTTCTGTTTTTTGTGACTCAAGCACCTGCCTGAAAGCATGGTATATCGACGATTCAGAATGCCTTTCATCCTCTAAGTTTTTTTAAACTTTTGATTTTAATTACCTTAATTTTCTGTCCGATTACTTTTAGTGCGCACCTCTCATGTCAACCAAACCTGTCTAAATGATTAACGCATCACTCACAAACAAGTTTACAAATCGTTAACGATGGTTCCATAATTAAATCGTTAACGATTTATCAGGTTTGCTGTAAACAAGGAGTCAGTATGCGGATCAAGATTATCAACCCCAACACCACTCGAGCGTTTACCGATGCGCTGCAGCGACTGGCCGACAGCGTGGCCCGTCCCGATACCCAGGTGCTGGCGGTCAGTCCTGCCAGCGGTCCGGCCTCTATTGAAGGCTTTTACGATGAAGCGCTGGCGGTACCCGGTGTGCTGGAAGAAATCGCCAAAGGAGATAGGGAAGAAAATATTGATGCCTATGTGCTGGCCTGCTTTGGCGACCCCGGCCTGTATGCTGCCCGCGAGCTGACCGACAAGCCGGTGCTGGGCATTGCCGAGGCAGCTTTTCATATGGCGAGCATGGCCGGCGCTTGCTTCAGCATAGTCACCACGGCTCCCCGAGTGCGCTTTATGACTGAGCATCTGGTCAGCCGTTACGGCTTTGGCGAGCACTGCAGCGGCATTCGTACCACACCCATGCGAGTGCTGGATCTGGCTGAATCGCCGGACATCGCCATTGCCAAGGTGATTGCCGAGTGCCGCAAGGCCATGGCAGAAGACAAGGCAGAGGCCATAGTGCTGGGCTGCGCCGGTATGTCCGCCTACCGGGAATATATCGAACAGGAGATCGGTATTCCGGTGATCGATGGCACAGTGGCGGCACTCAAACTGTGCGAAGCCATGGTGGATATGAAACTGGGCACCAGCAAGGTGCTGACCTTTAACTGGCCACGCCCCGAGCTGGCCACGCCGGGCAAGGGGCTGAAAATTGCCTGAGCTTGCTCGTAACCGCCCGGCCATGATGGCCGGCGTATGAATGAGGGCGGCAGTGCCCTCCCGTGACGGAATACCGAGGACTAGACTATGGCTATTCAGAATATCAACAGCGAAGCCGCCATTCCCATGAGCACCGGCAAAGCCCAATCGGCTCAGACTGCCGGCAACGACAAGAAGGCCGGGGAAGAATCTCTGGCTCCCCAGAAGCATCGTATTATGGGCCGCCTATCCTACCTGCTGGCCTGGTTCGGTGGTTGTGTGTCGATCGGCACCTTTACCATGGGCTCCAGCATTGTTGGCACCCTTAACCTTATGCAGGCGGTGGTGGCCATTGCCATTGGTTGTTTTGTGATCGGTATTGCTCTGGCGCTGAACGGTGCCGCCGGTTACAAATACGGCATTCCCTTTATGGTGCAGGCCCGGGCCGCCTTTGGCTTTTCCGGCACCCGTTTTCCCGGTCTGGTACGGGCGGTGCCGGCCATTGTCTGGTACGGCTTTCAGAGCTGGATAGGGGCGGGGGCGCTGAACGCGGTGTCGGCCACCCTGTTCGGATTCGACAATCTGGTGCTGTTCTTTGTGCTGTTCCAGTTTCTGCAGATTGGCCTGTCCATTTTTGGCTTCCAGGGCATCAAGTGGCTGGAAAATATTGGCAGCGGCTTTATTCTGCTGGCGCTGGTGTACATGTTCTGGAGCGTGATCAACCGCTACGGCGACGAAATCACCGCCAACCTGGTGAACATGGAAGGCACCTGGGGTGTGCCCTTCTGGGGCGCGACCATGCTGTTCCTCGGCATTTACAGCACCATGATGCTGAACGTGAGTGACTACTCCCGTGAGCTGAAGGAAGGCACCAAGCCCGGCCTGCTCACCATCATCTATGCCATGTCCATTCTGCCCTGCACCCTGTTTATGGGTCTGATTGGCCTGATGGTGTCCGGTGCCACCGGCGTGTCCGACCCGATTCAGGTGTTCTCCAGCGCCGTGGACAATACGCCGCTGCTGGTGACCACCCTGCTGTTTATCGCCTTTGCCCAGGTCACTACCAACGTGCTCAATAACGTGGTGCCGCCCACCTACATTCTGATGGACGTGTTCAAGCTGAAGTTCCGCACCTCCACCATTCTGGTGGGTCTGCTGGCCTTCTGCACCTTCCCCTGGGAACTGGTGAAGGAAGAATCTTCCGCCGGCCTGCAGCTGTTCGTACAGACCTACTCCGCCTTTCTCGGCCCCATCTTTGCGGTGATGGTGGTGGACTACTTCATTCTGCGCCGCCGCAAGCTGGATATTACCAAGCTGTATGACGAGAACGGTCCTTACAAGGGCGTGAACTACGCCGCCGTGATTGCCGCCCTGGCCGGTGCCCTGGTGGCCCTGACCTTCTCCTCGGTGTCCTGGTACGCCAGCCTGATCCCGGCCGGTGTCACCTACTACCTGCTGATGCAGTACTGGCAGCCCTGTCAGCGCTTTCGCAACTAAGTCATTCAGCTCCGCACATCAGCTGCGGAGCTGTTTTTGTTTTTATCCCGGGAGAAAAAGCATGGATGACAAGCAACTTGAAATAACCCATCACGATCCGCTGCTCTATAACGAAGATTTGGCTCCGCTCAAGCACAAGGACCGGCATTGGGGCTGGTTTGAAATTTTTAACGTCTGGTCCAACGATATTCAGAGTCTGTTTGGCTACACCCTGGCGGCGTCGCTGTTTCTGAGTTACGGCCTGAACGGCTGGGCGGTGATGGCAGCCATTATTCTGGCCGGTTTTATTGTGATGGTGCTGGTGAATTTAAGCGGCAAGCCCAGCGTCAAATACGGCATTCCCTTTCCGGTGATGATTCGGGCCAGCATGGGGGTGCGCGGTGCCAATTTTCCGGCGCTGCTGCGGGCCATTATCGGTATCTTCTGGTACGGAGTGCAAACCTACTTTGCTTCTACCGCCGTGACTCTGTTACTGACAGCGCTGTTTGGTCAGAGTAACAGTGAATTTCTCGGTATGTCGGGTACCGCCTGGCTGTCGTTTATGCTGGTCTGGGTATTTCAGATAGCTCTGTTCTGGCAGGGTATCGAAAAAATCACCGTGTTTCTGAACTGGGCCGGGCCACTGGTGTATGTGGTGATGCTGGTGCTGATGCTGGTGGTCTGGTATCAGGCCGGTGATCAGCTGCTGCCGGCCGTGGCGACCATCTTTGATGGCGGCGGTGATTATCAGGGCAGTGACGTGGCGGCTTTTTCTGCCATTGTCGGCACCATGGTGGCCTATTTTGCTGCCGTTGTGATCAACTTTGGTGACTTTACCCGCTTTGTGCGCAGCGAGCGGCAGATGAAAATTGGCAACTTTGTGGGGCTGCCCCTGAATGTGGCCTTCTTTTCCTTTATTGCGTTGATCATTACGGCCGGCACTCTGGTGTTGTTTGGTGAGGCACTGACCAACCCTGCAGATATTGTGGACCGGGTTGACTCTTTGCCTCTGACCATTGTGGCGGCGCTGACTTTCTTTGCGGCGACCGTGGGCATCAACCTGGTGGCTAACTTTATTCCGCCGGCCTATGACCTGGCCAACCTGTTTCCAAAGGTGATTAGCTTTCGCATTGGTGGCCTGATCACTGCGGTGGTTGCCTTCTTTGTGGGCGGACTCTGGGTGGCAGTGATTAGCCAAATGGGGATTTCCGGCTTTGTGAACGCGCTGGGGGCCATTGTGGCACCTTTTTACGGCATTATTGTAGTGGATTACTACCTTATTAAACGCCAGAGCCTGAATATGCAGGAGTTGTTTTCACGGGATCCCGAGGGAGCCTATTTCTACCAGAGCGGCTGGAATAAAAAGGCGATGATTGCCTTTGCCATGGCCGCTGTGTTCTCCGTTGCAACTGTCTGGGTACCGGCGCTCAGTGATCTCAATGGTTACGGCTGGATGATTGGCGCAGCGCTTGGCGGTGTTTTTTATTACTTGCTGGCACCAAAGCCCAAGCGTCAATACTGACAAGGCGGTCTTGCCGGCTAATGACCCCTTGTTATGATGGAGATGATCCATACATGTTTTTTTAAAGGTTCTGAGTCATATGCCTGAAGTGGCAAAAACATTAATGCTGATCAACCCCAATTCCAGTGAAAGCGCCACGGCAGCCATGGTGGCGCTGGCCGGGCAGGTTGCGGGGGGCGGTGTGCAAGTGCAGGGCCTGACCAATACGGGAGTGCCGGCCCTGCTGACCACGCCGGCCGAGATCAGGGCGGCCACTGCCGGTGTGCTTGAGCTGGGCACAGCAGCGGCTGCCAAAGGCTCAGCAGCACTGATGATAGCGGCCTTTTCTGATCCGGGACTGGCTGAACTGCGTCAGCGTGTGAAGGTGCCGGTAGTGGGCATTGCCGAGTCGGCCTATCTGGCTGCAGCCCGTGAAGGCCGGCGTTTTGCCATTGCCACTATTACTCCCGATGCCGAGCTGCTGGCTTTTTTTAAACACAAAGCCATAACGCTGGGTCTGGAGCAACAGTTTTGCGGCACCCGGGTAACAACCGGTGATCCCACTGAGCTGGTGATGTCTTCCGACAAACTGGATCATGCACTGAGTGAAGCGGTATGCCAGGCGGTAGTAAAAGACGGAGCGGACGCTGTCATCATTGGTGGAGGGCCGCTTACCGGTTCAGCATTAAGGTTACAGCCTCACTTTGATATTCCCCTTGTAGTACCTGTACTTGCTGCTACCCGGGCAGCGGTAATGGCTATTAATAAAGAGAGTTTTTAACGAACGAAAACAAGATTGTTGACAATAAAAAGCCATGTTAACCTGAAGTTAAATGGCCGCAGAGCACAAAGGACAAATCCATGAATAATAAAAACAAGGATCTGGATAAGGTATATCAGCGTATCTGGGAGGCGATCGTTGCCCACAAGCTGTTACCGGGTACCCGGCTGAAAGAAGAAGAGTTGTGTGAGACGTTTGGCTTAAGCCGGGGGTTTGTGCGCAAGCTGCTGCTGCAGCTTTCTTATCACAAGCTGGTGAACCTGGTGCCCAACAGCGGCGCTTTTGTTGCTGAGCCGACGCCGGAAGAAGCCAGAGATATTTTTCAGGCGCGCCGGTTGCTTGAAGCCGAGCTGGTACGGGAGCTGGCGAGTAAGTGTACTCTGCGGGAGAAAAAGCTGCTGCAGGAACATTTGCATAAAGAACATCAGGCGGCAGAGCAGGGGGATCAGAGTCTGCGCATTCGGCTGTCCGGCGAGTTTCATCTGCTGATTGGCAAACTGGCCAACAAGCCTGTGCTGACCTCCTTTCTGCATGAGATCATTCCCCGCTCATCACTAATTGTGGCCCTGTATCAGCAGCCAGGTGGCGCGCGCAAGGGGCATCATCATGCCGGCCCTTCCTGCAGCGAGCATAACGACCTGCTGGCCGCCATTGCCGGGCACCACACAGAGCGGGCGGTGCAGCTGATGATTGATCATCTCAACGAGATAGAAGCCCAGCTGCAGCTGGAGCCTCCCACTGAAGAAGACATTAATCTCAAGCATATCTTTGCCGATCTGTAGGGCTTGATCGTGATGACCGGCGGGCTATGATGCCAACTTACTGATTTTATTAAAAACGTTACAGCGGCCTCACCGGGCCGTTGTTTTATATGGGAGCAGGCATGATGGCCGATTTGGATTATCTGAAAACGAGCATTGATCTGGCGCGGGACAACGTAGCCAAGGGCGGCCAGCCCTTTGGTGCCGTGCTGGTGAAGGACGGCAAAGTGCTGGCGGAAGGGGTAAACCAGACCTATGTTGAGCATGATCCTACCGCCCATGCCGAAATTCAGGCGCTGCGTAATGCCGCCCGCACTCATAAACAATCATTGTTTGCCGGCAGCACCATGTATGCCAGCGGCAAGCCCTGCGCCATGTGCATGGCCGCCATGATCCAGGCCGGCGTATCGCGGCTGGTGTATTGCGCTGGCGACGACGTGGGCGAGGGCTATGGCTGGTCTACCGAATATCTGTATCAGCGTATGCAGCAGCCCTTTGGTGAGCAGGGCGTGGAAACCCTGCACCTGCCGCTGGACGAAAAAACCGCCGTGTTTGACCTGTGGCAGGAACAGCACGGTTATGGTGCCAATGAGCATATCAAGCAGGATTAACGCCGGCGTGGCTACTGCCGGCAGGTGTTATCGCAGGCACTGATCAGCCGCTCGGCCAGCAATTTGCTGTGGGCCGAGAGTTTATCCTGGGCGTGCAGGGTCAGCTCCAGATCCGGCACATCGGGCAGGCCATCGGCCTCGGAGAGAATGCGGTGGTTGGTGGTCACCAGCCGCCGCGGCAGCAGGGAAATACCAAAGCCGGCCTCCACCGCACAGCATACCCCCGACAGGCTGGTGCTGACATAGGCCAGCCGCCAGCTGCGGCCCAACCGGTCAAAGGTGTGGGCCATTTCGCCCCGGTAAAGACCACCGATGGGAAAGGTGACCAGCGGCACCGGCTGACTGGCCAGGTTGTTGCTTTCCAGGCCGTCTATCCAGCACAGCGGCTCGGGCCAGCTGGCCATGCCCGGCACGCTGCCCGGGCGTTGCTTTACCAGCGCCAGATCCAGCTCGCCGCGCTGAAACTCCCGCCAGATATCGCTGCACAGGCCGCTTTTTACCTCCAGCCGAATGCCGGGATACTGATCGGCAAAGGCAGACAAGGCGGGCATGATGGCGTGGGTGGCAAAGTCTTCCGGCACCCCTAAGCGAATTTTCTGCTGCTCTATGCTCAGGCTGGTCTGGGCCACGGCTTCCTGCATTAGCTGCAGTATGCGCCGGGCGTAGTTGAGCACCCGCTCGCCTTCCAGGGTGGCGGTAATGTAGCGGCCCTTGCGGTTAAGCAGTTCGCAGCCAAGCTGGGATTCCAGCTTGCGTACCTGCTGGCTGACGGTGGACTGGGTAAGGTGCGTGCTGTCGGCGGCGCGGGTAAAACTGCCGGTATCCACCACGGCCACAAAGCTGCGCAGCAGCACGGGATCGAGTGTTGTCAGTTGAGTCATTTTTTCCTGGTAGTGGGAAGTCCACTGGGTATCATTGTATTATTTAATTTATAAATTATTATTTCATACACTACAATCCACGTGTTCAGCATTTAAGCAATATGGCACCATGATAAGCTGCCGTGTTGCTCTCGTTGGCAAATGTCCAACCATCAAGCATAAAGGACAAAGTAATGGCCCGTAATACCTATTATGCCCCCAAGGGCGGTCTGCCCCCGCAGACTCAACTGATCCACGATCGCGCTGTCTTCACCGAAGCTTACGCCGTTATTCCGAAAGGCGTAATGAGCGATATCGTCACCAGCTTCCTGCCGTTCTGGGACGAAACCCGCCTGTGGGTGATCGCCCGTCCGATGAGCGGTTTCTCCGAGACTTTCTCTCACTACATCATGGAAGTGTCTCCGAATGGTGGCAGCGACAAGCCTGAGCTGGATGCTGGTGCCGAAGGCGTTATCTTCATCGTTGAAGGTGAAATGACCCTGACTCTGGAAGGCAAAGAGCACCACATGGAGCTGGGTGGCTACGCCTACCTGCCGCCGGGTGCCAACTGGACCGTGAAGAACAACAGCGGTGAGCCGGTGCGCTTCCACTGGCTGCGCAAGGCCTACGAATTTGTAGACGGCATCGACGTGCCGGAAGCCTTTGTCACCAACGAGAACGACATTGAGCCGACTTCCATGCCGGACACCAATGACGTCTGGGCTACCACTCGCTTCACCGATCCGACCGACCTGCGTCACGACATGCACGTTAACATCGTGACCTTCCAGTCTGGCGGTGTGATTCCGTTTGACGAAACTCACGTAATGGAGCACGGCCTGTACGTGCTGGAAGGTAAAGCCGTTTACCACCTGAACCAGGACTGGGTTGAAGTTGAAGCCGGTGACTACATGTGGCTGCGCGCCTTCTGCCCGCAGGCCTGCTACGCCGCTGGCCCGACCCGCTTCCGTTACCTGCTGTACAAGGACGTGAACCGCCACATGGTGCTGAACTCGTCCCCTGCTTACCGCGGCAACCGTCGCTAAGCATCAGCTGGAACGATAAAAAAGGCAGCCTTCGGGCTGCCTTTTTGCGTTTGGGGCGTAGAAAGTGCCAGCATTGTGCATAATCGTCGGCCAAAGCGCACTGCTTCTCCGGCACGCCATCCTTGGCGCGAAGGGCGCGGCGAAGCAGACACCCTTTGCCCTCCTCGGTAGGCTCGGTGCTGCCAGTCAGCAAGCAGACAGCGTCGATGTTGCTCGAAGCAGCAGTGGGGATTGCCGGATTCGACCGTCAAATGCCAGGGATGGCATTTGCCGAGCGTCCCATGGATGGGCCTGAAGCGTGTCGAAGGAGGTAACCCTGCTGCTGCTTCGTTTGGCTCGGCTTTTCAGACAACGAATGTTGCACGGCGCTTCAGAAAGACGAGAGCTCACGCCTCCAGCAGCCACTGCTGCAGCTGGCCAAGGGACGTCACTTCATGGTGGGGAGTAATGCCTGCAGGGGTGAGCTTGCCTTGCGTGTTGAGCCAGCAGGTGTGCAGGCCGGCGTTGAGGCCGCCGAGAATATCGGAGTGGGGGTTGTCGCCCACCATCAGCACCCGGCTGCGATCGGGGTTACCCATAAGCTCCAGCGCATGCTCAAAAATGCCCGGATCGGGCTTGGCCACGCCCACCTCTTCCGATACTACCAGAGGTGAAAAAGCATGCTCCCAGCCGGCGCGCTGCAGCCTTGCCTGCTGCATGGAGGCAAAACCGTTGGTAATAATGCCCAGCCGAGCTCTGCCTTCCAGCCCGGCAATCAGCTCACTGGCACCGGGCAGCAGGGTGCACACCTCCACCATGGTGTTCATAAAGGTCTCGTTCAGGTGTTGTGTGGTCACCGCCAGCCGTTCGGCCCAGAGGGCAAAACGGCGATGGCGCAGCTCTTCGGCATCAATATCACCATTCTGATAAGCCACCCATAACGGCTGATTCTGAGCCTGATAGTGTGCAAAGGCACTTTCATCGAAGTTAACACCAAATTCGGCAAAAGTACGCTTAAGGCCGCCAAATGCATCGAAATGAAACAAAGTGTCATCGGCGTCAAACAGTATCCAGTCGTAGCGCATCTAATCAAAACTCCAGAGCAAGTTGCCGGCAGAAGACGCACAGTGTAGAAAGTCCGTCAGGTAAAACTCAATAGTTACAGCAAATTATGCTTAAATGCAGCTATTCGTTATAGCGAGGTAAAAGCATGGAATTGTCGAGCTGGCTGGCCCTGGCGGCCATCTGCATCATGGGTGCCGTGAGTCCCGGCCCCAGCCTGGCGGTGGTGATGCGCAATACGGTGCGCGGCGGCCAGAGCCACGGTGTGCTTACGGCGCTGGGCCATGGCTTGGGAGTGGGGCTTTATGCTTTGATCACCGCCCTGGGGCTGGCGCTGCTGATCACCCGCAATCCGCTGTTATTCGATATTATTCGCTACGGTGGTGCCGCCTTTCTGGCCTGGCTTGGCATCAAGGCCTTGCTGGCGAAGCCACAGCCGGCAGTTACAGGGGAAAGTGGCCATGTCGTACGCGGCCGGCAGGGTGCTTTTGAGGGCTTTATGGTGGCCTTTCTTAACCCTCAGCTGGCCATTTTCTTTGTGGCCCTGTTCAGCCAGTTTGTGCGCGCCGATACCGGCTGGCAGCAGGGTGGCATCATGATGCTCACCGCCGGCGGCATTGATGCGCTCTGGTATGTGCTGGTGGCCTTGTTGCTGTCTCGCGGGCCTGTGCTGGGCTGGCTGCGTGAAAAGTCATTTATAATAGACAAGCTAAGCGGTCTGGTACTGCTGGCACTGGCGGTAAAAGTGGTGCTTTAGCGGGCTAAAAATAAATGCTCTTGTTGTGTGCTGGATCAAAGTTTGGTAGCCTTTCGCGGTCAAAAAAACAGCCTTTGTGCTCTGTGTCACTGATTTAATAACAGATAGAACCAACGGAAACAGCCCTTGAGCCCGATGTTGCACCTGCCCATAGCCGAGAGATGGCACGACCTGGCGTCGTTGTCGCGATCTGGTATGGACGGATTTGGTGTACTTGGTGCCCTTATGATGCTGGAGCTGGTGGGTGACTGGCTGCTGAGCTGGACCGGCCTGTCTGCCGATGTGTTTGAATATCAGGCACAGCTGGCAGATCTGCAGCCCCTGGATGCACTCAAGGCACTGCTGTGCACTTCCTTGCTGGTCTTTGCGCCGCTGTTGCTGCAATGGCTGTTGCTGTTGCTGCATTTATTGCTGCAAACCTTTAACTGGCCCCGGCTCACTCAACGCAAACCCTGCTTTTCTGCTTCAACCAAGCCGCGCCGTGCTCTGTTAAAAGCGCACAGTTGTCGCGCGCCACCTGTTTTCCCCTGCGGAGTCTGACAGTCTGACGACGTAACCATTACGTCCGTTTTGTCTGCGTCATTCTTCGCCATCGGGTCATACCCGAAAGTTCCAATATGGTCTTGCCGATAAGCGGCAAGCTAGACCCATAGGAATAGGGGAAGGTTTCCTTTGTTTATTCGAAAGTTAGTTAACCTGCTGCTGGCAGGGGCGGCGTCCTTTGCGCTGTCCGGCTGCGAAGGCGGCGTGCTGGATCCCAAGGGCCAGATCGGTGCCGACGAAAAGTACCTGATCATGGTGGCTACCGGCCTGATGCTGCTGGTGGTGATTCCGGTGATCGTGATGACCTTGTTCTTTGCCTGGAAATACCGGGAAGGACGCAACGAGGCTTATGCTCCCAAATGGTCTCACTCCACCAAAATTGAAACCGTGGTGTGGATAATTCCCGTCATTATTATCGTAATTCTGGGTGTTATTACCTGGCGCTCTACTCATGAGCTGGACCCGTATAAAAAGCTGGACCATGAGAAAGAGCATCTGGTGGTGCAGGTGGTGTCACTGAACTGGAAGTGGCTGTTTATCTATCCGGAGCAGGGCATTGCCACCGTCAACGAGCTGGCGTTCCCGAAAGACGTGCCGGTGGAGTTCCGCATTACCTCCGACACCACCATGAATTCCTTCTTTATTCCGCAACTGGGTGGCCAGATCTACTCCATGGCGGGTATGGAAACCCAGCTGCACCTGATTGCCAACGAGGCCGGCCGCTATGACGGCATCTCCGCCAACTACAGCGGCGAAGGCTTTACCGGCATGAAGTTTGACGCCATTGCCACCGAAGACGAAGCCGACTTTGACGCCTGGGTGAATAAGGTGAAAACGAGCGAACACACCCTCGATATGGCGGCCTACCGGCAGCTGGCCGAACCCAGTGAACACCATCCGGTGGAATACTTTGGCGATGTCAGCCCGAATCTGTTCCACAACGTTGTGATGAAATTTATGCAGGACCATCACCCCATAAAGGGCGATGCGCATTCCCATCATCATTCAGCCAGCACCATGACGGAGGCTGAGAAATAATATGTCGTTACTAGGTAAACTCACACTTGACGCCGTGCCCTACCATGAGCCCATTATCATGGTGACCCTGGGCGTGGTGGCCATTGCCGCCGTGGTGATCGCCTTCCTGATCACCCGTTATCAGAAATGGGGCCTGCTCTGGCGCGACTGGATCACGTCGGTGGACCACAAGCGACTGGGCATCATGTATATCGTGCTGGCCTTTGTCATGCTGATCCGCGGCTTTGCCGACGCCATCATGATGCGGGCCCAGCTGGCACTGTCTACCAATGGTGCCGACGGTTATCTGCCACCCGAGCACTACGACCAGATCTTCACCGCCCACGGTGTCATCATGATCATCTTTATGGCCATGCCCTTCATGATCGGCCTGATGAACATAGTGCTGCCGCTGCAGATCGGTGCCCGCGACGTGGCCTTCCCCTTTCTGAACAACCTCAGCTTCTGGCTGGCGGTTTCCGGTGCCGTGCTGGTGAATATCTCCCTCGGTCTGGGTGAGTTCGCCAAAACCGGCTGGGTGGCCTATCCGCCGCTGTCGGAGCTGGACTTCAGTCCGGGCGTGGGGGTCGACTACTACATCTGGGCCTTGCAGATATCGGGTATCGGTACCCTGCTCACCGGCGTTAACTTCCTGGTGACCGTGTTCAAAATGCGCACGCCGGGTATGAAGCTGATGCAGATGCCGATCTTCACCTGGACCTGCACCTGGGCCAACATTCTGATCGTGGCGTCCTTCCCCATCCTGACTGCGGTGCTGGGCATGCTGACCCTGGATCGCTACCTGGACTTCCACTTCTTCACCAACGCCGCCGGCGGTAACGCCATGATGTACATCAACCTGTTCTGGGCCTGGGGTCATCCCGAGGTGTACATTCTGATTTTGCCGGCCTTTGGTATCTTCTCTGAAGTGATCTCCACCTTTACCGGCAAGCGGCTGTTTGGCTACAACTCCATGGTCTATGCCAGCGGTGCCATTTCGGTGCTGGGCTTTATCGTGTGGCTGCACCACTTCTTCACCATGGGCTCCAGCGCCAACGTCAACGCCTTCTTTGGCGTCATGACCATGATCATCGCCGTGCCCACCGGGGTGAAGCTGTTCAACTGGCTGTTCACCATGTATCGCGGCCGCCTGCGCATTACTGTGCCGGTGCTGTGGACCTTAGGCTTTATGACCACCTTTACCATTGGTGGCATGACCGGCGTGCTGCTGGCGCTGCCCGGTGCCGACTTTGTGCTGCACAACAGCCTGTTCCTGATTGCCCACTTCCACAACACCATCATAGGTGGTGCCGTGTTCGGCTACCTGGCAGGCTTTGCCTTCTGGTTCCCGAAAGCCATGGGCTTTCATCTCGACGAAAAGCTGGGCCGAGTGTCCTTCTGGTGCTGGCAAATCGGCTTCTACGTGGCCTTTATGCCGCTGTACGTGCTGGGCTTTCTGGGCATGACCCGTCGCCTCAACAGCACCGACAACCCGGCCTGGAACTTCTGGCTGTACCTGGCCGCCGTGGGCGCTGTCTTCATTCTGATCGGCATTCTGGTGCAGTTCTACCAGCTGTATACCGCCTTCCGTGATCGCAAAGCGAACAAGGATCTGACCGGCGACCCTTGGAACGGCCACACCCTGGAGTGGTCCACCAGCTCTCCGCCCCAGTTCTACAACTTCGCCAAACTGCCCCATGTGAGCGATATCGACGCCTTTACCGACATGAAGGAAAAGGGCATCGCCTATCAGCCACAGAGCAGCTATCAGCCCATTCACATGCCCAAGAACACCGCCTGTGGTGTGCTGATTGCCGCCGCTGCCACTGCCGCCGGCTTTGGTGCCATCTGGCATATCTGGTGGATGGTGATTGCCGGTCTGGTGGCCAGCTTTGTTGTCTTCCTGTGCCGGGCCTATGACACCGACACCGACTATTACGTGCAGCCCGACGAAGTCGAGCGCATTGAGCAGGCACACCTGCGTAACGTGATGAAGGAGGCCTGATGGAAGCCGTATCCGTTGATCTCAAACAGGTGCATGAGCACCACGAAGAAGAGCACCACGACACCGGGGGCAATACCCTGTTCGGTTTCTGGCTCTATCTGATGACCGACTGCCTGCTGTTCGCCTCGGTGTTCGCCACCTATGCGGTGCTCTATATGAACACCGCCGGCGGTCCGGGTGGCCGTGAGCTGTTCGATCTCAAGTTCGTGGCGGTGGAAACCGCCGTACTGCTGGTTTCCAGCATTACCTACGGCTTTGCCATGCTCGCCGGCCACAACCACAAGCGGGGCCTGACCCTGCTGTGGCTGCTGGTGACCTTTGCGTTGGGTGCCACCTTTATCGGTATGGAGCTCTATGAGTTCCATCACCTGATTGAGTCTGGCAATGGTCCGCAACGCAGCGCCTTTCTCACCTCCTTCTTCACTCTGGTGGGCATGCACGGTCTGCATGTGACCGCCGGCCTGGTGTGGATGCTGGTGCTGATGGTGGAGCTGATGACGCGGGGCACAGGCCCCCGTACCCTGACCCGTCTGGGCTGCCTGAGCATGTTCTGGCACTTCCTCGACGTGGTGTGGATCTGTGTGTTTACCGTGGTGTATCTGATGGGGGCAATGGCATGAGTCACAACCATGACGCTGTGGATCACGGCAGTGTGAAATCCTATCTCACCGGCTTTGTGCTGTCGGTGATCCTGACCGCCATTCCGTTCTGGGCGGTGATGACCGGGCAGCTGAGCCCGGGGGCGACCCTGGGCACGGTTGTGTTGTTGGCCATTGTGCAAATAGTGGTGCACCTCAAGTACTTTCTGCACCTGAGCTTCAAGCCCGGCAGCCGGGAAAACACAGTGGCATTCCTGTTCTCCGCCCTCATTATCGTGATGGTGGTGGGCCTGTCGGTATGGATCATCATCAGCTCCAACGAAATGATGATGTATTAAGACGGTGTTCCGGCCCGGGCAACCGGGCCGGATACAGGCATAAACACGCGAACAAGGGGTTCATCCCAAGGGGCATTTTATGATTCGGCCTTATCTCAAGGTCACCAAGCCGGGCATCATTATGGGCAACCTGATCTCGGTGGCCGGCGGCTTCTTTATGGCCGCCCGCGGCGATATCGACTGGTCGCTGATGTGGGCTACCGTTATCGGGCTGTCGCTGGTGGTGGCCTCCGGCTGTGCCGTGAACAACTGCATCGACCGGGATATCGACGCCCGCATGCGCCGCACTCGCAACCGGGTGACCGTGACCGGTGAGCTGCCGGTGCGCACCGCGCTGGTTTACGGGCTGGTGCTGGGGGTGCTCGGCTTTGGCCTGCTGGCGCACTATACCAATGCCGTGGCAACTGGCTTTGCCGCCTTTGGCTACGGGGTGTACGTGGGCTTTTACAGCCTGTGGCTGAAGCGCGCCTCGGTTTACGGCACCCTGGTGGGCAGCCTGTCCGGCGCGGTACCGCCGGTGGTGGGCTACTGCGCCGTTGCCGGCCAGTTTGATGCCGGTGCCGCCATTTTGCTGCTGATGTTCAGCTTGTGGCAGATGCCCCATTCCTACGCCATTGCCATTTTCCGCTATGAGGATTATGCGGCGGCGAATATTCCGGTGCTGCCGGTGGCGAAGGGAATGGCCAGGGCCAAACGGCAGATAGTGCTTTATATTGCGCTGTTCTGTGTGGTGACCGCCCTGCTGCCGCTCAGCGGTTATACCGGCCTCACCTTTATGACGGTGGCCTGTGCCACCAGTCTGTGGTGGCTGGTGATGGCCTTTAACGGTTATCGCCGGGGGGCCGAGGAGCTGGGCTGGGCCCGCCGTGTGTTTGTGCTGTCCATCATTACCATCACCGCCATCAGCGTGACCATGGCGCTCGACTTTCGGGTTGCGCCCGACGCCTGGCTGGCGATGAATTTTTAAGCTTTTACCGGTTCTCTCCCATTTGGCCGGAGTAAGCAGCGTTACTCCGGTCCTTCTTTTGTTCTTGTCTCTCTTTCTGCTCAAGACATCTGGCTGCTGATACACTCTGGCAATGGTATTGTGTTGCACAGGTGAATTTGAATGCTGAGACCCCGCACCACACCGTCCCGTCTGTTGCATCAGCATCAGCCGCTGTCCGGTGACGATATTGGTGTTCTGTGCTGGAACGCCCAGAAACTGACCCAGGATGCCCGTTTTCATCAAAGCATTACCGATCTGACGTTACTTTACCCGACCAGCTTACTATTGCTGCAAGAGGCTCGACTGGCACCCTTGGGGGAAAGCTGGCTGGAAAGCTGGTCCTGGGCTGCCGCTCCCAATATGCAGACCCGCAAGCAGATGTTTGGTGTGCTTACCGCCGGACGCTGTGCCTTTGAGGATATACAGCCTTTGCTGACTCAAAGCCGGGAGCTGCGCTTTGCCACTCACAAAAGTTTGATCCTCACCCGTCATCCACTGCCTGAGGATGAAACCCTGCTGGTGGTCAACATGCATGCGATTAACTTTGTTCATGCGGGGCTGTTTCTTAAAGAAATGGAGCAGGTGCGTATTGAGCTGCTGCACCATACCGGACCACTGATTGTAGCCGGCGACTTTAATGCATGGAGTCGGCAGCGGCGCTTGTATTTGCGCCGTTTTTGCCGGGCGACGGGGTTACGTCAGGCAGTAATGGACAATGCCCATTATGTTAAGACGTATCTGCACCAACCGCTGGATTTTATCTTTTATCGGGATCTTAAACTGCGATCGGCGACAGCTATCGATATGCCAACCGTATCGGATCATAATCCTATTTATGCGCGATTTTTGCTTTAATGTCGCAATTTGACGACAAAATACATGATTTTGATGAAGAATTGCCAGTAAATTGTTAGTTAAAAAAGTAACTTTTTTTGCATTGAATAATTCTGTGTCAGAATCTGTCTCAGAATAATCCACTTTTTTTGTCTGGCAGGTCAGGTTGTTTCTGCGGAATACAGTAACACTCATAAAAGTACTGTTTTTCTGTGTGACTAATGTCGCAAAAAAGCATTGATTTACATTTTGTATACAATTTTATTGTGTTTTGTATCCATTTTAGGCGGGTGTAGTATTTATTTTGTTCCCGGGCAGGAAGCAGATTGCTTTTGTTACAGGAATAAATTTCGCAGTGGTCACCCAAGCGTGAGCCCGCATATAAAAGTAAATAAAAAGGAATATAAAATGCAAAAAGCCAAATGGGTTATTTCCGCAGCAGCACTGGTACTCGCCGCTTCCGCTAACGCCGGTTTCGGTGGTAACTACTCTTACAACAACAGCTACAGCAACGACTACGCCGACGTACAGGTGAGCAAAACCGTTTCTGAAGACGGCACCGTGTCTTTCACCAAGACGGTAACCAAAGCCAACGGTGAAACTTACACCTATTCCGTTGACAAGCAAGTGACTGAAGATGGCGTGACCATCAACAAGAACGTGAACGGCAACGAGTACTCCTACAAGAAGAACTTCTACCGTTAATAAAGACCGCCACTGAGACGGTCCTGGGGGTGCTGTGTTCAGCACCCTTTTTTATTGGTTTTTTCGGTAATAAGTATGAAACGCGCAATCTTGTCTTTGCTGCTGCTGGCCCCGTCAGCCCTGGCAGTTACCTGGAGCACGGATGATCAGCAACAGGTACTGGAACTGCATGGCAAAATAGAGCAGAACCTGGGTGTCCTGGGTTATCAGAGTGGCTATAAAGCCGAATCTCTTGGCGGCGATACCATGGCTTCTCTGGGGCTTTCCGGTGCCGGCCGGCTGAATGCTGATGTTATTTTAATTGGTGAAATGAGCTGGGATCTGTTTAATAACTCCCGCTATGGCGATCAGATTTATGCCGATGAAGCCTGGCTGGGTGTGCGCATCAAGGATAATTTTGAGCTGACCGCCGGCCGCAGTGACAGCACCTTTAATCAGCTGCGGGACAAAACGGACGTATTTAATCTGTTTGGCGGCAATGCTTATGCCTACCTGGTGGATAGCACCCTGGATGATCATATCAAGCTGACCTGGGCCAGCAATGGTTGGGATGTACGCGCCGGTTATGCGTTTAACGATGCCAACAAGCAAAGTGATCATGATGGTACCAGGGCTCAGTATGGTGGCTCTGTAGGGTACCAGGCTCAAAATGGTCTGGGGGCTGTGGTGGCCTATGAAAACAAGCGGGAAGCTGATCCTAACAGTGATGTCAGCAATATGGCGGTGGGCCTGAGCTATAGCACACCCGGTGGCTTTTATGCCGCCGTAACCCGGGGGCGCACCGACTTTCAACGTAACTGGCAGGTTTTTTCTCTTAAAGAGAACCGTGTTTACAGCATGCGCCGGGTAGATTACTGGGAATCAGTTGTTTCCTATTCCCGTGAAAAAATGGCGTTTGGTGTGGGTTACAGCCGGCAGAGCATGCGTGAAAATGCGCACCTGCATTGGGTGGATGAATATATTTTCGCAGCCGAATATTACCTGATGCCCAAAGCCAAGATTTATGCAGAGTTTATGCTGAACAAGATGGACGATCAGGACAACCTCTACGGCGTGGGTCTGCAGTATTACTTCTGATCCAGAGCGCAAGTCGGCCAAACGGCCAACTTCACGACACGCTTCAAGTACTTCCATGTAATGCTCGGCAAATGCCATCCTTGGCATTTGATCGGTCGTGAAGCTGCTCCCTTTGCCCTCCTTTCGAATATTGGGAGAGCGAATTAACCCAGAATAATATGGGGCAGATAGCGGGACAGATCCTGAGTAATGGGACTGGTGTCTTCGCGCATGGCAATGCCAGCGGGGGCATCGTCTACCAGCCAGCTGCCTACCAGAGCATGGCGGCCACCAAACACCGGCAGCGGATGCCAGGCCTGATAAATAAAGCCTTCCTCGCCGTAGGGGCCGTCCACTTCAGCCACCACCTCACCGTGGCGCACTATGCGTATATTGGCGCCTTCCCGGGAAAACAGCGGCTTTTGCACATATTCATGTAGTTGCGAACGGGCGGGATCGTCGCCGAAATAGGCGGGAAGAATATTGGGATGATTGGGAAACTGCTGCCACAGCAGCGGCAGTAACGCCTTGTTGGACAGCACTGATTTCCACATGGGCTCCAGCCAGCTTATCCGGCTGGACACCAGATGTTCGGCGTAGGCTTCCTCAAACATAAACTCCCAGGGGTAGAGCTTGAACAGCCAGTCGATGGTGTTGTCCCGGCTGTCGGTGAGCCAGCCACCTTCCCCCAGGCCGATGTCTTCTACAAACACAAAGGCGGTATTCAGCCCGGCTTCCCGTGCGCAGTCTTCCAGATACTGCACCGTGCCTCTGTCTTCTTCGGTGTCTTTGCAGCAGGCAAAATGAAGCCGCTGGCCGGCATGCTCCGGTGCCAGAGCCCGAAAACGGTTCACCAGCCGCTCCTGCAGCAGGTTGAACTGATCCGCGTCCCGCCGCAGCCGGCCGGCATCCACATTGTCTTCCAGCCAGAGCCACTGCCAGAAGGCGGTTTCAAACAAACTGGTTGGGGTGTCGGCGTTGTTTTCATAGAGCTTGGCCGGACCCCGGCCGTTATAGGCCAGATCCAGCCGGGAATAGAGGCTGGGATCCCGCCTGTGCCAGGAGTCGGCCACTTCCTGCCAGCGCGCTTCAGGAATGCCACAACGGCGCAGCAGCTGTTCGTCCCGCACTACTCTGTCTACCACTTGCAGGCACATTTGATGCAGTTCGGCAGTGGGGTCTTCTATGTCCTGCTCTATTTGCTTCAGAGTGAACTGGTAATAGGCGGTTTCATCCCAGTAGGGTTCGCCATACATGGTATGAAAGCCAAAACCCAGCTGCTCAGCCAGCGAGCGCCAGTGCGGGCGCTCGCTGTGTGCCACTCTCAGCATCAGCCGCCCCAGCCCCGGGAGCGGCTGCTTGCGCGTTTGCTGCTGCTCCAGCTGCTTTTGGCCTGAGCCGACGAGCCAAAGCCTCCCCGGGAAATGGTGCGGGTGACCTTGGGTTTGGGCTTGAGCGCTTCCCGGCTTACCGGCATGCGCTTGCCGTAACTGGCCTTGCCCAGCCGGTAACCACCGGCTGTGGTCCAGTGCCCATAGTAGGGCGAATAGGGGTTGCGTGAAGTATATACAGGGTGATGAATATAGCGGTTCTGGTCCAGCAGGCGGCCAAACATAAAGCCGGCCATGGCGGGCATAAACCAGTTGTTGCCCTGATATTGATAGGGCACACAGTTGCCGCCGCCAAAGTCGGCTTCACAGTCGTGCTCGCGGTTATATTTGGGTGCGGTATCGGCCGACTCTGCCAGCGCCTGCTGATAGGCGGCCCGGCATTGCTCGGCCTGCTCCGGATTGGCATTGCTGCAGTCTTCCGGCGACTGATATACCTGCACTTCCGGATCTTGCTGGCCGCAGGCGGTAAGCATGACTGAGCCGGCAATGGCAGCACTCACGGGTTTGCCAATGCGCTGCGTCATGCTGGTCAAGAGCTGGCGTCGGGAGCGTTTCATATTGCCTCCTCAGTAGGTGATGCAGGCAGCGTTGAGCAGGCCCACCGCCACCGACAGACCGCCCACTACGGCACCGGCCGAGACCTGGCCGTCATTAATGCGTTCGGCCACCTTGGGCAGAAACATCAGCCGCACTATCACAAAGGCCAGCAACTGGGCCACCAGCGCCACCACACCCCAGACGGCAAAGTCGAGCAGTGATACCGAGTTGGCAGCGGCACTGCCTACTGCCAGCGAGAAGCCCACAAAGGCACCCACCAGCGCAATGGCGGCAGCCAGGTTGTGATCTTCCTTGATTAACCGCCATTCGTCATAGGGGGTTACCAGCACATACAGCCACTTGAACAGCAGCAGCATGATGATGGACATGGCGAAATAGAGCAGAAACGGGCCCAGGCCCGCAAGAGAAGTTAACAGAGCGTCCATGAATATCCTTTTATTCCGTTGGGAAACAAGTTTTCTGTTGCTGCATCGCGTGGCATCAGCTCACAAAGCGCAAATCCGTCGGCCCCAGGTCGATACCGGTGGCCAGCACCAGGCTGTGTTCGGCCTGATTGCCGGTGATTTTTTCTTCGCCGGCCACCATCAGTATTTCGGCGTCATCGTTGTCCAGCGCGCGCTCATAGAGCATCACAAACTGATCGGTATCGCTGCGGCTGCCATTCTGCAGCCAGGTGGTCTCGGTCATGGCCACGGGCCTGGTATTGTCCCATGCCTTGCTGAACACTCGACCGTCCAGATCCCACTCGGGCTGCACCAGCTCAGTTTCCAGCAGGGTATTCCAGGCCTTGCTGCCGTCTACCGGTGTGGTGCGATAAAAATACCAGAGCTTGACCTCGGTCACGCAGTCGTCTGTGGTGCCGCCGCTCAGCAGCACCTGTACAAAGCCGTCGTCGTCGGTGTAAAAGCGCAGCAGCTGGTGGCTTTCATCCAGTATCACCCGGCCGACTGCCTGAATAATCTGAGTGCTGGCGGCCCCTTCAAAGGTGACCTGACTTTCAAGCAGCGACAGCCGCAGGGCGTCCAGCTCAATGCCGCCGCCCAGGCGCAGCCCCAGCACCTCCGGGGCCGGCTCTGTCTGGGGAGCCGCCGGCTGTATTTTCTTTTTCAGCCAGTCAAACATATTACTTGCCTAAAATGCGGGACAGCTCGTCTTCGGCTCCCGCCGACTGGCTGCCGGTAATGCCGGCGCTTTTCAGCTTCTGCTCCAGGGCATCGCCGCTTTCGGTGGCGGCGCGCTCGGCGGCCACGTCCAGCTCGGCCTGACGCTGGGTCTGTTTCTGCTTGATGCGATCCAGCGACTCCACCGCGGTTTTCATGCGGGAGTTGGCACCGGTATGGCGGGAAGAGACCGCCGCCTGGGCCTTTTGCACGCTGTCGGTGGCCTTGACCACATCCAGTTGCTGCTCCAGCTGGCGCAGGCGGTTTTTAGCGGCACTGATATTGTCTTTCAGTGTGCTTTCAGAGGCGGTGAACTGATCCAGATAGGACTTTTCTGCATCCTGCTCGTTTTTCAGCTCGCTCACCCGCTGAGCGCATTCCAGTGCCAGCTCGCGGTTTTCCCTGGCCATGGCGGCCCGGGCATGGTTCTCATAGTCGGCGATGCTGGCGCTGATGGCGTCCACCTTCTGCTGGGCCAGCTTGCGCTTGGCCATAATGCCGGTGAGAGACTCGTCAGAGCGGCGCAGCTCCTGTTTGGCCTCGCGAATTTCCTGCTCCAGAATGCGCAGGGCCTGGCTGTCGGCCACGGCTTCGGCGGCCTCGTTGGCACCGCCCTTGATGGCGGTGACCAGTTTTTTCCATACGCTCATGAGGTTACTCCTTGCAGATGGTCCTGATAGAGCTCGAGAAAGGCTTCGGTATTGCGGAACAGGGTTTCCACTTCTATTTGCACACTTTCTTCTTTTGATCCGGAAGACAGAGCACCAAAGGCAATGTAGTAGTCGTCACCGTTAATGTGGCTGATGCCCACTGTGGTCAGCGGAAACAGCTGATGGGTGCGAAGGATGGTGTCGTTCAGAGCTGCCGCATCGGTGACCACGCTGGCAGGAAACAGCAGGGTTTCGGCAATAATCTGCTCGCCGGAGACCGCCAGAAAAGCGTCCAGCCCTTCTTCATTGGTGATCAGCAAAGAATCATTTTCCAGTGAGCACTGCCAGCCGTGGCGCTTGGCCAGCAGGTCGTGCAGTTGTTGTGGGGTCCAGGACATGAGTCACTCCGTGTTGTTTGGGCCATAACCCAGACAAGATAGAACAAAGATGGTTCCAAAAACCAGCTTTGGCGGAGAGAAAGCAGATAAAAAACGAGAGCCATAAGGCTCTCGTTCAAGTGATGTCAGGAGGCACTCTCTGTAGATGCCACCTTGCTGCGCGGTGCCTGAGTCACAATGCCCTGTTCATAAGCCATGGCATGGGCCATGCGCGGGCCGGTCCAGAGCACTGGCAGCAGCAGCAGTGACACAGGGGCTGCGGTGATCACGATAAAGGACTGCAGCGCATTGATGCCGCCTTCGCCCATACGCAGCAATACCGCCGCCACCAGACCCATGGTGAGGGCCCAGAAAATACGCTGGCGGGTGCGCGGAGTGTGGTCGCCGCTGATGGCCATAGCAATGGAATAAGCCATGGAATCACCGGTAGTGGCCACAAAAATCACCGTCAGCACCAGAAAAGCAGGCACCATCAGCTCGGCCAGAGGCAGCTGCTGGGTCACTGCCAGCAGCGCCGCGGGCAGACCGCTTTCCTGCAGCGGGCCGGACACCACACCGGCGGCGGCCTGCTCGTAGAAAATGCCGGCACCGCCAATGCTGGAGAACCAGAAGTTGGTGACCAGGGGGGCCATCACCGCCACTGCCATCACCAGCTCGCGCAGGGAGCGGCCCCGGGAAATGCGGGCAATAAACAGCGCCATCATGGGGCCGTAACCAATAAACCAGCCCCAGAAAAACAGGGTCCACCAGCCCAGCCAGCTGTCATCCTGCCGGTTCAGCGCCATGGGCATAAAGTCCTGCAGATAGATACCCATGCCGTTAAGAAAGGCATCAATAATGAAGTTGCCCGGCCCTGCCAGAAGAATAATGGCCAGCAGGATCACCGCCAGTACCACGTTGGCGCTGGACAGCCACTGAATACCCTTTTCAATGCCGGTAGAGGCAGACAGAGTGTAAATGGCCACCAGACCGCCAAGAATCGCCAGCTGCAGACCATAGTTGTTCTCCCAGCCCAGCAGCGCCTCAAAGCTGAAGCCCAGCTGAGTAGCCAGAAAGCCAATAGGGCCTATGGTGCCGGCGGCCACCGCAATAATGGACACCACATCGGCCAGGGTGCCCAGCCAGTGGGTTTCCACCTTGTCGCCCAGCAGCGGATAGAGCAGTGTGCGCGGGCGCATGGCCAGGCCTTTGTGATAATGCGCATACACCACTACGATGGCAGAGAGAGTGCCCAGGGCGGCCCATGCCAGAAAGCCCCAGTGCATAAAGCTTTGGGCCAGAGCGGCAGACACCTGGGACACACCCGATTCAGACTCCGCAAACAGCGGCGGTGTGGTCACATAGTGATACATGGGCTCGGCGGCAGACCAGAACACGCCGCCACCGGCCAGCAGGGTACACATGATCACCGCCAGCCAGCGAAAGGTGGAGCTGTCGGGGGCGACGTTACCGCCCAGACGAATATCACCGTAGCGGGTCAGGCCAAGCACCAGGGCAATCACCAGGTTGGCCAGCATCCACACCTGCCACAGAGGGCCGAATACATCAATGGTCCAGGCAAAGCCCTGGTTGATCCATTGGGTCATCTGTTGCAGGTCAAAAAAGGCGAGAACTACGAAGAGGAGCAGGAAGCCGCCACTGAGGCCGGCCACCAGCCTTTGTTCATTAAGGCTGAGGTTGGAAACTTTCATCAATTCACTTTGTTCAATGCATGAACGCGCCAATTGTACAGAAAAGGCGCTAATAAGTGAAATTTAATTAGAATGCAAAGTAACCATCTGGCATGGCTTAGTACGGCAAGATCCCTTAAAAAGCCGAGGAAAATGCCGGTAACGCCTGAGTATAAGGTGTATTTTACTTTCTGACTGAAGAGTTAAATCAGGTTCTTTTCCATGGAAATATGCACGATACCCGCATCAAGAAATTCGTCTCCGTAAGGGGTAAATCCCAGCTTTTGGTAAAAGCCGGTGGCATACTTCTGTGCCCCCAGATAAACCCGTTTCAGGCCTTGCCGGCCGGCTTCATCCACCAGCGCCTGCACCACTCTGGCCCCCAGCCCCAGACCACGAAATTCCTTGCGCACGGCAATGCGGCCTATATGGCCGTCCTTCAGCATGCGACCGGTGCCGGCCCATTGACCGTCTATGCTCAGCAGCACATGAATGGCAGCATCATCCAGACCATCATATTCCAGCCCGGGATCAATGCGCTGCTCTTCGATAAAAACCGTATTGCGCACGGCACGAATGGCCGGCTGATGTTCGTTATCAAAGGATACAAGCTGAATATGCATGGCAGTCTCCACAGGTTATAAAAAACGGGTTTGGTAGCAAGATACCGGTTCAGACTCAGAATGACGATGTTTTAAACACAGTTTCAGCAGTCAGATGCCGGCCATCTCGGCGGCGGTCAGTGTGCGCCATTGACCTGCCGGCACATTCAGCCGAATATCGCCAATCTGCTCCCGGTGCAGACCGGTTACCCGGTTGCCTACCGCGGCAAACATGCGCTTTACCTGATGAAAGCGCCCTTCGGTAATGGTCAACAGCGCCTCGCGCGGGCCGCTGGCCTCTACCCTGGCGGGCTGAGTGGGCTTGGTTTCGCCCTGTAACAGCAGCCCTTGGGCAAAGCGCTCGGCCACTCCGCCATCCAGCGGATCTCTCAAGCTGACTCGATACACCTTGGCACAGTGTTGCTCGGGCCGCGTAATATTGAACGACCAGCGGCCGTCATCGGTAAGCAGCACCAGGCCGGTGGTGTCGGCGTCGAGGCGGCCGACAATATGCAGCTCGTCGGGCTTGTCGATATCCAGCCAGCGAAACAGAGACGGATACACGCCGTCCACATTGGAGCACAGGGTGCCGGCGGGCTTGTGCATCATAAAGTAACGAAACGGACGGGGCACCAGCCGCTGGCCGGCCAGGGTCACCAGATTGTTTTCGTGCACCTGAGTGGCCTCATGAGTGACCGCCTCACCGTTAACCTGCGCCTCGCCAGCGGCAATGGCCCGCCAGGCCTCAGTTCGGCTCAGATCCGTGCTTTTGCAGATGAATTTATCGAGGCGCATGAAAACCCGTTACTTTTTCTTCTGCAGTGCCGCTGCCAGGGCCGCGCCCATGGCACCCTGCGGAGCCGGTTGCTCACGTCGGGCCGGACGTTGCTGGCGCTGGCCCGCGGGTTTGTCGTTGCGGCTGCGTTCATTGCGGCGCGGCGCGGTTTTGCCCTCGGCATGGTCGGCGGCGCTCTGCTCCAGGCGCATGGTCAGGGCGATGCGGTTGCGCTGCAGATCCACCTCCAGCACCTTGACTCGGACGATATCGCCGGCCTTCACCACTTCACGCGGATCCTGCACAAAGCGGTCGGTGAGCGCTGATATATGTACCAGCCCGTCCTGATGCACGCCTATGTCCACAAAGGCACCGAAGTTGGTGACATTGGTGACGCCCCCCTCCAGCACCATATCGGGAATAAGGTCCGCGGGCTTTTCCACGCCGTCCATAAAGCGGGCGGTTTTGAACTCGGGGCGCGGATCCCGGCCCGGTTTATCCAGCTCCCTGAGAATGTCCTGCACGGTCGGCAGGCCAAAGTGCTCGTCGGTATAGTCTTTCGGATCCAGGGTTTTCAGCAGGCCGGCATTACCCAGCACGGCGTTGACCGGCTGCTTGAGCTGCTCCAGCATGCGGGTCACCACCGGGTAGGCTTCCGGGTGCACCGCCGAGGCATCCAGCGGGTTCTTGCCGCCCTGAATGCGCAAAAAGCCGGCGCACTGTTCAAAGGCTTTGGGGCCAAGGCGGGGCACCTTGAGCAGTTGTTTACGATCCGCAAACACGCCCTGCTCGTTGCGCCAGGCCACTATGTTCTGGGCCAGAGTGGGAGTCAGGCCCGAGACCCGGGCCAGCAGCGGGGCCGAGGCCATGTTCACGTCCACGCCCACGGCGTTCACGCAGTCTTCCACCACGGCATCCAGGTTGCGGGCCAGCTGGGTCTGGGATACATCGTGCTGATACTGGCCCACGCCAATGCTTTTGGGATCGATCTTTACCAGCTCCGCCAATGGGTCCTGCAGCCGGCGGGCAATGGACACGGCCCCGCGCAGAGATACATCGAGATCCGGGAATTCATTGGCGGCCAGCTCCGAGGCGGAATACACAGAGGCACCGGCCTCGCTCACTACTACCTTCTGCAGCTTGAGCTCCGGGCTTTGCTTTATCAGCTGCTCTACCAGCTTTTCGGTTTCCCGCGAGGCGGTGCCGTTGCCGATGCTCACCAGACTGACACTGTGCTTGCGGCACAGCGCCCCAAGAGTGCGCAGGCTCTGCTCCACCTTGTTATGAGGCTGGAACGGGTACACGGTGGCGTGCTCGAGCAGCTTGCCGGTGTTATCCACCACCACCACCTTGACCCCGGTGCGAATGCCCGGATCCAGCCCCATGGTCACACGGGCACCGGCGGGAGCGGCCATCAGCAGATCCTTGAGGTTAAGGGCAAACACGCGAATGGCTTCTTCTTCGGCCCGCTCCCGGGCCTGGCCCAGCAGCTCGGTTTCCATCTGCAGTGACAGTTTCACCCGCCAGGTCCAGCTGAACACGCCCGCCAGCCATTTGTCGGCGGGGCGGCCCTTGTCCTGCCAGCCGGCATGGCGGGCAATAATGGCTTCACAAGGGTGGCGCTCTGCTTCAGTGTCGACCACCAGTCCCAATGCCAGCACGCCCTCGTTGCGGCCCCGCAGCATGGCCAGCACGCGATGTGACGGTGCCTTGCTGATGGGTTCATTGTGCTCGAAGTAGTCCTTGAACTTGGCACCGGTTTGTTCCTGGCCTTCCACCACCCGGGCCCGCAGCTGGCCGTGCTGTTGCAGGTAGCCGCGCACCGCTTCCAGCAGATCCGCCTGCTCGGCCAGACGCTCCATCAGTATGTATTTGGCACCGTCCAGTGCTGCCTTGGCATCGGTCACGCCGGCCTCGGCATTGATGAACTGCTCTGCCAGCCGCTGTGGATCCTGACCGGGGTCGGTAAACAGAGTATCGGCCAGCGGTGCCAGGCCGGCCTCAATGGCAATCTGGCCCTTGGTGCGACGTTTGGGTTTGTAGGGCAGGTAAAGGTCTTCCAGCCGGGTTTTGGTGTCGGCGGCCAGCAGCTCGGCTTTCAGTTCCGGGCTCAGTTTGCCCTGTTCGTCTACCGATTTGAGGATCACCGCCCGTCTGTCTTCCAGCTCGCGCAGATAGCCGAGGCGGCTGTCGAGGGTGCGCAGCTGAGTGTCGTCCAGGCCGCCGGTGGCTTCCTTGCGGTAGCGGGCAATAAAGGGCACTGTGGCCCCTTCGTCCAGCAGCCTGACGGCGGCATCCACCTGAGACTGAGGCACGGCCAGTTCATTGGCCAGAATGTGGTTTATGGTGTTCATCAGCTTGTGCTCCGGCAGCGGGGGCTTGCCCGGCTTGCAGTCAATTGAAAAAGCAGGGCGAGCATTATGAAACAGAACCGCCGGCTAAACAAAACATGGCCGGCGCTGACAGCCGGCCACAAAAAAGGGGCCCGCAGGCCCCGGATTCATCATTAACACTTATTGCAGAG
This sequence comes from Oceanimonas smirnovii ATCC BAA-899, assembly GCF_000381965.1. Taxonomy (GTDB): domain Bacteria; phylum Pseudomonadota; class Gammaproteobacteria; order Enterobacterales; family Aeromonadaceae; genus Oceanimonas; species Oceanimonas smirnovii. The sequence goes on from NZ_KB908459.1 coordinate 143,511, forward strand.
CGCTGGCTCTGTCCTGCAGCTCGGGATCCGTCTGCAGGCGGGCGGCAATGGCATTGTAGGTGGGTGCGTCAAGATCGTGCTTTTCCACTGCCTTTATCATTTCTTCCTGAGCCTGCATCTGCAGCTCCTGTGCTTTTTGCTGATCCTGCTCCTGATTCAGTTTTTGCGAAAATTCATCGCGAATTTGAGCCACTTCTTCATTGGCTTTCACAAACTTTTTCAGCTCGCCATCAGTCACGGGTGCTGCAGCCTGGCCTTGTTCAAACTGCTGGGCCGGTGCACTGGTTTGCGGTGCCGGTGCCTGCTGAGCCATGGCGGCGGTGGCGGTCATGCCGAAGGTGGCAAAGGCAATGGCAGTGGTCAAGGTTTTGAGCTTGGTCATAAAAGCACTCCTCTGGTTGAAAGTGCTCTCACTGATACAGAAAACGTGCCAGATTTTATTTTTATTTATAAGTTTATGATTTTAATAGTTTATTTAATTTATTTTGCGTTTTGGTGATCTGTGCGGCTGGGTTTTGGGGGCGTATTTATGTATACATATTACACATGAGCAAAAATAACCCGTTTACAAATAACACAGGTTTTCGCTGGCGCATCAGCGGCCTGCAACGCACCCTGCTGCTGTTTGTGGTGCTTCCTTTGGTCCTGCTCACGGCCTTTGGCATTCGTCTGGGGCTGGAGCAGGCCAATCAATATCAGGAGCAGCGTCTTAAAAACGACCTTGAGTTGCTGGGCCGGGCCATCAGCATTCCTATTGGCGATGCGGTCAACAGAGGCGATATGGAGGCAGTGGCGGTAGCGCTGCGCTCGGTGTTTGTGCTGGGCGAGGTGTATGGGGCCTCGGTATTTGATGTGGATGGCAACCGCATTGCCGCCGCCGGCTTTGCCGTGAAAGATCTGACCGCCACCACTATTCCGGCGCGCATTCGCTTTACCGGCGAAAGTCAGGAGGCCTTCAGCCGGGTGGATGGCCGGCGCTTGTTTTCCCATTTTCTGCCTGTGTTTGATACCGGCGGTCAGATACGGGGGCTGATCCAGATCTCCCGCCGGGCCAGCGACTTCGACCGGGCCCTGCAGCAGTTTACGGTCATTGCCTGGGTGGGCTGGGGTCTGTTCAGTCTGGTGATCCTGGCCAGTGTGCTGCTGGGGCACTACGGTGGCGTGGGGCGTTATGTGGATAATTTGCTGGCACATATGAAGAGAGTGAAAGACGGCGAGCTGTCTCACCGGGCGGCGCTGAATGGCCCGCAGGAGGTAGCCAGCCTGGCGCTGGGACTGAACCGCATGCTGGACAGCATAGAAGCCGCGCACCGCAGTCTGGATGCGCACCGTGAAGCGGAAACCCGGCTGCTGGCCCAGCTGAAAGACAATGAAAAAATGGCCGCCATCGGCAGCATGGCCCGGGGCATAGCTCATGAGCTGGGCGCGCCCCTGAGTGTGATTGACGGCCGCGCCCGGCGGCTGGAGCGTTCCGGCAGTCTTAATGCACAGCAACAGCATAATCTGAACGGCATTCGTGCCCAGGTGCAGCGCCTTACCCGCACAGTGCGCCAGTTGCTGGATTATTGCCGGCCGGCCGCCACTCAGACCCGGCTGCTGTATGCCGGACAGGTGATTGCCGATGCCTCGGCCGCCATGGCCCCCGAGCTGGAAGCCGGTGGCTGCCGGTTAAGCCGGCAGGTGCCTTCGGGGTTGCCGCCTTTTGCGGCCGATGCGGGCCGGCTGGAGCTGGCATTGCTGAATTTGCTGCGCAACGCCCTGCAGGCGGGAGCCAGTTATATTGAGATTGCGGCCGCCGCGAGTGAAGACCGGCTAATCATCTGCGTGCGTGACAACGGCCCCGGCCTGCCCGCAGGACATGATGCTGCCAGCCTGACAGAGCCGTTTTTCACCACCAAGTCGCCTGGTGAAGGCACCGGTCTGGGCCTGGCCATAGTGCAGGCGGTGGCAGACGAGCAGGACGGTGATTTTACCCTGGCTAACCATGGGCAGGGAGGCTGCGAGGCCTGTCTGGTATTGCCTCTGAATCATGCACTCAAGGAGGTGCCGGCATGAGCAAAACCGACCATATTCTGCTGGTGGAAGACGATGCCGCCCTGAGGGAGCTGCTGGAAGAAGAGCTGGAGGCTGAAGGCTACCGGGTTACCGCCTGCGGCGATGCGGAGCAGGGACGGCACTGGCTGCAGACGCAGCCGCCGGATCTGCTGATAAGCGACCTGCGCCTGCCGGGCAAGGACGGTCTCAGCCTGTTGCCGGCCCTCAAGGCGCAGGACATGCCGCCGGCGGTGCTGATTATTACCGCCTTTGGCTCTGTGCAGCAGGCAGTCAAAGCCCTGCAGGCCGGTGCCGATGACTTTTTAACCAAACCGCTGGAGATGGATCATTTTCTGCTTACCGTGAGCCGGCTGCTGGAAAACCGCCGGTTACGCCGCGAAGTGCAGCAATATCGCAATATGCTGGCCATTGAGCAGTTTCACGGCATTATCGGGCAAAGCCCGGCCATGCAGCAGCTGTTTCATCAGATTCGGCAGGTGGCTACTGCCGACGCCCCCGTGCTGGTGCAGGGGGAGAGCGGCACCGGTAAGGAGCTGGTGGCCAGGGCGCTGCATGATCAAAGTCAGCGCAGTGCCGGCCCTTATATGGTGGTGAACTGCGGCGGCATTCCCGGTGAGCTGATGGAAAGTGAATTTTTCGGTCATGCCGCCGGGGCTTTTACCGGTGCCAAAAGCCGGCGGGCCGGCCTGTTTCAGCAGGCCAATGGCGGTACCCTGCTGCTGGATGAAATGGGAGAAATGCCTCTGCCTTTGCAGGCCAAGCTGCTGCGGGTGTTGCAGGACGGCAAGGTCAGGCCGGTGGGCAGTGATCATGAAATTCAGCTGGATGTGCGCATTATCGCTGCCACTAACCGCAAGTTAACCGAGGCGGTGGCCGATGGCAGCTTTCGGGAAGACCTGTTTTACCGGCTGGAAACCTTTGCCCTGCAGATACCGCCGCTGCGGGAGCGGGGGGACGACATACAGCGGCTGGCGGCGTTTTTTCTGACCCGGTTCAACGCCCGGCAGCAGCGCCATATCAAGGGCTTCAGTGATGAGGCCAGTGCGCTGCTGCAGCATTATGCCTTTCCGGGCAATGTGCGTGAGTTGCAAAACGCCGTGGAGCGGGCCGCCACCTTTTGTGATGGTGCCCTGATAGACGTGGAGCATCTGCCCCAGCGCATTCGCGAGCAGGGCGACGCCGGGCCAGAACCTGTCGCCGGCGAGGGGCGAGCGTCAGATCATGCTGAAGCGCTGCCCAGTCTGGAAACGGTGCAGCGCCGGCATATTCACCGGGTGCTGGCCGCCACCGAGGGCAACAAGCGGCGGGCGGCAGAGATTCTGGGCATTACCCGCCGCACTCTTTACCGCTGGCTGGAATAAAGAGCTTATTCCTGCTCAAAGGGCTGGTACTGAATTTTATTGATGTACCATTCCTTTGTGCCCGACGGCGTTTTTACCAGCACTTCGTCGTCTGTCTGTTTGCCGATAAGCGCCCGGGCCATGGGTGAGTCGATGGTGATGTGGTTGTTTTTGGTGTCGATTTCGTCGGGGCCGACAATGCGGTAGCGCACGACCTCGCCGTCTTCGTTTTCCAGCTCCACCCAGGCACCAAAAAACACTTTTCCGTTCTGGCGCGGGTCGTGATCGATGATCTTCACCGCTTCCAGCCGCTTCATCAGATAGCGCACCCGGCGGTCAATTTCCCGCAGTCTTTTCTTGCCGTAGATATACTCTGCATTCTCGCTTCGGTCGCCGAGGGCGGCCGCCTCCGACACCGACTGAGTCACCGCAGGGCGCTCCACCTTCCACAGATATTTAAGCTCTTCATCCAGCTTGTGCCAGCCGGCACGGGTGATCAGATTGGTTTTCATTGCACAGGCTCTTGGCTCAACAATGGCGGCTATTGTGCGCCAGTGATGTCAGTGCCGTCTACTCCCAGGCCGGAAAGGGGTCGGGCAGCTGTTGCCAGCCCGCAGCGCCCGCGCGCATTTCGTCGTCGGTGAGCAGGCAGGCGTCCAGTTGCCGGCAAATTGCGTGTTGGTTCAGCCCCTGACCAATAAACACCAGCTCCTGCCGGCGATCGCCATAGGGCTCGGCCCAGCTAGCCAGTATATGCTCCCGGCTTTCTTCATCCTCGGGCCATTCTTCTTTGGGCACGGCCTGCCAGAACAGGCCGGCACCACCGTGATAGGCAATGCCACCGGCCTGGTTCCACTGGCCGGCCAAATCGGGGCGGCTGGCCAGCCAGAAAAAGCCCTTGGAGCGCAGCAGCCGGCCCTGCTCCTGAGGCTGGTGCAAAAACGCAAAGAAGCGCTGAGGATGAAAGGGGCGGCGGGCCCGGTAAACAAAACTGCCGATATGGTATTCCTCGGTTTCCGGCTGGTGCTCGCCGCGCAGTTCTTGCAGCCAGCCCGGAGCGCTGGCGGCCCGTTCAAAGTTAAAGCGCCCTGTGTTCAGCACTTTGTGCAGCGGTACCCGCCCCTTACTGACGGGCAGTATCTCGGCCGCCGGGTTTAGCCGGGCAAGAATGGCGGTAAGTTCTTCCAGCTGCGCGTCGCTCACCAGATCGGTTTTGCTGATCAGTAACAGATCGCAGAATTCCACCTGTTCAATCAGCAGATCGGTTACGCTGCGCTCGTCTTCCTCACCCAGGCTTTCGCCTCGTTCGGCCAGGGTGTCGGCGGCCTGAAAATCCGCCAGAAAGTTCACCGCATCCACCACTGTGACCAGAGTATCGAGCCGGGCAATGTGATTCAGGCATTGGCCGTTTTCGCTCTCAAAGGTAAAGGTTTCGGCTACCGGCATGGGCTCCGAGATGCCGGTAGACTCGATCACCAGACAATCGAAGCGGCCTTGAGTGGCCAGCCGGCCGACTTCCTGCAGCAGATCTTCCCGCAGGGTACAGCAGATGCAGCCATTGCTCATTTCCACCAGCCGGTCTTCGCCTCTGTGCAGGCTGACCTGCTGGTGTATCGTGGCCACATCGATATTCACCTCGCTCATATCGTTAACGATCACTGCCACCCGCAGGCCCTGCCGGTTATTGAGAATATGGTTCAGCACTGTGGTTTTGCCGGCACCGAGAAAGCCGGACAACACAGTAACGGGAAGGGGAGAATGGCAGTGCATGGTAGTGGCTCCGTATGCTGGCCGTGGATTTAAAGGTGTTTGTTGTTATAACATAACATATCTTTATTTCTTCGTGTATCAGCAAGGAACCTTGAACATGAATATGACCGAATTGTCGCCGGTGTCAGCTGCCGGCACCGAAGCCGGCGTGTTTGCTCGCATCTATCAGCCGGACTGTAATCTGGCGGTGTGGCAGCGGCCGCTGCCTTCGAACATAACGGATTATGTCGCCCGGCTGCATCAGGCGAGCAGCCGGGTCAGCGTGCGGCAGCTGTTACCCCCGCAGCAAGTGGCAAGCGCGCTGGCTGAACAGCTGCCGGATCTGCCGGGCCGGGCGGCGCTGGCAAAGGATGTGCAGCAGCTGGCGGAGATGTTTGCCTGTTTATTTGAGCTGAAACGGGTAGGCGTGCGGCTGGCCAGCCTGCAAACCGCCATGTGTCCGCGCTTTCATACCGACCGGTTGCCCTGCAGGCTGGTGAGCACTTATTCCGGCCCGGGCACTCACTGGCTGAATACACCGCAGCGGAACCAGCTGCTGGAACAGGGCGGAGCGGAGCCGGCGCAGTGGCAGCAACTGGCGGCGGGCGAGGTGGCGCTGATGAAAGGGGAAGGCTGGCAGGGCCAGGAAGGCTGTGGTCTTTGGCATCGATCACCGCCGGTGCCCACCGGTTATCGCCGGTTGTTTCTGTCGATGGATTTTGGGGAGTGAAAATAATAATGGCGGAAGTTAGGTATGAAGTTTGTACTTCCGCCAAGTGCTGGTCGTAGTTTTTATTAGCCTCTATTACAACCTGGCTGGGTAGTGTCAATGATTTGGTCACCCTCGACTCTGAAGCCGATAGAGCCGAAAATGAATGCATGGTTCAGCTGAGTAATAACTACATCAGATAGACCAACCGCACACTTATCAGTTTCGATAGCTTTATCCATGGCTGTCTTAACATTAGGAATGCCCAGTGGAAAAATAATTACCGGATAGGTGTCTTCACCTTTTACCCGTTTTCCTTTAACAAACTCTGCTGCATTAATGTTGTAATTCTTCGTGCTGCCAACGGTCATATCTGCGACGCGCATAGAGCACGCTGAAAGCGTAAGGGTAGAGAGTAAAGCTACAAATATTGCCTTTTTCATTATTTTTTACCTGAAGTTAAGCGTTGGTTTTTGGTTATAGTGGCGTCAATTTTTGTCGCGGGTTGCGAGGTTAACACTTTTTTTGAGGGTATAAAGGTTGATTTGTAGCTTGGTTGAATTTTTATTGGCAAAGAGCAGCAAGCTTTAGCTCAATAAACGTACTCTTCCTTTGGGTGCATTTACATGATTGCATCATGTATTACAATGCCTTGCTTTGTGTCAAAAACGGAGACAAAGCCTATGCAGTTTTCTCATTGTGAACGGCCGGGCGGCATCAGCCTGGCGGCGCGGCCCCTGTTGTGTGTGGCTACCGGTGAATACAGCGAGAAGGGGTGGTTTACATAATGCCTGCCCAACATCAGCGCCGGCGGGTGGCCGCCGATACTTATCCCCTGTTCAAACACCTCAAGCACACCTTTGTCCGTGAGGCCGGCTACCTCAGCCGTGGTCACTGGACCCTGAATCACCTGCTGGATTACACCCGGCTGCGTGATGAGTTTTCCGATTATCCCTGGTTATTTCCCGAATGGCTGGACCGGCTGTCTTTACAGCTGATGGACTGGCACCACCCCGAGCACAGGCCACTGTTTGAGCGTTTTCGCCATAGCGCCCTGCACGAGCATAAAGATGTGTATGCGCCCCGACCCCTGTTCTGGGGCGAGACCCGGCCGCAAGAACAAGGTGCCGATGCGGCACCGCGTATTCACGACTTCGGCATGGATTATCGCTGTAATGTGGCCCTGCTGGACCATCAACAGAAACAGCCGCGCATGGTGGGCAACTGGGTGCTGAGCTTTGCCGTCGACATTCCCGCAGAGCGGCCGGCACCGGCACTGGAAATGACCCTGAACAGCCTGTATCTGCTGCCGGAATGGCAGGGCTATGGTGTGGGCTCGGCAGTTAACCGCGTGGTCAGTGAGCTGATCTGCAAAGTGCTGTCGCCGCCGCTGGCAGAAGCCATGCCAGAGGCACTGCCGGCGCCGCCGGCCATGCAGTTTGATGCCGGTTACACCAGCCGCAACGGCCAGCGCATGGGCCGGCAAATTGCCCGCCGGCTGGCACCACTGGCCCGCCGGCATGGCCTGCTGTATTACGACAGCAGCCGCTTTGCCAGTCAGGGCACCGCCCGCGAGGGTATTACCGCCTAGCTGAAGTTAATGTGCTGAAAATGCGGATTGGGCCTGGTGGCGCTCATGCTGGCCAGGCCCGACAGCGGCAGCAGGCACACCTGCGTGCCTGTGTTCAGCTTCAGGCATTCCTCTTTGTGTTCATTGCGGCTGGTGTCCAGTGCTATGCCGGTAATTTGTTCGCCTGTGGTCAGTATCAGCCTGATTTCATAACGATACATACAGGCAATCTCCAGATAATCATGTTGATCGCAGTTCATCATGGCAGCGTTTTCCTGTGGTAGTGGGCGGGGGTTTGGTCCCATTCGAAGCATTTTCCTCTTGTGCTAATTTTGTACAAGGGTTAGAACTGTGGAAGACGGCCGGAGCCGTTCCGGCTGCCCTGTTCGAATAGAGGATGTTCGTATGGTGACAAGGAATAAAAAGGCGGTCGCACTGGCAGTGTTTGCGGCCCTGGGTTATGGCGCTGCCTTTGCTGCCAGCGCCGAGACCATTAAAATTGCCATTGCCGGCCCCATTACCGGTCCGGTGGCCCAGTATGGTGATATGCAGTTTACCGGCGGCCGCATGGCGGTGGAGCTTATCAACAAATCGGGCAAGCTGGGCGAGCACACCCTGGAAGCGGTGGAGTTCGACGACGCCTGTGATCCCAAGCAGGCGGTGGCGGTAGCCAACCGCATTGTCAACGACGGTATTCAGTTTGTGGCCGGCCATCTGTGCTCCGACAGCACCCTGCCGGCGTCGGATGTGTATGACGACGAAGGCATTCTGATGATTACGCCGGCGGCCACCAGCCCCACCATTACCGAGCGTGATCTTGAGTTTGTGATGCGCACCATAGGCCTCGACAGCGATCAGGGCCCCACAGCCGCACGTCATATCGTAGACAAGGTAAAACCCGAGCGCATCGCCATTATTCACGACAAGAAACAATACGGTGAAGGTCTGGCCTCCAGTGTGCGCGATGCCCTGAAGGAAGCCGGTGCCAATGTGGTGGCCTATGAGGGCATTACCTCCGGCGATAAAGACTTCTCGGCGCTGATTGCCAAACTGCAGCGAGACAAGGTGGACTTTGTCTATTACGGCGGTTACCACCCCGAGCTGGGGCTGATTTTGCGCCAGTCTGCTGAAAAAGGCTTCAACGCCCGCTTTATGGGTCCGGAAGGAGTCGGTCATAAAGATATTACCTCCATTGCCGGTGATGCCTCGGAAGGCCTGCTGGTGACCCTGCCCAAAAAATATGACCTCGAGCCGGCCAACGCCGACATAGTGGCCGCCATTCAGGCCAAAGGTGAAGATCCCACCGGCCCCTTTGTGTGGACCACCTACGCCGCCATTGAGGCCTTTGCCGAGGGCATAAAACGGGCCGGTACCGATCCGGAAGCCGTGGCCACGGCGCTGCGCGCCGAGCCGGTAGAAACCGTGATGGGGCCGCTGTCCTGGGACGACAAGGGCGATCTCAAGGGCTTTGAGTTCGGCGTGTTCGAGTGGCACAAAGACGGCTCTTCCACTCAGCTTTAATCATAGTAAGACATTTCATCGTCAACGGGCGGAGCCTGCTCCGCCTGCATTGACGGCGCTCATCGTGCTACGACAAGGAAAGGTTGTATGTCCGAGCCCCTTCTTTATTTTATTCAGCAGCTGCTTAATGGTCTGACCATCGGCAGCACCTACGCCCTGATCGCCATCGGCTACACCATGGTGTATGGCATTATCGGCATGATTAACTTCGCCCACGGCGAGGTTTACATGATTGGGGCCTACGCCGCCTTTATGGTGATGACGGCCCTGGCCATGTTGGGCATAGACAGCACAGTGCTGCTGCTGTGTGCCGCCTTTCTGGTGAGCATTATCATTACCAGCGTCTATGGTTATTCCATCGAGCGGGTGGCCTACCGGCCGCTGCGCCACAGCAAACGGCTGATTGCCCTTATCTCGGCCATCGGCATGTCCATTTTTCTGCAGAACATGATGCGTCTGGCCCAGGGCTCCCGGGATGTGGCCATTCCGCCGCTGTTGCCGGGTGGCTGGAGCTTTGGCGGAGAGGGCTTTCAGGCCAGTCTGTCTTATATGCAGCTGATCATTTTTGTGGTCACCTTTATTGCCATGACCTTGCTGTCGCTGTTTATTTCCCGCTCGCGCATGGGCCGGGCCTGCCGGGCCTGCGCCGAAGATCTGAAAATGGCCAACCTGCTGGGCATTAACAGCAACAGCATTATCGCGCTCACTTTTGTGATTGGTGCCGCGCTGGCGGCGGTGGCCGGTGTGTTGCTGGGCTCCTATTACGGCGTCATCAACCCCTACATCGGCTTTATTGCCGGGCTCAAGGCCTTTACCGCCGCCGTGCTCGGTGGCATTGGCAGCATTCCCGGTGCCGTGATTGGCGGCCTGCTGCTGGGCGTGACCGAAGCCATGACCGGCGCTTATTTCAGTACCGAATATAAGGACGTGGTGTCCTTTGGCCTGCTGATTTTTGTGCTGCTGTTTATGCCTACCGGCATTCTGGGCAAACCGGAGGTAGAAAAGGTATGAGCCGACTTAAACCTGCTTTTATTGCCGCGGGTCTGTTTCTGCTGCTGGCGGGCTGGCTGCTTGGCTTTCGGCTGGAAACCGAGGGCACGCAACTGATAGTGGCCAACCGGCTGGATGCCAGCTGGCAGTGGCTGGCGCTGGGGGCCGGGCTGGTGTTTGTGGCCCAGTTGTTTGCCGAGCAATGGCGCAAGCCTTTTCGCTATCTGGCGGATCGCAAGGGCAGCTTTGCGCTGCCGGCCCCGGAAGAGCAGCCCTGGCTGTATCGCATTGTGACCGTGCTGGTGCTGGGCGCCCTGCTGGTGTGGCCTTTTATGGGCTCCCGCGGAGCCGTGGATCTGGCCACCCTCACACTGATTTATGTGATGCTGGGGCTGGGGCTGAACGTGGTGGTGGGGCTGGCGGGCCTGCTCGACCTGGGTTACGTCGCCTTTTACGCGGTGGGGGCCTACAGCTATGCGCTGCTGAACGCCTACTTCGGGCTGGATTTCTGGACCTGTCTGCTGCTGGGCGGTGCTCTGGCGGCGCTGGCGGGCTTTTTACTGGGCTTTCCGGTGCTGCGGTTGCGAGGGGATTATCTGGCCATCGTCACCCTGGGGTTTGGCGAGATTATTCGCATTCTGCTCAATAACATGACAGAGATTACCGGCGGCCCCAATGGCATTGCCGGTATTCCCAAACCCACTTTGTTCGGGCTGGAGTTCGAGCGCCGGGGCGATAACACCTTTCACGAGTTTTTCGGCATTGCCTATAACTCGGGCTACAAGGTGATTTTTCTTTATCTGCTGGCACTGGTGCTGGTGGTATTGACCATCTTTATTATCAACCGGCTGCTGCGCATGCCGCTCGGCCGGGCCTGGGAGGCGCTGCGGGAAGACGAAATCGCCTGCCGCTCCCTGGGGCTGAACCCGACGCTGATCAAGCTCAGCGCCTTTACCATAGGAGCCGCTTTTGCCGGCTTTGCGGGCTGCTTTTTTGCCGCCCGGCAGGGCTTTATCAGCCCGGAGTCATTCGTGTTTATCGAGTCGGCCATTATTCTTGCCATCGTGGTGCTGGGGGGCATGGGCTCACAAATTGGCGTGGTGCTGGCGGCCATTATCATGACCATATTGCCCGAGCTGACCCGGGAATTTAATGAATATCGCATGCTGTTGTTTGGCCTGCTGATGGTGCTGATGATGATCTGGCGGCCGCAAGGCCTGCTGCCCATGCATCGCCCTCATATGGAGCTGAAATCATGAGTGAACTGCTGAATGTAGCCGGCCTCACCATGCGCTTTGGCGGCCTGGTGGCGGTAGACGGGGTGGCGCTGGCCATGCAGGAGCGGCAAATCGTGTCCATTATCGGCCCCAACGGGGCCGGCAAAACCACCGTCTTCAATTGCTTATCGGGGTTTTACCGGCCCAGTGGCGGCAGTGTGAACTTTCGCGGTCAGGCCATTGCCGGCCTGCCCGGCCATAAAATTGCCCGTTTGGGCATGGTGCGCACCTTTCAGCATGTACGCCTGTTTAAGGAAATGACGGTACTGGAAAACCTGCTGGTGGCCCAGCATGCCCACCTTAATACGCACTTTCTTGCGGGCTTGCTGAAAACCCCGGCCTTTCGCCGGGCCGAGCGGGAAGGGCTGGAGCGGGCTCATTACTGGCTGGAAAAAGTGAATCTGACCGAATTTGCCAATCGCGCTGCCGGCAACCTGGCCTATGGTCAGCAGCGCCGGCTGGAAATTGCCCGCTGCATGGCGGCACGGCCGGCCCTGCTGATGCTGGACGAACCGGCGGCGGGGCTGAACCCCTTTGAAACTCAGGAGCTGAACCGGCTTATTCAGGATCTGCGCACCAATGAAGGCGTGAGCGTGTTGCTGATAGAGCACGACATGAAACTGGTGATGGATATCTCCGACCATATCTATGTGGTGAATCAGGGCCGGCCGCTGGCCGACGGCAACCCGGAAGCGGTGCGCAATCATCCTGATGTGATCAAGGCCTATCTGGGAGAAACCTGATGCTGCATGTTGATAATATTTGCGCCCACTACGGCAAGATTCAGGCCCTGGAAGACGTGACAGTGCATATTGAACAGGGCGAAATCGTGACCCTTATCGGAGCCAACGGGGCGGGCAAAACCACCCTGATGATGAGCATTTGTGGTGATCCCAAGCCCAGCAAGGGCAGGGTGATGTATGAGCAGCAGGACTTAACCGGCCTCGACACCGCCGCCATTATGCGCCGGGATATTGCCATCGTGCCGGAAGGGCGGCGTATTTTTGCCCGGCTGACGGTGGAAGAAAATCTGCATATGGGCGGTTTTTTTGTAGATAAGCGCGAGCATGCCGGCCTGATGGCCGAGGTGTTTGCCATGTTTCCGCGGCTCAAGGAGCGCCGGCAGCAGCGGGCCGGCACCATGTCGGGCGGGGAGCAGCAGATGCTGGCCATTGGCCGGGCGCTGATGAGCAAGCCCAGGTTGCTGCTGCTGGATGAGCCGTCGCTGGGACTGGCCCCCATTATTATTAATCAGATTTTTGACACCATCGCTCAGTTGCGGGATGAAAAGGGCATGACCATTTTTCTGGTGGAGCAGAACGCCAATCAGGCGCTGAAGCTGGCGGATCGGGGCTATGTGCTGGAAAACGGTCGTGTGGTGCTGGCTGACACCGGCACTGCGCTGTTGGCCAACGAGCGGGTACGTAACGCCTATCTGGGCGGCTGAGGCCGAATTGGGTACACTGGCCGTCGTATTCTTGAGGAGGAATTTATGGAACAGTTTGCCCACATCTCGGTGGATGAAGCGCACACCATGCTGAGCGAAGGCCGGGCCCGGCTGGTGGATATTCGTGATCCCCAGTCGTTTGCTCTGGCCCATGCCGAGGGTGCTTTTCACCTGACCAACGACAGCCTGGTGAGCTTTACCAACGAGGTAGATTACGAGACCCCGGTGATAGTGATGTGCTATCACGGCATCAGCAGCCAGGGGGCTGCTCAGTACCTTATTAATCAGGGCTTTGAAGAAGTGTATAGCCTGGATGGCGGCTTTGAAGCCTGGCGGCGCAGTCAGGCCGTGGTTGAAGCCTCGTGAAAGCGCTGCTGGTGCTGGATGATCCGCGCCGGGCGCAGGCCTTTGTGGATTATCTGGGCGAAGCCGGCCTGCATTGTGAGCTGACCCAGGACGACAGCGGCAATGTCCATATCTGGCTGGTGGATGAAACCCGCTATGAAGAGGCGCACCGGGAAGTAAAACGCTTTCTGACCGAGCCGCTGCATCCGCGCTATCAGGAAGCATCCTGGAAGCGGGGAGACAGCCAGGTGCACTTTGCCGATGGCCCGCAGCGGGGTCTGCTCGGTGATGTGTTGCGCCAGACCGGACCGGTTAATTTGCTGGTATTACTGGCCTGCCTGGCCATTTATGGCCTGAGCTGGCTGGGTTTGCCCATGTTTGGCGTGCTGTCTTTTCCCGCTCAGCTGAGTGACCTGCTCGGAGCCCAGTTCTGGCGCGGCTTTACGCCGGCGCTGATGCACTTTTCCCTGATGCATCTGGTGTTTAACCTGTTCTGGTGGTGGTATCTGGGCGGCATGGTGGAACGCCGGCTGGGCAGTGGCAAGCTGCTTACTCTGCTGCTGGTGGCAGCCGTATTGCCCAATGTGCTGCAGTTCTGGGAAAGCGGCCCACGCTTTGGCGGCCTGTCGGGAGTGGTATACGCCCTGCTGGCCTATGTCTGGCTCAGTGGCCGGCTTAACCCTGCCAGAGGCATTGGCCTGCCCGATGGCATGGCGGTGTTTATGGTTGTCTGGCTGGTGCTGGGCTTTGCCGATATGCTCGGCACCCCGGTGGCCAATATGGCCCACCTGGGCGGTGCCGTGATTGGCCTGCTGCAGGCCTGGCTGGATAACAGACGCGGCCTTACTGGTAGAGAAAGGTAGTAAACAGCACTCGCCGCACCGGGGTCTCGCCGGTTTCTTTCAGCAGCAGTTCATTCAGCCGTTGCCGGCCTTCACTGGCTAGCTCGGTGCGGGCCGGCAGGGAGCGTATTTCCTGCCGGTTTTTCTCTGCCAGCAGATCATTGAGGGCATCCCGCAGCAGCGGCATATTATTCTCCACCAGCGGCAGCTGCTCCGGCCGCTCCAGCATCAAATCCACTGCCACTCTCACATAGCCCAGGTTTTGCTCGGAGTTCTGGTAGTTGGTAATAATGTCCGGCGTCATGGTGTAATATATTGGCCCGGCGGGCTCCGCCGGTTGTTCCTGTGCACTGAGGGTGGCCGAGGCGGCCAGCAGCAAGCAAAAGGCAGCAAACCGAAACATATGAGTCTCCGATAAGGAATCGAGCGGGCATTGTTTAAACTTTTGCCGGTGCGGTCAAGTTAAACGGCCAGGCAGGACCCAATGAGTTTTTATGTCTTTGTTATTCCAAGAAACAAACACGACGTCCAGCATAGACAGTGACTGGCACTGGGGCCAGCTGCCACCGGCGTCTCCGGTGCTGCAAAGCTGGCTGCATGAGCCGGGCTCGCTGACCCGAAGGCTAAGACAACATTGCCAGCAGTTTCACGTCAAGGTGTTGGCAGATGGCGTATTAAGACCACTGATGCCGGCGCAGGCCGAATTGCTGCAGGCCGAACAGGGCTACTGCCGGGAAGTGCTGCTGTGCTGCGATAATATTCCCTGGGTGTATGCTACTTCGCTGTATTCTCCGGCCACTCAGGCGGCGCTGCCGGCCTTGTCCGGTCTGGGCAGCAAGGCACTGGGCGAGCTGATGTTTGAAGCGCCGGATCTGACCCGCACGCCTTTTGAACTGACCGGCCTGACCCCAACCCAGTATCAGCAGCTGGCTGCACATGCGGGGCTGGCCGCCACCGAGCCGGCCACCATGCCCTGGGCCCGTCGCTCCGCCCTCAGCACAGGCCAGGCCAGCGTGCTGGTAACCGAACTGTTTTTGCCGAATTCGGCCCCTTATCAGGATTTAGTATGACCACCCTGACGTCTTCTTCCCGCCCGCGCTGGCGCGCCTATATGGCGCTGGCCCGTCTCGACAAGCCCATCGGCACCCTGCTGCTGCTGTGGCCCACTCTGTGGGCGCTGTGGATAGCCGCCGAAGGCATGCCCTCACTCTGGCTGCTGGTAGTGTTTGTGGCAGGCGTGTTTTCCATGCGCTCTGCCGGCTGTGTGATCAACGACTATGCCGACCGGCATATCGACGGCCATGTAAAACGCACTCATGCCCGGCCGCTGCCTTCGGGAGAGCTGACCGAGCGCCAGGCCTTGAGCTTTTTTGCTCTGCTGGTGGGCATTTCCTTTGTGCTGGTGCTCACCACCAACCTGTTTACCATAGGGCTGGCCTTTGCAGGCTTGTTCTGGGCGGCGCTCTATCCCTTTATGAAGCGCTACACCCATCTGCCCCAGCTGTTTCTGGGCATTGCTTTTTCCTGGGCCATTCCCATGGCCTTTACCGCCGCCAGCAATGAGCTGCCCGCCGGGCTCTGGTTGCTGTTTGCCGCCAACCTCACCTGGACCATTGCCTACGACACCATGTATGCCATGGTAGACAGAGACGACGACCTCAAGATTGGCGTCAAATCCACCGCCATTCTGTTTGGCCGGCACGACAAACTCATGGTGGGTCTGCTGCAGCTGGCCACCCTTCTGCTGCTGGTAGCTGCCGGCCGGACTTTTGAACTGGGCGCGGCCTTTTACTGGGGCTTGCTGGTGGCCGCCGGCCTGTTTGTGTATCAGCAACGGCTTATCCGCGACCGGGAGCGCATGCCCTGCTTTCGAGCCTTTCTTAACAACAACCACGCCGGCATGGCCATCTTCGCCGGCCTGGTACTGGCACTGTGGTAACCAGGCGGATAGCCAAGGCTGAACAGGGAGGATAAAGGGAGCGGCTTCACGACCGATCAAATACCAAGGATGGTATTTGCCGAGCGTTACAGGGAGGTACCTGAAGCGTGTCGGGAAGTTGCCTCTTTATTCGACCTTCACCATGCCTGCAGACGGGTGAGGCTTTGGGGCTTGCTCTGTGCTGATTACTGGATATACTGACAGTTAACTGTATAAACAGACAGGTCTCATCATGAAAGCCCTAACTCCCCGCCAGTCTCAGGTGCTGGACATCATCAAGGATCATATTCAGCAAACCGGCATGCCACCCACCCGGGTGGAAATTGCCAAGGTGCTGGGGTTCAAGTCTGCCAATGCCGCCGAAGAACACCTCAAGGCCCTGGCCAAAAAGGGCGTGATTGAAATGATGCCCGGTACGTCACGGGGCATTCGTCTCGCCGGTGAAGAAGCAGAACAAGAGCCGGGCCTGCCGCTGATTGGCCGGGTGGCCGCCGGCGAACCCATACTGGCGCAGCAACACATAGAAAGCCACTATCAGCTCGACCCGGGCCTGTTTCATCCGTCGGCCGACTTTCTGCTGCGGGTGCAGGGTATGAGCATGAAAAACATCGGCATTATGGACGGCGATCTGCTGGCGGTGCACAAGGTGCAGGAAGCCCGCAACGGTCAGGTAGTGGTCGCCCGCCTCGACGACGAAGTCACGGTAAAGCGCTTTCAGCGCAAGGGCAACAAGGTCAGCCTGTTGCCCGAAAACGAAGAGCTCTCACCCATTGAAGTAGATCTGCGCACTCAGGAACTGATTATTGAAGGCCTGGCCGTAGGCGTGATTCGCAACGGCGACTTCTGAGCCGCTTCTTGATTCGGCAGGCCGCTGTCTCATCATGGCCTGCCAATCCCCAATCCCCAATCCCCAATCCCCAATCCCCAATCCCCGCTTTTACATTTTACATTTCCTTAACTGCTGCTTTACTTAAAACACCGAATGGAAGCATGTAGTCATTTGGGTAAAACCGCCGAGTACTCCGGTTTACAGGATGAAACGATTGGGGGTGCACGTGAAGCCTATTCTGCTGCTGTGGCCATTACTGGCCGTTATGCCTGCACAAGCGCAAACACGCCTTAACATGACCGAAGGGGTCACCGATATCAGCCAGCAGGTATACGGGCTGCACATGACCATTCTGGCCATTTGTGCCGTTATTGGCCTGGTGGTGTTCGGCATTATGTTCTGGGCCATGATCCATCACCGCAAATCCAAAGGGGCTCAGGCGGCCCAGTTTCACGAAAGCACCAGGGTCGAAATTCTCTGGACCCTTATTCCCTTCGTTATTCTTATCGCCATGGCAGTGCCCGCCACTAAAACCCTGGTGGCCATGGAAGATGCGTCCGAGTCGGATCTCACCGTGCAAATCACTGGCTCCCAATGGAAATGGCACTACAAATATTTTAATGAAGGCGTCGAGTTCTACAGCCTGCTGGCCACCATGCCCGAGCAGATTCAGGGACAACTCAACAAGGGCGAAAACTACCTGCTGGAAGTGGATCAGCCCCTGGTGCTGCCCACGGATCGCAAGGTGCGTTTTCTTATTACCTCCGACGACGTGATCCACTCCTGGTGGATG
The DNA here is from genome assembly GCF_000381965.1 of Oceanimonas smirnovii ATCC BAA-899. GTDB lineage: Bacteria > Pseudomonadota > Gammaproteobacteria > Enterobacterales > Aeromonadaceae > Oceanimonas > Oceanimonas smirnovii. Next base: position 160,917 of record NZ_KB908459.1, read on the forward strand.
CCGGCTTTTGCAGTAAAAAAAGACGCTGTGCCCGGTTTTATTAACGAAGCCTGGACCCGTATCAATGAGCCAGGCCTTTATCGCGGCCAGTGCGCCGAGCTGTGCGGCAAGGATCACGGCTTTATGCCCATAGTGGTGGACGCCCGCGCGCCGGAAGAATTTGACGGCTGGCTGGCTCAGCTAAAAACCGAGCAGGCAGACGCCAAAGCTGCCGAGCAGAAGCTGCTGGACATGGAAATGAGCATGGAAGAATTAATGACCCTGGGTGAGCAGGTATACAAGAAAGCCTGCGCTGCCTGCCATCAGCCCGATGGTAACGGTCTGCCCGGTGTGTTTCCGGCACTGAAGGGCAGTGAGCTGGTGCTGAATGACCGCGCTGCGCACATAGATATAGTGGTACACGGCAAGTCAGGCTCTGCCATGCAGAGCTTTGACAAACAGCTGACGCTGAAAGAGCTGGCGGCAGTCATTACCTATGAACGTAACGCCTGGGGCAACGATACCGGTGATTCGGTGCAGCCCAAAGACATTGATCAGGCCCGGCAGGGACAATAGGGGGCAGCATGGCACAGATGGATCGCACGGAAACCGCCGACATTCACCTCACCGGAGATGAACATCATCATGGCCCCGTCAGGGGCATAGGCCGCTGGCTGTTTACCACCAATCACAAAGACATTGGCACCATGTATCTGCTGTTCAGCCTGGCCATGTTCTTTGTGGGCGGGGCCATGGCCATGGTAATCCGGGCCGAGTTGTTTCAGCCCGGGCTGCAGCTGGTGGAGCCCAACTTCTTTAACCAGATGACCACCATGCATGGCCTGGTGATGATCTTCGGTGCCGTCATGCCGTCTTTTGTGGGGCTGGCCAACTGGATGATTCCCATGATGATAGGCGCGCCCGACATGGCACTGCCGCGCATGAACAACTGGAGCTTCTGGATTCTGCCCTTTGCCTTTGTGCTGATGCTGGGCTCCCTGTTTGTGCCCGGCGGCGGCCCCAACTTCGGCTGGACCTTCTACGCGCCCCTGTCTACCACCTATGGCCCCGACAGCACAGCGCTGTTTGTGTTTGCCATTCATATTATGGGCATCAGTTCCATTATGGGGGCCATTAACGTCATTGTGACCATCTGGAACCTGCGTGCGCCGGGCATGACCTGGATGAAGCTGCCCATGTTCTGCTGGACCTGGTTTATTACCGCCTTTCTGCTGATTGCGGTGATGCCGGTGCTGGCGGGGGCCGCCACCATGGTGCTGACCGACAAATACTTCGGCACCAGTTTCTTTGAAGCCGCCGGGGGCGGGGATCCTGTGATGTTTCAGCATATTTTCTGGTTCTTTGGTCACCCCGAGGTCTACATCATGATATTGCCGAGCTTTGGCATTATCTCGGCCATCATTCCCGCCTTCAGCCGCAAGCGGCTGTTCGGTTATGCCTCCATGGTGTATGCCACCGCCTCCATTGCCGGCCTCAGTTTTCTGGTGTGGGCCCACCATATGTTTACCGTGGGCATGCCGGTGGCGGCGGAGCTGTTCTTTATGTACTGCACCATGCTGATCTCGGTGCCCACCGGGGTCAAGGTGTTCAACTGGGTGGCCACCATGTGGCGGGGCTCCATCAGTTTTGAAGTGCCCATGCTGTTTGCCCTGGCCTTTATTGTGCTGTTTACCATCGGTGGCTTCAGCGGCCTGATGCTGGCCATTACACCGGCGGACTTTCAGTATCACGATACCTATTTTGTGGTGGCGCATTTTCACTATGTGCTGGTAACCGGGGCCATTTTTTCGGTGCTGGCGGCGGTGTATTACTGGCTGCCCAAATGGACCGGTCATATGTTTGATGAATGCCTGGCCAAGTGGCATTTCTGGTGCTCAGTGGTGTCGGTGAATGTGTTGTTCTTTCCCATGCATTTTCTGGGGTTGGGCGGCATGCCTCGGCGTATTCCCGACTACTCGCTGCAGTTTGCCGATATTAACGCCCTGGTCAGCATAGGGGGCTTTGCTTTTGGTCTGTCGCAGCTGTTGCTGCTGGCGGTGGTGATCAAATGTATTCGCGGTGGTGCCAAGGCTGAGGCCAGCCCCTGGGAGGGTGCTGAAGGGCTGGAATGGACAGTGCCGTCACCGGCGCCCTATCACACCTTTGATACGCCCCCCGAGGTGAAATAATGAGCATTGCTAAAAAAGCCGGACAACTGGGGCTTCTGGCCGTGGCCATGTTTGGCTTTGGTTTTGCGCTGGTGCCGCTCTATGACGTTTTTTGTGACATTACTGGGCTTAACGGTAAAACCGACAATACCGCCGCGGTGGCGGCACAGGGTGTAAATGAGCACAGACAGATAACGGTGGAATTTATTACCTACCAGAGTGCCGGCCTGAGAGGGGAGTTTACGCCTTCGGTGCAGCGCCTGAGTGTGCACCCGGGAGAGATGCACAGGGTGGACTTTACCGTCACCAACCCGGGTGTCAGCGGTCAGGTGTTGCGGGCCATTCCGTCGGTGTCGCCGGGGCGGGCAGCAGCCTATCTGCGCAAGACAGAGTGCTTTTGCTTTCAGGAGCAACCGCTGGACGGCCGGGCAACTGCGGTAATGCCCATGACCTTTTATGTGGATGAAGCCCTGCCTGCCGACATAGAGGTGTTTACTCTGTCCTACACCCTTTACGACATCAGTGAGCAGGTGGCTGCGCAAGGAGGCAATGATGGCGGTCAAAACGGATAAATATTATGTACCGGCGCAAAGTCCCTGGCCGCTGACCGGCGCTGTGGGTTTGTTTCTGCTGGCGGCCGGGGCCGGGCTTTGGTCGGCAGGTTTGTGGGGCATTGCCGGCCCTGTGGTGTTTGCCGCCGGTACCCTGGTGATGACCATCATGCTGTTCGGCTGGTTCTCCAATGTGATCAGCGAGTCTCATCAGGGCCTCTACAGCGAGCAGATGGACAGATCCTTTCGCCAGGGTATGACCTGGTTTATTTTCTCGGAAATCATGTTCTTTGGTGCCTTTTTTGGTGCGCTCTTCTACGCCCGTGTATTGTCCGTGCCCTGGCTGGGCGGGGCCGGCAACAATGCCATGACCCACCAGGTGCTGTGGCCCGACTTTCAGCCGGTATGGCCCTTGCTGACCACCCCCGGCGGCATGGAAACCACCGCCATGGGCTGGCTGGGGCTGCCGCTGATCAACACCATGATACTGCTGACCTCATCGGTCACCGTGCATGCGGCGCACCTGGCGCTGCTGCAGCAGCAACGTAGCCGGCTCAAGGCCTGGCTGGGTGCCACTGTGGTGCTGGGGGGGCTGTTTCTCGGCCTGCAGGTGTGGGAATACGTGCATGCCTATCAGGATCTGGGGCTGCGGCTCGACTCGGGCATTTATGGCAATACCTTTTTTCTGCTGACCGGTTTTCACGGTGCTCACGTCACCCTGGGCACCATAATGCTGTTTATTATGTGGCTCAGGGTCAACAAGGGGCATTTTACGCCGGCCCAGCATTTCGGCTTTCAGGCCAGCAGCTGGTACTGGCATTTTGTGGATGTGGTCTGGCTGTGTCTGTTTGTCTTTGTCTATATTTTATAAGTGTTTCAAACGGCACTTAAAATGGCGTTGGCTTGGTGCTCAGCACACCGGTGGCCAGCGCGATGATCAGCAGCAGCAGGACAAGCCCGGCACACCAGAGCCGGCGGCCGATGTAGCGGGCCATCAGCGCCGGATCCCGGTGGCTGAGCATGGCTTTCAGGCCCAGCATCAGGTTACCGATCATTAATAACAACAATAATATTATCAGTAGTTTAAGAAGCATATATACGGGCGTAACAAAAGGATGTGTGCCTTGAGTATAGGAAAACGCGGCGGATTACTGGTATTAACCGCAGCCATCTCCGGGCTGATGGTATTCATGGGCATCTGGCAGCTGTCCCGGGCCGATGAAAAGCGCGTGCTGCTGGAGCAGTGGCAGCAGCGCAGCGGCATTCGGCTGGAGCTGAAAGAAGCCATGACCATGGAGCAGCCCTTTGGTTATGAGCTGCAGGCCAGTGGTGTGTTTCTCGCCGGCGGCGAGCTGTTTCTGGATAACCAGATTGAAAACGGCCGGCCCGGCTATCGCCGCATTATGCCGCTGCAAACCGCACTGGGGCTGCTGGCGGTAGACACCGGCTGGTGGCCGGCCAGTGCCGATCGTGGCCAATTGCCTGTTACTCCCGCCCTTGATGATGGCCCGGTGCAGCTCAGCGGTGTGCTGGTACGTCCCTGGCAGCCTCCGCTGAGTTTTGGTAATGAACCCAATACAGATTCCCGTCGGGTAGTCAGCCTGGCCCCTGAGTTACTGGCTGCACACTGGGGTCAGCCGGTACTGCCCATGGTGCTGAAAACCGATATGAACGCCGGCCAGTGGCAGCCGGTGGTGATGGGGCCGGAAAAACACCTTGGCTATGCGGTGCAATGGTTTGCCATGACCGCAGCCATCTGGCTGGCGGCAATATGGTGGTATCGGAGGCCTTATGATGAAACATAAACCGGTATTGGCCCTGGTGGCCGTGTTTTTACTTCCTCCGCTGCTGGCCTGGCTGGTGCTGGCCAAAGGCTGGTTTACGCCCGGCGTAACCGGCCATGGTGAATGGGTTAAAGGCAACATCAGTGCCGCCGGCCAGTGGCGGCTGGTGCTGGTAACCGACGAGCCCTGTGACTACTGCGCACCGGCCAAAAGCATGCTGCATAATCTGGATCTGGCGCTGGGCCGCAACGAGGGCAGGGTGATGGTGACCGAGCAGCCCGCTGATGAATTGCTGGAGGCTGGCTTTGTCTATATTGCCGATCCGCCGGGGTTGCTGGTGATGCGCTACCCCATGGACAAGAGCGCAGAACAGAACCGCCATACCGGCAAGGCACTGCTGGAAGACCTGCGCCGCCTGCTGAAATATTCCCGGGCCGGATAAGGAGGCTGCATGCGTGCATTATGTGGCTTTGCCTTTGTGCTGACCCTGGTGGTGGTGCTGCTGGGAGCCTTTACCCGGCTCACCGATGCCGGCCTGGGCTGCCCCGACTGGCCCGGCTGCTACGGCTTTAATTATGTACCCGCCAGTGCCGGTGAACATGCCCTGGCCGCCGAGCGCTTTCCCGATGCGCCGCTGGAAGTGACCAAGGCGCGCAATGAAATGATCCACCGCTATGCCGCCGGCACTCTGGGGCTGACCATTTTAGTGATGGCGCTGGTGTCGCTCAGACCTGCCAACCGCCGTTACCGGCTGCCCGCCTTTTTGTTGCTGGCGCTGGTGTTGGGGCAGGCGACCCTGGGCATGCTGACGGTGACCCTGAATTTAATGCCCTTTGTGGTGATGGGGCATTTGCTGGGCGGCTTTACCATACTGGCACTGTTGTTCTGGCTATGGTGCCGGCAGGGAGCGTACAAGGGACCCCAGCCAAAGATGCAGGGCGTGAGCAGATTGTTCCGGCTGGCGCTGGCGGCGCTGGTGCTGCAGATTGCCCTTGGTGGCTGGACGGCGGCCAACTATGCCGCTCTGGCCTGCACCGAGCTGCCGGTATGTCAGGGCGACTGGCTGAGCCAGTGGCAGTGGAGTGCCTTTCATCCTCATGGCATGCCCGCAGAAACCTACCAGTATGGCGTGCTCAGCCAGCCGGAGCGGGCCACCATTCATGCCGCTCACCGGCTGTGGGCCATGGTCACCGCCGTGCTGTTGCTGGCCCTTGCCCGGCAGCTTGGTCGTCATCCCGGCTTGCGCCTCTGGGGGCTGGCGCTGGGGCTGATGGTGCTGCTGCAGCTGGCGCTGGGCGTGGCCAATGTGGTACTGCACCTGCCGTTGTGGGTAGCGGTGGCTCATAACGGCGGTGCTGCCGTATTGCTGTTGATTTTAACCGGAACGGGAGAGCGCCTGGGGCGCTTTGGGGAGGAAAAATGGCAAGAAGCCTGGCAATTTTCACCAGCCGGTCACACATCTGGCAGGACTATTTCGCACTGACCAAACCCAAGGTGGTGGCGCTTATTTTGCTGACCGCCGTGGTGGGCATGTTTCTGACCGAGGTGCTGCCGTCGGTGCAGACGCTGGTGGCGGCAACGGCAGGCATTGGTCTGATGGCGGGCGGCGCGGCGGCGATTAATCATGTGCTGGACCGGCGCATCGACATTAAAATGGCGCGCACTCATCACAGACCAGTGGCGCAAGGCAGGGTAGCCACGCCCAGGGCACTGGCGTTTGCGCTGGCGCTCTCGGCCACCGGTCTGACCATATTACTGTTGTTTGTTAATGCGCTCACCGCCTGGCTGACCCTGGCCTCCTTACTGGGTTATGCGGTGGTGTATACGGTCTGGCTGAAGCGGGCCACGCCGCAAAATATTGTGATTGGCGGTCTGGCAGGTGCCATGCCGCCGCTGCTGGGCTGGACGGCGGTCAGTGGTGAGTTTCACGGTTATGCGTTGTTGCTGGTGATGATTATCTTTACCTGGACGCCGCCGCACTTCTGGGCCCTGGCCATTCACCGGCGGGACGATTATGCCAAGGCCGATATTCCCATGTTGCCGGTCACTCACGGCATTGAGTTCACCAAAACCTGTGTGCTGCTCTATACCCTGCTGCTGACCCTGGTATGTCTGCTGCCCTGGGTGGTGGGCATGTCGGGGCCGGCCTATCTGCTGGGTTCGCTGGTGCTGAATCTGCGCTTTATGCAGTGGGCCTGGCGGCTCAAGTTTAGACCCGGGCCGCAAACCGCATTACAATGTTTCCGCTTTTCAATCAGTCACCTGATGTGGCTGTTTGTTCTTATTCTGGCGGATCACTGGATAGACTATGGCTAACACAAACAAGCTGATTTGGTTACTGGCGCTGACCCTGCTGGTGGCAGGCACGCTGAGCGGCATTGCCTGGTATAACAACCGGGCCAATACCCTGACAGAAGCCGTAGTGGTATACCCCGAGCCCCGGCCCCTGAGCAATATTGCGCTTACCGACGCCGAAGGTCAGCCTTTTACCGAAGCAGAGTTGCAGGATCACTGGAGCCTGGTGTTTGTGGGCTATACCTTTTGTCCGGATATCTGCCCGACTACCCTGTCGGATCTGTCCCGCATCTACCCCGAGCTGATGCAATTAAGTGACAAGGCTCAGGTGGTGTTTGTGTCGGCGGATCCCGAGCGGGATACGCCGGAGCGACTCAAAGCCTATACCGCCCATTTTAATTCGGCATTTATCGCTGCCACTGCCGAACACGATAAGCTGATGCCGGCGGTACAGCAGCTGGGGTTGATTTATGGCGTGCACGAGCGTGGCGAACAAGACTATCTGGTGGATCACTCCGCCTCTGTGTCTCTGGTTAACCCCAACGGCGAGCTGCATGCCTCGTTCCGGCCGGTATTTGATGAAGGCAGCGGCATTCCGCTGGTGGATGGCCAGCTGCTGCTGCAGGACTTTGAGCGTATTGTAAAACGCTGGCACGACTGATTTTTACTGCGTAATAACGAGCTTTTCTTGACGACTTCTTTTCTGAATGCCCGCCGGCATGGCCAGGTGTTTGCCCTGGCCATGCCCATGGTGCTGTCCAATATTACCGTACCGTTGCTGGGGCTGGTTGATACCCTGGTTATCGGCCATCTGGAGCAGCCGTATTATCTGGGTGGCGTGGCCGTGGGTGCGGCCATTATCAGCCTGCTGTTTTTTCTGCTGGGCTTTCTGCGCATGTCTACCACCGGGCTGACCGCTCAGGCCTTTGGTGCCCGCCGGGAGCAGGAGCTGCTGGGCGTGCTGGTGCGTGCCCTGGTGCTGGCCTGGGGGCTGGCATTGGCGTTATTGTTGTTGCAGGTTCCCATTATCGAGCTGGCGTTCCGGCTGGCGGGTGCCAGCGCCGAGGTAGAAACCTATGGCCGGCAATATGTGAGTGTGCGCATCTGGAGCGCGCCGGCGGCGCTCACCAACCTGGTGCTGCTGGGCTGGCTGCTGGGCAATCAGAATGCCAGAGCGCCCATGTGGCTGCTGATCCTCGGTAACGGGGCCAATATAGTACTGGATATCTGGTTTGTGGTGGGGCTGGGCTGGCAGGTCAAAGGAGCCGCTGCCGCCTCTGTGCTGGCGGACTATGCCGCCATGGCACTGGGTGCCTGGCTGGTGTGGCGCACCCTCAAGCGTCGCGACACAGTGCCGGCTCCGGGCTTTTGGCAAAACGCTCTGAGTATTGATGCCTTTCGCCGGTTGCTGGGGCTGAACCGGGATATCTTTATTCGTGCGCTTTGCCTGCAGCTGACCTTTGTGTTTATGACCTTTCAGGGTGCCCGGCTGGGCGATGCGGTGGTGGCCGCCAATGCGGTGCTGATGAATTTTCTGATGTTTATCTCCTACGGCATGGACGGTTTTGCCTACGCCGCCGAAGCCATGGTGGGCAAGGCCATTGGCCGGGGCAGCCGGCGGCACTTTCGGCTGGCCTGCGGCCTTAATCTGTTCTGGGGCCTGCTTGTGGCGGTGCTGTTTACCCTGGTGTTCTGGCTGGCGGGCAAGCCGCTGGTTGGGCAAATCACCAGCATTGAGTCGGTACAACAACAGGCCTATGGCTTTCTGCCCTGGCTGGTGGCCATGCCGCTGGTGTCCTGCTGGTGCTTTGTGCTGGACGGTATTTTTATTGGAGCCACTCAGGGCCGGGCCATGCGCAATATGATGCTGGTGTCTACTTTGGGGGTATTCTTTCCGGTGTGGTGGCTGAGTCAGAGCCTGGGCAATCATGCCCTCTGGCTGGCCATGTTGTGTTTTATGGCAGCCCGGGGTCTGACCCTGGGCTGGGCCTGGTGGCAACTGGACCAGCGCCGCGCTTTTGTGCCCGACGGGCTGCCCGCAAAGAGATAATACATGTTTGACATTGCTTTGTATGAGCCGGAGATTGCACCCAATACCGGCAATATTATGCGCCTGGTGCGCAATAACGGCTGCCGGCTACATCTGATAGAGCCGTTGGGATTCAGCCTGGATGAGAAACGACTGCGCCGGGCCGGGCTGGATTACACCGATTATGGCCAAATCACCCTGCACAAAGACTATGCCGCCTTTGTGCAGGCCATGGCTGGCCGGCGCATTTTTGCCTGCACCACCAAGGGCAGCCGCCATCATCATGAGGCAAGCTATCAGCCCGGTGATGTGCTGCTGTTTGGCCCCGAGACCCGGGGCCTGCCCGATGAGGTGTTAGCGGGTATGTCGCCGGAATACCGTATTCGCATTCCCATGCAGCCCGGCAGCCGCAGTCTTAACCTGTCCAACGCGGTGGCGGTGATCAGCTATGAGGCCTGGCGGCAGCAGGGGTTTGCCGGCGCAGTGGGTGGCGGGCAGTAACCAGAAATAATATTTATACTCGCTGGTTATTTATTGAGCGCTCTGGCCTACACTTGGTCGCAGGCACCGGCAACCAGTGGAGGATAAAGGTGATGTTGAGTAAAAAGTGCAGTTATGTTCTGACAGATACTCATTCAGCGAAAGCCACTATGATATTGCACCCCGGTGGTGAGCTGGAAGTGGAGGTAGCTGAACGGCAGCAACACTTTATTGTGGATTTTGACCATGTGCAGTTTTGCCGGGGCGAGCAGGGCATGGTGGTTATTTGTGAAGACGTGGCCGGCGCACCGGTGTGTCTGTCACTGTCGGCCCATGATGCCTTTGAGCTGTATCATCTGATGGAAGACAGTCGTGATGAACTGGAAGAGCTGATGTGTGATCTCGCCTGATATCGCACTTTAGTCGAAAACGCCTGACGATAATCCAGCCGGCGTTATAATAGCTCAAATCTATTTATCAGCCGGCTCATGACTCAGACTTATTCCCGTCTGGTAACCACGGCAGCCATAGCGGCTACCCTGGTTGCCGGACTTTTAATTATTGCCAAGCTGGGAGCCTGGTTTTATACCGGCTCCGCCAGCATGCTGGCTTCTCTTACCGATTCATTGCTGGATATCAGTGCTTCTCTGGTGAACCTGATGGCCATTCGCTATGCTCTTGTTCCTGCAGATGAAGATCACCGTTTTGGTCATGGCAAGGCAGAGTCGCTGGCGGGTCTTGCCCAGTCTGCTTTTATCAGTGGCTCGGCAGTATTTCTGATTATTAATGGTATTTCCCGGTTACTGAATACTCAGGTGGTGGAGCGGCCGCAAGCCGGTATCTGGGTGATGGTATTTTCGCTGGTGCTGACCCTGGCGCTGATCAGCTTTCAGCAGTATGTGATTAAACGGACTCAGTCGGTGGCCATCAAGGCAGACCAGCTGCACTATCGTTCTGATATTTTACTAAATGTGGCTGTGTTGGCGGCCATTGTATTGTCCTGGCTGGGCTGGCACTGGGCCGACGGATTGTTTGCCGTGCTGATTGGCGGCCATATTTTGTATGGTGCCTTGAAAATTGGCTATGATTCCGCGCAAATGTTGCTCGACAGACGGTTGCCCGATGAAGAGCAAAAGCGCATTATGGAATGCTGTCTGGCAGTGAAAGGAGTGCGGGGGCTACATGATCTGCGCACCCGGCGTTCTGGCCCGACCCGATTTATTCAGCTTCACCTGGAGCTTGATGATCAGCTTCCTCTGGTACATGCTCACCGCATTGCCGACATCGCCGAGCAAGCGTTGCGTGAGCTGTTTCCTGACGCCGATATCATTATCCACATGGATCCTGTTTCGGTAGTACCTTTCGACAAGCGGCTCGAAAGCGAGTGAACATACATTTTAAAAACAAGGTTTTACCCATGGAAGACGGCATTCAATCCAGAACCTGGTTGCGTATTCGTGAAGAAGCTCAGCGCATGATCGCGGAAGAGCCCATGCTGGGCAGCTTTTTTCACTCCACCATTCTGAACCACGATACCCTTAAATGCTCCCTGAGTTTTATTCTGGCCAACAAGCTGGACAGCAACGTGATGCCAGCTATTTGTCTGCGGGAAATTATCGAGGGAGCACTGGATGAAGAGCCTGCCATTCTGGATACGATAGCCGCCGATATTTGTGCAGTACAGGAGCGGGATCCGGCAGTGGATTTGTTTTCTACCCCGTTGTTGTATCTGAAAGGTTTTCACGCCCTGCAGGGCTACCGGGTAGCCAACTGGCTGTGGCATCATCATCGCCGCGCGCTGGCCACCTACCTGCAGAATCAGATTTCAGTGGTATTTGGCGTGGATGTACATCCGGCAGCACGCATCGGCAAGGGTATTATGTTTGACCATGCCACCGGCATAGTGGTGGGAGAGACAGCAGTAATAGAAGACGATGTGTCCATTTTGCAGAGTGTGACTCTGGGTGGCACCGGTAAGGAAGGCGGCGATCGCCATCCCAAGATCCGTGAAGGGGTCATGATTGGTGCCGGTGCTAAAATTCTGGGCAATATTGAAGTGGGTAAAGGGGCCAAAATTGGTGCCGGCAGTGTAGTGCTGGATCCGGTTCCTGCTCACACCACGGTAGCCGGTGTGCCGGCCAGGGTGGTAGGCCGGCCCGGTTCAGACAAGCCTTCTTTTGATATGAGTCAGAATATCTGACGCCAACAGGCAGATTTTTGCGCCAATTGCGCTTGTGCTTCATATGGCATCTTGTTGTCATCCTGAGGCCAAGGTATGCTCGACGGTGTGTGGCCCGATGGCCGGTAAACGTGAATTACAGGGGTTAGAACATGTCTTTTGATGTACTGGAAAAGCTGGAAGCCAAAATCCAGACGGCGGTGGATACCATTTCTTTGCTGCAGATGGAAGTGGACGAGCTGAAAGAGCAGAACGGCAAGCTGGGCGACGAAAACCAGCAGCTGCGTCAGCAGCAGCAAGCCTGGCAAGAGCGCCTGCAGGCACTGCTGGGCAAAATTGACCAGGTAGAAGAAAGCGTCTGATCACCGCTGTTTTTTGTAAAAACGCCGGCTTAAAGCCGGCGTTTTATCATCAGAACAGTATTACTCGATATCGAGGGCTTCCGGCGAGAGAATAATACCTGTGGTGTCGGCGTAGAGATGATCTTCCGGTAAAAAGGTCACGCCGCCAAAGTTGACCGGCACATCCAGCTCACCCATGTTGTTATCGTCGGAGCTCACCGGAATGGACGCCAGTGCCTGAATGCCGATATCGGTTTCTTCCAGCGCATCCACCTCACGTACGCAGCCATAGCAGACAATCCCTTCCCAGCCATTTTCTGCTGCTGTTTCAGCAATGTCCGCATCGATCAATGCACGACGCAGCGAGCCGCCACCGTCGATCAGCAATACACGGCCCACACCGTTCTGCTTTACTGTCTCAAGGATTAAACCGTTAGACTCAAAGCATTTGACGGTCGACACCAGACCGCCAAAAGAGTTACGTCCGCCAAAAGTGGAAAACATGGGTTCAACCACATCGACCATATCAATGTAGGTATCACACAGTTCAGAGGTATTGTATTCCATGGATTCTGCCACGCCTGAAGACAAGATAACCTCAGTATAAAGAGGCGGGAGCGGTTTTCAATCACAATGATGTGACCGCTCCCGTAAACAGCAGATATCAGAGAATAAAGCGGCTCAGATCTTCGTCTTCCACCAGATTCTTCAAATAACGATCTACATAGTCCGCATCTACGGTAATGGTTTCACCGGATTTGTCTGAAGCTTCAAATGAAAGCTCATCCAGCAGGCGTTCCATCACGGTATGCAGCCGGCGGGCACCGATATTTTCGGTGGTTTCGTTCACCCGCCAGGCGGCGTCAGCCAGACGACGAATGCCATCGTCGGTGAATTCGACGTTTACATTTTCGGTGGCCAGCAGTGCCTTGTACTGCTCGGTGAGTGAAGCACTGGGCTCGGTAAGAATACGTTCAAAGTCTTCTGCGGTGAGTGAGCTCAGCTCAACCCGAATGGGCAGACGGCCCTGCAGCTCGGGGATCAAATCCGACGGGCGGGCAACCTGAAAGGCACCGGAAGCGATAAACAGCATGTGGTCAGTACGTACCATACCGTGCTTGGTGTTCACGCTGCTGCCTTCAATCAGTGGCAGTAAATCGCGCTGTACGCCTTCGCGGGATACATCCGGGCCCGAGCTTTCGCCACGTTTACAGATTTTGTCGAACTCATCGATAAAGACGATGCCGTGGTTTTCCACTGCATGAATGGCCTGCTCTTTCAGCTCTTCCGGATTCACCAGCTTGGCGGCTTCTTCTTCCACCAGCAGCTTGAAGGCTTCTTTTATCTTCATTTTGCGCTGTTTGCTGGTGTTGCCTGCCAGATTCTGGAACATGCCCTGCAGCTGGTTGGTCATTTCTTCCATGCCGGGAGGAGCCATGATCTCCACACCCATCTGCGGTGCAGCTACATTGATTTCGATTTCCTTGTCATCGAGCTGGCCTTCCCGCAGTTTTTTGCGGAACAGCTGGCGGCTGCCGCTGTTGTCGGCCTTTTCTTCTTCACCCCAGGTGTTGCGGGGGTTGGGCAGCAGGGCATCAAGCACCCGTTCCTCGGCCGCTTCTTCGGCACGATGGCGGTGTTTTTCTACCTGTTGTTCGCGCACCATCTTCATGGCGATATCGGTCAGATCGCGAATAATAGAGTCTACTTCTTTACCTACATAGCCAACTTCGGTGAACTTGGTCGCTTCTACCTTGATAAAGGGCGCATTGGCCAGTTTAGCCAGACGGCGGGCAATTTCGGTTTTGCCCACGCCGGTAGGGCCTATCATCAGAATGTTTTTGGGAGTCACTTCCTGGCGCAGTTCGGGCTCAAGCTGCATACGACGCCAGCGGTTGCGCAGGGCAATGGCTACGGCGCGTTTGGCTTCACTCTGGCCAACAATAAAACGGTCCAGCTCGTGAACAATTTCTCTCGGGGTCATTTCAGACATAATTCAATCCTGTTGCAATGGACCGTTACTGGCCGTAGTCGAGTTCTTCAATAGTCTGGTTACCGTTGGTGTACACGCACACATCGCCGGCAATGGTGAGTGCTTTTTCCACTATGTCCCGGGCATCCATATCGGTATTTTCCAGCAGGGCGCGTGCCGCCGACTGAGCGTAGGGACCGCCGGAGCCGATAGCGATCAGATCCTGCTCGGGCTGTACCACGTCGCCGTTACCGGTAATGATAAAGGAGTGCTTGTCGTCAGCGACCGCCAGCAGGGCTTCCAGCCGGCGCAGAGCGCGGTCGGTCCGCCAGTCTTTGGCCAATGCCACGGCAGCACGCTCCAGATTGCCCTGGTGAGCCTGCAGCTTGGCCTCAAAGCGTTCCAGCAGGGTAAAGGCGTCGGCGGTGCCACCGGCAAAACCGGCCAGTACCTTGCCGTTGTGCAGCCGGTGTACCTTGCGGGCGTTGCCTTTCATTACGGTATTACCAAGAGAAACCTGGCCGTCGCCACCGATAACTACCTTGCCGTTACGGCGAACTGAAACGATTGTTGTCACTGTGAACCTCACTTGACGGTGTTGCCGGCCGGACCGGCGAGAATGTCATGTTCACGAAGATGGGGGCGGGCAGGAAAAACTTCAACCCTGCAGGCGCACTCTTGGGTTGAAGTTGTTTCAGGCAGGTCGCTGCGAGACCGCGACTATGATTAGCCCTGCAACAGTATGCAACCGGTGTTGATGCTGCTCATTTTATGCTTGGCCTGGTCGGCCTTGCGCTTGCTCTCATAGGGACCCATCACCACCCGGTACCAGACACCATTGCTGCCCTCGCTGCGTTTGACTTCCGAGCTGAGACCCTGAAAGGCAATGCGGGCCTTGAGCTGCTCAGCCTGAGCAGAAGAGCGGAATGATCCGCACTGCATGTAATAGATTTTGTCTGGTGCCGCTTCGGGCTTTTTACGTGCTTCTGCGGGTTTGGCCGGGCTGACCACGATTTCCTTGTTTTCCAGTTGCTCTATGTAGCGCCATTTTTCTACTGGTTTTTGATCGATGGGATCCACCTTTTTGGCCGGAGCCTGCGGTGGTTGCTGAGTGGCAGCCGGCGTGGCTGACGGTGAGGTGCCGGCAGAGCCTTTAATCAGAAAAATGATGTAGCCCATTCCCCCCAGCAATATCAGAGCAAATATAATGGCCAGCCAGGGAATACTGCGCTCTGGCGCACGACCACGGCTGTTGCCGGTGCGCTTGCTATTACCGCCCTTTTTCTTGGGCGGGCTGCGGCGAACATAATCCCTGGCCATGGCTTACATCCGCTCCAGAGTATCGATGCCCAGCAGGGACAGACCCTGTTGCAGTACCTTGGCGGTGGCGGCGCACAGGCGCAGACGGCTGGCCCGCGCCTCGGCCGGCACGCCCTCCTTATTGATGGGGCAGGCTTCGTAGAAGCTCATAAAGGCACCGGACAGCTCGTACAGGTAGAGGCACAGCAGATGTGGCATGCCCTTGTCGGCCACCGACCTGACGGTATCGTTGAACTGCACCAGCTTCTGGGCCAGAGCTTCTTCTGCCGGAGCGTCAATGATGACGTTACCGGTCAGCGCATCGGCACTGACGCCGGCCTTGCGGAAGATGGACTGCACCCGGGTGTAGGCATATTGCAGGTAGGGAGCGGTATTGCCCTCAAACGACAGCATGTTGTCCCAGTCAAAGATGTAGTCGGTGGTGCGGCTCTTGGACAGATCGGCATATTTCACCGCCGCCATGGCCACCCGGCTGGCAACCTGAGCTTTTTCTTCGGCGCTGAGATCGGTGTTTTTCTGCTCCAGCAGGGCGGCGGCGCGCTCTTCTGCCTCATCCAGCAAATCTACCAGCTTGATGGTGCCGCCGGAGCGGGTCTTGAACGGACGACCGTCCTTGCCCAGCATCATGCCAAAAGCGTGATGCTCCAGGCTCATGGAATCGGGAATGTAGCCGGCCTTGCGCACTATGGTCCAGGCCTGCATCAGATGCTGGTGCTGACGGGAGTCGATAAAATACAGGGCACGATCGGCACCCAGCTGCTCATAGCGGTACTTGGCACAGGCAATGTCGGTGGTGGTGTAAAGGAAACCGCCGTCCTTCTTGCGTACTATCACGCCCATGGGGTCGCCGTCTTTGTTCTTGTACTCGTCGAGGTACACCACCAGAGCACCTTCGTCTTCCACCGCCAGGCCTTGTTGCTGCAGATCGGCAACAATGTCGTTGAGCATGGGGTTATACATGCTTTCGCCCATCACATTGGCGGGGGTCAATGATACACCCAGGCGGTCGTATACTTCCTGGTTGTGCTTCAGGGTCACGTCTACCAGCTTCTGCCACATGTTCAGGCAGTATTCATCGCCACCCTGCAGCTTCACCACATAGTTGCGGGCGCGCTCGGCAAAGTCAGCATCGTTGTCATATTGCTGTTTGGATTCCCGGTAAAATTGCTCCAGATCAGACAGACCGGAAGACAGCACGTCCGGGTTTTCCTGCTCCAGCTTTTCCAGATAGGCAATCAGCATGCCGAACTGGGTGCCCCAGTCACCAATGTGATTGGCGCGAATCACTTTATGGCCAAGAAATTCCAGAGTGCGCACCACGGCGTCACCGATAATGGTAGAGCGCAGATGGCCCACGTGCATTTCCTTGGCCACGTTGGGGGCTGAGTAATCCACCACCACGGTTTGCGGCTGCTCGGCGGCGGGCACATTGGCACGTTCATCAGCCACCATGGCGTCTATCTGGCCAGCCAGCCAGTTGCTGTCGAGAAAGAAATTGATAAAGCCGGGGCCGGCCAGCTCGGTTTTGGCGACCAGCTCTGAAGCGGGCAGGTTGTCGACCAGCAGCTGGGCCAGGGCGCGGGGGTTCTGTTTGGCCGGTTTGGCCAGCAACAGCGCCAGGTTGGTGGCCAGATCGCCATGGGCCTTGTCTTTGGTGCGGTCTACCTGGATGCGTGGCTCCAGCTCGGCAGGCAGCTTGCCCTGTTGTTTGAGAGTAGAGACCGTCTGCTCAAGCAGCGCTTGAATATGTTCTTTCATTATCAGTTCACCAAAGTTTGAGACAAGGTCGAGCAAAACCCGAGGGGCGTAAATTCTACTCATAACCGGCTTCAAAAACTACCTTGCCGGGGCGACAGGCGTTTGAGTGAAAGCCGGTATTTCATGCACAGGTCATTTTAGAGACAAGAAAAAAGGTGTTTACTGCTTTATATTCCGGTAAGTAACCAAGGAGTCGTCCATGAAACTGGCATTACTTCCTCTTACCCTGCACTTATTACCCGAAGGCAGAGTGCCCCTGCGGATTTTTGAGCCCAGATATGTACGCATGATTGCTGAGGCAGAAAAGGACGATCGCGGCTTTGGCATCGGCATGCTTGAAGATGCGGACGAAACCGGAAAGGGCGACCTGTATATGCTGGGTGCCAGGGTAAAAATCGTGGACTTTTATACGCTTGAAGACGGCATGCTGGGTATTACCGTAGAAGCCACAGAGCGCTTTCGCATTCGCGAGCTGGCAGAGGAGCAGGATGGTCTGTTGCAGGCTGAGGTAGAATTGCTGGATAACTGGCGCTCCTGTGCATTGTCGCCGGTAGAGCAGATTTTGTCCGACAAACTGCAGGAAGTGTTTGAGGAATATCCTGAACTGGCCGCGCTGCACCCCGAGCCGCGCTGGCAGGATGCCGCCTGGCTCACTCAGCGCTGGCTGGAAGTGCTGCCTATCAAGAATGATTATATTCAAATGCTGATGGGGGAGCCCAGCTGCCACCGGGCGCTGACCTTTCTGTTATCCATGATCCGCCCCGACGACGCGCGGCCCGATCAGCAGCACTGAGCCCGGCCTCACCACAGCTCCTGCGGATCAATATCCAGTGACCACCTTACCTTGCGTGCTGCCGGCAGGCTGTCGGCAATGGCCAGTGCATGGCGGCAGGCGCTGGCCAGCTCCCGCCGGCTGTTTGCCTGCAGCAGCATCTGATAACGGTACTGGCCGGCCTTGCGCTCCATGCGCGCACTGAAAGGCCCCAGACACAGCACGGAGGCGGGCAGGGCCGGGGCCAGCTGTTGAGCCAGCGGTACCAGGAACTCCCGGCAGGCCTCGCCCTGAGTGGCCTGGCAGCGAAACAGTGCCTGATAGCTGTAGGGCGGCAGTCCGGCCTGACGGCGCTCTTCCAGCGCGGTGTGGGCAAAGTGCCGGTATCCCTGATTGGCCAGATCCTGCAGCAGGGCATGATCCGGATGATGGGTCTGCAGCACCACCCGGCCCGGTTTGCTGGCACGGCCGGCGCGGCCGGCCACCTGAATATACAGCTGAGCCAGACGCTCGGCGGCACGAAAATCACCGGCAAACAGGGCACCGTCCACATCCAGCATGGCCACCAGGGTCACATCGGGAAAGTGGTGTCCTTTAGCCAGCATTTGCGTGCCAAGCAAAATCTGGTATTTGCCGGCGCGAATGCCTTCCAGGTGCTGCTCAAAGCTGCCCTTGCGGCGCGTGTTGTCCCGGTCGATACGAATGACGTTGTACTGAGGAAACAGCATTGCCAGCGCCTGCTCCACCTGCTCGGTGCCCAGGCCGGTGCCCACCAGCTTGCTGCTGCCACATTGCGGGCACTGGGGCGGACGAGGGCGCTGATGATCGCAATGATGGCAGTGCAGCCGGTTGCCGTTTTTGTGCCAGGTGTAATGAGCATCGCAGCGCTCGCAGTCTGCCAGCCAGCCGCAGTCGTGGCACAGCAGCACAGGCGCATAGCCTCGGCGGTTAAGAAACAGCATGACCTGATTGCCTTTGCCGAGCTCTTCCGCCATCAGCTGCTGCAGCTGGGGCGACAGCCCGGCCTCCAGCTGTACATGGCGGCTGTCCAGCAGCAAATGCTCGGCCACAGTGGCGGTACCCGGCCGCTGGCTGAGAGTAAGCAGCTGGTATTTGCCGGCAGCGGCATTGTGCAGACTTTCAAAACTGGGCGTGGCCGAACCCAGCAGAATGGGAATATTCAGCTGATGAGCGCGCAACAGCGCCAGATCCCGTGCATGATAGCGAAAGCCGTCCTGTTGTTTGAAAGAGCTGTCGTGCTCTTCATCGATAATAATCAGGCCAAGCTGGTCAAAGGGCGTCAGCAATGCGGAGCGGGTACCAATCACAATGGCGGCACTGCCATCCTGGCAGGCCAGCCAGGCGTCGAGCCGTTCCCGCTCGTTCATGGCCGAGTGCAGGGTGCATACCGGCAGCGGAAACCGGCGCTGAAAGCGGGCTATGGTCTGGGGCGTTAGGCCGATTTCCGGCACCATGACCAATACCTGTTTGCCTGCTTTTAATACCGGTTCCATGGCCTGCAGGTAGACTTCGGTCTTGCCTGAGCCGGTAATGCCTTCCAGCAAAAAGGGGCTGAAACGGTTCGCCTGCTGCAGCACGCTCACCGCCAGCGCCTGCTCTGTGGTCAGCCTGGGTTTGGCGTCTTCATTAATGGTGACCTTGCCGCGCCAGTGGGTGCGGGCGGGCAGGCTCTCCCGCTTTTCGGCCAGCCCTTTTTTGGCCAGGGCATTAAGCGTTGCAGAAGTGACCCCCCTGGCTCCCAGCTCACCCGGCGTCATGGGAGTGTGTTGCAGCAGCTCATAAGCTTCACGCTGTTTTGTTGCCCGGTTCAGGCTGCTGTTATCGCCTTCCAGTGCATGCCAGCTTTCCACCGGCCGGTAACCGGCCTCTTCACCTTTGCGCAGCAGGGTAGGCAGGGCCTGAAAATACACTTCTCCCGGCGGGTGCAGGTAATATTGTGTCGCCCAGGCCAGCAGTTTGCGGTCTGCCTCATTCAGTACAGGCGTGTTGTCGATAACAGCGGTTACCGGCTTAATGCGGGCCGGATCCAGTTCCGTGGTTTGCGGATGACTCAGCACCAGACCCACCAGAGTGCGATTACCAAAAGGCACGCGTACCCGGCAACCTGCTTCGGGCAAAGGCTGCGAACACAGATAATCGAACTCCCGGCGCAGGGGGACGGGCAGTACCACCCGAATCAGAGCCTGTTGTGCCGAAGGTGACATTGCTGATTTTTTCATCCGCATTTTCCTTGCCTGAAAAAAGGCGATCCTATATTATTCGCACCCTTCACAAAACGTGTAACTCTCGTGTGGTGTCTGGCTCAGGATCAGATAGCGACACGGCCTACTGACAGAGGTTGTCCATGAAACAAGGTATCCACCCGGAATACAAAGAAATTGTTGCCAAATGTTCTTGTGGTAATGAGATCAAGACCCGCTCCACCCTGGGCCATGATCTGAACCTGGACGTTTGCTCCTCTTGCCACCCCTTCTTTACCGGCAAGCAGAAAATTCTTGATACCGGCGGCCGTGTTGATCGCTTCAACAAGCGTTTCGGCGTGCTGGGCAGCAAAAAATAAGTTGCTGCACCGGTCTCAAAAAAGCGCCTGCGGGCGCTTTTTTGTTGCCTGTTATTTGCCTTGTAGCCCCATTTCCACCATGGTTAATCAGACTTGCCTGCCTGTGGTGTGCTGCCATGCTGGTTCCCGCCCTGTTTTTTCTGCTTTTATTACCCTTTGGCCTTCAGGCCTCCTGCCCGCAATTCTCCAAGTATGAAATTGCAAATGTTAAAAAAGTAATAGACGGAGATACTGTATATCTTGCAGATGGCCGGCGTATTCGTCTGGTGGGAATAGACACACCGGAATTATACAAAAACGGACGTCTGGCACCTGAACCCGGTGCAGAGAAAGCACATCGATGGCTGAGTAATAAATTACCAGAAAAGATTCAAATGAAACTGGTTTTTGCAGTAAAAAGGCGTGATGATTACGGTCGCCTTTTGGCTTATCCACTGACAAATAGCGGACAATTGCTGGTAAAAAGCATGCTGGCAGCCGGATTGGGTGAGTTGATGCTGTTTGAGCCCAACCACAAATACTGGCGCTGTCTCTTGGCGGCCGAGCAACAAGCCCGCCGGCATAACCGTGGCATCTGGTCACGAGCCTTGCCGGCAACGCCTGTAAATCGTCGTTGGCAGCATTTGCTGGTTACGGTGCAAAGTGTGCACGTTCGCCATGACAAGATAACACTGATCAGTCGTAGCGGATTAACGCTGCATTCAGGCAGGCGGCTGCCGGCCATATGGCGCGGTCAGCTGGCCCGGTTAACCCCCGGAGACCGGCTTTTTGTGAGGGGCGAACCGCGCAAACAGAAGGCCGGCTGGCAACTGTGGCTTAACCAGCCCTGGCAGTTTTACCGAGAAAAATAAGTGGATCAGACTGGGCAAGGTGAAAAAAGTTGATTAATATCACATTGTATAAACATTGTGATAAACTTGTTCACAGTGTAATCAAACAAATGTCTACAATCGCATCAGGGTACTCGCAAAATGACCGACTTCCGTCAAAAAGCGCTCGACTATCATGCTTTCCCCAAGCCGGGCAAAATCTCCGTTGAAATCAGCAAGCCGGCGGAAACCGCCAAAGATCTGGCCCTGGCTTACAGCCCGGGTGTAGCCGAGCCGGTGCGCGAAATCGCTGCCGATCCGGAAAATGCCTACAAGTACACTGCCAAAGGCAACCTGGTAGCGGTTATCTCTAACGGTACTGCCATTCTGGGTCTGGGCAACCTGGGCCCGCTGGCTTCCAAGCCGGTAATGGAAGGCAAGGCGCTGCTGTTCAAACGTTTCGCCGGCCTCGACTCCGTGGATATCGAAGTCAAGCATCGCACCACCGAAGAATTTATTCAGACCGTTGAAGCCATCGCTGATACCTTTGGCGGCATCAACCTGGAAGACATCAAGGCACCTGAATGCTTTGAAATTGAAAAAGAGCTGATCGAGCGCTGTAATGTGCCCGTATTCCATGACGACCAGCACGGCACCGCCATTGTTACTGCTGCGGGTCTGATCAACTCGCTGGAAGTGCAGGGTAAGGACATTGCCGATGCGCACATCGTATGTATGGGTGCCGGTGCTGCCGCCGTTGCCTGTATGGAGCTGCTGATCAAGTGCGGCGCTCAGCGTGAAAACATCTACATGCTGGACCGCAACGGCGTTATTCACACTCGCCGTGACGATCTGAACGAGTACAAGGCGTTGTTTGCCAACAACACCGACAAGCGTACTCTGGAAGACGTGATCACCGACGCCGACGTATTTGTAGGCGTGTCCGGCCCCGACGTACTGCCGGCTGAAGCCGTCAAGCTGATGGCTCCGAACCCGGTTATCTTCGCCTGCTCCAACCCGGATCCGGAAATCAAGCCCGAGCTGGCTCACGCCACTCGTTCCGATCTGGTGATGGGTACCGGTCGTTCCGACTTCCCCAACCAGGTGAACAATGTGCTGTGCTTCCCCTTTATCTTCCGCGGTGCTCTGGACGTGCGTGCCACCCGGATCAACGACGAGATGAAAGTGGCTGCCGTAGACGCCATTCGCTCTCTGGCCAAAGAGCCGGTACCTCAGGAAGTGCTGACTGCTTCCGGTTACGACTCTCTGGAATTCGGTAAAGACTATGTGATTCCGAAGCCGATGGATCCGCGCCTGCTGCCTCGCGTAGCCCGCGCTGTGGCCGTGGCCGCCGTGGAATCAGGTGTTGCCCGCATCGCCCTGCCGGAAAACTACATGCTGGACTGAGCTTCAGTCTAAGCAGCAAAAAGGGGAGCTTCGGCTCCCCTTTTTTATTTCACGTCTTCACTCATCACTATTCACTTTCGGCGCGTCAGATACACACCGGCTTCCATATGATGGGTGTAGGGGAACTGATCAAACAGCGCAAAACGGCTGATGTGGTGAGTCTGGCTCAGGGTTTCCAGGTTCTGGCGCAGGGTGTCCGGATTACAGGAGATATAAACGATATTGTCGTAATCCTGAACCAGCTTTACCGTGTCTTCATCCAGCCCGGCCCGGGGCGGGTCCACCAGTATGGTATTGCACTCATAGCTTGGCAGATCCACGCCTTTTAACCGGCGAAACTCGCGCACGCCGCGCATGGCCTGAGTAAACTCTTCCGCCGACATACGCAGTATGGTGACGTTATCGATGGCGTTGGCAGCAATATTGTACTGGGCTGACTTGACCGAAGAGCTGGAAATTTCCGTTGCCAGCACCCGGCGAAAGTTTTTTGCCAGGGCCAATGAGAAATTGCCGTTGCCGCAATACAGCTCCAGCAGATCACCGCTGGCATTCTGAGTCACGTCTAGCGCCCAGCTCAGCATGTTTTCGTTCATGCGGCCATTGGGCTGAGTAAAGCTGTTCTCCACCTGCTGATAAATCAGCTCCTGGCCGGACACGTTCAGCCGCTCCAGCACATAATCACAGTCGTGCACCAGTTTCTGCTTTTTAGCCCGGCCAATAATGTGGGCGCTGATGCCTCTTTCTTTCAGCCAGGCGCGCAGGTTTGTCACTTCCGCCTGCCAGTCTTCACCCAGCTGGCGATGATAGAGCAGGCTGATCACCAGCTCGTTGCTGAGGGAAGACAAAAAGTCTACCTGAAACAGCTTGCGGCGCAGCACAGGGCTGGGGCGCAGGGCTTCCAGCAGCAGCGGCATGGCGGTGTTGATGAGCGCAGAGGCGGCCGGAAACTGCTCCACCCGGTATTTTTCCCGGGTGGCCTGATCAAACATGATGTAATAGAGATCGTCTCCCTCATGCCACACACGAAACTCGGCGCGCATGCGGTAATGCTTGGGGTCGGAGGCAAACACTTCCAGACGGGGAGGGGTAAAGGGAGCGAAAATCTGCTCCAGCCGGGCGGCTTTTTCATCCAGTTGAGTCTGGTAGCTGTCTTGGGTGCTCATTATTCGCCTCACTTTAAAACGGAGCGCAAATTCTACGGCTTGTAGTGAATTTGTCCAGTTGACCAGAGCGGAGCGTGGGCATTTAAGGCGGGTAAAGGCAGGAGCGCTGCTCCGCTCCCGCCGAATAGTAGAGTTACTCTGTGCTGGCCGGCTTTCGGTAGGGGTTTTCCGGCAATTGATCCGCCCGCAGCGGTGGCCGTCGGGCACCTTCTTTGGGGCCGTAGGCGCTGCTTAGATAGGCAAGAATGGTCTCCTCGGTCTGGGCATCAAAGGTCCACAGCCCCTGTTTTTCCTGCATCCAGCGGATCAGTGACAGCCAGTGTTCCCGGCTGCCACTGTTCTGGGTGACCAGTTTGGCGGAATGGCAGGCGGTGCAGTTATTGCGTACCGTCTCCCAGCCGGGAGCGATAATCAAGCCGGTTTGTGGATCCTGCTCGGCAGCCAGGGCGGGTGCCGTTGTCAGGCCCAGCAGCAATGCCAGTGCAGCAGTGCGTATCATGCATACCTCCATTAAACGATTTGCACCGCAATGCGATGGCAGGCGTTATTGAGATAGCCCTTGGGGTTCCAGCCCGGCACCACCATGGGCTGAGCCTTGCCTTCACTGTCTACTGCCTTGGCCCAGATCTCGTAGTAGCCTTTTTCGGGAAAGCTCAGCTCGCTGTGCCAGTGCTGCCAGGCCAGCCGGTTGGCGGGTTTGCGTAGTTCGGCTTTATGCCAGGTGGCACCAAAGTCGATGGACACATGCAGCTCGGTCACTTCCAGATCGCCGGCCCAGGCATGGCCCCGCACCTGCAGCGGTTGACCCAACTCGTGGCTGATGCCGGTTTTGGGAAAGGTGATCAGCGATTTCACCGGCATGGAGTGAATGATCTCCATGTCTTCGTTCGGCACCTGAGTGCCCGGTGCCACTGCATATTTGGGCACGCTGTAAGACGGTGCCGCCATTTTGTTGCCGTCGTGCACTCGGTTACGAATAACGATTTTCTTCAGCCACTTGCCCGAGGTGGAGGCCGGCCAGCCCCCGCATACCAGCCGCAATGGGTGGCCATTTAGCACCGGAATGTCTTCATCGTTCATGGCCCAGGCGATCAGGGTTTCGTCTTCCAGTGCCTTGGACATGGGCACGCCCCGGGAGATGGCCTCTTTGCCCGGCTCGCCGCTGGGGTGAAGGTCGCCGCCGTAATAACCAATATAAACGGCGTCTTTTTTGATGCCGCAGGCTTCCAGTACGTCCCGCAGCCGCACCCCGGTAAATTTGGGGCTGGCCACGGCACCGGTCGTCCACTGGTTGCCGCTGGCCGCCGGTACATATTCACTGCGGCCGTTACCGCCGCATTCCACCGTCAGCTGATAGCTGTGATGCTCAAACTTTTCTTTCAGCTCGGCAATGGTAAAAGTAGTGGGGTTCTCGCAGGACTCACCGGCGATTTCCAGCGTCCATTGGGCCGGGTCCAGCGTTTCTATATTAGGCACCAGGCCGTTATTGCGCACAAACATATGCTTGGCTGGTGTGATTTCGTCGTCCAGCAAATGAGGCGGGGTTTCGGCGTTAATGGGCCTGTCGTTAAGAATGGTCAGCCCTTCTTTGCCGGGCAGTGAAAAAGGCTCGTCGGACTGGGCAAAAGCGGCCGGTATCAGCCCCGCCGGCATATTTCTGGCAAAGGGAATGCTGGCTCCAATGGCGGTAGCCATGGCCAGCAGGCCGCTGCGTTTTAAAAATCCCCGCCGGCTGCCGGGGTCGCTCTCACGGCCCCAGAGCTGCTTATCGGCTTTGATGGAATCTTCATTGTAAAGCTCATGAATGCCCTTGTGGGTGGGCTGCTTGCTGTTGTTGGAATCGCTGGCCATAAGGTTCTCTCCCTGTTGCATTCGGCACTGCCGATAAGCTTAAAACGGCAGCCTATCAAAAACTGCAAAGTTAAATATATGTTAATTTTAAGTAATTGAGAGCCGGCTCATATTTCACAATGAGTCAGTTTTTGCGTTTTTTCTCAAAAATCATGCATATATCTTCAGTTAACCTTTATAATGCCCGCGCTTTGGTGCCGACAGGCGTAAACGGGAATCCGGTGCAAATCCGGAACTGGCGCGCAGCGGTAAGAGGGAACGAAAGCGACACGGAAGATTCCAGGCACTGCCGCAAGGTGGGAAGCCGTCGCCGTAGGTGGGCTGCCGCCCGAGCTCTCAAGTCCGAAAACCTGCCAAAGAGAGAGTCACAAGGCCGCAGGCCTCACTACGCGAACTAGGGAAAAGAATGTCTAAGAAATTGTTGGCAGCCGCTCTGCTGCCATGGGCCGCCTGTGCCCAGAATTCATCTGAACCTACCTCTATTACCATCTACAACCGGGCAGAGCAGCCGCTCACCAGTGCCCTGGCTCCGGTGGAAGTGATTACCAGGGCCGACATCGAACGCCGCCAGCCTCGTTCTCTGATTGACTTGCTGGAAACCCTGCCAGGTATGCAATTTGGCTCCCAAAGCGGCGGTATTGGTCAGCTCAGCAGCCTGTTTGTGCGTGGCACCGAGTCTGATCATGTACTGGTGTTACTCAACGGTCGCCCCATGGCGCAGATGGTGAACTCGAACGTCGACTTCAGCCAGTTGCCGGTGAGCAACGTTCAGCGCATTGAATATATTCGTGGTCCTCGTGCCGCCATCTATGGCTCCCGTGCCATTGGCGGTGTGGTCAATATCATTACCACTTCTAAAGTGAATGATATTAGTGTGGGCGTGACCACCGGCAGTAACGACTACTATGCCGCCGATGTGTCGGTTAACCAGTGGGTCACCGATGCCACCCGGCTGCAGCTGGCCACCGGTTATCGGGAAACCCGGGGTTACGATATTATTCCTGACAATAACGAGCCGGATCGGGATGGATTTTCCAGCAAAAATCTGACACTGGGTGTTGAGCACCAGCTGGATCAGAGCTGGACGCTGAATGCCAACGTTAATGGCTGGGAGAACAAGACGGATTACGACAATGGTGGTTTTGGTCCCGATACCAGTAATACCCAGACCTATCAATTTGATGCCGGATTGGCATATCAGGATGAACAGTTAGTTGGCCAGCTGAATGCCAGTTATGGCGAGCATGAGCTAGAGAGCTGGGTAAAAGCAGACGGACGTAATTCAGCGTCGTACAGTAACAGCAGCACAGCAACAACCCGTCTCGATGGTCTGGTGCAGTATCGTTATTCCGACCAAGGTTACACATTGGCAGGCATGGATTGGCAGCAGGATAGGTTGTTGTCCAGAAGCACAAGTTTTACTGCGCCAGACCGTGATAACACAGGCGTCTTTATTTCCGCCTATCATACCTGGTCACCGCTTACCCTGGAGCTGACCGGCCGGATAGATGACAACGAACAGTTTGGTACTCATGGCACCTGGCAGAGTGCGTTGTCGCTTCAGTTACCTGAACAGCACAAAGCCACGTTAAGTTACGGCACCGCGTTCAGGGCACCGACCTTTGGTGACTTGTACAGCAGCTGGGGTGGTAATCCAGACCTGGCACCAGAGAAGTCAAATAACTGGGAGCTGGGTTTTTCCGGTGATTATAAAGTGCTGGATTGGCAGCTGAACTTATATCGTAACGAAATTGATAACCTGATTATTTATCCTGCTCCATTTTATGTGGCCACCAACTCTGCAGAAAACACCGATGCTTTAATAAGAGGATTGGAGCTTACAGTGAATGCCAGCACCGGGCCGCTGCACCATTCCGTCAGTTATGAATATACCGATGCCAAAGATATTAAAACTGCTGCACAGCTGCTTAACCGCGCCAAGCGCAAGTTCAGCTGGACCGGTGATATTGATGTAGCCAATACCAACCTGTTCGCACAGGTGCTGTATGTAAGTGATCGTCAAACATACGATGCAGACTTTATGAAAGGCCTGGTGTATACCCCTTCCTACACCATCTGGAATATCGGTGCCCGCTACCCGTTGACCCAAAACCTGACCCTGAACGGCAAAATCAACAACCTGTTCGACAAGGATTACCAGGTGGTCAGTGGCTACGATGCCCCCGATCTGGAGTTCTATGTCGGTGCGGATTACCGCTTCTGATCTTGTAGCAGCGCAGGCCTCTGTTTTGCTACCGGTAGTGAGGTAACCAGCAAGGAGGATGAAGTTGCCCCTTTATCCGACTCTACCATGAGCGCGCAGACAACTTTGTGCTTCAGCCGGCCTTCGCGCCGGCTTTTTTTCTTTTTCAGCCGTTGGCGTTATTATGTCGCCCTTGCACAGCGAGGGCAGTCAGTGGCAAACATTCTTATCTTCGACTCCGGCATGGGTGGCCTTTCCGTCTACCGGGAAGTACACCGGGCATTACCGGCACATCAGTACTTCTATCTGTTCGACAATGCCTGTTTTCCTTATGGCGAGCTGGATGAAGCGCGCCTGGTAGAGCGTGTGCTGGAGCTGCTCACTGTGTTTGTGGCACGTCACCATATCGATATTGTGATCATCGCCTGCAATACCGCCAGTACCTATGTGCTACCGGCGCTGCGCGAACAACTGCACATACCTGTTGTTGGTGTGGTGCCGGCCATTAAACCCGCTGCTGAATACTGTCGTTCAAAAGGACTCAAACATATCGGCCTGCTGGCCACACCGGGCACGGTTTCCCGCCGCTATACTGCCGAGTTGGTGCAGTGCTTTGCTGCCGATATGCAAATATCCATGCTGGGCACTACCGAGCTGGTAAGAATGGCAGAAGACAAGCTGGCAGGTGAAACCGTTAATATCAGTCATCTTGTCCGCATTCTTACTCCCTGGCGGGGAGACGATAAGCCTGATGCGCTGGTGCTGGGGTGTACCCACTTTCCACTGCTTGCCAATGAGCTAAGTCAATGTCTGCCCAAAGTCCATCTTATCGATTCAGGAGAGGCTATCGCCCGCAGAGTATCGAGTCTGTTACTGCAACCCTTTACAGCAAAAAGAATAACAGAGCAGACTCAACAGCTTTCGGGGCGAGTGTATTGCACTGAACTAACGGCAAAGGCCAAGGCTCAGAGCCTGGCCTTTGCCAAGGAAGGATTCACACTCATCAGTGAGTTCTGTGTCTGAAGCCTCAGAGGTCAGAGGCTGCTATCACTTTCGTCTTCCTTTTTCTCGTTTGCTTCTCTTACCTTAAGCGTACGCTGCTGAAATTCAGTATCGTTTAATGCTTCTTTGGCCTCCAGAGCTGCGTGCTCAGGCATCTCCACAAAACCAAAGCCCCGTCGCTTGCCGGTATTTCTGTCTTTCATCAGCCTGACCGATACTACATGGCCATACTGTTCAAACAAGCTGCGCACTGCAGCTTCGTTGGCACGATAGGGCAGGTTGCCCACATAAAGAGTGATGGTAGCTGCAGTTTCTCCGGTAATGGAGGGAGCCCGCACCAGCCAGGAAACAGCAATACCTCCGGCTACGACACCCAGGGCAAACCAAAGACCACTGCTATAGGATGCAGTAAACAGCACGATCAGAATGCCACCGGTGACGGCTGTGGTAAGAGCGAGTAGCGCAGATTGAACAACAAGAGAGTGCTGGAATAGCTTCATTGATAAAAAAGTCTCATGTAGATAAAAGAAAAAAGGCATACGGCCTTCACAGCATAGCTTCATTCGGGCTCTTCGACCTCGATAGCATCAAGTTTCCTTTAAACAAACGTGATCTCTTACCAGTATTCAATATCGTTATGCTCAAATATTGCGCTAAGTAATGAGTGGTCAGCTGTGATCTGTGTATAACTCTGTGGTTAACATGTGGTTTTGCTGGGTTAATAAGCGTTCGGTGCTGAAACCCCGTTTTTTGTCAAAAAAGCCCTTGCGCAAAAATCGCGGCTCCCTATAATGCGCATCCACTGACACGGGGCAAGCGGCCTACGGTCACAAACGTTGAAAGACAACAAAATAAAGTTTGATTCAACGCTTGACGAACACCAAGAGTTGCGTAGAATACGCAGCCCTGACCAGCGAAAGCGGTCAACGCTCTTTAACAATTTATCAAGCAAACTGTGTGGGCACTCGCAGTCGATTGAGAAACAAAAAATATTGTTTTTCAATGATTTGTGAAGT
>NZ_KB908460.1 GCF_000381965.1 Oceanimonas smirnovii ATCC BAA-899
CCCCTCCCAGCCTCCCCCTTAAAGGGGGAGGAGTAATGAGTTGCTTCCCTCAGTAATAACTTTTCCCTGCTTTCGCCATGTCTCGCAGCGGTTCACAGGGCCCGAAGCGTTCGCCGTATTTGCGCGCGTATTCTTCCATTTTGGCTACCATGTTGGCGATGCCCTGCTGATGCATATGATGGAAGGGGCCGCCGGTGAAGGGCGGATAGCCAATGCCGAACACGGCACCGATGTCGCCGTCGCGGGGGCTGGCAATTACGCCATCAGCCAAGGCCAGGGCGGCTTCGTTGAGCATCAGCAGGGTGCAGCGTTCGGCCATGTCCTGGGCGGGTAATTGCGCTTTGGGGGTAATGCCCAGCAGGCGATACATGTCCGGATCGGCGGGTTTGCCTTTTTTATTAAAGGCGTAAAAACCGCGGCCGTTCTTTTTGCCATAACGCTTGGCTTCCAGCAGTTTGTTCAGGGCCGCCGGGGCCTTGAAGCGACTGCCCAGCTCCGCCTCAAGCACGGGCGCAATTTTTACTGCCACGTCCAGACCCACTTCATCCAGCAGGGTAATGGGCCCTACCGGAAAGCCGTATTTCACCAAAGCGCGATCTATGGCTTCTATCGGCTCGCCTTCCAGCAGCAGGCGGGCGGCTTCATTAATGTAGGGAGCGAGAATGCGGTTAACATAAAAGCCGGCGCTGTCTTTTACCACTATGGGGGTTTTGCCCTGAGCCCGGGCCAGTTTCAGCGCCGTGGCCACGGTTTTCGGGCTGGTGCCGGCATGGGGAATAATTTCGGCCAGGGGCATTTTTTCTACCGGGCTGAAATAATGCAGCCCCACCACACGGCTGGGATCGGCGGCCCCTTCGGCAATCTGATGAATGGGAATGGACGAGGTGTTGCTGGCAAATATGGTGTGGGCCGCGCCGTGCTGCTGCACCTGCCGCACCATGTCTCGTTTTATGGCCAGATCTTCAAATACCGCCTCCACCACCAGGTCGGCGCGCTCAACACCGCTGAAATCCAGGGTGCCGGAGAGCAGCGCCAGCTGGCGATTCATCTCGGGGCGGCGCAGGTGCTTTTTCTTTACTTTGGCGTTGAGCAGCCGGTGCGCGGTGGCCATGGCCTGATTAATGCCTTCGGCTTTTATGTCTTTAATGCGCACCGGCATACCCGCTCTGGTGGCGGTCACAAAGGCAATGCCGCCGCCCATTAATCCACCGCCCAGCACGCCAATGCGATGCAGTGGCCCGGGCTCGGCCCCCTGATAGGTGGTTTCTTTTTTCATTTCGGTGGTGGCAAAAAACAGCCGGCGCAAGGAGGCCGACTCGGGCGTCATCACCAGCTCGCCAAAGGCGCTGGCTTCGGCCTGATAACCGGCTTCACTGCCCTGCTCAAGGCCGGTGCGCACCACGTTCAGCAGGGTTTCCGGTGCCGGATAGTTACCCTGGGTTTTGCCGCGCAGCTTGCTCAGGGCCTGATCAAACACCAGTTTGCGGCCCAGCGGGTTGCCTTCCAGCGCTTTGGTTTTGAGATCCGTTTTGCGGGCACTGGCGGGCTTGCCCTGTTTCGCCATGGCCATGGCGGTATCCAGCAGAATGCTTTCGGGCACGCAGTCGTGCACCAGACCGGCCCTGAGTGCCTGTTTGGGGCGCAGCTGCTTGCCGGTGAGCATCATATCGAGGGCTTTCATCAAGCCCACTTCCCGGGGCAGCCGCTGGGTGCCGCCGGAGCCGGGGATCAGCCCCAGCTGCACTTCCGGCAGGCCCAGACGAGTAATGTCAGCATCGCTGCACACCCGGCCATGGCAGGCCAGCGCCAGCTCCAGCCCTCCCCCTAAGCAGGGGCCGTGAATGGCGGCAATCAGCGGTAGCTCAAGCCGCTCCAGCTCGGTAAAGATCTCCTGGCCGGCGCGGGACAGCGCCGCCGCGGCCCCGGCGCTGATGCAGCCTTCCAGCATGCGCACATCGGCACCGGCCACAAAAGAGTCGGGTTTGCCCGAGCGCAGCACCAGCCCTTTAATGGCCGGGTTGTTGTGAATCTCGGCCAGCAGGGCACGCAGCTCGCCGGCAAAACTCTCGCGCAGTGTGTTCATGCGCTCACCGGGCACATCCATGGTGATGATGCCAATGCCGTCTTCGGTGCGCAGGGTAAAGGTAGATTCAGTCATTGGCTGCCTCCAGTACCATGGCCACGCCCAGGCCGCCGGCGGCACAGGCAGTGGCAAGGGCCAGACCGCCGCCGCGGCGGTTCAGCTCGTTCAGGGTTTGAGTGATCATGCGTGCGCCGGTGGCGGCAAACGGATGGCCATAGGCCAGCGAGCCGCCCAGCACGTTGAATTTGTCCATGTCGATGGTGCCGATGGCATTGCCCTGCCCCAGCTCGTTTTCGGCAAAGGTGCGGCTTTCAAAGCACTGAATATTGGCCAGGGTCTGGGCGGCAAAGGCCTCGTGCATGTCTATCAGGCTCATGTCGGCCAGGCTGCAGCCCGCCTGCGCCAGCGCTTTGGGCGTGGCGTAGCTGGGCCCCAGCAGCATATTGTGGCGCACATCAATGGCGGCATAGGCATGGCTGCGCAAATAGCCCAAGGGTTTCAGCCCCAGCGCCCTGGCACGGCTTTCGGTCATCATCAGCACGGCGGCGGCACCGTCGGTCAGCGCCGTGCTGTTGCCGGCGGTGACGGTGCCATGGCGCTTGTCAAAGGCGGGCTTAAGCCGCTCATAATTGCTTAATTGTGAATCGGCACGCAGGGTGTTGTCTTGCGCAAAGGGCGCTTTAAAGGGCGGCACATAAGCCGTCATCACTTCATCGCTAAGCCAGCCCTGCTGCCAGGCATGAGCGGCCAGCGTATGGGAACGATGGGCAAATTCGTCTTGCGCCCGGCGGGAAATGCCGTGGCTTTTGGCCA
Organism: Oceanimonas smirnovii ATCC BAA-899; assembly: GCF_000381965.1. Classification (GTDB taxonomy): domain Bacteria; phylum Pseudomonadota; class Gammaproteobacteria; order Enterobacterales; family Aeromonadaceae; genus Oceanimonas; species Oceanimonas smirnovii. Next base: position 2,897 of record NZ_KB908460.1, read on the forward strand.
TTTGCTCGGCGGTCTGGCCCATGGTGAGGCCGGTGGAATATTCGGCAATGGCCGGCGGCACCAGGGCCAGGTCTGTTAACTTAAGCCGGCGCAAAATGGCCAGTTTTTTGCTCAGGGTTTTGGCTTTGCTCAGCTCCAGCAGCGCCGCCGCCAGCCGGCGCGACACGCCAATGGGCAGCACCGAAGACGAATCGGCCCCGCCGGCAATGCCCACTTCCACCCTGCCCGCCTGCATGGCCTCGGCCAGGCTCGACACTGCCTGAAAACTGGTGGCACAGGCGCGGGTCACGCTGTAGGCGTCTGTGCTTACCGGCAATTCGGTGCCCAGCACTATTTCACGGGCAATGTTGGGGGCGCTGGGCATCTGAATGACCTGACCAAACACCAGCTGCTCTATGTCACTGGCGTTTACCGGTGCCCGGGCCAGCAGCTCGGCCACCAGCATGCGGCCCAGATCGAGGGCGGCCATGTCTTTAAATACGCTGGCCTGACGGGCAAAGGGGGTGCGCAACCCCGACACAAAGGCAATGCGATCACCCTTGTGAGTAACAAGTGGAATGGTAGACGACATGAACGCTCCTTGTTATGGCAAGAGGTCTGACCTGCCTGAATAGTAGCAATGGCAAAAAGGGTTTCAAACAGGTAAATAACAAGAGTCGCAGTGTGGGGCAACTGTGGTTAGACTGATTAACATGTGCCCACTTGGTGAAAAAATGATGATTTCCGTATTTAAGCGAAAGCAACAGGGGCAGCACTCGGTCTCTAAGAGCATGATGATGAAACAAAAGCGTTACGAGGCGTTGGTGTATGCCCTGCATGGCGATTTGTTCCGCTATGCGTTCTGGCTGTGCCACGACCGACAGATAGCCGAAGACCTGGTACAGGAGACGTTTTTGCGTGCCTGGAAGGCCCTCGACAGCCTCAAGGAAGAGAAAGCCGCCAAAGCCTGGCTCATCACCATTTTGCGCCGGGAAAATGCCCGCCGGTTTGAACGCAAGCAGTTCGATCTGGTCGACATTGAAACCACGGCCGTGCCCGATCGCAAAACCCCGGGCATGGAGCAGAAAATGGAAAATGAGTGGCTGCGACGGCATATTGCCGACCTTGCCCCTGAATATCGCGAGCCACTGTTACTGCAGGTAATTGGTGGTTTTAGTGGAGAAGAAATTGCCGGAATACTGGATTTGAACAAGAACACCGTAATGACCCGCCTCTTTCGGGCCAGAAATCAGCTGAAAGAGGCCATGGAGCAAGACACTACACCAAGAGGTCGCAGTAATGGATGATCTGGAATTCCGTCGCCGGGCTTATGCGGATCCTGATGATAAAAGTCCCGAATTTTTAGCCGCATCTGCCAGCAGCAAGAGTAACCGTCAGTTTCTGGAAGACATGAAGGCGTTTAACCGCAAGCTGAGCTTTGCCCTGGAAGAGCCGGTGCCCCATGCCCTGCCCGATAAACTGATGCTGTCTCATTTGCTGCGACAGCCCGATCGTGAGCAGTCACGCTGGCGGTATCTGGCGGTGGCGGCGTCGGTGGCCTTTGCCCTGGGCTTTGCCACCCGCTTTGTGACCTTTTCCCCCCAGGCCGTGGCCGAGCCGCCGGCAGTTGGCGAGGTGGCGGTTACTCATGTGCTGCGGGAAATGCCTTTTACCCATTACATTGATGAAGAAGTGACCCTTGAAACCGTGAACGCCAAGCTGCGCCCTTACGGCACCCGGCTGCAGGATTTGAGCGGCCTGGGCAAGGTGTATTATGCCAACCACTGCATGTTTGCCGGTGGTCCGGCGGCACATCTGGTGGTGCAGGGCGAGCACGACAGGGTGCATGTGTTTCTGGTGCCCATGGAGCGGGCTTTGCAGCTGCAGGAACGGTTCAGCAAAGACAACCTGCACGGCGAGGTGCTGCCCATGAGCTATAACCGCCTGGTGGTGGTAAGCGATCGCAACGAAGACGTCAGCCGCGTTGCCGAGCGGGTAAAGGCATCTTTGGAGAAAGCGATCTAATTTTCGTCCGCGTTCCCGTTCGGCACCATCTATTATAAGAGTTGTATGCTCTTTTGGTGTAACATTCAGCCCGTGATAACACGGAAGCCATTAATGCTGTTTGCAACAACGGGAACGCGCTATGACCATTGAACTCCCTATTTTAATTACCTTTGTCGGCTATCTGGTGCTGACCATGCTGATTGGGGTGGTAGCTTATAAAGCAACCAGCTCGCTCAGTGATTATATTCTGGGCGGCCGCCGCCTCGGGCCCGGTGTGGCGGCACTGAGTGTGGGTGCCTCCGACATGAGCGGCTGGTTGCTGCTGGGCCTGCCCGGTGCGGTTTATCTTTATGGTATTAATCAGGCCTGGATTGGCATTGGCCTGGTGCTGGGTGCCTGGCTTAACTGGCTGTTTGTGGCCAAGCGGCTGCGGGTGTATACCGAGCAGGCCAACGACTCCCTTACCCTGCCCGACTTTCTGGAAAACCGCCTGGATGACAAAAGTGGTCTTATTCGCGTGATTTCGGCGCTGACCATTCTGGTGTTTTTTGTGTTTTACACCTCCTCCGGGCTGGTGGGCGGTGCCATTCTGTTTGAGAAAGTATTTGGCCTGCCCTATCTCAGCGCCCTTCTTATCGGCGGTGCCGTGATTGTGGCCTATACCTTTATGGGTGGTTTTCTGGCGGTGTCCTGGACGGACTTTTTTCAGGGCATTCTGATGCTGCTGGCGCTGATCGTCATGCCCTGGGCGGTGATGAACGAACTGGGCGGCATGGAGCAAACCATGACGTCACTTGATGCCCTGGACAACAACAAACTGAACCTGTTTCACGACTTTTCATTGCTGAGCGGTCTGAGTTTGCTGGCATGGGGCCTGGGTTATTTTGGCCAGCCGCACATTCTGGCCCGCTTTATGGCCATTGACTCGCCCGCCTCGGTGCCGCTGTCGCGGCGCATTGCCATGAGCTGGATGATTCTGTCTTTGATTGGTGCCCTGGGTGTGGGGTTGTCTGGCGCTGTGTATTTTGCCGATGCCCCGCTGGAAAACTCAGAAACCGTGTTTCTGGCGCTGGCCAATGCGGTGTTTAACCCCTGGGTGGCCGGCTTTTTGATTGCCGCCATTATGTCGGCCATTATGAGCACCATCGACTCTCAGCTGCTGGTGTGCTCTTCTGCGCTGACGGAAGACTTTTACAAGCGCTGGCTGCGCCCCAAGGCCAGTGATAATGAACTGGTGTGGGTTGGCCGGTTTGCGGTGCTGGCGGTAGCGGTGCTGGCGCTGGTGATTGCCACCGACCGGGAAGCCTCGGTGCTGGAGCTGGTCAGTTACGCCTGGGCCGGCTTTGGTGCCGCCTTCGGCCCTGTGATGATTTTGTCGGTGTTCTGGTCTCGCCTTACCCGTAACGGTGCCCTGGCCGGCATTGTGCTGGGTGCCCTGACCGTTATCGGCTGGAAACAGCTGGAAGGCGGTCTGTTTGATCTCTATGAAATTGTGCCCGGCTTTGTTGTTTGCTGGCTGGCGTGCTGGCTGGTAAGCCGCTACGACAAGGAGCCGTCCAAAGCCGTTGTGCTGGGTTTCCGGCGTATGGAGTCGGAGCTGTAAGCCAGTTTACAGTTTGATTTTTCTCACAAAAGAGGCCGTTCGGCCTCTTTTTTTTAAACGCTTGTTTTACTTTTTTGTGACTTCTTTCTAATCTGCTTTAAACAGGTGTTTTATTACCGGCCGCGTTCTGTTGTCGCCGCCTCTTTGTTCACCCAGGAAAGTGAGATGACTCTATGCGCAAAAAGACATTAACTTTGTCGGTGCTGGCAGCCGCCGTGACCATGGCCACCGGACAGGCTCAGGCTGCGGCGTTTCAGCTGGCGGAGCAAAGCACCACAGGATTGGGCCGGGCTTATGCCGGTGAAGGTGCCGCCGCCGAAAACGCGTCTGTGCTGGGGCGTAATCCGGCAGCCATGACGCTGTTTGACCGCTCGTCGCTGTCGGCAGGTGCGGTTTATGTGAATCCGGAAGTGGATGTGGAAGGCAAGCCTACCGCAGGTCAGGCCGCTGCCGCCGGCATTGCCGGCCTGCCGACTCAGTCAAATGATATTGCCGATGATGCGGTGGTGCCGTTTTTCTATTATGTGCAGCCCATTAATGAGCAATGGGCTGCGGGCCTGGGCATTTTTACCAACTATGGTCTGTCTACCACCTATCAGGATGATCACTACGCCGGGCCGGTGGCGGGTAAAACCTCGCTGACCACCATAAATGTTAACCCCAGCATTGCCTACCGAGTGAACCCTCATCTGTCGCTGGGAGGCGGTTTTAATGCGGTGTATGCGGATGCGGAGCTGATCCGGCATTCAGGAGTGGCGGCAGTGGCAAACCCGGGCCTAGGCTTGCAGCCTACCTCAGAGTTTGTGCGTTTAGCCGGTGACGACTGGGGCTATGGCTGGAATATCGGCATGCTGCTGGAAGCGGATGAGTATAACCGCTGGGCCCTGACCTACCGCTCTGAAGTGGATTTAACCCTGGAAGGTGATTATGCCAGTGCCAAACCCTCTGTTGTACCCGGCCTCCCGGTGGGTACTAATGGCCAGACGGTGCCCGGCAAGCTGGATTTAACCCTGCCCGCCATTGCCGAGCTGTCGGGCTTTCATCAGGTGGATCCGGCCTGGGCGGTGCATTACGGCATTATGTGGACTCAGTGGAGCAGCTTTGAGGAGCTGCGGGCGCTGGGCAGTAATAATGGCACTTTGTTCCAGAAAGACGAGAAATTTGATAACAGCTGGCGGGTCAGTGCGGGGCTTACCCATCAGCTGAATGATCAGTGGACCCTGCGCGGCGGCCTGGCGTACGATCAGTCACCGGTGCCGGAAGCCACCCGCAGCATTTCCATTCCCGATGTTGACCGCACCTGGTACACCCTGGGGGCCACTTATGCCGTGAGCCAGAACCTGAGTGTGGATGCCGCCTTTGCCTTTCTGGATGGCGGCAAGGTGGATGTGGTGGAAGACGGCTTTGCTTTTACCTCCGGCGGTGATGCCTACCTGATGGGCCTGCAAATGAACTACCAGTTTTAATCTTCATTACGCCCGCATTTATAATCAAAGCGCCTTCGGGCGCTTTTGTTTTTGTGCTGAAGGTTTGTTTCACTGTGGTCGATTACGGTATATTACCGGATTATTTTTCATATTGGTTGTTTCATGAACGCATACAGTTTCGTCGCACGCCAGGCCATTCTGGATGTGAATGGCAATCCGCTGGGCTATGAGCTGTTGTTTCGTCTTGGTCTGGAAAACCGGTTTCCTGATATCAGCTCTGAGCAGGCTACCCGGCGGCTGATTGCCGAGCAGTTTTTAAGTGAGAAAATTGACGACCTGGTGGGCTCTGCCATGTGCTTTGTTAATTTTCCTGACTCTCTGCTGGCAGAAGGGCTGACGATAGGGCAGAAACATCAGAATATGGTGATTGAAATTCTGGAAGATGCCCGCCCCACTCCCGAACTGCTGGAACAAGTAAAACAACTTCGCCGGGCCGGCATTAAGGTGGCGCTGGATGATCATGTGCCCGGACATGGCTGGAGTTCGTTTTTTCCTTATGTGAACTTTATCAAGCTAGATTTGCGTCAGTTACCATTGGCTGACTGCCGGCGCATTATTGAACAGGCCAGCGATTATCCTGAGCTGCGCTTTATTGCAGAAAAAGTAGAAACATTAGACGAATTTGAGTCTGCCCGTGCTGTCGGCTTTGAGTATTTTCAGGGATATTATTTTCAGCAGCCACAGGTGATTAAACGCCGGCTGCTGACCACGGATGAAATCACTGCCTTTGAACTGCTGAAAGCCGTCAGTGAGCCACAGATTGATTATGACAAACTGACAGCGCTGTTCAGCCGGGATCTGCCACTGACTTATAATGTATTGCGCTATGTCAACAGCCTGCATATGGGCTATAAACGCCAGAGCATAGAAAATTTACGTTATGCGCTGGTGTATCTGGGTCAGGAGCAGCTGAAACGGTTTACCGCCATGGTGATGACAGCCTATATCAGCAAAAATAAAAACCGTGAATTATATCGTTTGTCCATTATTCGGGCCCGCTGGTGTGAGTTGCTGGCTGGCCTGATGAACCCTGCACTCGCCCATGATGCCTTTATCTGCGGTTTGTTTTCACTGCTGGATGTGCTGCTTGAGCGTCCGGTAGCCGATATATTGCCTCAGCTGCCTATTTCTGATGAGGCAAAACAGGCGCTGGAACATGGCAAGGGGGAGCTGGGCTTTTTACTGGGTCTTATTCAGGATCATGAAAGAGCCAACTGGACTAATCTGCAAAAACGGCTCGACTTTATTGGTCTGCAGCCGGATGTCAATGCCCGCTATTATGAAGAGGCCATCAGCTGGAGTAACCAGCTGGAGGCCTCCCGCTGAGCGCTAGCGCCGGCGCAAGGCCCAGAACCCCAGCACAACCATAAACATAATGGCAGAGGCCATCAGACCAGCCAGCATGCTGGCCGTTACTCCCAGCGCCAGAAAGCCGGCAATGCTGACCACCGCCATCGACAGCGCATAAGGCAGCTGTGTCATCACATGATCGATATGATGACAGGACGCGCCGGTAGACGACAGTATGGTGGTGTCAGAGATAGGCGAGCAGTGGTCACCAAATACCGCACCGGCCATGACCGCGGCCATGCCCGGCAGCAGCATGCCGGTATCGATGGCCATGGTCATGTCGGCCGCAATGGGCAACATAACACCAAAGGTGCCCCAGCTGGTGCCGGTGGCAAAGGCCATAATACCCGCCAGAATAAACAAAATGGCCGGCAACAGATAAATCGGCAGATTCTGTTGCACCAGAGACGCCAGATATTTGCCGGTTTCCAGCTCACTGATAAGGCCGGCAATGGTCCAGGCAAACAACAGAATATAAATGGCCGGCAGCATGCCTTTCACGCCCACCAGCAGGGTATGCAGCCAGTCTTTGCCGGTGGTGCGCTCACGCACCAGGCTGATGGCACAAATCAGCAGCCCGGCCACACCACCAGCCACCAGAGCGCGGCCCACATTGGTATTTTCCAGTGCGCCCAGCAGGCTGAACGCCTCTCCTGCCTCACTCAGCGCCGTGGCACCGGTCCAGAGCAGGCCGGCCACGGTCACCAGTGTGAGACCGCCAATGGCAAACAACAGATCAGTGACCCGGCCACCGGCCACCTCATGATCGTGTACGCCCGGCGGCGTGCCTTTGCTGCTGTCAAACAGCTCACCACGCAACGCCTGTGCTTCATGGCGCTGCATCAGGCCCAGATCCCAGCCGCCACGAATCACCAGAATGACCATCAGCAGGGTAAAAATGGCGTAAAAGTTCATGGCACCCATGGTGATAAATGCTGCCAGCGGACTTTGTCCGGTTACGCCATAGCCGGCCAGAATACCGCCAACCAGCGCTATGATATAGGCTCCCCAGGAAGACACCGGCATCAATACACACACGGGCGCGGCGGTAGAATCCAGCAAATAGGCCAGCTTGGCACGGGATATACCAAAGCGATCGGTGACCGGGCGGCAAATGGTGCCTACCGATAAACTGTGAAAGTAATCATCAATGAAAAACACAAACACCAGCAGACCTGTCATGGCTTTGGCCTGACGGCGGCTTTTAATACGGGCCTGCGCCCATTCTGCAAAGGCGTGGGTTGCACCGGCACGGCTCAGCATACTGATAATGCAGCCCAGCAATAACAGAAAAAGCAGAATATTCACATTCCATTCATTCAGGGCGCCTTCATCCCAGAACAAAGACTGCACCTTGATACCAAGATGAGACAAGGAATTGAGGGGATTAAATTGCTCCAGCAGCAGGCTGGCCAATACAATGCCAAGGCCCAGCGAAAGCAACACCTTGCGGGTGGCAATGGCCAGTAAAATGGCAATAAGCGGGGGTAATACGGACCAGACAGTCTGAATAAACGGATGAGCTTCCACAGCGACACCTGAATGTTAAGTAATGAAAAAACCACCAGGAGCAGGAAACCGACACAGTCTTATCCTTTCTTTCCCAGCAGTAGCGCATCACAATCAATAATTGTGACAGTATCAGCCCTTTAGGTACTGATCCCAACCGTGATTCGGTGATAAAAACCACAGCTTCGGCAGCACTTCCTTTTGGCCGGCGTCATTGGTATCACCCTGTTCCGGCTTACTGATAAGCACTGCGCCTCTACGCAGGTAAGTTGGCGAATTTTACTGGCTCGGGCGTAAAGATCAACACATTCATCTGTTTTGTTGCATTTATGTTGGCTTAATGTCGTTATTATCTACATTTGATAAACCTTGCCTGCAAAGTGTGTCTGTTGTTGATAGAGTAGGTTTAACTTCTTTAGGCCTTACCTTTCTGCTTATGAAATGTAAGGATTTAATATGAGTCGCGCTAAAAGAATTCTTTTGCATTTTGCAATTCTTGTTGTTTTATGATTATATTGTTCAGTCTTTTTAATGCCAATTAACTTGCAACCATGCAATTCTGGCTGTAAATTTAATTTATTAAAAAAACAAACAAGCTACAGGTGAACACAATGTCCGATTTTTTGAAAACGCTGCTTAATATTCGCAGCCTGCGCGCTACCTCTCGCGAGCTTACTCTGGAACAACTGGAAGAAGGTCTTAACAAACTGACCACTGTGGTTGAAGAGCGCCGTGAATCTGAAGCCGAAGACCGTGCCAAAGCCGCAGAAAAAGAGCGCAAACTGAAAGAATATGCCGATATGCTGGCCGCCGATGGCATTGATTTAAGCGAGCTGCTTGAGGCCGTTGAGCCTGCTGCCAAGAAAGTTGGCGCACCTCGTGCCAAGCGTCCGCCCAAATATGAATATCATGATAACGGCGAGCGTAAAACCTGGACCGGCCAGGGTCGTATGCCCTCAGTTATCAAAGAAGGTATTGAGACCCAGGGTAAATCTCTGCAAGATTATCTGATTAAAAAGTAATGCATACTTGTTATTGAAAAGAGGGCCGGCAGGCCCTCTTTTTATTTGGGTAATAAGCGGTAAAGCGGCTGATCGAGCCCGTTGTGTTTAAGCTCATACACCAGTGCCAGCTCAGCCCCCAGCGGCCCTTCAGGCCAGCCCTGGCGTTCCATCCAGCATAAATAGGCCAGTGGCAGCCGCAGCAGCGGCTGTCCGCGATATTTGCCATAGGGCATGGGGGTTTGAATAATACGCAGCAGCCCGGCCTGACTCAGGCCGGGTGAGACAGGCTCAGCCATGCAGACTGGCGTTAATGGCGCTCAGGGCGGCGGCAGGATCCGCAGCCTGAGTGATGGGCCGGCCGATAACCAGATAGTCACTGCCCGCCTTCAGGGCCAGCTCAGGCGTCATGATGCGGCGCTGATCACCGGCATCACTGCCCGCCGGACGAATGCCCGGGGTGATCAGTTTAAAATCGGGGCCAAGCTCACTCTTGAGCAGGCTGGCTTCCTGTGCGGAGCACACCACGCCGTCTAGGCCGGCTGCTTGTGTGAGCCGGGCCAGGGCCAGTACCTGCTCTGCCGGAGAGCGCAGCACGCCGGTCTGATTAAGCTCGTCGGCGGTCATGCTGGTCAGCACTGTCACCGCAATCAGCAAGGGGGCCTTGTCACCGTAAGGGGCCAGGGCCGCTTTGGCCGCTTCCATCATGCGGCTGCCGCCACTGGCGTGCACATTCACCATCCATACGCCCAGCTCAGCGGCTGCGGCCACGGCCTTGGCCACTGTGTTGGGAATATCGTGAAACTTGAGGTCAAGAAAGACATCAAAGCCCTGCCCGGTGAGGTGACGAACAAATTCAGGGCCGAACAGGGTGAACATTTCCTTACCCACTTTCAGCCGGCACTGAGCCGGATCCAGTTGCGCCACCAGCGCTTTCGCCTGCTGCTCGTCGGCAAAGTCGAGGGCGATCAGCACTTTGGGATCGCGGTTGTGTGATGTTTGCATGAGTTAATTACCTTCGGTTTTTACATTTGGTCATTCCGGCCCCCGAGCCGGAATCTGTTTATTCGTGCCGCAATGTTGTGAATTCGCTGCGCTTATCGCCAACTACCAGTCCCTGCTCCCTATTCCCCAGTCCCTATTCCCTGCTTTAAATCATTCGCCGTCCAGGCCGCGCACCGGCTTGATGGTGCCCCATTGCTTGCAGGACGGACATTGCCAGAACAGGCTGTGCACGGAAAAGCCACAATGGCCGCAACGGTGACTGGGCTTGGCTTTTATCTGTTCGGCCACCAGGGCTTTAAGCATTTCCAGGCTGGCCCTGGCCTGGCCCTGACCGGCATTATCGGCATGATAAGACATCAGCCGGTAAAAACCTTTCATGGTGGGATGGCGCTGTAAATGGGATAACACCAGTTGCTCGGCACTGGCCTGGCCGTCGCGAACGGCTATGCGGTCTGCCAGCATCAGTACTTCACTGGCACCAGCGTCTTGTGCTGTCCATTGCTCAAGCAAGGCGGTCAGGGTGTCATCCTGTTGCAACTGATGATAACAGTGCTGAAGATCTGAAAGAATTTCACTGATAAAGCTTTTATCCTGCTGCGCCACCTCTTGCAGAACACTGGCCGCCTGACTCAGGTTACCTGCGGCCATATATAATTTACCCAGCCCCATACTGGCACGAACACAGCCCGAATCGGCTTTCAGCGCTTTTTTGAAATCGCTGATGGCCCCTTTGCTGTCTTGCCGCTTTTGTTTTTGCTCTGCCAGTTCACAGTAAAAATGCGCCATGGGTATCAGGGCCTTGTTGCCCTGCTGCTTTCTCAGCCGCCCTGCCACCGTAATGGCCTGCTCCCAGTCACGCAACTGCTGATAAAGGGTGAGCAGCAGCTCGAGGGCATCCTGCTCGTAATCGGGATCTTCTTTTAACTCTGTTAATATTTGCTCGGCGCGATCCAGCAGGCCGGCGGCAAAGAAATCCCGGGCCAGCTCCAGCATGGCAAGATGGCGTTGTTCCAGAGAGAGGCTGGTGCGGGCAATCAGGTTCTGATGAATACGAATGGCCCTGTCTACTTCACCACGGGAGCGAAACAGGTTGCCCAGTGCCAGATGGGTTTCTATGGTTTCGCTGTCAACCTGCAACAGCTGGATAAAGAGATCAACCGCCTTGTCGGGCTCATCGGAAAGTAAAAAGTTCAGCCCGGCAACATATTGCCGGGAGAACTGACTGGATTGTTTCTGTGTATCCTGGCGAACACTTCGGCGACCCATATACCAGCCATAAGCCGCCGCTACCGGAAGCAGCAGAAACAACAATTCCAGCATGAAGTGTATTATTCCTTAACCGGGAGTGCTCTGAGCTCTTCCAGTTCGCGGTGCTGACGTTCTACTTTTTTATTCAGCCCTTTGTTGGTCATTTTAAGACGCAGCATCACCAGACCAAATACCAGCCAGCCCAGCAAAAAACCAGCCACAAACACCACTGCCAACAATGAAGACAGCCGGTAATCACCCTGAGCCAGCAGATAATTAACATGTACCAGCTGGTCGTTCTGGGAGCCCAGTGTCAGCCCCACGGCAAAAAGGATCGCCAGCATTATCAGGCCAAAGATTATTTTCACTTTACCCTCTCAACATCCTGATTTTTTGAGTGTTTGGCATTATCCCGAAAAACCACCGGCGACGCTACCGCAGCCGACAGGAAAAGTGACCTCAGGCCGGGTTTACCCGCTCGCGTAATTCCTTACCCGGTTTGAAGTGAGGAACGTATTTGCCGTTAAGCTCAACTTTTTCACCGGTTTTAGGATTACGCCCCTGGCGGGGAGCACGATAATGCAAGGAAAAGCTGCCAAAGCCGCGAATTTCGATACGGTCACCTGTTTGCAGCGTTGACGCCATTTGCTCAAGAATTTCCTTGATGGCACTTTCAACTTCTTTGGCAGACAAATGGGGATATTGCTCAGAAAGGCGTTCAATGAGATCGGATTTTGTCATGATTCAGTCTCCGAAATATATAACAAAAAGGGGCCATAAAGGCCCCTTTGTTCAATAACGGCTTGGCTTATTCGCCTTTGGCCGCCTTGAATGCTTCGGCCATTGCACTCAGACCAACCACTTCGTCTTGCTGGTTCAGAGTATCGATAGCAGCTTTCTCTTCAGCTTCGTCTTTCGCACGGATAGACAGGCTGATGGTGCGGTTTTTGCGATCGATGCCCATGTAACGAGCTTCAACTTCTTCACCGGCGTTCAGTACGGTGGAGGCGTCTTCGATGCGGTCGCGAGAGATGTCGGCAACGCGGATGTAACCTTCCACGCCTTCTTCCAGCTCAACCACGGCACCCTTGGCGTCAACGGCAGTGATGGTACCCTTAACGATAGCACCTTTCTTGTTGTCAGACAGGTACTTATTGAAAGGATCTTCGTCGATTTGCTTCACGCCAAGGCTGATGCGCTCACGCTCAGGGTCGACCTGCAGAACAACGGCTTCAATTTCTTCGCCTTTCTTGAACTCACGAACGGCTTCGTCACCGTTGGCGTTCCAGGAGATGTCGGACAGGTGAACCAGACCGTCGATGCCACCGTCCAGACCAATGAAGATACCGAAGTCGGTGATGGACTTGATCTTGCCGGAAACGCGGTCGCCCTTGTTGTGGGTTTCAGCAAACAGCTGCCACGGGTTGGACTTGCACTGTTTCAGACCCAGAGAGATACGACGACGCTCTTCGTCGATGTCCAGAACCATTACATCTACGTTGTCGCCCACAGAAACCACTTTGGACGGGTGGATGTTCTTGTTGGTCCAGTCCATTTCGGATACGTGTACCAGGCCTTCTACGCCTTCTTCGATTTCAACGAAGCAGCCATAGTCGGTCAGGTTGGTCACGCGGCCGGCCAGACGGGTGCCTTCCGGATAACGGTTGGCGATATCTACCCACGGATCTTCGCCCAGCTGCTTCAGACCCAGAGACACACGGGTGCGCTCGCGGTCGAACTTCAGGACTTTAACGTTGATTTCGTCGCCAACGTTGACGATCTCGGAAGGATGCTTAACGCGCTTCCAGGCCATGTCGGTGATGTGCAGCAGGCCGTCTACGCCGCCCAGGTCCACGAAAGCACCGTAGTCGGTCAGGTTCTTAACGATACCTTTAACTTCCTGGCCTTCCTGCAGGTTTTCGAGCAGCTGTTCGCGCTCGGCGCTGTTTTCGGTTTCGATCACGGCACGACGGGAAACAACCACGTTGTTGCGCTTCTGGTCCAGCTTGATGACCTTGAACTCAAGCTCTTTGCCTTCCAGGTGAGTGGTGTCGCGAACCGGACGCACGTCTACCAGAGAGCCGGGCAGGAAGGCGCGGATGCTGTTCACTTCTACGGTGAAACCGCCTTTAACCTTGCCGTTGATCACACCGGTTACGGTTTCTTCGTCTTCGTAGGCTTTTTCCAGCTGCAGCCAGGCTTCGTGACGCTTGGCTTTTTCACGGGACAGCTGAGTCTCACCGAAGCCGTCTTCCACGGCGTCCAGCGCTACGTCTACTTCGTCGCCAACGCTGATTTCCAGCTCGCCCTGAGCATTTTTGAACTGCTCGGCAGGAATGGCAGACTCGGATTTCAGACCGGCGTCAACCAGTACGATGCCGTTTTCAATGGCAACAACAGTACCTTTAACGATGGAGCCCGGACGGGTTTCGAGTTCTTTCAGAGACTCTTCAAAGAGTTGAGCAAAAGATTCAGTCATATGATTAATGAATACACACTGTTTGAGTTGAACATCCACGGGGCATTCCGGCGCACGTGGGGTGACTAACACATTCCGCCCTTCTTCCCTGAGGGCGGCATTGCCAAATGGCTTAACGGCCAAGTTTAACCTTAGTATGACTCAGCACCCTGTCCAGCACATCTGTGATGGAAAGGCTGGTGGAGTCGATAATTAACGCATCGTCAGCCGCCTTGAGAGGCGCCACGGCCCGGTTTCTGTCCCGGTCGTCACGCTCCTGTATTTCGCTTAAAAGGCGGTCAAAGCTAACATCAAAACCCTTGTCTTGCAACTGCTTATAGCGCCGACTGGCCCGCTCTTCGGCACTGGCATCAAGAAAGATTTTGACCTCGGCATCGGGGAACACCACTGTGCCCATGTCGCGGCCGTCGGCAATCAGACCGGGCCTGGCACGAAAGGCGCGCTGGCGGCGCAGCAGTGCCTCGCGCACACGGGGAAACGCCGCCACCTTGCTGGCTGCGTCGGCCACTTCCTGAGTACGAATGGCACGGGAGACGTCTTCGCCTTCCAGGATAACGCGGATTTCGCCGCTTTCGGCAGGAAACTGCACATCAAGATGTGCTGCCAGAGGCATCAGCCCCGCTTCGTCATTCAGTTCCACATTGTGGTGCAGTGCGGCCAGCGCCAGCACCCGGTAGATAGCGCCGGAATCGAGCAGGTGCCACTCCAGTTGTTCGGCCAGCAGCTGGCACAGGGTGCCTTTGCCGGCGCCGCCCGGGCCATCTACGGTAATGACGGGAGCTTGTTCAGACATACATCCTCCGGTAAATCATGAGTCCGGACAGACCGCAAGGGCGGCTGTCGCGCGGGCGGCATTATAACCAAGTTAAGAAGCCAAAGACATTACCGCCGTATTGAACCTATACCTGCTGCCCCTTCCGCTTTACAATAACCACCATTTTTTATTGATAAATAACCAAAAGAGGAAGGCCATGAGCAGTGTTACCCGTATGGCAAACTCCAAATTGCCAACACCCTGGGGCACCTTTACCCTGGTCGGGTTTGAAGAAAAGGGAACCGGCAAGGATCATGCCGCTCTGGTAATGGGAAATGTGGAAGATGGAGCACCGGTGCTGGCGCGCATTCATTCCGAATGTCTGACCGGAGACGCCCTGTTCAGTCTGCGTTGTGATTGTGGCTTTCAGTTACAGGCGGCGCTGGAACGCATTGCCAAGGAAGGCCGGGGCGTGCTGCTGTATGTGCGCCAGGAAGGCCGTGGCATTGGCCTGCTGAATAAGATTCATGCTTATCATCTGCAGGATCAGGGCAAGGACACCGTTGAAGCCAACGTGGAGCTGGGCTTTGCCGCCGATATGCGTGACTACACCATTTGTGCCGATATGCTGCGCAGCCTGGGTGTCACCGGGCTGAAACTGATGACCAATAATCCGCGCAAGGTCAAGGCGATGGAAAACTTTGGCATCAAGGTGAGCGAACGTCTGCCGCTGGAAGAAGGCCGCAACCCGTTCAATGAGCATTACCTCGATACCAAGGCCGGCAAGCTGGGCCATATGCTGAAAGAGCAGGACTGATTAGGATTCCGGCGCAAAGGCCGGAGTCCATTTTTCAAACCAGCATGTTGTCTGCAAATGGATTCCGGCTCACAGGCCGGAATGACCAAAGTGCTCTACGATAAATGCACTTCTTCTTCTTTTTCACCGGCATGCGGGTCGTGAAAGCGTTCCAGATCCATGGCCCCTTCACTCTTGCCCACAATGCAGGTCACAACCGCATCACCGGTAATATTCACTGCAGTACGGATCATGTCGAGCAAACGGTCCACACCAATAATCAGCGCAATCCCTTCTACCGGCAGCCCTACCTGATTCAGCACCATGGCCAGCATCACCATGCCCACACCGGGCACACCGGCGGTGCCGATGGAAGCCAGCGTCGCGGTCATGATCACCATCAGATAATCATTAAATGACAAATCGATATTAAACGCCTGGGCAATAAAGGCAGTGGCCACCCCCTGCATAATGGCGGTGCCGTCCATATTAATGGTGGCACCCAGCGGCACGGTAAAGGACGCAACCCGGTTTTCCACGCCCATACGGCGGGTAGCCGTTTCCAGGGTGACCGGAATGGTGGCGTTGGACGAGGCGGTGGAAAACGCAAACATGACAGCGTCTTCCATTTTCTTCAGAAAGGTCAGCGGGCTCAGGCCGGTAAACACCTTGAACAGCACCGAGTAAGTGACCAGTGCGTGCAGCAGCAAGGCCCCTGCCAGCACCAGGAAATACTCCAGCAGATTAACAATGGCGTCCAGACCCAGAGAAGTAAACAACTGAGCCATCAGACAGAAAACGCCGTAGGGTGCCAGGTTCATCAGCAGCGCGACCAGCTTCATGATCACTTCGTTGAGATCAGTAAACAGCTCAGCAATACGCTCTCCGGGTTTACCTGCCAGGCTGATGGCAATACCAAACAGGACCGCAAACACGATGATCTGCAGGGTATTGCCTTCGGCCATGGCATTAATGGGGTTGGTGGGGAACATATTGATGATGACGTCTGCCAGGGATGGCGCTTCGCGGGCAGCAAAGGTGCTGGCCGATACCAGGTCGGCTCCGTCACCGGGCCGGAATACCTCACCCATGACCAGTGCCAGAGTAATGGCCACGGCGGTCGTGAACATATAAAACGCCAGGGTTTTGCCCCCGAGCCGGCCCAGGGTAGAGATGTCTTTCAGTGAGCTGGTGCCACACACCAGAGACACAAAGATCAGCGGTACCACCAGCATATTAAGGCTGGCAATAAAGATTTTTCCGCCTACCAGAAACAGGCCATCCACCAGGTAGTTCTGCACCAGTGCCACATCGGCAAACAGGCTGCGGATAATAAATCCTGCCAGCACCCCTGTGCCCATGCCCACCAGCACACGCGTGGTGAGTGACCACTTTTTCTCACTCGCATTCATGGCTGAATACTCCTTATTCACAGTTCTTGCGGTTTAATCAAGGGCGGCAAGAGTAGCAACCAATTCCGCAAAATGCTTCAAAAAACCACACAAAACCAACACAAGAGACCAATAAGTTGACAAAAATTGAACAAAACACCTTTAAAAGTTGATTTAACTCACACAAACAACAGGCCTGCGTCAGCGGATGTCTGCCGGGGCCAGCATGTGAGCATCACTTCGTTTAAGCACGGAATAAATGACTCCGCTGAGCACGGCACCGGCGGTAATAGCCACCACATACCAGCCCAGCTGACTAATGGCATTGGGAATGAAAAACACAAAGACACCCCCGTGAGGCGCCAGCAGTTTGGCACCGAACAGCATGGACAGAGCGCCGGTCAGGGCACCGCCCGCCATGCAGCTGGGGATCACCCGTAACGGATCCCGGGCGGCAAAAGGAATAGCTCCTTCGGAAATAAAACACAGCCCCAGCACAAAGGACGCCTTGCCCGCTTCCCGCTCGGCAGGATTGAATTTGCTGCGCGCCAGAAAGGTGGCAATGCCCATGCCCAGTGCCGGCACCATGCCCGCGGCCATGGCCGCTGCCATGGGACCATAGGTTTGGGAAGCCAAAAGCCCCACGGAAAAGGCATAGGCTGCCTTATTGACCGGGCCGCCCATGTCAAAGCACATCATGGCACCAATAATAATGCCCAGCAGCACCGCATTGGCCGAGCCCATGTTATTCAGAAATTCGGTCATGACCGCCATGATGCCGGCCACAGGGCCACCCACCACATAAATCATGACCAGACCGGTAAACAGACTGGCAAACAGCGGAATCACCAGTATGGGCTTTAATGACTCCAGACTGTGGGGCATGGGAATATGCCGGGCCAGCGTGCGGGCACTGTAACCCGCCAGAAAGCCGGCAATAATACCGCCGATAAAGCCGGCCCCGAGAGAGCTGGCCAGCATGCCGCCAATCATGCCGGGAGCGATACCGGGCCGGTCGGCAATGGAATAGGCAATGTAACCCGCCAGCACCGGTATCATGAGGGCAAAGGCGGCGTCACCGCCAATTTGCATCAGTGCGGCTGCCAGGGTGCCTTCTTCTTTAAACGCTTCTATGCCAAAAATAAAAGACAGCGCAATAATCAGGCCGCCGGCCACCACCATGGGCAGCATAAAAGACACACCGGTGAGCAGGTGCTGATACGGCCCGGGAGCTTTTTCATCCTGAGGAGCAGCACCTTGCGACTGGCTGCCCTGCCAGATGCTGGCCTCACTTAATGCCGCCGCTATGGTTTGTTCCGGCTTTTTCAGCGCAGCGCCCGTACTGGTGCGGTACAGCCGCTTGCCGTTAAAGCGGCTGAGATTAACATCTATGTCGGCGGCCACGATGACACAGTCGGCCTGGGCAATATCATCGGCACTAAGCGCATTTTGCGCGCCAACCGAGCCTTGTGTTTCTACCTTAATGTGGTGCCCGAGCTGCTCGGCGGTATTGGTCAGGGCCTCTGCCGACATAAAGGTATGGGCCACACCGGTAGGACAGGCAGTAATGGCCACCAGCCGGGCGGGCCGGGCTGAAGATGAGGTGACCGGCGCTGACAGCGGGGCAGCCTGCGCAGCGGCCTGCTGCAACCAGCCTTTGGGATCGTTCAGTGCCGGCTGCAGCGTGTCGATAAAACCGGCCTTGCCGGCAAAACGGGACAAGTCCGGCTTGGTACTGGCAGCCACCACCACCAGTTCAGCAGCATCAATCTGCTCACGGGTAAAGGCCTTTCCGGGCACCAGCGGGCTGTGACATTCCACCCATGCCTGCCAGCCCAGTTCATGCGCAGCCTGCTCCAGCAAACGGGCCGCCATGTAACTGCTTGCCATGCCACTGGGACAGGCGGTGATGATCAGAATGTTCATGTACGGCTCCCATGATCAAAAGGGGTTATCTGAATCGCTTGCTGAAAACCGGCAAAGGTATCGTTGCAGTAAATACCTACCCCTATCTGAGTAACGGCCATCAGTGACAGCGCCATGGCCCGGCGCAGATTGTCGGGGGCCTTCAGGCCTTCCAGTCTGCCGGCACACAGGCCGGCCACCAGTGAGTCACCGGCCCCCACAGTGCTGACGATGTTGACTGCCGGCACCCGGCCCCGCCAGTCTCCTTCACTGCCAAACCAGTAAACGCCGTCAGCGCCGGCCGACACCACGACGTCCTTGATACCGCTTTGCTGAAGCTGACGGGCACAGCTGATCAGGGCCTGTTCATTCTGAATGCGACGGCCTGCCAGCTGGGCCAGCTCATCAAGATTGGGTTTAATCAGGCCGGGCAATGCCTGCACGCCAGTTTTCAGTGCCTCACCGCTGGTATCCAGCCACACATCTTTGCCCTGCTGTCGCCATTGGGTGAGCAGCTGTTCAAGCCAGCCGGGGCTGACGCCGGCAGGCAGGCTGCCGGCTACTATCAGATACTGACAGCGTCCGGACAGGGCTGTCAGTGTGCTCTGCAGCCGGGCAACGTCTGCCGGGTGAGGGCTGAGCCCGGGCAGATTAATATCAGTGATACGGCCGTCCTGTTCGCTGACTTTGACATTAATCCGGGTATTGCCGGCCACGCGTATAAATTCATCCTGCATGCCGTGCTGTTCAAACAGGGTGCAAAAAGCTGACTCATTGTCCCTGCCAAGAAAACCGCTGACCACGGGGCGGTGCCCCAGCTCACTGAGCACCCGGGCCACATTAATGCCCTTGCCTGCCGGCCCCAGATGCCCGGACTGGGCCACATTGACCTGACCGGCCGTCAGCCGGGCCAATGACACGGTTAAATCCAGCGCCGGATTCAGGGTAAGGGTCAGTACACTCATGGTGTTGCTCCTGTCAATGCCCGCACGGCTCCGGCACTGTCTGCCGTAAGGGCGCGGGCGGCCAGTTGTTTGCACTGGCTCAGGCTGAACTCACGCACCCGGGCCTTGACCCGCGGCAACCGTTTGGGACTGACCGAGATTTCATCAAGACCCAGCCCGAGTAATATCGGCAGCGCCTGAGGATCGGCCCCCAGCTCACCACACATGCCCACCCATTTGCCTTCGGCATGGGCCGCCTCCACCGTCATGGCCATCAGCCTGAGCACCGCCGGGTGCAGGCCATCGGACAAGGACGCCAGGGCACCATTACCTCTGTCGGCCGCCAGTGTGTACTGAGTGAGATCATTGGTGCCTATGCTGAAAAAATCGGCCTCTTTGGCAAACCGGGCGGCATTCAGCGCCGCCGACGGCACTTCCACCATCATGCCCAGCTGCACATTCGGTGCTCCGATCTCGGCCTGGAGGTTATCAAACAGCGCTTTGCCAAAGCGCCACTCGGCGATATCCGCCACCATGGGAAACATAATGCGCAGCGGCTCGCTGCCGGCGGCGGTAAGCAGCGCCCGCAGCTGGGTTTCAAGCAGCTCAGGTCTTTGCATGCACAGGCGAATGCCGCGCACGCCCAGAAAGGGGTTATCTTCTTTGGGTAAGGGCCAGTATGGCAGCGGCTTGTCACCGCCCACATCAAGGGTGCGCGCTACCAGCGGCCGGCCTGCCAGCGCACTGAAGGCCTGCTGATATTGCGCCACCTGCTGCTGCAGACTTGGCTCACGGCCTTGCTCCATAAAGACAAACTCGGTGCGCAGCAGCCCCACGCCTTCGGCGCCGGCGGCCACCGCCGCTGCCGTATCGGCCGTATTTCCCAGGTTGGCTGCAATTTCTATGCGATGGCCGTCTGTGGTAACGGCGGGCTGCTCCCGCTGTTGCCAGGCTTGCTCCGCCAGTTCACGCTCGCGCTGTTGTGCCTGCTCTGCCTCGGCCAGCAGATGTTTATCGGGATCCACCAGCAAGGTGCCGCTGTCACCATTGAGAATGGCCGGTGTGCCCGAGTCTAATGTCATTACACCTTTGCCCATGGCCACCAATGCCGGTATGCCAAGGGATCTGGCCAGAATGGCACTGTGCGATGAAGCACCACCACCGGCTGTGACCAGACCGAGCACCCGCTCTATATTCATGTTCACCACATCAGACGGGCCTATATCTTCTGCTACCCAGATATAGGGAGTCGAGGGTGGTTCCGGTAAGGCAGTGTTACACAAAATGGCCATGACCCGCCGGCCAATGTCTCTGATATCGGCGGCCCGCTCGGCCAGCATGGGGTTACTGCTGGCCGCCTGTACGGCTGCTGCCGAGTCAATTTCTGCCCACCAGGCCGCCGGGGCCGAAGCCCCCGTTTCAATACGCTGCCGGGTGCCTTCTTGCAGGCCGGGATCGCCGAGTAATTCCCGGTGCATGGATAAGATGTCCCGGGCCTGTGCACCGCTTTGCTGCGCTGCCAGTGCCAGGCTTTGATCTGCCTGCTGCAGCGCCTGCGTCAGCCGCTGTTGCTCGGCGGCGGCATCACAGGCCACATCGGCGTAGTCAAAATTGACCGGCATTTCTACATAAAGCGGCCCGATAGCAATGCCCGGTGAGGCCGCCACCCCTTGCCAGGGAGCGCCGGGATCGGCCGAAGCCCCGGTGCATGGCACTTGCTGAGCCGAATGCGGCGACGTTACTCCTTCTCCCAGTCCGCTGTTAACGGCAGTTTCAAGTTCGCTGAGTGCCGCCTCGGCATCGGGGCCGCTGGCAACAAACTGAAGCCGGTGGCCGGGCCGTACGCCAAGGCTGATAAGCTTCATCAGACTTTTGGCATTGACCGGCTGATTGTCGCCGTCGAGGTTGCGTACCTGAATGGTTGCCTCGAACTGCTTGGCAGCCTGCACCAGCAAGGCACCGGGACGGGCATGCAATCCCTGCTCGTTATGAATGGTGACCACCAGCCGATGCTCACCTTCCGCAACAGGGCCGTTATTCAGTGCCTGCGCCAGCTCATGGGCACTGCTCAGGCTGGCCAGACTGGCCGCCTGCCCCGCCACCAGCCAGTCGGCCAGCTGTGCCAGCAGCTGTTTATGGCTGCCGCCATGGGTTTTCAGCGCCAGCAGGCCACAGACCTTGTGCCCCTGATGGATAAGCGCCGGTGTGGTCAGAATGGCAGCCTTTGCCGGGCCGGCAGCGGGTACCTGACAGAGCCACCAGCCCTGCCCCAGATGCAGCAGGCTCTGCTGCAAAGCATTTCGTTCATGTTGCAGTTCAAGCGCGCTGGCGGCCTGCGCCAGCAACTCATCCATGGTGTCGGCGGGCTGCTGCAACTGCAGCATATCGGACTGCCAGCTGAGCATGGGAGTGTTATCGGCTGCAGAAGGCTGCAGCAGCGCCAGAATGTCTTCACTGTGTGTGGCCGAACGCACCTGCCCGGCCAGGTCGTCCCGCTGAAGCGCTCGGGTCAGCTGGCGCAGCAGCTCAAGGTGCTCATCGGATCCGGCGGCGATACCCAGTACCAGATAAGCTTTCTCACCGTCACCCCAGTCGATGCCTTCAGGCAGATGCAGCGCCTTGATGCCGGTTTTTTTCACCAGGTGGCGGCTGTCCTGAGTGCCATGGGGAATGGCAATGCCCTGCCCCAGATAGGTGGCGGTCTGGGCTTCTCTGGCCAGCATGCCGGCTGCATAACCGGCATCGACATGACCTTCCTGCTCCAGCCACTGGGCCAGCGCCATAATGGCCGCCTCTTTGGTGGCCAGTGTCTGGCCCATTTTTATGTCTTGCGTAGTCAGAGTGAGCATGACATCACCTGTTAGCCAATCGAGATGAAACCGTTACTTAAACAGGCTGGGTGTTTTTTGTGAATGGAGCAAGGCGAAAAACACCTTAACGTGATGAATACCGGTTAAAAACCATTGCTCAGGGAATAATTTCCCGGCCGTCCCAGGCAAACACGCGCCCCGACTGCCCGGGTGTGAGACTGTCGATGACAGTGAGCAGATGCTGTGCTGCCTGCTCCGGTGATTGCATCTGGCCATGAGCCAGGCCGGCACGAAACGGGGCTGACAGCCCGGTGGAGACGGTGCCCGGGTGCAGCCCTGCTACACAGGCAGCCGGAAAGCGCCGGCTCCATTCTATGCCAAGATTTTTGATGGCCATGTTCAGCGCTGCCTTGCTGATGCGGTAGCTGTACCAGCCGCCGCCGCGGTTATCACTGATGCTGCCTACCCGCGCCGACAGTGCGGTAAGCAACAGCGGCTGACGCCGCTCCATGCGGGCGGATAATAATCTGGCCAGCGCCAGTGTGGGCCAGGTATTGATACGCATGTGCTCCAGCAGCGCGTCCTGTTGCAGCTGCTCAATGCGTTTTTCCGGCTGATGATGCTCACTGTGCAGTGTGCCCACCGTGTTGATAACACGCTCGGGCAGCGGCAAGGTGTTGCACAGGGCCGTCATGGCGGCTTCGTCGGTGTTATCGAGGCAATGCCAGCTAACGCCGGGCAGCCCGGGGTCGGTACGGCTGAACAGACTGACCTCGTCGCCCCGCTCCGCACACGTTGCCGCCAGCGCACGACCAATACCGCCGCCGCCCATAATCCAGTAACGCATAGAAAGTCTCCCGCTTTAAACAGATACCATTGAGACCGTAACCAAAGACGTTTACTTACAGCAACCAAAGCGGGAAGCGAATCTACAGCGCGGTTGCCCACTGGGCAAGGGGGCTGTACCACTGGTGAAACAGCTCGCCTTCGGTGGCGGGCGCGGTCACGGTAACGGGCTGGCCCTGCCAGTGAAAGGTGAGCTGCCAGGCGTGCAGGTAGCCTCTGTCGGCGGCAGTGCCGCCATAGCGGGCGTCGCCGATAATGGGGCAGCCAATGCTTTTCAGGGCCACCCTGAGCTGATGAGTGCGGCCGGTTTCGGGGCTGAGCACAAAACCTCTGAGGCCGGGAGCCAGCGAGGTGCTGTGAAAACGGGTTATGGCGAGATGATTGGCGTTGCGGGTCAGCTTCCAGCTGCCGTTACGGGATTTTTCCATGCCGCCCTTGATCAGTCCCTGCTTTTTGGCAGGCTTGCGATCACTGAAGGCGAGGTAGCGTTTTTGGGTGTTGCGTTCGGCAAACTGGGCACTGAGCAGCCGGTTGGCCTCGGGGTTGCGGGCCAGCAGCAGCACGCCCGTGGTCATTTTGTCGAGGCGGTGTACCGGATAAAGGGCTTCACCCTGTTGCTCGCTGAGCAGGCGCACCAGGCCGGGCTCATCATTTTGCTGATGCATGCCAATGCCGGCGGGTTTGTTGATGACACAAAAGTCGGCATGGTCGAGCAATATGTTCATGGTGATATCCGCAGGGCTGAAAGCAAAAAGCCCGCTGCATTTGCAGCGGGCTTTCCGATATGGCGGAGGAGGTGGGATTTGAACCCACGGTAGGCTATTAACCTACGCCGGTTTTCAAGACCGGTGCATTCAACCACTCTGCCACCCCTCCTGACGGGCGCTAATACTACTGGGGCTTAAAATCCTTGTAAACTGTTATCTGTGTTATTCTGCTCAAGTGTCCAATAAACCGGCAAACATTCATGGAGCAGTGAAACGGAAGGCTCGACATTCGGGTCATAATATGTCCAGAATAGAGTAAATTTATTGATGTCTTTTTGAGTCAGATACCTAAGGAGTCTGGATCATGCGTTACAACAACACACTTTCTCGCACACAGGGTGGTGCGCTGGAAACCAACAAGGTATTGCGTAATACCTATATGCTGCTGGGCATGACCCTGGTGGTGGCGTCTTTGTCGGCGGGCATCAGCGCCATGATGAACCTGCCCCATCCAGGTCTTATCATCACTCTGGTGGGTTTTTACGGCCTGATGTTTCTGACCGAGCGTAACCGCAACAGCAGCCTGGGTCTGTTATTTATTTTTGCCTTTACTGCTTTTACCGGTTACACCATAGGCCCCATTCTTAATCACTACCTGAGCACCAGCTCGGGGGCTGAAACCGTGATGCTGGCACTGGGTGGTACTGCGCTCACCTTCCTGTCCTTGTCTGCCTATGTACTGACCACCAAGAAAGACATGTCGTTCCTGGGCGGCATGATGATGGCCGGTTTTGTGGTGATTCTGGTGGGCTTTGTGGCCAATATTTTCCTGGCGCTGCCGGCCCTGAGCCTGGCCCTGAGCGCGCTGTTCATTCTGTTCTCATCCGGTGCCATCCTGATGCAGACCAGCGCCATTATTCACGGCGGCGAGCAGAACTATATTTCTGCCACAGTGACGCTGTATGTGTCTATCTTTAATATTTTCCTGAGCCTGCTGCAGCTGCTGGGCATGAGCCGCGACTAAGCTCATCATACAAAAACGGTTCACAAGGCGGCGCAAGCCGCCTTTTTTACGAGAAACGCCATGCCTTCTTTCAGCCTGTGGCTGAGACGCATTTTTACTGACAGCCATTTCTTTTTTGCTCTTAAAGTGATGCTGGCCATGGCCAGTTTGCTGCTGGGAGGCTGGTGGCTGGATCAGGTGCCGGTGGCCGTGACCCTCAGCCTGGGAGCCATGGCCGGCGCCCTGAGCGAGATTGATCACAGACCCGGGCCAAGGCTGGTGCAACTGCTGGCAGGCCTGTTGTGCTTTTTTGTGGCCGTCACCGGCGTCACCGCCCTTATTGACTCACCCTGGCTGTTTGGTCCCGTACTGGTACTGGCGACCTTCTGTCTCATTCTGGCCGGTGCCTGGGGCCAGGCCGCGGGCAAGCTGGGTTTTGGGGTTCTGCTGGTATCCATCTATGCCATGCAAGGGCATATCGACAGCCCCTACTTCTGGTATCAGCCAGTATGGCTGACCGCTGGTGCCGCCTGGTACGGACTGTGTTCATGGCTGATATTGCTGCTCATGCCCTATAAACCCGTGCATGAACAGCTGGCTCAGTGTTATTTTGCCCTGTCCCGCTATCTGCTGGCCAAATCGCGTTTTTTTGACAGCCCCAACGAACTGCATCAGGGCTTTCGCCACCAGCTGGCGCAGGTCAATATTCAGCTGGTCAACAGTCTGGAGCTGACCAAACAGATGCTGAACCGGCGGTTAAAGGGCAGGCAGCCTGATGACGAGCTGGCCCGGCTGCTGGAGCTGTATTTACTGGTGCAGAGCATGCACGAACGGGCTGCTTCCAGTCATTATTCCTATAGCCAGCTGAACCAGGCGCTGGATCAGGCCGAAGTGCTGACCGGCTATCAGGTGCTGCTGGCGGAGCTTGGTGAGGCCTGTTACCGGCTGGGGCTGGCCATTCTCACCCACAAGCCTTATGTTCCCGACAAACGCATTGGCTGGGAGCTGTCGGCATTAAAGGATCAGCTCGATTACAGCCACTTGCGACGGCACTATTCTTCCGAGCTGATGAGCCCGCTGCGGTTTTTAACCCGGAACATGCAGCATGTGTATGACACATTATTACGGGCAAAAGAACTGACCGCAGGCGCAATGCCGGCAGACAGTCAGCGGGCCGAGCTGGCAAGACCGCCTTCTCAGCCGCTGGGAGAGCGACTGAAGGCCTTGCTGAACCCCAATGCCATTTTGTTCCGTCATGGTGTTCGCCTGAGCCTGTGCTTTGCGCTGGGTTACGGCCTGATTGCCACTCTTGAGCTGGAGCGGGGTTACTGGATATTGCTGACCAGCCTGTTTGTGTGCCAGCCCAGTTTCAGTGCCACCCGCCAGCGTCTGAGCGAGCGGACCCTGGGCACCCTGGCGGGTATCGTGGCCAGCGTGCCCCTGCTCTGGCTGTTTCCGGCCGTGGAAAGCCAGCTGTTTATGCTGCTGCTGTGTGCTTTTATCTTTTTTACCCAGGTACGCATCAATTACAGCTGGGCGGTGTTTTTTATTACGCTGTTTGTGTTGCTGGCCTTTAACCTGCAAGGGGCAAGTCTGCAGGAGGCAGCACGCACACCTGTGCTGCTGCCCCGGCTGTTTGATACGCTGACAGGCTGTGCCCTGGCGTTTGTGGCCGTCTGGTATATCTGGCCCGACTGGCAGCGCCGGCATCTGCCTCAGCTGCTGGCAGAGGCCATGCGGGCCAATGCAGCTTATCTGGCCGCCATCACTCATCAGCACGACAGCCGGGATAATCTGGCCTACCGGCTGGCCCGCAAGCAGGCGCACCTGGCTGATAACAAGCTGGCTCAGGCCTGGCAGAACATTCGGGTGGAGCCGGTCTCAAAGCACTGGCTCAACCTGTGTTTTGAAATTGCCTACCGCAACCATGCACTCCTGTCTTATTTGTCTACCCTGGGCGCACACCGGGATCAGGGCCTGAGTTTGCCTGTGGCACTGACCGGTGAGCTGAACCAGCGTCTGTGTGCCGCAGCCAGTGCCCTCGACAGCCACACCCCTTTGCCTCCGCAGCTGCCGTTGCCGGTCATGGCCGGCGACAATGAGCAGGAGCAGGACATACTGGCGCGCCAGCTGCACAATAATATGGTGCTGCTGGTCAACGATTTGTATCAGCTGGCAAAGGATGTGTGAAAGCTGGAAGCCAGAAGAAGCATCAGTGCGGTTACACTCCGCCGACACGCTTCAAGCCCATCCATGGGACGCTCGGCAAATGCCATCCATGGCATTTGACGGTCGGCTTCGGTAATCCCCACTGCTGCTTTGAGTAAGATCGGCATTGTCATGGAGTGAAATGTGTCCTTTGAGTAAAATGGTGTCCGATACGAGGAGACATCATGTTTGAATTTGAAGGCAGGTCCGTCGAGACCGACGCACAGGGTTATCTGAAACATCATGAAGACTGGCAGCCGGCCATGGTGGCGCTGCTGGCCGAGCAGGAAGGCATCACCCTGACTGATGAGCATCTGGAAGTCATTCATTTTGTGCGGGCGTTTTATCTGAAGTACAACACCTCGCCGGCCATTCGGGCACTGGTAAAGGCCATGGCCAAGGAGCTGGGTGAAGACAAGGGAAACAGCCGTTATCTTTACCGGCTGTTTCCTAAAGGGCCGGCCAAGCAGGCCACCAAGCTGGCAGGCCTGCCCAAACCAGTGAAGTGTATCTAAAATAAAATGCTCCGGCTTTCGCCGGAGTGTTTTATTTGGCCAGTACCTTGCCCTTGAGGCCGGTAAGCCGTTCCAGAGCAGGAAGCTGCTGTTCAAGGCGCGCTTTGGCATCGGGACCGATCCAGACCCGGTTAAGCTCTCCCTGACGCGGCACAGACGGGGTCGTATTCACACGATAGCCCGCCGCCCTGAGCTTGGCCACCAGGGCATTGACGTTGTCGGCATTACGAAACGCGCCCAGTTGAGCAACATAACCGCCGCCAGCCGGTGTCACAGGCTGAGGTTCGGGTTTAACCACTGGGGCCGGTCTGGGCTCGGGTTTGGGAGTCGGTGCCGGCTCTGCTTTGGGTGCGGGTTTTGAAGCCGGTGCCTGAGCCACTTCTGGCTGTGGCTGAGGTGCCGGTCTGGGCGGCGTGGCCGGTGCTTCCTGTACCGTTTCCATGGTCCAGGTCTCTGCCCTGGCCGGTTCGGGTGGTGTTATTACCGGCTGCACCGGCTCCAGCTCAGGACGGAGCGGAATGGATACCACTTCTTCCGGCATGGGTGGCTGCTTGCCATCCAGCAGGTCGGGTAGAAAAATGACACCCAGTGCCACCAGAATAATGGTCCCTACCAGACGATGCTGAAACTGGGTTGCCACGTTAAAGCTCCTTCTGCTGAGTCCGGTGCCAGGCCAGGGCCTCGGCCACGGTAAAGAATGAACCAAATACCACCACACGTTCGCCCTCGGCTCGGGCTGCCAGTGCCGCCGTCAGCGCTGCGGTTACCGACTCAAAGTAAGCGGCGTGATTCAGCAATGCCGACAGCTCACTGCCATCAGCACCACGCGGGCCTGCCAGCGTTGCCGGATACCAGTGGCTGACCAAGGGTGTCAGTGCCGCCAGGGTGGCGCTTATATCCTTGTCTTTGAGCATGCCCACCACCGCATGAATGCTGCCCTGCCCTTCAGCAAGACGGGACGCCAGATAGGTTGCCGACTCAGGGTTGTGGGCCACATCCAGCCACAAGCCGGGCGACAGCTCGGTCAGCCGGCCTGCCAGGCGGGCCTGACGCAAACCGGTAGCAATGGCATCAACAGATAACCTGAAGGGAGAGGCAGCCAGAACAGCCAGCGCCGTGGCGGCGTTCATCAGCGGCAGGCCCGGCACCGGCAGGCCGTCAAACTGTTTGCCGGCCATGGTGAACGACCAGCTGTCGCCCTGCTGCTGCCAGTGAAAGTCACGGCCACTGAAGGCCATGGGGGTGCCCTTTTGCCTGGCCTGCTCGGCAATACTGGCTGGCGGGTTGGGATCACCACACACCGCCGGTTTGCCGGCACGCAGTATGCCGGCTTTTTCATAACCAATGACGTCGCGGTCCGATCCCAGCCAGTCAGTATGATCCAGCGCTATGGTGGTGATGACTGCCTGATCCGAGTCCACCACATTGGTGGCATCAAGCCGGCCGCCCAGTCCCACTTCCAGCAACACCACATCAGGGCACTTGGCGCGAAACAGCCAGAGTGCCGCCAGG
Source organism: Oceanimonas smirnovii ATCC BAA-899 (assembly GCF_000381965.1). Classification (GTDB taxonomy): domain Bacteria; phylum Pseudomonadota; class Gammaproteobacteria; order Enterobacterales; family Aeromonadaceae; genus Oceanimonas; species Oceanimonas smirnovii. Next base: position 31,956 of record NZ_KB908460.1, read on the forward strand.
GTGCCAAATTCGAAATAGGTGAGCGCGGTATCGCCCCGGGCTTCTTCTACTGCAGCAAAGGCATCACAGAACGCCTGTTCATCAGCAAAGTCACCGTTGATACGCACCCGCTCCCGGTAATCCAGCAGGTGAGGCGAAGAGTACACTCCTACCGTCATCCCCCCGGCCATCAGCATGCTTTCAAGCAAGGCACAGGTGGAGCCCTTACCGTTGGTGCCGCCTACCGTAATCACATAAGAGGGCAGGCTCAGCAGTCCCAGCCGGCCGGCCACGCGCTGCATACGCTCCAGGCCCAGCTCAATGCGGGCCATGTTCAGGCCTTCCAGCAGGGTCAGCCAGTCTGCCAGGGTGCGAGGCATCGGCATCAGATTTCCAGCGGCTCCTGGTTCATCAGCTTGCCCAGCAGACCGGCGAGGCGATCACGCATTTCCCGGCGATCGATGATCATGTCGATGGCACCGTGCTCCAGCAGGAATTCACTGCGCTGAAAACCTTCAGGCAGTTTTTCACGCACCGTCTGCTCAATCACGCGAGGACCGGCAAAGCCGATCAGCGCTTTGGGCTCGCCCACGTTCACATCACCCAGCATGGCCAGACTGGCAGACACGCCACCCATAGTAGGGTCGGTCAGCACCGAGATATAAGGCAGACCGGCTTCAGACAGACGGTTCAGCGCCGCACTGGTTTTGGCCATCTGCATCAGCGACATCAGGGCTTCCTGCATGCGGGCACCGCCGGAAGCAGAGAAGCACACCAGAGCGCGGTTTTCTTCCAGGCAGGCTTCAACCGCCTTAACAAAGCGGGCACCTACCACAGAGGCCATGGAGCCGCCCATAAAGGCAAACTCAAAGGAGCAGGCCACCACCGGCAGGCCACGCAGTGTGCCTTTCATGACCACCATGGCGTCTTTTTCATTGCTGCTCTTCTGGGCGGCAGAAATGCGATCCTTGTAACGCTTGGAATCCTTGAACTTGAGAATGTCCTGCGGCTCCAGCTCGCTGCCCAGCTCTTCGCGGCCGTCCTGATCCAGGAACTTGTCGAGACGATCACGGGCACTGATGCGCATGTGGTGATCACACTTGGGGCAGACTTCCAGATTACGCTCCAGCTCGGCACGGTAAAGCACCTGCTCGCAGTTGGTGCACTTGGTCCAGACTCCTTCCGGAATATTATGGCGACGTACGCCGATGTTCTTGTTCTTGGGGAGAATTTTCTCAAGCCAGCTCATGGAAATCCTTAATCATTGTTCGTGGTTGTCACGCAGCGGTCATTAAATCATATATTCGGCTGCGGGTTGATAAAAATTAAAGTTGGTCGGGCAGCCACAAGGGCCCCGGAATGGTCTTCGGCAGCGCGTACTCTGCGGGGTAATCCACTTCCACCAGATAGAGGCCGCCGGCCTTGGCCGTCACCCCGGCCAGGTTGCGGTCCCGCCCTTCCAGTACCTGCTTTACCCAGGCCGCATCGGCTTCGCCCATGCCCACCTTGAGCAGGGTGCCGGTGATATTGCGCACCATATGATGCAAAAAGGCATTGGCCTTGATATCGAGCACAATATAGTGGCCAAAACGCTGTACGTTAAGGTGCATAATATTGCGCCAGGGGCTTTTGGACTGACACTGTACGGCGCGAAAGGCACTGAAATCCCGCTCACCCAGCAGGCACTGACCCGCCTCGTGCATTTTAGCGGCGTCGATATGACCGGCATAATGGCTGACCCCGGCACCGTGAATGGCCGGGCGCATATTATGATTGAAAATAATATACCGGTAGCGACGGGCGCTGGCGCTGAAACGGGCATGAAACTCATCAGGCACCGCTTTGACCCAGCGCACGGCAATGTCCGGCGGCAGGTTGGCATTCATGCCTAAGGTCCAGGCCCCGTCGGGGCGAATGGCGTGCGTGTCGAAGTGCACCACCTGTGCCGTACCGTGCACACCGGCGTCAGTACGGCCGGCACATTGTACCTCTATGGGGTGATCGGCAATCTTTGAAAGGGCTTTTTCTACCTCTTCCTGGACACTGGGAACTTCCCGCTGCCGTTGCCAGCCGTAATAGCGGCTGCCGTCATACTCTATGCCAAGGGCGATGCGCATATTCAGTTCCAAGAAAAAAAGAGGCTAATTATAACCGTTGCCACAGCAAAATGAAGAACCGGCCGCAAGCGGCCGGTAGTGAACAAGAAAACCGCCCTGGCTTAGCGTCTGTCGAGCCGTTGCAACAGTTTGCGGGCATCATTCTGATGTTGCTCACTGCCTTTTTCCAGCGCTTCGTTCAGCAGTTCACGGGCACTGTCGATGTCGTCAATTTCAATATAGGCTCGGGCCAAATCCAGCTTGGCGCCCATGCCGCCTTCATCAGCATCGATATCAACGTCCTGACTGTTACCCAGCAGGTCGGCATAGTCGTCCAGCTCCTGACGCACCATGGGCTCTCGCTCGTCGGCAAAGGAACGGCTGTCTGACTGCATGGCAGACAGCGCATCGGCTTCCTGCTCGGCCAGGGTGCCGGCCAGAATGTCGTCAAACTCGTCGGCAGCCTTGTTTACCGCGCCCTGCTCAGCCAGTGATTCAGGTGCTTCGCTGGCCGAAGCCGGCTGTGGCTCGTCGTCACCAAGGTCAAACAGGGCTTCATCCAATGGTTCGTCGAGTGCTGGCGGTGCTGTCTGCTCCGGCTCAGGCGTGACCGCCTCATCATCAAAGAACACCTCTTCCTGATCAGCCGTTGTTTCATCCTCAAACAGTATGTCTTCTGCAGCAGCGGCATCATCGTCAAAACGTAGCTCTCGTGGCTCCGGCTCAATGGTTTCATCATCCAGCAGCGGCTCTGGCTGTCCGGCCTGTGCCATATCATCGAACAGGGCTTCTTCCTGCTGCTCGGCGGTCGTCTCGTCAGCTGCCTCTTGTGCTTCCAGCTGCTGCTGTTCTTCCAGAAAACGAGCAAAGGCATCTTCATCAATTTCAGGTTCGGCTTTTACTTCAGGCTGCTCCGAGGCAGCAGGATGGGGCTCATCTGCAGGAAGATCGACGGCAAAGATGTCATCAAAGTCATTGGTGTCTTCATCCAGCATCTGTTCCGATGTGTGATCCTGCTCTGCGAGCTCTTGCCTGGTACGGCGACGCCACCACAATGTAAAGAGTGCCAGCAGCAAAAGCGCCGGCAAGGTCAGTAAAATAGCCAGGTTCAGCGGCTGCTTCAGCAGCTGGCTTAACCAACCCTTGTCTGCGTCAGCAGCCGGCTGAGCCGCCGTGTCTGCTCTGGTCAGTTTCAGCTCATTGACTTCTGCAGTCAGCTGCCCCAGGCGGTTGCGCAAGGCCTGATTATTATCGGACAGCTCGGCCAGCTGTTCGTTGGACATGGCGACTTGTTCACGCAGCTCATCCAGCAACTGGGCCTGCAATCTGGCCAGGGCCGTTTGTTCGGCTTGCCCGGCACTGCTGTCTGCAGGTGCTTCAGACACGGCAGCAGGCTGCCCGGAAACAGCGGACGCTGACCGGGGCGGTGTCGCGACTGCGGCAGGCTGCACCGCTCTGGGTTCACTCAGGCCATTGGAGGCCGGTGTGGGTTCGGGCTTGGCTGCGGCAGGCGGTGTGGCCACCGCAGGGGCTGGTACGGGCTCTGCTGCCGGCTCCGGTCTGGGTGCTGGCCTGGCTTGTACTGGTTTGGCCTGTGCGGCAGGTGCCGGTGCCCGGGTAACGGTGCGGTTACCCTGACGACTTAAACGGCGAAACTCGGCTTCTGCTTCACGGGGGGTACGCTGCTGTGCCTGGCTGAGTGTGGGCAGCGTCAGGGTTGCGCCCCGCTGCAGATAATTGATATTGCCCCGGACAAAGGCACCGGGATTCAGGTAATACAGCGCCACCATGGTCTGCTGTACCGTGGCAGGGGCTTGAGTATGCTGGGCGGCAATGGACCAGAGTGTGTCTGTGGTGCGCACGGGGCCATAACGACGGGCCTGAACAGGCAACGGCGAAGAAACCTGAACGGAAGGTGCCTCGCGTGTTTCTGGCCCGCGTAACTCAATATAAAATTCCTGTGCCGTGGCCGAAAGAGTAAAGGACAGCCACAGGGCCAGCACGGAATAAAGCGGTGGTCGGCATCTTCTCATTATCTTATTGGTATCCCTTGTTCTGACTCTGGCCGGCAACCCTGAAGGTCCGGCTGACCATGGCACAAGTGTAGAAAAAAACAGTGCCAATAGGAACTTATCTGTCGGCTTATTCTAGTTATGCTTATCGGCCGCCTGTGCCGGCACCTTGAATCCGAGGCGCTCATCAAGACCGACGCCCTGCAATATCAGTGAGCCCAGCTCCCGGCGCTCTGCATAATGTTTGCGTAATGCATCAAAAAAATCCGGTGCGCCCGTGGCCAGACCACGGCGAAAGCCGCTATCGTCATGTGCTATGTCGTACACCAGCCGGACCAGCTGCTCAAGCTGATGCTGACTGGGTGCGCGCGTCAGACTCACAGCGCTGATATCCGGTGCGGGCAGCAGACTGGCGATACTGTGTTGCTCGGCACGGCCAATATGCTGACACAGAGCACGATAGAGCGCAAAAGTGCCCCTTGCCTTACCTTCCAGACTATAGCCGGCAATATGCGGCGTGGCGATCAGCACATAAGGGACCAGCGCTGCCAGCACGGCCGGCTCATGCTCCCATACATCCATGACCAGGGTCAGCGGCCTGGCACCCTGCTGGCGCGTAAGCAGTGCCTGATTATTCCAGACATCACCACGGCAGGCATTGATCAGTACCTGATTTTCATCAAGGGCAGCAATATGAGCGGCATTCAGCAGATGATGAGTTGCATAAGGGCCCTGATGAGTAATGGGCACATGATAGCTGATGATATCAGCGCTCAGCGCCTGGTCATAATTGACAAGTCCTGCCGCACCGGCTGCGGCCTTGGGCGGATCACAGCGCAGTACTTTCATGCCCAGCCCTTCAGCCCGGCGAGCCACCTCCGAGCCGGTGTTGCCGGCCCCGATCACTGCCAGGGTTTTATCCGCCAGCTGCCAGTTTTTATGAGCCGCTACTCGCAGCAGGGCTGCCATCACATAGTCACCTACCGCCACCTTGTTGCAGCCTGGGGCACTGGCAAAGGCAATGCCGCGCTGCGCCAGCAGTTGCGTGTCGATATGGTCACAGCCAATGGTGGCGGTGCCGACGAACGTCAGTTTATTGGCTTGCTCCAGCAAATGCGCATTTACCTGCGTCACTGAGCGCACCAGCAGCGCATCGGTATCATGCAAGTCAGCCGGTACCATGGTACGACCGGGACGCGTAATGACCTCAGCCCAATCACCAAACAGCTCCCGAACAAAGGGCATATTTTCATCGGCCAGCACTTTCATGACTATCTCCTTGTTAAATACAGCGTTATTGTACTCTGTCATTGCAACCGCTTCACTGCTACCTTGCTGCTTCGCTGCCTTGTTGTTATGAGATTCGCTTCATGAACTTGCGTTTGCTGTTGTTTGTTATTGTGTTGCTGATTGTGCCCGTGGCACTGGCCAGCCTGGCCTGGCAGTGGGATTTGCACTGGTTTCCGCTGCTGGATCTTGATGAGCCCCCTGCTCTGCTTGCTTACGCCATGACGCTGACGGTGGGCAAGCTGGGCATAGGTTTTACCCTGCTTGCCCTGAGCGCGCTGATCCTGCACCGCTGGCGCAGCCAGCCACGTCAGCTGCTGGTGTTTTTCTTCTGCCTGTTTGCGGCGCTGGGCAGTGCCTTTGTGACCAAAACGGTGGCCAAGCTGTATTTCAAGGAGCCCAGGCCCTATGTGCTGTGGCTGGTACAGCAGGACAAGCTGGCAGACAGCCGCCGTTTTTATGCCAGTCCGGAAGCCGAGCGTGAGCATGAGTTACAGCAAAGCCTCAGCCGGGTCAGCGATAACCAGATTCCGGACTGGCTCAAGCACCATTGGCAGGAAGAAGTGAACTATTCGTTTCCGTCCGGGCATTCGATTGCTGCCATGACCATTGCCGGCTTTTTTTGCCTGATGCTGGGCTACCGGCGTAAACCGGTATGGATGATGCTGACTCTGGCAGGCTGGGCGGTGGCAGTGTGTTATTCCCGTCTGCTGCTGGGCCTGCACTGGCCGGCGGATATTCTGGCCAGCAGCGTGCTGGGGCTGCTGTTTGGCGCAGCCGGAGCCTGGAGCTTTGTGGTGCTGGACCGGCGACTGGCATCGCCTGAAAGCAGCTAGCTGAGCCGTAAGCTGTCAGCTTTAAGCTGTAAGTAAAACAAAAAAGTGCATCTGATCGCCGGCATGTTGGGACCCGTACCAACCTGCCGTTAACGCGGGCAACGCCGATGTCGCTCGAAGCAGCAGTGGGGACTGCAGTAGCCGACCGTCAAATTCCAGGGATGGAATTTGCCGAGCGTCCATGGGGCGAGCTTGCTCGCCGTGATGAAGCAGTGAAGCTCGACCGAACATTAAGTATGTTCGCAGCGGGCTTTAATGCTGAATGCCATTGACCGAAGCGTGTCGGCGGAGTGCAACCGTACTGATGCTTCGCCCTCTCAAGCAGCAGGCATAAAAAAAGCGCCCGAAGGCGCTTTTTTTGATCACCGGGCAGTTCAGGCCTTGTATTTGCTGAACACCAGGCTGGCGTTGGTGCCGCCGAAACCAAAGCTGTTGGACATGACAGTGTCCAGCTCGGCTTCCTTGTACTCGGTCACGATGGGCAGGTTCTGCGCCTTTTCATCCAGCTCGGTAATGTTGATGCTCGGCGCAATAAAGCCGTGCTCCAGCATCAGCAGAGAGTAAACGGCCTCATGCACACCGGCGGCACCCAGGGCGTGACCGGTCATGGCCTTGGTGGCAGAGATGTAGGGCGCATGGTCGCCAAACAGGCTGTTGATGGCTTCCAGCTCTTTTACATCGCCCACCGGGGTGGAGGTGCCGTGGGTGTTGATGTATTGCACCGGAGCCGGGGCCGTGGCCATGGCCTGCTTCATGCAGCGTACCGCGCCTTCACCAGACGGTGCTACCATGTCGTAGCCGTCGGAAGTGGCACCGTAACCGGTGATTTCGGCATAAATGTGAGCACCACGGGCCAGCGCGTGCTCCAGCTCTTCAACGACCACAATGCCGCCGCCACCGGAGATAACAAAGCCATCGCGGCCGGCGTCGTAAGTACGGGACGCCAGCTCGGGGGTGTCGTTATATTTGCTGGACAGGGCACCCATGGCGTCAAACTGCAGGGCCAGGGTCCAGTCCACTTCTTCACCGCCGCCGGCAAAGACGATGTCCTGCTTGCCCAGCTGAATTTGCTCCAGCGCGTGACCAATGCAGTGCGCAGAGGTGGCACAGGCAGAGCTGATGGTGTAGTTAATGCCCTTGATCTTGAAGGGCGTCGCCAGACAGGCGGAGGTGGTGGACGACATGGTGCGCGGCACCATGTAAGGGCCGACACGACGCACGCCTTTTTCCCGCAGAATATCGCAGGCTTCAATCTGATTTTTGGAAGAGGCACCGCCGGAGCCGGTCACCAGACCGGTGCGCTCATTGGACACCTGGCTTTCATCCAGACCGGCATCGGCAATGGCCTGTTCCATGGACAGATAGGCAAACGCGGCAGCGTCGCCCATAAAGCGCATCACTTTACGATCGATGTGTTCGGCCGGGTTCAGTTTGATGTTGCCCCAGACCTGACTGCGCAGCTTATGATCGGCAAATTGCTGGGAAAAAGTAATGCCGGAGCGGCCGCCCTTGAGAGACTCAAGTACCTCTTCCTTGTTGTTGCCAATGCTGGAGACCACACCGATACCGGTAATGACTGCTCTTCTCATCTATCGTTCCTACTGTTTCGATTTGGTGCCAATTCTAACCATAAATCATGGTCAAACTGGTCAGCTTTCACATAAAATGACCGTTTTTTGCGGCCCCGGAGCGCTCAGTGTCTCACCGTTTTATTACCACCGCCCGTCTCGACTGGAATGACCAGGGAACCCCGGTCGCCACCGCCTTTGACGATGTCTATTTTTCCAACGATAACGGCCTGGAAGAAACCCGTTATGTGTTTCTTGGTAACAACGGCCTGCCACAACGCTTCGTCCACCACGACCGCGAGCTGTTCGTGGTGGCTGAAACCGGCTTCGGAACCGGCCTGAATTTTCTGGCAACCTGGAAGGCGTTCACCGACTACAAACGGCAACATCCTCAGGGTAAAACACGCCGGTTGCACTTCATCAGCGTGGAGAAATTTCCGCTCTCCCGCGACGATCTGCAACTCGCCCTGCGCCAATGGCCAGAGCTTACCATTTTAAGCGAACATATGTTAGCTGAATATCCGGTACTGGTTGACGGCTGTCACAGATTGCAGCTTGCAGACGATGTCTGCCTGGATTTATGGCTGGGAGATGTGGCCGAGATGCTGCCACAAATGGATGCCGGCCTCGCCGGCCGGGTCGATGCCTGGTATCTGGACGGCTTTGCACCTGGCAAAAATCCGGAGATGTGGACCTCTGAGCTGTTTACCCAGCTGGCCCGGCTGGCCCGTAACGGCGCAACACTGGCCACCTTTACCGCTGCCGGTTTCGTACGCCGCGGGCTGATTGAAGCCGGCTTTGACGTGAAGCGGGTCAAGGGCTTTGGCCGCAAGCGGGAAATGCTGGCAGGCTTTCGACGAACTGACACCCGCCTGCCCTGCCCTGCCCCCTGGTACTGGCGCAGGCCCGGGCAGGGTGAGCATACCCTGATAATCGGTGCCGGTGTGGCCGGTGCGGCCCTGGCCCGCCAGCTTGCCCGCCGGGGGCAAAAGGTGACGCTGCTGGAGCAGGCCGGCGCGCCGGCACAAGGAGCTTCCGGTAATCGTCAGGGAGCCATTTATCCGCTGCTGAACGGTGATCATGACACCCTGAGCCAGTTTTATCTGCCCGCCTTTTTATATGGCCGGCGTACGCTTGACCGGCTGGCACAGCGCCGGCCCTTTACCCATGACTGGTGCGGCGTGGTGCAACTGGCCCACGATGACAAAAGCAGCAGTAAAATCGACAAACTGATGGCCGGAGGCTTTCCGCCTGAGCTGGTGCAGCCACTGTCAGCCGAAGAAATGAACAATACTGCCGGCATAAAGGCCAACCTGAGCGGCGTGGCCTATCCGCTGGGAGGCTGGGTGTGCCCTCACGAGCTCACTGCCGCCCTGCTGGCGGATGCCGGTGATATTGCCTGCCATTTTAATACCAGAGTAACCGGTCTTGAACGCAATCATGACGGCTGGCAAGTACAGACTGAACACGGTCACACCTTCAGTGCCGATAATGTGGTGCTGGCCAATGCTCATGCCCTGACCGAGCTTAAGCAAACCGAAGGCCTTGCTCTCTATCCGGTACGGGGGCAGGTCAATCACCAGCCTACAACCCCCGTGCTGGAAAAACTGAAAACCGTGGTGTGTTACGAAGGTTATCTCACTCCCGCCTGGCAGGGCCTGCATTGTGTGGGTGCCAGCTATAACAGACGTGATGCAGGACTGGATTACCGCGCGGAAGACGAAGCCGATAACCTGGCCAAACTGACAGCCACTCTGCCCGTCCTGGGCGAACTTGCGGCCTCCCCGGATGAAGGCCGGGTGGGTATTCGTGCCGCCTGCCGGGATCACCTGCCTTTAGCCGGCAGTGCACCCGATAAAGATGCTCAGCTGACGGATTATGCCGACATGCCAAGACGCGCCGGTCAGGCGTTCCCGCTGGCGGCGGATCATGAAGGGCTTTATGTGTTGTCGGGACTGGGCTCGCGGGGCATGTGTTCAGCCCCTTTGCTGGCAGAGCTGCTGGCATCACAAATCCTGAATGAGCCCCTGCCGCTCGGGCAACCGGTGCTGGATGCCCTTAATCCCAACCGCCACTGGCTGCGTAAATTGCTGAAAGGAAAACCCACAACTTAAAGCTGGAAGCGGTCAGCTAGAAGCTGGAAGCTGACCCAGCGTTGTCTGCCGAACAAGAACCATGATTGCATCAAACGCTGTTTGTGCAGATACAACACCAAAGTAGCAGTCCACTCAAAACAGCTTCCGGCTTCAAGCTTCCAGCTCCCCCTTCGGGGGGCGGGGGGGGGGGTGGCTTATTGCGCCGGGCGGATAAGGCCGAGCTGACGGCCAAAGTCGTGCTGACGCTGAAATTCCTGGAGCAGCCCCTGTGCGATGCCAAGCTGGTGGTAACCCACGTTGTCGGCGACCCGGTGCAGTTGCGTACAGCTAACCTGAGGAGCAATATCGAACAGGGAGCGCTCCAGCCATTCCGCAGCCAGCAGGGCACGCTCGCGCACCAGACGCTCATAGGCGGTCAGTGCCAGCCGGTAGTTCTGCCACTCCGGTGTTTGCGGCCATTCCAGTGGCTCGGTCACGGTTGCAGTCAATGACACCAGCACCTGAGACGGCACACAGCCTTGTTCAAGCTGTTCACCACTCAGCTGCCAGGACATACGGTAATCTACGTCTGCCAGGCTGGGCTGCAGCGCCGCCGAGCCATACACATCCACGGTTTGCCTGGCCTTCAGCTCCATGGCAGCAGAGACCGGCAAGGCAAGCATTGTCAGCAATGCAACAAAAATCACTTTCACCACGCAGACTCCGGAATGGCGCAAGACGAATATCATGATTATAAACCCGCCAGCGTCTCAAGTCATTTGAGTCTTTGATGGAAAAGACCGCAATTGACGGTGCCACCGGCATTCGTAACCTGACAAGTACAGCCCGGCTCTATATAGTGCAGACAAGCATGACTGGTTGGAGTGTTGCATGATCACAGCCTATATCCTGAATGGTAAGTCCCTGGAAATTCAGCCTCTGAGCCTGACAGACAGGCCGCCGCCCAATACCCTCTGGCTGGATATTCACAAGCCCGACGAGCAAGAGCAAAGCTGGATGCAGCAACTGTTTGTGGAGGAAGTGCCCGAGCTGGACGAGCTGGACGACATAGAGGCCTCGGCCCGTTTTTACCGGGACAAGGATGGCCTGCACATTCACTCTTTGTTTCCTCAGCGCATGGGCAAGGAAATTGACGGCATTAACGTGCTGTTTACGCTGCGTCAGAACATGCTGATCAGCTTTCGCGAGGACGATCTGGGCCTGATGCGGCTGCTGCGCCATTATATGCGCCAGGACCGGCTGGAAGTGGAAGATGCCCTCGATTTATTGCTGGAAATTTTTCAGCTGAAAATCGAGTACATCTCTGACCTGATTGAAGACGGCTATAAAACCCTGGAAGACACCGCCAAGGAAGTGCTTCATGTGGAAGACTTACGCCAGACCATGTCGAACCTGATGCTGCAGGAAGACGGTAATGGCCATATTCGTCTGGCCTTGTACGACACCCGGCGCGCGCTGCGTTTTATTCGTCGCACCCTGCGCAAGCAGGCCGGTGACGAGCAGCGCAAATGGATAGATGAGCTGCTGTATGATATTGAATCTCTGCTGCCGCACACCCAGTTCCTGTTCGACAAAATCAACTTTCAGCTGGAAGCGGCCATGGGTTTTACCAGCCTGGAGCAGAGCAAGGTGATCAAGATTTTCTCGGTGGCCGCCGTGGTGTTTCTGCCGCCCACCCTGATTGCCAGCATCTACGGCATGAACTTTGCGTTTATGCCCGAGCTGGCGCTGAAATACGGTTACCCGATGTCGCTGGTGCTGATGCTGCTGTCGGCCTGCGGCACCTATTACTTCTTCAAGCGCAAAGGCTGGCTGTGAACGTAAGGGATTGGGGATTGGGGATTGGGGATATTGTTAACCGAGGAAGGGCATTGATGAAATACAGATATCTGGCTGTACTGGCGCTGGCTGCGGGCCTGGCCGGCTGTGATAACAACGAAGTGGGTGATGTGTCATTGGGCTTGTTTACCACCAAAGACATCAAAATCGAGGTGCTGACCGATCCGGAAGTGCCCGGCGTCACCTGTCATATGTCCAATATAGTGGCGGATCTGGATCTGGCAGATCCGTCAGACATGTCTATCAGTTGCCGGCAGACGGGAGAAATCACGCCGGCCATGATAGCTGGCATCGACCGTTCAAAAAGCGGTGAAATCGTCTTCAAGAAATCAAAGAGTATTTTTCTGAAGAGTCTGAAAATTCGCCGTATCTACGATGACACCAGTCAGAGCCTGCTTTATATCGCCTACAGCACCAAGGAAACCAGCGGCAGTTACAAGCACTCCATGTCAACCGTGCCTCTGTGGGATACCGCCGCCTATCAGGCCGGGAGCACATTCCAACAATAGAGTTCATATGAAACTTATTGCTTTGCAGCCTGTTGATATCCGGAGCTAACTTTACTAGCCTGAATGCTCAACCATAGGAGGATAGTTCATGACTGACCATTCCAGAAAAGCCTGTGCCACTGCCCTGTCTCACGTTCTTGCAGACACTTATGTCCTTTATCTCAAGACTCACAACTATCACTGGAACGTTGAGGGTCCCAACTTTCGTCAGCTGCACTTGCTGTTTGAAGAGCAATATCAGGACATGTGGGCCGCCCTGGATGATATTGCCGAGCGCATTCGTGCACTGGGCGAATATGCACCGGGCACCTATACCAAATTTGTTGAGCTGGCAAAGATAAAGGAAAATCAGAACATTCCCACCGCCAGCGACATGCTCAAAGAGCTGGTTGCCGATAATGAGCTGCTTATCTCTACCCTGATTGAAGCGACCAAAACCGCTCAGGAAGCCGGAGACGAGCCGACTGCAGGCATGCTGACCGACCGCCAGACAGTTCATGAAAAAGCCGCCTGGATGATGCGCTCCATGCTGGCATAACCATGGCACTCCACGATAAAAAAGCCGCCTTATTCAAGGCGGCTTTTTCGTCTCTGGCTCAGCTTCTTATCAGCTGCTCCCTGAGTACATGAATGCGATCCCGCACTTCGGCAGCCTGTTCAAACTCCAGATTCTGGGCGTGCGCCAGCATTTGCTGCTCCAGCTCATTGATTTGATGGCTGAGCTCTTTGGCACTGGGCAGGTGTTCGGGCAACGTCGTTTTCTCTTTTGCTCGTTTCGAGCCCACTCGTTTGGTGCCATCCAGATCCATCACATCGGTAATGCGCTTGTTCAGGCCCTTGGGCACTATGCCATGCTCTGCGTTAAAGGCCTGCTGTTTGGCCCGGCGACGCTCTGTTTCCCCGATGGCTGCGGCCATGGAGCGGGTTACCCGGTCGGCATAGAGAATGGCCTTGCCGTTGAGGTTACGGGCAGCCCGGCCTATGGTCTGGATCAGCGAGCGCTCGGAGCGCAAGAAGCCTTCCTTGTCGGCATCGAGAATGGCCACCAGTGACACTTCCGGCATATCCAGACCTTCCCGCAGCAGGTTAATGCCCACCAGCACATCAAACTCGCCCAGGCGCAGATCGCGAATGATCTCCATGCGCTCTACCGTATCAATATCAGAATGCAGATAGCGAACTTTTACGCCGTGTTCGTTCAGGTATTCGGTGAGATCTTCCGCCATGCGCTTGGTAAGGGTGGTCACCAGCACCCGTTCCCCTTTTTCTATGCGCAGCCGGGCTTCCGACAGCAAATCATCCACCTGAGTAGCCACCGGCCGGACTTCAAGTTCAGGATCCAGCAGACCGGTAGGACGCACCACCTGCTCAGCAATATCATTACCGGACTTGTCGAGCTCATAAGGGCCGGGAGTGGCCGAGACAAAAACGGTCTGCGGCATCAGGGCTTCAAATTCTTCAAAGCGCAACGGCCGGTTGTCCAGCGCCGACGGCAGCCGGAAACCATATTCCACCAGGGTTTCCTTGCGGGAACGATCCCCTTTATACATGCCACCAATCTGCGGCACGGTCACGTGAGACTCATCAATAATCAGCAGGCCGTCATCAGGCAGATAGTCAAACAAGGTGGGCGGCGGCTCGCCTTCCGCCCTGCCTGACAGGTAGCGGGAGTAGTTTTCAATGCCGGAGCAATAACCCAGCTCCTGAATCATTTCTATATCAAACTGGGTACGCTGGCTGATACGCTGCTCTTCCAGCAGCTTGTTGGCAGAAATCAGCTGAGCCTTGCGCTCATTAAGCTCCGCTTTTATATGCTCTATGGCTTCCAGCAGGGTTTCCCGTGGTGTGACATAGTGGGTTTTAGGATAGATGGTAAACCGGGCCACCGTTTGCAATACAGTACCGGTCAGGGGATCAAACAGACTGATGCGCTCAATTTCATCATCAAACAACTCTACTCTTACTGCCTGATCGTCCGACTCTGCCGGAAAAATATCAATGACTTCCCCCCGCACTCTGAATGTGCCGCGCTGAAACGCGGCATCGTTGCGGCTGTATTGCAGCTCGGCCAGCCGGCGCAGCATGTCTCGCTGATCCAACACATCGCCGGTACGCAGGTGCAGCATCATGCTCAGGTAAGACTGGGGATCCCCCAGACCATAAATGGCAGACACCGAGGCCACAATAATGACATCACGCCGCTCCATCAGCGCTTTGGTCGCCGACAGACGCATCTGCTCGATATGATCATTGATGGATGCATCTTTCTCGATAAAGGTATCTGTGGTGGGCACGTAGGCTTCAGGCTGGTAGTAATCATAATAAGAGACGAAATACTCCACCGAGTTATGTGGAAAGAACTCCTTCATCTCACCATATAACTGAGCTGCCAGCGTTTTATTGGGTGCCAGCACCATGGTAGGCCGGTTGAGCGTGGCAATCACATTGGCCATGGTGAAAGTCTTGCCCGAGCCGGTTACCCCCAGCAAGGTCTGATGCGCCAGCCCCGATTCTATTCCATCCAGCAGCCTGGCAATGGCAGTGGGCTGATCGCCCCCGGGCTGATAATCACTGACCAGTTGAAACGTTTTACTCATGGACCCTGCCTCCTCGAATGCCGGTAAAGTGTACCCTCAGAAACGGGTTTCAGGCAAAAAACGGCGCTAATACTAAAAAGTCTCTTGGGACTTGACCCGGAACAATCAGGGGCGTATTATTCGCGGCCTCTTCACGAGATTCCCCCTTAGTTCAGTCGGTAGAACGGCGGACTGTTAATCCGTATGTCGCTGGTTCAAGTCCAGCAGGGGGAGCCATCTTTTGCCTTCCCGGCACTTGACTTATTCTACTTATCAACAATTCTGCTCGAGCAAAAATCACATCTTGGTTTTTTTGCTTCATGGCTCGCCGGTGTTTACAAACCGAGCGGGTTTTTTCTGTTGCATTTTTTAATCCATTGATTTTACAGCACTTATTTTCTGTCTGTTTTTTTACCGGTTCAATTGAAAGCCGCGTCCTGTCTGGCTTCTCACTGGTTTCAATCATGAAATCCACAACCTTATCCACAGAAAACGTGGATAACCCTGTCTACCCCTTGGCAGACAAGGCTTTCCGTTGCTGTGCATAACCCGGGATAAAAGGAGTGTCGAACGGGCCAGAACCTTTTTTATCGCCAAAGTTCACAGCCCCCGGGGTAACATCTTGTATTTTTACAAACATTATTCTCATCAAAGCAAGATAATCCGCCAGTTTGCATGACTTTTAACGCGTCTCGTATACACGAGCGCGCAAACCCCCTGAAAAGATCATTTTTTTCGCTTTCGCAGTGCTGCTGCCAGCGTCTCTGCTCTGGCACCCAGGACCACCTGAAGCCCATGATCACCCAGGTGCACCACTCCCCTGGCACCAAGCGCACGCAATGCCTGCTCGTTAACCAGGCCGCTGTCTGCCACTGTAAGCCGCAACCGGGTAATACAGGCGTCGATATGCTCAAGGTTTTCGGCTCCGCCCAGCGCGGCAATAAAGGCGTCGGTATCATCTGCCTGATGTGCATCAGGCTCAGTGAATGAGACCACAGCTTCCGGCTCACGGCCGGGAGTGGCCAGGTTGAGCGTACGGATCAGCATATAAAATAAACAAAAGTAAACCACGCCGGTGGCCAGTCCCAGAGCCAACAGCCGCCAGGGGTGGGTCGCCAGTCCCCAGTTCAGTATCAGATCAAACAGGCCGGCAGAAAAACCAAAGCCGTGCAATGTGCCCAGCCAGTTGGCTGCCACCAAAGACAAACCGGTCAGCAGCGCGTGCAGGCCATAGAGCAGCGGAGCCAGAAACATAAAGGTAAATTCCAGCGGCTCGGTAATACCGGTGAGAAAAGAGGTGAGCGCCACCGACAGCAGCAGGCCTGCGGCCCTGGCGCGGTTACCTTCGGGGGCGGCCAATATCATGGCCAGCGCCGCCGCCGGCAGCCCGAACATCATGACCGGGAAAAAACCGGCCATAAACACACCGGCGGTGGGATCACCGGCAAAAAAACGATTCAGATCACCCCGGGTCATCTCAGTGGCGATCTGAGTAATTTCACCGCCATTAATGCCGGGCACGGCACCGCCCACACTCAGGTTTTCTGCCAGTGCGGGTGCCAGACAGATATTATGCAGGCTGCCGGCCGCTTCGTAGCTGACCTTGACGCACTCATCAAGTCCAAACCAGAACAGCGAATTAAGCACATGATGCAACCCTACCGGGATCAGCGCCCGGTTCAGTGCACCATAAGCAAACTGCCCCGCCGGGCCGGAACTGGCGACAGCCTGACCAAACGCATCTATCCCTTGTTGTACATAAGGCCAGACATAGCCCGCCACAACAGCGGCCAGCAAACAGAATAATCCTGTCATGATGGGAACCAGCCGTTTGCCGCCAAAAAAACCAAGATACTCCGGCAGCCTGACTCCCTGAAAGCGGTTATAGCTGTGGCCGGCAATAATACCGGCGATAATGCCACCAAAAAATGACAGGTTAAGATCTTCATTAATGGTGACGGCGGCACCGGTCAGCACAAAATAACCCACAGCACCCGCCAACGCCGCCGCACCGGCATCATCCCGCGCCAGCCCCACTGCTATGCCCAACCCGAACAGCAGCGGCAACTGGTCAAAAATGGCACCGCCTGCTGCTGCCATAAAAGGTATACTCAGCAGATCCGGTTGCCCCAGCCGCAGCAGCAGCGCCGCCACCGGCAACGTGGCAATGGGCAGCATCAGTGCCTTGCCAAGGGTTTGCAGATATCCCAGACATTTCATGGTGCGCTCCTGAATCAGGCTGTGACAGACCAATGGCCCATGGTAAGAAAACGACAGTTTTTTTATGATAGAAACAACATCATCACTAAAGGTTTGAACATGCGCCTGATCCCTCTGGCCACTCCTGAACAACTGGGCCGCCGCGCGGCCCGCTATATTGCCGATCGTATCAATGGCTTTGCACCAACAGCAGACAGGCCCTTTGTGCTGGGGCTGCCCACCGGCAGCACGCCGCTGGACACCTACCGGGAGCTGGTACGTCTGCACCGGGCCGGTGAAGTCAGCTTTCGCCATGTGGTGACCTTTAATATGGATGAATATGCCGGTCTGCCCCAAACGCATCCGCAAAGTTATCATTTCTTTATGCATGACAACTTGTTTCAGCACCTTGATATTGCGCCGGAAAATATCAACCTTTTGAATGGCATGGCGGAAGATCTGCAGGCCGAATGTCGTCGTTATGAGCAAAAGATGACGCAATTCGGGCCGGTACATCTGTTTTTGGGAGGTGTGGGCAGTGACGGCCATATTGCGTTTAATGAAGCGGCCTCTTCACTGGCGTCACGCACCCGGGTAATGGCCCTGACCGATTCTACCCGCCGGGCAAATGCCCGTTTCTTTGATCATGATCCGGCACAGGTTCCGCGTCACGCTCTGACAGTGGGCGTGGCCAATTTGCTGGAAGCAGAAGAAATCGTGCTGCTGGTTACCGGAGCTCACAAGGCAAGAGCGCTGCAGGCAGCGGTGGAAGGTCCGGTAAACCATCTGTGGACAGTATCGGCGCTGCAACTGCATCCGAACAGTCTGATATTCTGTGATGCTGAAGCCACGCTGGAGCTGAAAGTGGGTACACTGCGCTATTTTCAACAACGTGAAAACCAGCCGGAAGTCTGATTGATGTTTGCTCTCACCCCTGATTCTGTCTTTGATGGCAAGGTGCTGCACCGGAACACCGCTGTGGTGATTGCGGATGAACGGGTTCACGGGCTGGTGCCCGTGGCGGAGCTGGATAGCAGTATCAGACAGCACACCCTGCCCGGTGCTCTGTTGTGTGCCGGCTTTATTGATCTGCAGCTGAACGGCTGTGGCGGCGTTATGTTCAACCATGATATCAGTGCCGCTGCCCTGGCCCACATGCACGCAACCAACCTTAAATCCGGCACTACCAGTTTTTTACCGACCCTGATCACCAGTACCGATCAGGATATGCGCCAGGCGGTAAAGGTGGTCAGTGAATACCGTGCCCGGCACCCTTATCGTGTGCCAGGCCTGCATCTGGAAGGGCCTTATACCAATCTGGCCCGCAGAGGCATACATCCGGCAGCGCAGATACGCCCTCTGGATAACGGCATGCTTGAGTTCCTGTGCCAACATGCCGCCGACATAGCCATGCTGACCCTGGCACCCGAGGTCAACCGTGATTCGGCCATCACCCGGATCAGCAAGGCAGGTATTCGGGTGTCCATGGGACACACCGCAGCCAGCTATGAAGAAGCCATGGCAGGCTTTGCTGCCGGCATCGGCTTTGCGACTCATCTTTATAATGCCATGACCCCCACCGCCAATGGTCGTCTGCCCGGGGCCGTCGGGGCCGTGTATGACTCACTGACTGTCGGTGCCGGCATTATTGCCGACGGTCATCATGTACATTACGCCAATATTCGCCTTGCTCACCGCCTGCTGGGCACGCGTTTATGTCTGGTTACCGATGCCACCGCTGCCGCCGGTGCTCCTGAAGGGTTTGATCAATTTAACTTTTGTGGTGCCACCGTTTATGTGCGCAACGGTCAGTGTGTGGATGAAAATGGCACCCTTGGCGGCTCGGCACTGACCATGGCAGAAGGTGTCCGCAACCTGGTAAAACATGCCGGTCTTTCGCTGGAGCAGGCGCTGGCCATGGCCAGCTGCAATCCGGCGTGTGCACTCGGACTTGAGCAGCATATTGGCCTGCTTCAGGCAGGCCGGCTGGCTAACCTGGTGGCGCTTGATCAAAACCTGCAGGTGATCGCCACCATGGTAAACGGACGGTTTTCAGTATGACTCACGGAAAAATAGCCAATGTGGATCTGGTTAAACAGGTGAACAGTGCTGCCGTATACAGGCTCATTGACCATGCCGGCCCCATCTCCCGCGTGCGCATAGCCGAGCTCAGCCATCTGGCACCCGCCAGTGTCACCAAAATCACCCGCGCGTTACTGGAGCACGGATTAATTCAGG
The DNA here is from genome assembly GCF_000381965.1 of Oceanimonas smirnovii ATCC BAA-899. Lineage (GTDB taxonomy): Bacteria > Pseudomonadota > Gammaproteobacteria > Enterobacterales > Aeromonadaceae > Oceanimonas > Oceanimonas smirnovii. The sequence goes on from NZ_KB908460.1 coordinate 51,191, forward strand.
AGCTGGCGCATCAGGCTTCTACCGGTGGCCGGCGGGCAATATCACTGGCTACCGTTACCCAGCCCTTTTACCTGATTTCGGTAAAACTGGGCCGGGAAGAGCTGAGACTGACCTTATATAATCTGGCCGGAGACGAATTCGGCCGCCGGCTTTTGCCCTTTCCCAGCCGCGAAGCGGCCAATCTGCTGGCGGCATTACATCGCCATATAGACGATTTTATGCAGGCGTTTGGCAGCGGCAAGCAGATTATTGCGGTGGCAGTGATTATGCCCGGCCTGACTGATGCGCAGCATGGACAGGTAGTTTATCACCCCAGCTATCCGCTGGCGGGAGTGCCACTGGCAGCGCAGCTGGGCCATCAGCTTAAACTGCCGGTATTTATTGGTAACGATACGCGGGCTCAGGCACTTGCCGAGCATTATTTCGGCGCTTCTGCCGATTGTCTCGACTCGGTGCTGGTGCGGGTACACCACGGCGTGGGTGCCGGGATTATTACCGAAGGCCGTATTTTCAAAAGCCAGGGCCGGGATGTCGCCGAGATGGGTCATATTCATATGGACCCTCTGGGTGAGCGTTGTGACTGTGGCAATGTGGGCTGCCTGGAAACCATGGTGGCCGACGCGGCCCTGCTGCGCCAGGCTGAGCGTATGCTGAGCCAGGGCTATCGCAGCTCGCTGGCAAATCAGACCCTGTCCATTCACGCTCTGTGCCGGGCCGCTGATGAAGGTGATCATCTGGCACTGACCATTTTACGCCGTGCCGCAGAGCGACTGGGGCAGGCTCTGGCCATCGTGGTGAACCTGTTTAATCCGCAGCGGGTATTGCTGAGCGGGGCCTTGTGTGAGGCGGAAGATATCGTTTTTCCTATTATTAATCAGGCCATCAGTCATCAGTCTCTGCCCGGCTTTCATCAGGGCCAGCCGGTCATGAAAGCCCGCTTTCAGCATGATCAGACCATCGGCGGTCTGGCGCTGGTTAAACGCGCGCTGCTGGAAGGTGAGCTGCTGCAACGTATTCTGGAGAAAAAATCATGAGTAATATCGTATTCAGTACCGATCCGGACTGGCAGCCGGCGTCAGAAAAACAGCAACAGGCCGGCCCGTTTCCTGAAGATGGCACAATACGACTGCGCCGGGAAACCAAGGGCCGCAAGGGCGCGGGCGTGATTTGTGTGTATGGTCTGGCACCGGATCAAGTAGGTGACGTGGCCAAAAAGCTGAAAAAACAGCTGGGTACTGGCGGTGCTGTTAAAAAAGGGGTGATTGAAATTCAGGGTGATCGGCTGGAGCAGATCAAGCAGTGGCTGGAAAAAGCCGGCTTTACGGTCAAGCAGGTGGGCGGCTGAGACTTGAACTTGCAGCCCAAATTACTATAATGCGGACTCCCTGCTCAAGGGGGAGTAGTCACTATCGGGCAATCAGCCTGAAGACGGTCGTCAACATAGTTGGTGCAAAATCACCATGGCGGCCGTGACCCTGACCGGTTTGACGAGACCTTTGACAGACGAGTGCCAATACCGGGGACGGGCGGCCAGTCGTCTGTTATTCGGCCTCATTACAAGCCTGTCCCCTTTGGAAGCACATTGGAAGCCCTCACCACCTCAACCCTTGCCGTAGCCATTGCCGAAATTGGCGACAAAACCCAACTGCTGGCGCTGGTACTGGCTTGCCGTTATCAAAAACCTTTGCTGATTGCCGCCGGTATTTTGCTGGCCACCGTGATTAACCATGCTCTTGCCGGTACTGTGGGCGTCTGGCTGCAAAGCTGGCTTGACCCTGACTGGCTGCGCTGGCTGCTGGCCGCGTCCTTTTTTGTAATGGCAGCATGGATGATGATTCCGGATAAGGCCGATGATACCGACAGCCGCTTTTATCGCCTTGGCCCTTTTATGGCCACCTTTATTCTGTTCTTTATCGCGGAAATCGGCGACAAGACCCAAATTGCCACCACGCTGCTGGCGGCGCGTTTCGTCGATGATTTCTGGTGGGTGGTGGCAGGCACAACGCTGGGCATGATGGCGGCCAACCTGCCGGTGGTGCTGGCCGGCCACAAAGGCAGCGGGCGTATACCCATGCACTGGGTACATGGTATCAGCGCACTTATTTTTCTGGTGCTGGGGATTACTACGTTGTGGTGGCCATTATAACGAAAACGCCCCGCTCAGCGGGGCGTGTCAGCTGTCAGCCGTAAATACTGAAACTGTCGGCGTTCAGCCACAAATGCACCATGATGCTGGCCACATAGCCCAGCGCAATCACAGGGGTCCATTTAAGATGGCCGGCAAAGGTATACATGCCCCTTGCCTGGCCCATCAGCGCCACACCGGCCGCCGAGCCGATAGACAGCAAACTGCCGCCCACACCGGCGCTCAGGGTGATCAGCAACCAGTTGCCATGAGACATTTCCGGTTGCATGGTCAGCACGGCAAACATCACCGGAATGTTATCTACGATGGCTGACAGCACACCCAGGGTAATGTTGGCGTATACCGCATCCCAGCTGGTATAGAGCAGATCGGAGACCAGTGCCAGGTAGCCCATGTAACCCAGTCCGCCCACACACATGACCACACCATAAAAGAACAGCAGCGTGTCCCACTCGGCCCGGGCCACCCGGTTGAACACATCAAACGGCACCACGCTTCCCAGGCGTTTCAGGGCTTCATCATCACCCCGCTTGCGGGCCATGGCGCGTTTGCGTGCCAGTGAGCCCGGCAGGGTACGACGCAGAAAGTAACCGAAGAACTGCAGATAACCCAGGCCAGTCATCATGCCCAGCACCGGCGGCAGGTGCAGCAGGCTGTGACAGGCCACGGCAGAAGCAATGGTCAGCAGGAACAGCATCACAATGCGAATGGCACCGCGCTTGAGTTCAATTTCTTCGTATTGTGCGGCCGGTTTGCGATTCTCGATAAAGAAGTTCATCACCAGCGCTGGCACCAGATAGTTCACCAGGGAAGGAATGAACAGAATAAAAAATTCGTTAAATTTCACAATACCGGCCTGCCAGACCATCAGCGTTGTGATATCACCAAAGGGGCTGAAGGCACCACCGGCGTTGGCGGCAATAACAATATTGACACAGCACAAATTGATAAAGCGTCTGTCACCTTCACCCACCTTGGTCACCACAGCACACATCAGCAGGGCCGTGGTCAGGTTATCGGCAATGGGCGAGATGAAAAAGGCGAGAAAACCGGTCAGCCAGAACAGTGATTTGTAACTGAATCCCTTGCGGATCATCCAGGCCCGCAAGGCATCAAACAGCCTGCGCTCTTCCATGGCATTGATATAGGTCATGGCCACCAGCAGGAAGAGCAGCAATTCTGCATATTCAAGCAAATTCTGACGAAAAGCGGCTTCCGTGACTCCGGGAATGCCGTTGTTCATGTAGGTCCAGCCTATCATGGTCCAGATCACACCGGCCGCCACCAGCACGGGTTTGGATTTGCGCAGGTGCAGGTATTCCTCTCCCATCACCAGCAAATAAGCCACCACAAAGATCCCTACCGCAAACACCCCTACCCCGGTGCTGGTCAGATCCAGCTGCCCGGTGGCAGCAGCAAAGGCCGGCGCGCTTACCAATGCCGCCAGGCCGCCCAGTAACAGGCACAGTTTCCTTGTCATTGTTATTCTCGCTTTTATATTGTTTTGACTATAGTTACAGGCTTTTTTCGTGACCGAGCAAAGCCCTTAAAAAGGCTAACATAAAGGCAGCCCTCGGCGCAGACCGGTTTCCCGACACGGCTCTCAGTTTTGCATTTAAAACAAGCCACCATCCGCCCGATACATGCAGGTAAAGCCTAACGCCGTCACACGCATTACAAAATGGATAATTAGTCTTGTTTTTTGCATGAATTTTCACGATGATAATCCGGTGTTTTTCAGGCAAGCAAGGACAAGCCCGTGCGCGAAAATGATGCCGCCCTGGTCAAGGCGTTTCGCCAATCCAGCCCCTATGTGAATCTTCACCGTGGCTCTACCTTTGTGATCATGCTCGGTGGTGAAGCCATCGATCAGGACAACTTTCCCAATATCATCAGTGATATTGCTCTGCTGACCAGCCTGGGTGTGAGGCTGGTAATTGTGTTTGGCGCCCGCCCCCAGATCGACCGTGGCCTGACCGAAGCGGGTCTGAGTGGCGTATTTCACAAGCACACAAGGGTGACCGACGAACCCAGCTTTCGCGTGATCAAGGACGTGTGCGGCGGCCTGCAGATGGACATTACCGCCCGTCTGTCCATGGGACTGATAAACACCCCCATGCAAAACGCCCGCATCAACGTGGTCACCGGCAACTTTGTGATTGCCCAGCCTCTGGGGGTGGATGACGGTGTGGATTACATTCATTCTGGCCGTGTGCGCCGTATTCACACCGATACCATTCATCATCAGCTGGCCAATGGCGCTACCGTGCTTATCTCCCCTATCGGTTTTTCGGTGACCGGTGAAAGTTTTAATTTGTCATCGGAAGAGCTGGCTCGCCGGCTGGCCATTGAGCTCAAGGCCGATAAGTTAATCGGCTTTTGCTCTCAGCGCGGTGTGCTCAATGAAAACGGTGAAGCCATTGCCGAACTCTTCCCCGAGCAGGCAGAAGCACACTTGCAACAACTGCTGGAAGACGGCGAGAGCCTGTCGGGCACAGCCCGTTATCTGCGGGCTGCCATTTCCAGCTGCCGCGGTGGCGTGCCCCGCAGCCACCTGGTGAGCTACCGGGAAGACGGCGCGCTTATTCAGGAGCTGTTCACCCGTGATGGCCTGGGCACCCAAATTGTCAGCCTCAGTGCCGAGCAGGCCCGCCAGGCCCGCATTGATGATATTGGCGGCATTCTTGATCTGATCCGGCCCATGGAAGAAGAAGGGGTACTGGTGCGCCGCTCCCGGGAGCAACTGGAAATGGAAATTGACCAGTTCACCATTATCGAAAAAGACGGTGCCATTATCGGTTGCGCTGCCCTTTATCCGTTTCCGGAAGATGGCATGGCAGAAATGGCCTGTGTGGCCATTCATCCGGATTACCGCAAAGGCAGCCGGGGCGATATGCTGTTGCAAAAAATTGAAGAGCAGGCCCGTAAACGGGGAATGAGCCGGCTGTTTATTCTGACCACCCGCTCCATTCACTGGTTTCAGGAGCGGGGCTTCAAGCCGGATGATGTGAATGCGCTACCCATGGGTAAACAGAAGCTGTATAACTTTCAGCGCCGCTCCAAAATCATGATTAAAGCGCTTAACTGAACGATTTAACCTCACCGTCATTGACAGTGATGCCATAAATCAGTAGTTATAGGGCCGCATCAGCACAATGTGCTGATACAGCAAGAAGAGGCGCGTTATTCAGGCAGCCGGCAGCAGGAGTCGCCACTCCGATGATCGCCGGTCAGGGGAATAACGCCGAGATTGAGAGCGTGGGCGTTGCGCTTTTGGTCGGCTGCGAAGGCTGAATCCTTCGGGCTGTCACCTGTTGGGTGGAGTGCTTCCTGATGACCTTTTCAATGTCTTCTCAGCCGTTCCCCCGTAATTTGAACTGATAAGCAAAGCAAGGAGCTTGCCTTGAACCAAACCGTTGTAGCCAAATTCGGTGGAACCAGCGTTGCCGACGCCGATGCCATGAGCCGCTGCGCCGCCATTCTTGAACAAAACCCCGACACTCGTCTGGCGGTGCTGAGTGCCAGCTCCGGCGTGACCAATCTGCTGGTAGCACTGGCATCGGGCAATCACGGTCCGGCCGAGCGGGAACAGATGCTGCAGCAATTAACCGCCATTGAGCAAGGCATTCTCGACAGCCTGCAGCGTCCGGAAATGCTCACCCGGCATATTGAAGACATTCTCAACCATATTCGTGAGCTGGCTGACAGTGCCGCCATCAGCCCTACCAAAGCACTGAGCGATGAGATTGTGGCCCAGGGCGAAATGATGTCCACCAAGCTGTTTGTGGAATTACTGCGCAGCCGCGGCACCGATGCAGTCTGGTTTGATGTGCGCAAGGTAATGCGCACCGACGACCGCTTCAGCCGCGCCACCCCGGATCTGGCCACCCTGAAGGCGGAAGTGGAAAAAGAACTCAAGCCCCTGTGCGACAAACAACTGGTGGTCACTCAGGGCTTTATTGGTGCTGCCCCCGATGGCCGCACCACCACCCTTGGCCGGGGTGGCAGTGATTTTTCCGCCGCTCTGCTGACCGAAGCCCTGAACGCCTCAGCGGTGCAAATATGGACCGATGTGCCCGGCATTTACACCACGGATCCGCGCCTGGTAAGCGAGGCCCGCGCCATTCCTGAAATCAGCTTCAGTGAAGCCTCGGAAATGGCCACCTTTGGTGCCAAGGTGCTGCACCCGGCCACCCTGCAGCCGGCGGTACGCTGTCAGATCCCGGTGTTTGTCGGCTCCAGCCGGGCACCGGAAGAAGGCGGCACCTGGATTCGCAACAGCACCCCCAGCCAGCCGCTGTTCCGGGCCTTGGCCCTGCGCCGCAATCAGGTGCTGCTGACCCTCACCAGCCAGAGCATGTTTCAGGCTCACGGTTTTCTGGCAGAAGTATTCGGGATTCTGGCCAAGCACAAAATCTCGGTGGATTTGATCACCACCTCTGAGATCAGCGTATCCCTGACACTGGACGCTGGTGCCGAGCTGCTGACCGAGGAAGTGAAAACCGAACTGGGCCGGCATTGCCATCTGAAAGTGGAAGACGGTCTGGCGCTGGTGGCACTGATTGGTAACCGCATGAGCGAGTCGGGCGGCACCGCCAGCCGCGTATTCCAGGCCATTGGCGATGTGAATATTCGCATGATCTGCTACGGTGCCAGCCCCCATAATTTCTGCTTTCTGGTGGAAGAAGACAAGGCTACTCAGGTCATTGCCGATCTGCACAAAGAACTGCTGCCGGCTTAAACCGGCCTTTGGCCGGTGCTATAAGCTATAAGCTATAAGCTATAAGCTATAAGCTATAAAATATTAATAAGCAGCGTGTATCAGGCAACGCTGCTTTTTTCTTTTCAGACACCACCATCACTTCATCACTACCGCAATTTCCACAGCCTCTTCTGTACAACTTATAGCTGACAGCTTACGGCGGCTGAAAGCTTTAGTTCAGGCTCCAGGCGGTGAGCAGGCCGGCGATCAGGGAGATGCCCATGGGCCAGGCTACCCGCCGGCCAAGCGCGCTGTCACCCAGGCTGACTGCCATGCCCGCCTTGACCAGATTGTTGACCGAGGCCGCCAGCACGATTCCCAGCACAGCGGTTCCCGCATCCAGACTGCTCTGGGACATGCGGGTTAACGACAGGGTAATGGCATCCACATCAGTCACTCCCGATGCCAATGCCAGCAACAGCACACCGGCATTGCCCAGCGCCTGTTTCAGCCATTCTCCCAGCACCATAATCAACAGAATAAGACCGCCAAACAACAATGCGGCCTTCAAGTCCAGCGGATTCATATTCAGACTGGGTTGCTCCACACTGCCGCCGGCGCTGTGCCGGTGCCAGATCACCGCCGCCGGGCCATAAAGCAGCAAGGTCATCACCAGCACCGGCCACCACAAAATGGGCAGCAAGGCCGGATTAATCAATGCACAATACACCAGAATACGGGGAAACATGGTGCCACAGGCCAGCAGCACACCGGCCGCCAGCAAGGGCGACAGCACAGGTGACTCCTTTGACAGCCTTGAATAGTGCAGAGTAAGGGCGGTAGAGGAGCTGAGTCCGGCAAACAGACTGGTGAACAAAATCCCTTTTTCAGTGCCGCCCACGCGAATGGCAAAATAACCCAGAAAGGAAATGGAGGCGATCAAGACCACCATCCACCAGATCTCAAAGGGATTAATCACGCCACTCGGCCCCATGGCCTGATTGGGCAGCAGCGGCAGCATCACCACCGTAATCAGCAGCAGTTTAAGGCCGGCGTCCAGCTCATGCTCCTGCAGCTTGCGCAGCAGGCCATGAATTTCCTGTTTGTTATCCAGAATAAAGGCCGTGATCACCGCCGCCGTGGCGGCAATGGCCGGACTGTTCACCACCGCCAGAGCACCAAAGCAAAACGTCAGCAACAGGCCAATGCTGCCGGTAATGCTGAAGTCATTCATGGTGCGCACCTGAGCCCGGTAGGCCACCAGACTGATGGCCACCACACTCGCCAGTCCTGCCACCAGCAGCCAATGGCTGGTGCTTTGTCCGAGCAACGCCATCAGTCCGCCCAGCAGACCGGTCAGCGAGTGAGTACGAATGCCGGCAATACGCTGGCCGGCTTCGGCCTTGCGCCACTGCCAGCCCCGCTGAATACCAATCAGGGCACCCAGTAACAGGGCAATACCAAGGCGCACCAGTGCCTGATGATCACGCCACAACTCGGCGGCCAGCTCATTCATGTCTGTTTATCCGCTTAGTCCTGTTCAGCCAGCACCTGCTCCAGTGGCTGATGAGTCAGATTATGTGCCTCAGCCACCGCCTGATACACCAGCTTGCCGTTGTGAATATTCAGCCCGCGGGCCAGATGCGGATCTGCCTGCATGGCCTTGCGCCAGCCCTTGTTGGCCAAAGCCTGCACAAAAGGCAGCGTGGCGTTGGTAAGCGCCAGGGTAGAGGTGCGGGCCACACCGCCGGGCATGTTGGCCACGCAATAGTGCACCACGCCATCCAGCTCAAAGGTAGGCTGCTGATGAGTGGTGGGCTTGCTGGTTTCAAAACAGCCGCCCTGATCAATGGCCACATCCACCAGCACGGCCCCCTTGGGCAGTTTTTTCAGCATATCCCGGGTCACCAGCTTGGGCGCAGAAGCACCGGGGATCAGCACGGCACCAATCACCAGATCCGCCCGTGACAGCTCGGCCTCAATGGCATCGGCAGTGGAATACTGGGTTTTAATGGTCGGGCCATAGAGCGCGTCGAGCTGAGTGAGCCGGGGCAAGGATCTGTCAAAAATAGTGACGTCGGCCCCCAGCCCCATGGCCACCCGAGCCGCGTTCACGCCCACTACCCCGCCGCCCAGTACCAGCACCCGGGCCGGCACCACGCCGGGCACGCCTCCCAGTAACACACCTCGTCCGCCTTGCGCTTTCTCAAGGCAGTGAGCACCGGCCTGCACCGCCATGCGGCCGGCCACTTCACTCATGGGGGCCAGCAACGGCAAACCGCCGTGATCGTCGGTGACGGTTTCATAGGCAATGGCGGTGCAGCCCGAAGCCAGCAGGCCCTTGGTCTGAGCTTCATCCGGTGCCAGATGCAAATAGGTAAACAGTACCTGACCGGGTCTCAGCCGCTGATACTCTTCCGGCTGTGGCTCTTTTACCTTAATAATCAGCTCGGCACCGGCAAACAAAGCACCGGCGTCCTGCACCAGCTCGGCCCCGGCGGCGGCATATTGCTCATCACTGAACCCCACGCCCTCACCGGCACCGGTTTGCACCCGCACTGTATGCCCGGCTCTGGTCAGCTCGCGCACACCACCCGGCGTCATCCCCACCCGGTATTCATGATTCTTGATTTCTTTGGGTACTGCGATATCCATGTTCAACCCCTGTGTGCGTACCTGTTTTAGAGTAGAATGCGGTCACTACACGGCCGCTTGCATTCATTGTTGTTGCTTCTTTTGTTATAGAAGCCGGAGCGACATTCTGCTTGCGCAATAATAAAGATTCAATTGCAACTTAGGGAGTACACCGCCGTTATGGATATTGGCCTTCGTCTTAAAACCATTCGCCTGCAGGCTAAACTGTCGCAGCGGGAGCTGGCCAAACGCTCCGGCGTGACCAACGGCTTTATTTCCCAGGTCGAAAAAAACCAGGTCAGCCCGTCCATTGGCTCTTTGAAAAAGCTGCTGGACGGCTTTCCCATGACACTGGCGGACTTTTTTGCCGAGGAAGAAGCCGCTGATGCCATTAAACCTGTGGTGTACCGGGCTGAAGATCAGCCCGAGCGCGGTACCGGTAATATCAGCTACCGGCTGATTGGCAGCCGTTTTCCGGGCCGGCATATTACTCTGCTGCGAGAAACCATGCCCATTGGTGCCGATACCGGCCCGGACATGATCAGCCACCCGGGCCAGGAGTGCGGTGTGGTGATTGAGGGCAGACTGTTACTGGTAGTAGGCGAACGCCGTTTTGAACTGGGCCCGGGCGACGGCTACTACTTCGACAGCACAGAGCCTCACCGTTTCGTGAATATTGGCGACAAGGAGCTGCATATTGTTTCTGCCAGCCAGCCCCAGACCATGTAACTAAAAGGTGGGCGGTGTGGCAGCGGAGATCAGCTCGCAGGCCTGAGTACCCGGGTTGCGAAAGCGGTGTGGCTGATGAGTATCAAAGTAATAGCCGTCACCGGCCTTAAGCAGGCGGCATTCCTCCCCCACGGTAATTTCAATCTCACCACTGAGCACCAGGCCGGCTTCTTCCGCTTCATTACTGAGCATTTCCGGGCCGGTATCGGCACCGGGCGGATAATGCTCCCGCAGCAGCGCCAGCTTGCGATCACTGCCCGGTGGCCCCAGCAGCCACATGGTGACGCCATTACTGCCCAGCTTCACCAGTTCATCGGCGCGAAAAAAAACGGGCCTGCCGGCGTTATGCTCCAGACTGAAAAACGCCCCCATGGAGATGGGAAAGCCATCCAGCACTTTTTTTAACGTCGCCACCGACGGATTTACCGCCGCCTGCTCTATTTGCGAGATCAGGCTGTTACTCACACCGGCCCGCTTGGCCAGCTCCCGCTGGGTCAGGCCATGCCGGATGCGCAACCATTTCAGTCGCTCGGGTAAATCCATGGCAACCTCCTCAGCCGGTCCGGGCAGCGGCCGCTTCCTGTGCCCGGCGCTTTTCGGCCCGGGCCATCAGCCACCAGCCGATAAAGGTCACCAGCGACACTATCACGATGATAATAGTGGCCAGGGCGTTGATCTTGGGGCTGACTCCCAGCCGTACACTGGAAAACACTACCATGGGCAAGGTAGTGGCATTGGGTCCGGACACAAAGCTGGCGATCACCAGATCGTCCAGCGACAGGGTAAATGCCAGCAGCCAGCCGGCAACAATGGCCGGTGCAATAATGGGCAGGGTGATCACAAAAAATACCTTGAGCGGCCGCGCGCCCAGATCCATGGCGGCCTCTTCCAGCGAGCGGTCCAGCTCACGCAGACGGGAGCTGACCACCACCGCCACATAGGCGGTACAGAAGGTCACATGGGCAATCCAGATGGTGCTCATACCGCGCTGGGCCGGCCAGCCCACCAGATCCCCCATGGCCACAAACAACAGCAGCAAGGACAGACCGGTGATCACCTCAGGCATGACCAGTGGGGCCGTGATCATAAAAGCAAATCCGCCCTCACCACGAAAGCGGCCGATGCGGGTGAGCACAAACCCCGCCACCGTGCCCAGTACCACGGCCGCACTGGCGGCAAAAAAGGCAATGGTCAGACTCAGCCCCACCGCCTGCATCATCATGTCGTCGGCCAGCAGCTCGCCGTACCATCTGGCGGACCAGCCCGCCCATACGGTGACCAGCCGGGAGCTGTTAAAGGAGTAGATGATCAGCAACAGCATGGGCGCATACAAAAACCCAAAGCCCAGCCAGAGGATCAGGGGCCGCAAACGAGAGCGGCTGACAGGAATCATATTCATGGCTCAGCCCTCCATTTCGCGGCGTTGAATGCGGTGGAACCACATTATGGGCACCATCAGCAGCAACAGCATCACACTGGCCACCGCCGCGGCTACCGGCCAGTCCCGGTTATTAAAGAATTCCTGCCACAGCACCCGGCCAATCAGCAGGGTATCGGGGCCGCCAAGCAGTTCAGGAATCACAAACTCCCCCACCGCCGGAATAAACACCAGCATGGCACCGGCAATAATGCCGCCTTTCACCAGCGGTACTATCACCGTAAACAGGGTAGTCATGGGCCGGGCGCCAAGATCAGCGGCGGCTTCCACCAGGGAGTAGTCCAGCCGCATCAAGGCGGTATAAAGCGGCAATATCATAAAAGGCAGATAGGCATACACAATGCCGATATAAACGGCGGTGTTGGTGTTGAGAATTTGCAGCGGCTCGTCAATGGCTCCCAGCCACAGCAGCGCATTATTAAGAAAGCCGGTATTACCCAGTATGCCCATCCAGGCATAAACGCGGATCAGAAACGACGTCCAGGACGGCAATATCACCAGCATCAGCAGCACATTGCGGGTAGAGGGTTTGGAGTGAACAATGGCCCAGGCCATGGGAAAGCCAATCAGCAGACATAATAATGTGGAAACAGCCGCGACTTTCAGAGATTGCAGGTAAGACTGTATATATAAGCTGTCGCTCAGCAGAAACAGATAATTGCCAAAATTAAGAATAATCTGCAGCTGCTCATCGGCAAAGCTCAGTACCTCGCTGTAGGGCGGAATGGACAGCGCCGCTTGCGACAGACTGATTTTAAATACAATCAGAAAAGGCACCAGAAAAAACAGCAGCAGCCAGGTGTAAGGCAGCGCTATCACCAGCCGCTGACCAGTGGCGATTTTCAACGTTTTCATGTATCGGCCTCCTCAGGTCATGAGCACGGCACAGCTGTCCGCATTCCAGCGCAGAAACACATTGTCACCCCAGGTAGGATTATTCTGCCGGTGCCGGTCAATATTGGGCAGGGTAGCCAGAATGCGCTTACCGGATGGCAGCCGCACATGATAAATGGAGACATCACCCAGATAGGCAATTTCATCCACCACACCCCGCAGACGGTTATATTCCTGCTCCGGCTCGGTAAAGCTCAGGTGCATTTTTTCCGGCCGCACCGCTATCATGATGGGCAGGCCCTCACCAATAGACACACCATGGTTGATTTGCAACGGGCGCTTTACATCGGGGCAGCGAATCAGGGCACTGTCGGCTTCGTTGCTTTCCAGCACACCGTCAAACACGTTTACCGAGCCGATAAACTCGGCACTGAAGCGGCAGTTGGGGTATTCATATACATCCAGCGGCTCGCCTACCTGCACCAGCCGGCCCTTGTTCATAATGGCAATGCGCCCGGCCATGGTCATGGCCTCTTCCTGATCGTGGGTCACCATCACACAGGTCACGCCCACTTTCTCGATAATGTTCACAAGCTCCAGCTGCATTTCTTCCCTGAGCTTTTTGTCGAGCGCGCCCATGGGCTCGTCAAGCAGCAGCAGCTTGGGGCGCTTGGCCAGACTGCGCGCCAGCGCCACCCGCTGACGCTGACCGCCGGACAGCTGATGGGGCTTGCGGCGGGCATAGTCTTCCATATGCACCAGTTTGAGCATTTCTGCCACTCGCTCAGCAATCTCGTCCTTGGGCAGCTTGTCCTGTTTCAGCCCAAAGGCGATATTGGCTTCCACCGTCATATGGGGAAAAAGCGCGTAAGACTGAAACATCATATTGATGGGTCTGTCGTAGGGAGGCACATCGGCAATATCGACGCCGTCGAGAAAAATTTCTCCCTTGCTCGGCGGTTCAAACCCGGCCAGCATGCGCAGCAAAGTGGACTTGCCACAACCCGAGGCTCCCAGCAGGGCAAAAATTTCCCCCCGCTGCACTTCCAGGCTGACGTCGTCCACCGCCGGCTGCCCGTCATATAACTTGCTGACGCCGCGAATATTTAAAAACGGTGCCGTGACCGCACTAATGGCTTGTTCCTGCTCTGGCATGCTTGTCTCCGTATTGCTTGTTCAGCGTGCACCCTGAAGCCCCGCAGAGCAGCACCAGCAGGGTTGCCTCCTTCGACACGCTTCCATAAACGCCACTCGTTAAAAATTTGCTGCGAACATACTAAATGTTCGATCAAAATTTTTAACTTCGTCCCGGCGATCAAGCTCGCCCCATGGACGCTCGGCAAATGCCATCCATGGCATTTGACGGTCGAATCCGGCAATCCCCGCTGTTGCTGCTTCGTTTGCCCTCATTGCTCGCGATTTAAAAACTTATCTGCCGGTTTTTACCCGGGTCCAGGCGCGGGTGATCACCCGGTTTACTTTTTGCGGCAACAGTTTGGCGGTGTAAAGCTTGTCGGCCACTTCCTGGCTGGGATAAATGCCCGGATCGTTAAGAATGTCGGCATCCACAAACTCATTGGCGTTTTTATTTGGGTTGGCGTAAGCCACATAGTTGGAGACTTCCCCTATCACCTCGGGCTTGAGCAGGTAGTTAATCAGTGCATGAGCATTGTCGGGGTGTTTGGCATCCTTGGGAATGGTCAGCATATCCACCCACATCAGCGCTCCTTCCTTTGGAATGCGATAGGCCACCTTGACGCCTCTGTCTGCTTCATCGGCTCTGTCTCTGGCCTGCAGTATGTCGCCGGACCAGCCCACGGCCACGCAGATGTCACCGTTGGCCAGATCGTTAATGTATTTGGATGAATGGAAATAGGTAATGTGGGGGCGCAGCTGCATCATCAGCTCGGTAGCCGGACCATTGTAATCGGCGGCATTGGTGCTGTTCGGATCCAGCCCTTTATAGTTGAGCGCCGCGGCGAAAATTTCGGTGGGCGCATCCAGAAAAGCCACGCCACAACCAGCCAGCTTTTCCAGGTTGTCCGGGTTCAGTACCAGATCCCAGGAGTCGACCGGCGCATCCTCGCCTAACGCCTCTTTCACCTTGTCGACGTTATAACCTATGCCGGTGGTGCCCCATAAATAGGGAATGCCAAACTGGTTGCCGGGATCTTTCTCCTGCAGCAACGCCATGATGCGCGGATCCAGGTTGTCGTAATTGGGCAGTTTTTGCTTGTTCAGCGGTAAAAAAGCCCCGGCCTGAATTTGCCGGCCCATAAAGTCACCGGTGGGCACGACCACATCAAAACCGGTATTGCCCGCCAGCAGCTTGGCTTCCAGCACTTCGTTGGAGTCAAATACATCGTAGGTGACCTCAATGCCGGTTTCTTTGGTGAAGTTGGCCAGGGTGTCTTCGGCGATATAATCAGACCAGTTATAAAAGTTGACCTGAGCCGGCTCCTGCGCCTGTACATTCAGCGCCAGTGCCACACCGGCGGCCAGCAGTCCGGTTTTAAAAACGGGAGATTTAGTCATGGTGCTTTCCTTGTCGGTTGTTCAGCGTAGAAAGGGTCAAATCCAGCGCTTGGCGTGCCTTATCTATCAGCTCGTCTACCTGCTGATGAGTGATCACCAGCGGCGGTGAAATAATCATGGTGTCGCCCACGGCGCGCATCACCAGCCCCATCTCCAGGCTGTGCTCCCGGCAAATCATGCCGGCACCGGCGCTCTCTGAGTAGCGGGCTTGCGTGGCTTTGTCGGCCACCAGTTCCAGCGCGGCTACCAGCCCCAGACCACGGGTCTCCCCTACCAGAGGATGGCTGGCCAGACTGGCCCAGCGCTGTTGCAGGTAAGGACCAATATCATCATGCACCCGCTCAATAATGTGCTCTTGCTGCATCACTTCGATATTGGCCTGGGCCACGGCACAGGCCACCGGGTGGCCTGAGTAAGTGTAGCCGTGAAAGAATTCCCCACCGGCAATCAGGGTGTGTGCCACCCGCTCACCCACCGCCACCGCACCCAGGGGAATGTAGCCGGAGGTAATGCCCTTGGCCATGCACAGCAAGTCGGGCTCCAGGCCGTAGTATTCGCTGGCAAACCAGTGGCCGGTGCGGCCAAAGCCGCAGATCACTTCGTCCACCACCAGCAGAATGTCGTACTTTTTACAGATGCGCTGTATTTCCGGCCAGTAGCTGGCGGGAGGAATAATGACGCCGCCGGCCCCCTGAATGGGCTCGCCGATAAAAGCGGCTATCCGCTCGGGCCCAAGCTCCAGAATTTTCTGCTCCAGCTGCCCGGCCCGCTCCAAACCAAATTCATGGGGCGTCATTCCCTGCCCTTCGGCAAAATAATAGGGCTGATCAATATGCACCATGTCCGGCAGCGGCAGACCGCCCTGTGCATGCATGGGCTTCATACCGCCAAGAGAGGCCCCGGCAAGCGTGGAGCCGTGATAGGCATTTTTGCGGCTGATAATCACCTGCCGCTTCGGCTGGCCCTGCTGTGCCCAGAAATGTCGCACCATGCGCACGACAGTGTCGTTACACTCGGAGCCGGAGCCGGTAAAAAACACATGCTGCATATTTCCGGGCAAAATACCCGCCAGGGTGGCGGCAAGCCTGGCCGCCGGCGGATGGGTGGTCTGAAAAAACAGATTGTAATAAGGCAGCTGCTGTAACTGCTGATGTGCCGCCTCTATCAGCTCCTGACGGCCATAGCCCAGATTCACACACCAAAGCCCGGCCATGCCGTCAAGAATGCGCTGGCCCTGACTGTCCCACAAATACACCCCCTCACCCCGCTCAATCACCCGGGCCCCCTTTTGCTGCAGCGCCCGGCTATCAGTGAAAGGATGCAGATGATGAGACGCATCCAGCTGTTGCCACGATACTTGATTCAACTCCGGCATGATTGACTCCTGTCAGCAGTTATACGTTCAGCAGCAGAAACTCCCGTTCCCAGGCGCTGATCACCGTAAAGAAAGCTTCATATTCCTTGCGCTTGACCGCGATAAAGGCCCGTACAAAGCGATCCCCCAATATGTCCCGCAGCTGCTCGCACTGCTCCAGCTCCAGCAGGGCTTCTTCGAGGTTGCGAGCCAGGCCAAAGGGCATGTCGTAGGCGCTGCCCACCACTTCTTCCGTAGGAGCAATGCACTGTTTCATGCCGAGGTAACCGCAGGCCAGGCTGGCTGCGAGCGCCAGATAAGGGTTGGCATCGGCACCGGCAAAGCGGTTTTCAATACGCCGGTCAGCCAGGCCCGAACGCGGCACCCGCAGCCCCACAGTGCGGTTGTCTTCTCCCCAGGCCATATTGCGCGGAGCTGAGTCACCAAAAGCCAGCCGGCGGTAGGAGTTAACATTGGGCGCAAACAGCGCCACCGCTCCGGGAATAAAGCGCTGCATGCCACCTATATAATGGAGAAACAGCTCACTGTGACTGCCGTCCGGGTTGGCAAACAGATTGTTACCTTCTGCATCTACCAGGCTCTGATGAATGTGCATGGCGCTGCCGGGTTCGTTTTTCATCGGCTTGGCCATAAAGGTGGCGTACACATTGTGGCGCATGGCCGCCTCGCGCATGGTGCGCTTGAACAGAAACACCTGATCGGCCAGATCCATGGCATCGCCATGAATAAAGTTCACCTCCATCTGCGCCGCCCCGGATTCGTGGATCAGGGTATCCACTTCCAGCTCCTGCGCCTCGCAGAAGTCGTACATTTCCTCAAAGATGGGATCAAACTCGTTAACCGCATCAATGCTGAACGACTGACGCGCGGTCTCGGGCCGGCCATTGCGGCCAATGGGGGGCTCCAGCGGGTAGTCCCAGTCTTCGTTTTTCTTCACCAGAAAAAATTCAAGCTCAGGAGCCACTACCGGCCGCCAGCCTTCCTGCTCGTAAAGCTTGAGTACCCGGCGCAGCACACTGCGCGGCGCAATTTCCACCGGATTACCGTCGGCATCGAAACAGTCGTGGATCACCTGTGCGGTGGGTTCGCTGGCCCAGGGCACCAGACGGGGCGTATTGATGTCGGCATGCAGCTCCATGTCGCGCTCGGTCCAGTCGATGTTTTCATCATCGGGCCAGTCGCCATTCACGGTTTGCAGAAAAATATTGTCGGGCAGGCGCATACCGCCTTCTTTCAGAAACTTGCTGGCGGGCAGTATTTTGCCCCGGGCATTACCGGTAAAGTCGGGCAGCAGGCATTCCACTTCGGTAATGGCATGCTGCTGCATCCACTGGCGCAGCCATTCCATATCGCGATTTTCAGGATCTTGAACACTCATAATTCAGGCTCTGGATGAAAAACACACTGGTCAGCATAGTCCATATCGGTGTAAAAGTATGCTAGACATAGACATAGCGTATCGTTAATAAAAAACTAATGTTACTCTAATGTAAATTTTTAACCTTTACAATTTAACAATGTTTTATGGATAGTAAACATGGTTTGACTGTTTAAGGATAAACTCATGACCAAATCCCGTTACCGGTCCCGCACCGGCCAGCTCACCTCATCCTGGGCTGATTATCAGTCTGTGGATCTGATGCTGTGTGATATCAATGGCGTTATTCGCGGCAAACGCATTCAGACCAGCGCCTTTGAAAAGGCGCTGGAGCAGGGCATCAGCCTGCCCGCTTCGGTGTTTGCCCTCGACATTACCGGCCAGACAGTGGAAGAAACCGGTATGGGCCTGGCGCAAGGGGACAGTGATCGGGTATGCCGGCTGCTGCCTCACACCCTGGCCCCCGTGCCCTGGCACAAAATTCCGTCCGGGCAGATTTTAATGACCATGGAAGATGTTGACGGCAGCCCGTTT
This sequence comes from Oceanimonas smirnovii ATCC BAA-899, assembly GCF_000381965.1. Classification (GTDB taxonomy): domain Bacteria; phylum Pseudomonadota; class Gammaproteobacteria; order Enterobacterales; family Aeromonadaceae; genus Oceanimonas; species Oceanimonas smirnovii. Next base: position 69,496 of record NZ_KB908460.1, read on the forward strand.
TTTGCCGATCCCCGCCATGTGCTGCAGGGGGTGCTTAGCCGGCTGAAAGAAAAAGGCCTGCACCCCTGTGTGGCAGTGGAGCTGGAGTTTTATCTGGTGGATCAAAAAGAAGGGGCCGACGGCCTGCCCCAGCCGCCCATTTTGCCGGGCACAGACGAGCGCATGCACGACACCCAGGTCTATTCCCTGGACGATCTCGACAGCTGGGAAGACTTCCTTATTCAGGTAGCCGAGGTGTGCAAACTGCAGGGCATTCCTGCCGACAATGCCGTGGCCGAATATGCACCGGGCCAGTTTGAAATTAACCTGACTCACCAGCACGATGCCGTGGCCGCCTGCGATCAGGCCATTTTGCTCAAGCGGGCAATCAAGGCCATTGCCATCAAGCAGGGCATGTATGCCACCTTTATGGCAAAACCTTACAACGGCCAGGCCGGCTCGGGTATGCATATTCATGTGAGCCTGCTGGATGATGACGGCAATAATGTCTTTGCCGAGGATCACGAGCTGTTGCGTCAGGCCATTGCCGGCACTCTCAGCATGCTGCCGGAGTCGATGGCGTTGTTTGCCCCCAATGCCAACTCCTTTCGCCGGCTGCAGCCCCATATGTTTGTGCCTCTGCACGCCAGCTGGGGCTTTGACAACCGCACTGTGGCGGTGCGCATTCCGTCCGGCGATCCCGCCAATACCCGGCTGGAGCACCGCGTTGCCGGTGCCGATGCCAACCCCTATCTGGTGGTGGCGGCCATTCTTGCTGCTGTGGATCACGGCATTACCGAACAGCTGCATCCGCCCGCCCCCATTCAGGGTGATGCCAACAAGCTGGATCTGGCGCTGCTGCCCTACCGCTGGCAAAGCGCGCTGGACCGTTTTGCCCAGTCGCACCGGCTGTCGCAATATCTGGGTAAGGAGTTTCATCGCGCTTATCTTATCAACAAGCGTTTTGAACTGGCCGAATTCGATCAGCATGTCACGCCGCTGGAATATCAGTGGTATCAACACCTAGTGTAAGATTCAGGAGCCTTTATGCAGTCTCACGCCGATTCCTATTACGCCGCATCTGCCCACCCGGTACTCGATCACCCTGCCCTGCATGATAACCTGGAGGTGGATGTATGCATTGTGGGGGCCGGAATTACCGGCTGCAGTGCCGCACTTAATCTGGCAGAACGAGGTTATAAGGTCGCCGTGCTGGACAGCCATAAAGTGGGCTGGGGTGCCTCCGGACGCAGCGGCGGCCAGATGATTTTTGGCTATGCCTGTGAGCAGCACACCCTTAAAAAGCTGGTGGGAGACACCGTCGGCCGGCAATTATGGGACATCTCCATTGAGGCCCTCACCCAAATGCGCCAACGCATTGATAAACACAATATTCACTGTGACCTGGCCAACGGCCACCTGCATGCGGCGGTAAAACCCCGGCATATGAAAGAGCTAGAAAGCTGGGCCAACAGCCTGCGCCAGGATTATGGCTACGACTCGCTGGAGATGTGGAGCAAAGAGCAGGTGCGCGGGCAAATGAGCACTGAAGCTTATCTTGGTGGCCTGTATGACAGCGCCAGCGGTCATGTGCATCCGCTTAATTACACCCTTGGGCTGGCACAAGCCGCTGCCGAGGCCGGCGCGCAGTTTTTTGAATACACCCCCGCCACCCGCATTGAGCAGGGCGAGCACCCTGTGGTACACACCCCTCATGGCGTGGTGCGCTGCCGCCATCTGTTGCTGTGCGGTAACGCCTATCTGGAGGGCATAGCGCCGGATATTGAGCGCAAGATCATGCCGGTGGGCACCTATATTACCGCTACCGAGCCGCTGGGAGAGGAGCGGGCCAGGCAATTAATTGCCAACAACATGGCAGTGGCCGATATCAACTTTGTGCTCGACTATTTTCGTCTGAGTGCTGATCACCGCCTGCTGTTCGGTGGCCGGGTCAGTTACTCCGGGCTGGATCCGGTCAACCTGGCAGACTCCATGGGCAAGCGGCTGCGCCATGTGTTTCCGCAGCTGAAAGGCGTTAAACAAGCGTACACCTGGGCCGGCTATGTGGGCATCACCATGAACCGGGCCCCCCACTTCGGCCGGCTCAACGGCAATGTGTATTTTGCCCAGGGATTCTCCGGCCACGGCATTGCCCTGACCGGCATGGCCGGCAGCCTGATGGCCGACGCCATTGCCGGCAGCGCCGAGCGCTTTGATTTGTTTTCCCGCATTCCCCATCACGACTTTCCCGGCGGCCGGCTGCTGCGCACGCCGGCACTGGTGCTGGCCATGACCTGGTACCGGCTGCGGGATCTGTTGTAAATGTAAGCAGAATATGCTCCATTGAAAGCAATGGAAAGGAGGCGGCTTTATGGAGCAACTGGAGTTTTTTGATGTCCCCAGCCCCTGCACCGGCGTCTGTCAGGTTAACAACCGGGGCTACTGCAAGGGCTGTTTTCGCAGCCGGGACGAGCGCTTTAACTGGCTGACATTCACCTCCGCCCAGCGCCGGGAGGTGATTCGGTTATGCCAGGATCGCAAGCGCCGGGTGCTGACCGCCGCCCGCAAGAAACAGCTGGAGCTGGAGCTCGAACAACAGACCACTCCGCCGCAGGATACCCTGCCGTTGTAAGGCTACACCTCCATTGTCTGTAATAAAGGAGTTCACGAATCAGCAGCGCGGTTACACTCCGCCGACACGCTTCAAGTACCTCCATGTAACGCTCGGCAAATGCCATCCATGGCATTTGACGGTCGGCTACGGCAATCCCCACTGCTGCTTCGAGCAACGTCGGAGTTGTCGGGTCGGTAGGTTGGGACGAGTCCCAACTTAATCTGTTACAACCTTTCCCTGATAAGCCCGGCAATGCGCGCCGCCGGTGCGTCTTCCAGATGCATATGATGGCCGCCGTCGAGCACTCGATAAGTCAACTCGGACACCCGCTCAAGCAGTGGCTGCACGCCGTCAATTTCATCACCCCGTTCGGCCATCATCAGCAGCACCGGCATGGACAGCCGCTGCAAAAATGCCGCCACCTGCTCGTCGCACAGGCGCACCACAGAAGGTTGACTCAGGGCAATATCGTGCCGCCAGCACCAGCCATTTTCAGTTTCTTCAAGACTGCGGGCCAGCAGCCAGGCCGCTGCGTCCCGGCTTACTGCATACCGGCCATCCATACGCGCCTGTAAGGCATCGTCGAAGCTTGGGTAAGGCCGCCAGCCACGGCGGCGAATGCGCTTGCCCTTGTTCAGTGCCGCCGCCATTTGCTCCGGCAGAGTATCGGCGGCGTAGGTGCGCGGGGCCAGGCCGTCGAGCAGCATCAGCTGGCTGACCCGCTCGGGAAAGGCACCCGCCAGCAGGGTAGCGATACTGGCCCCCATGGAGTGGCAGAGCAGCGCCACTTGCTGAAGTTCAAGTGCATCCAGCAAGGCCAGCACATCGGCCACATTATCCCAGATGTAATAGGGCTGGCCGGGAGCGCGGTGATCGGAGCGGCCGTGCCCGGCCAGATCCGGGGCAATCAAACGGACGTCGGGCAACCGCTGCGCCAGCAGGGTAAAGCTGGCGGCGTTATCGAGCCAGCCGTGCAGCGCTACCAGAGGTGTCCCTTGCGGATCCCCCCACTCCACCACCGCCAGCCGGCGGCCATCCAGATTGATATGGTATTCCCGGGGATCACTCATGCCAGGACTCAGGGTACTTGTAACCTTCAAACTGCTTGCTGGCGTACTCTTTAAACGCCTCACTGTTATAGGCGGCGATCACATCCTGCACAAAGGGTTGCTCTTTGTCTTCGGCACGCACCACCACCCAGTTGATAAAGTCGTAACTGCGCTCCAGAAACAACCCGTCGCTGAAGGGAATACCACTGGATGCGGCATAATTGCCGTTAATCACCGCAAAATCCACGTCCTGCCGTGAGCGCGGCAGCTGGGCGGCTTCCAGCATCACCAGTCGAATGCCTTTGGGATTCTCCGCCACATCAAACTCGCTGGCCTTGAGTGGATCTATGTCCTTTTTAAGGGTAATCCAGCCCATGTCTTCCAGCATCAGCAGGGCCCGGGCCTGATTGGTGGGATCATTGGGAATGGCAACCGTGCTGCCCGGCTTTACCTGTTCAAGCGAATCCGCCTTGCCGGCATAGAGCCCCATGGGGCCGGTGGGTACCTGGGTGATGGGGCTCAGCGCCAGGCCGCGGCTTTGGCTGAAAGTATCCAGATAAGGCTTGTGCTGAAAACAGTTTACATCCAGTGAACCTTCCGCCAGGGCCAGATTGGGCATCACATAATCGGTGAACTCCACCAGTGTCACTGTGTAGCCCTGCGCTTCAAGCTGGGGCTTGATCGACTCGGTGACCATGTCGGCAAAGTCGCCGACTGTGGTACCAATCACAATTTCCTGTTTGGCCTCATCCACCGCCAGCAGCGGAAAGGAGCACAGCGCCAGCAAGGGCAGAGCAAGGGAAAGACGGGACATAAGCACTCCTTTGAAACGGAATCACATAACGGACGTTTAGACGTCCATAATATGCAAGGGGATTCAAACAGGCAATGGATTTCTCGGCTTACACGCCCCGCTCGTTGTTCCAGATAATCACATGCAGCTGGGGCAGCACCCGGGCGTTGAACCAGCCGTCGGCGGTGACTCTGTCCACCAGCCAGCGCAGGCGAGCATTCAGCGCCTCAAGATCGGTTTCCCGCTCCGGCTCGTCGGGGGTGGCGGGCACCGGGTTGCAGGGCTGCAGGGTGAGCGGCAGTTGCGGATAGCGGGCGGCAAATTCACGGGCCCACTGATAATCGGCTTCGTCGGCAATCACCAGTTTGAGGGTGACTTGCGTATTCACCCCGGCGGCGGCCAGACAGGCATCAAACCGGCTTTGGCTGAAGGCCATGCCCGCCGACGGCGGCTTGGGGCTTAAGGTCAGGTGATCGAGCTGGGCAAACCAGTCCTGCACCTTGCTGCCCTGAGTTTCAATGGCAAAGGTGTAGCCCCGTGCATGGCCAAGATCCAGCAGCTCGCCCAGGGGTTGCAGCGCCGGATTACCGCCGGAGAGCGTTACCAGCAGTGGCCGGCCGCCGCTCAGGCGCTCCACCTCGGCCAGCACCGCCCTGGCGCTCATGGGGGTCCAGTCGGCCTTGAAACGGGGCTCGACCGCATAGAGGGTATCGCACCAGCTGCAACGAAAGTCACAACCGCCGGTGCGCACAAACACGGTGGGCACACCGGTGAGCGCTCCTTCCCCCTGAATGGTGGGGCCAAAGATTTCGCTGATGGCGATCATGGCCGGAACTCCGCCCAGGTTTTGGGGGTTTCCGATACCGCCACGGCACTCACCTCGGGCCAGCGTGCCCGCGCCCAGTCATAGAGGTGGCGGGCCAGCCGCTCGGCGGTGGTGCACTCGTCCCCCAGCACCTCGTTGAGGTGACGATGGTCAAACTGGTCGTCGATGTAATCCTTGAACGCCTTGAGTTCAAGGTAGTCGCGTACAAAGCCGTACTGATCGAGATGCTCACTTTGCAGTTCGATCACCACCACATAGTTATGACCATGCAGCCGGGCGCAGGGATGCCAGTCGGGCATTTGTTTCAACTGGTGCGAGGCGGAAAAATGAAACTCTTTTTTGATGGTATACATTATTTCGCCCTCGCCACTGCCTGCTGCCAGAACTCCGTGTCCTGATAAGAGGTGGGATCTTTCAGACCAGCCAGAGCCATGGCCTCAATACGCTCCACACAGGTACCACAGCGGCCGCAGTGCTGTTCACCACCTTCATAGCAGGACCAGGTATCGGCCACCGGCACTCTGAAGCGGGCCGCATCCCGGGCAATGTCGGTCTTGTCGGTGTTGACGTAAGGCGCCAGCAGCGCCACCTCGGCCACGCCGTCGAGGGCTTGTGCCTGCATCTCGGCAAACAGACGAATAAAGTCGGGCCGGCAGTCGGGATAGATAAAATGATCACCGCCATGCACCGCCAGTGCCACCGTATCGAGGCCACGGGCGGCGGCCACGCCAAAGGCGATGGTCAGCATGATGGCATTGCGGTTGGGCACCACTGTCACCTTCATGTTTTCTTCGCTGTAGTGGCCGTGGGGCACGTCTATGTCGTCGGTCAGTGCCGAGCCGGAAAGCTGGCGGCCGATATGGCCGATGTCCATTACCAGATGAGGTACATTGAGGCGCTCGGCACACAGCCGCGCGGCGTCGATTTCTTTTTTGTGGCGCTGACCGTAGTCAAAGGTCAGCAGAGCGCCGAGGGCATTGTCCGCCGCCAGACGCCAGGCAAGCGTGACGGAGTCAAATCCGCCGGAGCAGATCAGCAGTGCTTTCATAGATTGTGTCCTTGTTTTGTCCGGGTAGGCTGCGACCGGGTAAAAAGCGATGGGCATTTTAACGCCGTGGGCGGTGAGCGCAAGTCTGGGGACTGGCAATGATGCGCTCCCCCTCTAATCCCAAGTCCCTAATCCCTATTCCCTGGTGCACTACACACTAAAAAAGGGCGCCGAAGCGCCCTTGATATTCACCAGACAGAGATCAGTGCTTAACGTGCTCCGCCAGATACAGCCAGGTGTCGATCACGGTATCCGGGTTAAGGGACACGGAGTCGATGCCCTGCTCCACCAGCCAGGCGGCGAAGTCGGCGTGATCCGACGGCCCCTGACCGCAGATGCCCACATACTTGCCGGCCTTGCGGGCAGCCTGAATGGCCATGGCCAGCAGCGCCTTGACCGCCTCGTCACGCTCGTCAAAGGAGCCCGCTACCAGTCCGGAGTCCCGATCCAAGCCCAATGTGAGCTGGGTCATGTCGTTGGAGCCGATGGAGAAGCCGTCAAAGTAATTGAGGAACTTGTCTGCCAGCAATGCGTTGGACGGCAGCTCGCACATCATAATGACCTTGAGCCCGTTTTCACCGCGCTTGAGGCCGTTCTCGCCGAGAATATCGATAACCGACGCCGCTTCATTCAGGGTGCGCACGAAGGGAATCATGATCTCGACGTTGGTCAGGCCCATGTCTTCACGTACCCGCTTCATCGCTTCACATTCCATGGCAAAGCAGTCACGGAAGTCGTCGGAGATGTAGCGGGACGCGCCACGGAAGCCCAGCATGGGGTTTTCTTCATCGGGCTCGTAGGCGTCACCGCCCAGCAGGTTGGCGTATTCGTTCGACTTGAAGTCGGACATGCGCACAATTACCCGCTCCGGCCAGAAGGCGGATGCCAGGGTGGCGATGCCTTCGGTCAGCTTGGCCACAAAGAATTCCCGCGGGCTGTCGTAGCCGGCGATGATTTCATCAATTTTCAGCTTGAGCTCGGCGCTTTCGCGGTCGTAGTTCAGCAGCGCCTTGGGATGCACGCCAATCATGCGGTTGATGATAAATTCCAGCCGCGCCAGACCCACACCGGCATTGGGCAGCTGAGCAAAGTCAAAGGCCCGGTCGGGGTTGCCCACGTTCATCATCACCTTCACCGGCGAGGCAGGCATGGAGCCCACTTCAGAGGTATTGACGCTGAACTCCAGCTTGCCGTTATAAATAAAGCCAGTGTCACCTTCGGCACAGGATACAGTGACCTGCTGGCCGTCCTTTACCAGCTCGGTGGCGTTGCCACAGCCCACCACGGCGGGAATGCCGAGCTCACGGGCAATGATGGCGGCGTGGCAAGTGCGGCCGCCCCGGTTGGTGACGATGGCAGCGGCCCGTTTCATGATCGGCTCCCAGTCGGGGTCAGTCATGTCGGTCACCAGCACATCACCGGCCTTGATATCGTCCATCTGCTCAATGGACTCAATCACCTTGGCAGTACCGGCACCAATTTTATGACCGATGGCGCGGCCTTCGGCAATCACCTCGCCTTTCTGGTCAAGCGCAAAACGTTCCAGCACATTTGCGTCCTGACGGCTGCGCACGGTTTCCGGACGGGCCTGTACGATATAGAGTTTGCCGTCTGCACCGTCTTTGGCCCATTCAATGTCCATGGGGCGCTGGTAATGCTTTTCAATGATAACGGCCTGCCTGGCCAGCTCCATCACCTCTTCATTGGTAAGAGAGAACTGACGGCGCTCTTCCCGGCTGGTTTCCTTGATGTCTACCTGCTTGCCAAGCTCGGCACCGCCGGCATAGATCATCTTCTGCAGCTTGGAGCCAAGCGTCTTGCGCACCACCGCCGGCCGGCCGGCCTTGAGCGTGGGCTTGTGCACATAGAACTCGTCCGGGTTCACCGCACCCTGCACCACCATTTCACCCAGGCCCCAGGCAGAAGTGACAAACACGACCTGATCAAAACCGGACTCGGTATCCAGAGTAAACATGACGCCGGAGGCAGCAATGTCGGAGCGCACCATGCGCTGAATGCCCGCCGACAACGCCACGCCCTTATGGTCATAGCCCTGATGCACCCGGTAGGAAATGGCCCTGTCGTTAAACAGTGACGCAAAGACGTGCTTGATGGCTTCCATTACCGAATCCAGGCCACGCACGTTAAGGAAGGTTTCCTGCTGTCCGGCAAAGGAGGCATCGGGCATGTCTTCAGCGGTGGCGGACGAGCGCACCGCAAACGACGCCTGCTCACCGGCCTTGCCACACAGCTCGGTGTAGGCATCACGAATGGCGTTTTCCAGCTCGGGCTGGAACGGCGTGTCGATGACCCACTGGCGAATAGACTTGCCGGCGTCACCCAGGGCGGCGATGTTATCTACATCCAGTTTGTCGAGCAGGTCATGAATCCTGTCGTTCAGGCCGCTCTGTTCAAGAAATTCGTTAAAGGCATAGGCGGTGGTCGCAAAGCCACCGGGCACGGATACACCGGCACCGGCCAGCTGGCTTATCATCTCGCCCAATGAGGCATTCTTGCCGCCAACCCGGTCTACATCATTCATACCGAGTTGTTCATACCAGATCACATATTCCTGCACTGCCACGTCTCCACAAAAAGGGTTGGGATATCCGTATCTCATCAGATTTCTGTGTAGGGTCAGACCCTTGGTATTGTTGTAATGATATGGGCCTGTACACGGTTTTGATTCTACAATGGCCTCGAAAAGCGGGTAAACGTCTTACCCGCGTCAATACGCGAAAGTGAGATCTGGAGGCCCTGTGCACACGGTTTTTTATGTTTCTGATGGGACGGCGATCACAGCCGAAGTATTCGGTCATGCGGTACTGAGCCAGTTTCCCCTGCCTTTTGAGCAAATCACCATTCCTTTTGTGGAGGATGAAGACAAGGCACGGGCGATACGTCATCGCATCAACGCGAGTTTTCACCAAAGCGGCAAGCGCCCTTTGGTGTTTCATACCATTATTGATGATGTGCTGCGTAACATCATTACTGACAGCGAGGCCATGTGTTACGACTTTCTCAATACCTTTGTCGCTCCCATTGAACAGCAACTGGGTGTAAAAGCCGAGCCCCGGGCACACAAGGCTCACAGCATCAGTAACAAACACACTTATGATCTGCGCATTGATGCGGTGAACTATGCGCTGGACAACGACGACGGCGTGACCACCAAAGAGTATGACGAAGCCGATATTATACTGGTAGGCGTTTCCCGCTGCGGCAAAACCCCTACCAGTCTCTACCTGGCCCTGCAGTTCGGCATTCGTGTGGCTAATTACCCCTTTATTGATCAGGATATGAGCCGGATGAATCTGCCTGCGGCACTCAAGGCCAACCGCCATAAATTGTTTGGTCTTACCATCGATGCCGGTCGTCTGCAGGAGATCCGTCAGCGCCGGCGCGCCGACAGCCGTTATGCCGACATTGAACAATGTCGTTACGAACTGGATCAGGTCGAACGTCTGTTTCGTATGGAAGCCATTCCTTTTATCGACACTACCTTTCACTCGGTAGAAGAGATTTCAGTGAAGATTCTGGAGAAAACAGGCATAAAACGCAGAATTTACTAAGGCCTCAACCACCTTTTGCAGTACAATAAACCGCGACCAAACACACATATCAAGCATCAAATATGCACAAAAAATTGATTTAGTGTTTACAAAAATGTATACATTGATCCCTGTGATTAACCACAGGGTCAATCCACCCTGAAACTGGTTATTTTTGAGCCTCACAGAGTGCCCAAAACACTGCGATGTGGTTCTGCCCGCCATACCAGACAGATAACAAGGCCGGCAGTTAACAACAACTTAACTTGAGCAACCCTCAGGGACTTATTGCAATGAAACACAGCCAAAGCAAATCGGTATTCGATTACTACGGCAAGCCGTCTTTCGGTAAAGCACTGCCGCTCTCCTTCCAGCACATTCTGGCAATGATCATGGGCGCAGTGACGCCGCCGCTTATCGTTGCTGGTGTCGCCGGGGCCAATGGCCAAGAAACCATGATGCTGGTGCAGCTCGCTCTGTTATTTTCGGGCATTTCCACCCTGCTTCAGTTATATCCTGTCGGACGGTTTGGTGCCGGTGTGCCTACCATCTTCGGCGTAGGTTTTGCCTATGTGCCCAGCCTGATTGCTGTTGGTTCTGTTTATGGCATTCCCGGTATTCTGGGTGCCCAGATTGCCGGCGGTATTGCCATGATTGTTGTGGGCCTGTTTATCAAGCAGATTCGCCACCTGTTCCCGCCTGTTGTGGCCGGTACCGTTGTGCTGGTCATTGGCCTGTCCCTGTATGATATTGCCATTAAATACATGGCCGGCAGCGGTAACACCAGCGCAGACGGCTTTGGCAGCGGCATGAACTGGCTGGTTGGTCTGACTACCCTGGCTGTGGTGCTGCTGTGTTCCCAGTTCGGTAAAGGCTATCTGCGTCTGGCCGCCATTATTGTGGGTATTGTCGTGGGTTATGTGATGTCCTTTGCGTTTGGCATGGTCGACTTTACCAGCCTGCACGAAGCGCCCTGGGTGATTGTGCCCACGCCTTTCTCCATGGGCATTGAGTTTCACGCCTCTGCGGTGATTTCCATGGTAGTGATTTGTATCGTGAACTCGGTACAGACTATTGGTGACCTGTCTGCCACTACCGTGGGCGGCATGAACCGTGAGCTGAAAGACAAAGAGCTGTCCGGCGGCCTGCTGGGTAACGGCCTTTGCACTCTGGTTGGCTCCATCTTTGGTGCCCTGCCTACCGCTTCGTTCAGCCAGAACGTAGGCATTGTGGCCATGACCAAGGTGATCAGCCGCTATGTGCTGGGCATTGCCGCTGTGTTTTTGGTGATTGCCGGTCTGCTGCCCAAGTTCGGTGCTGTGATGACCACTATCCCCTATCCTGTGCTGGGTGGTGCCACCATTATCGTATTTGGCATGATCACCATGACCGGTATTCAGCTGCTGGTGAAAGACGAACTGTCTTCCCGCAACATTACCATTGTGGCCCTGTCGGTGGCGCTGGCCATGGGGATTAACGCTGTGCCGGAAGCCATTGCCCAGCTGGGTGACACTGCCCGCATGCTGATTGGCTCCCCTGTTATTGTTGCAGCCACCGTTGCCTTTACTCTGAACATGCTGCTGCCCAAGAAATCTCTGCAGGACGAAGCCCGCGAGCGTGAAGAAATTGAGCGCCAGATGAACCAGGGCTCTGCCAAAGAGCAAACCGAAAGCGATAACGCTCAATTGCGTCAGGCTAACGCCAACAATTGAAAGGGTAAGCCTTCGGGTAAGGATGACAATCCGCAGTGAAAAAAGCCGGTCACAAGACCGGCTTTTTTATTAGGTAACACACTCATTCTGAAAACGACAAGGCGGTATATTCAGCCGGGTAAAAAAAAGCCCGGCACCTGCCGGGCTCTGTGAGTTACTTAAGCCGCCAGAGAGTCATCTCGGCTACCGTATGCTGATGCTTGCGCCGGGTTTCCCGAATAACAAAGGGAATGTCCTGCTGGCCCACCAGTTCAAAACGGTCATTCAGGGTGGCTTTCAGACCATCCAGAGTACTGTAGTTTTCACCGTTAACCTTGATACCGCCCAGCCATTTTTCTTTAGGAGTGTATTCCTCCAGCCAGGTGTAGGGTGAGGTAAGCACCAGATAACCGCCCTGATTCAGACGCTGATGAATGGCCGCCAGGAAGCCGGCCGGATCATAGAGGCGGTCAATCAGGTTACCGCAGAAGATAAGATCGTAACCGCTGAAGCGCGGTTTGAGATTATGGGCATCGCCCTGCACAAACTCGATACGTTCCGCCACCCCGGCGTACCCCATGTCGGCCAGGCTGGCTTCCTTGAACTCCACCAGCTCGCCTTCGGTCGGAACAGCAAAACGGGTCTGGCCACTTTCCTTAAGCTGAAAACCATGCTGAATAAAGCGGGCAGAAAAGTCGATACCATCCACTTGCTTAAAGTGCCGGGCCAGTTCAAAGGTGGCCCGCCCTACCGAGCAGCCCAGATCCAGGGCTTTGCCCCGGTTCAGCTCAGGCAGCCTTTCCAGCAGCGCATTGACGCACGCCAGCGGATAGTTGGGCACACCAAAGTAGCTGTCACCGTAGTGGAATTCCAGATACTGAGCGACCAGCTCATCGGTTTCATACGTGTTTACTGGCTCCACAGGAACCTCCGGGTTGTCGGATTCAAGATAGCGAAAGCCGGCATGCTGAAAAAAGTGCCGGCGAAATGCATAGCGGGAGTAACGGGTGGCTTCATTGCCGGTAGAAATCCAGGAGCCACCCTTGAACAGGTTATGCCGGTTATCAAAGGTAGGCGTAGAGAAATCATCATAGAGCGGATGCACCTCAAAGCCGGGAAAACCATCGATGGGGGTTTCGGTCCACTGCCAGACGTTGCCGGTAATGTCATAAATACCGTCATGCTCAAAGCGGTTTACCGGACAGGAAGAAGCAAAGTGCTCCAGATTGATATTGCCCGGGGCCTGCTCCCAGTGGGGCTGGTCGGTATCAATACGGTTTCTCAGTACTGTCCATTCGGCTTCAGTGGGCAGCCGAATGTGAGTACCGGTTTGCGCTGCTTTCCAGTTACAGAACGCTTTGGCTTCCAGATAATTGACCTCTGCCGGCCAGTTCAGTGGCAGCGGAATTTCTTCCAGTAAATTACGCTGCCAATACTCGCCATGGCGCTGCAGCCAGAAGCGGGGCATGGCAGCTTGCGTATAATTCAGCCATTGCCGGCCTTCTTCAGTCCAGAGCTCGGGCCGCTGATAGCCGCCGTCCTGCACAAACGCCAGGTATTCACCATTGGACACCAGATACCGGGAGACACGAAAAGCCTCTACTTCCACCGTTTTGCTGCCGTATTCGTTGTCCCAGCCATAGGTGGCGGCGCTGGCCGGCTTACCCAGCGTGATGGTATCGCCTGCTACTGGCAGCAGACTGTTTTGCGGAGCCGGGCCATATTCACGGCAGGCCACCCACAGCGGATGTGGTTGCAGCTGAGACAGCGGCAACATACGCATGATTACCGATGAGGTTTCCAGGTGAATGCGTTCGTGCTCTGTACCCATCAGCACAATCCAGGCCGGACTGTCAGGAGTAATGGGCAACGTCAGCGGCATATCACTGATAAAGGCATCCACGGTTTCCCGAACCCGTTGACGATAAGCCCGGGTATGATCCAGGCTGGGCCAGTCGTAATGGGCGTCGTTGAGATCATCCCAGGACATTTCATCCACGCCAATAGCAAACATGGACTCAAGTCGCTCATCCAGGCGTTCAGGCAGATATTTGCCCAGTACCAGCTTGTTGATAAAAAAAACAGCGGTATGGCCAAAATAGAAAATCAGCGGATGACGCAGCGGCTCAGGCCGCGAATAGTAGGCATCTTCTGTGGTAATGCAATCAAACAGTGCCTCATAAAGGCAAAAGGTCTGATGAAAATAACGGCGTATTTCTTCCCGCTTTTGCTCCGGATCCGTACCGATCAGCAAGGGGGTTTTCGTCACAATATCCGACAATGTATGCATGAACGTGTCCCTGATCACATTAATGATTAACGTTACCTTGGCGTCAGCCAAATGAGAAGTCTGAATCGAAGCAACAGACCTGACGGCTGCCCGTTTCTTTCAATTTTCAGGGATCATTTTCCAAAACCCGGGCCTGTGCTATAACCAGTCCTCTTTGCTATTCACTTACAGGAAGTATCATGTCTCACACCGACACTCAGTTCGACAATGTTACTGTTATCAAGCAGGCCAATGTCTATCACGACGGCAAGGTCACCAGCCGGGTAGTGAAGTTTGCCGACGGCAGCCAAAAAACTCTGGGTATTATGCTGCCCGGTGAATATACCTTTGGCACAGAGGCCGCCGAACTGATGGAAATTACTGCGGGCAGTCTGGATGTGCAGTTGCCCGGCAGCGACAGCTGGCAGCGCGTTGAAGGCGGTCAGTCCTTTGACGTGCCTGCCAACGCCAGCTTTAACCTCAAGGTGCACAGCCTGGTAGATTACTGCTGCTCTTATTTTGACTGATTAAACCGGCTGGCTCTGCCCGGTCCGGCACTCAGGAGGCGCAACACATAAACCATTGCGCCCCTTTTCCTTGGCTGCATACAGCGCCTTATCCGCCCTGGCCACCATATCTTCTATACGGTCATACTGGCCTGGCACCATGGCGACAACACCCAGACTAAGGGTTACCCGCTGGTGCTCGGAGCGGCTGTGAGCAATGTTCAGCTCACGCACCGCATTCAGCAAACATTCGGCCACATGACGGGTCTGCCACAAGTCCTGTTCCGGCAGCACTACAATAAACTCCTCTCCGCCATAGCGCGCCACCATGTCACCTTGCCGGTGCAGTTCACCAGCCAGCGCCTGTGCTACATGGAAAAGACACTCATCACCCTGCTGATGACCATATTCATCGTTAAAGCGTTTAAAGTAATCAATATCCCCCATAATCAGCCCCAGAGAGCGCTGCTCGCGCACAGCCCGCCGCCATTCCGCTTCAAGATGGCGGTCAAAACACCGGCGGTTGGCAATCTGGGTCAGATCATCGATCTCACTCAGCCGCTGCAGAGCAGCGTTCATGCTCTGCAACTCCTTGTTGGCCAGTGCCAGCTGTTGCTCAGCCCGTTGTCTGGCATCCACAAAAAATGCAAAGGTTTTACCCATTCGGCTGATTTCATCATCTCCGTTAACTGGAATCGGCTCGGGCTCTCCCCTGCCGTGTGCCTGCATGGCCCGGCTGAGCCTGTTGATACGCTGAATAATGGAGCGGCGAATATAGAGCAATGCCATCAACGTGGTGATCACCAGTAGTACCAGGGCGGCCAGCAGTACCGACATGGAGCGGCCCATCAGGCGTTGCTGCTGTTGCAGCGCCTTCTCTGCAGACGCTTTGAGCCGTTGATGATAGCTGAAAGTGGCACTGGTCAGCTTTTGCGCCAGCACCCGGGTTTCACGGGCCGTGGCAAGGGTAGCCCGGGCATGACGCAGCAGCGGCCTTCGTTGTTCAAATATCATCGGCAGCAGCTGCTGCAGGCGGGCACGCAGCGCAACTGCCGGCGCATGGGTCAGCTCAAGCCCGGCAAGCACCTGCAGCCGGGCATCGCTGAAACGCTCAAGGTTAATCAGATGGCCGGGCCGCTCGGCGCTGAAGACGGCAGCGGTGTAGCCAAGCGCCGCCAGGGCATGGCCAATAAAGTGCTGTTCCGGCAAAGGCAGATCCCGGGCCACTGTTTCCAGCTCTGTGAGCTGGCGCAGCATTAAAAACAGTTCATCCATCTGCTGCTGCTGAATCGCCTGCAGCTCCTGCTCGGCACGCAGCCGTTCATTCAGTTTGTCCAGACTGCTGAAAAACGGTGTTTGCCATTTATCCAGCGCCATCCTGTCGCTGTCACTGAGCTCACCGAGTTGCTCCAGCCGCTTTCGGGTAGCCTGATAAATACCTGCCAGGTTGGCTACCCGACTATTGACAGTACTGACAGAAATATCATTACCTGCCAGGAGTTCATAGACTTCTCCGGCAATGGTCTCTGCATCGCGGGTCAGCTCGCCGGCAATCATGGCCCGCTCAAAATGACGGCCTGTGGCTCCGGTCAGTCCCACATACTGGCTGTAGACAAGGTAAGCAAAAAACGAAGCCAGCAGCAGATAGAGGCCAAACACCAGAATGATGATAAGGGTCAGTTTACGACCCAGGCTGCCAGAAGTGGCTGTGGTACTCATGCCTGCTCTCAGCGAAACAGCGGTGCAAACAACAGGCCACCCCGGGACCAGGGCTGATTCAGTCCGGCAGGTATATTCACCGGAGTGCCCGGACCAAAATGACGCTGATAGATTTCGCTGTAGTTTCCTACACTTTTAATCATCTGTAGTGCCCAGCCGGCTGGCAACCCCAGCTGCTTGCCCAGATGCCCACTGACACCCAGTAGATTCTGCACTTCCCTGTCGGTGCTCTGCCTGGCTACCTCCGCTACATTCCCCTGCGTGATGTGTTTTTCGTCGGCCAGAATAAGCGCATGCACAACGGCACGGATCACCCTGTGCCACTGGGCATCATCATTGCGTACCATGGGACTGATGGGTTCACGAGACAGGAGTTCAGGCAAAATCAGATAGTTATCCGGATTATCTGCCCTGTGGGCACGGTTAATGGCCAGATTGATGCGGTCTGCCGAGTAGGCATCACAATGCCCTCTGAAAAAGCTGTCGCCATTGGACGGCAGAACACGAGCATGAATTTGATTCCGTTCAAGCAGCATCAGCAAATTACGGTAAGTTGTGGTGTTTTCGGTAACACATACCGTTTTGTTATCAAGATCCGCCAGTCCGCCAATGCCTGAGTCTTTACGGACCAGCAGCCCCTGGCCGTCAAACAGATAAATGGCCGGAAAGGCCACCTGATAGGCATCTTCCCGCCCCAGGGTCCAGGTAGAGCTGTACATCACCACATCACTGTGTTTTTGCTGCAGTGTGGTAAAACGGCTGGTGGCATCCACTTCCACAAACTGTACCCGTTCAGCGTTGCCAAATAAGGCCGCCGCTGTGGCCCGGCAAAAATCGACATAAAAGCCGCGCCAGACACCGTTTTCATCAATGGCACTGCGGCCCGGGTCATCGGGGAATACACCACAGCGAATATCACCATGCCGTACCACTTCAGCCAATGTGCCGGCGCTGACCTGCCCGGCCATCAGCAATAATACTGCCAGCATGGTGTTAATCATTGTTCTCATTATCATTTTACATCCTTGTGGAATTATTCCTGAGCCTCTTCAGCATGACCCATAATGATACAAAACCACAAATACCATACAGGAGTCATTGCCCATGCGACCATTTATTCTGCTGGTGCTGATGCTGTTATCACTGCCGCTGGCGGCTACCTGGCAGACACTCACTCTGGCAGACGGACTGAAACATCCCTGGGGACTGGCAGAGCTGCCTGACGGCAGTTTGCTGATTACCGAGCGTGCCGGCCGATTACTGCACCTTCAGCCTGACGGTAGGCGCCAGGTTATTAATGGATTACCGGCCATTGCCGCCGGAGGTCAGGGCGGCTTGCTGGATGTGGCACTGCACCCCGGCTTTTCCGGTAACCGGCTGGTATATTTGAGTTTCAGTCAGCCGGGCCCCGGCGGGGCCGGTACCGCTGTGGCCAGAGCCAGACTGAGCCAACAGCAGCTAAGTGATATACAGATTATTTTTGAGCAGGTGCCCAAAACCCACGGCGGTGCCCACTTTGGCTCACGGCTGGCTTTTGATAAACAGGGTTATCTGTTTATTACCACAGGAGATCGCTATCACAGCCGGGATCAGGCTCAGTCGCTTGACAATCACCTTGGCAAAATTATTCGCCTGCACGATGACGGCCGGATACCTGCCGATAATCCTTTTGTTGACCGGCAAGATGCTTTGCCGGAGATATGGAGCCTGGGCCATCGTAACGTACAGGGTGCAGCCATTCATCCTGAAACCGGAGAGCTCTGGACTCACGAGCACGGACCTCAGGGCGGAGATGAAGTGAACCGCATTCAAAAAGGGCATAACTATGGCTGGCCTGTGGTCACCTTCGGTGAAGAGTATGGAGGTGGTGTTATAGGGGAAGGCAGGCGCAAGGCCGGTATGACAGATCCGCTTTGGGTATGGGTGCCTTCCATCGCTCCCTCGGGCATGCTGTTTTATCGCGGAAATGCCTTTTCACAGTGGCGCAACAACCTGTTTGTGGGGGCGCTGGCCGGGCGCAAGCTGATACGCCTTGAACTGAACAATGACAAGGTTATCGGTGAACATCATTTATTAACTGATCTGAACGCTCGCATTCGGGCACTGGCGCAGGCTGCCGATGGTGGCATCTATGTGCTGACTGATGCCGGCGATGGTCGCCTGTTAAAGCTGCAGCCTTCGCGCTGAAGGGCTGATCTTGATGCTGAAATGGGGTAACCTGTAACAACTGTACTTTATTTCAGTTACTTTTGTGAACAATAAGGGAAGCGATATGAGCGACAAGATCTGGAACGTTTATCTGTCTGGCGAAATTCATACTGACTGGCGCGAACAAATCATTAACGGTTGTGCCGCCAAAGGGCTGAAGGTGCGCTTTAACTCTGCCGTCACCGACCACGACGCCAGTGACATGGTAGGTGTAAACATTCTGGGCAGTGAAGAGGATAACTTCTGGCGTGACCGCAAGGCCTCCGGTATCAACAGCATTCGCACCTCCACTCACATCAAGGAAGCGGATCTGGTGGTGGTGCGTTTCGGGCCCAAATACAAACAATGGAACGCCGCCTTTGATGCCGGCTTTGCCGTGGCCTCCGGTGTGCCCATCATCACCCTGCATGATGCCGAAAACGATCACCCGCTGAAGGAAGTGGACGAAGCAGCCAAGGCCACCTGCCGCCACCCTGAGCAGGTTGTTGAGATCCTGGCTTATCTGATGTCCTGATCATCGCCGGCAAAAAATTGCAAACGGAGCCTGAATGGCTCCGTTTTTGTTTCTGTGTGCCGGCTTCTGTCGGTTCGTCACTGCTATTCAGCGGAATAACGTCATCACTGCTTTAGAATTAAAAGCGAATACACGAATGAACAAAGGCGCACAACATGACCCGGCTTGCCGTTTTACTGATGATGATCACCACTCCGCTGATGGCATCCACCCTGGTGAGAGGTGAACCCGCTC
This sequence comes from Oceanimonas smirnovii ATCC BAA-899, assembly GCF_000381965.1. Classification (GTDB taxonomy): domain Bacteria; phylum Pseudomonadota; class Gammaproteobacteria; order Enterobacterales; family Aeromonadaceae; genus Oceanimonas; species Oceanimonas smirnovii. The sequence continues at coordinate 88,497 of NZ_KB908460.1, forward strand.
GAAACAATGGTCCCGTCTGGATAGATGTACGCAGCGCACAGGAATATCAGCAGGATCACTTGCCCGGAGCCGTACTGATACCGTTTACCCGCATCGCCCGGGGTGTCAGTGAGCAATACCCTGACCGCAATACCTCCATTAATCTTTATGGAGCTGACGGGGTACGCTCGCGCATGGCCATGGAAGCGCTGCAAGCACTGGGCTACAGCAGAGTAGAAGACCTTGGCAGCCTTAATGCAATTCGTGGTACTGAGCCGGCCACTGTGACTATATCGCACACAGCTGACAGCCAATAAAGCTTACCCCGGCTCACATTCACGTAAACCTGCCTTGAGTACGCGATCACCGTCAACATCGGCCACTGTCCATACCATGCCGTAGCGCTCAAAGTGATCCCCTACAACAGGATGACCACTGGTGTGCTTAAGCATAAAACCACCCAGAGGCAGGTCGCTTTCATCGTCAGCAACATCCACGCCATAGATCAGCGCCACATCTCCCATTCGAGCGTCCGCATCCAGAATAAAGTCACCAAAAAAGGCTCTGGCTTTTTCACGGGCCACCTCAATATCTCCCCCAAACATGTTATTCAGGGTTTTCAGATGCGTGCTGCGGCCAATCACACAAAGCACGTCATTAATGGCAAGGCGAGTACTACCCGATGCGGGCAGCAGGTGCTCACCTCTGAACACAGCCGCTACCCGGCAGTGGGGCGGAAAGGTCAGCTGACGGACGACAACGCCATCCAGCGACTGGCTTTCTACCTGATAGAGAAACATTTCAAAGTCGTCTTCCTTGAATATGCCCAGCATGGAGCGACGTTTGGGGGCCGGCTCAGGAGGTACTTCCACTTGCAGCCAACGCGCCATGGGAGGCAGGGTTGAACCCTGTACCAATAAGGAAATCAGGACCACAAAAAAAGCCACATTAAATAACATGCTGCCTTCTTCTATGCCCGCCATCAGGGGAAAGATAGCCAGTACTATGGGGACAGCTCCCCGCAATCCTACCCAGGAAATAAAGCAGAGTTCGCGCATATTGAAGCGAAAGAACGGCAGCAAGGACGCCATTACTGCCACTGGTCTGGCAATAAAGATCATTGCCAGCGCAATCAGGCTGGCTGGCAGGGCCATGACCCACATATCGGCCGGCGAAATAAGCAGGCCCAGCACCAGAAACAGGCCAATCTGGCTGAGCCAGGCCAGACCGTCAAACACCGGCAAAATAGATTCGAGATTACGCAGCCGGGAATTTCCCAGTACCAGTCCGGCCAGATATACCGCCAGAAACCCGCTGCCCTGCAGCATGGCGGTTAATGCGAACAAAGTGAGACCAAAACCGGTCACTAACAGCGGATAAAGCCCCGACGCCAGATTGATCCGGCGAATAAGCAATACCAGTAACTGCCCTCCCAGCAGTCCTGCCAGCGCGCCAATACCAAACTGACTCAGCAAAAACAGCACAGCCTCGCCGGTGCCCTCCATCTCCCCGGTGATCAGGGCAATCAGCGTCAGGGTCAAGAAGATGGCCATGGGATCGTTCGTGCCCGACTCTATCTCAAGAGAAGCCCCTACCCGCTGGTTCAGCTGCATACCCCGTCCGCCCAACAGGGAAAATACGGCAGCCGCATCGGTTGATCCCACTATGGCACCGAGCAGCAAACCATGCAGCCAACTCAAATCAAGAATATAAACCGCAATCAAACCGGTAATGCCGCTGGTGATCAGCACGCCTAATGTCGCCAGACTAAGGGCAGGCTTCAGCCCTACCCTGAAGGTCTCCATACGGGTGCGCATGCCCCCGTCCAGCAAAATAATGGCCAGCGCCAGGTTGCCTACCGCATAGGACAGTGAATAACTCTCGAACCTGATGCCGCCGGGGCCGCTTTCACCGGCAAGCATGCCGATCAGCAGAAAAATAAGCAGAATGGGAATACCTGAGCGGGCGGACACCAGGGTGGCGAGCACACTCAGACACAGCAATACGCCGGCCAGCAAAAACAGATGTTCGATATTATCCAATAGAGTGATTCCAGCTAACTTCTAGATAGTTATGTTATATCACATTCAGCGTGACAGCCGCTCGGTGTTTTCATGACAGTGCAACAGACACAAAAAACCGGCAGACTGATGGCAAGCTGCCGGCGCTTTCGGTACCTGTGGGACTAATGGCAGGGTTCATGCTGGATATCAGATCTGACTCAAGGGCCCCTGCGACCGGTAAATAAACTGATAATAAACAAAACAATGCCCACCACAAAGACCAGCTTGGCGGCACCTGCGGCAGCCCCTGCCACGCCGGTAAACCCAAGCAGAGCGGCAATAATGGCAATAATCAGAAAGGTAATTCCCCAGCTGAACATAGTGTCTCCTCCAGCGTTGACGTCAGGCTGCGGCCACCCGTTAAACAGGTGGCCACCTGCCCGGTGATTTAATTGGCGATCTGAATATCGTTTTTCACCGTGGTTACCCCTTCTACATTGCTGGTCAGCAAGGCGGCCTGTTCGGCCTGCTCCCGGTTTTCCACTTCACCGCTGAGGTGCACCACGCCGTTATCGGTTTCCACGCTGACATCGGTACCGGCCACCATGTCATCGGCCAGCAGCACCGCTTTCACCTTACCGGTAATTAACGCATCGCCGGCCAGACCAGCCAGAGAGTCATTGTCTTCGGCTGCTGCTTCTTTTACATGCAATTGATCCTCAACGGATTCAACACCCTTGATGTTTTTAGCCACTTCGACTGCTCGCCCGGCCTGCTCCTGAGCCGGCACAAAGCCACTAAGAGTTACCTTGCCTTTTTCGGTTTCCACGGAAATATCCACGCTGGATACACCTTCATCATTCAGCAATGCCGACTTCACCTTGCCGGTGATCACACTGTCATTCATGTAAGAGCCGGCCTTGGTAGCGGCCTGCTCGGCTTTTTGCTGAGTCTGCTCTGCCGTCTCTTCCATTTTGGTCGCCAGCGATTCTTCGGCCAGGGCGTTCCCTGCCACCATGGTGGAACTCATTACTACAGCCAGTAGAGTGCGGGAAAAATGATGCTTGTTCATATTTCTTCTCCAGTAGTAAACACGGTTATCCATGGGGGTTGATACTGATACGCAGGTTCAACACCATTTGCATCAGGTGCTTAAGACTATTGAAGTTCAAAACAAATATTTCAAGAAATAGCCAAATGGCTGCGAAACAGACTGACGGAAGATAATAGCGACAATGTGTCCTCAAATGGATTCATTCGCACACAAACCGAATAAAAACCAAATAAAACAAACACTTAAAAATCAGCATAAAATAGCGACCGAGCACCATACCCTATCTTTCAGGCCGTGCATTCATACCAGTGTCACATTGTAATAAAACCGTCATATTTGGCCGGCATAGTGCGCCCATCATAACGATGAGGATGTACCGATATGACCACTGAGACCACTGCCCTGCCCGCTGCTGCACAGCCTGCTCAGTCATCTTACCGCTGGCTTTCCTGGCTGCTGGTGGCCGCATTGGTTTATTTGCTGCTGGCGGCAGTGGGTGCCATTGGCACCGGCTTTAAATCCGCTGCCGGCGATAACGCCAAAGCCCTGTTCGAGTTTGCTTCCAATCCGGTTATCGCCCTGATCATCGGCGTGGTGGCCACGGCGCTGATCCAAAGCTCCAGCACAGTGACCTCCATTATTGTGGGCATGGTGGCCGGTGGCCTGCCGATAGCCATTGCCATTCCCATGGTGATGGGGGCCAATATTGGTACTTCCCTCACCAGTACCCTGGTCAGTCTGGGTCATGTGCGTAATGGCGAGGAGTTTCGCCGGGCCTTTTCTGCCGCGACCGTGCACGACAGCTTTAACCTGCTGGCGGTGGCCATAGTGCTGCCGCTGGAGCTGCTGTTTCAACCGCTGGCGCGTTCTTCCGAGTGGCTCGCCGGCCTGCTGGTAAGTGATGCCAGCATGAGCATGGGCAGCATGAACTTTATGAAAGCCATGCTGGCTCCCGCTACCGGTATCATGAAAGAAAGCGTGGCCTGGCTGCCCGGCGTCTGGTCCGGCATTGCCCTTATTTTGCTGGGCATTGGCATGATACTGCTGGTGGTGACTCAGATAGGCAAGGTACTGCGTACTCTGATGGAAGGCCGCGCCATGGGCATTTTGCGCACCGCCGTGGGCCGCGGCCCTGTGTCGGGCATGGCCTCGGGCACCCTGGTCACCGTGCTGGTGCAGTCGTCTTCCACCACCACCTCGCTGATAGTGCCGCTGGCCGGCACCGGCATGTTCAGCCTGAAGCAGGTTTATCCCTTTATTCTGGGCAGTAACATCGGCACCACCATCACCGCCCTGCTGGCTGCCACCGCCATTACCGGCCCCTCGGCCATGGTGGCGCTGCAGATTGCACTAGTGCACCTGCTGTTTAATGTGCTGGCCATTACCCTGATTTATGTGCTGCCGGTACTGCGCAGCCTGCCCATGCAAATGGCTGAGCTGCTGGCCACACAGGCCCAGCGTAACAAGGCCTATGTGGCCGCTTATATCGGTGGCGTATTTTTTGCTCTGCCCCTTGGTCTGATTGGTCTCAGCCAGTGGCTATGAATAACGGGGTGTTAATCTGAAACCAGCGCTGTTATTGCTGTGGGTGCACATGACCAGCAACCGGCTCGCTTTCCCGCGCGTATTTTTGCGCCAGCACGGCACAGACCATCAGCTGGATCTGATGAAAAATCATCAGCGGCAACAGCGCCGGACCCAGCATGGCTCCACTGAACAGCACCTTGGCCATGGGCACACCCGTGGCCATGCTTTTTTTGGAGCCGCCAAAGATGATAGTGATGCGATCTTCCCGGTTAAAGCCAAAACGCCGGCCCAGCACGGCAGTCAGCCACAGCACCAGCGCCAGCAACACACAGCAGACCAGTGTCAGGACAGCCAGCTTCGATATCGACACCGTATGCCAGAGGCCTTCCACCACGGAAGCACTCAGGGCCGTGTACACCACCAGTAAAATGGAGCCCTGATCTATTTTGCTCAGCCAGGCCCGGTTACGATCCACAAAGCCGCCAATGACCGGACGCAACAAATGACCCGCCATAAAGGGCAGCAACAGCTGAGCACTGATGGACAGAATGGAGTCAAGCGGTGACACTGCTTGATCTGCCTGCATATTGAGCAGGGCGGCTACCAGCAAGGGAGTGAGTACTATGCCCAGAATGCTCGATGCTGAGGCGCTGCATACCGCCGCCGGCACATTGCCGCCGGCCAGCGAGGTAAAGGCAATGGCCGACTGTACCGTGCCCGGCAACACACACAAAAACAGCACCCCCATATACAGCTGCTCTCCCAGCAGCGGCAGCAGCACCGGCTTTAACAATACGCCGATAAAGGGAAACATCACAAAGGTACAGCCGAACACCAGCAGATGCAGCCGCCAGTGGGTGGCACCGGCTACGATGGCCTGACGAGACAACTTGGCCCCGTGCATAAAAAACAGCAGAGCAATGGCGGCCGTGGTCAGCCAGTCAAAAAACACGGCCCCCTGCCCCTGGGCCGGCAGCAGGGTGGCGGTGGCCACCACACCCAGCAGAATAAGGGTAAAGTTATCAAACAGCAGACGTAACATTCTGAACATTTCTAGATTCCGGTGGAGACAAGATTTTCACCCATTATAATGGCGAAAGTGTCAGGATTTTATCGGCAAAAAGAGATGAAGTGTCGCCAAAAAGACAATCAGCAAGTATTACTGGAACAGCTTGGGCAACTGACGCGTTTGCCAAGGCCGGTGCTGGGCCAGCTGCAGTCCTTGCCCAATCAGGCCATTAACACTCATCATGCCCATGCCTGGATACAGCTTTCCTATGCCGCTGCAGGCGTGCTGACGGTGAACACACCCGAAGCCCGCTTTGTGGCCCCGCCCAACCGGGCGGTGTGGATTCCGCCCCATCTCAGCCATGCCGTGCACTGTGACGCCGGCACCCAAATTCGCAGCCTGTATATTGACGCTGCCGCCCTGCCGGCCCGCCCCTGTGAAGTGGTGGAGATAAGCCCCTTGCTCAGGGAGCTGATTCTGACGTTCAGTCATTTTGATGTGGAATATAACGAAAGCGGTGCCGAGGGCCGCCTGGTGGCGGTGCTGCTGGATCAACTGGCGCTGGCACCGGCCTGTGCCCTGATGCTGCCCTGGCCCGGCCATCACGCTCTGGCGGCTATTTGCCAGTATCTGGCTGCACACCCGGACTGCCGCCGGCCCATGCGTTATTTCAGTGAGCAGCTGGGGGTCAGCGACAAAACCCTGGGCCGTTACTTCGTACGTGACACCGGCATGAGCTTTCGGCAGTGGCGACAGCGGGCCCGCCTGCTTGCCGCCCTGCCCCTGCTGGAGCAAAACCTGCGCATTACCGATGTGGCGCTGGAATGCGGCTACGACAGCCTGTCTGCCTTTATTGCCGCCTTTGGCGAGCTGCTGGGCTGCACACCAGGAGAATATGTGCGCAACAAGTAGACCGTGATTTACTCACGGCAACAGTGCAACATGCGGCGATATTTGCCGGAAATAAATTCCGGCCTACAAAACACACCAAACTATGTGCACACATCAACGGATGGGGCCCTGTAGCCGTGCTTTACGCGCGGCAAACCATGCAACATGCGTCCGCATTTGCCGGGAGTAAACCTCGGCCTTGAAGTTTTCTATTCCCCAGTCCCCATTCCCTAATCCCTTTTTTACCCCTAATCCCTCGCCTACAACGGCAGTGCCGTTGTGTACTTGATTTGCTCCATGGCAAAGCTGGAGGTGATGTCGGACAACCCCTCGGTGCTGTTAATCAGCTTTTTATAAAAACGATCAAAGGCGGCAATGTCGGCCACCACCACTCTGAGCATATAGTCCCACTCGCCGGACATGCGGTAAAACTCCACCACTTCGTCAAACGCGGTGACCGTCTCGGCAAAACGGGCCAGCCAGCGGCTGTCGTGATGCTGAGTTTTTATCTGCACAAACACCGACAGGCCCAGCCCCAGCTGCTCGGCATCCAGCAGGGCTACCCGGCCGCGAATGTAACCGGCTTCTTCCAGCCGCTTGACCCGCTTCCAGCAGGGCGTGGTGGACAGGTTCACCGCCTCGGCCAGATCTTTCAGCGCCAGGGTGGCGTCCTGCTGCAGCAAGGCCAGTATTTGACGATCGAAATTATCCATTCGTTTTTATGCCATTAAGGAGAAAAATTTTCTAAAAATTATCGCTTATCCTGAAAACAAGAGAAAACCTTTTTCCCCTTATGAGAATACAATTTTCAGTATCATTTTATTTTCGAGCCTGATGCCATGAGCCAGTGGACCCGCACCGCCCTTAAAGTTTTGTCCAGCGATCAGCTGCGCACCTCGGACACTCACCTGTACCGGCTGGACATTCCTGCCCTGGCCGGCATCGATATCTATCTGAAGGACGAAAGCACTCACCCCACCGGCAGCCTTAAACACCGGCTGGCCCGCTCGCTGTTTCTGCACGCCATCTGCAGCGGCAAAATTCGCGAGGGCACCCATGTGGTGGAAGCCTCATCGGGCAGCACGGCGGTGTCGGAAGCCTATTTTGCCAAATTACTGGGCCTGCCCTTTACCGCCGTGATGACGGCGTCTACCACCCGCAGCAAAATTATTCAGGTAGAGCGCCTCGGCGGCCGCTGCCACTTTGTGCAGCATGCCAGTGAGGTGTATGCCGCCGCCGAGCAGCTGGCACGGGAAACCGGCGGCCATTATATGGATCAGTTTACCTATGCGGAGCGGGCCACCGACTGGCGGGGCAACAATAATATTGCCGAAAGCATTTTCCGCCAGCTGGCAGAAGAGCCCCACCCGGAGCCGGACGCCATTGTGATGAGTGCCGGCACCGGCGGCACCTCAGCCACGCTGGGCCGCTATATTCGCTATGCCGGCCTGAATACCCGGCTGGTGGTGGTGGATCCGGAAAACTCGGTGTTTTTTGACAGTTTTCAGCAGCAGGACAATACCCTTACCAGCCGGGCCTGCGGCCGCATTGAAGGCATTGGCCGCCCCCGGGTGGAAGCCTCGTTTCTGCCCGAGGTGATCGACCGCATGATAAAAGTGCCCGATGCCGCCAGCATCGCCACCATTCACTGGCTGGAGCACATACTGGGGCGCAAGGCCGGCGGCTCGACCGGCACCAATCTGTGGGGCGTGCTGCAACTGGCACAGGAAATGCAAAAAGCCGGCAAAACCGGCTCCCTGGTCACGTTAATGTGCGACGGCGGCGAGCGCTATCTGGACACCTACTACAACCCGGAATGGGTCGCCGAGCATATCGGCGATATTCAGCCCTGGCGCGAACAGCTGGCCCTGTTGGGCTAGCTGGAAGCTAGAAGCTGGAAGCTGGAAGAAAATAAGATAGCCTGTAGGCCCCAATTTATTGGGGCAACGGTGTCACATGGAATGTAGGTTTCCCGGATAAATCCGGGCCTACAGATTGCACCACTTATAGCTGACAGCTTATAGCTTACAGCTGCTTTCCGGCTTACCGCTCCCTCGAAGAGGGTTTCCGGCTGCCCCTTAAGATCAGCATGCAGGGCGTGAGCAGCAGGGTGAGCAGGGTGGCAAAGGCCAGACCGCCGGCAATGGCGCTGGAGAGCTGGGTCCACCACTGAGTGGACGGCGCGCCCAGCCCCAGTGAAGGGGCCAGCAAGTCCACATTCACTCCCAGCACCATGGGCATCAGCCCCAGTATGGTGGTAATGGCAGTGAGCAGCACGGGCCGCAGGCGCAGGCAGCCGGTTTCCAGCGCCGCCTCAAACGGACTCATGCCATCGGCTCTCAGCTGGTTAAAGGTGTCGATCAGCACAATGTTGTTGTTCACGACGATGCCCGCCAGAGCGATGATGCCCATGCCCACCATCACAATCCCAAAGGACTGACCGTTCAGCAGCAGTCCCATCAGTACGCCGGCGGTGGAAAACACAATGGCCGACAGCACCAGCAGGGTCTGGTAGAAGCTGTTGAACTGAACCACCAGTATTAACGTCATCAGCAAAATCGCTACTATAAAGGCGGTGCTGAGAAACTGACCCGCTTCCCGCTGATCCGCATCTTCTCCCGCCAGAGTCAGGGTCACCCCTTCCGGCAGCGCTACCCCGGACTGCTGCAGGGCACTCAGGCGCTCATCCAGACGAAAGCCCTCCGCCATATCGGCCTTGATGGTCACGGTGCGCCGGCCGTTAACTCTGTGCAGTGTGCCCACCTTGGGGGCCGGAGTCAGGGTGACAAACTCGCTCAGGGGCACCTGGCCTCTGGGCGTGTTCAGGGTCAGCCGGGAGAGCTGATCCACCGAGCGCCAGTGCGCCGGCAAGCGCACACGAATATCCACTTCATCGCTGGCATCTTCAGGCCGGTAGCTGGCCAGACGCAAACCGTTAGTCACCAGCTGCACCGCATTGCCCACACTGAGCACATCTGCCCCCATGCGGGCAGCCGCTTCCCGGTTGACCTGCAGGCGCCACTCTATGCCCGGCAGGCTGCGATCATCTTCTATGTCGGCAAAGCCGCCCAGCTCATTCATGGCGGCACGCACTTGCTCGGTAGCCGAATCCAGGGCAGCTTCATCGCTGCCCGACAGCCGGATTTCCACCGGCTTGCCGCCACCCGGGCCCATTTGCTGTTCACGAAACTCCAGTACCACGCCGGGAATGTCGGCAGTGCGCGCCAGCATGGTTTCCCGAATGGCGCTGGCGGGCCGGCGCAAATACCAGTCAATAAACTGAAACTGCAGCACACCAATCACATCACTGCCCATCTGGTTGTCGGCCATGGCAAAGCTGCGGGCATAAAGCGCCTTGACCTCGGTCAGCCCGGTCAGCCGGCTTTCCACTTCCTGCAGCAGAGCGTCTTTTTCATACACCGACAAATCGCCCCGGGCGCGCACCTGCAGCTGGGCACTGTCGGGCTCGATATCGGGGAAGAACTCCACTCCGTGGTTAAAACGGGCATAACCCGCATATAGCAGCGCAATCAGGCCAAGGGTGCCCAGCAGGGTCAGGCCGGGGCGGCGCAGCAGCCACGCCAGCAGGCGGCGGTAATGGTCGAGGCCCGGCACCACCACAGGCGCTTTGGGCTGACTGCTGCTTTTGCCCAGCCCGCCCATGGTAGGCAAAAATATCAGCGCCATGGCCAGAGACGCCAGCAGGCAGATAATGACGGTAGCCGGCAGATATTGCATAAACTGCCCCACCACACCGGGCCAGAACAGCAACGGCATAAACACCGCCAGTGTGGTGATGGTAGAGGCAATCACCGGCCAGCTCATGCGGTGGGCGGCATTGATCCAGGCCTGCTTGGGCGGCTGGCCCTCATGCAGATGGCGGTCGGCCAGCTCGCTCACTACAATGGCCCCGTCCACCAGCATGCCCGCCACCAGTATCAGTGCAAACAGCACGATAATGTTCATGGTAAAGCCGATGCCCCAGATCACCAGAATACCGGCAAAAAAGGCCCCGGGAATGGTCAGCCCCACCATCAGTGCCGAGCGTGCGCCCATGGTGGCTAGAATAAGAATAAGCACCAGCACCACGGCGGTGAGCACATTGTTGAGCAAGTCCGCCAGCATGGTTTCAATCTGGGTGGACTGATCCATGATGTAGTCGATCTCCACCCCGTCGGGCAGCAGCGGCTCAGCCTGCGCCAGCAATGCTTTGACCTGCTCTATGGTCTCGATGATATTGGCACCGGCGCGTTTGCTCACTTCCAGCACCACGCCGGGCTGGCCGTTGATGCGGGCAAAGCCGGCGGGATCCTTGAAGGTGCGGCGAATGGTGGCCACATCGCCAAAGGTGACCACGCTGTCGCCACTGACCTTGAGCGGCAGCCCCAGTACGTCGTCGAGGTTTTCAATCACGCCGGGCACCTTGATCGCCAGCCGGCCGGCACCGGTATCCAGGCTGCCGGCGGCCACCAGCCGGTTGTTGCGCGACACCAGATTAAACAGCTGGGTATAGTCAATGCCGTAACTGTCGAGCACCTGAGGATCCACCAGAATTTCCAGCAGATCTTCCCGATCACCGCCTATGTCCACTTCCAGCACTTCGGCAATGCCTTCAATTTCATCCTTCAGCCGGCGGGCTATCATCACCAGCTCACCTTCTGAAAGCGGCCCCGACAGTGCCACCGACAGCACCGGAAACAGCGCCACGTTAATTTCGTGCACCACAGGTTCTTCCGCTTCCTGAGGCAGCTCGCTTTGTGCCAGATCCACTTTTTCACGCACTTCCTGCAGCGCCTGTTTGGGATCAAAGCCGGCATCAAATTCCAGCATCACGGAAGCATGGCCTTCGCTGGCGGTAGAGGTCATTTTCTTGACCCCTTCCAGGGTGCGCAGCTCCTGCTCCATGGGCCGCACCAGCAGGCGCTCGCCGTCTTCCGGGCTGATGCCTTCCAGCGCCATGGACACATACATCATGGGAATGGTCACATCCGGGTTGGCCTCTTTGGGAATGACCTGATAGGCCCCCACGCCACCCAGTAACAGCAATATAAAAAACAGCAGCGTGGCCCGGCTGCGGTAAACAGCGGCCTGAATAAGCGCCCTCATTCACGCAACTCCTGCACCGCCACTACCTCACCCGGCGTAATAAAGCCGGCCCCCCGGGTCACCACCCGGGCCTGCTCGGGCAAACCGGTCACCCAGGCTTCATTCGGAGTAATGGCCAGTAGCGTAACCGGCACCAGCTGCAGCCGGTTTTGCGCATCCACCAGATGCACACCGGTGCGCCCCTGCTCATCAAGGGCCAGCAAGGCAGGAGACAAGCGGTGCGCCACCCGTGTGGGCAGGTGAATTGTCAGCTCGGCACTGGCACCGGCCAGACGCAGCCCTTGCGGATTGTCAAACCGGGCTTCTACCGCAAAGCTGCGGGTATCGGAGTCAGCGGCAGCAGCCACAAAGCTAAGGGTGCCCGACAGGGTTCGCCCATCCAGCGCAGTGGCCGTTACCGGCAGACCGGTTGTTAAGCCGGCCACCTTTTGCTGAGGCACAAAGCCGCTCAGGGTCAGTGTGTTATCGTTGACCAGCATCAGCAGGGAATCGCCGGTCCGAACATAATCCCCCGTTTCTACATGGCGGGCATTCACGGTGCCCGCAAAGGGGGCCGTTGGCCGGCTGTAATCCAGCGCCAGCCGGGCCTCGGCCAGAGCGGCATTGGCGGCGGCGGCAGCAGCACGGCGCATCAGTAACTCGGTGTCGGCAAGCAGACCTTTTTGGCTGAGCCGCTCGGCGGCCTTCAGTTCGGCGGCGTTGAGCTTTTGCTCGGCCTCGGCCCGGCTGAGGGCGGCCCGCCTGTCATCCAGACTCAGGGTCAGCAGCCGCTCGCCCTCGGCCAGGGTTTGCCCGAGCTCAGCCAGCTGCTCTACCACACCGTCGGTACGGGCCCGCACCACCAGCTGACGTTCCGCCTGAAACTGCCCCTGCACCAAGTGTTGCGGCTGATAGTCACTGGCGCTGAGCTGGGTGACCTGCACTGTGATTTCCTGCCTGTCCGGGCTCTGGCTGTTTTTCTCCGCCTCAGGTGCCTGCCGAGCGGCCTGATACAAGTGCCCCCGCCACAGCCAGAACAGCACCACCACCAGTATCAGCGCCGCCCATATCCGCGTTTTATGTCTGGCCGCTCTGCTGCGCCAACTCCTTGATCCCATGTTGGTTCCGTCTTTTTTAAGATTATTGTTCAGCATATCAACTTGCTTCCCGCTCATACAGCCTTGATACAGATCAAAAAAACATCAACTTTATTGACTCACCGGTCAGACAGGCGTACTGTGATCATAAACAAACATTTGGAGTGCCACTTATGAGCAATCAACGCTTGCTGTCTCTGGCCAATCTTTCCATGGTGGTGTTTCTGGTGCTGTTCTGCGGCTCCCTGAGCATGGCCTGGCTGGGTGAACAGTCCCTGTCTGTGGGCACCACCGTCTTTATGCATATTACCCTGGTGCTCACCGCTGCCCTGTTCAAACTGGCCTATGTGGTGCGTCTTATCGCCCAGGACCGCATGGGCCAGCCCCTGGTCTAAACGCAAAAAGCCCCGCTTCACAGCGGGGCTTTTTATGCTGGACCAACAGCCGCTCAGTTAAGCTGACTGCGCAACCAGTCGAGCACTATGCCGTAACTGGCGGGCAGCATGGGCTCAAGCTTATCAAGGGCGGCCTGAGTATCGGACGGGTTGCTCAGGCAGAAGTTGATATGGCCTACCTTGCGGCCGGGGCGCACGTCCTTGCCATACCAGTACAGCTCGGCACCGGGCACCGAGAGCCAGTCGTCGTTGCGCTCGGTCCCCACCAGGTTCACCATGACGCTGGTGTTTTTGACGCTAGGGGCAATCAGCGGCAGCCCGGCCACGGCGCGCAGATGCGCTTCAAACTGGCTGATATTAGCGCCTGCCTGGGTCCAGTGACCGCTGTTGTGCACTCGGGGCGCCAGCTCGTTGATGAGCAGGTGATCGCCCACCCGGAAGCACTCCATGGCCATGACGCCGACATAGTCGAGATCGTTCATCAGGGTGCCAAGCATGCGCTCGGCCTCGTCCTGCAGGTGCGCCAAGCGCGCCAGCGGCGACACCGAGCCCAGCAGAATGCCGTCCACATGCAGGTTGAGGGTCAACGGATAGAAATAGCACTGGCCGTCTTCACCGCGCATGCCGACGATGGAGGCTTCCTCGTCAAAGTCGATGGCCTGCTCGGCAATGGCCTGGGTGTGCCAGTCATCGGGAATGGCGTCCCGGCCCGGCTCCCGCAGCCAGTGCTGACCGCGACCATCGTAGCCGCCGGTGCGGCGCTTGAGCAGCACCCGCTCGCCCAGCGCCTCATGCAGGCTTTCGGCGGTGGTGTCGGTTTCCACCAGCTGCCAGGGCGCGGTGGCCAGCCCCAGTTTGTCGATCAGTGATTTTTGAGTGTAGCGATCGGCCAGAATGGGAAAGGTATTCAGATTAACGAACGCCGGATGAGCCGCCAGCTGACGAGTAGCGGCGGTCTCGGGCCACTGCTCGCGCTCGGCGGTGACTTTTTCATGAGCCTGCAGCGGAAAGGTGTCTTCCGACTCGATATCAACCGGACGCACGTCCAGATTAAGCGGCATGCCAGCGTGCTTCAGCATCTGGCCCAGCTGGCCGGCACCCAGTACCCAGATACGGCTCATGCTTCCTCCCGCGGATCGGGGTTGCCCAGCACAGTGCTGGTTTGATCATGGCGGAAGGTGTCCAGCCGCTCGGCCAGCTCGGCATCGTGATTGGCCAGCATCTGGCAGGCCAGCAGACCGGCATTAAAAGCACCGGAGGTGCCGATGGCCAGGGTGCCCACGGCCACGCCCTTGGGCATCTGCACAATGGACAGCAGGCTATCGAGACCACTCAGGGCCTTGCTTTGCACCGGCACACCCAGCACCGGCAGCCGGGTTTTGGCGGCCACCATGCCCGGCAGGTGGGCGGCACCGCCGGCACCGGCAATAATCACCTGATAACCGCGCTCCACGGCCTGTTCACCAAATTCCATCAGCCGGTCTGGGGTGCGGTGCGCCGACACCACTTCCACGGTATAGGGAACCTGCAGCTGGTCCATGATTTCTGCGGCACCCTGCATGGTGGGCCAATCACTTTTTGAACCCATGATGACGGCAACTTTTGCTTGCATGACTACTCCTGTTCAACAACGTTGTGCATGTTTTAGGTGGATCCGGGGGAGCGCGGATTATACCGAAAGCCCGGTTTTGCGGCCAGTGAAAGGGTGGACAATACCTGACCCAATCGTTAAGGTATGGGCCGTTCAAGGCTGAACAGATGATTTTAAGGAGGTGAACGCCTTATGATGGGCGCCATTGAAGCTTTACCCTGACGCACGCTTTCGTGCCGTCGACCGCACAATACCAGGCTAACGCCAACGTCTTTAAGAAGCACAACGCTTCACCGCAAAACAAACTGTTATCTTGTTTTCTGAACCTTCAGCAGGTTCTCTACGTCCGTTGCCGTCAGCCAGGTCGTCCAAACCTGCACCCGCAATCCGCCTCTGGTGTGCTTGCCCGTGCTCGTCTGTGTTTTTACAAGACAGGGAGATGAACTTGGAACTCTATCAATTTTCCAGCACCACAGTACTGCTGCTACTGGCCGCTTTTTACGGCGGAACCTACCTTATTACCACCTTCATCAAGAAGGAGCAGGAAGATACCGACGCCTTTATGGTATCTAACCACAGTGTGGGCTTTGGCATGGGCGCGGCCAGCATGACCGCCACCTGGATCTGGGCCGCCTCCTTCTATGCCGCCGCCACCTCGGGTTATACCTATGGGGTCTCGGGCCCGCTGCATTATGGCTTTTGGGGTGCCCTGATGATTTTGTTTATTTACCCCTTTGGCCGGCGTTTTCGCGCCCTGGCCCCCAATGCCCATACCCTGGGTGAAGTGATCCATGCCCGGCACGGCTCGTCCAGCCAGCTGATCCTGGCCTTTTCCAACCTGCTGGGCAGCATCATCAGCCTGATGGTGAACTTTACCGCCGCCGGTGCCCTGGTGTCTGTGCTGTCGCCGCTGTCGTTTCAGACCGGCGTCATCATTGCCGGTGTGGGCGTGCTCAGCTATACCCTCTGGTCCGGCTTTCGCGCTTCCGTGCTCACCGACTTCGCCCAGCTGATTGCACTCATGGCCATTGCCGTGGTGATTATTCCCGCGGTGCTGTTTGCCATGGGCGGTCCGGCAGAAGTGATGAACGGCTTTGATAACCTCACTGCCGAGCAGGCCAACCTCTTCTCCACCGAAGCCATTCTGCATCAGGGTGCTCCCTATTTTGTGGCGGTGCTGGCCTATGCCATTGGTAACCAGACCATTTCCCAGCGGCTGTTTGCGGTAAATGAAAAGCACATCAAGCCTACCTTCCTCACCGCCACGCTTGGGTATGGTGCCATTGTGATTGGCCTGGGCATGATTGGCCTGATGGCGCTGACCAACGGCGTTGAACCCCTGAACGGTGATATGAACAACCTGATCCCGCAGATGGTATCCAGCTATCTGCCACCGGTGTTTATTGCCCTGTTCTTTATTCTGGTAATTGGCTCGCTGTCATCTACCGCCGACTCGGATCTGTCTGCCCTGTCCGCCATTATCATGGCCGATGTCTACGGCAAGAACATTGCCAGAGGCAAGGCAGACCCCAAACGCATGCTGTTTATTGGTCGTCTGACCATGATTGTCGCCACCATGCTGGGCATTGTTCTGGCCAGCTTCTCTCTCGATATTCTGGTCATGCTGGTATTTGTAGGTGCACTCTGGGGGGCCATTGTGTTCCCGGTAATTGCCAGCTGCTTCTGGAGCCGGGTCACCAACCGCGCCTTTACCTCCTCGGTGATAGTGGCCCTGATCATGTTCTGCGTGGCCCGCTTTGAGTGGGTGGAAATGACCGGTGCCGTGGCGGTGCTGTTCGAACTGCTGGCAAGCATTGGCGGCGGTGTGGTGATTGGCCTGATGGTATTTGGCTTCTTTGGCCGGCACGCGGGCTTTGTTGCCGGTATTATCGCCGGTCTGGCGCTGATGTATTTCGCCACCGGCTTCCTGCGGGAGTATACCGTGCTGCTGTCTTCCCTGCTGGCATACGGTGTCAGCACCCTGGTGTGTGTGGTGGTAAGCCTGCTGGATAATCAGAAGTTTGATTTTGAGCTGATTAAAAAGCGGGTGGGCAACTACGACGATCGTTTTGATGCACCTGCCACTACAGCGGCCATGAAGACCGCCAAACTTGCCAAGGAGTCTTAAGATGAGCGAACTGATAATGGGAGCCTACATTCTGATCTGGCCCGCCCTCACCCTTTTGGTATTGATCATGATCTGCCGCGGCGTATGGAAAGACATAGTCGCGGCCAAAAAAGAAAACCGCGAGCTGGTGTAAGTCAGCGCGGACAGCGTAAAAAGCGGACCTCAAGGGTCCGCTTTTTTTATTTGGGCCTGTGCGCGAAGCGCCAGCGCGGCTGCACTCCGCCGACACGCTACAAGTACATCCCTGTAACGCTCGAAAATGCCATCCATGGCATTTAATGGTCGGCTACGGCAATCCCCGCTGCCACTTCGTCACCCCAGGTTCAACCAACAAAAACTCAGGCCGCCAGCCAGCGGGCGTAGAGGGGGACGCCGATAAGTACGTTAAAGGGAAAGGTCACCGCCAGTGAGGCCAGCATGGCCAGACCAATATCGGCCTTTTCAATGGAAGCCCCGATGGCGGCTGGTGCTGCGATATAAGAGGCACTGGCCACCAGCGCTACCAGAATAAGGGCACTGCCCGCGGGCAGATCAAGGGCTGAGGCTACCAGTGCGCCCAGACTGGCCAGCGCCAGCGGTGCCAGCAGCGCAAACAGCATCACAGGCCAACGCTTCCAGGGCACAGGAGTGAGCGCTTTGGCGGCACACAGGCCCATTTCCAGCAAAAACAACGCAAGCAGCGCCTTGAAGGCATGAATAAACAGTTCACTCACCGGTGCAGCCCGCTCGGGGCCATAAAAGTAACCAATCAGCACACCACCGGTGAGCAGCACTACCCCGCGGCTGGTCAACGCTTCATGCCAGACGCTGCCGCTGCTTACACCGCCTTCCTGCCCCGAGAGGCGCTTGTACAATGAGATGGCCACAATAATGGCGGGCAGCTCCAGCAACACCAGATAAAGCGTGGTTTCCGGCGCAATCTCCAGCTGCAGGGTCTGAGCATAAGCCAGGGCCACCGCAAAGGTACCGGCACTGACAGAGCCGTAGTGAGCGGCGAGGCTGGCGCTGTTGGCCCTGTCCAGACGCAGCAACCGGCGCGCCAGCGGGTAACACACCAGCGGAATTAATACGCCCAGTGACGCCACCGCCAGCAGCTCGGGCACCAGCTGCCAGTGCAGATTGCCATGCAGTGACAAGCCGCCCTTGAAGCCGATGGTCAGCATCAGCAGTATCCCCAGCGTATCGTAAGCCGCCTTGGGCACCTGTAAGTCGGAGCGGGCCAGCCCCGCCACTACGCCCAGCGCAAAAAACGCCACCACTATGTCTGGCATATGATTCCTCTCTATGTTTGTTAGGCACAACCAAGCCTGCAACAGGGTCAAAGACCTGCTGGTATGGAAAACGGCTTGTGAATATGTGTTCCGGCCGAAGCCGGCTTTGAAAAGTGGGGCCATTTTGCGCTGGCTTCGTTATAGTTGCCAATAAATGTTACATAACACTGATATAGATAATACTCCATGAATGTTCGTCATCTGACCTTTCGCCTGCTGCAGGTGTATGTGACAGTGGTGCGGCTGGGTTCGGTATCCCGGGCTGCCGCCGAGCTGCATCTGACCCAGCCCACCGTGTCCCAGCAGCTTAAACGGCTGGCCGAAGCCGTGGGTGAGCCTCTGCTGGATACCAGAATGAAACCCACTTTTATCGGCACCGAG
Organism: Oceanimonas smirnovii ATCC BAA-899; assembly: GCF_000381965.1. Classification (GTDB taxonomy): domain Bacteria; phylum Pseudomonadota; class Gammaproteobacteria; order Enterobacterales; family Aeromonadaceae; genus Oceanimonas; species Oceanimonas smirnovii. The sequence continues at coordinate 106,908 of NZ_KB908460.1, forward strand.
CTGTATCATGCGGCACTGGAGTCACTGTCGCGCTTTGAAGATTTTGGCGGTTTTCTGCAGGACGCCCGCCAGGGTACCCGTGGCAGCTTCAGCATTGGCGTGGTGACCACCGCCAAATACATTCTGCCCCGGCTACTGGGGCCCTTTAACCGCCAGTTTCCGGGAGTGGAAGTGTCCATCAGCGTGGGCAACCGGGGTTATATTCTGGAGCGTCACCGCTATCAGCAGGACGATCTTTATCTGTTCAGCCACCCGCCCAGTGGTGAGCACACCCTCAGCAGTCGCTTTATTCACAACCCGCTGGTGCTGATCACACCGCCGGATCACTGGGCGGTCAAACAACCGCCGGCAAACTTCGCCGAACTGCTTCATGAACGTTTTTTATTACGGGAGCCGGGCAGTGCCACCCGGCTGGTGTTTGAAGAATGGCTGCGCAAGCGTAATTTGCAGCTGAAGCGGGTGATGCAGGTAGAAAGCAACGAAGTCATTCGCATGAGTGTGGAGCAGGGCCTGGGGCTGGCGGTGCTGTCGGAGCATACGCTGGAAGGTGAGCACCGGCTCGGCCGCCCCGCCCTGCCGGAATTTCCGCTCTCCAGCCACTGGTATCTGGTGTGCCATGGCAACCGCCGCCTGCCCTACGCCGCCGCCAATTTTGTGCGTTTTATCAACGACCACCTGGCCGCCTGTGTCAAGGAAAGCTACATAGACAAGGATCTGGCCGCCCTGCTTGGGCATATTAATAAGCCGGGAAATAAACCATGAATGCGGCGTTCAAGTAAGCGCGTCGAGCCGCCATCCGGCTCTGCTTGTTTCCAGCATGCTGCCCTGTGGCCCCCGTCCCTGCTCGGTGATGGTTACCCGGCTACGTTCAACCTGCAGCACCGTCTGGGCCCGGGTACCGTAGTCGTCACCGGTGATAAATATCGACGACAGCCGCCGCTCAAGCTCAAAGGGAATGCCGGTGTCGGGCAGGCGGCCATCGGGTGCCTGAGTAGCGTCGCTCAGCAGCGCCAGTGGTGCTTTTTCGTCCTTGTGCTCAAGGGCTGCCAGCCCGCGCTTCAGCCGCAGCGTCTTGGGCCAGGGAGTATTGAGCAGGCCATTGGACAAACCGTATATTCCCGGGTCAAGAGCATAAGCCGGTGCGCCGGTCCGGTTGCCGCCATAATAGAGTTCGCCCTTCAATACATCCCCTGCCAGCAGGTTAAAGCCGGCATAATCATGCCCGTGTTGCAGCATTTGCTGCATATACTCGGCCGGCCCCTGCTGACCGGTAAGAAAACCGGTCACCAGCTCACCCCGGCTGCGTTTTCCGGCCCGAGGCGCGCCCTCACGGACATTGGTAAGGGCGGCAAAGCGGCCGGCACGGGTGATGCCAAGCCAGGTACCACCAGCCTGCAGATCCCGCCCGGCCCAAAGGTAAGGCTGGTCCGGCCACCAGCGGGCCGGCTCGGTGGGGCGGGCATAAAACTCATCCCGGTTGGCCAGCAGTAACAAACGGCCCTCGGCCGGTTGCCAGTTAAAGGCGATCAAACACAAAACGGCGTTCCTTCTTGATGTTCACGGGCCCGTCACCATGCCAGTCAGGGTGCGTCTTCACGCACTCGCCAGAAGCTGGCAAAGCGGGGTAAGCCGGTGGCGGTTTCGCCCCGGTAACGATAAGTCACCGTGCTGCCCAAGGCCGGCGGATTGCGTCTTTGCTCATCACTGAACCCGGTGCCCAGCTTGAAGCGACGGCCATCGTCGGTTTCCACCAACAAAGCACCCATCATGCCGGTATATTTTCCCTGTCCGGGCAGATAGGCCAGCACTGTGGCCTCGGCATCCTGAAACTGCTTTAATTTCAGCAGGTTCTGATTACGGCCGGCGGTATAAAGCGCCTGACGATGATGCAGCATCAGGCCTTCTCCGCCCTGGGCGTTAATCTCATCCAGCAAAGCGGCCAACGCAGCGGCATCGCTCACCCGCTGTTGGGTGACCCACTGCAGCCAGGGCACATTCAGGGAAGCAATCTGCTGCTTAAGTTGTTCTGAGCGCTGCTCAAACGGTCTCTTGCTGTCAGGGGTGTCAAATACCATAAAACGGATCCGACGCCATTCCTCATCTTGCGGTTCAAACCGGCGTACCGCCGCCGACAACTCGGCAAACCGGCCCCGCCCCAGCCAGAGCTCGCCGTCCAGCGGCGTATCGGGAAAACCTTCAATAAACCACCCGGGCACCGCAAAAACGTTGCCGGCCCGGGACATTAACTCACGGCCATTCCAGTATGCCCGCACCCCATCCAGTTTTTCGCTGACCAGAAAATCCGCCGGGTTATAGTGCGGCGCATACTCAGATGCCAGCTGCAGCGGCGGCGCGTCCGCCAGTGCCGGCAAGGCCGGCGTCAGCCACAACAAAGACAGGAACAGCGATTCGGGTTTCATCACAATCTCCTTAATAGCCCACTCACAATGTGTGCGGCAAAGTCTAGCCGCTGGGCAACAAAGCAGATTATTTATCCTGATCGGGCACCACATTTACGGGTCGTGAGGCCAGCAAGCCACAGACAAGCTGTACACACTGCAGCACCATCATGAGTACCAGTGCCGTTTGCCAGCCGCCTTCCCAGTCCCGCATAAGCCCCAGCGCTGCCGGGCCGGTAGCCGCCAGCAAATAACCAATGCTCTGAGCCATGGCCGACAGCGCCGTGGCCTGAGCGGTATTGGTGGCACGCAGCACAAAAAACGACAACGCCAGACTCAGGGCACCGCCACAGCCGATGCCGATCAGCGAGGCCCACAGCAGAGGGGCGGTAGCAGGCTGCCACCAAAGGCCGGCAATGCCGGTAAAGGAAGCCAGAAAAATACCCAGCACCAGAGTACGCTGATTAGCCATGCGCGCCGCCATTATCGGCACCAGAAAATTGAATGGAATGCTCACCAGATTAATCAGGGCGGTGGCTGTGCCCGCATCATGGGCGGTCAGGCCGCTTTCCAGCAGAATTTTCGGCAGCCAGGTGGCCATGGAATAAAAATAAAACGACTGCAGCCCCATATAAAAGGTAATGGCCCAGGCAATTTTGCTGCGCCACAGGCTGACTTTTAGCGGATTGGCAGGCTTGCCAACGCCTTTTACCTTCACCATGGGCAGCCAGAACAAGATGCACAGCACCGGCAGCAGCGCCCACAGTGCCACCGGATAGTGCCAGTGGCCAAAACGCTCCAGCAGCGGCACTGCCAGATACACTCCCAGTCCGGCCCCGGCGCTCAGGGTGACCGAATAAAGCCCCGTCATCAGCCCCACCTTGCGGGGGAAAAAGGCTTTTACCAGACCGGGGATCAGCACATTCAGCAGGGCAATCGCCGCTCCCAGTAACAGAGTGCCCAGCAGCACTACTGGGTAGTTATTTACCAGTCTCAGCAAAACGCCCAGGCTGATAATCAGCAAACCGCCGATGGCCAGGGTCTGGGGAGCCCAGCGCCGTGACAAGGCCGGCACACACAGGGAAATAATACCAAAGCAGATCAGTGGCAGCGTGGTCAGCAAACTGAAGGCGCTGGCGCTGATGTTGAGCCCTTCACGAATCTGCTCTACCAGCGGTCCCACCACCACCAGGCCGCCACGCAGATTGGCGGCAGCCAGCAGCAGAGCAATTACCGCCAGGGCAGCAACAAAAGGACGCCCGTAAAAAGGGTCGTCCGACACGGAAGGAGCACTCATTATTGTTATACCTTATTGATGATTAACGACCCATGGTAAAAGTGATAAGGCCTGGGCTCAAGCCATTAAAATTACTGGCTTATGTGACCACAGCACTCCGTTTTTATACGGCAACCAGTTACCATTCATTGAAAAGCACCTGACTGGATTAAATGATGCTGGATCCCAAAGACATTACCGCTGTTATTCTGGCCGGTGGCCGGGGCCTGCGCATGCAGGGAGCCGATAAGGGGCTGCTGACATTGTGGGGGCAACCGCTGGTCTGCCATTTACTGGCGCGGCTGAAGCCACAAACCGGACAGGTAATGATCAACGCCAATCGCAACCTGGCGCAATATCGCGAGCTGGCAAGCGTTATTCCCGACAGTGAACTGTCTTATGCCGGTCCGCTTGCTGGCTTTCAGGCCGGACTGGCTCACGCTCCCAGCGAGTGGGTACTGTTTGTACCCTGCGACAGCCCGCTGATCCCGGATTGCCTGGCCGCCCGCCTGTGTGCCGCCGTGCACCGCCATGATGATATTGCCGTGGTGGATGACGGCACTCAGCTGCATGCGGCCACTGCGCTCATTCATCAGTCGCTGCTGCCTTCCCTGTGCAACTATCTGGATGGCGGCGATCGTAAGCTACAGCTCTGGTTTGAGCAGCACTGGCTGGTACCGGTGGACTTTAGTGACATGCCCGAAGCCTTTTATAACCTCAATACTCCCGACGCACTGCAGGCGCTGGAAGCCAGCAAAGCCCCATAAAAAATGCCGGCAGCGGCCGGCATCTGAGCGGCAAGTTGGCGTTTTTAACGGCCGAAGTAGCGCACAAACTGGGCCGGGTCGCGCTCGGGTAGCCGGCGTACTTCCACTTCCGGCGTGCCCAGATAGAGAAAGCCCACTATCTGATCCTGCTCTTCAAGACCCAGATCACGGTGAACACCGCGATCAAAGGCAAACCAGCCGGTGCGCCAGATGCCGTTAAAGCCCATGCTCTGGGCCGCCATCTGCATGGCCATCAGGGCACAGCCGGCAGATAGCTCCTGCTCAAGACGCGGCACCTTGCCGTGCTCTTTCACCTTGGCCACCACAGTGATCACCATGGGCGCACGCAAGGGAGCATGGCGGGCCTTGTCGATGGCATCTTCACTTTCGCCCTGAGCTTTGGCAGCAGCGGCCAGCACATCACCCAGAGCGTTGCGCTGCTCGCCTTCAAACACAATAAATTCCCAGGGGGTCAGCCCGGCATGATCCGGTGCCCGCAGGCCGGCACGAAACAGGGTATTGAGCTGCTCACCGGCGGGGGCCGGCGCAATCAGACGAGGGTTGGAATGGCGGTTCAGTAACAGTTCCTGTGCGTCCATGATGTTCTCCTGTATTCAGACCGCGCTACCATAACAGCCCGAAGGCCGGTCATAAAGGCTATATGCGCAGTGCCAGCGCTGTGCCCTGACGAATGGCGCGCTCGGCATCCAGCTCGGCAGCCACATGGGCTCCGCCAATGACATGTACCGGCTTGCCGGTCTGCTCAAGGGCGGCGTTCAGGCTTTGCTCGGGCTCCTGGCCAGCACAAATCACCACCTGATCCACCGGCAGGCATTCTGCTGTGCCATTGCGCTCTATATGCAGGCCTTTATCGTCAATACGGGTGTAAGTGACACCGCCCCAAAGATGCACACCATGGTGGCGCAACCCGGCCTTGTGGATCCAGCCGGTGGTTTTGCCCTGCCCTCGCCCCGGCTCCTGGGGCTTGCGCTGCAACAGCCACACCTGCCGCCCGGGCTCGGGCGTATGCGCCGGCATCAGGCCACCGGGCTGACGATATTGGCGATCAATGCCCCACTCCTGTAACCAGTCATTCAGGCTTGGCTCAGGCTCGGCCACCAGAAAATGGGCCAGATCCACGCCTATGCCGCCGGCACCGATAATGGCCACATTGCGTCCGGGCATCACCTCACCGCTTAATATCTGGATGTAGCTGACCACGCTCGGGTGCTGAATGCCCTCAAGTTTCGGCCACCTGGGCCGGACACCGGTGGCCAGAATCACCTCGTCAAAGTCCGCCAGCATGGGCACTTCAGCCCGAGTATTCAGCCGAAGGGTCACACCGGTTTGCTGCAATCTATGGGTAAAATAGCGCAGCGTCTCGGTAAACTCGCTTTTGCCGGGAATGCGCCGGGCATAATTAAACTGACCGCCAATCACGCCGCTTTGCTCGAACAGTGTGACGATATGGCCCCGCTCGGCAGTGGTGCAGGCAAAGGCCAGGCCGGCGGGTCCGGCCCCCACCACCGCCAGCTTTTTGGCATGCTTGGCAGGAGTGACCGTCAGCTCGGTTTCATAACAGGCAAAGGGATTGACCAGACAACTGGCACGCTTACCATTAAATACGCGATCCAGACAGGCCTGATTACAGGCAATGCAGGTATTGATGCGCTCCGGCATGCCGGCGGCGGCTTTGGCCACAAAACGCGCATCGGCCAGAAAGGGCCGGGCCATACAGATCAGATCGGCCTGGCCGCTGGCCAGAATCTGCTCCGCCACCTCGGGCGTATTAATGCGGTTGGTGGCCACCACAGGTATGGTCAGCTGCTGTTTGATGCGTTCGGTAATCCAACTGAAGGCCCCTCTGGGCACACAGGTAGCAATGGTGGGAATGCGTGCCTCATGCCAGCCGATGCCGGTATTGATAAGGGTAACGCCGGCCTGCTCCAGCGCTTGTCCAAGGGCTATCACTTCGTCCAGGCTGGAGCCCTGCTCCACCAGGTCCAGCATGGACAGCCGAAAGATAATAATAAAGTTTTGTCCCGCCCGGGCACGGACAGCACGGACTATGTCCAGCGCCAGTCTGTGGCGGTTGGCGGCACTGCCGCCCCAGGCATCGGTTCTTTTATTGGTGCGTGAACACAGAAACTGATTAATGAGATAGCCTTCCGAGCCCATGATTTCCACGCCGTCGTATCCTGCCTGCTTTGCCAGGCTTGCTGTATCAGCAAAGCCGGCAATGCAACGGCGAATGCGGCGCTCACTCATGGCACTGGCAGAGAACCGGCTGATCGGGGATTTACCTGCCGAGGGTGCCTCGGCAAAAGGATGAAAGGCATAGCGGCCCGCATGCAATATCTGCAGAGCAATTTTGCTGCCCGCCTCATGCACGGCTGTGGTGAGCTTGCGATGACGGGCCAGCTGCCAGCAAAAACTCAGCTGGGCCGCATTGGGTGCCAGCCGGCCGCGAACGCTGGGGGCGATGCCGCCGGTAATAATCAGTCCCACACCGCCCGCGGCCCGCGCACGGTAAAAGGCCGCCAGCTTGTCAACGCCGCCGCGTTCTTCTTCCAGACCGGTATGCATGGATCCCATGATCACGCGGTTTTTCAGAGTAGTAAAACCCAGATCCAGAGCAGACAACAAATGAGGATAGGCAGGCATAGACTCTCTCGGCAATCAAAGGAAAGGCCTGATTAAATTAGAAGATGCCAGCACAAATTTCAAACACGTGTTTAACTCATTTTTTCGTGAAGTTGTCTTCGTTTACTACCGCTGACCGTGGCATTGTGACCATGCTGCCGCCATAATGGACTAATTCGACCCTCTTGTTTAAGGCGCTGTTTATGTGGTCTGCCATTAAATGGATATTTCGCACTCTGGGCCGAGTGCTGAGCATCTTTCGTTCTCTGATCGTCAACCTGTTTTTTTTATTGGGGCTGTTGGGTTTCTTCGTAATATTTTTTGGCGAAAAAGAGGCACCGGTGCTGCCCTCCAGTGCTGCGCTGACACTGGAAATAAACGGTCCTGTGCTGGAGCAGGATATTCAAAGCAGTCCGCGCCGCCTGTTCAACAAATGGCTGGCCGGCGACAGTGCTCCCCCGCCGCTGACTCTGGAGCAAATCAAGCAGGCACTTGCTGCAGCCCGCCACGATGACAGCATCAAGGCGGTCGTGCTCAGACTACAGAACATGACAGAGTCAAGTTTGACCAAACTGGATGAAATCGGCGCTGCTCTGGAAAGCTTTAAAACGTCAGGCAAGCCGGTCTACGCCATTGGCGATTATTACACTCAGGGCCAGTATTATCTGGCGGCTCATGCCGATGAAATCTGGCTGAATCCGGCCGGTGCCGTCACCATACAGGGTCTGGGCGTATACCGGCTGCATTACAAATCGGCCTTTGAGCGTTTTGATATTACGCCCCATGTGTTCAGAGTGGGCACTTACAAGTCGTTTGTGGAGCCCTATATGCGCGATGACATGTCCGCTGAGAGCCGGGAAGACGCACTGCGCTGGCTGGGCCAGCTGTGGCAGCATTATCAGGATAATGTGAGCACACTGCGTAATATTCCTGCTGATCATATCAGCCCGGGCAAGGAGTTGCTGCTAAGCCGCTTTCGGGCAGTAGGTGGTGATCCGGCCCAGTATGCACTGGAACAGGGACTGGTAGATAAACTGGCTACTCGTCATGACATGCTGGTGGAAGTGAGTAAGATAGCCGGCTGGGATCATGCCGCCGGCACCTATCAAAGCGTGGGTGTAAGCCGCTATCTGACCTACGCTGCTAACGAGCAAAGCACGGCTCCCGCCATTGGTCTGATTACCGCCAGTGGTGCAATTATGGGCGGAGAGCCGGCACCTAATACCATCAATGATGAACAGCTGTCCCGCCTGATTGACCGCGCCCGCCGTGACAATGAGCTGAATGCACTGGTACTTCGCATCGACAGCCCCGGCGGCAGTGCCTTTGCCGCCGAGCAGATCCGCGCTGCCTTGCTGCGCTTCAAGGAAAGCGGCAAGCCGCTGGTGGTGTCCATGGGCAGCACAGCCGCCTCGGGAGGCTACTGGATTGCCGCCGACGCCGATAAAATCTATGCCGCCCCCACCACCCTCACCGGCTCCATTGGCGTATTTGGTCTGTTTCTTACCTTTGAAGACGCGCTGGAAAAGCTGGGCCTGAATACCGATGGTGTGGGCACTACCGACTTTGTCGGTGCCGGCCTGACCACCGGCCTGCCCGAGCATGCCCAGGAGCTGATCCAGCTGGGTGTAGAGCACACCTACGATCAATTTGTCACCCTGGTGTCAAAAGGACGTGAACTTGAGCCCAAGCAGGTGGAAGCCGCCGCTCAGGGCCATGTATGGACCGGCAGTGATGCTCAGGCCCTGGGGCTGGTCGATGAGCTGGGGTATCTTGATGATGCCCTGGCCGGCGCCGCCGAGCTGGCTGGCTTGGGTGAATACCGGATAAAACCGGTACAACTGCCCCGCTCTCCTAAAGAGCTGCTGATGGCTCAGCTGCTGGACTCCAGACTGGATGCACAGGCGCTGCTTCAGACCGCTCTGCCCGAGGTACTACGACCGGCGGCTGAGCAACTGAATAACGAGCTGAATACCCTGAGCCAGTTTAACGATATCCGTGGCCAGTATGTGCTGTGTGTTGAGTGTCAGGAGTTTTAATGAGCCGCAAAAAAATCTATATCGCCTACACCGGCGGCACCATCGGTATGCAGAAATCCGCAAAGGGCTATGTGCCCCTGGCGGGCTTTATGACTGACAGTCTGGCCGCCACGCCCGAGCTGCACCGGCCGGAAATGCCTGCTTATCATATCAGTGAGTATGATCCCTTAATCGACTCTTCAGACATGACCCCTGCCGACTGGCAGCACATTGCTGATGATATTCGTGCTCACTACGACGAGTATGACGGCTTTGTGGTGCTGCACGGCACCGATACCATGGCATTTACCGCTTCTGCGCTGTCTTTCATGCTGGAAGATCTGGACAAGCCGGTAATCGTGACCGGCTCACAAATTCCGCTGGTAGAGCTACGCTCAGACGGCCGCAATAATCTGCTGAATGCGCTTTATATTGCTGCCGAATACCCCATTCATGAGGTGGGCCTGTTTTTTAATAACCAGCTGTACCGGGGTAACCGGGCCAGCAAGGTGCACGCCGATGGCTTTAATGCCTTTGACTCGCCCAACTTTCCGCCTCTGCTCAATGCCGGTATTCATATCAGTCTTGAGGCGGGCAGGCTGAGTCAGTCCAGCGGCAAGCCGCTTACCGTCAGTGCCATTACGCCTCAGCCCATTGGGGTGGTCACGCTCTATCCGGGGATCAGTGCAGAGGTCATCGCCAACCTGCTGCGCCAGCCGGTGAAGGCCCTGCTGCTGCTGTCTTACGGCGTGGGTAATGCTCCCCAGAGCACAGCCATGCTGGAGCTGCTGAGTGAAGCGTCGGCACGGGGAGTGATCATTGTGAACCTCACGCAATGCCGCCGCGGCTCGGTCAACATGGAAGGCTATGCGCCCGGTAAGGCACTGGCTAACGCCGGTGTGCTGTCGGGCTATGACATGACCACGGAAGCCGCTCTGACCAAACTGCATTATCTGCTGAGCAAAAATCTGCCGGCTGATGAAGTGCGCCGGCTGATGGGGCAAAGCCTCAGGGGCGAGCTGACGGCACCCGCCGGCTGAGCCGGGCCTGAAACGTAAAAAACCCGCCGACGCGGGTTTTTTTAGGTTTTAAATCATTTAAAAATGATTACAGAACCTGAATCTGTGAAGCCTGAGGACCCTTGGCACCCTCAGCCGGGGTGTAGGATACCTGCTGACCTTCGGCCAGGGTTTTAAAACCGCTGCCAACGATCTCGGAGAAATGGGCAAACAGATCTTTGCCGCCGTCAGCGGGAGTGATAAAACCAAAACCTTTGGACTCGTTGAACCATTTAACAGTGCCAGTAGCCATGTTTACTTACCTTTTTAAAAATATGAATGGGCATATGCCCGGAACCGCAATAAATCAAATAAGGAAGCGTGGAGACTGTAGAACCGTAAGGACCAACAATATACTGATGCTGCGCTGACTTGAGAATCTTGCTGAGGTGTACTCTACGGCAGTGGGGGGATGCCGTCAAACACTATCGTAAAAAATCATGAATAAATTTTATACAACATAAAAAGGCACCCGCAGGTGCCTTTTTATCAGAGAAATACCAAAGCTTACTTGCCGCTGGCTACCCGGGCATGCATTTCCTGTACGGAAATCACTGACTCGGTAGCGTCATGCTCCATGGCCATTACAGTGGCAAAACCACCATTCAGGGTCGTGGTGTAAGACAGCTTCTGCGCCAGAGCACCGCGGCGCAGCTGACGGGAGTCTTCGATGGCCTGACGACCTTCCGCAGTGTTAATAATGTAGGTGTACTCATTGTTCTTGATGCGATCAAGAATATGCGGACGACCTTCATGCACCTTGTTCACCAGACGCGGATTGATATTGGCTTCACCCAATACCACGGCGGTGCCGTGGGTGGCATCAATCTGATAACCGGCGGCAATCAGGCTGGCGGCCAGGTCCACTACCCGCTGCTTATCGCTGTGACGGACAGACAGCAGTGCACGGCCTTCCTTCGGTACGGCCTTGCCGGCACCCAGATGCGCCTTGCCAAAGGCTTCGGCAAAGGTTTCACCCACGCCCATCACTTCACCGGTGCTGCGCATTTCCGGGCCCAGCAGCGGATCAACGCCGGGGAACTTGTTAAACGGCAGCACCACTTCCTTCACGGAGTAGTAAGGCGGAATAATTTCCTCGGTCACGCCCTGCTCCGCCAGCGACTTGCCGGCCATGGCGCGGGCTGCCACCTTGGCCAGGGGCACACCGGTGGCCTTGGACACGAAGGGCACGGTACGGGCGGCACGGGGGTTTACCTCGATGAGGTAAATATCGTTGCCCTTGACCGCGAACTGCACGTTCATCAGGCCAACAACGCCCAGCTCCAGTGCCAGCTTGCGTACCTGCTCACGCATCTCGTCCTGAATGGACTGGCTCAGGGTATAGGGAGGCAGTGAACAACCGGAGTCACCGGAGTGAACGCCGGCCTGCTCGATGTGCTCCATGATGCCGCCAATCACCACGTCCTTGCCGTCGCAGATGGCATCTACGTCTACCTCGGTAGCGTCATCCAGGAAGCGGTCCAGCAGTACCGGCGACTCGTTGGATACACTGACCGCTTCGTTGAAGTAGCGGCGCAGATCCTGCTCGTCATAAACGATTTCCATGGCGCGGCCACCCAGTACATAGGACGGACGCACCACCAGCGGATAACCGATATCAACAGCCAGATTTACGGCCTGATCCAGAGCGGTCACAGTCGCATTCTGAGGCTGCTTGAGGCCCAGACGATCCACCGCCTGCTGGAAGCGCTCGCGGTCTTCAGCCCGGTCAATGGCGTCTGGGCTGGTGCCGATAATAGGCACACCGGCTGCTTCCAGAGCGCGTGCCAGTTTCAGCGGAGTCTGACCGCCGTACTGCACGATCACGCCCTTGGGCTGCTCGACCCGTACGATTTCCAGCACGTCTTCCAGGGTCACCGGCTCAAAATAGAGACGGTCGGAGGTGTCGTAGTCGGTGGAGACGGTCTCGGGGTTACAGTTGACCATAATGGTCTCGTAACCGTCTTCACGCAGTGCCAGAGAAGCGTGAACGCAGCAGTAATCGAACTCGATACCCTGACCAATACGGTTGGGGCCGCCACCCAGTACGATAATTTTGTCTTTATCGGACGGATTGGCCTCACACTCTTCGTCGTAGCTGGAGTACATATAGGCGGTGTTGGTGGCAAACTCGGCGGCACAGGTATCCACCCGCTTGTATACCGGGAAGATTTCATGGCGGTGACGCAGCTTGCGCACTTCGCCTTCGGCCACGCCCAGCAGCTTGCCCAGACGGGCATCGGCAAAGCCCTTGCGCTTGAGGGCGCGCAGCAGCTCGGGAGTCAGGCCGGCCATACCGGCGTCTTTTACCTGTTCTTCCAGCTTCACCAGCTCTTCAATCTGCACCAGGAACCAGCGGTCAACGTTGGTCAGCTTGAACACACCGTCCACGCTCATGCCGGCACGGAAAGCATCGGCGATGTACCAGATACGCTCGGCACCCGGATCCTGCAGCTCATGGCGAATGCGCGCCAGGCTTTCCGGATCGTTCAGGTCAACAATGGGATCAAAGCCGTTCATGCCGGTTTCCAGGCCGCGCAGGGCTTTCTGCACTGACTCCTGGAAGTTGCGGCCGATGGCCATGACTTCACCCACCGACTTCATTTGTGTGGTCAGGCGATCGTTGGTACCGGCAAACTTTTCAAAGTTAAAGCGCGGAACCTTGGTCACCACATAATCGATGGCAGGCTCAAAGGATGCCGGAGTGCGGCCGCCGGTGATGTCGTTCTGCAGCTCGTCCAGGGTGTAACCGACAGCCAGCTTGGCGGCAATTTTGGCGATGGGAAAACCGGTGGCCTTGGAGGCCAGCGCGGAAGAGCGGGACACACGGGGGTTCATCTCGATGATGACCATGCGGCCGTCTTTGGGGTTCACACCAAACTGCACGTTGGAACCGCCGGTTTCCACACCAATTTCACGCAGCACCGCCATGGAGGCGTTGCGCATCAGCTGGTATTCCTTGTCGGTCAGGGTCTGGGCCGGCGCCACTGTGATGGAGTCACCGGTGTGCACACCCATGGCGTCGAAGTTTTCAATGGCACAGACGATGATGCAGTTATCATTGCGATCCCGCACCACTTCCATCTCGTACTCTTTCCAGCCGATCAGGGATTCGTCGATCAGCAGCTCGTTGGTGGGCGACAGGTCCAGACCGCGAGTACAAATTTCTTCAAATTCTTCCCGGTTGTAGGCAATGCCGCCACCGGTGCCGCCCATGGTGAAGCTGGGGCGAATGATACAGGGGAAACCCACCTGATCCAGCACGCCGTAGGCTTCGTCCATATTATGGGCAATGCCGGCACGGGGGCATTCCAGGCCGATGCTCTTCATCGCCTTGTCAAAGCGGTAGCGGTCTTCGGCCTTGTCGATGGCGTCGGCGGTAGCACCGATCATTTCCACGCCGAACTCTTTCAGCACACCGTGCTTTTCCAGCTCCAGCGCACAGTTCAGTGCGGTCTGGCCACCCATGGTGGGCAGCACCGCATCCGGCCGCTCCTTCTCGATGATTTTGTGCACTACCTGCCAGTCGATGGGCTCGATATAAGTGGCATCGGCCATCTCCGGATCGGTCATGATGGTGGCCGGGTTGGAGTTGACCAGAATGACGCGATAACCTTCTTCGCGCAGGGCCTTGCAGGCCTGGGCACCGGAGTAGTCGAATTCACAGGCCTGGCCGATCACGATGGGGCCGGCACCCAGGATCAGAATGCTCTGTATGTCTGTACGTTTTGGCATGTCTCTACCCTACTCCTTATGCGCGGTATTTCTTGATCAGTTCGATAAAATGATCGAACAGGTTGGCGGCCTCGTGCGGGCCCGGACTGGCTTCCGGGTGTCCCTGAAAAGAGAACGCCGGCTTGTCGGTGCGATGCATGCCCTGCAGGGTGCCGTCAAACAGCGACACATGGGTGGCGCGCAGGTTCTCGGGCAGGGTGTCGCCGTCTACCGCAAAGCCGTGGTTCTGTGAGGTGATCATCACCACATCACGATCCAGATCCTTCACCGGGTGGTTGGCGCCATGATGGCCGTGACCCATTTTCACGGTCTTGGCACCACTGGCCAGTCCCAGCAGCTGGTGACCGAGGCAAATGCCGAACACCGGAATCTCGGTCTCGAGGAAGGTCTTGATGGCCTCAATGGCATAGTCACAGGGCTCGGGGTCGCCGGGACCGTTGGACAGGAAAATGCCGTCCGGATTCATGGCCAGCACTTCTGACGCCGGAGTCTGGGCAGAAACCACGGTCAGGCGGCAGCCACGATCTACCAGCATGCGCAGAATATTGCGCTTGGCACCGAAGTCGTAAGCCACCACATGGTAGGGCAGCTCGGCGTCGGTGGGCTGGCTGTGGCCCTGGCCCAGCTGCCAGCTGCCTTCACGCCATTCATAGGCGGCAGCCGTGGTGACTTCCTTGGCCAGGTCCATCCCCTTGAGGCCCGGAAAGTCTTTGGCTTCGGCCAGTGCCTTGGCTTCATCCAGATTGCTGCCGGCCAGAATGCATCCGGCCATGGAGCCTTTCTCACGCAGAACGCGGGTCAGCTTACGAGTATCGATATCGGCAATACCCACTATATTGTGAGCTTTGAGGTAATCGGACAGGGTGCGCTGGTTACGAAAGCTGGAAGCGATAATGGGAAGATCGCGAATAATCAGACCCTGAGCCTGAATCCGGTCGGATTCTTCATCTTCGGCGTTAGTGCCGGTATTGCCTATATGAGGATAAGTGAGCGTGACGATTTGGCGTGCATAGGAAGGATCGGTAAGGATTTCCTGGTATCCCGTCATTGACGTGTTAAATACCACCTCACCAACGGAACATCCGTCGGCGCCAATGGCTGTACCGTGGAAGACCGAGCCATCTTCCAATACGAGCAGCGCTGAGTGATTCAAGACAACCTCCAAGTTAATTCTTATAAATCAACAATTTACCTGGCTGTCCCGAGCTACAGACAAAAAAATTTTACTGCATCTCGGCTAATACTGGGCAAATTCTGTGTATTTTATCTGTACCAGCGGTTTTCGACAAACTTTTTTGTGAACCAAAACACTGAAAGTCGAAAAAATCACCTGTGACAGCATAAAAATTCAGAATAACAGTATAAAAAGAAAGGGGAAAACCATCAAAACAGAATAAATAACACTTTGACCCAAAAAATCAAAAAAATGCCTGATTTTATTTAAAAATAAAAACAAAAAACTTTATAAACAAACACTTACCAAAATTTAAATAAAAAAAGCATTCCACCTTCATGCGCACAGCACCGGCGGAATGCTTTTTTCTGGCAATATTGCTGCTTATTTAAGCCCCAACACATCCTGCATATCAAAAATGCCTGCTGGCTGGACAGCAATCCAGGCTGCTGCCCGCACAGCACCGTTGGCGAAGGTCAGCCGGTTGGACGCCTTATGCGTGATCTCGACCCGCTCACCAATGTCGGCAAACAAAGCGGTATGCTCGCCGACCACATCGCCGGCACGAATGGTGGCAAAGCCAATGGTGTTTGGATCCCGCTCACCGGTAATGCCTTCCCGGCCGTAAACGGCACACTCTTTAAGATCACGACCGAGTGTATTGGCAATCACCTCGCCCATGCTCAGTGCCGTACCGGAGGGAGCATCTACCTTATGGCGATGATGCGCTTCGATAATTTCAATATCGGTATAATCACCCATGACTTTTGCTGCCTGCTCCAGCAGCTTGAACACCAAATTAACGCCCACACTGTAATTGGAGGCAATCACCATAGCAGTATCAGCGGCGGCAGCCTGAATCTCGGCTTTCTGCTCATCGGTAAAGCCGGTGGTGCCGATCACCAGACGCTTGCCGTGCTCTTGCGCCAGGGCAATATTGGTCAGAGTCGCTTCGGGGCGGGTAAAGTCGATGATCACATCTACATTATCAATAGTTTCAGCCAGGCTGGCTGTCACCGGTACATTGAGCCGGCCTACATTGGCCAGTTCACCGGCATCGGCACCCAGCACACTGGAGCCGGCATGCTCAATGGCCGCGGTCAGCACCACGCCCTCGGTGTTGGTCACGGACTCTACCAGTACCTTGCCCATACGTCCGTTGCAGCCGGCAATGGCGATGCGAACCGGATTACTCATGTTATTTTCCCTTTTATCATTGGCCATATTGCGATAGTTATGCAGTTTGCCAGAATGCGCTTTCCTTGCAAATTACACAAACGTAAACCGGGCATAAAAAAACCGGCCGAGGCCGGTTTTTTCAGACTGTCTGAAATCAGGCGATTTCAAGCAGCTCAACTTCAAATACCAGGGTGGAGCACGGAGGAATGGAGCCGGCACCCTGCTCGCCGTAGGCCAGGTGATGAGGAACGAACAGCTTCCACTTGGAGCCAACCGGCATCAGCTGCAGTGCTTCTACCCAGCCCTTGATCACGCCATTTACCGGGAACTGAGCCGGTTCACCGCGCAGTACGGAACTGTCAAATACAGAGCCATCGGTAAAGGTACCGTGATAGTGCACACGCACAGTATCGGTTTCGGCAGGCTTGGCACCGTCACCGGCAGTCAGTACTTCGTACTGCAGACCAGATTCGGTTTGCTGCACTTCGGTACGCTCGGCATTGGCGGCCAGGAAAGCAGCTTCTTCTTCCTTTGCTTTGGCGGACTGAGAAGCCTGCTCGGCTTTCATACGCTCGGTGATCACGCCAAAAGCAGCGTTGATGTCTTCCCGGGATACGGCAAACTCTTCACCGTTGAGGGAGTCGGCCAGACCTTGTTGTACGGCGGCAATGTTCAGCCCTTCAAACGGCTGCTGGGCCAGCTGATCACCGATCTGACGGCCGATGCCATAGCTGGCTTTCTGTTCTACTGTCTCGTAAGACGACATGGAATTCCCTCTGTGTTTGAGTGCAAAGATGCCATGCTAACAAATTACGCCAGTGAGCTGAACGCCCAATCGGGTTGCCTGGCCAATAATGCCGCACCCCGGACGCCACCTGCCCCGCCGAACACGGGTCCATAAACCGGTGGCGCTTGCATACCGGTCATCAGGCAGGCAGGCAGGCGCGAAGCCAGGGCCTGATACAAAGCCGGGGTTTCACTGATGCCACCGCCAAGCACAATGGCATCGGGGTCAAGCTGCGTGATCAGGGTTCCCAGTCCGGAAGACAGTATATCCAGATAGACGTTCATGCAGGTGGTTGCTCTGGCATCCCCTTCAAGCCAGGAGTCCATCAGCTGCTGGCCTGTTTGCTCGTTGCCTGTATATTGCGCCAGCCGGGCCAGACCAGTACCGGAAACATAGGTTTCCAGACAGGCAATACGGCCGCAGCCACAGGCATAAAGAGGCAGTCCGGGATAACGGGCCAGCACATCGGCCCCCACAGGTCCGTGGCCAAATTCACCACAGCCGAAACGGCGTCCGCTGATCAGGCAGCCTTTATGGATAAGCGCGCCACCTACTCCGGTCCCAAGGGTCAGACCCAGCGCCAGTTCTTTTCCAGCCACGGCACCACCGTGATACTCCGAGAGCAAAAAGCAGTTGGCATCATT
This sequence comes from Oceanimonas smirnovii ATCC BAA-899, assembly GCF_000381965.1. Classification (GTDB taxonomy): domain Bacteria; phylum Pseudomonadota; class Gammaproteobacteria; order Enterobacterales; family Aeromonadaceae; genus Oceanimonas; species Oceanimonas smirnovii. Next base: position 124,588 of record NZ_KB908460.1, read on the forward strand.
GTTGCCATAAACGGGCCGTTCCAGCCGCAGCTGCAGATCACCAAGCAGATTACGGCCATGAATAGCGGGTACGTTGGGTGCCAGTACAGCCCCCTTTTCATTTTGAATACCGGGAAACCCAAACCCAACCGGCATTTTGGCACCAAAATGACTGTCAGCCCGCTGGAGCTGCTCAGTGATCAGTGCCAAAAAGGCGTCATAATCGTCTTTTGGCGTGGTATGCACCTCGGCAAGCTGCGGGTGAAGCTTGTCATCATAGGCAGCGAAAGCAATTTTTGTACCACCGATATCAAAACCGTAGATCATCAGCGGTCACACGCCGGCTGCTTGCCCTGTGCCCGGGCCTGCATATAAAGCGTGCGGGCTTCCGGCAGCAGGCCCGACAACCCCTGTATACGGGTGCCATGGGCAGGATGAGTAGAAAGTAATTCCGGCGGCTGATTACCGGATTCAGCAGCAGCCATGTTGCGCCACAGGGCAATGGCCTGCTCCGGATCAAACCCTGCCTGAGCCATTAACTGTAAGCCCAGTTTGTCTGCTTCAGCTTCCTGCTCTCGACCATAAGGCAACAGGTAACCTACCTGCACTCCCAGACCCAGCGCAGCCATGGCCGACTCTCTTACACCAGACTGACCCAGGGCAGCATCGGCGGCAGTCAACCCGATGTTGGCAAGCTGAGTGCGTGACACGCGCTCGTTGCTGTGCCGGGCAAGTACGTGAGCAATCTCGTGCCCGATAACAGCGGCAAGCTGATCCTGGCTATTGGCAACCTTAAGCAGGCCGGTATAGACACCGATATTCCCGCCCGGCAGTGCAAAGGCATTAATTTGTTCGGAATCAAATAACACCACTTCCCACTGATTAGCGCCGGGTAGCGTGGCGGTCAGCTGGCTGGTCACGCACTGCACATAACGATTAAGACCGCGATCAGTGCTGATACGCTCCTGCTCCTTGAGCTGAGTGAACGACTGCTCACCCAGCTGTTGCATGTCGTTTTCGGAAAATAGCAGCACCTGGCTGCGGCCGGTAGGAGACTGGGTGCAGGCTGTTAGTGCACCCAGTACGAAAGCCAGAATCATTACTCGCACCGCTTTACCCTCAACTATGCCAAAATTTCATTTTTTAGCATAACTGCCGGCTTACACAAGCGGTAAACAGACTCGAACGCATTATTTTGACGAAAACGCTGCCGTCCGCTTCATTGCGTCAGAAGGTGTCATCACTCCGGGCCGATCTGACCTGCTTCAGGCACAGTGGTGCCAGCCAGCAGCCAAAGAGTATATTTGTGCAGCTCCGGATGTTGTGCCAACGCTACCAGAAAGGCACCGCCGACTTCCCGATACCCCAGCTCATAATTCTTTAGGGTCGTGGGCGGAACCTGCAGCAACTCGGCAAACTTGGGCCGGCTGAGCCCCATGGCTTCGCGTATTTTACGGATTTTTTGTCCGACCAGACTGGTATCAGGATTCATAATCTTGCTACTCCTCACTATGCAGATTACGACACAAGGTTGTGTTCACCCTTTAGTTTAACACTGCTGAACAGACTCGTTATGAACTGAGTGAAATTTATTCAACAAAAAACTGGCACAACAGCGTTTAAGACAAGCCATTACCCTGATACCAACTTTAACGCAGCTGATATCAGACATGTTACCTCAAACTGGGGCATTATTGAGCACGCATACCTTGTTAGGGCTTGTTAAACACGCTAATCTGGTTTCGCGTGGGTATGCTGATAACACCTATAACACGCATCACATATGCGAATTAAAGAATATTATGTCAGCAACCATTTAAAACTCATTTGAATGAGGAATAAAAAATGAAAAAGACAGTGGCTCCTACAGTTCTGGCAGTGGCTCTTGCCGCTGGTTTGTCCACCAATGTAATGGCAAACGACTGGTACATCGGTGGTGGTGCAGGTTTGGCAAACTTTGAAGACATTCAGGACAACCTGCCTGCCGTCAAAGACGAAACCGGCTCCATCAATGCTTTTGCAGGTTATAACTTTAACCAGTACTTTGGTGCTGAAGCAGGCTATACCCTGTTCAACGGTGGTGCGACCCGTACCCACAACGCCAACATTTCTGCTATTGGCCGTTATCCGCTGAGTCCCAAGCTTTCCGTATTTGGTGAAGCTGGTGCCTGGGGCTGGCGCTCCGTTCGCGCTATCAACCACGATGGCATTTCTCCCATGGCTGGTCTGGGTGTGACTTACCAGGTGACTGATCTGGTTGATGTACAGGCTCGCTATCGTCGTATCGAAAATGTTGGCGACCTCGCTGACAACGGTTACGAAAGTGACGTGAACAACTTTATGGTTGAGTTTGTTCTGCACCCTAACCGTCGCAAAGCCGCCCCGGCACCTGCTCCGGTAGCTCCGCAGCCTCAGCCTGAAGTGACTTACGAAACCCGTACTGTGACTGCAGACGGCTCTGTTTACTTTGCTTTTGACAGTTCAGCTCTGTCTGCTGACTCCCGTGCCACTCTGGACGAAGTTGCGGCCTTTGCTGCCCAGAATCCGGACTATCAGATTGAACTGGCCGGCTATGCTGACCGTCTGGGCAGCGCCGAATACAACCGCAAGCTGTCTGAGCGCCGTGCGCTGGCCGCCAAGGAATATCTGGTAAACCAGGGCGTAGCTGCACAAAACATTCAGACCGCCTGGTACGGTGAAGAGCTGGCTCAGGGCGTAACTGATGCCGAGCGTCAGCGCGACCGTCGTGTAGATGCCAAAGGCCAGGCCAGCATCCAGGTTGAAATCGTTGAATAACACAGCCTGTTACTGCCCGTGAAAAAACGGCCCTGCGGGGCCGTTTTTGTTTTCTCACTGGCAGGCATAATCTGGCATACTTGCTGTTTATCTTCACCTGGAACAGTCCTGATGCAATGTTACTGTGACAGCAAACTTACTTTTGCCGACTGCTGCCAGCCTTTTCTGGCAGGCAGGCTGGCAGCTCCAACGCCTCTGGCGCTGATGCGCTCACGCTACAGCGCCTACCGGCTGGGACAAGGTGACTATCTGGTCAGTACCTGGCACCCGGATACACTGGGTAAACTGGATGCTACTGCCCTTGCCGACTCAGGGCTGAATACCGACTGGCTCGGCCTCACAATTGTTTTTGCCAGAGGCACAAATAAAGACCACGAGGGCGAGGTAGAGTTTAAAGTACGTTACCGTGAAAACGGACGTGTAGTACTGCTGCATGAGCGCTCTCTTTTTGTGCGACTGAACCAGAATTGGGTATATCACTCCGGCGTGCATAACCCGCCCAAAACCGGCCCTAACCTGCCCTGCCCCTGTGGCAGCGGAAAAAAGTACAAGCACTGCTGCAGCCGCCGTTATTAAGGCTTAATCAACAACAAGAAGATACTGATGGAACGTAAAATTCTGCTGAGTCACTGCCCGGACGCCCGGGGACTTATCTCTAAAATTACTAATATTTGTTATAAGCATCAGCTTAACATTGTACGTAATGCTGAGTTTGTGGATCACGATAACGGCCACTTCTTTATGCGTACCGAGCTGGAAGGCCGTTTTAATGATGTTACTCTGCTGGCAGATCTGAACGAAGCCCTGCCGGAAGGCGGCCAAAATCGTCTGGTACCTGCAGGCAGCAAACGGGTCGTGATACTGGTAACCAGGGAAGCCCATTGTCTGGGTGATATTCTGATGAAACACTTCAGTGGTGCCATGAATATCGACATAGTGGCAGTGGCCGGCAACTATGACACCCTGCAGTCACTGACCGAAAAGTTTGATATTCCTTACCACACTGTGTCTCACGAGGGTCTTAACCGCGCTGAGCACGAGCGTCTGCTGACCGAGGTGATAGACAGCTACGATCCCGACTATGTGGTGCTGGCCAAGTATATGCGCATCCTTAGCCCGGAGTTCGTGGCTCGTTACAACAAGCGCATCATTAATATTCACCACTCTTTTCTTCCCGCCTTTATCGGTGCCAGCCCTTATCGTCAGGCCTATGAGCGGGGTGTAAAGATGATTGGCGCCACCGCCCATTTCGTCACCGACGATCTGGACGAAGGCCCGATTATCGAGCAGGACGTGACTCACGTCAGTCACGCATATTCTGCCGAAGACATGGCAAGAGCCGGCCGAGATGTGGAGAAATCAGTATTGAGCCGGGCACTCAACCTGGTGCTGGAAGAAAGAGTATTCGTCTACGGTAACCGTACTGTGGTGTTTAAATAACCCCCTTCGGGGGAGCTGTAATCCCCCTTGGGGAGCTGTAAGCCGTAAGCTGTCAGCTATAAGTGACGGTGCTTGATGGCTCACAGCTGTGTTTGTAAATGCCTGGCTGCCTGCTACAAGTGACAGGCGTATTAAATCTGCAGGTACACCACCGTGCCTGCAGGCTACAGCGGGCGGCTGACAGCTTAAAGCTGACCGCTTACAGCTATATTATTTGTGGCTTTTCTCAAAGGCGGCCTTTTGCTCTGGGGTCGCTTCCTGCTGGTATTTATCCTTCCACTCACTGTAGGGCATGCCGTATATCTGCTCACGGGCCTGATCGTAGTTCATCTCTACTCCCCGCACTTCGGCGGCGGCCAGATACCATTTACTCAGGCAGTTGCGACAAAAACCGGCCAGGTTCATCAGATCGATATTCTGCACATCCTTACGCTTGTCCAGATGCGTTATCAGGGCACGAAAAGCAGCAGCTTCAAGTTCGGTCTGAGTTTGCTTGTCCATCGTCTTCTCCATTTGCTGTTGAAGTGTCATTATAACGGCTAGTAAGACAAACCTCATGAGGCAACGCCATGAAACGCAGTCACTTTTTCGCCCAAATGGCACGAATGAAGCTGATCCAGCGCTGGCCGCTGATGCGCAACACGGTTCCCGAGAACGTGGCTGAGCACAGTCTGCAGGTGGCCATGGTCGCTCATGCTCTGGTGATAATTAAAAATACTCTGTTTGATGGCAAGCTCGATCCCGGCACTGCCGTCATGCGCGCGCTTTATCACGATGCCAGCGAAGTGCTGACCGGCGATTTACCCACGCCGGTAAAGTATTTCAACCAGGACATTGCCAGTGCCTACAAGGCCATAGAGCAGAATGCCGAACAAACCCTGCTCACCATGCTGCCTGCCGAGCTGCGTACTGCCTATGAGTCCTTGGTATCTGGTCACGTAACAGACGACTACAGCCCGCTGGTCAAATCTGCCGATATTCTCTGCGCCTATCTCAAATGCGAGGAAGAGCTGTCGGCGGGAAACCGGGAGTTTGCCAAGGCACGGGAGCGCCTCACCGCCATGCTGGATGCCCGCATGAATGACGAAATCCGCTACTTTCTCGACGTATTCGTACCCAGCTTTTCTCTGTCCCTGGATGAAATCTCCACGCCGGGGTTTTGAGTAAAAACGTGAGGAGTTGATGTTTTTTCTCCTCACATAGCGGCTTTGCGTTCAATCCATAGAGTTACTTCGCCGACCCTGAAGCCCCATTTGGTCATTTCAGCCCGGTTAATCAGGCGATTTTCATCCAGCAGATACATCCAGTCGTTGAAGTTGATATCCCACACCTTACCGTCTACGGGCACCGCCAGGGTATAACGCCAGTTCAGGGCATAACCTTCAGTTCGTCCTTCCGCCGGTGTTACCACATCACCGGCAGTACCGGTATAGCGGCCATCAGGGTGTTTTTCCAGATACCAGACCCGACGTTGCTGCTCACCGTCGTCATAGAAAAAGTCTTCTTCAAGCACGCCTTTGTTACCTTCCCAGCTGGCCACCATGTCCACCTTGAAACGCCGCAATACCTGGCCGGATCTGTCCTGAACCATGCCGTAAGCGACCAGTTCACCGGTGAAGAACCGGTCCAGCTCCAGGGCAGGCGTGGTGCCGGTATAGTCTTCAATCTTGCTGCTGCAAGAGCTCAATAAGGGCAGCAGTGCCAGTAATATCAGCAATATTTTCATCTCAGCCTCCTTTCAGCTGTCGGGTAAGTTGCGGATCGCGGCTGTCGGCAGACAGCCAGATAGCCAGAAACGCCGGAGCAAACGCCGGATCATCTATGCTGCCCAGCAGACGCCAGTTGAAGTAAAACCGGCTTACGCCATCTTCATCCACCCGCAATACCAGCTCGTCATTGGTGCGTACCGAGGGCCAGAGTTGCTCCAGCTGACGGGGCCACTCCTGTTTCCAGCTCACTCCCAGTCGCTGCCATTCTTCCACGGTAGCGGTCAGCAGATCCTGCTTGTCGATATTGCGCTGATAGCGAAGTGACAGCGCCTGCGGATAACCATCGGGCTGATAACGGCCGTTTTCGCTGTAAAACCGGGCCTGATACAGGTCCCAGAACAGCCAGCTCATTTTTCCCTGTCCTACCAGAGTAAGATCGGAAACCGGGCTGGCAAACACAGGGGCCGCCAGTAACAGCAGTAAAAAACAAAGCTTTTTCATGATTTACCTCTCGCGTAATCGCTGATCCAGCTTTACCAGCAGGGGCAGCAAACCTGACCAGATCAGCGCCAAAATCAGCACTGAAGGCCAGAAACCAAGGGGCAGCGCCACCGCCTGCAGCTGCCAGCCGGCAATATAGGACGTTGCTCCTGCTCCGGCACCGGTCAGCGCCAGCAACGGCCATGAAAAACGGCGCAGCCATACCAGGCTGTGTCCCAGTGTCAGCACAAAGCCCACCCATAACAGCCCGAGCCAAAGCGGCCAGTGACTGAACTCAAACACACCTGCAAGAGTCAGCAGGCCATCCACGGCCATTCCCAGCACAGCCAGCAACAGCACTCGAATGTCGGCAGCGCGGCTCGGAGTAAACGCAAAATGTACCAGCACCAGCATGGCAGTCAGCCAGGCCCAGGGGTTCTGCCCCGCCACCGCCAGCAGCCAGAACCCCTCAAAAGCTAATAGCTGAGTCCATTGCCATTTCGACATGCTCGTGCTCCCGGTTTGGCGGCTTCAAAGTGAGCCAGACCTATGGAGCCTTCCAGAAAACCGCCTTCACAATAGGCAAAATAAAAGGCCCACAAGCGCTGAAAGTCAGCGTTATAACCCAGCCTTGTCAGCTCCGGGCCGGCCTGACGAAACCGCTCAGCCCAAATACGCAGCGTTTCAGCATAGTGCCAGCCGTAATCATGCAGCCGCACCAGCGTCATATCGGTCTGCTCCCGAAGGTGGCGGGACATTTCACTGACCGAAGGCAGGCAGCCACCGGGAAAGATATAGCGCTGAATAAAGTCCACACTTTTACGATATTGCTGGTAACGCTGATCGGCAATGGTAATGGCCTGAATAAGCAGCCGGCCGTCAGGCTTCAGCAAGCGGTTCAGCATGCGAAAGTATTCGGGCAAATATTCATGGCCTACCGCTTCGATCATTTCCACCGATACCAGCTTGTCATACTGACCGGTCAGCTCGCGGTAGTCCTTCAGTAACAAAGTGACTTTATTCTGCAACCCTTCACGCTGAATGCGCGCCTCGGCATGTTCATACTGTGCCTGAGACAAGGTAGTGGTGGTCACCCGACAGCCGTAGTGACGGGCAGCGTAACAGGCAAGGCCGCCCCAGCCGGTACCAATTTCCAGCAGATGATCTTCCGGCTTAAGCTCAAGGCGCGAGCAAATCAGTCTGAGTTTATGCTCCTGAGCCAGCTCCAGACTGCTGTTTTCCCGGGGAAATACCGCCGAGGAATACTGCATGTAGGGGTCTAAAAACCGCTCATACATGTCATTACCAAGGTCGTAATGGGCGGCAATATTGGCCCGGCTGCCTGCCTTTGAGTTACGGTTACGTCTGTGAGTAAGCCGGTGCCAGGGCCAGGTTATCCAGCCAAGCCGGCGTTCCAGCTTATCCATAATGTCGGTATTACGGGCAAATAAACGAATAAGGCTGGTCAAATCCGGACTGTGCCAGCCGGCCTCCACCCAGGACTCAGCAGCACCAATACTGCCTCCTGTCATCAGCCTGCGATAAAAACGCGGATCCCGAATTCGAATTTCTGCCTGCAGTGAGGCATCCGCCTCACCAAAAAAGAAGCGATCATCACCATCAATAATGGTCAGTCCGGCGTCTTTCAGACCCGGCAACAAGGAAAAAGCCAGACTGCGGGCCCAGCGGTCCAGAGGGCGGGGCGCGGCCAGTGTCAGGGTTGTTTCCATCTTGGCGTCCTTAAGGGTGTGAGTGATAGGGAATTCGTTTCAAAAACAGCTTCAGTGCCTGCCAGTAAATGCCACGCACTACGGTTAACGTCATCACCGGCCACTGGCGCAGGGCCGTTTTCAGGGCCAGTTCATCAAAGGTATGGCGGCGCAGAGCCAGAGTGGCATCAAACAACAACTCCGGATTACGGTTTTCAATATGCACCAATGCCCGTTTGGCCGGTGGCGAGATACGCCAGTGATACTGCATGTTCATGCCCATAAAAGGCGACACATGAAACGCCTTATCAGTGGCCTCGGGATGCTCCAGATCGACCAGATAACAGTGGCGCTCGTTCCAGGGAGTGTTATGTACCTCAGCCAGCACATAGCGAGCCTGATTATCCCGGTAACAGAAAAACAGGTTTACCGGGCTGAAATAGAGACCAAAACAACGCACCTGCCCCAGCATCATGACCCGTTCAAGACCGTTGTCATCACCACCCAGACGTATTACCTCTTCCAGTACCGCCTGCTTGAGGGGAATGTGTTCATCTCCCAGATAGTCCCGCCGGCGAAAACTTAACGGGGCAAAGCGCTCCAGGGCAAACCACCGGCTTTGTTGTTCAAGCACAGGCAGCTCATCCAGATCCAGCGCAAGCATATAAAGGCTATAGCTGAACGAGTGGGGTTCAGGCTGATAGCGACGGTGACGCACCGCGCCAGTGTAAATGGCACTGTTGAGCGTCATAGGCTGGCTCCAAAGCGCTCACACACATCCAGGGCACTGCGCACGCCATCCTCGTGAAAGCCGTTATACCAGTAGGCACCGCAAAAATGTGTGTGGCGCTGACCACAGATCTCACTGCGCCGCCCCTGGGCCGTGATGGCTGCCCGATGATAAACCGGGTGAGCGTACGTGAAACGACGCAAAATGCGTTCGGGCGCTATGGCTTCGGCGCGATTAAGGGTGACACAAAAGGTCTCATTCGCCTGAATGCCCTGCAAAATATTCATGTTATAGGTGACTGCCGGCAGGGCGTCTTCACCACCGTCGAGATAATAATTCCAGCTGGCCCAGGCCCGCTGCTCCGTGGGCAGCAGGCGGGTATCGGTATGCAACACCACTTCATTATTGCGATATTCAAGCCCGCCAAGCACCTCGCGCTCAGCCGCAGTGGCATCACTCAACAGCGTGAGAGCCTGATCCGAATGACAGGCAAAAATCACTTCATCAAATAACTCTGTACCTGCCGCCGAGCTTATCTCCACGCCATTATCCAGCCGGCGTACCCACTGCACTGGTGTGTTCAGGCGCACTTGCTGCACCTCTTTAACCAGTGCCGGTATATAGCTGCGTGAGCCTCCTTCCACTACATACCACTGAGGCCTGTCGATCAGGTTCAGCAAGCCGTGGTGATTAAAAAACCGAAGGAAAAATGCCAGCGGAAAGTGCCGGCTGTCGGCCAGGGATGACGACCAGATGGCCGCCACCATGGGCAACACATAATGACCGGCAAAAAACGCCGAAAAGCCATGTCGCTCCAGAAAACGCCCGAGCGTGTCTTTATCACTCAGGCTGCCTTCTTTCAATGCCCGCTTGCACAGCAGGTTAAACCGCACAATTTCGAGTAAAAAACCGTAAAAGCGACTATTAATCAGATTCTTGCGCTGGGCAAACAGGGTGCTCAGTGTATGGCCGTTATATTCCAGCCCTGTGCTGGCCTGCTGCACACTGAAGCTCATCTCGGTGGGCCGGGCCCGAACACCAACCTGCTCCAGCAAACGCTGAAAACGAGGATAGGTTCTGTCATTGAATACGATAAAGCCAGTATCCACTGCGTAACTGCGGCCGTTGAGGGATACATCCACAGTGGCCGTATGACCGCCCAGATAGTCATTGGCCTCAAACAGGGTAACCTTATGCTGTTTACTCAGCAGCCAGGCCGAGGTCAGGCCGGCAATACCACTGCCAATCACGGCAATATTACTCATGCGTGCTCCTTTTCATGCGACGAGCCAGATTGAGCCAGAGCCCGTGTGGCAACCAGGATAAAAATCTGAGAGTGGCAATAAAGCCACAGGGAAAGGTTATCTCTCTCTTGCCTTTGGCAAGACCAGCGCGAATGGAACGGCTGGCCTGCTCAGGGCTGACACGGCCGGGCATGGGGAAATCGTTTCTTTGGGTAAGAGGTGTGTCCACAAAGCCCGGCCGTACCAGACTCACCGACACCTTATCCGGGTCCAGATCGACGGCAAGGCTACGGGCAAGATAGTCCACTCCGGCCTTGGACGCGCCATAGGCCTCGGCCCGGGTAAGGGGCACAAAGGTGACCGAAGAGCTGACCAGTGCCAGCCGGCCACCGGTCTTGATACGTGGCAGCACCGCAGCCACACAATTGCCGGTACCAACCAGGTTGGCCTGTACTACCCGCTCAAACAAAGCTGCATCAAAGGCATGGGCATCATCGACATATTCACAGGTGCCGGCATTGAGAATGGCCAGATCAACCGGTGCCAGCTTGCTTAACGCAGCCACAGCCTGATCACGCTCATTAATGTCAAATACGCCGAACTCCACCCGCTCGCCCGGCAGGACATTGGCCAGCTTGTCTGCATCGCGGCCGCAGGCCACTACTGTCCAGCCATCATGCAAATAATCCTGTGCCAGCTGTAAACCTATGCCGGAGCTGGCTCCGGTGATCAATACGCGTTTCATGAATTCAGCCTCCGTTTTAATGCCCGTATGCAATTACCCAGCACAGGCAAACGCTCGTAGAGCATGGTGCCAAGATCAAAAAAGTCTCTGTGGTAATAGACACTGTCGGCAAAACAAAGATGGCTCACGCCGGGCACACTCACGGGCCGGCCACGGTTAAGCCGGGGATGAACAAAATGCATCTCCCAGCGCACATAGGCTTCACCGTCCTGCTCCATTACCTGGATAATGTCAAAACGGCACTGCTGCACCCGCTCAAACAGGCCTTCAAAGTAAGTGACAAGCGCCTCTATACCGCGAATATCATGAGCCGGATCGGCAAACAGTACATCGTCGGAATAGACCTGACGCAGCCCTTGTAATTCAGCGGGAGACAAACGTTGATACAGTCGGCAAAAGGCATCCAGCGCCGGGCTCATGACTCCTCCTCAGCTTTCAGCGCATCAAACATGGCAATGGCATGCAGCCTTGCCTTACCGTGATCAACCATAGGCGGTATATAATCCTGCTCGCGACGGCGTTGGCGCAGCCAGTCGTGCGGGGCATGAATATGTTTGGCGGGTACATCAGCAAGTTCGGGCACCCACCGGCGAATAAAGTCGCCATTGGGATCAAAGCGCTCGCTTTGAGTCACCGGATTAAATACGCGAAAATAGGGCGCAGCATCGGCCCCTGTGCCCGCAGCCCACTGCCAGCCACCGTTATTGGCGGCCAGCTCGCCGTCGATCAGGTTGGCCATAAACCAGGCCTCACCCTGCTGCCAGTGAATATGCAGATCCTTGGTAAGAAAACTGGCCACTATCATGCGCAGCCGGTTGTGCATCCAGCCGGTCTCACGCAAGCAACGCATGGCCGCATCCACAATGGGATAGCCGGTCTGACCTTCACACCAGGCAGTAAAGGCCTTCTGGTCACGACTCCACTGCAGCGCCTCGGTTTCCGGCTTGAAGGCCCGGTTCATGGATAAACCGGGAAAAGCCACCAAAAGATGGCGGTAAAACTCCCGCCAGATAATTTCGTTCAGCCAGGAAAAGCCTTGCTCTCCCTTACCAAACGGCAAAAAGCCAAGCTCGGATTCGATGGCAGCCAGACATTGATTGGGGGATAGTACGCCGAGAGCCAGATAGGGAGACAGCCGGCTGGTACCTTCCATGGCGGGAAAATCCCGCTGCTCTGCATAATCAAGCAGGGATTCAGCACAGAAACGTGCAAGCGCCTGATGGGCTGCCTGCTCTCCGGCGGGCCAGTCACGGCTGTCTTTTTTTTCACCGTGCAGGGTCACGGCTTCAGGCTCGCAGGGTTTACCGGCAGCATCAGGAACGGATAACAAACGGTAACCTTTGGCCTTGAGTGCACTTAACCAGGCTTTGGAGTAAGGAGTAAAAACCTTGTACATATCGCCGTTTTGAGTGGTAATGCTTCCGTGATTCATCACACAGTCACCATTGTACACACGGCATGGAATGGGTAATGCCTGCTGTACCGCTTTATCCCGGCGACGCTCGTTAATACCGATATCACGGTTGGCGTAAAGCGCATCAATCTGCTGCCGGGCGGTCCATTCGGCCAGCAAGCGCGGTACATCATCAAAACGATCACACTCCAGCACCTCAAGCAGGATACCCAGTCCGGCCAGCTGCCTGCTCAGTGACTGCAGGTTTTTTTCGATAAAATCTCGCTGTATCGGACTATTTCCATGCTCCTGCCACTGCCCGGGACAATCGATATACACGGCTTTAACCTGCCCGCCTTCACTGATGGCGGCATGCAAAGCTGGATTATCGGCTACTCTCAGGTCGTTTCTAAACCAGACCAAATGTTGCATTGTGCTTCCTCGCAATCTCGCTGACGGTGTTTTCATAAGGCCGGGAAAGCCAACCTTGTTCAACATACATACGGCCCAGCTCACCGATAAAAAAGCAGCGTTCAGGCCAGCATTCCGCCCGTTCGGCAAACCAGCTCTGGGTCAGGCCGCCTCCCAGCAATACCACCAGGGCGTCACTTTGCAGCCGCTGTGTCGCCAGCGGCAGCTGTAGCGGTTCAAGCAAGCCAAGCTCCAGGCTGCGACACTCCAGACCTTGCAGTTCAAAGCAGGTCAGCACACTGGCCTGCTCATTACCTTGCCCTACTCGGGCCACCGCAATGCGCGGCCCGGTTTTTATAGTCAGGAGCTGAGTGAACACTCTCTCAAGCAGGGCCATGGCGCTTTGCTCAATCAGCTGCCCGTCCGGGCGCACCAACTGAGACAGACTGCTTAGCCAGGGTTCAATCACATGGCGCAGCAGCAGCTCGGCGGGATAAAGGCTGGCCAGCTCGTTCAGCTCGGCTTCAAGCCGGCCGGTATTCAGATCACAGGCAGCTGCCAGCAGGCTCTGATGCGCCAGCTCCCAGTTACTGCCTTCTTCCACTGGCTGCGGACTGCTCAGCAGCCCTTTTACCTGACCTATACTGACCCCCTGCTCTATCCAGTGCAGGATTTGTCTGATCACTGCAATATCCTGATCGGAATAAAGCCGGTGCCCTTTCTCGGTACGAGCCGGCTTGAGCAGGCCATAGCGTCGCTGCCAGGCGCGCAAAGTAACCGGATTGATACCGGTTAAGCGAGACACTTCCCGAATAGGGTATTTGGGTTCAGATGCCATAACGCAGTCGCAACGCCTCCGGATGCGGATCCAGATATACCTGCTGACGCAGATAATCATTGGGATGCTCTTCCAGGTAGTGCCGTAACAGGGTGATGGGAGCCAGTAACGGCAATATACCCTGACGATATTGATGAATCGTGTGGGCCAGCTCCTGGCGCTGGCGTGATGTCAGCTGGCGCTTGAAATAGCCCTGCAGATGCTGCAACACGTTAGTATGGCCCTTACGGCTGGCGCGATGTTGCAACGCCTTCATCAGACCCTGAATATATTGCTCGGCTTTTTGCTCAGGATGTTCAGACAAGTCCGAAATAAGCCGGCCCAACTCCTGATAACTGTCTCTGTGATGAGCCATCAGCAGGTATTTGTAGCGGCTGTGAAAGGCTATCAGCCGGGACGGCGTCAGCCCTCTGTGCAGCAGACACTGCCAGTCATGCAGGGTATAAACACGGGTAACAAAGTTCTCCCGCAGAATGGGATCATTCAGCCGGCCATCTTCTTCACAGGGCAGCAAAGGCAGCGCCTGCATGATTTCGGCAGCATAGACACCCACACCTTCCTTGGCATTGCCTTTGCCACTTTCATGATAGACACGCACCCGCTCCATGCCGCAGCTGGGTGATTTGGCACACAACACATAGCCGCTCAGCCCCTCGAATTTAGCCGCCATGTCACGGCCATAATCCCGCAGCGCCTGAGTAACATCCTGCCCCTTGGCAGTCTGGGCAATCACCTCCCCTTCTGCGCCAATCAGCCGAATGCTGGGACGCGGTGTGCCCAGGCCAATGGCCATTTCCGGGCACACGGGGACAAATTCCACAAACTGTGCCAGCTGCTCAGTACAAAAATCTGAACGCTTGTGGCCACCGTCAAAACGAACCTTCTGGCCGACCAGACAACCACTGATACCGAGCTTGATAACCTGGGGATCAAACTTGTACATTGCTAACCCTCTTGTACAACTATACGTTTACTGTAGCTTTAGTTGTACAAGTTAATCAAGGTTGTACAAGAAAAATTTATACAAAGCCGGGATTGGGGATTGGGGGTTGGGGGTTGGGGGTTGGGGGTTGGGGGTTGGGGGTTGGGGGTTGGGGGTTGGGGGTTGGGTAAATGTAGGCCCGGGTTTATCCCGGGCAACAAGCTTTAATTCAATTTACTGCGAATAATCTCTTCTTCATCGCGAAACTGGCGGCGCAGCTCGGCCTTGGATTTCATCACCAGCTCACCGCCCTTGCCGATGGTCATGTGCTCGGGGTTGTCGTTGTGCATGGCCTGCCATGCCAGCACTGCCTGCATACTATTTTCTTTCTGCTCCTGAGTAAGCACAGAGCCGTCTGGCCACTTGCCCAGCTCAACGGCAGTCTTCAGCCGCTCGTACACTTCTTTGGGCATGGCGGCAATGGCTTGCTGAAATGATGACATGACAATTCCTCCTGTTTTGATGCCGTTAATTTACCACCAGCCACAAAAAAAGGGGCGGCCTGCGCCCCCCCCTTTTGATAACCGGTTTGCAAAAATGCGATCAGCCGCGCGCGGGCAGATCCATCAGTTCAATGCCGGCCATTTTCTGCATCACGCGCACTACCTGGCAGCTGTAGCCAAACTCGTTGTCGTACCACACATACAAGACGGCACGGTCACCTTCTACTATGGTAGCCAGGGAGTCAACGATACCGGCAAAGCGGGAGCCCACCATGTCGGTGGATACCAGCTCGCTGCTGGTGCTGTAGTCGATCTGGTTGTGCAGCGGTGAGTCCAGTGACACCTGCAGCAGATGCTCATTCAGCTCTTCTACTGTGGTGGCTTTTTCCAGATTCAGGTTCAGCACTGCCATGGATACGTTCGGCGTAGGAACGCGAATGGCATTACCGGTGAGCTTGCCCTTCAGCTCAGGCAGCGCCTTGGCCACAGCTGAAGCAGCACCTGTGCTGGTCAGAACCATGTTCAGAGCAGCACTGCGACCACGACGATCACCCTTGTGGTAGTTATCAATCAGGTTCTGATCGTTGGTGTAGGAGTGTACGGTTTCAACGTGGCCGTTCTTCACACCATAGGCATCGCTGATCGCTTTCAGTACCGGTGTGATGGCGTTGGTGGTACAGGAGGCAGCAGACATGATGCGGTCTTCAGGCTGGATCATGTCATCGTTCACACCGAATACGATGTTCTTGATGTCGCCCTTGCCCGGCGCAGTCAGCAGCACCTTGGCAGCACCTTTGGCCTTGAGGTGCAGACCCAGGCCAGCCTCATCACGCCATTTACCGGTGTTGTCGACCACCAGGGCATCGTGAATACCGTACTGGGTATAGTCGATCTCTTCCGGGCTGTTGGCGTAGATCACCTGAATGTAGGTGCCGTTGGCAATAATGGCGTTGTTCTCGGCGTCCACTTCAATGGAGCCGTTAAAAGGACCGTGAACCGAGTCGCGACGCAGCAGGCTGGCGCGCTTTTCCAGATCGTCGCCGCTGCCGCGAACCACGATGCCGCGCAGACGCATACCGTTGTTGCTGCCGGCGCGTTCAATCAGCAGACGCGCCAGCAGACGACCGATGCGGCCAAAACCATACAGCACCACGTCGGTGGGCTTGGCATCGGTTGAGGCATTCAGCGCCGGTGCCAGTTCGGCGTTCAGGTAGTCGGTCAGGCCGGACTCATCCTGATGGTTTTTCCAGTAACCCACTGCCAGCTTGCCAAGGTCAATGCTGGCTGGAGCCAGATCCATTTCACTCAGTGCTTTCAGTACCGGGTAGCTCTGGCTGACCGGCAGCGGCTGGCCTTCGTGACGACGCACCACACGGTGAGCCTTGAGAATGTCAATGGTAGACGCGTTCAGCAGGGGGCGTGCATAGACGCAGGTTTCCACGCCCTGGTTGCGATACAGTTTGCCAATCAGGGGCTGCATGGACTCTGCCAGTTCCTGGCTCTGCTGCCAGGCGGACAGGTAACTCTCATGGGTCATCGACCGGATCCTTTTAATTCACGTAACCGTTATTGGTATTAGCAGCAAAATGAAAAAACTTGCTGCTTACAAGCGTTCAGGCGGAGGCATTTTAGTGGATAGGGGGTATGATTACCAGACTGAAGCCAAGCATCAAAGGGCTGAAATGAGAACCAAAACCCTGTTTTTTCTGTTTGCAGGAATCATCTTGTTGACAGGATGTGAGCGGGATCGCAACAAGAGTCTGTGCAGCCGCTTTCCTCAGTTTTGTTCCGATCTTCACAGCGACAGCTGGTGTGGCAAGGAGCGCGATCAACTGGTTGAAGCCCGTTATGAAAACGCTGAGCGCCCCGGCGATGCCAGCCGCTATATGGTCATGAACGCGCTGGACAGCTATCAGCGTTGCCTTGAACCCCTGCTCGACATGCAGTATACAAAACGCCACGAGCGCAAAAATACCAAGGTAGAAACCATTATTGACATCGATGCCGAGCTGACACGGCTTGAAGCCAGTACAGCCGGCTCTGATTACCCTTATTTGCAGCTCTGGCGCTGGGAGCGCCACGGCGACCGGGCCGCCAGACGTGATTTTATTGCCGGCGCTGACAGACCTGACATGCAGCAGCCCCCCCTGCAGAAAGCCCTGGCCGGTTTCTTGCTGCATCAGGACCCGGCGGGTGCAGAACGGGCAATGCAACGCGCGTTAATGCTGACCCCCGCAAACAGCAAGCCCGATGCAGATCTGCTGGCCAGCCTGATCGGGCTTTACATCCGCCAGCGTCAATACCAGCAGGCCTGGTTATGGAGTCAGGTACTGAGCGAACTTTATGATGACGACATGGTAAACTGGAAACAAATGGAGCCCTACGCTCGTTTTACTGCTCAGGAGCGTGAAACCATGGTCCAACAGGCAATGATGCTGGCTGAGCAACTACGCAAAGGGCAATATCAGGCAAACTGATAACGTTATCTTCGTTTTCTTAACAACATTCAGGTGAGCATATGACAATCAAGATAGGTATTAACGGGTTCGGCCGTATCGGACGCATTATGTTTCGCCTCGCCTGCGAGCGGGACGACATGGAAGTAGTCGCCATCAATGATCTGCTGGATATTGATTACATGGCCTATATGCTCAAATACGACTCGACCCATGGCCGCTTTCAGGGCAAGGTCAGCGTGCAGGGTAATCACCTTATTGTAAATGGCAAACCGGTGCGGGTCACAGCCGAGCGCGATCCGGCCAACCTTAACTGGGGTGAGCTGAATGTTGATGTGGTCGCTGAAGGCACAGGCGTGTTTCTGACCGATGAAAAAGCCCGCAAGCACATAGCAGCCGGTGCCAGAAAAGTGGTGATGACAGGCCCGTCCAAAGATGACACTCCTATGTTTGTGATGGGCGTTAACCACCATGAATATGCTGGCCAGGATATTATCTCCAATGCATCATGCACCACCAATTGCCTGGCTCCCCTGGCCAAGGTCATTCACGATAACTTCGGTATTGCCGAAGGGCTGATGACCACTGTGCATGCCACCACGGCGACCCAGAATACCGTTGATGGTCCTTCTTCCAAGGACTGGCGCGGCGGCCGCGGTGCCGGTCAGAACATCATCCCTTCTTCCACCGGTGCCGCCAAAGCCGTGGCAAAAGTCATTCCGGCACTTAAGGGCAAGCTGACCGGTATGGCGTTTCGTGTGCCCACGCCGGATGTGTCGGTAGTAGATCTGACCGTAAGGCTTGAAAAAGCAGCGACTTATGCAGAAATCTGTGCTGCGGTAAAGGCCGCTTCAGAAAATGAGCTTAAGGGTATTCTCGGTTACACCGACGATGCCGTGGTTTCCACAGACTTTGTCGGCGAGCCCAACGCCGCCGTGTTTGATGCCAGCGCCGGCATTGCCCTGAATGAACACTTCGTCAAGCTGGTGGCCTGGTATGACAACGAAGCCGGTTATTCTCACAAGGTACTGGATCTGATCGCCCATATCTCCAGATAATTTTCCTGCCGGTCACGATAACAGGCGATGTTTATTATCGCCTGTTATTTCTTATTTTCAGGTTACGTTAAGGTTTGCTTCCTATCATTACGCCTGTACCAACCACAACGGAGCATGATGATGAAAAAATCTCTTGTCGTAACCCTGTTTGCAGGCACTTTCTCTTTGCTGGCTGGCACCACCATGGCCGCAACCGGTGGTTTTACCGGCCCCGACAGCACCGAGCAGGTCAGCGTTTCCCAGGCCCTGGAAGTGAAAGATGACAGTCAGGTGCGTCTGAGCGGTGTTATCACCGAGTCTCTGGGTGATGAGAAATACCGTTTTCAGGATGACTCCGGCAGCATGATAGTCGAAATCGATAATGAAGACTGGGGAGAGGTGAAGGCAACACCTGATACTCCCGTTACCCTGTGGGGAGAAATCGATAAAGACTGGAATGAAACCGAGCTGGATGTTCACCGGGTAGAGCTGGCACCCTAATCAAACGGTAGCAAGATCAAAAAAGCCGAAGGCATGGCCTTCGGCTTTTTTTATAACCTGCTCAATCAGGCATTTCCTTTAACTTTCATCTTCAGTTCACGGGCGAAATTCAGCATACGTTCCAGCGGGATCATGGCCCTGATGCGGGTGGCTTCATCTACCTGAATTTCGTGGGTAGTACCGCCCTTCTTCAGCGCATCGCGAATGGCCACCAGGCCGTTCATTGCCATCCAGGGACAATGAGCACAGCTGCGACAGGTTGCACCGTTACCGCCGGTGGGCGCTTCTACCATCTCCTTGTCGGGGCAGGCCTGCTGCATCTTGTAGAAAATGCCCTTGTCGGTGGCCACGATCAGCCGCTTGTGGGGCAAATCCCTGGCGGCCTGGATCAGCTGGCTGGTGGAGCCCACGGCATCGGCCAGCTCCACAACAGACTGTGGTGACTCGGGATGCACCAGTACCGCTGCGTCCGGGTTCTGCGCCTTCAGCTCTTTCAGCGCCTTGGCACGAAACTCATCGTGCACAATACAGGCCCCCTGCCAGCGCAGCATTTCGCAGCCGGTCTGCTTTTCGATATAACTGCCCAGATGACGATCCGGTGCCCAGATAATCTTGTGCCCTTCACTGTCGAGATGTTCAACAATTTCCAGCGCTATGCTGGATGTTACCACCCAGTCGGCACGGGCTTTTACCGCGGCTGACGTATTGGCATATACCACCACGGTATGATCCGGATGAGCATCACAGAAAGCGGTAAATTCATCAGCAGGGCAGCCCAAATCCAGCGAGCACTCAGCCTCCAGCGTCGGCATCAGCACGGTTTTTTCCGGACTCAGGATCTTGGAGGTCTCCCCCATAAAGCGCACACCGGCCACAATCAGGGTCTGGGCCTCATGCTCTTTGCCAAAACGGGCCATTTCCAGTGAGTCGGCCACACAACCACCGGTTTCCTCGGCCAGCGCCTGGATCTCGGGATCGGTATAGTAATGTGCTACCAGCACGGCGTTACGGGCTTTTAGCAGGGACCTGATTTCATCCTTCAGCGCTCGCTGCTGCTCCGCACTGAGCGGGGCCGGTTTGGCGGGAAAAGGATAATCAAATTCGACAATATCAACGGCTTCGGTCATGGCGGTATGCCGGTGCTCCATTCAATGACAAACTTCGGGCATTATACCGTCGAAGCTGAAGCAACCCAAATCTGTGTTAACAATATGAAAAAATATTCAGCGGTGAGGAGATAAGTAGAAGAAGAGATGGTGGGTCGTGCAGGATTCGAACCTGCGACCAATTGATTAAAAGTCAACTGCTCTACCAACTGAGCTAACGACCCGTATCGAAACGGACAAGAA
>NZ_KB908461.1 GCF_000381965.1 Oceanimonas smirnovii ATCC BAA-899
GGACGCTTGAGCAAAGCGGGTAACGCCTATCTGCGCTCAGCACTGTTTATGCCAGCGATGAGTGCAGTGAGACATGATGCACGCGCTAAGGCGTTTTATGAGGCCCTGATAGCCCGAGGAAAGAAAAAGATACAGGCCTTATGCGCAGTCATGAGGAAGTACCTCACCGGCTTGTGGGCCTGTATCAGAACGGGAACCATGTTTGATTCGACGTTGCTCTTCAGCGAAGAACACATTCAGACTTGAATTTACGTCAAAACAGAGTATCTACGCGAGCTACAAAAAAACCCGGATACCTGATGGTCCGGGTTTTTCTTACCGCTGACAGCTTACGGCTTACAGCTCAAATACCCTGGCGGGCTTCGCGCAGCAGGCGCTTCATGTCGCGCACTGCCTTTTCCAGACCGTCAAAGGCGGCCCGGGCAATAATGGCGTGGCCGATATTCAGCTCCAGCATTTCCGGAATGGCGGCAATGGGCTTGACGTTGTGGTAATGCAGGCCGTGGCCGCCGTTCACCTTAAGGCCGGCGTCATGGGCATAGGAAGCTGATGCCGCGATACGCTTGAGCTCGGCCAGCTGTTCGGCCTCGTCGGCAGCATCAGCGTAACGCCCGGTATGTATTTCTATATAGGGTGCGCCAGTGGCGACGGCCGCATCTATCTGAGCCCGGTCGGCATCAATAAACAAAGACACCTTAATGCCCGCAGCTTGCAGCCGGGCCACCGCCTCAGTGATTTTTTCCGGCTGACCAGCCACATCCAGACCGCCCTCTGTGGTGACCTCTTCCCGCTTTTCCGGTACCAGGCACACAAAAGCCGGCTTGATGCGACAGGCAATATCAATCATCTCGTCGGTCACCGCCATTTCCAGGTTCATTCTGGTTTCAATGGTCTGTGCCAGAATCTCGACATCACGATCGATGATATGGCGGCGGTCTTCCCGCAGGTGCACGGTAATACCGTCAGCACCGGCCTGCTCGGCAATGGCGGCGGCATGTACCGGATCAGGATAACTGGTGCCCCGGGCGTTACGCAGCGTGGCAATATGGTCAATATTCACACCCAAATACAGTTCACTCACTGGAATTTCCTCTCTTTCCTTTGATAAACAGGGCCCGGCTTTTCAGCACTCGTCCTTCCAGATAAGGGGCCAGCGCGGTGCGGCTGAAGCGTTTGGCAGCGTTCAGCACCTCCGGCGACTCCAGCCTGAGTTCGGCCAAATCATATAACCAGTCACCCCGGTAGGCACCGGGCTCGGCCTTGCTCAGCGCCACGAAACCGGCTTCCGGCCGGTAAGCATACCAGCCCGAGGCTGAAACCGCTGCTCCCGTCTCGGCATCCTGAGTAAAATCCACGCCATAACCGAGCACACTCAGCATATAAAACTCAAAATGGCGCAAACAGGGCTCAAGGGCACTGCCGGCCGTCAGCTTTTGCAGAGTTTCCACATAAACATCAAACACCTCATCAAAGGGAGTTTGTACTTCAAGCAGGTAGTAAATGAGTTCGTTCAGATAAAGACCACTGTACAGCGCCGGTCCTGCCAGCCGAATGGCCGGTGCCGTGGCTTCGGCACTGTAGAGGGTTTTCAGCTCGCCCTTGCCGCCAAAGGTAAGACGCAAGGGGACAAAGGGCTGCAGCAGCCCTTTTAACGGTGAGCGGGGCTGACGACTGCCCCGGGCCACCAGACTCTGCCGCCCCTGCTCACGGGTGAACACTTCCACCAGCTGGCTGGTTTCCCGGTAGGGGCGGCTGTGAATAACAAAGGCGGCATGCGCCATGATCAGTCGTCGCCATAACCCAGGCTGCGCAAGGCGCGCTCGTCATCGGCCCAGCCGGATTTAACCTTGACCCACAGCTCCAGATACACCTTTTGCTCCAGCAGCCGCTCCAGATCGAGCCGGGCTTCGGTGCCTATGGTACGCAGTTTTTCGCCCTTGTTACCGATGACCATACGCTTCTGGCCGCTGCGCTCTACCAGGATCAGACCGTTGATATGCACCACGCCCTTTTCATCCACCTGATAGCGCTCGATCTCTACAGTAATCGAATAAGGCAGCTCGTCACCGGTAAAGCGCATCAGCTTTTCACGAATGATTTCCGCCGCCATAAAGCGGGAAGAGCGATCGGTGATGTAGTCTTCCGGAAAATAATGCAGAGAAGGCTTAAGCCGGGACCGGGCCAATTTGGCGATGGTGTCTACATTGGTGCCCTTTTCTGCTGAAATCGGCACTATGTCGGCAAAGTCCATTTGCTGGGCCAGCCACTGCATGTGCGGCAACAGGGCTTCTTTGCTGTCGACGTTGTCGATTTTATTGATGGCCAGCACCACAGGACAGCTCATGCGCCGCAGTTTGTTCAGCACCATGTCGTCATCTTTGGTCCACTGGGTGCCGTCCACCACAAAGACCACCATTTCCACATCGCCCAGTGAGCTGGTGGCAGCCCGGTTCATCAACCGGTTAATGGCGCGCTTTTCTTCAATATGCAGCCCGGGGGTATCCACATAAACAACCTGATAGTCGCCGTCTGTGTCTATGCCCATGATGCGGTGGCGGGTAGTCTGCGGCTTTTTCGAGGTAATGCTGACCTTCTGCCCCAGCAGCCGGTTCAACAGGGTGGATTTGCCCACGTTGGGACGGCCGACAATGGCCACAAAGCCGCAATAGGTTTGCTGTTGTTCTGTCATAACAAGGTTTCCAGGGCCTGCTCGGCCGCCGCCTGCTCTGCCTTGCGGCGGCTGGTTCCAATGCCCACCACAGGGTCGGCCAGGCCATCCACCACACAGTGCACGGTAAATTTCTGATTATGGGCTTCGCCTATGACATTCACTACTTCATAGGTCGGCAATGGCTTGCGCTTGCCCTGCAGCAGCTCCTGCAGCCGCGTTTTGGGATCTTTCTGCTCCACGCCGGGCTGAATATCGTTCAGCCGGCGGTCGTACCAGCTCAGCAGCAGCTGAGTAACGCTGTCGATGCCGCTGTCGAGATAAACCGCACCAATCAGCGCCTCCACCGCATCGGCCAGAATCGACTCACGGCGATAACCGCCGCTTTTAAGCTCTCCGGGACCAAGAATAAGGTATTCGCCCAGCTCAAAAGCCCGCGCCAGCTCGGCCAGGGTTTTTTCCCGCACCAGGGTGGCGCGCATGCGAGACATGTCGCCTTCGTTGACCTTGGGAAAGCGATGAAACAGAGCATCGGCAATCACCATGCTGAGAATGGAATCGCCCAGAAACTCCAGCCGCTCATTGTGGCGGGAGCCGGCGCTGCGGTGAGTCAGCGCCCTTACCAGCAGAGCCTCGTCATTAAAGGTATGGCCCAGCTTGTTTTGCAGATTGTTCAGTTTTTTCATTAATGAATTGCGCCTATTCGGCTGAAACGCACATCACTGGGCACCCAGGCGGGCAGCCAGCTGTCGGCGTTGCGTTCAAACTCAAAGCTTATCCAGATAGCAACCGCCTTACCCACCAGATTGCCTTCGGGTACAAAGCCCCAGAACCGGCTGTCGGTGCTGTTGTCTCTGTTATCACCCAGAGCAAAATAGTGCCCTTCCGGTACTATCCACTCGTTTATCGCTGTACCAGGCTGGCGATAATACATGGATACTCTGTCCGGCAGCAGCGGGTTTTGCAGGGTGTCATGCGGCCGCTCTGTCAGGTTTTCCTGATAACGGGCCAGCGGAATTCCCATTTGGGTAAACTCACCACTTTGCTTAAATGTAAGCGGCACCGGTTCATAGCCGGGACAGTCGTTACCGTTACAGGCAGGCTTGATATAGAGTTGCTTGTCACGATAAACGATATGGTCACCGGGCAGCCCCACAATGCGCTTGATGTAATCAATGCGGGGATTTTCCGGATATTTAAACACCGCAATATCGCCCCGCTCCGGCTTGCCGGTGGGAATAAGTGTGGTGTTACTGACCGGCTCTTTCAGTCCGTAGGAAAACTTCTCCACCAGAATGAAATCCCCCACCAGCAGAGTGGGCATCATGGAGCCGGAGGGGATCTGAAACGGCTCATAAATAAAAGATCGCAGTACCAGCACTGCCGCAATCACCGGAAAAATTGACCTGGCCTGTTCGATCCAGCCCGGGGCCGCGGCGGCTTTGGCCAGCGCGGCCGCGTCCACCTTGTTGCCGTGGCTCTGTTGCGCCTCGGCCAGCTCGCGCCCCCGTCGGGGCGCCCAGATCCACTTGTCACAGGCCCAGATAATGCCGGTGACCAGGGTCACCAGCACCAGGATCAGGGCAAAGGTACTTGCCATGGTTACTTGTCCTTACCTACGTGCAGAATGGCGAGGAAGGCATCCTGCGGAATATCAACCCGGCCCAGCGACTTCATGCGCTTCTTGCCTTCTTTCTGCTTGGCCAGCAGTTTCTTTTTACGGCTGACGTCGCCGCCATAACACTTGGCAGTCACGTCTTTGCGCAGCGCTTTCACGGTGCTGCGGGCGATAATCTGGTTGCCGATGGCCGCCTGAATCGCGATATCAAACATCTGCCGCGGAATAAGCTCACGCATTTTTTCCACCAGCTGACGGCCGCGGAACTGGGCATTTTCCTTGTGGGTAATAATGGCCAGCGCATCCACCCGATCGCCGTTAATCATGATATCGAGGCGCACCATGTCTGCCGCTTCAAAGCGCTTGAAACCATAATCCAGCGAGGCATAGCCACGGCTGGTGGACTTGAGCCGGTCAAAGAAGTCGAGCACCACTTCCGCCATGGGAATATCGTACGTCAGTGCCACCTGGTTACCGTGGTAAACCATGTTGGTCTGCACACCGCGTTTTTCGATACACAAAGTAATGACGTTACCCAGGTATTCCTGCGGCACCAGAATATTACACTCGGCAATGGGCTCGTGAATTTCGTCAATGCTGGTGATGGCCGGCAGCTGAGACGGGCTGTCGATATAGATAACATCACCGTCGGTCTTGACCACTTCGTACACTACAGTGGGTGCCGTGGTGATCAAATCCAGATCGTATTCCCGCTCCAGCCGTTCCTGAATAATTTCCATGTGCAGCATGCCCAGGAAACCACAGCGGAAGCCAAAGCCAAGGGCGTTGGAGGTTTCCGGCTCATAAAACAATGAAGCGTCGTTCAGCGCCAGCTTGTCGAGGGCATCGCGGAAGGTTTCATAGTCATCACTGGAAATCGGGAACAGGCCGGCATAAACCTGCGGCTTCACTTTCTGAAAGCCCGGCAGCGCCTTCTCGGCCCCGTGTTTGGCATGGGTCAGGGTGTCACCCACGGGCGCACCGTGAATGTCCTTGATGCCGCATACCACCCAGCCTACTTCGCCACAGTTAAGGCCGTCAGTGTC
This sequence comes from Oceanimonas smirnovii ATCC BAA-899, assembly GCF_000381965.1. Lineage (GTDB taxonomy): Bacteria > Pseudomonadota > Gammaproteobacteria > Enterobacterales > Aeromonadaceae > Oceanimonas > Oceanimonas smirnovii. Next base: position 5,333 of record NZ_KB908461.1, read on the forward strand.
TTTTTGCTTGGGCGTAAAGATACCGATGCGATCCACACCCCACACCTGGCCGGTGCTCATTACCTTGATCTTGTCGTTCTTTTTCAGATTGCCGTGCTTGATACGCACCAGTGACACTACCCCCAGATAAGGGTCGAACCAGGAGTCAATGATCAGCGCCTGCAGCGGCCCCTTGGGCTCTCCTTCCGGAGACGGAATTTTCTGTACTATGGTTTCCAGCACCTGATCCACACCCAGACCGGTTTTGGCGGAGCAGCGTACGGCATCAAGGGCGTCGATGCCGACAATATCCTCAATTTCTTCCGCCACCCGCTCCGGCTCGGCCTGAGGCAGGTCAATCTTGTTCAGTACCGGCACCACTTCCAGATTCATGTCGAGGGCGGTATAACAGTTGGCCAGAGTCTGTGCCTCAACCCCCTGACCGGCATCCACTACCAGCAGCGCCCCTTCACAGGCGGCCAGTGAGCGGGATACCTCATAGGAGAAGTCCACGTGTCCGGGGGTATCAATAAAATTCAGCTGATACTGATTACCGTCCTGTGCCTGGTAGTTCAGGGTCACACTCTGGGCCTTGATGGTAATGCCGCGCTCACGCTCCAGATCCATGGAGTCGAGTACCTGCTGCTGCATTTCCCTGTCGGTCAGGCCACCGCACACCTGGATCAGGCGATCGGACAGGGTAGATTTGCCGTGGTCGATGTGAGCGATGACGGAGAAATTACGAATATGCTTCATGATGCGATAAGGCGTCCGTAGTCAATGGCGACAATAAAGGGCGGATTCTACCGGATTAGCGGCACAGTGACCAATCCTTAGTCGGCTTCAGGGCAACTAATCCGCTGCCCTGACCGTTGGTATCAGGGTATCCAGTATCACCGGCTGATCATCACCACTGCGCCGGCGTGCCAGCCATGAAGCCAGCCAGAAACCCATGCCGCCGCCGGCTGCCGCGCCCAGGATGGAGCCGCTGTCGGCGGCTCCGGCCAGCCCCGCCAGCAGGCCGCCGGCCAGCATAAACACCAGTGGCAACAAATAGACCAGCAGTGCGCCGGTAATCAGGCTGTGCTCGGGTATACCGATACGCACCTGCTGACCGGGCTGAAGCGTGAGTCCGGTGGCAATCACAAAGCGATGATCACGCCCCGGCAGGGCTTTGGATACCAGGCCGGTGCCGCATGTGCTGTTTTGCCGGCACTGACCACAGGCCGACTTACTGAAGCAGCTGACTTCCACGCCATTTGGGTGTACTGCCACTACTGTGGCTATTTCTTCAATCATGGTGTGCTGTTATTGACTGAACGGGGTGCTACCGACTCGGCAATACGCCTGGCCGTCTCTGCCGGTACGTCTCCGACCACTGTCACTTCCATGCGGGCCGGATTGACCAGGCTGACCAGGTGAGTTGCCCCCTGGCGTACCAGCTGCTGGCGCGGTTCATTCTGTGAAGATTCAGCCACATACACGGAAACATCCACTATACCGTTTGAAGCCATCAGATATTCCACCGGTTGCTCAGTCAGTGGCAGACGATGACGATTTTGCCTGTGTACCTTAAACCCTTCCGGCAGCCAGCCCGCCTGCCAGGATGCAGCCTTTGGCTCAGGTGCATGGCCTTCAGCCAAAGGCATGGCCGGTGGCAATTTCACTGTCTGCAATTCTTTTAACAAGGGGGCCGGCTTATCACTGAGCACCAGCGCCACCCCCATGCTCTGAGCCACCAGAGCCGCGTCTTCATCCAGCGTATCCAGGCGCAGAAGCAGCCCGGTTTGCTGATCCAGCCAAAGCACATAACCGTAGTAGTGCTCGGTTTTTGGCAAAAGCCGTACCAGATTGGCGGTGCGTCCCAGCACACGGTTGCGACCGGCAATCACGGCTTCATACTGATCCAGCAGTTGTTCCAGCGGCAGCTGCTGCACACGCGTGAACAGTCCCGGTAACCGGGAGTCTTTCAGGGTATAACCCTCAGGACCATAATCAAAAAAACTGGTTTCAGCGTCTCGCTGCACAAACTCTCTGGGGCGGCCATTAAGGTGAAGCAGGTGTGTCAGCGCCTGACCGTCGAGATGTCCGCGGGTCAGACGCTTGGGCTCCGGAGGACCAATACCGGAATCAATGAGAGTAAGCTCAAAATTAAGCTGCTGATAAGCCTGCTGCATGGTACGCAACAAAGCCTCGGGGTCAGCGTCGGTTGCCGCTCTGACCGGAGCAATGGTCACTAAAAGCAGGGTCAGTGTTGCACCCAGTTTGCGTATCATCAAAAACCACTACCTCAGTGCTGATGCAGTCGCTGCTGCAATTCATGATCCATCAAGAGGGCGTTGATACGTTGCTCCTGCTCCAGACGCTGCTGTTCGGTATGGCGCTGCTGCTGCTCATTCTGGTAATTCAGACTCACCGGGGAGGCTCCGCCACTCATGGGCAGCGTGTTGAGCACTGGTGACTGAGCCGCATCGGGCTGGCTGTATTGCTGCACACCAAATATCACTGCCGCCGATACGGAGGCCGCAATGGCAAACTGGCCCGCATGACGAAGTACCGGCTTGATACGGCTCAGACCAAACACAGGGCGAACCACCTTGTTATGGTGCTCAGCCTGTTCGGTGCCGCTGCCCGGTGTCCGGATTTCCTCCTGCTCAATCGCAGCTGCAATACTGTCGCTCAGATCAAAGGGCAATTGCTTGGGCAACTCGTTACGCAGCGCATCGCCATACAGGTGATAACGGCCAAAGGTATCAGCCAGCTCCCTGTTGCCAGCAACGTCCTCCAGTAACACCCTGTCCTGAATTTCTCCGTCTACCAGTGCCGATATTTGCTCTTTGTTAGCCATATCACTTCCCCGTTAACTCCGAAGCAAGGGGTTGACCCGCTTGTCTATTGCTTCCCGCGCCCGAAAAATACGAGAGCGCACCGTGCCCACCGGGCATTCCATGACACTCGCTATATCTTCGTAGCTCATCCCTTCCAGCTCTCGCAAGGTAATTGCCGTTTTAAGGTCATCTGGCAGGCTGTCTATGGTGTCATATACAGCCCGGCGAATTTCCTCTGTCAGCATCAGGCGCTCCGGTGAAGCCTGCTCCTTGAGCGCCTCACCGCCGCCATAATACTCGGCATCTTCAACGTCCACATCGGCACCCGGAGGTCGCCGACGCTGTGTTACCAGATGATTTTTGGCGGTATTTACTGCAATACGGTACAGCCAGGTAAAAAAGGCACTGTCACCGCGAAAACCGGGTAATGCCCGGTAGGCCTTGATAAATGCCTCCTGGGTTACGTCAGGCACATCTCCGGGATTGGACACATACCGCGACACCAGGTTCGCCACTTTATACTGATATTTTTTTACCAGCAGGTTAAATGCATTTTTATCGCCACGCTGTACCCGCTCGATCAATTGCTGATCAGTCAAATGTTCGCTCATACGAGCCGTGTAACCTCCGATTTTTCCGGTGCTCGACCACCAGCCCGTCACAAGCGTACCTTACATAGACTGTCGTTATGGCAAAAAGTTCTGAAGACATTTCAAAAAGCCAAATACGGCTGCGCATAAAGCGTACATGCGATAATATGCAAAGACTCTCCATTTCGAGCCAATGATACTTTATGAAGGATCCCGTTGAATACCTCTGCGACGTACTCATCATTGGCAGCGGTGCCGCCGGCCTGTCTCTGGCATTAAAGCTGGCTGACCATGCTCAGGTACATGTGCTGTGCAAAGGACCGCTGGCCGAAGGTGCTACTCTCTATGCCCAGGGCGGTATCGCCGCTGTTTTTGATAAAACCGACAGTGTTGAATCTCACGTTACCGATACCCTGATAGCCGGTGCCGGCCTGTGCGACAAGCAAGTGGTGGAGTTCACTGCCCGTAATGCACCCGACGCCATTCAGTGGCTGATTGGCCAGGGCGTACCCTTTGATACCGAAGAACTGGAACAGGGCAAGGCCAGCTATCACCTCACCCGGGAAGGCGGCCACAGCCACAGACGCATTTTTCATGCTGCCGATGCGACCGGCAAGGCAGTGCAGACCACACTGATAGAGCAGGTGCAGCGCCATCCCAATATTCATGTGCTGGAGCGGGTCAATGCCCTTGATCTGATCACCAGTGCCCGTTTGGGGTTACCCGGCAACCGGGTGCTGGGTGCTTATGTATGGAACCGCAACAAGGAGCGGGTGGAAACGGTGCGTGCCCGCTTTGTGGCCATGGCCACCGGCGGTGCTTCAAAAGTCTATCAGTACACCTCAAATCCGGACGTCAGCTCCGGTGACGGCATTGCCATGGCCTGGCGGGCAGGTTGTCGGGTGGCAAATATGGAGTTCAATCAGTTTCATCCCACCAGCCTGTTTCATCCGGACGACAGCAACTTTCTGCTGACCGAGGCCCTGCGCGGTGAAGGCGCGCACCTGCTGCGCCCGGACGGCAGCCGCTTTATGCCTGATTTTGATGAGCGCGGCGAACTGGCGCCCCGGGACATAGTGGCCAGAGCCATCGATCATGAGATGAAGCGCCTGGGTGCCGACTGCATGTATCTGGACATCAGTCACAAACCGGCAGACTTTATCGTGCAGCACTTTCCCACTATTTATGAGCGCTGCCTCAAGGTGGGCATTGATATCACCAAGCAGCCCATGCCGGTAGTGCCTGCCGCTCATTACACCTGTGGCGGTGTTATGGTCGACAGTCATGGCCGCACCGACATCGATGGCCTTTATGCCATTGGCGAAGTGTCTTACACCGGCCTGCACGGTGCCAACCGCATGGCCTCCAACTCGCTGCTGGAGTGCATCGTGTTTGCCCGTGCTGCCGGTGAGCATATGCTGGCAAGCCTTGCCACGACTCCCGAGCCGCCCATGCTGCCGCTATGGGATGAAAGCCAGGTCACCAACTCGGATGAAGAAGTGGTTATTCACCATAACTGGCACGAGTTGCGACTGTTTATGTGGGACTATGTGGGCATAGTACGCTCCAACAAACGTCTGGAGCGGGCCAAGCGTCGCATTGAGTTGCTACAACAGGAAATTCAGGAATATTACGCCAACTTTCGGGTCAGTAATAATCTGCTTGAGCTGCGCAATCTGGTGCAGGTAGCAGAGCTGATTGTGCTGTCGGCCATGGAACGCAAAGAGTCACGCGGACTGCATTACACCCTGGACTACCCCGGCCAGCTCGATAATCCGGCTCCGACGGTACTCAGCCCGGCCAACTATCGCCCGCGTCAGCCCTGATAAAACAGCTGCCGTGCCAGACGCCGGTAAACTGCATCGGGCACGGCATCCTGAAATATCCACAAGGGCGGCCAGGGATCTTGCTGTAATATCAGCAGCAAAAAGCCGGGACCGGCCCGGCTGAAGCGCGACAGCTCACCACGGCGGCCGTCGAGAGTAATAATACCGGCATTAAACTCACCCCGTGGCCGGTAGTGCCGGGCGCGTTGCCACATTATGATTACCGCCAGTAACCACACAGGCGCAAACCAGAGCAGCCGGTCGGTACTCAACAGCAGCGAAGCCGGAAGCCACAGGCACAGCGCCAGCCCCAGCAAATAAAGCCGGAGCAGCCATGACGGCTCAGCGTTGATTACGAATCTGGTTGCGCTCAAGAATGTAACTCACCATGGCCTGCAGCGCTGCATCCTGTGAACGCTCATGCCCCATAAACCAGGCGAACAAGTCCGGATCATCACATTCCAGTAACCGGCAGAAGGTAGCCTTCTGAGTTTCGTCAAGAGCGTCGTACTCGTGCTCCACAAAGGGGCCCAGAATCACGTCCAGCTCCAGCATGCCGCGGCGGCATGCCCAGACAAGGCGGGGTTTTTCAGAGGTTGTGAGCATGTCGGCTTCCATCTAGCAAAACAAAGCTTATGTTATAAGGTCGAATGAATACTGACAAATAACTTGGCCGTCTTTACCATGAGGGTCACACTTTAAGAATGAAACAGAGGGTATTCCCGTGTTTACCATCCCTTCCTCCCCCAAACTTTATCCCCTGACCGACAGAGCCGTGATCAGTCTGACCGGCGAAGAGCGGGTCAAATATCTGCAGGGCCAGGTAACCTGCGACGTGACCTCACTGACAGAAGGCGATGCCTGCGCCGGCGGCCATTGTGACAGCAAAGGCAAACTGTGGGCCTCTTTCTGGCTGGCCAACCAGGGCGAACAGCTGCTGCTGGTGCTGAACAGCTCGCTGGTAGCGCGTCAGCTGCCGGAGCTGAAAAAGTTTGCGGTATTTGCCAAAACCGATATTGAAGACGCCAGTGCGCAATGGCAAGTATTTGGCCTGGCCGGTGAAGGCCTGTCACACTGGCTGAGCCACGAAGCAGGTGACGGTAATCTGTGGCAGGGTGGCGTCATTATTCCGGTAGCCGCCGAGCATGCCCTGCTGGTGCTGCCCAAAGACGCCACGCTTCCCGACTTGCCCACAGGCGAAGAGCAGGAGTGGCAAGGGCTGATGATCCAGGCCGGTCTGCCGGATATGAGCGCCGAGCATCAGGGCGACTATATACCTCAGATGCTCAACCTGCAGGCGATTGGCGGCATCAGTTTTACCAAAGGCTGTTATATGGGGCAGGAAACCGTTGCCAGAGCCAAATATCGCGGAGCCAATAAGAAAGCCATGTTTATTCTGCAGGGCACGGCTACCGCTCAGGTGACGGTTAATCAGGATCTGGAGCTGCAGCTGGGGGAAAACTGGCGGCGCGCCGGTACTGTGCTCAGTGTATGCCAGCAGCATGATCAGTGTGTGCTGACCTCTGTGCTGAATAAGGATCTGGATGCCGGCACCGTGCTGCGTTTCAAGGATCAGCCCGACAGCCGGCTGCTGCTGCTGCCCCTGCCCTATCAGCTGGAAGACTGAGCCGCCCCCACTGCCGCAGCCTTTAACCAGGCGGCGGCCTTTCCCAGAGGTCGCTGCTTGTGCCACACCAGCTCCAGTGCCACGGGCCAGTCCTGATCGTCAAACTCCAGCGCCGGCGACACCAGACGGCCTCTGGCCAGGGCGTCCGCTACTACGTGTTCCGGTACAAAAGCCCAGCCCAGATTACGCTCGACCAGCTCAACAATAACCCACTGACTTTCCACCCACCATACATCAGCGGCCACCCGCAGGCGGACTTTTTCTTCACTGTCGTTACGGGTAGCCACCATTAACTGACGATAACGCTTCAGCTCTTCCCAGCCGACCTGCTGGCCGGCCAGAGCATGGGCAGGCGCACACACCAGCTTGAGCGGCACTCGTCCCAGGGCATGAAAATTCAGGGCCGATGGCAGAATTTCCTGTCGCCACATAATACCCAGATCGGCACGCTCTTCCAGTACCAGCCGGCTTACATCCTCCATTAACGGAAACAACAGCTCCAGCTCCACTGACGGAAAGCGCCGGGCAAATTCATCCATCAGGGCACCCAGCTGCTCCGACGGATAAAGCTCATCTACCGCCAGCACCAGCCGAGTTTCCACCCCTTCTCCCAGGCTTTTGGCCACGCCGCGAAAATGTTCACAACGCTCAAGAATGATTCTGGCTTCCGCCAGCAATCGCTCCCCTGCCGGCGTTAACTGCGGGTATCGGCCTGAACGCACAAACAGCGTGTTATCCAGATCAATCTCCAGGTTAGCCACGGCTGTGCTTACTACCGACTGAGCCTTGCCCAGACGACGGGCCGCCGCCGAGAAAGAGCCGGTATCAACCGTAGCTACAAAAGCATGCAGCTGTTCAATGGAAAAGCTCATCTATCTTTTAATCCGATACTTACTAACTTTCTAACCAAACAATAGCAGATAGAATATCATGGTCTGCAACACATTTTCTGAAGGAGTTTTTATGCGTACCACCAAAGATCGGATTCGACATGCCCTTGGCTTTGAGATTATCGGTCTGCTGATTTTTGCCCCTCTCGCCAGTCTGGTATTCCATTACGATTTGTTTGAGCTGGGATTAATGGCACTGGTGGGGTCTGTAATTGCCACCGTCTGGAACTACTTCTACAACATTCTGTTTGATCACGGCATGCTGAAACTGCGGGGAGACGTACGCAAAACGACTCCTGTTCGCGTACTCCATGCCATACTGTTTGAGGGCGGTCTGCTGTTGCTGTTTTTGCCGATGATTGCCTGGCACCTGAATATCAGCCTGTGGGATGCCTTTATCATGGACATTGCCATGTCCTGCTTTTATCTGACTTATACCTTTTTCTACAATCTGGCTTACGATCGGATTTTTCCGGTTCCCAATCCCACAGCACACAACTGCTGAAATAAAAAACCGCCTGTCGGCGGTTTTTTATTTTTCTGCGGGTTACTTGCTGCGAACCGGCTCGGTCACATCGTCATCGATGCTGTCCGGATTGCCTTCCATTCTGGCTACTATGGTGTTGACGGCAGTGTCACCCACCACATTGGAAGAGGTACAGAACATATCGTTAATGCGGTCTACTGCCATCACAATGGCCATAGCTTCCACCGGCAGGCCCATCTGATGCAGCAACACACCGGCCATGACTACAGCACCGCCGGGCACACCGCCCACACCCACCGACATCAGCAGCACGGTAATGCCCACGGTCAGCAGATCACCCATGGGAATGGGCGTACCGGAGATGTTGGCAGCGAAAAAGGCAGCCAGCGTAATGTAGATGGCCGAGCCCGACATATTGATGGTAGCACCCAGGGGCACACCAAAACCGGCTACCGCCTTGGATACACCCAGCTTTTCGGTCAGGGTACGCATGGTCACCGGAATGGTGGCGTTGGAGCTGGCAGTAGACAGAGAGAACAGCAGCTGCTCTCGGGTAGCCTTGCGGAACACACCCGGCTTGATGCCGGTCGTCAGCCAGACCGCCAGCGGATATACCACCAAAATCCAGAACGCCAGCACCATCACCACCATGGCCACATAACCGGCTACCGACATCAGGGTGGCGGCTTCGAGGGTAGCACCAAGGCTTATCATCAGTGCAAACACACCATAAGGTGCCAGGGTCATGACCAGACCTACCAGCTTCATCATCACTTCATTGGCCATACGAAACGCACGGGCTGCCGGTGCCGCCGTAGCACCCAGGCCCTGAATGGCCAGGCCGGTAAGAATAGCCATAAAAATGATTTGCAGCATATCACCGGAAGCAAAGGCCTGGACCGGGTTGCTGGGCACTATGTTCACCAGCATGGCACCCAGATCCGGAGTTTCTGTGGTGGTCAGCTCAACAGCACCGCTGGCACCATGGGGCAAAGTGGCACCCAGGCCGGGCTGAAATATCACACCCACCAGAATGGCAGCGGCAATCGACAGCATGGTGTTGATAATATAGAGACCAAAGGTACGGCTGCCCAGCCGGCCAAAGCTGGCCACATCACGCAGTTCACAGATACCGGTCACAATCGAGATGTAGACCAGCGGCACCACCATCAGCTTGATCAATGATACAAACATGCCGCCCAGGCCTTCAGCCAGGCCAACCAGCTCGTTATTGAGCAGAGAAACATCCGTAAACACATACTGAATTGCACTGCCGATCAGCAGACCGACAAAAAGCCCGGTAAAGATTCGGGCGGAAAGGGAGCCTTTCATTTCTACATCCTCAGAAAAAGCCAAAGTAATTATCTGCTATTTATTATTTTTGTAGATAAGTTAACCAGTCGTTCCGTAAGCGCCGAAATTTTACATTCAAAAAACACCACAGCAACCACAATGATCCACTTCTTCGGCCCTGACGTGATCAAGATCACAAAATAAATATTAAAATATCAAAAAAATGTAAGCAATTTGCAGAATCAGGCTGTTTCAATGGTAACTGGTTGACACTGACGCCCTCGCTGACTGTACTGGGATGAGTCCTGAAGCCTAATCATCAGTGCTTCACCGTGCCATCATCACAGGGGCAGATCATGCATACACAGATCCCCAGTTTCTCCCGCGAGGAATATCAGCAGCGCCTGGCCAGAGTCAGAGCGGCTATGTACGAAAAAGATATTCAGACGCTGATCGTGCACGATCCGGCCAATATCGCCTGGATCACCGGCTATGACGGCTGGTCTTTCTATACACCTCAGGCTGCCATTGTGGGTATGAGTGGTGAACCCATGTGGTTTGGCCGGCATATGGATGCCAACGGTGCCCGCCGCACCGTCTGGCTGCAGGAAGAGAATATTCTCTGGTATCCCGACTATTACGTGATGAACCCGCCGATGAATGCCATGGAATATCTGGCCAATCAATATCTCAAACCCCATGAGTGGACTTATGGCCGCATCGGCATAGAAATGGACAGTTACTACTTTACTCCGGCCGCCTGGCTGGCCCTGCGGGAAAACCTGCCCGACACCGAACTGGTGGATGCCACCGATATGGTGAACTGGTGCCGGGCAGTCAAGTCAGAAGCCGAACTCAGATATATGCGGATTGCGGCCCGCATTGTAGAGCGTATGCATGCCGCCGCTCTGGAAATGATAGAGCCGGGCTTGCCCAAAAACCTGCTGGTCGCGGAAATTTACCGGGTTGCGATGGAAGGATATAACGGCCACTTTGGTGATTACCCCTCCATGGTCCCCATGCTGCCTTCAGGGCCTGATGCTTCGGCCCCTCATCTCACCTGGGATGACAGGCCCTTCTGCCGAGATCAGGGTACTTTTTTTGAGCTGGCGGGCTGCCATCGTCGCTATCATTGCGTGCTGTCGCGCACGATTTATCTGGGCCAGCCTACCGACAATTTCCTGCGCGCCGAAGAGGCCCTTAATGCCGGACTGGAAGCCGGTCTGGCAGCAGCACAGCCGGGTAACCGTTGTGCCGATATCGCCAATGCGCTGAACGCCACTCTGGCCAAATACGGCTTTGACCGGGAAGGAGCCCGCTGCGGTTATCCCATCGGTATGGGTTATCCGCCCGACTGGGGAGAGCGCAGCATGAGCCTGCGTAATACCGACTTTACTATTCTGGAGCCGGGCATGACTTTTCACTTTATGCCGGGCCTGTGGCAGGACGACTGGGGCATGGAAACAACCGAGAGTATCGTGATCACCAGTAACGGGGCCGAGACGCTGAGCAATTATCCGCGTCAGCTGTTTGTAAAAAAGTAATCACCAATAACAAGGCAACAAGATGCAACTGGATCGTTATGATATTCAGATCCTGCAAATTTTGCAGCAACAGGGCCGTATCACCAAGTCGGCCTTGGCTCAGGCCATCAATCTGTCGGTCAGTCCCTGCTGGGAGCGGGTAAAGCGGCTGGAACAGGCAGGTATTATTCGTGGCTATGGTGCCTTTATTGACTCAGGTCTGTTACAGGGGCGTACTGCTGTGCTGGTGGAAATCAGTCTGGGCAGGCACAGCGCCGACATAATGCGCCGTTTTGAATATACCATGGCAGAGTGTAAGCAGGTCACCGACTGCTACGCCACCGGGGGCGGTGTGGATTATGTGATCAAAATACTGTGTGATGATATCGACCAGTATCAGCGGCTGATCGACAGCTGGCTGGAGGCCAGTCTGGGCATAGAGCGCTACTACACCTACATAGTGACCAAAACCGTCAAGCAGTCTCCCCCTGCTCTGCCCACTATATAAAAAGAGGCCTTGCGGCCTCTTATGTTCACATCATTTCCCGAATCACCTTGCCGAACCGGCTGATACCCTCTTCTATGGTGGCGGCGTCGGAGCCGGAATAACTGAAACGAGCAGTGTTAAGAATATCCGGGCGCACATAAAACGGCTGGCCGGGCACAAAAGCCACATTTTGCTTGATGGAAAGATTAAACAGCTCCATGGCGCTGATATGTTCGGGCAAACGTAACCACAGGAACATGCCGCCTTCCGGACGGGTAAAGTCCAGTCCGGGGCAATGACGCAGCAACGCCTGCTCCATGGCATTTTTTTGCTGGCCATAAACGGTGCGAATACGATCGATGTGAGCATCCAGGCAATTATCCTGCAGATAGCTGTACAGCACCTGCTGGGCAAAGCCGTTGGTGTGCAGATCGGAGGCCTGCTTGGCAATGGTAATCTTCTGGCGCAGCCAGTCTGGCACCAGCATCCAGCCAAGACGGAAGGACGGCACTACGACTTTGGAAAAAGAACCCAGCAGCACTACGTTTTCCGGTGCCAGCTTGGCAATGGGCGGCAGATGCTCGCCTTCAAAGCGCAGCTCACCATAGGGGTTGTCTTCTACCATCAGCACATTATGCTGCACCAGACGCTCGGCCACTGCCCTGCGTTTTTCCAGGCTGTAGCTCAGACCCGACGGATTCTGAAAGTTGGTTACCCCATACATCAGTCTGGCATGGTGCGGCCCGGCCAGCAGAGCGTCCAGCTCGTTCAGATCCGGGCCGTCATCATTCAGCGAAACTCCCTGAAACTCGGGCTGATACACAGACAGCGCCTGAATGGCCCCCAGATAGCCGGGCTCTTCAATAATCAGTTTGGCACCTTCGTCTACCAGCACCTTGCCAATCAGGTCCAGCGCCTGCTGAGAGCCGTTGGTGATCAGAATGTTATCAGGATTTACCGTCATGCCATGCTGAGTGCGGTAGCGCTCGGCAATATATTCACGCAACGGGCCGAAGCCTTCAGTGGCCGCATATTGCAATGCGCCATTGCTCTTGTCCTGCAGCACCTTGGCAGTCGCAACTTCCAGCGCTTCATTGGGAAAGAACGCCGGATTGGGCAGGCCACCGGCAAAGGAGATCACTTCCGGATTAACGGCAACTTTGAGTATTTCTCGAATAAAGGAAGGCTCTACCTTGGCAAAGCGCTTGGCAAAAAACGGCTGCATAGGGGTCTCTCTGAATTACCACGCGTGGCGGACGCCAACAAAACCTTTCTTTTGTATCAGAAATCACCGCAATAACAAACCATAAACAACAGATGCGTTGCGCCTGAATACGGCTTATGGTCGAATTCGGACATGCCAAACAACAAGATGATCCCCGTGAGCAACCAATCTTTCGCCGAGCGCATTCTGGCCTGGCATGACGTGCATGGCCGCAAAACCCTGCCCTGGCAGCTGAATAAAACCCCCTACCGGGTCTGGGTGTCGGAAATCATGCTGCAGCAGACGCAGGTAACCACTGTTATTCCCTACTATCAGCGCTTTATGACGCGCTTTCCGGATGTGCTCAGCCTGGCCGATGCCGAACAGGATGAAGTGCTGCATCACTGGACCGGGCTGGGCTACTACGCCCGGGCACGCAACCTGCACAAAGCGGCTCAGGTTATTCGCGATCACTACAGCGGTCGTTTTCCTGAACGCTTTGAAGACGTACTGGGCCTGCCCGGCATAGGCCGCTCCACTGCCGGAGCCGTGCTGTCCTTATCGCTTGGCCAGCATCACGGCATTCTCGACGGCAATGTAAAACGGGTGCTCACCCGCTGGCTGGGCCAGAAAGGCTGGCCGGGTAAAAAAGAAGTGGAAAATACTCTCTGGGACAAAGTAGCAGTACTCACCCCGGCAGAAGGCGTGAGTCAGTATAACCAGGCCATGATGGACATGGGGGCCACCATCTGCACTCGCAGCAAGCCTGCCTGTGAACGCTGCCCGGTCAGCGACGACTGTGTTGCCCTTGCTCTGGGCACACCCACTGCCTTTCCCGAGTCCAAGCCCAAAAAAACGGTACAGCCGGAAAAACAAGCCTGTTTTGTGCTGCTGCAAAGCGGCGATCACCTGCTGCTGGTACAGCGTCCGCCCCAGGGGCTGTGGGGTGGACTTTACTGTTTTCCCGAGTTTGCTGACGAGCGCGAAATGCAGCGCTGGCTGAGCCGCTTTCCCGAAGCCGGCAAGCCCGAGCCTCTGCCCGGCTTTCGTCATACCTTCAGTCATTTCCATCTGGATATCAGCCCCTGGCGGGTACAAATACCGCGCATTCCCGCTGAGGTCATGGCGAGTGACCAGCGTCTTTGGTATAACTTGCACCAACCGGCACCGGTAGGCCTGGCGGCAGCAACCAAAAAGCTGCTTGCCTACCCGCAACTGCACAAGAGGATCCCATGAGCCGAACCATTTTTTGCCAGCGTTTGAACAAGGAAGCCGAAGGTCTGGACTTTCAGATGTATCCGGGTGAGCTCGGCAAACGTATTTACGACAATATCTCCAAAGAAGCCTGGGCTGAATGGCAGAAAAAACAGACCATGCTTATCAACGAGAAAAAACTGAACATGATGAACGCCGAGCACCGTCAGCTGCTGGAGCAGGAAATGGAGGCCTATCTGTTTGAAGGTGCCGACGTCAATATTGAGGGCTACACTCCCCCGTCTGCGAGTTAAACAGCCGCTTTGCTCAAGCCTTGAGCGAACGCACACAAGCAACAGAAAAAGCGGTTGACTTGCCAGGGGCGATCGATTTAAATGACGCCCCGTTGCCCAGATAGCTCAGTCGGTAGAGCAGGGGATTGAAAATCCCCGTGTCGGTGGTTCGATTCCGCCTCTGGGCACCATCTTTAAAGCCTCGCGAAAGCGGGGCTTTTTTGTATCTGAAAATAGCTGATTCACTGATTCCATTCCTATCGGCATACAGGAACATCACCGATGAAAAAAACAGTTTGGCCATTAGCCCTGCTCGCTGGTTTGGGCAGCACACAGGCAGGTGCAGATGTCATAGGCCTCTATGCAGGAGCCCAAGCCTGGCAGGTTAATACCAGCGGTGGTTTTGGCAGCAAAAACAGCAGCGCAGACTTTAACTTTGAAGACAGCACTCAAGGTGTATTTTATGTTGCTGTTGAACATCCGGTTCCGTTACTTCCCAATCTCAAAGTCAGGCATGGTGATCTGACTGCCGATGGCAACACTGTGGTATCAGGCCAGTTTAGCTTTGGCGGTGTGGATTATGCGACCGGGTCGGCACTCAGTACCTCTTTTGAGGTCACCAATACCGACTTTATTCTCTACTATGAAGTATTTGATAACGCCCTGTTCAGTATCGATCTGGGCGCAAATATCAAATACCTTAACGGCGACATTGGTGTTGTGGATACCCGCGGTATTCGTTCCAATGAGAAGCTGAACGCTCCCCTCCCCCTGGGTTACTTCAAGGCGGAGGCTGCTCTTCCTCTCACCGGTTTGTCGGCATTTGGCGAGCTAAACTATCTCGCTCTGGATGGCCATAACATCTCCGACTATCAGGCCGGCATCAGCTACAACCTGATTGATACCGTCGCGCTGGATCTCAACCTGCATGCCGGATACCGGGCCATCAGCCTGGAGCTGGACGACCTTGACAATATCGATGCCAGACTGGACTTCGACGGTGCCTTTGCTGGCGCGGAAATTCACTTCTGAGCATGCTTCTTCACAGTCACGATTAAAGAGCCGGTATCTTACCGGCTCTTTTTTATGCTTTTGCGAAGCAGTATTTAACGAAACAAACATGGTATAACTCAAAAGAGCTTTCTAACCTTAGTAATAACACGGCAAAAGGATGGTGCCATGAACAAATTACTGCTTTTTTCCACCCTGCTTCTGCTTCCCGGCCTTGTTTCATCTGAAGAGCCTGACGACAGTGATCTGCCGCTGTGGGTAGTGGATAAAATTACTCCCATGCACGACAGCGTGACCGACTGGCTTGATAACAGTGCCCGCAACATCGATAACTTCTTTGGTGAGGATGACAGCCTGACCATTGAAAACGGCTCTTACCTGCGCTTCAGTCAGGAGTTTTCCTGGCACGAACGGGATGATTTTGGCTCCGAGACCAAACTCAAGCTGCGCCTCGATCTGCCCACTACGGAAGAACGGCTGCGTATTTTGATCGAAAGTGATCCTGACGAGACCCAGGGCACGCTGGCTCAACAGGGAGCCAATACCGCCAGAAATAATAACAACTTTGACAGCGACAACTTTCTTATCGGGCTGCGTCGCCTGAGTAACCGGGACAAAAACGAACGCTGGCGCTTTGATGCCGGTGCCGGTATTAAAATCAAGCTTCCTCTTGATCCTTATGTCCGTTTAACCGGCGAACGCCAATGGCAGCTGAACGACAGCCCCTGGGTGCTGGACTCATGGAACCGGGCTTCATGGTTTCATGAAGAGGGGTACTCGGCACGCAGCCGCTGGGATCTTGGCCGGCCACTCAGCGATATCTATCATTTGCGGTTTATCACCAATGTGCAGTGGCAGGAAGAAGTAGATACCCTGGAATACTCTGAGGGTGTTGAGCTTAACCAGCTGCTGGGCAGCCGCAGCGCTATTCGCTATGCCGCCGTTGCCGTAGGCCGCAGTGCCTCGGATCCCGAGCTGCACGATTACTACCTGCTGAGCCACTATCGACGCAATTTGCATAAGGAGATCCTGTTTGTGGACTTTATTCCTGAACTGCATTTTCCCCGCGAGCAGGATTATGATGCAGAGTTTGGTGTTACCCTGCGCCTTGAGCTGTTGTTCAGGGCTGATTTATCCTGGGGAAGGTAAGAAACCCCGGCGCAAAAAAGACTCACTCGGTTCTTTATGTGTGCAGGTTTCAACAAAGTGAAGTTAACGTGTCACAGCTCACAAAAATACCTGTTGACCCCCATCAGGTAACCGGTTAGAGTGAATTCGACTTTAAGGATACCGCTGAATTTATGTTCATTACGAAGTTCCTAGTAGTACCTCGTCCTGTATTTCATAAGTAAAGGTTGTGTTTTTGAAGTCGATTATTCTAGCAAGTTTGTTTACAGGATTTAGGTATGTCTAACACTGTTAAAGGTAAAGTAAAGTTCTTCAATGAAGCCAAAGGTTTCGGTTTCATCGAGCAAGAGCAAGGCCCTGATGTATTCGTACACTTCAGCGCTATCCAGACCTCGGGCTTCAAGACCCTGGCTGAAGGTCAGTCCGTAGAGTTCACTGTAGCCCAAGGCCAGAAAGGTCCTCAGGCTGAAAACGTAGTTCCTCTGTAAGAGTCTGCGTTAACAAAGAATTCCAAAGCCGCGCCCAAGGGCGCGGCTTTTTAATGCCCGGGTTAAAACCGCCCCACGGCAAACACCGACAATCCCTTCAGCACTCCTGCCCCCAGCATAACGCACAGCCCGAGCGTAAAAGCCGTATCCACCCCAAGCTGTGCAAGCACCGCCGTCAGCACGCTTGCACTGAGCATTTGCATGGCTCCCGACAGGGCTGCTGCCGATCCGGCACCATTTTTATAAGGCTCCAGTAACCGGCTCATGGCATTGGGAAAGGCCATGCCATTACCCAGCGCCTGAATAAATACGCCAGTTACCATCAGCCAGGGCTCAAGGGGCATCAGCATAATCCAGACTCCCGCTGCCAGCTGAATAAATGGACTGATGCGCAGCACCTGCTCGGCTCGCACCCAATGCTGAATCCGGTTGTTAATAATACCGCCCAGCAGCAGCCCCAGTGCCGGCAGCAGCGCCCAGCGGCCATATTCAGCTGCACTCATCCCTATTTGATGCTGCATCACGTAAGGCAACACAGACACAGATGTCATCATCAGCGCAAACTGCCCCCAAAGCATGCCTCCATGCCCCAGAAAATGGCGTTGTTTCAGTAGCCTGAGATAGCCTCGTATAATGGGACCGGGTGCCATACTGAGACGATCGCCCTGATGAGTTTCCTGAAACCGAGCCAGCAAAATCATCCATAGCAGAGCAAGATAAAGCAACATGGCAGTAAAAACGCTTTGCCAGCCAAAGGTATCTCCCAGCATGCCGCCCAGCGCCGGGGCCAGCACAGGAGTAATGGCCGCTGCCATGGCAATGTACGACAGCGCATTACGCAACGCGGCTCCTTCAAAGCGGTCGCGCAGCATGGCTCTGGATACCACAGCCGCACACCCTGCTCCCAGCCCCTGCAACAAACGCCCTGCCAGCAACCATTCAAAGCTGGCATCAGGCAGCATGCACAGCGCCACTCCGGCTAACGCCAGCGCCAGCCCGGCCAGCAATACCGGACGCCGGCCGCGGGCATCGCTGAGCGGCCCGTAGAGCAATTGCACCGGACCAAAGGCAAACAGATAAGCTGAAACCAGCCATTGCACCCGCTCAGGATCTTCCGCCAGCGCACGACTGATGTCGGGCAGCACAGGAAAAACCAGCCCCAGACTGAACTGACCAATACTGACAATCAGGCAAGCCAGCACCATAATGGTGGTACCGGATATGACAGCGTTCACACAGACTCCTTTATCGACAGGCAGATAATCCGGGTGGCAGGCTGCTCGCAAAGGTATATTTAATTAACGCTTTGCTTTGACAAGCCGGCGCTTGATTAAGCACAATCAAGATTGAAAAATAACAAAAAGGACTGACCAACATGACCGCCCCATCATCGAATCCCCAATCGCTGCAGCAAGCCTTTTCATTGGGTAACGGACAGGACGCGGCACTGAACTGGTTACGTAAAAACCAGACCCACTGCGCCATTTTTCTGACTAATGGTATCAAACTTGAAGGGATGATCAGTGCCTTTGACCAATACAGCATTCTGCTGTCTGATCCCCGCGGCCAGCAGCAGCTGATCTACAAGGCCAAGATTTCCACCATTTCGCCGGCCAGCCGTCGCCCGCCGCGTTCCGGTGTAATCATCAACAAGCCCCGTCGTCCCCGCTATGACAATCACCATGATCATCACGGCCACCGGGATGATCATCATCATGGCAACGACAACCAGGGTGACGATCAGTAAGCACTTTAGGTAGCACAAAAAATGGCCGCTTGCGCGGCCATTTTTTATATCAGTTCCAGCTCTTCCATTACCCGGCGAATACGGGCCTTGGTGTCTTGCTGCAGCGGCACCACCGGCACCCGGCAATGCTCGCTGGCTTTGCCCAGCAGCGACAATGCATATTTGGGACCCGCCGGGTTGGGCTCAGCAAACAACACCTGATGCAGCGGCATCAGCTTGTCCTGCAGCTCACGGGCTTGTTCCCACTTGCCGTTCAGGGTCAGCTCCTGCAGCTGTGCACACAGGCGCGGGGCTACGTTGGCAGTGACCGAGATACATCCGGTACCACCACCCACATTGTAAGAAACTGCAGTGCCGTCTTCCCCCGAGAGCCAGGCAAAGGGCTTTTTAATCAGCTGACGCTCGGCCCAGGGACGGTTCAGATCACCGGTGGCGTCTTTTACCCCCACAATGCGCGGCAGCTCGGCCATACGGGCCAGGGTTTCCGGCTTGATGTCTACCACGGCACGGGGCGGAATATTGTAAACGATAATCGGCAGCTCGGTGGCATCGTGCAGCATCTTGAAGTGAGCGAACAGACCGTCCTGATTAGGGCGGTTGTAATAACCGGCCACATGCAGGGTAGCATTGGCACCGGCTTGCTGAGCGCACACGCTGTAGTCAATGGCTTCCACCGGATTGTTGGAGCCGGCTCCGGCAATGACCGGGACCCGGCCAGCAGCCTGCCCGGCAACAATTTCAATCACCCGGCAATGCTCATCGTGAGACAGAGTCGGACTTTCCCCGGTGGTGCCCACCGGCACAATGCCGTGAGTCCCTTCCTCGATGTGCCAGTCTACCAGATGGCGTAACGCCGCTTCATCGATGCGGTTACCATCAAAGGGAGTAAGCAGGGCAACTAAAGAACCGCGAAACATGGAAACTCCTTCTCCTGATCAGAGGATTGAATTTTGAATTAAAAAACCCCGGGCGCAAATGCGTGGCCGGGGTTTTGATAAAAGAGAGTCTGAACGTATCAGGCGTCGGTCACGCAAAAAAGAGGACTGCTTTACGTTTAAGCAGTTTAACTGGTTTGCGTTTGACTATCACTGACATGAATAACACCTGAAAAAACCTTGTTCAGCATCTTTTGCCAACCACCGGCAAATGTCAAGGGCAGCCATGGCATGTATAATGCCGTTTTTAAAAATTTGCAGGAACACAGAATGTATGAGGCCCTGACGTCTGTCAGTGACATGCTGAGCCGCAACCTGGATATCCTTTGCCGCCAGCCCCTGCTGGTGTGCGGCCTGCTGGAAGACAAGCTGCCCCAGGTGCTGGCTGAACATGGCCCGGCACCCCGCGTTTTTACCACCGACTACCGCTATTTTCAGTGGCTGGGCAGCTGTGCTGAGATTACGCCGGAATTTGGCCATGCTCCTGCCGGGAAAACGGCTCAGGGCCTGCTGTTGCTGATGCCCAAGGCCAAGGCAGAAGCTGAATATCTGCTTGCAGCCTGCCTGCCCCTGCTGAGCACTGGAGCTCCCGTGTTTATTGCAGGCGATAACAAAGGCGGCGTTAAGTCGGCTCCCAAATTGCTGGCCCCTTATTGCGCGCACGTCACCAAAGTTGACAGCGCCCGCCGGGCCAGTTTGTATCAGGCTGAGCTGACGCAGCCGGCATCACCCTTTAACCTGAGCGACTGGACCAAAGAATATCGGCTGGAACAGGAACAACTGACCGTCTGCACCCTGCCCGGTGTATTCAGCGCCGAACACCTGGATGCCGGCACACAGCTGCTGCTTAACAATGCCGGTACTCTGCAGGGCCGGGTGCTGGATTTTGGCTGTGGTGCCGGCGTGATTGGTGCCAGCCTGCTGAAACGCAATCCGGCCATCACACTGGAGCAGATCGACATCAGTGCTCTGGCCCTCGAAGCCAGCCGGCAAACTCTGGCCAGAAACGGCCTGCAAGCCAATCTGTATCCGTCCGATGGACTGAGTGAAACAGAAGGCCGGTTTGACTGCATTATCAGCAACCCGCCTTTTCATGCCGGTTTAAAGACCTTTTACAGCACCACCGAAACCCTGTTAAAGGAAGCCAGGCATTACCTCAAACCCGGTGGCAGCCTGCTGCTGGTAGCCAATGCCTTTTTGCCTTACCCGGAATTGATTGAACAAAGCTTTGGTGGTTGCGAGACACTGGCCGCCAACGGCCGCTTTAAAATTTACCGGGCCCGGGCCTGAAACCGGCAAAATTGCGCTATTTTTGAACAAACGGCTGTTGTGGCCGTTTTTTTATGAATTAAGTTAAAAAAGCCGGTTGACGGCTGGTAAAAAATCTATAGAATTCGCAGTCCTCAGCACGGGCGAGGGTGGCGGAATTGGTAGACGCGCTAGCTTCAGGTGTTAGTGTCCTTACGGATGTGGGGGTTCAAGTCCCCCCCTTCGCACCACTGAGAAAAAATTTGAGCACGCGAGGGTGGCGGAATTGGTAGACGCGCTAGCTTCAGGTGTTAGTGTCCTTACGGATGTGGGGGTTCAAGTCCCCCCCTTCGCACCAAGTCTTTGACTTGAGAGCAGCTCAAATTCCAACATGGTGGCCCATGTAAAACAGCCGAACAATCTAATGTGCGAGGGTGGCGGAATTGGTAGACGCGCTAGCTTCAGGTGTTAGTGTCCTTCGGATGTGGGGGTTCAAGTCCCCCCCTTCGCACCAAGATTGTTTCTTCCCAGCCGTTCAGGTGTAATCTCCCAGCATTATTCCAAGTGCCATGCCAAGGCCGGCTAATCCGCCTATCGGCAGCCAATACCAGTGCCTGCTGACTGAAGGCATAGCCAACACCAGTGCAAACAATGCAAATCCGGCGCTTAACCATAATGTAAGTGACGATGCCGGCACCCACCAGATCGTCATCAGCCACAGCACTACCAGCAAAATAACCATTATCACCTCCTTGAACATTTGATGATAATAGTTATCAATTACTTTTATAGCAAACCTTTATTACGTTGCGCTAAACAACGCCACGCTCTCCACATGCATGGTATGAGGAAACATATCCACCGGGGTTACCTGCTCCAGAGTAAAGCCCTGCTCGCTCAGCCAGGCTGCATCCCGCGCCAGCGTTTTAGGATTGCAGGACACATACACCAGCCGGGCCGGACGCATGTTGGCCAGCGTATCCAGCAAAGCCTGGTCACACCCCTTACGCGGCGGATCCACCACCACCACGTCAGCACTCACTCCCTGCTGATACAGCGCAGCTACCTGCTGTTCAGCCGCACCACAGTAAAAACGAACATTTTTAATATCATTACGCTCGGCATTACGCTCGGCATCGGCCACCGCTTCCGGTACTATTTCCATGCCATGAACCTGGGCTGCAAAGGGGGCCATAAATAAACTGATGGTGCCGATACCGCTGTAGAGATCAAACACGGTTTCACTGCCGGAGAGTGCGGCCAGCCGCACCACCTCACGATACAGCACTTCCGTCTGGTGCGGGTTTATCTGATAAAAAGACAGTGCAGAGATATCAAACTGCAGTTCACCCAAGCGGTCGCTGATAACGCTGCTGCCCCACAGAGTACGCACCTGTTCGCTCAGTATCCGGTTGCCCACAGCATCATTCAGGCACAGCTGCACACTGACCAGCTTTGGCACCTGAGCAAGACGCTCAACCAGGGCATTCAGTGCCCGCTCTGTCGGCTCTTCCGCCACTACCAGCACAACCATCAGCTCTCCGCTGTGCCGGCCATTGCGCACCATCACATAACGTACACAGCCACTGTGGTGAGCTTCATTAAAGGCGGGAACCGCCAGCTCCCGCATCCACTGCCGCACCAGTGCCGTGATGCCGGCCGTTTCCGGTGCCTGCATGGCACACTGTTCTATTTCCACCAACTGATGGCTGTGTTTGGCATAAAAGCCCAGGGTCGGACCGGGCTGCACCGCAAACTGCGCCTTATTGCGATAATGAAAGGGATCATCCATGCCAATGGTGTTGGCCACTGAGCAGTTCAGCCCCCGCTCCTGCAAGGCATTAACCAGCAGCTCACGTTTTAACCGCAGCTGAGCACCATAGTCCATCACCCTGAGCTGACAGCCACCACATTCGGTATGGGGGCAAAAGTCGGGCCTGCGCTCTGATGCCGAAGTCAGCACCCGCTTCACTTCTGCCTGAGCATAGCGAGGCCTGGCCAGCGTGACTCTGGCTTCTACTTCATCACCGGGCAACCCGCCCGAAATATACACCGGACAGCCGTTATGCTGAGCAATGCCGTCCCCTTTATCGGTTAGGCTGTGAACGGAAAGGGTAAGCAATTGACCGGCTTTAAACATGATGGGCACTCTGAAAGTTCAACCACACCGGCCTGGGCCGGCAAAGCAGGAATTTTACCCGAGGCCGGCCCGCTGCAACAGCCTGGCGTGAGCGGTTAATCCGGCCAGAGGTGCAAGTGGCAGCCGGTGTAAGGTATTCTCGGCCTCAACCGAGCACATTACATGACAATAAGGAAGACAAATGGGCACTCAGCGCGACACTCTTTTTCGCTACCTGACCATGCTGCAGCTGATCCCCCGGGCACCTCAGTTCAAGGCCACCACCACACTGCAGGCCCTGCTTGAAGAACGAGGATTCAGTGTGGAGCTGAGGTCCATTCAGCGGGATCTGGAGAAGATGTCACTGCACTTTCCGCTGCAATGCGACAAGCGCGAGCGCCCTTATCGCTGGTCTTTTGATACCAACTTCAAAAGCGGACTGCCGGCGCTGGATACTGCCACAGCACTGACTCTGGTGCTGGCAGAAGAATATTTACAGAGCCTGTTACCGCGCATGGCAGTAGACCGGCTTGGCCCTCAGTTTGACAGTGCCCGCCGCTTTCTCGATGGCCTGCAGCAAAACGGCTATGCCGACTGGGCCAGACGAGTGCGGGCCATTCCTGATGGCAAGGCCCTGCTGCCGGCCCCCATCAGGGCCGAAGTGTGGCAGGGCATCAGCGACGCCCTGCTGAATCGTCAGGCGGTGGACGTCTGCTACCTCAGCCGGCAAAAAGGGGATATACGGCAATACACACTACACCCTCAGGGGCTGGTGGCCCGTCACAGTGTCAGCTATCTGCTGGCCACCGTGAATGATTATGATGATATTCGCCAGTTTGCCCTGCACCGCATTCAAACGCTGGCCATCACCGATATTGCCTTTCGGCCGCAGCCGGACTTCTGTGTTGATGCCTACATCAGAGAAGGCGGCTTTGATTATCCGCTGAACGAAGAAAGCGTACAGCTGGTCGCCCGCATTTCACCGGATCTGGCCTGGCGGCTGAGTGAAACCCCGCTCAGCGAGCAACAACAGTTGTCCGCTCCCGGCGAAGACGGCCGCATTACCCTGACCGCCACCATTCACAATGATCAGCAAACCCTGTGGTGGCTGACCGGTTTTGGAGCCAGAGTGGAAGTAATTGAGCCTTTGTCATGGCGACGTGCGCTGGCTGAGCAGGCGCGCCAACTGCATGACATGTACCGGGACTCGGGCGACACATAAAGTCGCCTGCGCCATCCATGATGTCATCACTGTTTACGATTTGCCGGAATCTCCATGACTTTTGATCCCCTGATGTGGGTCTTTGCCACCAATGCTCGTTACAAAAACTCACGCCGCTCCTGCCTGGAACTTAAGCCGTTATTGGGGCGCTTTTTCACTGATGAGCTGCTGGCCTTTGCCGGCTTTGTGATTGTGGATGAGCTGCCCTCACCACCGCTTGCACAGGTAAAAGCCATGGGACTTGAAAGTTTGTTAACGCCGTCAGCCCAAGGGCTGACACTGGCCAATACCTACTACCTGAAGCCTGCCGCCGCCGGCCAGCTGCGAGTGCATGTGCATGAACTGGTGCATGTGCTGCAATGGCGCAACCTGGGCGCAGCCCGCTTTATCGATCGTTATTTGCAGGAAATGGCCCGCCACGGCTACCGCCAGGCACCGCTGGAGCAAATGGCCTGTGAGCTGGAACACCTGTTTGCCCTGAGCCCCGCCCGGGGCTTTGATATCACAGCAGAAGTAAAACACCGGCTGGCTCTTTGGGGTTAACACCAAGCCGTTTTAGTATCGCATGATCTGCCTGTTCAAGTTTTACTTACAAAAGTTGAGCCCGTTCTGAGTTTACTACTCAGTCAAGAATAATATGAGGCAAGAATCGGGAAGTATCCTGGGTAATGGCTGTATTATCTTCACGTACACCCATACCTACCGCTTCATTGCCTACAACCCAACTGCCAATCAGACAGTAATTGCCAGCAAAACACGGCGGAGGAAACCAGCTTTGAATAATACATGGAGTGTGCTCATAGGGGCCATCTATCTGCATCTCGACTCCTGAAACGGATTCAACTGTAATATTGGCACCTTCCCTGGAAAATAATGGCTTTTTCACCCAGCGTTCGGGCCCATTTTTTACTTCTCCCTCAAACCATGCCGGCAGTAAGTTAGGGTGCCCCGGGTGACGCTCCCATAACAAGGGTAAAATCCCCTTGTTAGAAAGCACTGCTTTCCATATCGGCTCAACCCATTGAGTCTTACTCCCGGACAATTCGTTAGAGAAAGGCTCCTGAAAAATCCACTCCCATGGATATAGCTTGAATAACTGCTCTACAGCACGCCCGTCAAGATCTATAAAATGATCGCTGCCATTGACTCCTATATCATTAACAAACATCTTGACGGGTGCCAGCCCGGCTTGGCTGGCACAATCGAAGAGATACTCAATCGTTCCCAGATCTTCCTGATGACCACGACAACAAGCAAGATGAAAAGATTTTTTCTCTCTTCCTATCATTGAAAACCTTTCAATCAGAGCTTCTTGTAGTCTGTTATATTGATCAACGTTAGAAGGAAGGTCTCCGCTGGCGATTTTTTGTTCCAGCCACAACCACTGAAAAAAGCCGGTTTCATATAATGAAGTTGGCGTATCTGCATTATATTCATAAAACTTTGCTGGACCTGTTCCATCATAAGAAAAATCCATCCTTCCATATAATGATGGCTCCGAAGTTCTCCAGCTGTCAGAGATCAAATCCCGGGTATGCTCAGGAATCAAGAGCTTATCCATAAGAGACTCACTCTTGACCACTTCATCAACCAACTCCAGACACATAGCGTGGATTTCTGATGTAGGGTCTTCTATACCAGTCTCTATTTCATCAAGTGTAAATTTGTAATAAGCGCTTTCATCCCAGTAAGGTTCACCATCAATAGTATGAAAGTGAAATCCTAATGACTCTGCCAATTTATCCCAACCTGCTCGCGGCTTAGAATCTACTCGCTTCATCACTTCACTCCATTTGATAATGTAAAACAAGAGAAATTGACTAAAATTAACCCTTGCTATAGAATCCGTCAAAAAAATAGCACAGGATAGTAGCATGAGAGCAAGAAAAGGGTTAGGTGATACACTTAAAAAAAGCACAAAAAGGCAAAAAAGATCACAAATAGCAACTTTGATGATGATGGGTGCGACACCAATCTTCGTACTCGGATGGGATCCAGCTCATACTGAATATCACTTCTTCAATGATATAGAAAGCTGTCAAAAAAAATTACCTCAGAGTTATTGTAATGCGCTTAATAAAGAAGTGAAAAAACGCCATACAAGTATGGCTCCCAAGTATGACTCACTATATCAATGTGAAGCTGATTTTGCATATATCACTGAACCAGCCTGCAAGAATAACTGGTGCGACAGCTCTGTGATTAGTACCTGTGAAGCGACAGAGAAAGGAACTTTCAGCCCACACTATAATGGCTTTATGGTGACAACTGCTGTAATAACATCAATAGCGTCACAACGGCCATCTCCTGCGACTCTTTCTGAACAAGACCTGCAACCTGTATATCGTATGCCAGAAGGCTCTCTGGTCGGTGACGATGACTCTTTTAGTAATGGATTATCAAGCACAAACTATTATAGTTGGCATGCTGTTTCTCCGGGTGGTAGCTACCTTGGCAACCAAAGATATACAAAACCTGTTAAAATCAACAAGTTTCAGCTGGCTTCAGGTACGGAAAAAGCCTATCAAGGACAAGTCCGTCGTGGTGGTTTTGGTGGTACAGCAAGAAGAACCATGATTTCAGTAAGGGCATAAGCCAATGATTATAAATAAGATATATATATTTATTTTTTTGTTAGTAACACCATATACCATTGCCGGAGAGCCCTCTTTAAAAGAGTTAAGTGATGAGTTACATCTTCTTCACAGCAGCGCCGACCAGTCATTACGCTGGCGTTTACCAAATAAAAAAGAGCTTGTCTCTGCAGAAGAAGTTAAAATAAAACCTTCCAGCTGTGAAAAACCGATACCTTCACAAATTAATAAACCAGTGAGGTTTTTAGTTCGGTGCTCTTATACAAAATGGTTTGGCAATCATTTTGTAAAAAACTTCTCAACAAGCTCATGGAGCAAAATAAATGGAAAATGGAGTCCCGGGCAAATCATATACTCATATGAAGAAGCACCTAGATTGACAACAAGAAAAAGAACACGCATAGAGTACTCTTATCATGAGGGCGAGTTTAGCAGCCAATATGAATCTTTTATCAAAAAAGCATCCGCGTCTGAAGCAGAAAAATTAAGAAGGTTTTGGGATAACTGGCAAGGATGGCCAAAAGATGCACTAGAAAAAATAGAGTTCTGGAGAGAGATAAGCTGGCCTGAGGCACTGGTAGGCATTAAAAAAGACAGCAGCTTTTTTTTGCAATATGGTTCTGTTGCTGGTATCAGCTCAACACTTGATAAAATAAAAGAAAATAAAATACCTTCTTTTGCTGACGGCGTGATAAAGCTTGAGTCCGGCCCTCGACATTACGGCCCTGGGATAAAAAAATTGGGCCCTCCGGTTTTTCTTCTGCATTCCATGTCAGCAGATAATTATAAACACGCCTTGATTATAGACAGGAAAAAAGAAAATGACAGTGATGCTAATGAGCCACTAACAAACGTAGTAGGAAATAGTAAAAATCTGGTTATGAAATTTGTAACGCTTCCTTAAGGACTATAAGATGGACATAAAATTTCTGAAAAAAATAGACTCCCCAATAAAAAATAAGAGTCATTTTTATTTTGTCAGTGACCCTACCAACCTGGCTAGATTGTTTATCATATGGTTCCCTTTTGCATGCTCTTTGGTTTACGGCATTGTAATTTCGTTTTCTGAGACAATTTGGTTTGAGCTAAACTTTACAATCATTTTTTTATCATGGCTGGCTTTGTGGCTTTTATTAACACTCTCTACAATAATCATTGGAAATAGCCGCCATTTCTACTTGCTAGATATAAACAAAAAAACCATATCGCACTTAAATAAAAATGAAAAAAGAGATCTGGATATAACAGAAGAAGATGTAAAGTTATCAAATGAAGTCGTTTTCAAGAAAAGTGTTTTAAAAAAACCTTTTTCATCTGGGTGGCACCTGGATGCAGAGCCAGCTGCATTAACATCAATAAAAGAAGACACGAAGATAAAAACATGGAAAATTAAAAGTTTAAAATCTCACCTTAAAAGTAGTGATATCAAAAGTGCAGGAATAATAATAGCAAGTGTAAATGCACTCACATCATTTGTCTTCTTTTTAACTGACAGAACATGGCTGTTTTTTGCTTCTATGGCAGCAATGATTGTTTGCTTTTTTATTTCTAAAGCAACGGAGTGGCTGCTTGAGTCAAGAGACTACAAAAAGTTCCAAAAGTTACTGACAAAGGAAGCAGCACAATTTACTGAATAGCACGGCTCTATCGTACTATTCAGTATCAATTTCAGACGGAGTCTGCCGCACGCACCCAGTGCGGCACTTCCCGCCGGGTCCAACGGGCGAATTTCATTTTGTCGCCCAGATAAAAGTTGCGGTAGGCCTGCACGGCGTCGCCGGGCACCTTGTATTGATCGGGCATAGCCTGGGCAAACTCGGTAAGGCCGATGGCAGGGTAGGTAAACTGCTGTATTTTCGCCAGCACCGGCATGGACTTGTGATCCTGCTCTTTGCGGTAGCGATAACGGTACTCGGCGTTGAGCGCATAAGTCAGCTGAGTCAGCCACTGAAAGTTATCGTATGAGGCTTCCACCCAGAGCACGCTGGGGTGTTTCATATGAGTGGATTTGTAGGGAGTTTCAAACCCCTTTTTGTTCAGCGCAGTACACAATATTTGCACGCTTTCGAGGATCATCTTGACCACATGCTGATCACAGTGATACTCAGCGCAGCGCTCTATGTCATTGTCCAGTATAAAAATATTCACGCATATCATCCTGTTTGAACCCGGCATGATTGTGGCGGCGAATATGAAAGGGTGCAACGGCGTAAAACGCGAGGCGCTCAGCAAAAGCCGAACAGCAGGCACAAAAAAACCCGATAAAATCGGGTTATTTGTTGGTAGCAGTGGCCGGACTCGAACCGGCACGCCCGAAGGCAAGTGATTTTGAATCACTCATGTCTACCAATTCCATCACACTGCCACCGGTAAACTCATTATGAGTGAGCCAGAGCATTATACTCAGCCCCGCAGCGCCCGCAACCGGATTGTATGAACAACAGTGCCAACTGAGCATTATTTGTGCTGGGTGGCCGGGCTTTTTCCTGCAGCGGCTTTTGCTAGAATGCAGCTCTTATCGATTTAAAGGAACGAAACTGGTGGCTTTTTCTTATACGGGTTTGCCCCGGGCCGGGGTGATGCGTCGCCTGGGAGCCTGGCTGTATGATTTTCTGGTGGTGGTTGCACTGCTGATGGTGGCGGGTTTTATCTGCTTTGGCCTGACCGCTCTGGCGCTGCAGCTGGGCTGGTTTGCGCTGGGTGAGCATGAAGATACCGCCGCCCTGCTCAGTGCCAGCCGCTTATATCAACTGATATTGCTGAGTGTGGTACTGTTTTTTTATTGCTGGTTCTGGCGCACCAGTGGCCAGACCCTGGGCATGCGCGCCTGGCGGCTGCGCGTGCAGAATACCGACGGCTCCCGCTTGCGCCTGGGTCAGTGCCTGGTGCGCGCCGGCGCTGCCCTGCTCGGACTGGGTAATTTATGGGTATGGTTTAATCCACACAGCAAACTGGCGCTGCAGGATAAACTGGCCGATTGCGAGATGGTGGTGCTCACCAAAGAGCAGAACCGGGAGCTGCTGAGCAGGCAGTGAATACAGGGATCAGGGAGCAGGGAATGGGGAATCCCTACTCCCCACTCCCGCCGAAGGCTTCGCCTTCAGGCTCGGCGGTTAAGCAGAAACAGCGCTACACCAATAAATAGCAGGCTGGGGCCCAGAGCGCCGAGGATGGGCGGCACCTCATACACCAGACTGATGGGCCCAAACACTTCGTTGGCCACATAAAAGCCAAAGCCAAACAAAATGCCCATCAGCAGCCGGGCACCCATGGTCACACTGCGCAGCGCACCAAACACAAACGACGAGGCCAGCAGCATCATGGCAATCACCATCACCGGCTGCAGCGCCTTGCGCCAGAATGCCAGTTCATACAGGCGGGCATCCTGACCGTTATCTCTCAGGTAAGCTTCATATTCCCACAGGCCACGCATCGACAACTCATCAGGCTCAATGGCCACCACTCCCAGTTTGTCGGGCGTCAGGGTGGTTCTCCAGGTTCTGCTGGCCTCCTGAGAGGTCATAATTGACTCACCATGATTAAACAGGGTATCGGTGAGATTAAGCAGTTGCCATTCACCGTTACGATAGTCAGCGGTCGCGGCCTGAGTGATGCGCTGCAGCCGCTGCTCGTCATCAAAATAGTAGAGGGTAACATTGCTCAGGGTGCCATCACGTCGGGCCTGGCCAATATTAATGTAGGCCTCGCCATCTCTCGCCCAAACACCATATACCGACAGCACCACCTGGCCGCCGGAACGCGCCTGAGTACGTAAATCATCTGCTGCCAGCTTGGTGGCCGGTGCCACATATTCACCCACCAGCATGACTACCAGCATCAGCGGCACAGCCGTTTTAAGCGCGCTGGTCACAATATTAAAACGAGAATTGCCCGCCGCCTGCATCACTACCAGCTCACTGGAGCTGGCCAGCTGGCCAAGCCCAATCAGTCCGCCCAGCAGCGCAGCAATGGGAAAAAACAGCACAATTTCCTTGGGCATCGAGAGCAGCACGTAATAGAAGGCCGACAGCAGAGTATAACTGCCCTCACCCACACTGCGCAGCTGCTCCACATAGCGGATAATGGCCGATAACCCCACCAGTACAAACTCACACAACAGCATGGCCATCAGCACGGTGCGGCCAATATAACGATCGAGAATATTAAACATCAGGCCGCCTTGCTCCGTGTGAGTTTTTCCCGGGTACGATTCCACCAGGACGTTTCTGCCAGATTAAGCGGCAGTGCAACCAGCAATAAAAATGCCAGCGGCACAGTATAAAGTCCCGGTGTCGGCGGCAGACTGCCGCCTTCCATGGCCGAGCGTGAGGCGGTTTGCAGCAAAAAGTAAGCAAGATACAGCAAAATAGCCGGCAGCAGCTTGGCATAGCGGCCCTGGCGCGGATTCACCACTGCCAGCGGCACGACCACCAGGGTCAGCACCAGCATGGACAAGGGCAGCGCCAGCCGCCATTGCAGCTCGGCCTGCTGCTCAATATCCTCGGCATTAAACAATGCCAGGCTGGGCATGGCTTCAATGCGGCTTTGAGCCACTTCCACCTCTGCCGGTCTGATAAAGGCGCTGTACTCATCAAACTCCGCCACATCAAACTGGCGGGTGCCGGGCGTGCCGCTGTAGCGCCGGCCGTGCTCCAGGGTCAGCCACTGACCATCTTCTTTTTCATGCAGACGGCCGCCGTCGGCCACCACAATGCCAGGAGCACGCTGTGCCTGACCCTGCTGCACCACAAACAGCCGGTTAAGCCGGTTGCCTTCATCATCTTCTTCCAGCTCCTCCACGTAGCCCACAATGCGGCCGCCATCCAGGCTCATAAAGCGGGCTTCGCGCAGCACTGCAAAACCCGGATCGGCTTTTACCTCTTCCCGCAGCTGATACACCTGACTTTTGGTCCAGGGGTTAAGCCAGAGTGAGTTAAACAGCGCTAACGCTGTCCAGATAATGCTCAGCGTCAGGGTTGCTCGCATAATGCGTCCGGGCCCTATGCCTACTGCCTTCATCACTGTCATCTCACTGTCGGCGTAAAGCCGTCCATGAGCAAACAGAATGCCAATAAACAGGCTTACCGGCAGCATCAGAGTGGCCATCTCGGGCAGGTTAAGCAGTAACAGCCTGCCCACCAGTGCACCCGGGATTTCCCCGCTGGCAGCTTTGCCCAGTACGTCAATAAAATTCTGGCTGATAAAGATGAGCAAGAGCACAAACAGCACGGCCAGCTGTGTCTTCAGGGTTTCCCGAAACAAATAGCGGAATGCAATCACCGTCAATCCCAGTGTAAACTTGTCTTTTTTAATGGAAACGCTTAACAATAAGCGTAAAATCACCATTTTCGCATATTAACTGTGCGAAATACGACGCCTTTGCGATGTTCGTCATTATCGTTCATTCAGCGTCCATTGTCTTCAGGCTCAGGAGAATCCATGGAGTTCAGTGTAAAAAGCGGTAGTCCCGAGAAGCAACGCAGTGCCTGCATTGTAGTAGGTGTATTTGAACCGCGCCGGCTGTCGCCGGTGGCCGAACAGCTCGACAAAGTCAGCGACGGCTATCTCAGTTCACTGCTGCGCCGGGGCGATCTTGAAGGTAAGCCCGGCCAGACCCTGCTGCTGCATCAGGTGCCCGGCGTGCTGGGTGAGCGGGTGCTGCTGGTAGGCTGCGGCAAAGAGCGTGAGCTTGATGAACGCCAATATAAACAAATTATTCGTAATACCATCAGCACCCTGAATGAAACCGGCTCCATGGAAGCAGTGTGCTTTCTCACCGAGCTGCATGTGAAGGGCCGCGACACCTACTGGAAAGTGCGTCAGGCAGTGGAAACCACCCTGGCCAGCCTGTATACCTTTGATCAGTTCAAGACTAATAAGGCCGAGCCGCGCCGTCCGCTGCGCAAGCTGGTGTTTAACGTTTCCACACGACGGGAGCTGACCATTGGCGAACGCGCCATTGCTCACGGCCAGGCCGTAGCACGGGGCGTACGAGTCTGTCGCGACGTGGCCAATATGCCACCCAATGTTTGTAATCCCGCTTACCTCGCCTCGCAGGCACGTCAGCTGGCTGATGCCTGGGACAACATAAATACGCGCGTGATTGGCGAAGAAGAAATGGCCGAACTGGGCATGAACGCCTATCTGGCGGTGGCCCGCGGCTCCCACAACGAAGCCATGATGTCAGTGATCGAATATAAAGGTCACCCGGATCCCGATGCCCGCCCCATTGCTCTGGTGGGCAAGGGTCTGACCTTTGATGCCGGCGGCATCTCGCTCAAGCCTGCCGAAGGCATGGACGAGATGAAATATGACATGGGCGGTGCCGCCTCCGTACTGGGCACCATGAATGCCCTGGCCGAGCTGCAGCTGCCGGTGAACGTGGTCGCCATTCTGGCTGGCTGTGAAAACATGCCCGACGGCAATGCCTACCGCCCGGGCGACATTCTCACCACCATGTCGGGCCAGACAGTGGAGGTGCTTAATACCGATGCCGAAGGCCGTCTGGTGCTGTGTGATGCGCTGACCTTTGTGGAACGCTATGAGCCGGAAGCGGTCATTGACGTGGCCACTCTCACCGGTGCCTGTATTATCGCGCTGGGCCACCACACCTCGGGTCTGCTGGCCAACCACAACCCGCTGGCTCACGAGCTGCTTAACGCCTCCGAACAGGCCGGCGACAAGGCCTGGCGGTTGCCCATGAGCGACGAATACCAGGAGCAGCTGGAAAGCCCCTTTGCTGACATGGCCAACATCGGCGGCCGGCCGGCGGGCACCATTACCGCCGCCTGCTTCCTGAGCCGGTTTACCAAAAAGTACAACTGGGCCCACCTGGATGTGGCCGGCACTGCCTGGCAAAGCGGCAAGAACAAGGGTGCCACCGGCCGGCCGGTACCGCTGCTGACCCAGTTTTTGCTGAACCGGGCCGGCGCCCTGAACGTCGAAGAATAAAATGAACACCGGCTGTTTTCACCTGTTGACCAACGACGACGATACCCAGCTGCAACAGCTGGTGTGTCGTCTGGCTACCGACTGCTACCGCCAGAATCAGGGCGTGTTTATTTACACCACTGATCAGGCCATGGCCGAAGCCATTGACGAGCGCCTGTGGCAACAGGAGGCCGACAGTTTTGTGGCGCACAACCTGCAGGGCGAAGGCCCGCGTCAGGGTGCGCCCGTCATGATTGGCTGGCAGCCGCCGGCAAACGGCCGTGCCGTATTGATTAACCTGGCGACTGAGGCCCCGGCCTTTGCCCGCCGCTTTGGCCAGCTGCACGACTTTGTGCCGGCTTCCGATGCGGGCAAGCAACAGGCCCGGGAGCGTTTCAAGGCCTACCGGCAGGCCGGTTTCGAGCTGACCACAGCGCCGGTACCACCCCACACTCAAGATGTATAACACCATGGAAAAGACTTTTAATCCCAACGCCATTGAGCAGGCTCTGTACCAGCAATGGGAAAGCAAGGGCTACTTCAAGCCCCACGGCGATACCAGCAAAGATGCCTACAGCATCATGATTCCGCCGCCCAACGTGACCGGCAGCCTGCACATGGGCCACGCCTTTCAGGATTCCATTATGGATACCCTGATCCGTTACCAGCGCATGCAGGGCAAGAATACCCTGTGGCAGGTAGGCACCGACCACGCCGGCATCGCCACCCAGATGGTAGTGGAACGCAAGATCGCCGCCGAGGAAGGCAAGACCCGCCACGACTACGGCCGTGATGCCTTTATCGACAAGATCTGGGACTGGAAAAAAGAGTCCGGCGGCACCATCACCCAGCAGCTGCGCCGACTCGGTGCTTCAGTAGACTGGGATCGCGAGCGCTTCACCATGGACGAGGGCCTGTCCAACGCGGTGAAGGAAGTGTTCGTGCGCCTGTATGAAGACGATCTCATCTACCGCGGCAAGCGTCTGG
Organism: Oceanimonas smirnovii ATCC BAA-899; assembly: GCF_000381965.1. GTDB lineage: Bacteria > Pseudomonadota > Gammaproteobacteria > Enterobacterales > Aeromonadaceae > Oceanimonas > Oceanimonas smirnovii. Next base: position 39,963 of record NZ_KB908461.1, read on the forward strand.
TGAACTGGGATCCCAAGCTGCATACCGCCATCTCCGATCTGGAAGTGGAAAACAAGGACAAGAAGGGCCACATGTGGCACTTCCGCTATCCGCTGGCCGACAGCGTCAAAACCGCCGATGGCAAGGACTACCTGGTGGTGGCCACCACCCGTCCCGAAACCATGCTGGGTGACACCGCGGTGGCGGTAAACCCGGCAGATCCTCGTTACAAGGATCTGATCGGCAAGGACATTATCCTGCCCATCGTCAACCGCCGTATTCCCATCGTGGGCGACGACCACGCCGACATGGAAAAGGGCACCGGCTGTGTGAAAATCACTCCGGCCCACGACTTCAACGACTACGAAGTCGGCAAGCGCCATGGCCTGCCGATGATCAACGTGCTGACCTTTGACGCCGCCATTCGCGACGAAGCCGAGGTGTTCACCACCACCGGCGAGCCGTCGAATGTGTACAGCGCCGAGCTGCCCGCCGCCTTCCGTGGTCTGGACCGCTTTGAAGCCCGCAGCGCCGTGGTGGCCGAGCTGGAAACCCTCGGCCTGCTCGACAGCATCAAGGATCATGACCTGACCGTGCCTTACGGCGACCGCGGCGGCGTGGTGATCGAGCCCATGCTCACAGACCAGTGGTACGTGCGCGCCGCGCCTCTGGCCAAGGTGGCCACCGAGGCGGTGGAAAACGGCGAGATCCAGTTCGTGCCCAAGCAGTACGAAAACATGTATTTCTCCTGGATGCGCGACATTCAGGACTGGTGTATCTCCCGCCAGCTGTGGTGGGGCCACCGTATTCCCGCATGGTACGACGCGTCCGGCAAGGTCTACGTGGGCCGGGACGAGGCCGAAGTGCGCGCCGCCCACAATCTGGGTAATGATGTGGTGCTGAGCCAGGACGACGACGTGCTCGACACCTGGTTCAGCTCCGCCCTGTGGACCTTCTCCACCTTGGGCTGGCCTGAAGAAACCCCGGAACTGGCCACCTTCCACCCGTCCAGCGTGCTGGTTACCGGCTTTGACATCATCTTCTTCTGGGTGGCGCGCATGATCATGATGACCATGCACTTCCTCAAGGACGAGAATGGCAAGCCGCAGGTGCCGTTCAAAACCGTCTACGTCACCGGCCTGATCCGCGACGAAAACGGCGACAAGATGTCCAAGTCCAAGGGTAACGTGCTGGATCCCCTCGACATGATCGACGGCATCGATCTGGAGTCCCTGGTCACCAAGCGCACCGGCAACATGATGCAGCCTCAGCTGGCCGCCAAGATCGAGAAGCGTACCCGCAAGGAATTCGCCGACGGCATTGAGCCCCACGGCACCGACGCCCTGCGCTTTACCCTGTGCGCCATGGCTTCTACCGGCCGTGACATCAACTGGGACATGAAGCGCCTGGACGGCTACCGCAACTTCTGCAACAAGCTGTGGAACGCCTCTCGCTACGTGCTGATGAACACCGAAGAGCAGGACTGCGGCCAGAACGGCGGCGAGCTGCAATACTCGCTGGCGGACCGCTGGATCCGCGCCCAGCTGCAGGCCACCATCGCCGATGTACGCAGCGCCCTCGACGGCTACCGCTTTGACCGCGCCGCCAGTGCCCTGTACGAGTTTATCTGGAACCAGTTCTGCGACTGGTACCTTGAGCTCACCAAGCCGGTGCTGTGGCATGGCTCCGAGGCCGAGCAGCGCGCCACCCGCAAGACCCTGATCGAGGTGCTGGAAACCCTGCTGCGTCTGGCGCACCCCATCATGCCCTACATCACCGAGGAAATCTGGCAACGGGTCGCCCCGCTGGCCGGACGCGGTGGCGACAGCATCATGCTGGCCGCCTACCCCGAGGTAAATGCCGCCGAGCAGGACGAGCAGGCCATGGCCGATCTGGAGTGGGTGAAGCGCTTTATCGTGTCCATCCGCAACTTGCGTGCCGAGATGAACATTCCCCCGGGCCAGGCCCTGAGCGTGCTGCTGCGCCCGGCCGGTGACGACGCCCGCCGCGCCACCGACAACGACGCCTTCCTCAAGGCCATGGCCAAGCTCGACAGCATCACCCTGCTGGCCGCCGATGACGAAGCGCCGGTGTCCACCAAGCAGCTGATCGGCGATACCGAGCTGCTGCTGCCCATGGCCGGCCTGATTGACAAGGACGCCGAACTGGCGCGCCTGCAGAAGGAGCTGGGCAAGGTGCAGGGCGAGATCAAGCGTCTCGAAGGCAAGCTCAACAACCAGGGCTTTGTGGCCAAGGCCCCCGCCGAGGTGGTGGCCAAGGAGCAGGAAAAACTGGCCGATTACCAGGCCACCCTGGCCAAGCTGGAGCAGCAGCGCGACCAGATCGCCAGCCTGTAACTCTGGTTATTCAGTAGTGAAGAACAGCCCCGGCAAACGCCGGGGCTTTTTTATGGCTAAGACAGCACCGACACGGTTTTCTGCACTGCCAGTGCCCCTTCATGTATTTCATGCATAAAGGTTTCCACTTCGTGGGCCTGCTGCTTGCCCTGCTCTGCCACTCCGGTCACTTCCAGAATGGCCTGAGAGGCTTTTGCGGTCATCTGCCGGTTCTGCTCCACCACCTGTGCAATTTCAGTCGTGGCCTGGCTGGTACGGGCCGCCAGCTGGCGCACTTCATCCGCGACCACCGCAAAGCCTCTACCCTGTTCACCGGCCCGGGCTGCTTCTATTGCAGCGTTCAGCGCCAGCAGGTTGGTACGCTCGGCCACACTGCTGATGGTGGCAACAATTTCTTCTATATTCCGCGCCTGCTCATTCAGCTGATTGATAATGCCCATGGCCTGCTCCAGCTCCTGAGAGACCCGCGTGGAAAGATGGACCGAGGTCTGTAGTGTGTTATTGCCCTGCTCCACAATATGAGAAGTACGTACGGCTATTTCACAGGCCCGCTCGGAAGCCTGCTGATTACGGCGTGACTGCTGCACCCGCCGTGTAATATCACTGGCAAATTTAACCACCCGCTCTACCCGGCCCTGCTCATCGAGAATGGGGTTATAAGTGGCTTCCAGCCAGACTTCCTGTCCGCTGGCATTCACGCGCCGGAAACGGCCGGATTTATGCTCACAGCCCGCCAGCTCCTGCCAGAAGCCAGGGTGTTCACGGTAAAAGTCATCATCACAAAACATACGGTGATGCTGGCCCACCACCTGATCAAGCCGGTAACCCAGCAAAGATAAAAAGTTATCATTAGCGGTAAGCACAGTGCCGTCTACCGAGAATTCAATCACTGCCATGGATCTGTCAAGGGCCGCCAGTACAGAGCGCTGCCGCTGCAACTGATGCTGGTTTTCAGTAATATCACTGGCGATTTTCAGGATTTTTTCAACCCGGCCGTCCGGGCTCTTTACCGGAAAATAAATAGCCTGCAGCCAGATCTGCTTTCCTTGTGCGGTCAGCCGGGGAAAGCTTCCTTCCTGATGCTCACCACGGCGCAGCCGCTCCCAGAACAGCTCATACTCACGGGAGCCGGCCAGCTGTTTATCACAGAAAATGCGATGATGCCTGCCCTTAACCTGCTCCAGAGAATAACCCACCACCAGCAGGAATTCCTCGTTGGCATCCATCACCTCACCTGCCGGGCTGAATTCAATGACCGCCACATGCTCTCTCAGCGCCAGCTGTATTTGATTAAGTTGTTCATACTGGGTTTTGCAGGCCAGTAACTCCTGCTTTAATCTGCCACTGTTAAACATGTGAAGATCCTCTGCAGCCGCTCTGCTCAAGATATAAGAGCCAGACTTATCCCTTCTGTTTGCCACTACTATAATAGAGCAAATTGAACGCTGAGCACCGGATCACCACATTAACCAAGAGGATCATGATGCGCCTGCCTACACTGCTACTGGCACTTATTCCGGGTCTGTCAGCAGCCAATATCAGTCAGCATATTCTTGCAGCCCATAACACAGTCAGGGCAGAAGTGAATGCCGCGCCGCTGGTCTGGTCAGCCCGGGCCGAGCAACAGGCGGCCAGCTGGGCACAAGTGCTGAGCGGGCGCTGCGAACTCGAGCACAGCCGGGGTTCAGGTTTTGGTGAAAACCTGTTTATGGGAACGCTGGGGTTCTATAACGAGCTGGACGGAGTGAAGAGTTGGGAAGAAGAAAAGCGGTATTATTCGGGCCAGCCGCTGACACGGGAGCTGGTGCCCAGGGTAGGGCATTACACTCAAATGGTCTGGCCCGACACGCGGGAGCTGGGCTGTGCCACCAGCACCTGCAATAACATCATGATACTGGTGTGCAATTACTATCCGCCGGGCAACTACCTGGGCGAGCCCGCCTGGCAGGCCCGGTAAAAAGAGGACAAGGCCGGGTTATTTACCGGTCTGGTTACCGATTACGCCTCCCACTACGGCACCACCTATGGTGCCAACAGCACTGCCGTCGGTCAGGACTGAGCCGGCTACACCACCCACACCAGCACCAATGGCGGTGTTGCGGTCACGGGTAGACATGTTGGCGCAGGCGGACAAGCCTACCAGCAAGACTACTGCTGCCACACCCGCTTTTACTTTGCCATAAATCGCCATGTTTGTTTCCTCTGTGTTTACTGCAGACCTGAATATCTGCTTCCACCGTTAAGTGTATGCAGCATTCACTGTCACCGACAGAGCCAGACAGAAGCGATGTGCACAGCCCTGTCGCAGAGCATTCAGGTTGCCAGCCACAGCAAACGCACCACGGCCACGTTCGCCATGCTCACCAGCATCAGAAAACTGACATAGGTCATCACCAGATAGCGAAAATAGTTATGCCGGCTGTGCTGTATCAGCCCCAGCTTCTCCTGATGAGCGCGGTGAGCCCGCACTATTTTACCGAACAGGGTGAGCTCAAAGTGCATCAGCACCAGACTGATCAGGCTGAGCACTGTGCCCAGCAAGGGCGCTATCAGGATCCAGCCCTTAAGCACTTGGGTGATCTCGGGCTTGAGATAGGGAACCGATCCTAACAGCACCACCGCTATGGTGATCTGAAACAGCTTCTGCCAGATATGATCATGACGGTATTTATATTCATCCCATAACAAGGTGTGGGGATCCGGCGGTGGATACATTCTGGCTCTCCCGAAACGGTTGTGCGCTCCTGCCAGCTGAGAGCCTCTTACTCTTCAGACTCTTCGAAATAGGTGCCCCAGCCGTCATAGTCAACGCCATATTTCTCGGCAATGGGCAGCAGTTCTTCTATTTGCTGCATAATTTGCTCTTCATCAAGCGCGCTGTCAGATATGGCATCAAAGCATAACAATGTCTGCCCCTGCTCCAGCGTCAGCTCTTCGGCATCGGTCACCTCATAACCGGCCTTGAAGCAGTCTACTGCCGCCTTTTCCAGCCTGGCAAAGTTCTGTCCGGAGAAGTGATGCTCTATGGTGTATTCGGCATCGGGGTTACTGCCGTCGTTCAGCAGAGATTCTATGATGTCACGGGTTTCTGCCCGCCAGTCATTGCGTTGGCTCATGATTCAGCTCCGGATTGAGTAAGGAGTTCAGGACGACGGGCTTCTCCGTCAAGACGCTCAATGCGCTCGGCAATCTGCTTGCGACTGAGCTTAAGCAAGTCCCTCAGCTGGGCCGGCTCATATTGGCTCACATCAATGGGTGGCATGATGTCGATCAACACTTCGCCATTATCCCAGCGGTTCAGATCAACCTGGCCGTAATAGCTGGAGCAGGCAATGGGTACTATGGGTACCTGCGCCTGCAGGGCAATATGAAAAGCACCGGTTTTAAAAGGCAGCAGCCCCTTGCCCTTGCTGCGGGTCCCTTCAGGAAACATCCATATCGACATTTTACGGCTGCGTATTTTATCCACGACTTTACCGATGGTACTGGCCGCTTTCGCTCTGTTTTCCCGGTTAATCAGCAGGTTACCGCTAAGCCAGAACAACTGGCCGAACAAGGGGATCCAGAACAGGCTGTTCTTTCCTATCGCCACTGTGCGTGGTGACAGTACGCCCGGATGAGTAATAATGTCCCAGTTGGTCTGATGGTTGGCGATAAAAATCGCAGAATCCAGCGCCGTGACATGTTCACGGCCCCGGATTTTTACCTTCAGCCCGACCAGCGGACAGGCAAGATGAAACAGCCGGCCAAGCAAAAACACATTGTTCGGATGCCGGGGGCGGACCAGACACAACAGGGTTCCCAGCACAAACACGACAACCATGGCCAGTCCCAGCAACAGTATCCGCAACAGCTTTAACATGAACAATCCTCGCACGATGAGACACGGCAGTATACTGACCGTGTTTCAAGTGAACAAGGCCGGCAAGCCGGCTTCAGCCATGACCACCGGGGCCCTGCTCCAGCCGGAAACCGCTGACCGCCAGCTGCAGTTGCTCTGCCAGACTGGCCAGTTCACGGCTGGCGCTGGCAGTCTGCTCGGCACCGGCAGCATTTTCCTCTCCCATTCCATGAATGCTGGTGACATTGCGGCTGATGTTATCAGTGACAGAAGCCTGCTCTTCTACTGCGCTGGCAATCTGAATATTCATATCGTGGATCAACTGTACAGCCGCACTGATCACTTCCAGCGACCGCTCGGCCTCACGCGCCCGCAATACAGTCGCTTCTGCGCGCTGACGGCCACTGTTCATGGCAGCCCGCGCCTTGTCGGCATCAGCCTGCAAACGTGCGATAGTAGAGACAATTTCCTGGGAAGACTGCTGGGTTTGCTCGGCCAGATTACGGACTTCAGCAGCAACAACCGCAAAGCCCCTGCCCTGTTCACCAGCCCGGGCGGCTTCAATGGCAGCATTGAGCGCCAGCAGGTTGGTACGATCGGCAATTTCCTGAATCACTTCCACCACAGTGCTTATCTGCGTGCTGCTGTCGGCCAGAGACTGCACCACCAGACCGGTACTGCCAACATCTTCGGCCAGATATTGAATGTGCTCGACTGTCTGCAAGACCACCTGCCGCCCTTGTTCAGCGGCATCAAAAGCCGACTTTGCCGACTCGGCTGCCTGGGCGGTATGCTGAGACACTTCCTGCACCGTGGCCGACATCTGATTGATGGCCGTGGCGACCTGCTCGGTATCCTGTTGCTGACGTTCAAGGTTGGTGCTGGTCTGCAGTGATACCGCCGACGTTTCTTCCGCGGCTGAAGCCAGCCCGGAGCTCGACATGTTGATCTGGCCAATCAGCTTGCGTAGTTGCTCGGTCATGTGCTGCAGACGACCATATACCCCTTCGGCATCAGACTGAAAACGCAATCCGAGATCACCGGCGGCAACCGCACCGGCAATGCGTTCCATTTCTGCAGGCTCGGCTCCCAGCGGGCGCAGCACAGCACGCCGCAACACCCAGCCAAGCAGCAGGCTAAGTAATACCAGCAAGCCGGTCATGGCCACCATGGTCATGACCATGACCTGCTTTTTCTGCCGGGCGGTGACGATGTCCTGCTCCAGACGCACCAGCAACATAGAGATAAAGCGATCTACAGAGTCCTGTAATACCGCCCGATTCTGATCGTAGTCTTCATTGAACACCCGGCTCCAGGCTGCACGGCTCTGACCTGTCTGCATCAGCTCAATGGCTTCAGCCTCCAGCCCGGCCATGATCACCGTCGCCTGGCGTCCCTGCTCAAGCAAGGCCAGCTCCTGAGATGTCAGCTGCATTCCTTTCAGCATCTGCTCATTGGACTCGATGTGTCCATCGGGCCTGGGCCTGCGTCCCTCCGTCATATCCAGAATACGGTGATAGCGGCTCAGCTCCTCACCGGAAGTGGTGGATACATAATTACGGATAGTCGACGTCAACTCGCCTGACATGCTCCGCATTTCATTAACTGAGCTGAAGTTATCAAACTGCTTGTGCTGAGTCGCTTCCAACTGGCTCTGAGCTTGAAGCAGCAGAAACAACGCGCCCCCCAGGATCAGAGCAAAGCCCAGCGCCACCGTGATAATCAGCCGAATAATGGCCTTCAGGGTCATACTGCTGCCCATTTTTTCCTTCCTCATGATTGTGCACAATAAAAAATACAGACGGCACAGCTTATAGCTTCATTTAGCAAAATGAAAAAAAAGATTCACTTGAAACCTTTTCAGGAAGGTGGTATCAAACGGACAGCTTCAGAAGGTACTTTCTTGCTCAGCACCTGACATATCAACAGCACATGGCTCCTGACGCAACAACCAGCTCAATACCAGAATGCACAGTATCAGGAGTACAAAAATCAGGATCATGGCAGCCATGGCATAACGATGTTGCAGCCGTTCCTGCTCAATATTCTGGTCCAGCCGTTTCAGTAACAGCCCGATAAACTGATTAACCGAGCTGGTCACCAGCTCGCTGTAACTGTCGTAGTCGGCATTAAAGACTTTTTGTCGTGCCTGATGAGCATATCCGGCTTCAGTCAGTCGCAGCGCTTCGTCTTCCAGGCGAGCCAGTGTGAGCGTGGCCTGACGAGCCCGCTCCAGCAAACTTAACTCTTCTCTGGTCAGTGCCATGCTTTGCAACAGCTGTTCATTGGATATGGTTTTGCCGTTTACCCGGGCATGCCGCCCCTCGGTCATGGCGAGCACATGGTAATAAAGCGAAAGATCTCGTTTGGAACCAGTATAGGCGTAGCTGCGGACCCGGGCGCTAAGCTGGCCTGACAGCATGCGGATCTGATTAGCCGCTTCAAAATAGTCAAACCGGGTTTGCTGTGCCCGCTCCAGCTCACGCTGTGTCTGTAACAACAACCACAAGATCACGGCTCCCAGCAGCAACAGCCCCGGCACCAGCCACAGCGTCAGCCGCAGAGCTCCTTTATAATGCATATCTGCCTCTTTTTTATCCCGTTTTATTATTGTTAATCCCCTGCTCACGGGGCGAAAAATTATGGGCTAATTCGCCCTGAAGTGGAACCGGAGCCGGATGAATCAAGATAGGTTTGACGTAATATGCTTAAAGGGACGGAAGTGGCAGGAATATCGTTCGGCCAGGCTGTCATTCGTAACAGATAACAACAAAATGCCGCCTGTAAGGCGGCATTGATATTTTATGATGATGAGCTGATCAGCTCAGCTTGCCGTGGCATTGCTTGTATTTCTTGCCCGAGCCACAGGGGCAAGGATCATTGCGACCCACCTTTTGACCATCGCGCACAAAAGGTGCTGCCTCGGTGTCAGCGGTCTGAGCCGCCTGCTCACCGGCCAGCGGATTGTCTGCCTCAGCGTGGCTGTAGCTTTGAGCCTGCCGCTCGGCGGCTTCACGACGCTTTGCCTCAGCCTGATCAACATCTTCCTGAGACTGCACCCGTACCCGGCTGAGAATGCTGACCACTTCCAGCTTGAGGTTTTCCAGCATCTGGGTGAACAGCTCGTAAGACTCCCGCTTATATTCCTGTTTGGGGTTCTTCTGGGCATAACCGCGCAGATGAATGCCCTGGCGCAGATGATCCATGGCAGCCAGATGCTCTTTCCACAGATTGTCCAGGGTCTGCAGCATCACCGAGGTTTCAAACTGGCGCAGCACGTCAGCGCCCACCACGGCTTCCTTCTCTTCATAAGATTTGGTGGCTTCAGCCAGTACCCGTTCCAGAATCTGCTCATCGTGCAGTTTGTCATCCTGTTTCAGCCATTCTCCAATAGGCAGCTCCAGGGCAAAGTCACTTTGAAGACGCTGTTCCAGCCCGGATACATTCCACATTTCTTCCAGTGACTGAGGCGGAATATATTCATGTACCACATCAGTCAGCACATCTTCCCGAATCACGGCAATGGTGTCGCGAATGTCGCCGGAGTCGAGCAGCTCGTTGCGCTGCTCATACACCACCTTGCGCTGATCGTTGGCCACATCATCAAATTCGAGCAAATTTTTACGAATATCGAAGTTGCGGGTTTCTACCTTGCGCTGGGCGTTTTCAATGGCCCGGGTTACCCAGGGGTGTTCGATGGCCTCACCTTCCTGCATGCCCAGCTTTTTCATCATGCCAGTCACCCGGTCCGAGGCAAAAATGCGCATCAGGGCATCTTCCATCGACAGATAGAAACGGCTGGAGCCCGCATCGCCCTGACGGCCGGCACGACCACGCAGCTGATTATCGATACGGCGGGACTCATGACGCTCGGTGCCGATAATATGCAGACCACCGGCAGCCAGCACCGCATCGTGACGTACCTGCCAGTCGGCCTTGATGGCAGCAATCTGCTCAGGGGTGGCACCTTCGCCCAAGGCTTCAATTTCCGCCTGCCAGCTGCCGCCGAGCACGATATCTGTGCCCCGCCCCGCCATGTTGGTGGCAATGGTCACGGTACCGGCACGACCAGCCTGAGCGATAATTTCCGCTTCTTTTTCATGGAACTTGGCGTTCAGTACCTGATGGGGAATGCCTTCCTTGTTGAGCACACCGGAAATCAGCTCTGAGTTCTCGATGGACACAGTACCCACCAGCACCGGCTGCCCCCGCTCCACACAGTCCTTGATATCGGCCACAATGGCCTGATATTTCTCGGCAGCGGTCAGATACACCAGGTCACCCATGTCTTTTCGTACCATCGGTTTATTGGTAGGGATCACCACCGTATCCAGGCCATAAATATGCTGGAATTCAAAGGCTTCAGTGTCAGCGGTACCGGTCATGCCGGCCAGTTTGTCATACAGACGGAAGTAGTTCTGAAAGGTAATGGAGGCCAGCGTCTGGTTTTCGTTCTGAATTTTTACTCCTTCCTTGGCTTCCACTGCCTGATGCAGGCCCTCGGACCAGCGCCGGCCCGGCATGGTACGGCCGGTGTGCTCATCAACGATCACCACCTCGTCGTTCTGCACTATGTAGTCGACGTTACGCTCAAACAGGGTATGAGCACGCAGACCGGCATTGACATGAGCCAGCAGAGTAATGTTGCCGGCAGAGAACAGAGAGTCGTCTTCTTCCAGCAGGCCCATGCGCTTGAGTTCTTCTTCCACGAAAATCTGGCCGTTTTCGGTCAGCAGTGCCTGCTTGTTCTTTTCATCCACCGTATAGTGGCCGTCACCGGTATATTCCTCAGTGTCTTCCTGATCCTGCTTCACCAGTTTGGGGATCAGCGTATCAATACGCTTGTACAGCTCGGAACTGTCTTCCGCCGGGCCGGAGATGATAAGCGGCGTGCGGGCTTCATCAATCAGGACGGAGTCTACCTCATCCACCAGGGCATAATTCAGCGGTCGCTGCACTCGTTGCTCTGGAGAGAAAGCCATATTATCGCGCAGGTAATCAAAGCCGAATTCATTATTGGTGCCATAGGTAATGTCACAGGCATAAGCAGCCTGCTTCTCCTGATGGCCCATGCCAGGCAGGTTACAGCCTACGGTCAGGCCCAGAAACTCAAACAAAGGCCGGTTACCTTCCGCATCCCGGCGGGCCAGATAGTCGTTCACCGTGACGATATGCACTCCCCGGCCGGTCAGGGCATTCAGATATACTGGCAGAGTACCGGTCAGGGTTTTGCCTTCACCGGTTTTCATTTCGGCAATCTGGTTATTGTTCAGTACCATGCCGCCAATCATCTGCACATCGAAATGGCGCATGCCAAACACCCGCTTGGACGCCTCACGCACCACCGCAAACGCTTCCGGCAAAATCTGCTCCAGGGTTTCTCCATGCTCAAGACGAGTGCGGAACTCTACCGTCTTGCCTTGCAGCTCGGCATCGGATAGGGCCTCAAACCTGGGCTCCATGGCGTTGATTTCGTTTACTACCTTGCGCAGTCGCTTGAGCGTACGGTCGTTGCGGCTGCCAATGATTCGAGTGAAGAGTTTGGTAATCATGCTTGGCCAATTGTCATGTTGAAAAAATGCCCCGCGTACCGGCGAGGCCATAATTAGACGGTTATAAAGATCACATTATGCAAATGTAACCCGTTGGGGCATCGGGTAAAAGAGGTTGCCACTGAATACTTGTAAACAGAATATGGTGACGACAGACCAGCTATTCAAGACAATCGCTGAAAAGCACCGGGCAATACGACAGAAAACAGCATAAAAGAAGCACGCCGGCGCGGAGAGATGCCGGCGTGAGGAATTAATCAGGCAGGCTGAAAAGCAGTATCGTAATAGCGAATGGGCGACTCGGCACCTTCGTCACCAAAGGTGATCATTTCCCAGGCATCAGCCTGAGCCAGCAGCGCCCGCAGCAGGTTGTTGTTCAGGGCGTGACCGGTCTTGTAGGCACAGAATTCGCCCAGAATACTGTGATTGCACATATAGAGGTCGCCAATGGCGTCCAGCATCTTGTGCTTCACAAACTCGTCGGGGTAACGCAGGCCGTCCTCGTTAAGCACCTTGTATTCATCCAGTACCACGGCGTTTTCCAGGCTGCCGCCCAGGGCCAGGTTCTGGGAATGCAGGTATTCGATATCACGCATAAAGCCAAAGGTCCGGGCCCGGCTCAGCTCTTTGACAAAGGCAGCACCGGAAAAATCCAGCTGCAGATGCTGACTGCGGCCTTCAAACACCGGGTGTTTGAAGTCGATGGTCAGATCCATGCGAAAGCCCTTGTTAAAAGGACGCAGCTCGGCCCACTTGTCGCCGTCTTCCACCCGCACCGGCTTTTTCACGCGAATAAAACGCTTGAGCGCGTTCAGCTCGTGAATGCCACCAGACTGCAGCAGGTAGATAAAAGGATGAGAACTGCCGTCCATGACCGGCACCTCGGGGGCATCCACCTCAATATAGAGGTTGTCGATGCCCAGGCCCGCCAGCGCGGCGGACAGGTGCTCGATGGTGGATACCCGTACACCCTGATCATTGACCAGGGCGGTACACAGCATGGTGTCCTTTACCAGGGCGGCATCGGCCCGAATCTCGACCTGCGGTTCCAGATCGGTACGACGAAACACGATACCTGTGTTGGCCGGCGCGGGTACAAAGCGCATTTGCACCTTGTGACCGGAATGCAGGCCGATTCCGGTGGCCTGCACGGTATTTTTCAGAGTTCGTTGTCTAATCATAGGATTGTCCGTCAGTCAGATAGCCCGATTCGAACCATTAAAATGGCCCCATACTTTAGCATGCTTTTACCCGATTACGCTAATTCAGCGTAATTTTCAGTCAGCCTGCTTACGCAGAAAGGCCGGAATATCCAGGTAGTCCAAATCGGTTTTCGCCTGGGCGGTATCGCCCCCGACGGCTACCTTGCCGCCCTGCTCTTCCTGCGTTTCGGCCCGGCGCAGACCATTATCGTCACGGCTGTTACCGGACTTCACCAAGGTGATATCAGGCTTGCGCTCAGCACCAATGCCGGTGGCCACCACGGTCACGCGCAGTTCGTCGGTGATTTCCGGATCCAGTACCGTACCCACCACCACGGTGGCGTTCTCGGAGGCAAAGGCCTTGACCGCGTTACCCACGGTTTCGAACTCTTCAATGCTCATATCGAGACCGGCGGTAATATTCACCAGAATGCCCCGGGCACCGGCCAGATCCACATCTTCCAGCAGCGGGCTGGAGATGGCCTTCTCGGCGGCTTCCTCGGCTCTGTCTTCACCGGTAGCATGGCCGGTGCCCATCATGGCAGTGCCCATTTCCCGCATCACGGTGCGTACGTCGGCGAAGTCAACGTTGATCAGGCCCGGACGGGTGATCAGCTCGGCAATGCCCTGCACCGCGCCCAGCAGTACGTTGTTGGCGGCTTTGAAGGCGTCCAGCAGGGAAATGCCCCGGCCCAGTACCTTAAGCAGCTTGTCGTTGGGAATGGTGATCAGCGAGTCGACGTGCTTGGCCAGCTCGTTGATGCCCTGCTGGGCGTAGTTCATGCGCTTCTTGCCTTCAAAGGCAAAGGGCTTGGTCACTACGGCCACAGTCAGAATACCCAGCTCCTTGGCTACTTCAGCGACCACGGGGGCAGCACCGGTACCGGTGCCGCCGCCCATGCCGGCCGCAATAAATACCATATCGGCACCGTCGAGCAGATCGCGAATGGCGTCTTTGTCTTCCAGTGCTGCGTCACGTCCCACTTCCGGATTGGCGCCCGCGCCCAGGCCTTTCGTAATGGCGCTGCCGACCTGCAGGGTGTGATGGGCACTGGCATTGCGCAGTGCCTGGGCATCGGTGTTGATGGCGAGGAATTCCACCCCTTCGAGGTTTTCCCGCACCATGTGTTCCACGGCGTTACCACCACCGCCACCCACACCAACTACTTTAATGACGGCTTCCTGCTCGTGATCATTCATCAGTTCAAACATAGGATTAACCCTCTCTCCGCTTTGGTGCCTGGTTTCCTGCCAGGCTTAAAATTCACCACGCAGCCAGTTACCCACCCGCCTGAACAGGCCGGTGACACTGGACTTGCTGTTGTATTCCTGTTGAGGTGCTGACTGGTGCTCCTTGCCGTACTGCAACAGCCCCACGGCGGTGGAGTACACCGGTGTCTCAACATAATCCGATAGTCCCTTAATGCTGCCGGGCTGACCGATACGCACCTGGCACTGAAAAATCTGCTCGGCACACTCCACCAGCCCTTCAATCTGGGCGGCACCACCGGTGAGTACCAGGCCGGCGGCAAGCTGATGCTTGACTCCGGACTTTTTCAGCTCGGTCTGCACCCGCGCCAGTTCCTGATTGATCATGCCGAGCAACTCGCTGTAACGGGGCTCGATCACTTCCGCCAGAGTCTGACGCTGCAGGCTGCGGGCCGGCCGGCCACCCACGCTGGGCACTTCAATATTATCTTCCTTGCTCACCAGACGACTGAAGGCACAGCCGTGACGCACCTTGATGGCTTCCGCATCCAGCGGCGGCGTTCCAAAGGCATAGGCGATGTCACTGGTGACCGTGCTGCCGGCATAAGGAATCACCTTGGTATGACGCAGGGCACCGCCGGTAAACACCGCCATGTCCATGGTGCCGCCGCCGATATCCACTACGCATACACCCAGCTCCTTTTCGTCTTCGGTCAGCACCGCATAGCTGGACGCCAGGGCGCTGAAAATAAGCTGGTCTACCCGCAGTCCCAGTCGCTCCACACATTTCTCAATATTGCGTGCCATGTCATTGTGACAGGTGATGAGATGCACCTTGGCATGCATACGCACGCCCGACAGGCCGATGGGGTTTTTAATCCCCTCCTGAAAGTCGATGGAGTACTCCTGAGGAATAACATGCAGCACACGATGTTCGTCGGACAGACGCACCGACTTGGCCGTGTGAATCACATTGTCCATGTCTTCCTGGGTCACTTCTTCCTCAGACACCGGCACCATGCCGGTTTCATTACGGCATTCAATATGCTTGCCCGATAACCCCAGATACACGGAGGTGATCTGGCAGTCTGCCATCATTTCGGCTTCATCCACCGCCCGCTTAAGGGACTTGACCACCGACTCGAGATCGTTCACTCCGCCTTTGTCCATGCCCTTTGAGGCATGACTGCCCAGACCGATGATGTTGAGATCACCGTCCGGCAGCACTTCGCCCACCAGGGCGGTGACCTTGGCCGTGCCGATATCAAGCCCGACGATCAGATTTCGTTCCGCGCTCTTGGTCATTCTCTTCGTCCTGCTTCCATCCCACTGCCAGTCCGGTATCGTAACGCAGGTCGAGGTAAGCCACCCGCTCGCGCCCTATGATGCCCGGATAGACATTTACAAATCGTTGCAGACGGGCTTCAATGTCGTCCCGCCCCAGTATCAGCCTGACACCATCACCCAGAGTCAGTTCCCAGGAAAATCGTGGCGTCAGGTGCAGCCGGCTGATGTCATAGCCACCGGCTGCCAGCAGCGGCTGCAGCCGCCGGTATTCTTCGAGTACCTTATGAGCCTCGCCGTCAGGGCCCGACAGCTGGATAAGGTTCAGTTGCTGCCGGTCTGCCTCAAACACTTCGCCGTGAGTGTTGATCAGGGCATCATCATTCCAGAACGCCGCCGCCGGCTGCTCCACGATATAAACCCTCAGGGTATCGGGCCACTGCTTGCGCACCGAGGCCTGATAGACCCAGGGCAGTGCCTGCAGCTGCTGCTGTACCCTGTCTACTTCCAGGGTAAAGAAATTACCCAGTTCCGGCAGTGCCAGTACTGATGCACGAATATCGTCCCGGCTGACAAAACGGTGTTCACCCTGCACTATCAGGCTGTTCACCGGCACCTGGTTAGCCGCCGTGGCCCAGATCATGGCCTGCCACAGGCTCCACAGCAGCGCCCCCAGCACCAGCAGAAAAAACAGCAGGCCGGACAAAAAACCCAGCCGGGTTCGAGTAACGGCAGCTTCGCTCATATCAGCCGGCCATATCCAGCACACGCACCACCAGCTGATCAAAATCGAGACCGGCAACCCGGGCCGCCTTGGGTACCAGGCTGGTTTCGGTCATGCCCGGCACCGTGTTCACTTCCAGCAGCCACCACTGACCGGCTCTGTCTCGCATCAAATCCACCCGGCCCCAGCCGGTGGCGGCCACGCCGTCAAAGGCACGCAGACACAGCGCACCCAGCTCGGCTTCTTCCTGCTCGCTCAGGCCGCAGGGGCACAGATATTCGGTGTCACCCGACTGATACTTGGCGGAGTAATCATAAAAGGTGTGGGGCGTGCGCAGACGAATGGCCGGCAGTGCCCGCTCACCCAGAATGCTGACGGTGTATTCGTCGCCGTCGATAAAGCGTTCCAGCAGTACTTCGTCATCAAATTCAAAGGCTGCATCAACAGCTGCCGCCAGCTCTCCGGCGGTTTCCGCCCGGGCCATACCAATGCTGGAGCCCTCGTGAGACGGCTTGACGAACACAGGACCGCCGAAACGACCGAGCAGCAGATCCGCATCGGCGGCCTGAAACTGCCCCTTACGCACAATTTCAAAATCGGCAGTAGGCAGCCCCATGGCACGCCACACCTGCTTGGTGCGGATCTTGTCCATGGCCAGTGCTGCCCCCAGCACCCGGGAGCCGGTGTAGGGAATGCCCATATGCTCCAGCGCCCCCTGCAGGGTGCCGTCTTCTCCGCCCCGGCCGTGCACCACAATAAAGGCGCGATCAAAGCCGTCTTGCTTGAGCTGTGCCAGCGGGTAGTCTCTGGTGTCGATACCATGAGCATTCACCCCGGCCCGCTGCAGACCGGCGAGCACAGCAGCACCGGAGCGCAGCGAGACTTCCCGCTCGGCAGAGCGTCCGCCAAACAGCACTGCCACCTTGCCGAATTGTTTCATGACTGCTCTCCTTGCTGTTTCATGGCTTTCACCGAAAGTTCAAATCCGCCCAGCTTGCGTGCCAGGGCACCGATATTGCCGGCCCCCTGAGTCAGCACTATGTCACCATCCTGCATCAGTTCAGACAGCACAGCGGGTACTTCATCGGGCGTAGCCACATATATTGGTTCCTGGCCCCGGCTGCGGATACTGCGGCACAACGCCCGGCTGTCGGCACCGGGAATGGGTGCTTCGCCGGCACTGTACACCTCCAGCAGGATCAACACATCGCTTTTCGACAGTACATCGACAAAATCTTCATAGAGATCCCGGGTGCGGGTGTAGCGGTGGGGCTGATACACGGTTACCAGCCGGCGTTCGGGCCAGCCGGCGCGCACGGCATGCTGAGTGGCACGCACTTCACTCGGATGATGACCATAATCATCCACCAGCTTGACCTTGCCCCGGCCGGTGTCGAACTCGCCGTATTGCTGAAAACGCCGGCCCACACCCTCGAATTTCTTCAGCGCCGCCAGAATGGCGTCATCGTCAATGCCGTCTTCACAGGCCACGGCAATGGCCGCCGCTGCATTCTGGGCATTGTGGCGGCCGGGCAGGTTAAGCTGCACATCAAGGCAGGAGCCGTCGGGACGGCACACTCGAAACCGGCTGTGATCAGCACTTTGCTGAAAATCTTCTACCCGGTAGTCTGCCTCGGGATGAAAGCCGTAAGTCACAAACTGCCGGCCAATACGCGGTAACAACCCTTTGACGACCTCATCATCAATACACAACACCGCCAGACCATAGAAGGGCAAGTTGTGCAAGAAGTCGACAAAAGTACCTTCCAGCTTGCTGAAATCACCGCCATAGGTATCCATGTGATCCGCTTCAATATTAGTCACAATAGAGACCATCGGCTGCAGATGCAGAAAGGAGGCGTCGCTTTCATCCGCTTCGGCAATCAGATAACGACTGGTGCCCAGCCGGGCATTGCAGCCGGCACCGTTAAGCAGGCCGCCAATCACAAAGGTAGGATCCTGGCCGGCTTCGCCATAAATGCTGGCAATCAGACTGGTGGTGGTGGTTTTACCGTGAGTGCCGGCCACCGCCACACCATGACGAAAACGCATCAGCTCCGCCAGCATCTCGGCCCGGCGCACCACCGGAATGCGCAGATCCCGAGCTGCCAGCAGCTCGGGGTTATCGGCCTGAATGGCGGTAGACACCACCACCACGCTGGCACCGGCCACCTGCTGGGCATCGTGGCCCAGAAAAATGGTGGCACCCATGGCCTGCAGCCGGTCAGTAACCGGGTTGTAAGCAATATCAGAGCCGGTAATGGCATAACCTTCATTGGCCAGCACCTCGGCAATACCGCCCATGCCGGCCCCGCCAATACCGATAAAGTGAATGCGTCTGACCCGTCTCATCTCGGGAATCATGCTTCTCAGTTTTGCCAGTTCAACCTTGGTCATGCCTGTCTCTCGTTTATTGGGTCAGGGTGCGCAGGCACTGTGCCACCTGCGCCGCCGCATCGGTAATTGCCAGTTGCCGGGCTTTCACGGCCATCTGCTGCAGCCGCTCGCGGTTACCGGCCAGCTGCTCCAGCTGCTGTGCCAGTGCTGCCGGGGTCAGGCCAGCCTGTGGCATCAGCAGGGCTGCGCCCTCATTCACCAGCGCCTGTGCATTTTTGGTCTGGTGATCATCCACCGCATGAGGCAGCGGCACAAAAATGGCCCCCAGGCCGGCGGCGGCCACTTCCGATACCGTCAGGGCACCGGCCCGGCACACCACCAGATCTGCTTCGCCATAGGCAGCGGCCATATCGCTAATAAAGTCGCTTACGTCGGCCTGTACACCTTTTGCCTGATAGGCGGCGCGTACCGCCTCGCTGTTGCCCTTGCCACACTGGTGGCGCACCGCCACAGGCGCATTCACTTGTGCCAGCGCTGCAGGTAAAGTGTCGTTCAGAACCTTCGCTCCCAGACTGCCGCCCACCACCAGCAGACGCAGCGGCTGCGGTGCAAGGCTGATGCGTTCGGCCGGTGCCGGCAACGCTATCACATCGGGGCGCACCGGGTTGCCCACCACCTCGCCCTGCTCAAAAGCACCGGGAAAGGCCATTAATACCTTGCTGGCAATGCGTGCCAGCAGGCGGTTGGTCATGCCGGCAGCGGCGTTCTGCTCATGCAGCACCAGCGGAATGCCCGCCATTCTGGCCGCCACTCCGCCGGGTCCGGCGGCAAAACCGCCCATACCCAGCACCACATGGGGCTGTGTTTCCTTTAAAATTCTGCGCGCCTGCCGCACCGCATTGGCGATTTTAAAGGGAGCCGCCAGCAGCCGCCTGATGCCATTGCCGCGTACCCCGGAAATACTGATGGTATGCAGCGGATAACCGTGCTCCGGCACCAGCCGGGCCTCCATGCGATCCGCCGTGCCCAGCCAGTGAATGGTCCAGCCTTCACTGTGCAGCAGATCCGCCACCGCCAGCCCGGGGAACACATGGCCGCCAGTGCCGCCGGCCATCACCAGCAGCGTTTTGTTGTTGTTCATAGCGCCTCCCGCTGTCTGGCCTGCATGTTGTCGCGACGCCATTCAAAATCGATGCGCACCAGAATGGCCACGGCGGCACTCATCACCAGCAGACTGGAGCCGCCATAGCTCACCAGTGGCAGGGTCAGGCCTTTGGTGGGCAGCATGCCCGAGGCCGCGCCCACATTCACTACGGTCTGAAAGCTGAACCAGATGCCGATGCCCATGGCCAGATAGCCTTCGTACTGGCGTCCGCCCATCAGTACCTTCTGGCCGATACGCAGCGCCTTGAACGCCAGCCAGCACTGCAGCAGCAGTACCAGCAATACACCGGTAAAGCCCAGCTCTTCGCCCAGAATGGCAAACACAAAGTCGGTATGGGCTTCGGGAAGATATTCCAGCTTCTGAATGGAGTTGCCCAGGCCTTCACCAAACCAGCCGCCCCGGCCAAACGCCATCAGCGACTGAGTAAGCTGGTAGCCGCTGCCAAAGGGATCATCCCAGGGATTCAGAAACGAAGTCACCCGTTTAACCCGGTAAGGTGCCATGGCAATCAGCCCGGCTACCAGTGCCATACCCAGCAGCACCAGGCTGATAA
This sequence comes from Oceanimonas smirnovii ATCC BAA-899, assembly GCF_000381965.1. Taxonomy (GTDB): domain Bacteria; phylum Pseudomonadota; class Gammaproteobacteria; order Enterobacterales; family Aeromonadaceae; genus Oceanimonas; species Oceanimonas smirnovii. The sequence continues at coordinate 60,166 of NZ_KB908461.1, forward strand.
ACTGGCCCATGCGGGCACCGGCAATAAACAGCATGCCCAGCGTAGTCACAAACAACACCACCACTGAGCCCAGATCCGGCTGCATCAGCAACAGGAAGGACAGCATGCTCATTACCGCCAGCGGCTTGAGAAAGCCTTTCCAGTGGCTGCGCACTTCGTCCTGCTTGCGTACCAGAAAACCGGCCAGAAAGGTAAACAGTGCCAGCTTGGCAATTTCTGCCGGCTGCACGTTGAACAGCCCCAGCGCCAGCCATCGCTTACTGCCGTTTATCTCCCGGCCTACCACCAGTACCAGCATCAGCATGATCAGCGCCAGGATCAGAAAGCTGGCATTGTATTGCTGCCAGCGGGCCATGGGGATCTGCAGCACCAGGGCACTCAGAAACAGACAAACCAGCAAAAAGATGCCGTGACGTTTTACAAAGAAAAAAGCGTCATCGCCCACGGCGATGCCTTCAGCAATGGAGGCCGACGACACCATGACCAGCCCAATGGCCATCAGCGCCAGCGATAAAATAACCAGCTGACGATCATAGATATGCCCCTGAGACGGCCGCAGCAGCCAGTCCATGCTGAAAGCAGGCAGCAGCTTCATAGCGCCTCCACCAGCGACACAAAATGATCGCCCCGGGCCGGATAGTTAGGGTACATATCCAGACTGGCACAGGCCGGTGCCAGCAGCACCCAGTCGCCGGCGGCGGCCTGTCCGGCGCACCAGGCCACGGCTTCATTCATGCTGGCCACGGCGTGCGTATTGGCACCAAGCGCCAGCAACTGCTCCTTGTCCTGCCCCAGGCAGGCCATGCCGGCAATGCGGGTTTGCAGCAGCGGTACCAGCGGAGAAAAGTCCTGCCCCTTGCCCTGACCACCGGCAATCAGCCAGAGCCGGCCGTTTATATCACCGGCAATGCCGTCGATGGCCGCCAGAGTGGCTCCCACATTGGTGGCTTTGGAGTCGTTAATCCAGCGTACGCCATTTTTTTCAGCCACAAACTGGCAACGATGGGCCAGGCCGGTAAAACGGCGCAGCACCGCCAGCTGAGCGATGCGGGAAATACCGGCTTTATCTGCCAGGGCCATGGCAGCCAGGGCATTGAGCTGGTTGTGAGCACCGACAATGCGCAGCTCGCGCACTGCCAGTACCGGCTCGCCGTGCACACTGAGCCACAGTTCGCCATTCTGTTCCAGACGGCCATAGTCCTGCCCGTTCAGGCCAAAGCTGAGCGCTTTGCTCCCCTTTGGCGGATATGTCTCGCTGTCTTCCCGGTTATAAACGCACAGACCTGCCCCCTGATAAATGCCGAGCTTGGTATCCCGGTAATGTGCCAGCGAGTCGTAACGATCCAGATGATCTTCACTGATATTCAGCACGGTAGCCGCCAGTGCCTTCAGCCCCGGCGTGGTTTCCAGCTGAAAGCTGGACAGCTCCAGCACCGCCAGCGCCAGTGGCTGCTCCAGCAGCGCCAGTGCCGGCGTGCCGATATTACCGCCCACGCCCACGGCCAGCCCGGCTTCAGCCGCCATCTCACCCACCAGGGTAGTGACGGTACTTTTGCCGTTGGAGCCGGTAATGGCAATCACTGGAGCTGTACATTCACGCAGAAACAGCTCCACATCACCGATAATTTCCACCCCGACGGCGGCCGCCTGCTGCAGTTCGGGCGTAGCCAGCGGCACACCCGGGCTGACGATAATCAAGTCGGCACCACAGAGCACTTCAGGGTTCAGGCCGCCAAAGTAACATTCCAGTCCTGCCGGCAGCTGTTCGGCACCCGGCGGCGCTGTGCGGGTATCCATCACCACAGGGCGCACGCCCTTGCGCACGCAGTGGTGCACACAGGAAAGCCCCGTTTGCCCCAGTCCGATAATCACAGTGCGTGCAGGAATCATGATGTTATCTCAGCTTCAGAGTGGCCAGGCCGGTAAGCACCAGCATCAGGGTAATGATCCAGAAACGGACAATCACACGAGGCTCGGGCCAGCCTTTCAGTTCATAGTGATGATGAATGGGTGCCATGCGAAAAATTCGCTGGCCCCGCAGCTTGTAGGAACCCACCTGCAGGATCACCGACAGGGTCTCGATAACAAAGATGCCGCCCATGATCACCAGCAAAAATTCCTGGCGTACCAGCACCGCAATCACGCCCAGGGTGGCACCCAGTGCCAGCGAGCCTACATCGCCCATAAATACCTGAGCGGGAAAGGTGTTAAACCATAAAAAACCGAGACCGGCGCCGACAATGGCAGTGCACACCACGGTCAGCTCGCCGGCATTGGCCACATAGGGAATATGCAGATATTCGGCAAAGTTGACGTTACCGGTGGCCCAGGCCACCAGGGCAAAGCCTGCTGCCACCATTACAGTGGGCATAATCGCCAGGCCGTCCAGCCCGTCAGTCAGGTTGACCGCATTGCTGGAGCCGACGATCACGAAGTAACTGAGGATCACAAAAAACAGACCAAGCTGAGGCATGACGTCCTTGAAAAACGGAACAACCAGCTGGGTCTGAGCCGGATCCTTGGCTATCCAGTACACAAAAATGGCCGCTGTCAGCGCTGCCGCCGACTGCCAGAAATACTTCCAGCGGGCGATCAGACCGTCGGTGTTTTTGCGTACCACCTTGCGGTAGTCATCCACAAAGCCGATGGCACCAAAGGCAATCAGTACAAACAGCACCACCCATACATAGGGGTTGGACAACCGTGCCCACAGCAGCACAGAGACAGAAATGGCGATCAGTATCATCAGGCCACCCATGGTAGGGGTACCCGCCTTGCTGAAATGAGACTCAGGACCATCGTTGCGTACTACCTGGCCGATTTGAAGCTTCTGCAGCCGGCGGATCAGCCTTGGTCCAATCCATAAAGACACCATCAGGCCGGTCAGAATGGAGACGATGGCCCTGAAGGTCAGATAAGAAAAAACGTTAAAAAAGCTGAAATGGGGAGTCAGCCATTCCGCCAGCCAGACTAGCATAGCTCTCCCTCCTGAATGGCCCGGACCAGCTGTTCCATCCGCGCGCTGCGTGCACCCTTAACCAAAACGACCACCTTGTTGTGTGCTGCCAGCGCTGCTTTCAGCACTGGCCACAATTGTTGTTTATTCTCGAAATGACGGCCATTGGCCGCCGTTGCCGTATGGTGGCTGTCCCGGCCAGCGGTCAGTACCTCATCAATACCCAGCTTGCGGGCATGCTCACCCACTTTGCTGTGCATTTCGCGGCTGTAATCACCCAGCTCGGCCATATCACCAAACACAAAAATGCGGTAACCCGGCAGGCTGGCCAGGGTATCAAGCCCTGCCAGCACCGACGCTACGCTGGCATTATAGGTATCATCCAGCACCGTCAGACCGGGTCGCGTCCATACCTGTAAACGACCTTTGGCCTGTCCGAAGGCGGCAAGTCCGGTCGCAATGTCGGCCAGACTGGCACCCAGCTGCTCGGTACCGGCGGCAGCGGCCAGGGCATTGGCCACATTGTGTTTGCCGGGCACCGGCAGCTGTACTTCAATTTCGCCCTGGGGCGTCAGCAGCCGAAAGTGAGCACAGCCAGCAGCATTCAGGCTGATATTACGGGCCTGATAGTCCCGGCGCTCACCAAAATAAATCAGTTCCACCTGTTGTTTCCACAGGTTGCAGAACGGACTGTCACCGTTGGCAATGGCCACACCGCCGGGCACCAGACCGCTGTAGATTTCACCTTTGGCCTGAGCGATGCCTTCCAGCGAGCCGAAGCCCTCCAGGTGAGACGCCTCCACATTGTTGATCAGGGCCGCATGGGGTTTCGTCAGCGAGCTGGTCCAGGCGATTTCACCGATATGGTTGGCACCCAGCTCAATCACGGCGTAGTCAGTGCTGTCGGTCAGCTCGCACAGGGTCAGAGGCACACCAATCTCGTTATTGAGGTTACCCCTGGTGGCCAGCACTTCCCCCTTCTGGCGCAGTATGCTGGCGGCCATCTCTTTGACCGTGGTTTTGCCACAGCTGCCGGTAATGGCCAGCACTTTGGCATGGCTGGCATCACGTACCAGACCGCCCAGAACGCCCAGCGCGAGCCGGGTATCGGCCACTCTGATCTGGGGCACATCCAGAGCCTGCCAGCGCTCCACCAGCAGCGCAGCGGCACCCTGCTTCACTGCCTGAACAGTAAAATCGTGGGCATCAAAGCGCTCGCCGGACAGGGCCACAAACAGGCAGCCATCACTCGTGGGCTGCCGGCTGTCGGTGGATACTGCCAGAATGTTCTGATCGGTGCCGCGCAACTCACCGCCGGATGCCTCGGCCAGCCGGCTCAGGGAAAGTGTAATCACAATGTCACTCCCAGCAGCGCCGCCACGGTTTCCCGGTCGCTGTAATGCATGATCTCTGTACCCACAATCTGATAATCCTCATGGCCCTTGCCGGCCACCAAAATAATATCCTGCTCGTCCGCGTGTTCTATGGCGTATGCAATGGCATCACGCCGGCCATGGATTACCTGCGCTGCCGCCGGATTGCTGAGCCCGGCCTGCATGTCGGCAATAATGGCTGCCGGCGACTCAGTACGGGGATTATCGTCGGTAAGGATAACCACATCGGCACCTTGTTCCGCTGCTGCCGCCATCAAGGCCCGCTTGCCCTTGTCCCGATCGCCGCCGCAGCCGCTCAGACACCAGAGCCGGCCCTTGCAATGCTGCTGCAGCGCCTGCAATACCTGCTCAATCGCATCGGGTGTATGGGCATAATCCACCACCAGCAGGGGTTTACCCGGCGCAGTAAACGGCTCCATCCGCCCGGCCACGCCCGTCAGTTTGGGCGCGGTCGCCAGCAGCTTTTCAAAGGACTCGCCCAGCACCAGCAGTGCTCCCATCGCCGCCAGCAGGTTGGCCACATTAAAACGGCCGATCAGGGGGGCGGATAATACACCATTCCCCCAGTCGGAGTTAATGGTCACTTTCACTCCGTCACCATAAAAGTGAACGGTTTCCGCCACCAGCTGACGCCCCCTGAAATCTGCTACCCGCCCGTGCAGACTGTAAGCCACTGCATCGGGGTAATGGCCCAGCCAGCGCCGGCCAAATACGTCATCGGCGTTAATCACCCGCCCTTTGGTACACAGCTCAAAAAGGCTCCGTTTGACTTCACTGTATTCCGCCATGGTGCCGTGATAATCCAGATGATCCCGGCTCAGATTGGTAAACACCGCCACGTCAAAATCAAGCGCAGCCACGCGATGCTGGTGTAAACCATGAGACGACACTTCCATCGCCACTCTGCGTGCACCAGCGCCAAGCATACGCGCCAGCTGCTGCTGCACCTCCAGCGCTGACCCTGTGGTATTGACCGCCGGCTCAAGCTGGCCGCACAGCCCATTACCCAGGGTTCCCATGACACCGCTGGTAGTACCAAGCAGCTGACCCCAGTGCGCAATCAGCTGAGAAACCGTACTTTTGCCGTTTGTGCCGGTCACACCGGCCAGCTGCAGCTGCCGGGCAGGCTCACCATAAAAAGCGCCCGCCAGCAGCGACAATTTGGCTGGCAGGTCAAACACGCCCAACAAACGGTGGTCCCGGCTGTTCAGGCCGGCTTCTTCCTGAGTGTCGGTCTGATAAATTACCGCTGCCGCACCCTGCTCCAGCGCCTGCCCGATAAAACGACGACCATCGGCATGATGGCCTTTAACAGCAATAAACAGACAGCCGGCAGACACAGCCCGGCTGTCGAGGGTCATTCTGTTTATGGCAATGGCCGGGGCCGCATGCCCCAGCGCGCTTGCCAGCTCTCTAAGAGTGAGGGACAACACTTGCCTCCTGTCCTGCCAGCTGGAATTGTTCTTCGGTGGCGGCATCGGGGCGAATATTCAGCAGCTGCAGGGCACCGCTCATCACCTCGGCAAAGACGGGTGCCGCCACCAGACCGCCGTAATATTGATCGCCCTGAGGTTCATTGATCACCACCACCATGGCCAGACGAGGGTTACTCAATGGTGCCACACCAGCAAACAGCCCCACATAATCACTGCCATAACCACCGGCAATGGCCTTGCGCGAGGTACCGGTCTTGCCGCCCACCCGATAACCGGGAATAGCCGCCCGAGTGGCGGTACCACCGGGATTAACCACACTTTCCAGCATTTGTAATACCGCATCAGCATGCTGGCGGGGAATGACCTGCTCGCCGGTGGGCGGCTGGTTACGTTTCACAATGGAAAGCGGATAACGCACACCGCCGTTAGCCAGAATGGCGTAAGCCTGAGCCAGCTGCAGCGGGGTTACCGTCACGCCATATCCAAAAGAAAGGGTCGCCTGCTCTATTTCGGACCAGCGCCGGCGTTGGGGAACCATACCAGTGCTTTCACCCACCAGCCCCATGCCCGAATCGATCCCCAGCCCAAAGCGATACAGGGTATCCAGCATCTGGGCCGGCGTTTCTTCCATGGCCATCCGCACCATGCCCATGTTGGAGGAGTGTTTAAGTACGGTTTCTACGCTGATGTTGCCCAGATTGCGATGGTCCGCTACCCGCTTGCCACCAAGGCGCATCCAGCCCGGATTGGTATCTATCATGCTGCCGGCATTAATAACGCCGTTCTCCAGCGCGCTGACCACTATCATCGGCTTGAGAGTTGAACCGGGTTCATAGGTGTCGGTTACGGCGCGGTTACGGGCACGAAAACTCTGATACTGACTACGGTTATTGGGGTTGAAAGAAGGTGCGTTCACCATGGCGATGACTTCACCGGATTTTACATCAAGCATCACCAGTGAGGCCGAAGTGGCTCTGTGATATTCAAAGGCCCGCTTGAGAGAACGGTAAGCCAGTGCCTGCACCCGCTGATCGATGCTCAGTTCAATGTGATTGGCTTCACGGGCAGCCGATACCACGCCCAGATCTTCAATCACCCGGCCCAGACGGTCCTTGCGCACTTTGCGCTCACCGGGCAACGCGGTCAGCCAGTCATTAAAGCCCCGCTCTATCCCTTCGATACCAGAGCCGTCTATGTTAGTCATGCCCACCAGGTGGGCGTTGATTTCACCGGTAGGATAAAAGCGGCGTTCCTCCGGGCGCAGGTGCACACCAGGCAGGCGCAGCTTGCGAATATATTCGGCTACTGCCGGCGTGACCTGTCGCTGCAGATAAACAAAACGGCGTTTGGGATCCTGTACTCGCTTCAGCAGAGTATCGTGAGGCACGCCCAGCACTTCTGCCAGTGCCTGCCAGGCCTGTTGTTTATCCAGACTGTGCTCGGCATGGATCTGCTTGGGATCCGCCCAGACCGCCTGCACCGGCACAGAAACGGCCAGCTCTTCGCCATTACGATCCATGATCATGCCACGGGAGGTATTACTGACAGCAGTGGAACGCAGCGAGCGCAGATCGCCTTCGAGACGTAGCCGATCCGGCGAAATTACCTGGATCCATGCAGCCCGGGCAAACAGGGCCACAAAGGCCAGTAAAATGACGCCGCAGGTAAAGTAAAACCGGCCACGGGCCATCATGGGTTCTTTTTTCTGCTTCTTGCGCCAGCTCATGGTTGCCTCACCAGTTTCTCCTTGCTTGGCTCGGGTCGTTTCATATTCAGTTTTTCCCGGGCCAGTGCTTCAATCCGGCTGTGCTCCATCAGAGTATTTTGCTCCAGCAGCAGATTACGCCATTCAATATCCAGCTTGTCCTGCTCCGCCATCAGCTGATTATATTCACTGGTTTTCTGCCGCGTACTGTGAGTCACCACTATCACTGACATCGCCGAGATAACGGTAATAATGGCCAGCAGCAGCAGCCATTTGTATCGCCACAGATCCCGTCCCACTTCCCGGGTCAGGTTAATGCGGCTGTCCATCAGGCTTCTCTGTCCAGTCGTTCAGCGACTCGCAGCACTGAGCTGCGGGCTCTGGGGTTGGCAGCCACTTCTTCAGCTGAAGGTTTCTGTGCCTTGCCCACACTTTTGAGCGTGCGGCCACCGGCCAGCTGAGCCTCGGTTAATGGCAGTCCGGGAGGCACTTCAGGTCCTTTTTCCTGCTTACGAATAAAATGTTTGACCAGCCGGTCTTCCAGAGAATGAAAACTGATCACCGACAAACGACCGCCGGTTGCCAGCACACGCAAGGCACCATTGAGCGCCTGGTCAATTTCATCCAGCTCGCTGTTAATGTAGATGCGAATGGCCTGAAAACTGCGGGTGGCGGCGTGCTTGTTCTTTTCCTTACTGGGGTTCACCCGGGCGATCATCTCTGCCAGCTGACGGGTACGGGTCCAGGGCGTGGTCTGGCGATCAAGCACGATGGCCCGGGCAATTTTGCGGGCATGACGCTCTTCACCAAAGGTTTTAAGCACCCAGGCAATGTCGTCTGCATCGGCATGGTTGAGCCAGTCGGCGGCACTCTGGCCGCTGGTTGGATCCATGCGCATATCCAGAGGACCGTCTTTCTGAAAGCTGAAACCGCGCTCGGCTTCATCCAGCTGCGGCGAAGACACACCAAGATCGAGCAGAACGCCGTCAATCTTGCCGGTCAGTCCCGCGGCTTCCATCATGTCGGCCAGACGGGAGAAAGGGCCATGAAGAATAGTAAAGCGGGGATCATCAATTTGTTCGGCCACGGCAATAGCGGCCGGATCCCGGTCAATGGCCAGTAACCGGCCATTCGGGCCAAGTTTTGACAAAATATGGCGCGAGTGACCGCCCCGGCCAAAGGTGCCATCCACATAAATGCCGTCAGGGCGAATATTGAGGCCGGCCACTGCTTCATCCAGCAGTACGGTAATGTGTGCCTGTTGTTCACTCATTGTTATAGCGAAAAGTCCCGCAATCGTTCCGATGACTCCCACCCCTCATGATCAAGAGCCAGTAAATCATCGTTAATTTGTTGTTGCCAGCGAAGCTCACTCCAGATTTCAAAGCGATTGAGCTGTCCCACCAGCATGATTTTTTTCTCAAGCCCGGCATGCAGCCGCAGCGGTGCCGGAACCAGAAAGCGTCCGTTTCCGTCCAGCTCACATTCGGTGGCATGGCCCAACAGCAATCGCTGCAGACGCCGCTCTGTTGGCTGTGTGCTCGACAGGCTGCGCAGCTTGTGTTCTATCAGCTCCCATTCGCCAAGCGGATAGAGCAGCAGACAGGGGTGACTGATGTCGATGGTACAAACCAATAAGCCGTCGCATTGTTCACGCAACGGCTCACGATATCGGGTTGGTATGGCCAGCCGCCCTTTACTGTCAAGGCTGATGGCATGGGCACCACGCAACATTCAGAGTCCCTGTTATTGGCTTTGTTCCACAAAGATCCACTTTTTCCCACCGCAACAAGTGTAAGGAGGCAATACCGGCATTTCAAGCAAGGAAATAGCCATCAGAAGAAAAGGTGGTTACTGAATAAAGGATAAAAAGCTGGCGCAAGCGGCCGGGAATAATAAAACAGCGCAACTCGAAGAGTTGCGCTGTTTTAAGGAAGATAATGAGCTGGCCTGTAAGCCGGGTTCTGTATCGGGCAAGCCCGATTGACAATCATTCCTCTAGGCCGGCAATCGCTCGCCGGCTCCAGCAACCTACCCGCCTCCAGCGCGGGCCGCGCCTGTAGGAGGCCTATTTGGTCTTGCTCCGGGTGGAGTTTACCGTGCCACGGACTGTTGCCAGCCGCGCGGTGCGCTCTTACCGCACCCTTTCACCCTTACCTGTGCCCGAAGGCCATCGGCGGTCTGCTCTCTGCTGCACTGGTCGTGGGCTCACGCCCCCCAGGCGTTACCTGGCACCCTGCCCTGTGGAGCCCGGACTTTCCTCCCCCTCGCCCGTCTGCCAAAAGCACAACGACGAAGCAGCGATTGTCCGGCCAGCTCAGTGCGCAGTGTAACCCAGCCACGCCTGTGGTGCCAGAGTAAATCCGCATCGTTACAAGCCTGCTTCAAGCCCGTGCTTATACAATGCATTTTTTTTCAGCCCATAAATATCGGCAGTCAGCGCAGCGGCTTTTTTCAGCCCCAGATCGGCACTCAGCAAGGCCAGGGTTTTCTGCGCCGGCAGCGGCAAAGCGTCAGCATCAGCCTTGTGTCCGGCTACCATCAGCACAATTTCACCCCGGCAGCGGTTACTGTCTTCCTTAAGCCATGCCAGCATGTCGCCTGCCGGCAGGCCGTGAATGGTTTCAAAGGCTTTGGTCAGCTCCCGGGCCACCACCAGCCGGCGGGCTTCCCCCATCACCTCAACCAGAGCCGTCACCGTATCCAGCAAACGCCGGGGCGACTCATAAAACACCATGGTTCTGGGTTCATCCTTCAGGCTTTCCAGCTTGTCGTGACGGGCCTTGTCTTTTGCGGGCAAAAAGCCTTCGAACACAAAGCGATCCGTAGGCAGCCCCGCTGCCGACAAGGCAGTCACTGCCGCACAGGGACCGGGCAGCGCCACTACCTGAATACCCGCCTCACGACACCGGTTGACCAGATGATAACCGGGATCGCTGATAAGCGGTGTACCCGCATCGGACACCAGCGCTATGCTTTTCCCTTCCAGCAGCCGGGTAACCAGCTGCTCCGCCTTGTGCTGCTCGTTGTGGTCATGCAAGGCCCAGGTCGGTGTGCCAATCTGATAATAAGATAATAATTTCCCGGTGTGGCGAGTGTCTTCACAGGCAATGACATCTACCTGTTTCAGAGTATCCAGAGCGCGCTGGCTGACATCAGCCAGGTTACCGATAGGGGTAGGCACAATATATAAGGCAGCTTGGCTCATCATGACTCCTGTGCAAGCAATTGTTTCACCGTGCCGGCCCGATTACACTTAGGACCAGAATGACTCAGCATGGGAAATAAGGGATTGGCAACTCAACTTCAGCGCATCAGTGTAACACGACTGCTGTTTACTCTGGTGCTTTCAACCATACTCACCGCCTGTGGCAGTGGGTTTCTGCAGCCTGCCGTTACGCCGGAACCGGCACCAGACATGTTCAGCCCGCTGGTGCGTCCGGCAGATCAATACCGGGTTCAGGCTGATATCGCCACCGGTGACAATGCTTTTGCCTGGCAGGTGCTTACCATTCGCTCTTTGTTACAACAAGGCAGCCAGCAGGAAGCCGAAGCCAGATTGCAGGCGTTGCGCGCCACGGCAAGCCTGTCTCAGCAACCCGTGGTACAGCTGCTTGCTGCTGCCTCCCGGCTGACTCAAAACCAGCCAGCCGAAACCTTGTCACTGCTTGATAATATCGATACAGGGGCATTGTCATCTTCCGGTCAGGCCTACTGGTGGCTGCTCAAGGCCAACGGCCATGAGCAGCAGCGTCAGCCGGTGCAGGCTGCCCTGGCGCTGATTGCCCGTAATGAACTGCTGTCGGGCCCTGAGCAACGCCGGGACATTGATCGTATTTATCAATTACTCAGTGCTCAATCTCCCTCCGTACTGCGCAGCGCTCAGAGCGATAACCTTTCGGCCACAGCCAACGGCTGGCTGCGCCTGCTGGCGATTCTGAACAGTCAGGACATTCCCGCCGAGCAAAAAAACTGGCAGCTGCTGTCATGGGAGCGCAGCTATAAGGATCATCCTGCCCGTATTTACCTTCCGCAAGTACAGGACCAGGTGCAGGCACCTGGCTTTGATGCCAGCCATATAGCGGTATTGCTGCCGTTGTCGGGCCGGCTGGCAGAGCAGGGCGAGGCTATTCGTAACGGCATTCTCAGTGCCGGACAGGGACAATCGGCGCGAGTCAGCTTTTTTGATACTCAAAATCAGGACATGGCCGCTCTTTATCAGCAGATTATGCAGTCCGGCGCTGATATGATTCTGGGCCCTTTATTGAAGGATAACGTAGATACATTGCTCAAGCTGGATCCGGCCTTACCGGTACTGGCGCTTAATCAGCCCGCTTACCAGCCGGAACTGGCTACTTTCTATTACTTTTCGTTAGCGCCCGAGGGTGAGGCAAGCGATGCTGCTCGCCGTATGTGGGAAGAAGGGCATCAGCAACCACTGATTTTTGCGCCCGATAATGAGCTTGGCCGGCGAGTCTCGGCAGAGTTCAACCGCCAGTGGCAAACATTTAGCGGTCAGCCGGCTGCCGTATCCTACTTCAGCAATCAGGCCAGCATTGAAAAGGATGTGCGCAGAGCGCTCGGCAGCCATCATGCCGACTCGGTATTTATGCCCACCAATGCTGCCGAAACCCGCTTTATTCTTCCCTATTTTGATTTTGTGCGGGACAGTCGTGCCACACGCCTGCCGACCTATGTCATTTCACGCAGTTATATTCCTGCCGGTGAAGCCCCCATGGGCGAACTGGCCGGACTGCGGCTGGCAGATATGCCCTGGATGTTTGATGGTGCACCTCAGCTGAAAGAAGAGATTCTCGGCTTGTGGCCGAGTGCTGGCAGCGCCTGGCTGCGACTGTTTGCTCTTGGCTATGACGCCCGGGCAATTATTCCCCAGCTGCCGGCGTTGCGTCGTGGTGCGCCCGGAGTACCGGGCCTGACCGGCGAGCTGACAGTATCACCGGAAGGCGTAGTACAGCGGCGCCTGCTATGGAGGGAGTACGACAATGGCAACTGGATACCGATCGGGGCAAACGCCGAACTTCAGGAATAAACGACAATACGGCGCGCTGTATGAGCGCCGTGCCGAAGACTACCTTCGCGCTCAGGGACTGACGCCGGTACAACGCAACTATCAGTGCAAACCGGGTGAGATCGATCTTGTGATGCGCCAGGGCGACACCCTGGTGTTTGTGGAAGTTCGCTTTCGGCAACGGGAAGACTTTGGTGGCGCAGCCATGTCAGTTACCTATGGCAAGCAACAAAAGTTACGCCGTGCAGCATTGTGTTATTTACAAATGAAAGGGCTGAATGAAGCCCATCAGTCCTGTCGTTTCGATCTGGTGGCCATTGACGGTGATCAGGTTAACTGGATACAAAACGCCTTTTGAGGAATCTCATGCAGGAAGAAATCAAAGCCAGCTTTACTGAAAGCATTCAGACCAAAATTGCCGCCGCCGAGGCGCTGCCCGACGATATTCTGGCGGCGGCTCAGATGATGGTCATGTGCCTGCTCAACGGTAACAAACTGCTGGTATGCGGGAATGGCGGCTCCAACGCACTGGCCCAGCTGTTTGTCAGCGAGCTTATCAACCGCTATGAAACAGAACGCCCTGCGCTGCCGGCCATGTGTCTGACCCTGGATACCAGCAGCATCAGCGCCATTGCAGTGGACCATCACTTTGACGATGCCTATGCCCGCCAGATCCGAGCATTTGGACAAAGCGGCGATGTGCTGGTCGTTATCTCTACCAGCGGTCACAGCCGAAACCTGATCAAGGCCGCCGAGGCCGCGCTCAGCCGGGACATGACCATCGTCGCCCTGAGCGGCGGCGACGGCGGCGAACTGGCAGGCCTGCTTGGCCCCAATGATGTGGAAATCAGGGTTCCGGCACTGCGGGCACCGCGCATTCACGAGGTAAACCTGCTCACCCTGCACTGTCTGTGCGACCTGATTGACCGCACGCTTTTCCCCAGCCAGGAGGACTGATTAATGAACAAGACACTGATGGTGATACTGACCTCACTCACCTTGCTGCAGGGCTGCGCCGGGCTGGTGGCCGCAGGCGGTGCAACCGGTGCCAACATGATCACCGACAGGCGCACCATAGGTACGCAAATCAGCGATCAAACCATTGAGATGCGTGCCCTTCACCGGCTGGGAGAAGAACAGCCCATGTGGGACCAGAGCCGTTTTGCCGCCATTGCCACTAACGGAAAAGTATTACTGATTGGTCAGACTCCCAGCGAGGAATACCGCACCCGGGCCGAGCAAATAGTGGCTGACGTACCCGGTGTTAAGGAAGTTTTTAATGAAATACGCACCGGTCAGCCTGTTTCTCTCAGCCAGCAAAGCAAGGACACCTGGCTTACCTCAAAAGTGAAAAGCACACTGCTGGCAGAAAAAAATCTTGACGGCACCAAGCTCAAGGTCGTGACTGAAAATACCGAAGTATTTCTGATCGGTCTGGTAACCCGCAAGGAAGCGGATATCGCCGTGCAGCTGAGCCGTAACGTGGCTGGCGTATCCCGGGTGGTCACCGCGTTTGAATATATACAGCCGGCCCCTTAAGCCGGCAAAACGCGCAAACAAAAACGCAGCCTTGCGGCTGCGTTTTTTATTTAATGACTTTGAGGTTTGGTCTGCCTTTTTTAGGCGCAGGCGAAGACGGCTCAGACTCTGTTACGGACTCAGGCAATGTTTCTTCGCTGGCTGCTTCCAGCCAGGCCTCATAAGCCGGCTCCGGCGGAAAGAAAGTGCCGGCACCGTTTTCACGGGCCTGAATGGCCACCACTGCCGCCATCGGAATATACACCTGCAGCGGCTGGCCGCCAAAACGGGCATTGAAGCTGACCGCTTCATTGTCCATCTGCAGACCGAGCACAGCGCTGGGAGAGATATTCAGCACTATCTGACCGTCATTCACATACTGGCGCGGTACTTCGGTATGAGGTACTTCAGCATTAACCAGCAGATGCGGCGTCAGATCGTTGTCCAGCAACCAGTCATAAAACGCCCGCAGCACATAAGGACGGCTTGGGGTCATTTCATCCATGGTCACACCTTGCTGCTCAGATCACGCTCGGTTTCAGTCAGTGAGGCCTGAAAGGAATCCCGCTCAAACAGACGTACCATATACGCCTTGATTTCCTTGGCGCCACGGCCGGACAGCTCTATGCCCAGAGACGGCAGACGCCACAGCAGCGGCCCCATATAGCAGTCAACCAGGCTGAACTCTTCACTCATAAAATAAGGATATTCGGCAAACACAGGCGCAATGGACAGCAGTGCTTCACGCAGCTCTTTACGGGCTTCATCCGCCTTGTCACCACGCTGAATGCGCTCAGCCAGCGCGTACCAGTCCTGCTCAATCCGATGCATCATCAGCCGGCTGTTACCTCTGGCCACCGGATAAACCGGCATCAGGGGCGGATGAGGAAAGCGCTCATCCAGGTATTCCATAATGATATGAGATTGATAAAGCACCAGCTCACGATCCACCAGGGTGGGCAGAGTACCGTAAGGGTTCAGTTCCAGCATATCTTCGGGCAGGCTGTCAGGCTCTACCTGGCTGATTTCCACACTGACGCCTTTTTCTGCCAGCACAATACGTACCTGATGGCTGTAGATATCATCAGCACCGGAAAACAGCGTCATGATGGAACGTTTATTGGCCGCAACTGCCATTGAATCCTCCAGAAATCAAAAATGGGAACGGCAATGGAAGCATTATACCCCCATTGCCGCTCACCTGCTCAGCTCAGTCGACGTCGGCTCAGTGCACGTCGCGCCAGTATTCTTTCTTCAGCAGATAGGCAATGATGAAGAAGATAACCAGAAAGCCCAGCACCCAATAACCCATGCGCTGGCGCTCCAGTTTAACCGGCTCACCGGAATAGACCAGGAAGTTAACAATATCCAGTACTGCCTGATCATATTCAGCCGGGGTCAGCTCGCCATTACCATCAGCCTGAATACCCACCGGAGTGACCACTTCAACACCGTCAACCATGCGGGTTTCGGTTTTCAGATGGGCACTGCCCTGCAGCGGCTCCAGTACGTGAGGCATACCCACGGACGGGAACACCAGGTTGTTTACACCAAAGGGACGGGTCTCGTCCTTATAGAAAGAACGCAGGTAAGTGTACAGCCAGTCGGCACCACGCACCCGGGCAACCAGGGTCAGATCCGGCGGTGCGGCGCCAAACCAGTTAGCGGCATCCGCTTCAGGAATGGCGTTTTCCATCAGATCCCCGATGGCAACACCGGTGAAGTTCAGGTTGGCCTGCATCACGTCTTCCGGAATACCCAGATCTTCGGCAACACGGTTATAACGCTGATACTGAGTGCTGTGACAGCCTGAGCAGTAGTTCATAAACAGCTTGGCACCGTTTTGCAGCGAGGCCTTGTCACTCAGATCGTAATCCGCCTCATCGAGGTGAACCTTTCCGCCGGCGGCAAAGGTCAGGGCCGGCAACAGTGCAAATAATGCAACAACTATCCTTTTCATTTGAACGTTACCCTCTCTGGCAGCGGCTTGGTTTTTTCGTTTTTGCTGTAGAAGAACAACAGCACGAAGAAGGCAAAATAGCCGAACGACGTAATCTGTGCCAGCAGCGTCAGTACCGGCGTAGACGGCAGCGCGCCCAGAATACCCAGAATAATAAAGCAGATCACAAACTGAACGATGTTCAGCAGGTGCAGCTTGCTGCGATAGCGGAAGGAACGCACCTTGCAGCGATCCAGCCAGGGCAGCACAAACAGTACGGCAATGGACAGACCCATCAGAATAACGCCCATCAGCTTGTCAGGAACCGCACGCAGAATGGCGTAGAAGGGAGTGAAGTACCATACCGGTGCAATATGCTCAGGGGTCTTCAGGCCATTGGCTGCTTCAAAGTTCGGCGCTTCCAGGAAGTAGCCGCCACCTTCAGGCATAAAGAAGATCACGAACGCAAAGAAGAACAGGAAACCGGCCACACCCACAATGTCTTTCACGGTGTAGTAGGGGTGGAAGGGAATGGCGTCTTTTGGCCAGCCGTTCTCATCCTTGTTTTTCTTGATATCGATACCGTCCGGGTTGTTGGATCCCACTTCGTGCAGCGCAACGATGTGCAGGAACACCAGGATCACCAGCACCAGCGGCAGCGCAATCACGTGCAGCGCAAAGAAGCGGGTCAGAGTCGCACCGGAGATAACATAGTCACCCCGAATCCACAGGGTCAGATCGTCACCAATAACCGGAATGGCCCCGAACAGCGAGATAATTACCTGCGCACCCCAGAACGACATCTGGCCCCAGGGCAGCAGATAACCCATAAAGGCTTCCGCCATCAGTACCAGGAAGATCAGCATGCCGAACAGCCACAGCAGTTCGCGCGGCTTCTGGTAAGAGCCGTAGATCAGACCACGGAACATGTGCAGATAAACCACCACAAAGAAGGCGGACGCACCGGTACTGTGCATGTAACGCAGCAGCCAGCCGTACTCTACATCACGCATGATGTATTCGATGGAGGCAAAGGCACCTTCACCGGACGGGTTGTAATTCATGGTCAGCCAGATACCGGTGAGGATCTGGTTTACCAGTACCAGCATGGCCAGTGAGCCAAAGAAGTACCAGAAGTTAAAGTTTTTGGGCGCGGGATACTGACCTACATGCTTGTTGTAGGTCGCTGTCATCGGAATGCGCTCGTCGATCCAGCTTACGAGTTTACCCAGCATGGTGTTAGGCTCCTTCCTTGTCTTCACCCACCAGTATGGTGGCGTCGTTGACATAGTAATAAGGGGGAATGACCAGGTTCAGCGGAGCCGGAACTCCCTGGAACACACGGCCAGCCATATCAAACTTGGAACCATGACAAGGGCAGAAAAAGCCGGCGCTCACACCCTGTACCTGCTCGCCAAAGCTGTCAGGCAGATAGGTGGGCGAACAGCCCAGGTGAGTACACAGACCCACGGCCACAAATACTTCCGGCTTGATAGAACGGTATTCGTTCTGGGCATATTCCGGCTGTTGCGGCTGCTCGGACGCAGGATCCCGCAGCTGGTTATTATGCTTGGGCAGACCGTCCAGAATCTCCTGGTTACGGCGAACCACCCAAACCGGCTTGCCACGCCACTCAACCCGAATCAACTGACCGGGCTCCATTTTGCTGATGTCGACTTCTACCGGCGCGCCGGCGGCTTTTGCCTTGGCGCTGGGGTTCCACGATGCGATGAAAGGCACAGCGGCAAAAGCAGCTCCGACCCCACCCACGACTGTGGTTGACCAGGTCAGAAATCTGCGGCGACCGGTATCAACTGGCGCATTGCTCATCCAAAAACTCTCCCATTTGGTCTCCGCGCATTTATTTTTCGTTCCATGCATTGATACTGCTGTGTGACAACCGCGGCGGATATTCTGGTTTCAATTGCCACAAAAAACCCGGAAATTCTAATGAAAAGCGCGCACTTTTACAAGGACGCGCACCGTGTCACAGATCGCGAATATCAGGCTCAAATTTGTTTCAAATCAACAAATAAGCAACAATCAATCACGCTGCAGAAACGGGCTTTCGATCATAAAAAAGCCCGGATAAACCGGGCTTTTTGATATACAAGACTGCAGTCCCAATTAACGCTTGGAGAACTGGGGACGCTTACGCGCCTTGTGCAGACCAACTTTCTTACGCTCAACGCGACGGGCGTCACGGGTCACGAAGCCGGCCTTACGCAGGGCACCGCGCAGGGTCTCGTCATATTCCATCAGCGCACGGGTAATGCCGTGACGGATGGCACCAGCCTGGCCTGAGATACCACCACCGGCGACGGTGATGTACAGGTCCAGCTTTTCGCTCAGCTCGGTCAGTTCCAGCGGCTGACGAACCACCATGCGGGCGGTTTCGCGACCGAAATACTGATCCAGTGAACGCTTGTTGATAACGATGTTACCGCTGCCCGCTTTTACGAATACACGCGCAGTGGAGCTTTTGCGACGGCCGGTACCGTAGTATTGAGTTTCTGCCATTTGCCTAATCCCGCCTTAGATGTCCAGTACTTGAGGTTGTTGCGCAGCATGGTTGTGCTGGCTGCCCGCAAAGACTTTCATCTTGCGGTACATGGCACGACCCAGGGGGCCGCGAGGCAGCATGCCGCGTACGGCAGACTCGATAACCATCTCGGGCTTGCGCTCGATCAGCTTTTCAAAGCTGATGGACTTGATGCCACCGGGGAAACCGGTGTGAGAGTAGTAAATCTTGTCTTCGGCTTTATTACCGGTTACCTGTACTTTCTCGGCGTTGATAACCACGATGTAGTCACCGCAGTCAACGTGAGGAGTGTATTCAGGCTTATGCTTACCGCGCAGGCGGCGGGCAATCTCGGTGGCCAGACGACCCAGAGTTTTGCCCTCTGCATCAACAACATACCAGTCACGCTTAACGGTTTCTGGCTTAGCAACAAAAGTTTTCATGGATGAACCCAAATTACTGAAAATGAATCCTACACTTGCGCACATGCGCAAAACACGATCAGACCTTCCGCCCCTTCGAGCAGTTGTCTGCTTACTGTGATGCCACCTTATCGGCAGCTGTGTAACGTGGGCCGGGCGATTATAGGTAAAGTTGCCTTAAAAATCACCTGCTAATTTCAATGCCCGTTGAAACCGGCTGGCTCGCCCGCCCTTTTCCCGACCATGCCTCGGATCGGGGCCGCATATTGTGACTAAGGAAGGTGCTCTCTGGCAAGATATTCATGTGATTGCATTTCAGTCAGCCGGGATAAACAGCGCCGGAACTCAAAATTAAGCCGTCCTTCCCCATAAAGTTGCTCCATAGGCACCGCTGCCGACATGATCAGCGTCACGTGGCGCTCATAGAATTCATCTACCATGGCGATAAAGCGCCGGGCAGCATCGTCGCTGTCGAGCCCCATGGGCTGCACATTGGCCAGTAAAACCGTATGGTAGCAACGGGCCAGCTCGATATAGTCCAGCTGCGAGCGGGCAGTGCAGCACAGCTCATGAAAGTCAATGTAAAGTACACCATCACCTTCCGCAACGGCACTTAACTGCCGGTGATTCACTTCTATTTCAGTTTCCCAGCGTCCGGACTCATTGCTGAGCTGAGAAAAATACTGTTCAAGGTTAGCGCTGGCCTGGGCATCCAGTGGCGAATGATAAATCTCAGCCTGCTGCAGGGTCCGCAGCCGGTAGTCAGTGCCCGAATCCACGTTGACCACTTCGCAGTTAGCCTTGATAAGGTCAATGGCCGGCAAAAACCGGGCCCGCTGCAGGCCATTGCGGTACAACTCATCGGGGGGAATATTGGAGGTGGCTACCAGTGTCACCCCATGGCCGAACAGATATTCGAACAGGGTGCCGAGGATCATGGCATCGGTGATGTCGGACACAAAAAACTCGTCAAAACAGATCACCCTGGCATCCCGCGCCAGCCGCTCTGCCACCACTTTAAGCGGATCTGCTTGCCCCTTCAGACTTTTCAGCTCATCGTGTACCCGCACCATAAAACGGTGAAAGTGCACCCTTAGCTTGCGCTCAAAAGGCAGACAGTCGTAGAAAGTATCCATCAGATAGGTTTTGCCCCGGCCTACTCCCCCCCAGAAATAAAGTCCGCGCACTGCAGTAACCGGCGTCTCTGTCTTGCCGGTCAGCCGCTGCCACAAACTGGGCCTGGGGGTAACGGGCGGAGCTGCCGTCAGGTCATCATAAAGACGCTGCAGGTGACTAACGGCCTGCGCCTGGGCGGCATCTTTCACAAAATCGGGACGATTCAAATCTGACTGATATTTGCTGCTGGGAGTCATGACGGTCACGGAGTAAATACAGGGGCTTCAGTGTATGGCTGACCGCTGACGGCAGCAAGAATGAGCCGGCAGAGGCTTGATCTTCCACACAAAAAGCACAATTAATGAAGGTAACCGCATTTCGTTACCAGCGCGGAACTCCCCTTGCCGCCATGAGTCTGACAGACAACTTCCGGCATTTATTGTGTTAACAGTTAGGAGCATATGCATGAAAGGTCGACGTCTTCTGTTGTCCGCCCTGGCCCTGAGCCTGGGCCTGACCACCATTCCTGCGGCACAGGCCGCCCTGCCCTTTGGCGCAGGCAGTGAAATCAACAGTCTGGCCCCGGTGGTGGAGAAGGTCAGCCCGGGCGTGGTCAATATCTCGGTATCGGGAAACAAGGTCAGCCGTCAGGTCCTGCCCGAACCGTTCCGGTTCTTTTTTGGCCCAAACATGCCCGGTGAGCAGGTGCGGGAACGTCCCTTTCAGGCGCTGGGCTCAGGCGTGATTATTGATGCCAAAAAAGGTTATGTGATCACCAATAATCATGTCGTTGAAGATGCTGACAAGATTTTGATTACTCTGATCGACGGCCAGGAATATGAAGCTGAACTGATCGGTGCAGACAAGGAATCAGACATTGCCGTGCTCAAGGTGGACGCCAAAAACCTGGTAGAAATCAGCTTTGCTGACTCAGACCAGTTACGCGTAGGTGACTTTGCCATTGCTATCGGTAACCCCTTTGGCCTGGGCCAGACAGTGACCACCGGCGTAATCAGCGCGCTGGGGCGTACGGGCCTGAATGTAGAAAACCTGGAAAACTTTATTCAGACCGACGCCGCCATCAACTCGGGTAACTCCGGTGGTGCTTTGCTGGATCTCAAAGGAAATCTGGTGGGCATCAATACCGCCATTCTCGGCCCCGGCGGCGGCAATATCGGCATCGGGTTTGCCATTCCGGCCAACATGGTGAAGAACCTGGCAGATCAGATACTTGAGTATGGTGAAGTACGCCGGGGTGTGCTTGGTGTAATGGGCGGCGAGCTCACGTCCGATCTGGCCCGCACCTTTGGCTATCGCAGTCAGCACGGTGCCTTTGTCAGTCAGGTACTGGAAGACTCTGCTGCCGATGAAGCCGGGCTGAAGGCCGGAGACATTATCATCAGTCTGGACGGCAAGCCCATTCGCTCCTTTGGTGAACTGCGCGCCAAGGTAGCCACCATGGGGGCAGATCGCACCGTGGAACTGGGCCTGTTCCGTGACGGCAAGGAAAAAACCGTTGAAGTCACGCTGGACAAAGCCAGTGAACAGAAAGTTGCTGCCAACACCCTGCATCAGGCGCTCGAAGGTGCCTCACTGGCCAACAGTGACCGTGGTGACAGCGTACGCGGCGTGCGCGTCACCGAGGTGGTTCCCCGCTCACCGGCGGCCATGTCCGGCCTGGAGGAAGGTGACGTCATTATCGGCGTCAACCGCCAGCGGGTAAAAGAGCTGGGCGAGCTGCGCAAGATTATTGAGGGTAAGCCCGAAGTGCTGGCGCTGAATATTCAGCGTGGTAATTCATCCATCTATCTGGTACTAAGATAACTTACTGAAATGAAAGGGAGTCTGTCTCTGGGCGGCTCCCTTCATGACGGCTTTATGTTATGCTTTACGGATTCAGCAGCCACCGGCTTATTTCATGCGGCCAGCCACTTTTATCAGATATTGCCTGCAAGGTACGCTTTATGGCGTGCTGATGGCAGTGTTGCTGTTGCTATTATTTCCTCAACTGCGTACTCAATCTCTCGAACACTGGTGGCGTAATCCGCAAACCGGTGTTACCAGCTTTGCCCATGCGGCCTCCCGTGCCGGCCCCGCTGTGGTCAATATCTATACTCGCAGCTTTCAGCACAGCAGCGCCAACCCCACCCTGAATGCAACCGGCCTGGGCTCGGGGGTCATTATGTCAGCCCGTGGCTTTGTTCTGACCAATTATCATGTAATTGCCGATGCCGATCAGGTCATAGTGGCTCTGCAGGACGGACGTATTATTGCTGCCAGAGTCATTGGCTTTGATGTTCCCACGGATCTGGCCGTACTGAAAATCGACGGTGACCGCTTGCCGGAAATTCCACAAAGTGACGATATCAACCCACAGGTGGGCGATATTGTGCTGGCCATCGGCAACCCCTACAACGTGGGCCAGACCATTACTCAGGGCATTATCAGCGCCACCGGCCGCACCGGCCTGTCGAGCATGGGTCCGGACAGTAACGGCCGCCAGGATCTGCTGCAGACCGATGCCGCCATTAATGCGGGCAACTCGGGCGGTGCCCTGGTGAATGTTTACGGTGAGCTGGTAGGCATTAACACGGCGTCATTTCAGAGCGTGGCCCATCAGGAAAGCTATGGTATCAGCTTTGCCATTCCCTATGCTCTGGCAGCCCGTATCATGCAGGAATTAATCACCAATGGCCGGGTGATCAGGGGCTACCTGGGTATTGGCGGTGCCGACATTCCGCCGGTAATGGCTCGCCTGCTCAATATGGAAGAGCGGGCTGGTATTTATGTAGACAGCGTCAGCCCGGATGCGCCGGCAGACAAGGCCGGTATTGTCAGCGGTGATGTGATTCTGGCGCTTGATGGTAAGGAAATCGTCAATACCCGCCAGGCCATGGACACGATAGCAGAAACCCGGCCGGGCACGGAAATTCGCGTCACCCTGTTACGAGAAGGCAAAATGCTGACAGTACCGGTGAAAATTGAAGAAGACAGACGCTTTCAGCGACTGCGCTGAACAGAAAGTTAGAAGCTAGAAGAAAGTGAGCTGCCAACGAAAAAGGGAAGACAACTGCATGTCTTCCCTTTTCATTGTCACTTCAGTCCACTCGAACGACTTCTCGCTTCCAGCTTATGGCTTCCAGCTTCAGTTGCCCTTGATCCGCTCTATGTTGCCGCCCAGGGCTTCGAGCTTGTCTTCAATCACTTCATAGCCGCGGTCAATGTGGTAGATGCGATCCACTATGGTGGTACCTTCGGCCACAAAGCCGGCCAGCACCAGACTGGCCGAAGCGCGCAGATCCGTGGCCATTACGGTGGCACCGGTCAGCTGCTCGGTATCGCCGCAAATGGCCATATTACCATTCAGTTCAATGCTGGCACCCATACGGTTCAGCTCGGGCACGTGCATAAAACGGTTTTCAAAAATGGTTTCGGTTACCTGCCCCACCCCCTTGGCTACCGCATTCAGCACGGTAAACTGAGCCTGCATATCGGTAGGAAAGGCCGGATAAGGCGCGGTTTTGATATCTACCGGCTTAAGGGTACGACCGGTCATATCAAGGCGAACCCAGTCTTCACCGGTCTCTACCAGAGCACCCGCTTCCCGCAGTTTTACTAATACCGCTTCCAGCAAATGCGGATCGGTATTGCGGCAGGTGATATCACCGCCGGTTACCGCTGCGCCCACCAGAAAAGTGCCGGTCTCAATGCGGTCGGGCTGCACACTGTAATTACCGCCGTGCAAGGCCTCAACACCATCAATGATCAGGGTATCCTGCCCAATGCCCTGAATGTTAGCACCCAGTGCATTGAGAAAGTTGGCCAGGTCCACCACTTCCGGCTCACGGGCGGCGTTTTCAATAATGGTACGCCCGTCTGCCAGCACTGCTGCCATCAGCAGGTTTTCAGTGCCGGTCACACTGACCATGTCCATCAGAATATGGGCACCTTTAAGCCGGCCATCAACCCGGGCCTTGATATAGCCGTCCTCGACCCTGATCTTTGCACCCATTTGCTCAAGGCCGTGAATATGCAGGTTGACCGGGCGGGCACCAATGGCACAACCACCGGGCAAAGACACATCAGCCTTGCCAAACTTGGCCACCAGCGGCCCCAGCGCCAGAATGGACGCACGCATGGTGCGCACCAGCTCATAGGGAGCAATATGACTATTTACGCCACCGGCCAGCACGGTAACACCGCCGTTCACCTGCACATCCACGCCCATGGACGCCAGCAGCTTGAGGGTGGTATCCACATCTTTCAGTCTGGGCACATTAGAAAGGTGGATGGCTTCATCACACAGCAGGGTGCCGAAAAGGATGGGCAGGGCGGCGTTTTTGGCACCGGAGATGGTCACCTCGCCGGCCAGCCGGCAGGGCCCCTGAATTCTGAACTTGTCCATTCGCGCTCCTGTCAGGACGGCATTATAAATTTACGCTCCCGGGCCCACTGCTCGGGAGTAAAGGTTTTCACACTCAGGGCATGAATGGCATTTTGGGCAATCAGGTCCATCAGCGGGCCGTTAATGGCCTGCTGGCGCTTCACCCGGCTCATCTCGGCAAACATATCGGCAACGGCAATCACCTGAAAGTGGTCACCATCATTTTTTACATGCAGCTCGTCCAGCTCCAGCGCATCACGCAGCCGGCGCTCTACTTCATTCTTCAGATCCATGTGGACTCCGTGAATCGTTATCGGGCAGGTCAAACAGACTGCCTACCCCGTATAAATCGGCCAGAGGATAAAACTCCTTCGGCGGTGAGAGCAACGCAAGACGCTTATTTTGAGCGGCGAGCTGCTGGCTCCATTGCACCAGCAACGCCAGCCCGGTGGAATCAATGCGTTCTACTGCACTCAAATCTGCCTGACTATCGGCAAACAGGGTATCACGCTCTGCCCACCAGGCCGGTACCTGTTCGCGGGTCAGCGGGCGGCTCAGTTTCATTGTCCGGTTTCCAGCGGCGTCACCGGCTTCCGGGTCAGCTCTCGCAGCTGCTCACTCACGGCCTCAATACCCTTCTGACG
The DNA here is from genome assembly GCF_000381965.1 of Oceanimonas smirnovii ATCC BAA-899. Taxonomy (GTDB): domain Bacteria; phylum Pseudomonadota; class Gammaproteobacteria; order Enterobacterales; family Aeromonadaceae; genus Oceanimonas; species Oceanimonas smirnovii. The sequence goes on from NZ_KB908461.1 coordinate 85,230, forward strand.
AATAAGACCACTGAGTTCAGATTGTTTGGCCGACAGCAGGCTGATACCTTCAGCAATCATATCAAATACTTTCCATTCGCCGGTGCGCTTGTTCTTGCGCAGCTTGAACTCCAGCTTGATTTCAGGCTTGTTCGGCTCCTGTACGGTGACAGGTACTGTAGCCAGGGTTTCTTCGGCAGAGGTACTGCCGGTGCCAATATTGACGGTCTGCTCTTTGTAAGCAGCCAGCGCATCGGCGTAAGTCACCACCAGATAATCACTGAAGGCTTTGACGAACTCTTCGCGCTGTTCGGAAGTCGTGTTCTTGAGCTGGCCACCGATAACGCGAAAGGCGGAGTAACGCACATCGACTGCCGGCAACATATCTTCCCGCACTATGGTCCGCAGGTGCTCAGGATCAGCAGCAATTTTGCTCTGCTCCTGTTTCAGCCGATCAAAGGTGCGCTGTGCCACTTGATCCACCAGCTGATAGGGATCCGTATTTGCCATGGCAGGCATGGTGAACAAGCTGGTGATGACCAGCAAACAGGACATCAGTACTTTTTTCATGATTCCTCCTCAGTGAACTACCGGTTCAGTCTTTACCGATGGAATAGATAAACTTGCCGATTAACTCTTCCAGTACCAGAGCAGACTGAGTATCAGTAATGGTATCGCCATTTTCCAGCATGCCGATACCCATGTCTTCATCAGCAAAGCCGGGCGTAATGCCCAGATACTGCTCTCCCAGCAGACCTGAAGTCAGAATCGATGCGGTGCTGCTTTCGGAAAATTCACCGGCATCCTTATTAATCGCCAGCGTTACCACCGGTACCTGACTCTCTGCATCCAGGCGAATACCGGCCACCCGGCCTACCACCACACCACCCACCTTGATGGGTGAGCGCACTTTCAGGCCGCCTATGTTGTCAAAACGGGCATAGAGGGTATAGGTTTCGCTCTGGCCGTTAACACTGACGCCCGCCACCTTGAAGGCCAGCAGCAGCAAGGCACCGATGCCGGCCAGCATAAAGCAGCCGACGCTGAATTCCAGTTTGCTGTATTTCATTATTAAGTTACCCGAACATAATGGCGGTCAGCACAAAATCGAGCCCCAGTACCGCCAGAGAAGAATGAACCACAGTGCGGGTGGTTGCCTGACTGATCCCTGCTGCCGTCGGCCTGGCATCATGGCCGTTAAACAACGCAATCCAGGTCACCACCAGTGCAAACACCAGACTTTTAATAAAGCCCTGCATAATATCGTCCTGCCAGTCGACGGCTGCCTGCATGGTGGACCAGAAGCCGCCGGCATCAACGCCCAGCCAGTCAACCCCAACCAGTTTGGCCCCCCAGATACCCACGATATTAAACATAAATGCCAACAAGGGCATGCTGATGACCCCCGCCCAGAAACGGGGGGCCACTACCCGGCGCAGCGGATCCACTCCCATCATTTCCAGGCTGGACAGCTGCTCGGTGGCTTTCATCAGGCCCAGCTCGGCAGTCAGTGCCGAGCCGGCACGACCGGCAAACAGCAACGCCGTCACCACCGGTCCCAGCTCCCGCAGCAGCGATAGTGACACCAGCTGCCCCAGGCTGCCCTCGGCACCAAAGTCCACCAGCACGTTATACCCCTGCAGCGCCAGCACCATGCCGATGAACAGTCCTGATACCAGAATAATCAGCACCGACTGAACACCGACCACATGTAATTGCTGTATCAGAAGTGGAAAATGTTTTCTGGGCTCTGGCTTGCCCACCAACGCATGCGTCAGCATAAAGCCACTGCGCCCTAACGCCGTCAGCGCCGATACGCCATTGCGGCCCAGACGACCAATCGTATCAGTCAGCATAAGCAAGTGACTCCCTGTAATCCGGTGCCGGATAATGAAAGGGTACCGGGCCGTCAGCTTCGCCTTGCAAAAACTGGATCACCTGCGGATCCTGATGCGCTTTCAGCTCTGCCGGCGTTCCCGCTGCGATTACCTTTTTATTGGCAATAATGTAGGCGTAATCGGCAATGCTCATCACTTCACCCACATCATGAGTTACCACCACAGAGGTCAGCTGCTGGGCACGGTTCAGTGAAGCTATCAGCCGAACCAGTACGCCCATACTGATGGGATCCTGGCCGGCAAAAGGCTCATCGTACATAATCAACTCGGGATCCAGCGCTATACTCCGGGCCAGCGCCGCGCGCCGGGCCATGCCTCCCGACAGCTCCGCCGGAAATAACGCGGCCGCACCACGTAAGCCGACCGCTTCCAGCTTCATCATGACTAACGTATGAATAATGGCTTCCGGCAGACCGCTATGCTCACGCAGCGGAAAAGCCACATTGTCAAATACTGACATACCGGTAAACAACGCTCCGCTCTGAAACAACATGCCCATACGGCGACGTACGTCGTACAACTGCTTGCGGCCCAGAGCAGGAATGGATGCACCATCAAAGAGTATTTTGCCGCTGTCGGGCTTGATCTGGCCGCCAATCAGGCGCAGCAGTGTGGTCTTGCCAATGCCGCTGGGGCCCATAATGGCGGTGATCTTTCCACGCGGAATGTCCATGCTGATGCCCTCGTAAAGAGGTCGTTCACCACGGCTGAAGCAAAGATCCCTTATTTCAACAAGGCTTTGACTCACGCTATGTCCCCGCAAAAAAGAAGTGATTGTATGAGTTCGGCTGACTATCAGCAACTACAGCACACCGATTTGCGCCACCCTCTGACCAGAGCAGCCCTCGGGCAAATGCACCAAGCCGGTCGCTTCTCGGCCCCGGCTTTTCTATAATGTCGCGGCCTTAATGCGGAGAACCTCATGTCAGCTGAATTTGATTATCGCACCACTGCCCAACGTGTTCTGGATATTGAAAAGGCAGCCCTGGAGGGCCTTTCTCAATATCTGGATGAATCTTTTAACAAGGCCTGCCGGCTGATGTTTGAATGTCCCGGCAAGGTCATTGTCACCGGCATGGGAAAATCAGGCCATATTGCCAATAAAATCGCTGCTACCCTGGCCAGTACCGGCACTCCTGCTTTTTATGTTCACCCGGGAGAAGCCAGCCATGGTGATCTGGGTATGATAGACAGCAAGGATGTGGTGCTGGCGCTGTCCAACTCCGGCGAAAGCGAGGAAATTATCGCACTGTTGCCGGTGCTGCGCCGGCGTGGTCTTAAACTCATCTGCATGACCGGCAAGCCTGAATCCACCATGGCCCGGGAGGCAGATGTACATTTGTGCACTCGCGTCGAGCAGGAAGCCTGCCCGCTCGGGCTGGCTCCCACCGCCAGTACCACGGCGGCCCTGGCCATGGGCGATGCATTGGCGGTCGCGCTGCTTGAAGCCCGTGGCTTTACTGCCGACGACTTTGCCCTCAGCCATCCCGGCGGAGCCCTGGGTAAGCGGCTGCTGCTGCGGGTGGCCGACATCATGCACAAGGAAGACAAGGTACCCAGTGTGGGCCTGAATACCCTGGTGATAGAAGCACTGCTGGAAATTGGCCGCACTGGTATGGGCTTTACTGCCGTCGTCGATGATCAGGGCCGGCTGGCTGGCATCTATACTGATGGTGATCTGCGCCGGACCCTTGATCAGAAAGTGGATGTACACAACACCCGCATCGAGCAGGTGATGACCAAAGGCTGCACGACGGTTCCTCCGGGCATGCTGGCAGCAGAAGCCGTTAATCTGATGGAAGAGAAAAAAATCAGCGGTCTGCTGGTATTGGATGAACAGCAGCGTCCTATCGGTGCCTTTAATATGCACGACTTGTTACGCGCAGGAGTGATCTGATGACAGTGCAGACCCTTTATGGTGATATCAGCCAGGAGATCTGGCAGCAACTTAAACAAATTCGCCTGCTGATCTGTGATGTGGACGGCGTGCTGTCTGACGGCATGATTTATCTGGGCAATAACGGTGAGGAATACAAGAGTTTTTCCACCCGTGACGGCTTTGGTATCAAGGCACTGCTCAACGCCGGCATCGAGGTGGCGGTGATCACCGGACGCAACTCACGCATCGTCACGGATCGCATGAACGCATTGGGTGTGCGCCATATCTATCAGGGTCAGAGTGATAAACTGCGCAGCTATGGTGAGCTGCTTGATCACCTGCAGCTGACAGCACAACAGGTGGCCTATATCGGCGATGACGTGGTGGATCTGCCGGTGATGCAGGACTGCGGGCTGGGGGTGGCAGTGGCCGATGCGCATCCGCTGGTGCTGCAGCGCGCTGGTTACATTACCCGTACCACCGGCGGACACGGTGCCGTCCGTGAATTGTGCGATCTGTTGCTGGATGCCCAAGGCATACTGGCACAGGCTGAGGGCATGAGCGTATGAACCGTCAGACCTGGATATTTGCCGGTCTGTTTGTGGCTGCGCTGATCACCTGGCAATGGTTTCGCAACGATCAGACCATCATGGTAAACGAACAGGATTTTCAGCCCGATTTTGTGGCAACGAACCTCAGCAGCATACAGTACAACCGACAGGGGCTGCCCTATCGCGGCATGGAAGCGGAGCAGGCAGAGTACTACGAGTCCCTCTCCATGACCCTGATGAAAAAACCTGTTATCTTGCTTTATTCTCCTGACGGCCAGCCGCAATGGCGTCTCAGCGGTGATAACGGCACCATCAACACCGGCGATAATGCGGTGCTGACCAGTAATGTAGTGGGCAAAGGGCTGCAACCGGATGCGCTGGTGGAAACCCTGACCACCGAATATCTGGAGATGGATTTTATTAACAACAGGCTGCGTTCCGATCAGACAGTAAGACTGGAAAGCTCGCAGTATCAGGCGCAAGGCACAGGCCTGCTGGGCAAGCTTGATCAACAAACGGTGGAACTACTGAATGAAACCCGGGCAACTTACTTTAATCCTTAGTCTTGGCGGCCTGCTGGGCCTGGGTCAGGTGCAGGCCAAAGACAGTGACTATCGTCAGCCGGTTACCATAGACGCTGGCCGCCAGCTGGTGGAGCTGGCCGAAAACAAGGTGACCTTTACCGATAATGTAGTGGTGAAACAGGGCAGCATAGATGTGCGTGCCAGTGAACTGGTCGTGCTCCGTAATGAGCAGGGGCTGCAGTCCATGACCGCCAGGGGCAATCCGGCCACTTACCGGCAAGTGCTCAATAACGGCAAGCCGGTACAGGCACAGGCACGGGAAATTCACTATGACATGGCGGCCCGCACCATCACCCTGATCCGGGAGGCGGAGCTTAAGCAGGACGATAACATCGTGACCGGCTACCGTATCCGCTACTTTATCGACAAGGAACAAATGGAAGCCGAGAGCCAGGGCGGCAAAGACAGGGTCACCACCATCTTTCTGCCGGAGCAGGTGCAGAATTTCGACAACCAGAGTAACGACTGACATGGCCAGACTTAAAGCACGCGGTCTGCAGAAAAGCTACAAAGGCCGCAAGGTAGTGGCAGATGTCAGCCTGACGGTAAATACGGGCCAGATAGTGGGATTGCTCGGCCCCAACGGTGCCGGCAAAACCACTTCCTTTTACATGATTGTAGGCCTGGTGCAGCGGGATGCAGGCAGCATCACCATAGACGACAATGACATCAGCCACGAGCCTATGCATGTGCGGGCCCGCGCCGGCATTGGCTATCTGCCTCAGGAAGCGTCCATTTTTCGCCGCCTGAGCGTGGCCGATAACCTGATGGCCGTACTGCAGACCCGCAAGGATCTGAGCGCCGACGGCCGTAACGAAAAAATGGAACAGCTGCTGGAAGAGTTCAATATTGTCCATATTCGTGACAGTCTCGGTATGAGTCTGTCCGGTGGTGAACGCCGGCGCGTGGAAATTGCCCGGGCACTGGCGGCAGATCCGCGCTTTATTCTGCTTGATGAACCTTTTGCCGGCGTTGATCCCATCTCTGTGCTTGATATTAAGAAAATTATATTACATCTGAAAGATCGAGGCCTGGGCGTACTGATCACCGATCACAATGTGCGTGAGACGCTGGATGTATGTGAAAAGGCCTATATTGTCAGCCACGGGCACCGTATTGCTGCTGGCACACCAGCTGAAATCCTGGCCAATGAGCAGGTCAAGAAAGTCTATCTTGGTGAACAATTCAGCCTCTGAAGGCACCGCTTCGCGCGGTTGATATGGAAGGACGTTAGCATACATGAAGCCGACTCTTCAGTTACGCCTTGGCCAGCAACTGACCATGACCCCTCAGCTGCAACAGGCCATTCGTCTGCTGCAGCTGTCCAGCCTTGAGCTGCAGCAGGAAATTCAGCAGGCACTGGACAGTAATCCGCTGCTGGAGCAGGAGGAGCCGGACAGTATCAGGGTTGAGGATAATCGCAACGAGGAGCAAATTGCCGCAGACAGTGCCATGGAACGTAATCAGCTTTCTGAAGAGCTGCCCATGGACACCAGCTGGGAGGAAGTTTATACCGCCTCTCCGGTCAGTGGTGGTGCCGGTCTGCCGGAAGGGCTGGAAGATAATGTCTATCAGGGAGAAACCACCGAAACGCTGCAGGATTACCTGATCTGGCAAATGAACCTGACTCCCTTCAGTGATACCGATCAGGCCATTGCCCTTGCGATTATCGATGCCGTGGACGATGCAGGCTATCTCACCGCCGATATTGACGAACTGTTAGCTGCAGCCTCGGCCGACGAGCTGGGCATTGAAGCCGATGAAGTAGAAGCCGTGCTCAAACGCATTCAGCATTTCGATCCCATCGGCGTAGCTGCCCGCAGCGTGCAGGAATGCCTGTGTATTCAGCTCGATCAGTTTCCCGCCAGCACCCCCTGGCTGGCAGAAGCCCGGTTGCTGCTGGAACAGCACATGGATCTGCTGGGTAACCGCGACTACCGTACTCTGCAGCGCAAGACCAGGCTGAAAGAAGACGAGCTGAGAGAAGTTCTGAATCTGATCCAGCAGCTTGAACCCCGCCCCGGCAGCAGCATTATTCAGGGCAGCTCCGAATATGTGATTCCGGATGTGGTGGTCACCAAACGCAACGGTGCCTGGGTCGTGGAACTCAACCCGGAGGCCATGCCCAAGGTACGCCTGAATCAGACCTATGCCGCACTTGCCGACAAGCCCCGCAATAGTGAAGACGGCCAGTTTATTCGTAATCATCTGCAGGATGCCAAGTGGTTCCTTAAAAGTCTCGACAGCCGAAATGAGACGCTGCTCAAGGTTGCCAATTGTATTGTTGAGCAACAACAGGCATTCTTTGAGTATGGAGAAGAGGCCATGAAGCCCATGGTGCTGAACCATGTGGCCGAGGCAGTAGAGATGCATGAGTCCACCATCTCACGCGTGACCACACAAAAGTTTCTGCACTCGCCCCGGGGCGTGTTTGAGCTTAAGTATTTCTTCTCCAGTCATGTGGGCACCGACGATGGTGGTGAATGTTCATCCACGGCAATTCGTGCTCTGATCAAAAAGCTGGTCGGGGCAGAAAACCCGGCCAAGCCGCTGAGTGACAGTAAGATTGCTCAGTTGCTGGCCGAGCAGGGGATTAAGGTGGCCAGGCGTACCATCGCCAAGTACAGGGAGTCACTGGCCATCCCCCCTTCCAATCAGCGTAAACGCCTGGTTTAAAGGCAACGACAGAAGGAAGACGTTATGCAAATTAACCTGACCGGACACCATGTAGAAATCACAGATGCACTGCGTGACTATGTTAATAGCAAGTTTACCCGGCTGGAGCGCCACTTCGACCACATTACCAATGTGCACGTCATCCTTAATGTAGAAAAAATGCAGCAAATTGCCGAAGCCAAACTGCACGTCAGTGGTGGTGAGCTGTTTGCCAACGCCCAGCATGAAAATATGTATGCCGCCATCGACGGACTCATTGACAAGCTGGATCGTCAGATCATCAAACACAAAGAGAAGCTCAAGCAAAAGTAACCATGGAAGTCGCCGACATACTAAGCAGGGACTGCACGCGCAGTGCAGTTCCCTGCACGAGCAAGAAGCGTGCTCTGGAAATTATCAGCGAGCTGGCTGCCGAACATTTGAATATCGGCAGCCAGCCGCTTTTTGACTGTTTGCTGGCCCGTGAAAAGATGGGCACTACCGGCATCGGTAATGGCATTGCCATACCTCATGGTCGTATTGGCAATGACAACAAGGCGACCGCGGTACTGCTGACTTTTGCCGAACCGGTAGAATTTGATGCCATCGACAATCAGCCGGTTGGTCTGGTGTTTGCGCTGCTGGTGCCTGAGCAGGAATGTAAACAACATCTGAAAACGCTGTCCTTAATTGCTGAAAAGCTCAGCAACAAACAGATTTGCCGGCAGCTGCGTCAGGCCGGCAGTGACGAAGAGCTTTATCAAATCATGATTTCTGCCTGAAGGAGCCTATATGCAGCTGGTGATTGTGAGTGGTCGTTCCGGGTCCGGTAAAACCGTCGCCCTGCGGGTGCTTGAAGATCTGGGTCACTACTGCGTCGATAACCTGCCGGTTGAGTTACTGCCTGAGCTGGTCCGCCTGCGCCAGAACCGGCCCGGCGCGGTTGCGGTGAGTATAGATGTGCGCAACCTGCCCGACAGCCCCGATAAGCTGGAAGCCTTTCTGGCCGAAGTGCGGGCCATGGACGAGGTGCAGGTATCCAGTTTCTTTATTGATGCCGAAAACGCAGTATTGATCCGCCGCTTTGGCGATACGCGGCGACTGCACCCTCTGTCGCGCCACAGCCTGACTCTGGATGAGGCCATTCGCGAAGAAACTCATCTGCTGGCCCCCTTGTCTTCCGATGCGGATCTGCGTATCGACACCTCAAGCTTAAGCATTCACGATCTCAGCGAAATTATTCGCGAGCGTATTCTTGGCAAAAAAGAAAAAGAGCTGAACTGGGTATTTGAGTCTTTTGGTTACAAATATGGCGTTTCCAAAGATGCTGACTTTGTGTTTGATGCCCGCTTTCTGCCCAATCCTCATTGGATTGCCGAGCTGCGTCCTTACACAGGTAAGGATCAGCCGGTGGCCGACTACCTCAGCAGTCAGCCCGAGGTGATGAAATACCTGTGGCAGCTGGAAAATCTGCTGATCACCTGGATGCCTCATCTGGAGCGTAATAATCGCAGCTATGTCACCGTCTCCATCGGCTGTACCGGCGGACAGCACCGTTCTGTATTTATCGCCGAGCAGCTGGCAAGGGTGTTTGGCCAGATGGGCAAGAGTGTGCAACTGCGCCACCGCACGCTGGAAAAGCGCCATGCCGAAAATTGAACGGGATCTGAAAATCGTCAACAAGCTCGGATTACACGCCCGGGCTGCCATACAACTGGTGCAACTTACTCAGCAGTTTGATGCTGAAGTTACCGTCTGCAATCAGCAGAAACAGGCTCCCGCCAACAGCGTGATGGGCCTGCTGATGCTGGAAACCGCTCAGGGACAGGCCATCAGGGTGATGGCAGAAGGGCCGGAAGCCGAAGCCGCCCTGAATGCGGTAGAGCAGCTGGTGGCGGCACGCTTTAACGAATCGGAATAATTCGGGATCATGACAGACGCCGCAGATCAGAGCAGCACACCGGATCACCTGGAAGCCATTACTCAGGCGCTGAACAGCGGCATGTTCGTGCATGTGCGCCGCATGCTGCAGCAAATGCGCCCCGGCGACGTAGCCTGGCTGCTGGAGTCTTCTCCTGCCCCCAGCCGCAAAGTGTTGTGGCAACTGATTGACCCCGACGATTACGGCGAAATTCTGGAAGAGCTGTCAGAAGAGGTGCGCGATGGCATTATCCGGCTGATGGCGCCGGAAAAGCTGGCAGTGGCACTGGAAGACATGGAGTCGGACGATCTGGCTTATGTGTTGCGGGATTTGCCCGAGCAGCTGTTCAATCAGGTGCTCACCGAGATGGACGAGCAGGACAGGCACAGAGCCGAGCTGGCGCTGTCCTATCCGGAAGACACTGCCGGCTCACTGATGAATACCGAGTTCATCAGTTTGCGCCCGGACGTCACCATAGAGGTGGTACTGCGCTATCTGCGGCTGCACAACGAGCTGCCGGAAGGCACGGATACCCTGTATGTGGTGGATCAGCATAACCGCTTGCTGGGTGATATTTCTCTCGCCAGTCTGGTCGTACAGTCCCCCACTACGACGGTGGCCGAAGCCATGGATACCACAGTCGAAGCCATTCCGCTGACCATGAGCGACACCGAGGTGGCGAATTTGTTTGAGCGCCATGACTGGCTCTCGGCCCCTGTAGTTGATGAGCAAAATCAGCTGCTGGGCCGTATTACCATCGACGATGTGGTCGACATTATTCGGGAAGAAGGTGAACACTCCATGATGGGCATGGCCAAAATGGATGATGACGAAGACACCTTTGCTCCTGTACTGGTCAGTGCCCGCCGTCGCTCTTTCTGGCTGGCCATCAATCTGGGCTCGGCACTGGTCGCCGCCAGCGTGTCCAATATGTTTGAAGCCACTCTCTCCCAATTGGCCACCCTGGCCATATTAATGACCATAGTACCGTCCATGGGCGGCATTGCCGGCAACCAGACTCTGGCACTGGTGATCCGCGGCATGGCGGTGGGCCATATCAGTGACAGCAACGCCCGCTGGCTGCTCACCAAAGAGGCCCTGGTAGGTCTGTTTAACGGCATGCTGTGGGCGCTGGCCATTTCCGTGGTGGTGGGGCTGTGGAAAGGCAGCTGGGAAATTGGCCTGGTCATTGCCGCCGCCATGTTTATCAACCTGTCGGTAGCCGGCCTGGCCGGGGCCAGTATTCCGATTATCATGAAACGCTTTAATATCGACCCGGCCCTGGCCGGCTCCATGGCATTAACCACCATCACCGACACAGTGGGCCTGCTGTCCTTCCTCGGCCTGGCCACACTGATCCTGCTGCACTGAGGCTGGAAGCCGAAAGCTAGAAGCGGGAAGCCCCCAAAAAACACCAAGGGCCGCATGCGCGGCCCTTCTTACAGCTTCAAGCTTCCGGCTTACAGCTATGTTTATTGCCCTGCAATCTTCATCTTGTCGATCAGTACCGAGCCGGTGTGCAAGCTGGAGCGGGTTTCCACGTCGGTGCCGATGGCCTGAATGCCGGCAAACATGGTTTTCAGGTTGCCGGCGATGGTGATTTCTTCCACCGGATAAGCAATTTCGCCGTTCTCAACCCAGAAGCCGGCGGCCCCCCGGGAGTAATCGCCGGTCACTATGTTCACTCCCTGCCCCATCATCTCGGTCACCAGCAGGCCGGTGCCCATTTGTTTGAGCAGTTCGGCATGGCTCTGGCCGCTGCTGGAAATGGTCCAGTTATGAATGCCGCCGGCATGGCCAGTGAGCGGCAAGCCCAGCTTGCGCGCCGAGTAGCTGGTCAGCAGGTAGGTCTGCAGCACACCGTTTTCAATGATATTACGCTCGACCGTGCGCACTCCTTCATTATCAAAGGGCGCACTGGCCAGGCCCTTGTGCAGGTGAGGCTGCTCGTGAATGGTAAGCCAGTCCGGAAATATCTGCTCACCGCAGGCATCCAGCAGAAAGGACGATTTGCGATAGAGGTTGCCGCCGCTGATGCCCATGACCAGATGGCCGAACAGGCCCGCCGCCACGTCGGGATGAAACAGCACAGGGGCCTGAGTGGTCCCGATTTTGCGGCCGCCAAGCCGGCCAAGGGTACGGCTGACCGCCTCGTCGGCCACTTTTTCCGGAGCCCAGAGATCATCAAAGCTGCGCGCCGAGGTAAATCCGTACTCCCGCTGCATATCGCCGTCCTGCTCGCCAATCAGCACACAACTCATACCGTAGCGGGAGCCGGCAAAGCCTTTCACAAAGCCATGGCTGTTGCCGTAGACACGAATGCCCACATTGGCAGAGTAACTGGCTCCGTCAGACTGTTTGATGCGCTTGTCCCGCCCCAGCGCGGAGCGCTCGCATTGCAGCGCCAGCTCAATGCCCTCGGCAGGATCCATGACACGGGGAAAGCACAGTTCAAGCTCGGGGGACTCCCAGGCCAGCTGATCCGCATCGGCCAGGCCGGCATGAGGGTCGGCTGTGGTATAGCGGGAAATATCCAGTGCCGCCGCCACGGTGCGGGCAATGGCGTCGGGGCGCAGATCCGAGGTGGACGCCGAGCCCTTGCGGCCATCACGATAAACGGCAATGCCAAGGGCACCGTCTTTATTGAATTCGATGTTTTCCAGCTCAGCATTGCGGGTATTGACCGACAGTCCGGTTTGCTTGCTGATGGAAACCTCTGCGGCGTCCGCACCCAGCCGCTTCGCGCTTTCCAGCGCCTGCTCTACCGCCAGCTCTAGCTGACGCTGTTCGTTGTGAATCTCTTCAGGAGTCATAATGAAATCGCTGGTTCTGTTTGTTGCTAGCATAACAGACCCCTGCGCCCCTTGGGAGAAGCTGGTAGAATAATCATCATCAGCCAATTATTTAACGATTCCAGAGAGACGTAATGCGCCATCACGACGACCAGCCCGATCATGACGACGAGATTGAATGGGTCAGTAAAAGCGAAATGAAACGGGAAAGTCAGGCGTTGCAGCAGCTTGGCATGGACCTGGTTAAACTCAACCCGAGCGAGCTGGCCAAGGTTCCTCTGGATGACGAGCTGAAAGACGCCATTGATCTGGCTCACAAGCTGGCCAACAAGCGTGAGGCGCAGCGCCGTCACCTGCAGTTTATCGGCAAGCTGATGCGCACCCGGGATGTCACCGCTATTCGCGACGCGTTAAATGCCTTTGATCAGAAAAGTGCCGTGGCCAATGCCCGTTTTCATAAGCTGGAGCAATGGCGCGACCGGCTGATCAAGGAAGGTGACAAAGCGGTGAATGACCTGGTGGCCCAGCACCGCCAGCTCGACCGGCAAAAGCTGCGCCAGCTGGCCCGCACCGGCCGCAAGGAGCTGGCCGCCGGCCTGCCCCCCAAAGCCTACCGGGAACTGTTCCAGTACCTGAAGCAAAACCTGGAGCCGTAAGCAGCCCTTCACTGCGAAGCCTTATAAAAATAACAACGCCGGCATGATGCCGGCGTTTTTTGCGTTCAGTGGCGGGTTACTGGGTGCCGCCCACCGTCATGCGGTCCAGCTTGAGGGTGGGCTGGCCCACGCCTACCGGCACACTCTGGCCGTCCTTGCCACAGACGCCCACGCCGGCGTCCAGGCTCAGATCATTACCCACCATTGACACCTGGCTCATGGCCTCAGGGCCGTTACCAATCAGGGTGGCCCCCTTGATTGGCGCGGTCAGCTTGCCATCTTCAATCAGATAGGCTTCTGACGCCGAGAACACAAACCGGCCCGAGGTAATGTCTACCTGACCACCACCGAAGTTGGGCGCATAAATGCCCTTCTTCACGCTGCGAATAATCTCGTCCGGCGGTGTCTCGCCGGCCAGCATATAGGTGTTGGTCATGCGCGGCATGGGCAGGTGAGCATAAGACTCGCGCCGGCCGTTGCCGGTGGGTGCCATGCCCATCAGCCGGGCGTTGAGCTTGTCCTGCATATAGCCCCTGAGCACGCCGTTTTCAATCAGCACGTTATAGCCGCTGGCGGTGCCTTCATCATCCACGGTCAAAGAGCCACGACGATTGGCCAGGGTGCCGTCATCCACTATGGTGCACAGCTCCGAGGCCACCTTTTCACCAATGCGACCGGAGTAGGCAGAAGAGCCCTTGCGGTTGAAATCCCCTTCCAGACCATGACCCACCGCCTCGTGCAGCAGCACACCGGGCCAGCCGGCACCCAGCACTACCGGCATGGTGCCGGCTGGCGCGTCTACCGCTTCCAGGTTCACCAGCGCCTGACGCACCGCTTCCCGGGCATAGCTCATGGCTCTGGGCTGGCCGTCGATCTCTTCCAGAAAATAATCATAACCAAAACGACCGCCACCGCCGCTGCTGCCCCGCTCCCGCCGGCCATTGCGCTCTGCCAGTACCGAGCAGTTCAGTCGCACCAGCGGGCGCAGATCCGTGGCCAGAGTGCCGTCGGTGGCCAGCACCAGTATTTCTTCATATACCCCTGAGATGGAAGCGATCACCTGTGTAATGGACGGATCCAGACTGCGGGCAAAGGCGTCCATTTGCTGCAGCAGGGCTATTTTTTGCTCCCGGGGCAGACTGTCCAGCGGGTTCAGCCCCCTGTAACGGGCGGTCACCGGCTGCGGCTGGCCCACCTTGAAGCGACCGTCGCCACCGTGAGCGGCAATGCCCCGGGCGGCACTCACCGCCTGATCCAGCGCCGTGGCGTTAAGTTCGTCAGAATAGGCAAAGCCGGTTTTTTCACCGCTGACGGCGCGCACGCCCACACCCTGCTCTATGTTGTAGCTGCCGTCCTTGACGATGCCGTCTTCCAGCACCCAGGACTCATGCACACTGTTCTGAAAATACAGATCGGCAAAGTCGATCTGGTGGCGGCTGAGCCGCGCCAGCTGGGCATCGAGCAAGGCCATATCCAGCTCATTGGGCACCAGCAGGCTTTGATTAATCTGTTCAATACTCATTCGTTGTCTCTCCACACCGCTCGCAGGCAGGCATGTTGGGCCACGGGCATTTGCCGGCGTATGCTGTCGAGGCGATGTTGTTCAAGGGGGGCCACGATCAGGCCTTCACCATTGGGCAGGCAGGCCTGAATGTCACCCCAGGGATCCAGGATCACCGAATGCCCCCAGGTTTGCCGGCCCCCGGCATGCTCACCCACCTGGGCTGCCGCCAGAACATAACACTGATTTTCAATGGCTCTGGCCTGTAGCAAGGGCAGCCAGTGTGCCTTGCCGGTAACGCGGGTGAAGGCGGCCGGCACCAGCAGAATATCCGCCCCTTGTTCACGCAGGGCCCGGTACAGCTCGGGAAAACGCAGATCATAACAGACTGACAGCCCCAGACGACCAAAGGGGCTGTCAACCACACATAACTCATGACCGGGGCTGAAGGTATCGGATTCGCGATAACGACCATGGCCATCGGCCACATCCACATCAAACAGATGCAGCTTGTGATAACAGGCTACCCGCTCGCCTTTATCGTTAAATACCAGACAGCTGGTATGCAGCTTGTCACTCTGCTCTGTCTGGGTCGGCATGGACCCCACCACCAGCCAGATGCCGTATTGCCTTGCCCACTGGGCCAGACAGTCTTGCACCGGCCCGTTTCCCAATGGCTCGGCCACGGCCTGCACGGCCTGGCGGTTGCCAAATACCACAGCGTTTTCCGGCAATTGCACCAGCAGTGGCCGGCTGGCGGGCAGGCGTTCCAGCAGGGCAGCAATTTTCGCCTGGTTGACCGGCCAGTGATCACTGGCATTCAGTTGCAGAGCGACCAGTTCCATTTATGGCTCCTTGTTAATAGCAGGCAGTTTGATTTTATTTTGTTCCCGCCCCAGCTCTTTGACTTCCGGGCTGGCCAGCGGTCCCGTTACCTCATAGCGAATGCGGGTAAACACATCCACCACCGGGCCAAACAATTTGGACGCCGCCAGCACATAAAGGCCGGTGACCGGTGTCACCGCAAAAGCGGTTAATACGGGCAGATTACCGGTTAAATCCGGAGTAAAGTCAAAGCGATAATTCAGCTGACTGGCTGGCAGATCAACCAGCCCTTTACCGGTCAGATCACCGGCTGCCCCTTCCAGTAAGAAATCATTGTTGTGCAGCACTCCATTGTTGAATTCACCGGTTGCGCTGATGCGGTCAAAGTAAAAGCCGCCTTCAAATACATCACGAAAATCCAGCCGCAGCCGGCGCAGCACTGAATCCATACTCAGTACCGACAGCAGCCCTGCTCCCTTGTCGCTGACGCCGGTCAGCACACCGGCACCGGTTTCCACACTCACAGTGCCATTCAGGGTGGCAGGCTCAGGCTGCCAGGGCAACCCGGGCCAGTTTAATTGCGCCTCAATCAGCGCCTTGGTATCCCGAAAGGGAGAGGCATGACCCAACGCCCGCCAGAGCTGCTGCAATGACTGAGCACCACCCTGCCACTGAATACGGCTGGTATTCAGCCCTTGCTGCTGCAGCCATTGCCCCTGAACCCGCCCCTGCAGCTGATCTCCATCCAGCCAGAGGTCATCCAGACTAATGCCGTTTTGAGCTTGCAGCGGCGTGAGCTGAAGCCCCATTTTGCCCAGTGACAAATTACGCCAGCGGCAGTCATCACAGCGGAACACCAGCGCCGGAATATCAGAGGGCGACAGCGCATCAGGGACTTCGCCAGACTCATTAGTTTGCGGATCAAGCCATAAGCGCTCAAACAATGCGGTCACAGGCTCACCGTCAGCCCACGTAAGACTGCCTTTTACCTGTTGCGAATCTATGGTGAGACGCCGCCGTTCTGCCGCCTCCGGGGTAACGCCCAGCCGCAAATCACTGAGTAATTGTCCCCAAAGTGTTCCCCGGTCGGCGCGCAGTGCCATTCGATAGTCTTCAGGCCAGTGCAGTTTCATTTGCTGAGGCTGCTGCTGGCCTTGCGTTTCAGACAGCGCAATCCACTCATCCAGCGCCAGCGCTTCCAGATGGGCCGCTATATCCAGCGCAGCTCTTGGCCCGGCCGCGCCGGCTCCGCCTGCAGTCACCCAAAGCCGCCGGATAGTGGTACCGGCATCACTGAATTCAAGTACGGCATCGGCATCAAGATCCGGCGCCAGACTCAGCTGTGCTTGTGCCTGAGTGGCATTGCCGGAAACGTTCAGCTTAACCGGCCGGGTCCAGTCTGCTTCTTTCGCCAGCGGTGCCGGCAACTCGCTATGCAGCCCGTTCAGATCAGAGCTGAGTCTGGCGTCATAGCCAACTTCTCCCTGCTGCAGGCGTAGCGTCACATCGCCCTGCCAGCGGGTCTCGCCACTCAGCGCCGCCAGCCCGGGCTGTGCCTTCGCCAGCGCGTCTCCCTGCAGCCGGCCGGCCAGTTCAATCGTGGCGTCATAGCCGGCATTGGTGACTTGCCCGGCATAATTCACCGTCAGCGGCTGCCCCAGCCACTGCGTCTGCAACCCGGCCAGCCTGGTCTCTTGCTGATCAAACATCAGGGTGCCGGTCACCTTGGTCAGCGGCATGGCAAGCGGCGTAACCTGCACTTGATTACCAGAAAAATCGACCTCACCATCAACGCCGACGTCACCACCGCTCAGAGGAATATTCAGCGCCAGCCTGCCAGTGAGCGGACCTGACACCTGTATCTGCTCCAGAGCAACGCCCACCGAGCTTTTTAACGGAGATTGCGTGAGATAATCCGTCACCGCCTCGCCGGCACCACTGACCCCGGCATTCAGCTCCAGATGCGCGTTTTCATCAAGGGGAGTAATACGGGCATCAATATCGACGGCACGCGCCGCACCTAACCGGCCGCTGCCCTGCTGCATATAGAGGTTATCGTTCTCAAACAACAGCTCCAGATCAAGATCGGTTAATGGTTGCCAGTCAGGATCAAAGCGAAATTCAGCCTGACGCAGCGGCACCCTGGCCTGAAACAGGCCGCTGCCATCATGATAGGGAAACTGATTAAGCCGGCCATACCAGAGCACCTTGGCCTGGCTGGCCTGACCAGCCACTATGGCACCTTCCAGATAGTCCACCAGCGGTGTGCCCATCACCGGCTCGGGCAGATAGCCTCCCGCCGCACCGGCCCGGTGCAGCTCCACACTGGCCGAAGCACTGAGCAGTGGCGAGTCATTAGCAGGCAGCTGCAGGCTGATATGGGCATCCACATCCAGATCATCACCGGCAAGACGCAGCGCATCACTCCATAGCCACCAGCCATCTTTGCGCTTTTGCCACTGCCATTGAGCCTGCAGCTGTTGCACCGGCCAGGCATGACGAAAAGCGCTGTCCCACTGCCAGGCCGATGCCTCAGGCTGCTGAACGCTTAAACGGCCATGATCCGCCGCCACCACAAAGCTGCCTTGCAGACCACGGACACCGGGAATCCACTCAAACGCCTGCGTACCGACATGATGGTATTCTCCCTGCAGCTGCCAGTCACTGCCGGCGGACGGTATATCCGCCTCCAGGTAAAGCCTGGCCAGCTCTCCTGCCGGTGCCGCTCCCGTCAGCTGCCGGGCTGCTGCCGGCCAGTAATGCTCCCCCCACTGGGCCAGTAAAGCCACATCAGTGAGGCTGAGCCGGTCCAGATAACCGGTCAGTTTGTTGTTGTGCCTGTCCAGCTGCACTTTCCAGCTGGGCCAGGACTCCCCGTCCACGCTGATATCAATGCCGCTGCTGGCCAGCTGCCAGCCCTGCTGGGTAGGTTGCCACTGAATACGGCCCCCCTTTACCGCCACCTGGTGCTCCCCGCCCCAGCGAGCTTCACTGTTTCCCAGAGTCAGCAGTGCCGCCTGCAGCTCTCCCTGCTGCCACTCCAGCCAGGCTTCAAAAGAGAGCCGGGCGGCCACTTTTTTATCATTGGGTCTTGCCTGAGCCAGCATGGGGCCGGCATCCACCCCCTTAGCCTGCATATAGATGCCGCCACTCAGGCTGTGAATATCATCCCCTTCGAGGCGCCCCTTGAACACAAACTGCTGGCCGGCGGCACTGCCAAACCCAAGCCGCCCTTCCCCCTGGTGCAAACCGGGCCGGTTTTGCCAGTGCAGGGCGGGAATTTGTAACTCCAGCAGCGGTTTGCCGGGGCTGGCCAGCACCAGCTGAGCGTTGAGCAGGGTAAGTTTCCGCACTGCCTGCAATGCCAGGGTGCGCAACTCGTCAAGATCGGTATTGGCTTTCTCTCCTGCGGGGGTCAGTTCCAGTCGCAGACCATCAAGCGTGACTTCGTTCAGCACCGGCCGCCACTGGCGCAAACTCTGCCACAGCTGCATATCAATCAGGGCACGCCGCAGGGTCAGCCGGGGTTGCTCGGATCCCTGCAATTGCAGCTTTTCCAGCACCAGCACTGGGCCATAATCTTTCCAGTCCAGCCCCAGATCAGCAATGCTCAGACTCAGATTGTGCTGATCCAGCATGCGGTTCAGCCACTGCTGCTGTAACCCTGCCAGCCAGGGCGAACCAAAACGCAGCAGAGTAACCAGCAGCGCCAGCACCACAGCAATGCCGGCCAGGGTAAACCAGGCCCAGCTGAAAGTGCGCCTCAGCACTACATCATCACCACATCAAACTGCTCCTGGTTATACAGGGGTTCATTATTCACCTTGACCTGCTTGCCAATAAAGACTTCCAGCTCTGCCAGCATATGAGATTCGTCTTCCTGCAGGGCGTCCGCCACGGCAGTAGAGGCGTAGACCACAAACTTGTCAGCATCGTAGGCTTTATTAACGCGCAGTATCTCCCGCAGAATTTCGTAGCTGACGGTCTCTACGGTTTTCACCCGGGCCCGGCCGTTACATTCGGGGCAGGCATCACAGAGCACATGCTCCAGGCTTTCCCGCGTGCGCTTGCGGGTCATTTCGACCAGACCCAGCTGAGAAAAACCGTTTACATTGGTTTTAGCCCTGTCTCTGGCCAGCGCCAGCTCCAGGCTGTGCAGTACCCGACGCTTGTGATCCTCATCGTGCATATCAATGAAATCAATAATGATAATCCCCCCCAGATTGCGCAGTCGCAACTGGCGGGCAATGGCCTGGGTGGCCTCGATATTGGTGTTGAAAATGGTTTCTTCAAGGTTGCGGTGGCCCACAAAAGCCCCGGTGTTGATATCGACCGTGGTCATGGCCTCAGTCTGATCGATGATCAGGTAGCCGCCGGACTTGAGCTCCACTTTACGATCCAGCGCGCGCTGAATTTCGTTTTCCACATCGTAGAGATCAAAAATGGGAGCATTGCCATGATAATACTCAATGCGGCCGCACAGCTCGGGTACAAACTCTTCTACAAAGGTACACAGGCTGTCACAGGTTTCCCGGGAATCAACCCGAATGCGGTCCAGCTCGGCCCCGACAAAATCACGTACGATACGAAACGCCAGCCGCAGATCTTCATATAACATGGAGCAGGAAGCGTATTTGCTTCTGCGCTCCTGAATTTTCCGCCACAGCCGTTTCAGAAAAGCCGCATCCTGAGCCAGCTCCTGCTCGCCAATACCTTCGGCAGCGGTGCGAATAATAAAACCACCCTGCTCATCCACATGCTCGGCAGCCAGCGCTTTGAGCCGCTCCCGCTCCTGCTCGGAATCAATGCGCTGGGAAACGCCCACATAGGCACTGCCGGGCATAAACACCAGATAACGGGAGGGCAATGTAATATCGGTGGTCAGACGCGCCCCTTTGGTACCGAGCGGATCTTTCACCACCTGCACCATGATGTCCTGGCCCTGACGCACCAGCTCGGCAATATTGCCCGCCTGAAAGTGGGCCTGCTCACGGGTGTCGACACATTCAGTATGAGGAACTATATCGGAGGCGTGCAGAAAAGCGGCCCGTTCGCCGCCAATATCCACAAAGGCTGCCTGCATACCCGGCAATACTCTGCTGACCTTGCCCTTATAAATATTGCCCACTATGCCACGGCGGGCCTGCCGCTCAATGTGCACTTCCTGCAGGATACCGTTTTCCACCAGGGCTACCCGGGTCTCCGCCGGGGTCATATTGATAATCAGTTCTGCAGACATAAGGGCTCCGCCAGTCCGAATAGAGAATGCCCTAAATTAACACAGAATAACCCTGTTCCGGAGTCTGATTCAGGCAGTGGCGATGCCATGGCGCTGCAGCAGTGCCTCGGTTTCCACCAGCGGCAGACCCACCACGGCGCTGTAGCTGCCATTAATGCCCGATACAAAACGCCCGCCCACTCCCTGAATGCCATAGCCACCGGCCTTATCGGCGGGCTCGCCGGTGCGCCAGTAACGGTCGATGTCGGCCTCGCTCAGGCACCGAAACGTTACTTCAGTGGTCACCAGCACCACCTCACATCCACCATCGGCAGCCAGTGCCATGGCAGTCATCACCTGATGGGTGCGCCCTGACAAACGCGCCAGCATGGCTTTGCCGTGGGCTTCGTTCCGGGGTTTTTCCAGTACTTCATCGTTCAGCACCACTATGGTGTCACCGCCCAGTACCGGCAGCGGCATTGGTGCCAGTGCAGCGCCCGCCTGCGCTTTGTCCTGCGCCAGCCGCTGTACATAGCCGGTAGCAGACTCACCCGGTCGCTGGCACTCTTCCACCTCGGGGCGTACCAGTGCAAAGCTGACTCCCAGCTGTGCCAGCAGTTCGCGGCGGCGCGGTGAAGCAGATGCCAGGTAAAGAGCAATACTCATATCGGCTCCTCAGGTCAGAGAAAACTGGCGGCGGCATTTGCGCAGCAACAGAAAGATCCAGGGCCAGAACAACATGCTGCTGACGATGGACCAGAAGTAGTGATAGTCCACCTGGGTTTCGCTGTTAAGGTAAGCGGTCCAGAAAATCAGCAGCTTGTTCAGCATCACCAGACCACCTACCACAAAAGCCTGCTGCCAAACCGAGTAATTGCGCATGCGCTGAAACTGGGATGTTGCCAGATAAACCGGAATAACCAGCGCCAGAGCTCTTACTCCCAATACTGAACCAAGCAAAAGATCCAGTAACAGACCGGCTACAAAGGCAGTGCCCACATTGGCCCTGTGTGGCAGCGCTATGCTCCAGTAAATGAGCACCACCAGCAACCAGTCAGGACGAAAGGGAGCAATCAGATCAGGCAAAGGCAGAATAGACAACATCAGCGCCAGCATCAGGCTGAACATAATGGTCAGTCTGCTGCGCCACGGGAAACCACTCATGAGGCCCCCTCCGGTGCTACATTTGGTAACGATGTTCTCACTCTGGGTTCAGGCCACAGTAATAGCAGATAACGTACTCTGTCCAGGGCAGCAAAAGGCGTAATGCGAATCTCGGCAAAGGGCTGGCCTTCCTCATAGCCAACATGGGTAACTCTGCCGACCGGGTAGCCTTCGGGGAACCGTCCGGCCAGGCCGGAGCTGAGCAGTACGTCCCCTTCCTGTATGTCGGTATTGCGGGTGATATTGTCGAGCAGCAGCCGATCCAGGCGACCACTGCCGCTGGCAATGGCGCGAATGTCATTGCGCTCCACCCGCACCGGAATGCCGTGACTGGCATCCGTGATCAGCAAGACCCGGCTGGTGGTTTTACCAACAGACATGACCTGCCCTACCACTCCCTGTTCATTCAGCACTGGCTGACCTTCAAACACACCCTGCAACGTGCCTTTATCAATCACAACCTGGTGGGAGAAAGGATCGGTATCCACCGCCATGATTTCAGCCACCATGCGCCTTGCGTCCTGCTGAACCGGCGAGCCCAGCAATTCGCGCAGACGCTGATTTTCCTGCTCCAGGTGGCGCAACCGCAGCAAATCATCCCGCAGCAAAAACAATTCACGCTCCATGCGCTCAGCCTGGGTTAACAAGGTCTTTCGCGACATCAGCTGGGTTGAAGCAGTGTCCAGCAAAATGCGCGGGCTGTTGGCCATATACTGCAGTGGGCTGACCAGAGAGTTAAGGTAAAGCCTGATATCGGAAAAGGACTGATAACGGCTGTCTGCCACCATCAGCGCAAGACTGGCCAGCACCGCCAGTGTCAGGCGAATGGGCAAAGAGGGTCCGCGACCAAAAATAAGTTTCATTAAAAGAGCGAGCCGGTCACCCGGCCCGATTCATCAGTCGTAGTGAAACAAGTCGCCGCCATGCATGTCGATCATCTCCAGCGCCTTGCCGCCTCCCCGGGCCACACAAGTCATGGGATCATCAGCCACCACAACAGGAATGCCGGTTTCTTCCATCAGCAGGCGATCCAGATCACGCAGCAAAGCACCACCTCCGGTCAATACCATGCCGCGTTCAGAAATATCTGACGCCAGCTCAGGTGGAGACTGCTCCAGCGCCACCATCACTGCACTGACAATGCCGGTCAGCGGCTCCTGCAAGGCTTCCAGAATTTCATTGGAATTCAGGGTAAAGCTGCGCGGAACCCCTTCTGCCAGGTTGCGCCCCCGAACTTCAATCTCAATAACATCATCACCCGGATAAGCAGAGCCCACTTCATGCTTGATGCGTTCAGCAGTGGCTTCACCAATCAGGGAGCCGTAGTTGCGGCGCACATAATTAATAATGGCTTCATCAAAACGATCACCGCCTACTCTCACCGACTGGGAATAAACAACACCGTTAAGGGAGATAATGGCCACTTCGGTGGTACCGCCGCCAATATCCACCACCATGGAGCCAGTGGCTTCGGATACCGGCAGGCCGGCACCAATGGCCGCTGCCATGGGTTCATCAATCAGATAAACCTCACGGGCACCGGCGCCCAGGGCAGACTCCTTGATGGCCCGGCGCTCTACCTGCGTAGAGCCACAGGGAACACAGACCAGTACTCGAGGACTGGGGCGGAAGAAATTATTGTCGTGCACCTGCTTGATAAAGTGCTGCAACATTTTCTCGGTAACGTAGAAGTCGGCAATCACGCCATCTTTCATCGGACGAATGGCGGCAATGTTGCCGGGAGTACGCCCCAGCATCTGTTTGGCGGCATGACCGACGGCGGCAACGCTCTGGGCCGAACCGGCTCTTTCCTGGCGAATGGCCACGACGGAGGGTTCGTTCAGAACTATGCCCTGATCTTTTACGTAGATAAGGGTGTTGGCCGTTCCCAAGTCGATGGACAAATCGTTGGAAAACATGCCTCTGAGCTTCTTGAACATATGCTGAAGGGGATCCTGGGTTGATACCGGAAAAATTCGGCTAACTTTACCAACGCAACCACCCCCTAGCAAGGCAGAACCCGGCCAGGCCTGGTTGCAATCGAATACGAGTTTTAATAAATCAATAAGTTCCCTACACTAAGCACCTCTGAATCCTTTCTGTTTATTTTTGCGTGATCCAACTTCAACGCTGGCAACACTTGTTTCGCCATTCTCTGTCGCCACTGATACCACTTGAGCATACGACGCTGCAACAGCACAGGGTGGCGCTTTATATTAAACGGGATGACCTGCTGCACCCTTCCATATCCGGCAATAAATGGCGAAAACTTAAATATGTGCTGCGCCAGGCGCTGTCGGAGCAGGCGGCCGGCCTGCTCAGCTTTGGCGGAGCCTGGTCCAATCACTTACATGCACTGGCTGCCGCCGGCCATACACTGGGAATGCCTACCGTCGGCATAGTACGTGGTGAGCCCGAATACGCCGCCAACCCCACCCTGTCCGATGCGCAAGGCTGGGGCATGCAGCTGGCGTTTGTAGACCGTCAAACCTATCGCCGCCGCCACCATGCTGATTTTCTTGCCGAACTGCGCCGCCGCTACCCCGGTTTTTATCTTATTCCTGAAGGCGGCAGCTGCGAGCTGGCCCTGCCTGGTGTGGCCGAGTTGTGGCAAGAGCTGCCAGCATGCGACCAGCTGATCCTGCCGGTGGCCAGCGGCGGTACCCTGGCGGGCTTGTTGTCAGCCCGCCCCGAACACACACACCTTACCGGCTATGCCGTACTCAAAGGCAAAGACTGGCTGGCCCGGACGGTGCAGCAGCTGTATGCCCCTGCTGAATCAGATAACGGCTGGCGGTTACGCCTGAATCATCATGGCGGTGGCTATGCCAAATGCTCCGTCGAAGACCGCAGCGCCATTACGGCCCTGAGCACAGCATTGGGCATTCCGCTGGAGCCTATATACAGTGGCAAGGCCATGCTGGGGTTGTTTCGTGATATTGAGGCCGGCTGTTACCCGCCCGATAGCCGGCTGATATTTTTGCATACCGGTGGCCTGCAAAGTGCAAGGTCTCAAGTCAGCTGAAAACGCTCAGGACAGGAAAAATAATATCCCTGTCCGGCATGCACACCCAACTGCTTCAGGCAGGTCCACTCTGCTTCGGTTTCCACGCCCACCGCTATCACCCGGGTATGATTGCCCATGCAGTTACCCAACAAACTGCGCACCGCCATCTGATTCACCGATTTCTTGTCAATATCTCTGACCAGGCTGGGGTGCAGCTTGAGGTAATCGAGATCATAATCCTTGATGTACTGAGTGCTGACCACATCCTGGCCAACATGGTCCACCGCCAGCCGGCAGCCAAGCGCCTTCAGCGCCCGCAGTGGTTTTACCAGCTCCAGAAAGTGCCGGCCTACGCCCGCTTCAGACAGCTCAATGACCAGCTCATGAAGCAAAGGCCTGGGCAACTGGATCAGTTCAAACACCAGCCAGCGGTGAAAACTCCGGTTAAGGATACTGGCGACCGACAGGTTAACAGCCAGCACCGCCTTGCGGTCAGCGTCTTGTAGTGCCGTCAGGCTTTGCAACATAATGCAGCGATCCAGATCCTGCAGCAAACCACACTTCTCTGCCATGGGCAGAAAATGACCGGCAGCCAGCTCCCGCCCCTGCTCATCATGAATACGGGCAAGCAATTCAATGCTCTCGGGAGTGGCCTCTGCAGCGCTGTAAATACCCTGACGGTCCAGTAGTATGGCATCCTGCTCCAGCAGACGTCCAAGCAAAGTGCGCCATCGTACCGTACCTTTGCCACTGCTTTCTTCGGTCAGCCCCTTATAGTACATAAAGTAGCCGTCACCACCCTGTAGGGCAGCGCTGCGTAACGCCAGCTCGGCCTCTTCTTCTATCTGATGTAACTGTTCGCCAAAGCGAAAACAAACACCGCCGATATAAACCGCCGGCTCTTTGACGACATCAGGCCAGTGCAGCCGACGCAGCAGTTTAAGCACCTGCCGGGCGGCCTCCTGGGCTTCGCTTTCTACCGTGTTGGGAAACATCAGTGCAAAGGTATTACCGGTATAGCGGGCCTGCAGGGCACCGGGATAACGCCGGATCAGGTGTCCCAGATACACCGACGCCGAGCTGAGCAGCTCATCACCTCTGTCATGGCCCAGTTTATGGTTGATGTGCTCCAGATCCTGCAGCTCTACCAGCAATAATGCAGCTGATTGACTGGCTGAGTCATTCAGCGCCGCTTCCAGCCGGTTATCAAAAAACACCCGGTTGCCGATGCCAATATTGCGATCAACAAACACATTGGCCCGAATAAAAGTGTCAAAGCGACTACGCTCCTTACGGGCTTCACGCAAGTCAGCCATCAGCTTATCCAGAGCGCGGCTGGCAGCCTGAGGCCACTCTTCTTTCGGGCTGTGTTGCAACATACTGAGCCGGCCGTCCAGGATCAGCCGGCCACGCTGCTCAAGCAGTTCGGCACCACGCAGCTGCCGGCGAAACCAGCGCAGACTAAGCAGCAGTCCGGCAAACACCAGCATAATGGCACCGGTCAGACCGGATACCGCAGCCAGAGAATGGTCTATATGGTAAAAAGGCGGGCGCAGGACCAGCCTGACAAAAAGCCCGTCATGACTGGTGAGTGCTCTGTCGTACTGCTCGCTGATTTCATCACTCGCCAGCGGCTGAGTCAGACCAGACCGGTAATACTCTTTATGCTGATCATGCACAGTAAAAACAATGAGTTCGTTCGTATCCAGCAGCGCCGGCAACCATCGATCAATATTGGGCTGAGCAGTACTCTCAGGCTGCCAGGATTCATCCACCATGCGTACCACTGCATCAACCTGACGCTGCTGATAGGCAATGCCCATCTGATAAAAGCTGAGCCCGGCACCAATCAACACCATCAGTACCGCCGCCAGCACGCACAGGGTGATGGTGGTAATAAACTGATTGGTAAACTTCATGTGCTTTCCTTGCGGCCGGCACCCTGCCGGCGGTTTCCTTTTAATGCAGATTCAGGCGAACCCACTCGTAATCAACTCAGTATCGTGCAGTTTTTAACGTATGCCAATAAAAAGACCCCGCCAAAGCGGGGTCTTGAGGCGCTCCGTCAGAACGGAATATCGTCATCAAAGTCCATGGGCGGTTCATTGTATACCGGCTGACTTTGTGGTTTCTGCTGGGGCTGGCTTTGGGGCTGCTGCTGGGGCTGGCTGCCACCATATTGCGGCTGACCACCCTGCTGTCCGCTACCCTGCTGCTGGCCCCAGTTGCCCTGCGGCTGACCACCGCCCTGCTGGCCCTGGTTCCAGCCACCCTGACTTTGCTGACCGCCGCCCTGCGGACGTCCGCCCAGCATCTGCATGGTACCGCCCATGTCCACTACCACTTCGGTGGTATAGCGATCCTGGCCACCCTGATCCTGCCATTTTCGGGTTTGCAGCCGGCCTTCCACATACACCTGAGAGCCCTTGCGCAAATACTCACCGGCAATTTCTGCCAGCTTGCCGAAAAATACTACCCGATGCCATTCGGTACGCTCACGTTGTTCGCCGCTCTGCTTGTCACGCCAGGTCTCACTGGTGGCCAGAGTAATATTGGCGACGGCATTGCCGTTAGGCATATAGCGCACTTCGGGATCCTGACCAAGATGCCCGATCAGGATGACTTTGTTGATGCCTCTATTGGCCATAACTTGCTCCGTACTCACAGGTTGATCAGGCGTTTGGCCTGATCCAGTTCAAAAATATTGCCATCTACCTTAAGGTAGGCAGCGCCTTCATCGGGAATGATCAACGCCTCATGCACTCCCGGCAGCGCCATCAGCCGCTGCAGCAGCTGGCTGCGGGCAGACTCTGTTTCTATCTTAACACCGATAGGCAGAATATGAGACCGAACCCGGCTGACATTGGTCATGCCTGCCGACAACCAGAACCAGAACACCATGGCCAGCGCCACCAGCAAAAATACACCGGAGCCGCCCAGTTTCTGATAGAGAGCACCACCGGCCACACCGCCGATAAAGGCACCAAGAAACTGACTGGTGGAATAGATGCCCATGGCAGTGCCTTTGCCGCCCACCGGGGCCAGCATGGATAAAAACGCCGGCAGCGAGGCTTCCATAAAATTAAAAGCAGTAAAGTACAGCACCATGGCCAGCACCAGCAGCCACAGTTGAGTGCCTGCCACCGCCATCAGCACCAGGGCCACCATCATCACCAGAATGGAGGCCTGAAACAGCAGCTTGTTCATATTGCGCCGGGCACCGAGGATCAAAAACGGCACTATCAGCACAAAGGATGCCAGCAGAGTGGGAAAATACAGCCACCAGTGATGCTCCCGTACCAGACCGGCGTCCACCAGCGACAGCGGAAAGGCCACAAACACCGCCGTCAGGCTCAGGTGCAGCAGCATAATGCCAAAGTCCAGCCGCAGCAGTTGTTTGTCTTTCAGCAGCCGGCCCAACAGCTCGGGGGCCGCGGTGACGTCACGGATTTGACCCTTACTGACCGAGTCCGGCAGCAGCAGGCGTACCATCAGCATGCCCACCACTGCCAGCACCGCCGTGGCCCAGAACACGCCGGCCAGACCGAACTGGGCTGCCAGCAGCGGGCCAGCCACCATGGCCACCGCAAAGGAGATGCCGATGCACACGCCGATAATGGCCATGGCCTTGGTGCGGTGCTCTTCCCGGGTGATATCAGCGGCCAGTGCCAGAATGGCACCGGCGATGGCTCCGCTGCCCTGCAGCACCCGGCCAGCCACCACGCCATAAACCGATTCGGACATGGCCGCGACCACTGAACCGGCAGCAAACAGCGCAAGACCGCCATAGATCACCGGCTTACGGCCAATGCGATCCGACAGCCAGCCCGCCGGAATCTGTAATATGGCCTGGGTCAGGCCATAGGCGCCGATGGCAATGCCTACCCACAACGGTGAGAAGCCGTCCAGGCTGCCACCATAAAGGGCAAACACCGGCATGATCATGAACAGGCCCAGCATACGCATGCCAAAGATGCTGGCCAGGGTAAAAGAGGCTCGCCGCTCCCGCGGACTAAAACCTTGCTGTTCGCTCATGAATACTGTTCCGCTGTTATTGTTCACAAAAGAGCAGCAGTCTAGCACGGAGCGCCGGTCAAGATTAATCCCCTAATGTACCCTTGGCTGGCTATTCATCCAGTGCCATACTAGCCGGTCTCGTTTAAAACTTGGTCATGCTGCAGATGGATAAAATTGACGTTCGCGGAGCGCGCACCCACAACCTGAAGAACATCAGCCTGGAATTACCCAGAGATAAACTGATCGTCATCACCGGTCTGTCGGGCTCGGGCAAGTCGTCCCTGGCTTTTGATACCCTGTATGCCGAAGGGCAGCGCCGCTATGTGGAATCGCTGTCTGCCTACGCCCGCCAGTTTCTCTCGCTGATGGAAAAGCCCGATGTGGATCATATCGAAGGCCTGTCACCCGCTATTTCCATCGAGCAGAAATCCACGTCCCACAACCCCCGATCTACCGTGGGCACCATTACCGAAATTCATGATTATCTGCGGCTGTTGTTTGCCCGGGTGGGTGAGCCTCGCTGTCCTACCCATGAGTTACCGCTGGCGGCCCAGACAATCAGCCAGATGGTAGACAAGGTGCTGGAGCAGCCAGAGGGCAAGCGGTTGATGCTGCTGGCCCCGGTAGTGCGCAACCGCAAGGGTGAGCACAGCAAGCTGCTCGACAACCTGTCGGCCCAAGGCTTCATTCGTGCCCGCATCGACGGCGAAGTCTGCGATCTGTCGGATCCGCCGGCGCTGGAATTACAAAAGAAACACACCATTGAAGTGGTGGTAGACAGATTCAAGGTGCGGGACGATCTGCAGCTGCGGCTGGCAGAGTCTTTTGAGGCGGCGCTGGAGCTCTCCGGCGGTATCGCCTCTGTGGTGAGCATGGACGATGAGCAGGAAGAGCCGCTGGTGTTTTCCGCCAACTTTGCCTGCCCGGAGTGTGGTTACTCCATTGCCGAGCTGGAGCCGCGCATTTTTTCCTTTAACAACCCGGCGGGGGCCTGCGAGCAGTGCGACGGCCTGGGTGCCCAGCAGATTGTTGACCCCGACAAGGTGGTGTCCAACCCCGAGCTGAGCCTGGCGGGCGGTGCCATTCGCGGCTGGGACAAGCGCAGTTATTATTATTACCAGATGCTCAAGTCCCTGGCAGAGCATTACGACTTTGATCTGGAAGCCCCTTTTGAAAGCCTGTCCAAGCCCATTCAAAAGGCCGTGCTCTATGGCTCGGGCCGGGCCAATGTAGAATTCCGCTACATGAATGACCGCGGCGATGTGCTGGTGCGCAAGCACCCTTTTGAGGGCATAGTGCACAACATGGAGCGGCGCTACCGGGAGACCGAGTCCAACTCGGTGCGGGAAGAGCTGGCCAAATATCAGAGCAACCGGGCCTGCCCGGGCTGCGGCGGCACTCGGCTGAAGGAAGCCGCCCGTCATGTGTTTGTGGCGGATCACAATCTGCCCCGGGTGTCCGACATGGCCATTGGTGAGGCCCATGCCTTTTTCACCGGGCTGCAGCTGGATGGCCAGAAGGCGCAGATTGCCGATAAAATTCTGAAGGAAATTACCGAGCGGCTGGGCTTTCTGGTTAATGTGGGGCTCAATTACCTGACCCTGTCCCGCAGTGCCGAGACCCTGTCCGGCGGCGAGGCCCAGCGCATTCGTCTGGCCAGCCAGATTGGTGCCGGCCTGGTGGGGGTTATGTATGTGCTGGACGAGCCCAGTATCGGCCTGCACCAGCGCGATAACGAACGACTGCTGGCCACGCTTACTCACCTGCGGGATCTGGGCAATACCGTGATCGTGGTGGAGCACGATGAAGACGCCATTCGCGCCGCCGATCATGTGCTGGATATCGGTCCCGGTGCCGGCGTACACGGCGGCCAGATAGTGGCTCAGGGCACACCGGCAGAGGTGATGGCCAACCCGGAGTCGCTTACCGGTGCCTATCTCTCGGGCCGTGAGGCCATTGCGGTGCCGGCGCAGCGCACGCCGGTGGGCGAGTACTGGCTGCGGCTTGAAGGCGCCAGCGGCAACAACCTCAAACAGGTGAACCTCGAATTACCTCTGGGGCTGATGACCTGTGTTACCGGCGTGTCCGGCTCGGGCAAATCGACCCTGATCAACGACACCCTGTTTCCCCTCGCTCATCGCGAGCTGAACAAGGCCACGGTGAGTCAGCCGGCGCCCTACTCTGCCATTCACGGCCTCGACAAGCTGGACAAGGTGGTGGACATCGATCAGAGCCCCATCGGCCGCACGCCCCGCTCCAATCCGGCCACCTACACCGGCATTTTCACGCCCATTCGTGAGTTGTTCTCCGGCACTCAGGAAGCCCGCTCCCGTGGCTACAAGCCGGGCCGCTTCTCCTTTAACGTCAAAGGCGGCCGCTGCGAGGCCTGCCAGGGCGACGGCGTGATCAAGGTAGAAATGCACTTTCTGCCCGACGTCTATGTGCCCTGCGATGTGTGCAAAGGCAAGCGTTACAACCGGGAAACTCTGGAAATCCGCTACAAGGGCAGGAGCATTCACGAGGTGCTGGAAATGACGGTGGAGGAAGCCTGCGATTTCTTTGCCCCTGTGCCCGCCATTGCCCGCAAGCTGCAGACCCTGATGGACGTGGGCCTGTCCTATATTCGTCTGGGTCAGTCCGCCACTACCCTGTCGGGCGGCGAGGCCCAGCGGGTCAAGCTGGCCCGGGAGCTGTCGAAGCGGGACACCGGCCAGACCCTGTATATTCTCGACGAGCCCACCACAGGCCTGCATTTTCACGATATTCAGCTGTTGCTGACGGTGCTGCACCGGCTGCGGGATCACGGCAATACGGTGGTGATCATCGAGCACAACCTGGACGTGATCAAAACCGCCGATTGGATCGTGGATCTGGGGCCGGAAGGGGGCAGCGGCGGCGGTGAGATCCTGGTGGCCGGCACCCCTGAAGCCGTAGCGAAACACGAAGCGTCTCACACTGCCCGTTTTTTACGGCCCATGCTGGGGTAACAGCCTCAGTCAGCAGGCACAAAACGAACCCTGAACAATCTGGACCACCACTTGCCGGTGAGGTAAAAATCACCGGTTTGTGGGTCATGGGCAATGCCATTCAGTACCGCATCGGCATCCTTGATGCGACCACTCAAAGGCAGCAGCGCCGTGGCATCAATCACACCATCAACCCTGCCGCTGGCCTTGTGAATACGTAAAATATGGCTCTGCTTCCACACATTGGCGTAAATATGCTCGCCCACACAGGCCAGGGCATTCAGCTGATATTGAAGCTTGCCATTCAGGGTCACCGGCAGCCGCTGCTGCAGGCCAAAGTCACTAAGGCGGCGCTGCTGTAAACTGGCCGAGCCGTCGCTCATCCATAAGTGCCTGCCGTCATAACACAGGCCCCAGCCTTCTCCCTCATAGGTAAAGCCGCTTTCCATGGCAAGCTCAGGCAACCGCCATACCAGCGCCCGGCCTTCTTTCCAGGTCAGCTGGATCAAGCGGTTATCCACTCGAGTAATGCCTTCGCCGAACAGACTACCGGACAAAGGCCGCTGTTGCTTCAGCTTACCGTTACCGGCATTCAGCACCCTGATACTGGACTGGCCATACAGGCCGGTGCTTTGATACAGAAGGCCCTCATGCCACTCCAGCCCCTGTGTAAAGGCACGAATATCGTGCGGCAGGCTCTGCAGCACTTCCACCTTGAGTGCCTCCGCCGCCGGCAGCGGTGCCGCCAACCAATATAGCAGCCACAGCAGCCGCCGCGTCATGGCGTCTGGATCAGCAGCCAGTGGCTCAGCTCGGCAGCCAGCCGATTGGCGGCCTGGCTCAGTCCCGCCACGGCCGCAGCTGCATCGCGGCTAGCCAGCTCGGCCCGCTGCTCAAAACGACGGCTGGCCACAATGCGCCGGTCGCTGGTGCGCAACAGCTGGGCGTCAAAGCGGATCAGGGCCTGGGGCCGGCCCTGGCTGACATCCACCTCAAAGGCGCGCAAGGTGCCCGCCAGCTCCCAGCCTGCCTGCATGCTGTCTTCTTCCCGGCTGAGAGCATCAAAACGGCCATCCTGCCACAGGGCATCCAGCAGCCAGTCTTGCCACAGCAACGGCATGGGCGCATTCCAGCGCGCATCGCCATAGGCCTGATAAGACTGCTGCCCGGTCAGCACCAACAAACGGTTGCCGGTGTGCACGCCCACTGCCTGAGGCCGGGCCAGGCGCAGCCCTTTCAACGTGAGCGAGGCCTGTTCAGCCACCGGGGCGGCCGGTGCCAGCCGGTACTGGCTGACCGGCTGAGCCGGCGGTAATACCGAGCAGGCTGTCAGTCCCAATATAAACAGCAGAAGCATGATTTGTTTCATGGCTCAAACACCTCCATTTGCTCACGTTCCAGCAAGGTGCCGGCCGGGTCCTGCTGCAGCTGTCGGGTCACATCACCCAGGGTTCGCAGGGTTCGGCGCAGCTCACGCAGGGCCGGCTCCACACCCGCCAGCCCCTGCGCGCCCGCTTCCAGCGCCGGCTGCTGCCGGGCAAGCAATTGCTCCAGCCGCTCGCTCAGGCGCTGCAGGCTGGCAGCAGTGGCGGCGGTGTTGGCCAGCAGCGGCTCACCATGACGGGCCAGCTGAGTATCGAGCCGAACCATCAGC
This sequence comes from Oceanimonas smirnovii ATCC BAA-899, assembly GCF_000381965.1. GTDB lineage: Bacteria > Pseudomonadota > Gammaproteobacteria > Enterobacterales > Aeromonadaceae > Oceanimonas > Oceanimonas smirnovii. The sequence goes on from NZ_KB908461.1 coordinate 118,497, forward strand.
GCATCCAGCCGGCGGGCGGCATCGGTCAGCGAAGTGACTCCTTGCTGCAGGCTGCCTTGCTGCTGTGCCAGCCCGGCGGTTACTGTGTCCAGGCTGGCTAAAATATGCGTAACGTGTTCGGCATTTTGCGGGGTCAGCAGGCGATTGGCATTCTCCAGCAGCGTATTCAGCCCCACCAGCAGCTCTTCAGTACTGACTCTGAGCTGAGTAAGGGGGGAAGGCTCCGCCCGTATTACCGGAATATCATCCTCATTCTGCAATAACAGCGGACTGTCAGGCGAGCCGTGGCTGAGCGCAATATTGGCAGCCCCGGTAATGTTGGCCAGCGCCAGCCGTGCCTGCGTGTCGGTTTTCACCGGCGCATCGGCGGCAATACGCACCCGGGCACGCACCTGACGGGGATCCCGCGGATTCAGGGTCAGGCTTTCTACCTCACCCACACGAATACCGCTATATTGCACGGCACTGCCTACCGACAGCCCGGATACCGGCTCGGTAAACACGATGTCATAGCGGCGCAGCTCGCTGTTATCTCCCATTTTGGCCAGCCAAAGCGCAAACAGCAGGGTTGCCGCGGCTGTCAGTAGGGTAAACAATCCCACCAGTACGTGATGAGCCCGGGTTTCCATGGGTTACTCCTTATTACCTTGAGCAGCATATTGTGCCGCTCTGCCCCGCGGGCCGTGAAAATAATCCTGAATCCAGGGATCATCAAAGGCCGCTACCTGCGTCAGCTGTCCCACCGTCTGTACCCGCTTTTGCCCCAGCACCGCCACCCGGTCGCAACAGGTATAAAGGGTATCCAGATCATGAGTGACCAGCACCACCGTCAAATCCAGTGCATTGCGTAATGTCAGCAACAGACGATCAAACGCCGAGGCAGAGACCGGATCCAGCCCTGCAGTGGGCTCATCCAGAAACAGAACCTGGGGATCCAGCGCCAGCGCCCGGGCCAGCGCGGCCCGCTTGACCATACCACCGGACAGATTGGCCGGATAACGATGCCCCGCCAGTGCCGGCAAGCCTGCCAGTGCCAGCTTGATATCGGCCAGCTTTACTGCCTGCTGCCAGCTCAGGCCGGCATGCTCCACCAGCGGCAAAGCCACGTTTTCCAGCACAGTGAGCGAAGAAAACAAAGCACCGTTCTGAAACAGAACTCCCATACGCCGTTCCAGCTGGCTGCGTTCTGTCGCCGGCAGGGTCAGCAGATCCTGCTGCCACAGGCGTACTTCGCCGGCATCGGGACGATGCAGGCCAATAATGGAACGCAGCAGTACCGACTTGCCACTGCCGGATCCCCCCACCAGCCCCAGAATTTCTCCCGGCATCACATCCAGATCCAGCTGCTCGTGCACCACCTGGGAGCCAAAGCAATTGCGCAAGCCCCGCACGCGAATAAGGGCGTCCGTCACCAGCCCATCTCCATTAAAAACAGCGCCGCCACCGCATCCAGCAATATCACCACAAAAATGGACTGCACCACACTGGAGGTGGTGTGTTCCCCTACCGACTGAGCGCTGCCCGAAACCTTGAACCCTTCCAGGCAGCCGATAAGCGCAATCAGCACCGCAAACACGGGCGCCTTGCCCAGTCCTACCAGCAAATGCTGCAAGGGCACCTGCTGTGCTATGGCCAAATACTGAGTCAGCGAAATATCCAGCGACAACATGCCCACCAGAGCACCACCAAGCAGGCCGCTGAGCACGGCAATAAACGCCAGTAACGGCAGGGTCAGCAATAACGCCAGCAATCGGGGTAACACCAACAGCGCCACGGGATCCAGCCCCTGTGCGCGCAGAGCATCCAGCTCCTGATTCACTTTCATGGCACCCAGCTGGGCAGTAAAAGCACTGGCGGTGCGGCCGGCCAGCAAAATAGCCGTCAGCAGCACACCAAACTCACGCATAAAACTGTAAGCCACCAGATCTACCGTATAGATGGTGGCACCGAAGTTCTCCAGCACGGTAGCGCCGAGAAAGGCTACCACGGCCCCCACCAGAAAGGTCAGCAGCGCCACTATGGGCACCGCATTCAGCCCACACTGCTGCATCTGTGCCACCAACGCAGTGATGCGCCACTGAGATGGCCGGAACATCAGCCCCGCTGCCGTGGTCAGAGTCAGGCCGGTAAATCCCAGCAGCATCTTGCCCTGCAGCCAGCCCCGGTCCACGCGCTGTCCCAGCCGGGCCAGCCCGTCACTCCAGCGGGACATGACCGCCGGCACCGGCTCACGCTGCGCCATCACTTCCGTAACTGCCAGTAACAACGATGTCTGCTTGTCACTCAGATTTTCGGCCTGCTGCGCCAATACCGGCAGGCCACTACCCAGTTGTTGCCACAACAGGCCGGCACCCGCGGTATCCAGCCGGGTCAGACCTGCTGCTTCCAGCGCTGTGACCTGCTCCGCCGGCAGCGGCTGCAGGATCTGCTGCAAATATGCATAATGCGCCAGAGTCCAGTCTCCCGTCAGGCTCAACCGGTTTGCCGACAGTTGCCAGCCCGGTTTTTGTGTACTCAATATAAGCCTCCTTCTTCTGTCAGCATGCGTACCAAGCGGCTGCGGGTGACCAGCCCCTGACCGCGCCGAACCGGCACCAGAAAGCCGGCACCGGGCTCACCTTGCAGACTGCGCAGGGCTTCCAATAACGACATATCCTGCTCCAGCAGCTGTAACCGGCGGCCTGGAGTCAGCAGCTTGTCCAGCTCTTCGGCACTGGTGTTTTCGTCAAGCTGGGCTGCGGCCAGCAAATAGTAATGCTGATCTCGCTGCACTATCAGCACCGGGGCTCTGGTGACAGGTGGTGCTCCCTTTCCGTTCCAGTGCACCAGGCTCATATCGGCCAGCTCCGACAGATAACGCTGGGCCAGCGCCGTGCGCACTGGATGAGTTTGCAGCTCCTGCCCACGCACGCGAAGCTGAGTGATAACCAGCGAAGGAAGATGAAAACCATGCTGGCACAACAGGTTGGCTCCCAGCACCACTATCATGGCCGGTAACATGGACTCGGCACTGAGCGACAGCTCCAGCACGGTGGCAATGGCAGCCAGCGGCGCATGGAGTACGGCACTCATCATGGCAGCCATGCCAAGCAACGCATAAAGTGCCGGATCCGAAGTGCCGGGAATAAGCGCCCCGGCTATACCGCCGGCGCAAACACCCAGCATCAGGGTAGGCGCAATCTGGCCGCCGGGCACGCCCAGACCGATGGCCGCTGCCGTGGCCAGCAGTTTGCCTGCCAGTATCACCAGTAACAGCAGCCAGGGCAGGCCCTCGTTCAGCATAATATTGATGGTGTCGTAGCCGGAACCAAGAATTTGTGGCGCAGCCAGCGCCAGCACACCGGTAATAATGCCCGCCAGCAACAGTCTGAGCGACCGGGACTTAAGCGGAACGCGAACAAATACCAGCACCAGCCGCTGAAACAAGACGGCCAGCAGACCCACCCACAAACCGGTGATCAACAGACCCGGAATGTCCTGATAGGATGCCAGCGACAGCTGAACCGGCTCCAGAATGGCATGCTCTCCCAACAGCGCGCCGGTCAGGGCCGACGCAGTGATGGCGGCTGCAATGATGGGCGCAAACCCCAGCAGGCTGTATTCCATCAACACCACTTCCATGGCAAACAGCACACCCGCCAGGGGCGTATTAAAGGCAGCAGAAATGGCCGCTGCCGTTCCGCACCCCAGCAACAGCCGTAGCTGGCTGGGTGGCCTGCCGGTCACTTGCCCCACCTGGCTGGCAATGCCCGCCCCCATATGTACAGCAGGCCCTTCCCGGCCCACACTGTGACCCGAGCCAAGGGCAACAAGAGCGGCCACGAACTGAAAGCCGATATTGCCGGCAGGAATGCGTCCCTGCCCGAACTGCAGCCGCTCCAGTACATAGGCCAGCCCTACCGACTGCCAGTTCCGGGGAGTGAAATGATATAACAGGATCAGCAAGGCGCTGCCCAGCACCGGCAGCCCCAGCTGCCAGTACCAGGCCAGTGACTCGAAGTCTTCCAGATTATTACCGTTAAGGCCACCCAGGGTGGCATTAAGAATCAGCAAAAAACTCATCATTACCAAACTGGCTGCGATGCCGGTTAAGACGCCCAGCATCACCAGTGGCAGCAAGCTGCCGGTATGCCGTGAAAACAGCCGGCGGATCAGGTTGTGTGCTTGATTCATGAGCCAGTTCCGATCGCGTCAGGAACATTCATTATTCACTCCCTGTGTGGAATAAACCACTCTTGAAGCAAGGAATTCTGTTATATTTCACATACTTCGAACGTTAACGCCCACTCTTGCACACCCCCCTTAACCCCGGCCATAACAGGGAGACATCATGTACAAGCTGGTATTTTTTGTTCCTGAAACCCATGCCGATGCGGTGAAACAGGCGGTGTTTGCCACCGGTGCCGGCAAAATCGGTGATTATGACCAGTGCTGTTTTGAAACGCGCGGGCAAGGTCAGTTTCGCCCTTTGGCCGGTGCCAACCCCTTTCTGGGCACAGCCGGCGAGCTGGAGCGGGTGGATGAGCTGCGCATTGAGCTGGTTTGCGAAGATTCTCTGATTCAAGCAGCGGTGAAAGCACTACGCGCCGCTCACCCTTATGAAGAGCCGGCCTACGATGTCTGGCCGCTGGCCAAGCTTTAAAGGTGGCACATCATGATATATACCGTTTTGCCCAGCCCCTGTGGTCCATTGCGTATTGAAGCCAATGACGAGGCCATCACCCGCATTCTTTTTCTCGATAAGCCATTAGCGGCCACTGCTCCGGCCAGCCCTTTGCTGGCACAAACCTGTGATCAGCTGAATGCCTATTTTGCCGGCGAGCTCATCCGTTTTTCGCTGCCACTGGCCCCTGCCGGCACACCTTTTCAGCAGCAAGTATGGCAAGCGCTGTTAACCATTCCCTGGGGTGAAAAACGCAGTTACCGCGATATTGCTGCTGCCATCGGCAATCCCAGGGCCGTGCGGGCCGTCGGTGCCGCCAATGGCCGCAACCCCATTCCCATTATCATTCCCTGCCACAGAGTGATTGGTGCCAATAGCCGCCTGACCGGTTATGCCGGCGGACTGGAACGCAAGCGCTGGCTGCTGGATCATGAGACCAAAGTCTGACAATACCCCCGCCACCTTGTGCGAGATCTCTCAAGCTGACTTCAGACAACACGCTTTTGTGATGGGGTCATAGGCCTTATAAAATACATTTTTACTTTTATATTCAGTCAGATGCCATTTATTGACCATTCCTGACATTTTGGTCAGCATGAAAACCGGACTTTCCGTATTACCACTTCGGGTTACTATTCTTCTCGCAAGGAAGCAAGGGGTCTTTCAGGAAGAAAGACTCGCCAGGAATGGCACAGGGACACCGCTGGTGAAAGGCGGACAGGACACTTTCAGGGTTGAAGATGTGAAGCGGGTCAGGATGACACGCGGTCAGGAGCGACCAGGGACACACCGACGGAACGGGAAGCGGATAATTTCACGGAGTGAAATACAGTCAGGGATATGGCAGGGAGCCATCAGGTTCACGGAACAGAGCCGTCAGGACGACCGAAAAAGGGCAACAGCAATGTTGCCCTTTTTTCGTATTTACGCACTACGCCTGATGCGGACTCAGAGCCGTACTACCAGACAATCCATCCCTTGCCGGGACAGGTGCTGACAGGCATTCTGTGCCTGCTTTTCTTCAAAACCTATCAGGCGGGCACGAAACAGGGTCCGGTTGCTGATTTCCACTTCAGTAACAGCCGCCCTGGCCTGCGCCAGATCACCCAGCCGGCGTGCAGCATCCGAGGCTCTGTCTCTGGCCTGCTCCGGCATACGGAAAGAGCCAATTTGTACTGCCCAGTCCCCATGAAATAAAGGAGCAGCCGCCGGGACTTGAGGTGGCTGAGAATTCGGCGCTTGTTTTACTGTCTGGCGCACAGTGCGCGTACGAACGACCAGTCGATCGGCAGCAGGCACCTGCGTTACCCTGGCAACCTGAGTAGCACGCCCTATGCTGCGGTCAATCAGTGAAGCCATATGCTGATCCCGGGACTGAGCGGTTTTACCCCCCATCACCACACCTACCACACGGCGATCATCCCGCAATGCCGACGTCGCCACATTAAAGCCGGACGCACGAATATAACCGGTCTTCATGCCATCCACCCCGGGCGCATTCTGCACCATGCGATTATGGCTATGGTAGGTTTTGCCCTTATAGGTAAAGGACGTGGTGGAAAAATAATGATAATAGCCCGGGTAATCCTTCATCAGCCGCAACGACAGGGTAGCCAAATCCCGGGCAGTGGAAATTTGCTGGCTGTCGGGCAGGCCCGAGGCATTACGAAAGGTGGTATTGTACATTTTCAGCTCTCTGGCCTTGGCCGTCATACGTTTGGCAAAGGCGCTCTCGCTCCCCCCCAGGGCCTCGGCCACCACCACAGCCACGTCATTGGCCGAGCGTACTATCAACGCCGGAATGGCATCTTTTACTTTCAGTCTGTCGCCTTTTTTGAGCTGAATATTGGTTTGTGGCATGGAAGCCGCATGTGCCGACACCGGCATTGCAGTATTCAGGCTCATGCGTCCCTGCTCCATGGCATCAAACAACAGGTAGAGGGTCATCATTTTAGTGAGTGACGCCGGATAGCGGCTGGCATCAGCATTAGCCGCATGCAGTACTGTGCCGTTTTCGGCGTCGATCACGATGGCCGCATAACGTGGATTGGCGTGAGCCTGAGTCGTCAGACAAACCAGCAGCAAAAAACCAAGTAATTGTGAGATAGTTTTTCCCGGGCGGGATACAGTAAACATGGGAACCTCCTCCCACTTTAAAAAAGCTGCCTGAAATTACGCCAGGGAATCAGCACTGTCCAGCACCAGTTTTATCCTGATGCAGCAGCCTGACGCAAGGGCACACAGACACAGCTTTTAACACTAATAAATCCGTTTATAGTAACAAGCATATACCCTGCTGAACTGATGCAGAACAAGACGGATAAATATTTATCAAAAAGGCGCCAGAGGCGCCTTTGATTCATCAGTCACTCAGGTTGGGGGCAAGCCACTTTTCAGCGTCTTCTCTGGTCATACCTTTACGTGTGGCATAATCCAGCAGCTGGTCTTCCTGAATGCGGGCCACCGCGAAGTAGCGGGTGTCCGGATAGGAGAAATAGAAGCCCGACACCGCCGCTCCCGGCCACATGGCGTAGGACTCGGTCAGCTTCATGCCGATGCGGTTTTCCACGTCCAGCCACTGCCACAGGGTGCCTTTTTCGGTGTGCTCGGGACAGGCGGGATAGCCCGGCGCCGGACGAATGCCCTGATACTTTTCGCGGATCAGCTCGTCGTTGCTGAGCGTTTCGTCCGGGGCATAGCCCCAGTACTCCCGCCGCACCTTCAGGTGCATGTACTCGGCAAAGGCCTCCGCCAGCCGGTCCGCCACAGCGCTGGCCATGATGGCGTTGTAGTCGTCGTGGGCATCCTTGTAACGCTTGACAATCTCGTCCTCGCCGATACCACCGGTGACCGCAAAACCGCCGATGTAATCGGGCTTGCTGCCCTTGGGTGCCACATAGTCGGCCAGACAGTAGTTGGGGAAACCGTCCTTTTTCTCGGTCTGCTGACGCAGAAAACGCAGGGTATGCAGCACTTGCGAGCGAGACTCGTCGGCATAGATTTCCACGTCGTCGCCCACGCTGTTGGCGGGAAACAGACCGATCACCCCGGCGCAGCTCAGCTCGCCCTCGGCGGCCAGCTTGTCGAGCATGGCGTTGGCATCGGCGAACAGCCGCTTGGCTTCCTCGCCCACCACCTCGTCTTCCAGAATGCGCGGGTACTTGCCCGCCAGCGACCAGGTGAGGAAAAACGGCGTCCAGTCGATGTATTCCCGCAGCACCGAGATGGGCACATCGCGGAATTCATGAATGCCCGGTTTCACCGGCACCGGCGGGGTGTAAGCGTCCCAGTCGATGTTCACCTTGTTGGCCCGGGCCTCGGCCAGGGTCACCGGTTTGGTGCGGGGCTTTTTGCGGGCGTGCTGATCCCGCACCACCTCGTATTCCTGATTGAGCCGCGCCACAAAGGCCGGCTTGTTGGTCTCGCTCAGCAGGCTCTGCACCACGCCCACGGCGCGGGAAGCGTTGGACACATACACCACGGGCTCGTCGTAGTTCTGCTCAATCTTGACCGCGGTATGGGCCTTGGAGGTGGTGGCACCGCCGATCAGCAGCGGGATCTTGAAGCCCTGACGCTGCATTTCCTTGGCCACGTGTACCATTTCATCCAGTGACGGGGTGATCAGCCCCGATAGGCCAATCATGTCGGCGTTGGTTTCCCGGGCGGTCTTGAGGATGGTCTCGCAGGGCACCATGACGCCCAGGTCCACCACCTCAAAGTTATTGCACTGCAACACCACACCGACGATGTTCTTGCCGATGTCGTGCACGTCGCCCTTGACCGTGGCCATCACAATCTTGCCGTTGCTCTGACCCACCGCCTTGGTGGCCTCGATATAGGGGTTAAGGTAGGCCACCGCCCGCTTCATCACCCGGGCCGATTTCACCACCTGGGGCAGGAACATCTTGCCCTCGCCGAACAGATCGCCAACCACGTTCATGCCGTCCATCAGCGGGCCTTCAATCACGTCGAGCGGGCGCGCCGCCTGCTGGCGGGCCTCTTCGGTGTCTTCCTCGATAAAGTCGGTCAGGCCCTTGACCAGAGCGTGTTCAAGGCGCTTGTTCACCGGCCAGCTGCGCCATTCCAGATCCCGGGCGTCGTTGGCCGGGCCACCGCTGTTGCGATAACGCTCGGCCACTTCCAGCAGGGCCTCGGTGGCGTTATCGTTGAGGTTGAGCACCACCGCCTCCACCTTCTCCTTCAGCTCGGGCTCTATGTCTTCATAGATGGCAAGCTGACCGGCGTTGACGATACCCATGTCCATGCCGTTCTTGATGGCGTGATACAGAAATACCGCATGAATGGCTTCGCGCACCGGCTCGTTGCCGCGGAACGAGAAGGACACGTTGGACACGCCGCCGGAGATCATGGCGTGGGGCAGGTTGTCCTTGATGTCCTTGACCGCCTCGATAAAGTCCACGGCATAGTTGTTGTGCTCGTCGATGCCGGTGGCCACGGCGAAGATATTGGGGTCGAAGATGATGTCTTCCGGCGGAAAGCCGACCTTGTCCACCAGCACCCGGTAGGCCCGCTGGCAGATTTCGAACTTGCGCTCCCGGGTGTCGGCCTGGCCCACTTCATCAAAGGCCATGACAATGACGGCGGCGCCATAACGGCGCACCAGCCGGGCCTGCTCGATAAACTTGGCTTCCCCTTCCTTCAGGGAGATGGAGTTGACGATGCCCTTGCCCTGAATGCACTTGAGGCCGGCCTCAATCACTTCCCACTTTGAAGAGTCGATCATGATGGGCACCCGGGAAATATCGGGCTCACCAGCGATCAGGTTGAGGAAGCGGGCCATGCAGGCCTCGGCGTCAAGCATACCCTCGTCCATGTTGATGTCGATGATCTGGGCGCCGTTTTCCACCTGCTGCAGCGCCACTTCCAGCGCCTCGTCGTAGAGCTCTTCCTTGATCAGCCGCTTGAACTTGGCCGAGCCGGTCACATTGGTACGCTCGCCCACGTTGACGAACATGCTCTCGGGGGTGATCAGCACCGGCTCCAGGCCGGACAGCCGGCAGGCCACCGGCAGCTCGGGCAGTGGCCGGGGAGCCACGCCCTTGACCGCCTCGGCGATGGCACGAATATGCTCGGGGGTGGAGCCGCAGCAGCCGCCCACCAGGTTGAGGAAACCGCTTTCGGCCCACTCGCGAATATGGGCGGCCATCTCGGCGGCGTCCAGGTCGTATTCGCCGAAGGCGTTGGGCAGGCCGGCGTTGGGGTGGGCCGACACATAGGTTTCGCTGATGCGGGACAGCTCGGCCACGTACTGGCGCAGCTCATCCGGCCCCAGGGCACAGTTCAGACCAAAGGAAATGGGCTGGGCGTGGCGCAGGGAATGGTAAAAGGCTTCCGTGGTCTGGCCGGTCAGGGTGCGGCCGGAGGCGTCGGTAATGGTGCCGGAAATCATCACCGGCAGGCGCACGTCCAGCTTCTCAAACACCCCTTCAATGGCAAACACCGCCGCCTTGGCGTTGAGGGTATCGAAGATGGTCTCGATCATCAGCAGATCGGCACCGCCGTCGATCAGCGCTTCGGTGGCCTCGGTGTAGGCCGCCACCAGCTGGTCAAAGCTGATGTTGCGGTAGCCGGGGTCGTTCACGTCCGGCGAGATGGAGGCGGTGCGGTTGGTCGGGCCCAATACCCCGGCCACAAAACGCGGCTTGTGGGGCTCCTTGGCGGTCCATTCATCGGCCACCCGGCGCGCCAGTCTGGCTGCCTCCAGGTTGATCTCCGCCGCCAGACTTTCCATGTGGTAGTCGGCCATGGCGATGGTGGTGGCGTTAAAGGTATTGGTTTCCACTATGTCGGCACCGGCGGCGAAATAATCGCTGTGGATTTGGGCGATGATCTCGGGCTGGGTCAACACCAGCAGATCGTTGTTGCCCTTGAGATCACTGCCCCAGTCGGCAAAGCGCTCGCCCCGGTAGGCGGCCTCGTCCAGCCGGTGTGACTGGATCATGGTGCCCATGCCCCCGTCTATGATCAAAATGCGTTCGGCCAAAGCCTGTTCGAGCTGAGAAAACACGGGGGATCTGGACACTGCTTACTCCTGTTACAACCTGATTCCTGTATGCAGCTTTCATGCTACCACAATTTAACCAATCGGAAATCCGGCCATCTGCATGGCTGATGTTTTACGGGGGTAAACAAGGTGTAAAAATGCACATCCTCACGGCATTTTTGCTAGTGAAGCCAGGGCTGATAGGGCAAACTATGTGCAACCGAATATATTCGGCCAACCAAGCTTGCAAAATAATAAAATAACCTTTCAGAAGAGCCCTCACATGAGCGTTTATTACACTCTGTGCTTTTTGGCGGCCATGGCGATCACCATTGCCTTCGTCAATCAGTACATCATGAAAATTCAGACCACCATTGCCATTACCTCCGGCGCTCTTGCCATCTCTGTTTTTATGCTGATTCTGGGTAAAACGACCTGGCCCGGACTGCAGGAACATGCGGTGGAGGTCATTAAAACCATCGATTTCGGCTCCTTCCTCCTGCAAGGGATCCTTGGCTTTCTGCTGTTTGCCGGGGGCCTGGGAATTAATCTGCCCGCATTAAAAAGTCAGAAATGGGAAATTTCGATTCTGGTCATTTTTGGCGTACTTATCTCCACGCTTGTTGTGGCCGGTGGTCTCTGGCTGCTGGGCTATGTCGCTGCCATTCCCATTCCCTTTATTTACTGCCTGCTGTTTGGCACCCTGATTTCCCCTACCGATCCCATAGCGGTACTGGCCATTGTCAAGAAACTGGGAGCGCCGGAGCAGATTTCCATTCAGATCGAAGGTGAATCGCTGTTCAACGACGGTATTGGCCTGGTCGCCTTTCTGACCATTTTCGCGGTGGCCTTTAACGGCAACGAGGCCAGTTTTGGTTCCGTGCTGACCCTGTTTACTCACGAAGCGGTGGGCGGCATCATCTTCGGTGCCCTGCTGGGACTGATGTGTCACATTATGATCAGCGCCACCGACGATGGCTCCATGGAGCTGCTGATGACGTTGTGCGTGCCCACTGCCGGTTTTGCCATGGCCAACGTCCTGGGTGTATCCGGTGCCCTGGCCATGGTGGTGGCAGGTATTATTATCGGTAACTGGACCCGCTATACCGGCTTTTCGGATCAGAGCCAGAAATACCTGGATCACTTCTGGCACCTGCTGGACGAATTCCTCAACGCCCTGCTGTTCCTGCTGATTGGTCTGGCCATGCTGCTGGTACAGTTTCACTGGCAAGCCTGGATTTTGGTATTGTTGTCGGTACCGCTGGTACTGGCCGGCCGCTTCCTCAGTGTGGCTCTGCCATATACCGGCTTTCGCCGGGTTCGCAGCTATAACAAATATTCGGTACGCATTCTTACCTGGGGCGGTCTGCGAGGCGGTCTGTCACTGGCAATGGCACTGTCGATTCCGGCGGGGGTGAAGCTGGGCAGCGATGGTCAGGTAGACCTGCGGGATCTGATATTAATGATGACCTACGCCATCGTGCTGTTCTCGATTATCGTGCAGGGCATGACCATCACCCCCATGATCAACAAGGCCAAGGCCGCAGAGAAAGCCGGCTTTCCCATCGAATAACAAAAAGGGGCATGAGCCCCTTTTTTAATGTTCAGTCTTCCCAGTCTTTGGTCAGGGTGTCGCCGGTGGCGCTGAGGGTGTTCAGATCGTAGGGCGTCAGCTGATAAACGTGATAGTTGAGCCAGTTGGAGAACAGCAGATGACCATGGCTGCGCCAGGTAGCCCGCGGGGCATTATCGGGGTTATTGCCGGGATAGTAATTCACCGGCATGCTGGGCTCTATGCCCGCCGACAGATCCCGCATGTATTCCTGATGAAGGGTATCGGGGTCATATTCCGGGTGGCCGGTCACAAACACCTGCCGCCGATCCGGGCTTACCGCCAGATACATACCCACCTGCTCGGAGCCGGCCAGTACCTTGAGGTTGGTTTTTTCCCGAATCAAGTCCAGCGGAAAGTCTGCATAGCGGGAGTGAGGAGCCAGAAACACATCATCAAAACCGCGCACCAGTGGTTCATACTGTCCCATATTCTGATGTTCATACACACCGGATAATTTTTCCAGCCGGGTACGCTTGTCGAGATCATACAAAATCTTGAGGCCGGCCTGGGCTGCCCAGCACAAAAACAAGGTAGAAGTCACATGGCTTTTGGACCACTCCACTACCTGTTCAATTTTGTCCCAGTACACCACATCACAAAAATCGGTCAGCCCCAGCGGCGCGCCAGTGATAATCAAACCGTCGTAAAACTGATCCTTGATCTGCTCAAAATCAAAGTAAAAATGCTCCAGATGAGACTGAGGCGTGTTTTTGGAAGGCCGGTTGTCAATGCGCAGCAGATCCACGCCAATTTGCAGGGGCGAATTCGACAGCATACGCAGCAGCTGATTCTCGGTTTCAATTTTCTTGGGCATTAAATTGAGCAGCAGCACCCGCATCGGTCGTATGTCCTGATTAACCGCGCGCGTCTCCGTCATCACGAAGATATTTTCCTGGCTCAGGACGTTGGCCGCCGGCAGGCGATCCGGAATTCTGATGGGCATGTGCTTACTCCATGTACTGCATCGGTAGAAAAGTCTAGACATCTAGAAATCTACAATATGGGTCGCTGCTTGTCATCAGTAACCTGTGTTACTGCTGCCAGATGCGATAGAATTTGGCCAGTTTTGTTCAAGGATTTGCATATGGAACCCGTGATTGAACTCATCAGCACCGGCGATGAAGTGCTTACCGGCCTGATAACCGATACCAATGCCGGCTGGCTGTCGCAACGGCTGCTGGAACAGGGCTGGCAGGTGCGCCGGCGCTTTACCGTGGGCGATGACAAAGCCGATCTGGTGGAGCTGTTTGAACAGCGCAGCCACCATGCAGATGTGGTTATCGTCAATGGCGGGCTGGGCCCCACCTCCGATGATATCAGTGCTGAGGCCATGGCCGAAGCCGCCGGCGTGCCTCTGGTGCTGAATGAACCATGGCTGAAGCTGATGCAGGAGAAATACGCCGGTCGCAATCGTAATATGCCGGAAAGCAACATCAAGCAAGCCATGCTGCCGGAAGGCGCCGAGCTGGTAGACAACCCTGTTGGTACTGCCTGTGGCTTTGCCGTGCAATATAACCGGGCGCTGTTTTTCTTTACTCCGGGGGTGCCGTCCGAGCTGAAGAAAATGATGGATCAGGAAATTTTGCCCCGGCTGCGTAACCGCCTGGGTCAGCGAGGTCAGAGCCAGGTACGCCGCTACTTTTTGTTCGGGCTGTCTGAGTCTGGCTTAAGTGACCGGCTGGATCCGCTGCCCTGGCCTGACGGCATTACGCTTGGTTATCGAGCAAACTCTCCTACCATAGAGCTGAAACTGATTATCGGCACTGATAATCGCGAGGCCATCAGAACTGCTGAAACCCAGTTACTGGAGCAAGTAGGCAGCCATGTGGTAGCCCGTAACGAGCTGAAGTTTGAAGGTCTGGCCGCACAATTGCACGACCGGGATCTGGTGGTATTTGAAGATGCCAGCGGCGGCCGCCTGACCGACACTCTGCACACCCTGACCAGCGAATTTGAAGGTCATTATCTGGCGGGACTGCCTGATACGGCTGACGATCTGGCTCAGTGGCTGAAAGGCTCCGGCCGGGCCACCACTCTGGCCATTGGTGCCGAAGGGCCGGAAGGCATTCCTCTGGCGCTATTAACGCCGGAAGGCTGCCGGGCTCAAACCCTGAAAATGCATTTTCGTAATCCGCTGATGCGCCGCCGTCTGCTGGCCTTTGCCGCCTTTGATATGCTGCGCCGGCAGCTGCAAGGTCTGCCGGTTATTGTGGATTACGACATACTTCCCCGCAGTGAACTGATCAGCCTGCCGCAATAATCACAAAGGGCGGTCACGCCGCCCGTTTGCTTAGCCCTGAAGTCGCCAGTGCCGCAGCAGTTTTTCTGCCGGACGCACCAGTGTTTCAGTCAGCCAGTGTGCCAGCGGAGTATGAAACAACCAGGCAGCAGTAATTAATGCCAGCGGAATGGAACCACAGAAAAAGTCAGTAAACCAATGCGCTCCCGACATCACCCTGGGCATCGCCAGAATCAGCACCAGAGGCACGACTGCATAGAGATAACGGCGGGGAAAGCGGTAAATGGCAAACAGCAAAAAGGTAGCAAAACCAATACCGTGGTCACTGGGAAAGGAATCTTGCGAGGCGTCTTTGGCTTTAATGTCCGGCACCAGCCGGCTGACCCGCTCCGCTTGCTCATAGGCCAGAGTCGGACTCGGCCGCTTCACCGGCAATGCCTTGCCTGCCGCTGCCTGCAATGAAAAAGAGCCGGCCATAATAATAAGCAGGCAGCAAATACGCGCCCGCTCTCTGCCCGATGCCAGCCAGGCATGGCGAAATACAAAGAGTGCCATCAGCAACGCGATGGCACCATCTATCCAGCGCTGGTTTACAAAAGCGACCAGCCCGGCAAAACCGGGGACAGTTATCAGCCGCTCATTAAACCACCAGAATACTCCCTCATCCAGACCAAGCCAGTAGCCCTGCCACCAGGTGGCAAGCAATATCAGTGCCAGCAACTGTAATCCGAACCAGCCTTTAATATCCCAGCGCAACTTATATACCCACGAATAAAAACGTGATTTATATCACGAAGCGCTGGTAAAGTCCCCAGTGCTAGCGCAGTTGTACTGCCAGTTCACGCTGTCGCGCTTTTAAGGCACCAATATCCAGGCCTTCCACCGCGCCCTCTGTTACTCGCCAACGGCCGGCGACCATGACCCTGTCCGCTCGTTGAGCACCGCAAAGCACCAGTGCTGCCAGCGGATCACCGGCACCGGCAAACTGAATATCATCGAGCCGGAACAATGCCAGATCAGCCTGTTTGCCAACAGCAATCTCACCGATATCGTCACGTCCCAGACAGGCAGCCGACCCTTGGGTAGCCCAGTTCAGTACCTTTTGATGCGTAATTTTACTGGCACCATAACGCAGCCGTTGCAGGAGTAATGCCTGCCGCACTTCCAGTATCATGTTAGATCCGTCATTAGACGCAGAGCCGTCTACTCCCAGGCCTACCGGACAACCGGCAGCTTCCAGATCCAGAGTCGGGCACATACCTGAAGCCAATAACATATTGGATGAGGGGCAGTGAGCAATGCCAGTGCCGGCTTTACCCAGCCGGATAATTTCTTCTTCATTGAAGTGAATGCCGTGAGCCAGCCAGGTTCGCTTGTTAAGCCAGCCTACTGACTCCAGATAATCCACCGGACGCATACCAAACATGCGCTGGCAAAACTCGGTTTCGTCGTGAGTTTCGGCTAAATGAGTATGCAATTGCACATCATGCTGCTCAGCAAGCCGGGCCGAGGCTTTCATTAATTCGCTGCTCACCGAAAAGGGAGAGCAGGGAGCCAGCGCCACTCTGCTCATGGCTCCGGCTGCATGGTCATGATAACGATGGATCAGTCGCTCACTGTCGGCAAGAATGGTCTCTTCACTCTGTACTGTTGACTGCGGCGGCAATCCGCCCTGATCCTGTCCCAGACTCATGGAACCCCGGGTCAGATGCACTCGCACGCCCAGCCTGTGAGCTTGCTCCATTTGAATATCAATGGCCTGTTCAAGCCCCTGAGGAAACAGGTAATGATGATCATTGGCAGTGGTACATCCCGACAGCAACAGCTCAGTCAGCGCGATTTGCGTGGAGACGGCTATCATTTCCGGCTGCAATTTGGCCCACACCGGATAGAGAGAGGTCAGCCAGGAAAACAGCTCCTTGTTCAGCGCAACAGGGTGCGCCCGGGTCAGGGTCTGATAGAAATGGTGGTGGGCGTTGATCAGGCCGGGCAGCAGCACATGGTCCCTGGCGTCAAAGGTCTCGTCAATCCGGCGTTGTGGCTTTTGACCTTCGGCGACCAGTTCAACAATGGTGTTACCGCTGACCACTACACCACCGGCACAGGCCGGGGTCAGGGTAGCAAGAGGTGATTTTATCCAGAGTGTCTTGGGGTTTTGCATCAGACTTTCTACTCCATATAACAGGAAAGTTGGCATCCCCCGGATGTAAAAACCCCTGACGTACAATCCGGGAAGGTACGCCAGGGGATTGAGCTTATTCGGGCTCAATTTGTCAGTGAGTATTAACCAACCTCACCTAATTTTTTTTTACCGTCTATCACCGGAGCCGCTTCTTCAGCTTCCGCTTTCTCTTCTTCCTCGTCCTGAGAACGCCCCTCGGGCAGAATCAGGCTCAGAGAGATGGCAGTAATGGCACCCATAGCAACCGGGGAGCTCAGAATGTTGGCTACAGTATCCGGCAGGGCCTGCAGCACTTCCGGCACAGTGGATACACCGATACCCATACCTACTGAAATGGCCACTATCATCATGTTACGACGGTCCAGGTTGGCCTGAGACAGTACACGAATACCGGCGACTGCCACTGTACCGAACATGATCAGAGTCGCACCACCCAGCACCGGCTTGGGCATGGTCTGCAGTACACCACCGATAATGGGGAACAGACCCATAATGAACAGAATGGCAGCAATATAGAGTCCGACAAAGCGGCTGGCCACACCAGTCAGGGCGATAACACCGTTGTTCTGACTGAAGGTCGTAGAGGGCATGCTGTTGAAAACAGCAGCAATCATGGAGTTGATACCGTCACCCAGCACACCACCGCGAATACGGTTGATATAGATCGGACCTTTCACCGGCTCACGGGAGATGGTGGAGTTGGCAGTCAGGTCACCGGTGGTTTCCATGGCACTCACACAGAACAGAATGGCCAGTGGAATAAAGGCAGCCAGATCAAACTGAAAACCAAACTTGAACGGAACCGGGATGGATACCAGCGGCAGGTTGGCCACGTGGGAGAAATCCAGACGTCCCATAAAGAAGGCAGCCAGCATACCCAGGACCAGACCAATTACCACGGCAGCCAGACGAATCATCGGATTCTTGGAACGGTTCAGCAGAATAACGCTCACCAGTACAATACCAGCCAGCATCAGGTTATCGAGAGAGCCGAAAGCATCAGTTTTCAAAGCACCAAAGCCACCACCAATGTCGGTCATGGCCACTTTAATCAGCGGAATACCGATAAGAATAATGATGGTACCGGTAACAACAGGAGTAATGATCTTCTGCAGCTTGTGTACAAAACGACTCAGGAAAATCTCGATAAAGGCGGCACAGAAGCTCACACCAAAAATAGTGGCCAGAATATCTTCCGGAGTACCCCCACGGTTTTTAACAATAAAACCGGCAGACAGTACAGCGGTCAGAAACGCAAAGCTGGTGCCCTGCAGACATAACATACCAGCGCCCACAGGACCGATACGGCGACACTGAATAAAAGTACCCACACCGGACACCATGAGTGCCATGCTGATCAGATAAGGAACATGTTCACCCAATCCGAGCGCGCCACCCACAATCAGGGTGGGAGTAATGACGCCAACTAGACTGGCCAGTACGTGCTGCAATGCAGCAAAGGTAGACGGCCAGAAACTGGGCTTGTCGTGTAATGAGTAGAGCAGATCGTGATTTTTGCCTTGAGTGGCGTTTGCTTCCTGGGTCATAACAGATCCCTTTGTTAATCGTTGCCAATGAGCAGCCATAGTGCTGTCATTTTTTAATTGGCCAACATCCTGTCGAGACGGTGGCACTACCCTCCATTCTCCACTTCAAGGCTTGTTACCGAGTGCGGAGATGAATAGATAATACCGTAAAAAAAACAGAAGTGTTATATCAATGTGAACTCTTTGTACACAAAATTTGCACCAATGTGATCTATAACACTCTTTATTGACGTCAGGAAAAGCAAGGCTATGCATCAATTGGAATAGAAGAATTGTATACACAAGCTGGGGAGCAAGCATAGAAAGGGTAGCGGGTATCAGATGCAGAAACGAAAAAAGCCCTTCACATTAGTGAAGGGCTTTTTCTTATTGGGTGCCTGGCAGTGGCCCGTCCCCTCGCAGAGCTCGGGTCGCTCAGCGCTGAAAAGGCGGTGCCTTTTCCGGGCGCGCTTCGCCCTACTTTCACAGCAAAGAGGTCGCTGCGCTCCGCTGGGTTTACCTTTGCCATGTGAAAGGTGTTGACCGTAGAAATGGAAAAAGCCCGATACAAACGTATCGGGCTTTTCGGTATTGGGTGCCTGGCAGTGACCTACTTTCACATGGCAGCTGCCACACTATCATCGGCGCGGTTGCGTTTCACTGCTGAGTTCGGCATGGAATCAGGTGGTTCCACAACGCTATGGCCGCCAGGCATTAAACTTGAATTCGAAAAAAGCT
>NZ_KB908462.1 GCF_000381965.1 Oceanimonas smirnovii ATCC BAA-899
TTAAAGAGCGTGACCGCTTTCGCTGGTCAGGGCTGCGTATTCTACGCAACTCTTGGTGTTCGTCAAGCGTTGAATCAAACTTTATTTTGTTGTCTTTCAACGTTTGTGACCGTAGGCCGCTTGCCCCGTGTCAGTGGATGCGCATTATAGGGAGCCGCGATTTTTGCGCAAGGGCTTTTTTGACAAAAATACGGCTTTTAGCGCCGAACGCTTATTAACCCAGCAAAACCACATGTTAGCCACAGAGTTATACACAGATCCTGCACTTTTATCTGGGTTTCGGTACTATATTGCCCTGTCAGCCCCCAATAAAGAGATGAAGGCATGAAATCATTAAAGGCATACCAGGGAATCGTTCCAACGCTGGGCGAGCGCGTGTTTGTGGAAGAATCTGCCGTGCTTTACGGCGACATTATTCTGGGTAACGACAGCAGCATCTGGCCTCTGGTTGCCGCCCGGGGCGATGTGAACCACATTCGCATCGGTGCCCGTACCAATATTCAGGATGGCAGCGTGCTGCACGTCACCCGCCAAAGTGATTCCCGCCCCGACGGCCTGCCGTTGCTGATCGGGGATGACGTAACGGTTGGTCACAAGGCCATGTTGCACGCCTGCACCATCGGTAATCGGGTACTGGTGGGCATGGGTGCCATTATTCTGGATGGTGCCATCGTTGAAGACGATGTGATTATCGGTGCCGGCAGTCTGGTGCCGCCGGGCAAGCGACTGAAGACAGGTTTTTTATATGTCGGCTCACCGGTGCGTCAGGCGCGCCCGCTGACCGAGGAAGAAAAGGCATTTTTGCCCGCCTCAGCCGACAACTATGTACGCCTGAAGGATGAATATCTCCAGCAGAGGTAATCAACAGACAAATCTCGGTCACAAATATCATCGTCTGCAGAGCAGTGCACTATCGTCGCTCAAAGCGCACTACTTCGCCGGCACGCTGTGAATACCTCCATGTACGCTCCGTCGCGTCATCCCTGACGCGAAGGGCACGGCGAAGCAGACACCCTTTGCCCTCCTCTGCACGCCTGACGCTGACTGATTGTATGCAGATAATGCCGATGTTGCCCGAAGTAGCAGTGGAGATTGCCGTAGCCGACCATTAAATGCCAGGGATGGCATTTTCGAGCGTTCATGGGGCGAGCTTTGCTCGCCATGACGAATTAAAAAAGCCTGACCGAACATTAACTATGTTCGCAACAGGCTTTTTTAGTGAGTGGCAATAAGTGAAGCGTGTCGGCGGAGTGCAACCGCACTGATGCTTCGCGTAGCGCCCTCTCTGCCGGCTCTTGACCAAGATACAAGCCCTACAGGCTGATGCTGCCGTCCGGTGCAAAGGCTTCTTCTTCGATGCGCTCGCACACCAGCTCTTCAATATCAAAGCGCACCTGCTCAAAGGCCAGCATGGCACTGGCCTCATCGGGTAACTGCTGACCCGCCAGGTGCTCCAGCCGGTGCTGAGTGATAAAACAGAATACCTGCCTGCCCTGCCAGTGAGCACTGAAGGCCAGCCGTTGTTCTTCGGGCTGCCAGTAAACTTCGTCGCCGACAATAATGTCCTGATTCATTGTGCCTGCTCCAGTCTGGTCCTGAGTGCCTGCAGTACCGGTGCCATATTCGGGCGCACACCACGCCAGAGATAAAAGCTTTCTGCCGCCTGTCCTACCAGCATGCCCAGGCCATCATAACGATGACTGACGCCCTGCTCCGCCGCCCAGCACATAAAGGGAGTTTCTTCCCGCCCATACATCATATCGTAGACATGGGTGCCGGAATGGCAAAGGCTGGCAGGCAAGGTCAGCCGCTCTCCCTGCAAACTGGCAGAAGTGCTGTTAATAATCAGATCAAAGGATCCCTGCAAGGCATCAAGCGGCTGGCTGCTGACCGGTCCCAGGCTGGCAAAGCGGCTGGCCAGTTCATCGGCCCGTGCCCGCGTGCGATTGGTCACCACCAGCATGGCCGGCTGCTCCGCCAGCAACGGGCCCATCACTCCCCGGGCTGCTCCGCCCGCGCCCAGCAGCAAAATGCGTTTATCCGTCAGCGGTACGCCCAGTCGTTTTAAATCCATGACCAGGCCGGCCCCGTCGGTATTATCGGCAAATAACCGGCCATCGCTCATTACTTTAAGAGTATTAACCGCTTCTGCCAGACTGGCACGCTCACTCAGCTCATCGGCTACCGCCAGCGCATCGGTTTTAAAAGGAACAGTCACATTGCAGCCAAGTCCCCCCTGCTTTACGAAATCCGCTATTCCCTGAGCAAAACCATCCAGTGGCAACAATAGCCTCTCGTAGCTGATTTGCTGACCGGTTTGATCGGCAAATGCCTGATGAATAAAGGGTGACTGACTGTGAGCGATGGGATTACCGGTAACGACGTATCTGTCCATGATGCTTCTCACTGCTACTGAATTTAAAGGAGATAGAAATTATATTGCCATCAAAGGCATTTTTTTGGTTGCATTAGCCGCCAAAACGAATAGATTTTGCGCTAACGAACAAAATAATTGTGGTTGGCCTTGGATACCGAACTTTTAAAAACCTTTCTGGAAGTGTCACGTACCCGTCACTTTGGCAAGGCAGCAGAGCACCTGTACCTGACGCCGTCTGCGGTCAGCTTTCGCATTCGCCAGCTTGAAAGCCAGCTGGGCGTCACCCTCTTCACCCGGTTGCGCAACAATATTCAGCTGACCTCATCAGGTGAAGCACTTATCCCTCATGCAGAATCCATGCTGCTGGCCTGGGCCCGGGCCCAGCACGAGGTAGCTTTAAGCGAACGGCAAACTCAGCAGCTGGCAGTGGCAGGCACCGCTAACCTGTGGGACGCCTACCTGCAAGACGGTTTGCACCGGCTTTATTGTGAGCTGCCGGCATTATCATTACGAGCCGATATTCGCACTCCGGAGCAAATGACCCGGGCGCTGCTGAGCCGCACTCTGGATCTGGCCTTTCTTACGGATCCAGCCCGTATTGAGGGCGTACGCCATATTGCTACCCACACCATGGATCTGCAGCTGGTCTCCACTTATCCAGGTTTGGATGCCAGCCGGGCCATGGCTCAGGATTACATTCGTATCGACTGGGGCACCGCCTTTAATACTCAGCACGCCAAACTGTTCAATACCGCCACGCCTCCGTTGCTGCATACTGGTTCAGTACGCATTGCGCTGGAATATCTGCTGCATCACGGCGGCAGTGCCTTTTTACCCAGTTCCATGATCCGTCAATACCAGGATCAGGAACGGCTGTTTCTGGTGGAAGAGGCTCCCACCATCAGTCGGGAAGTCTATGCGGCTTTTTTGCCCGGCGGTGAGCGCCAGGCATTAATTGACAAGGTGATAGAGCTATTTGGCACCGAGTCCGGCCGTACTTAAACCCAGCTACGCGGCACCAGAAACGCCTGCAGCCGTGCCTCTCTGGAGCCGGCTTCTGGCTGCCAGTCATATTCCCACCGGGCCAGCGGCGGCATCGACATCAGAATAGACTCGGTACGGCCGCCGGTCTGTAGTCCGAACAAAGTACCTCTGTCATATACCAGGTTGAACTCGACGTAGCGGCCCCGGCGATACAGCTGGAACTGACGCTCATCCTCACCATAGGGGGTATCTTTACGGCGCGCGATAATCGGCAGATAAGCATCCAGGTAGCCCTCACCCACTGCTTTCATAAAGGCAAAGCACCGCTCAAAAGGCCATTCATTCAGATCATCAAAGAAAAGCCCGCCCACGCCCCGGGTTTCATTCCTGTGCTTGAGGTAGAAATAGCGGTCACACCATTCCTTGTATTTGGGATAGACATCCTCACCAAAGGGTTCACACAAATCCTTGGATACTTGATGCCAGTGCCGGCAGTCTTCTTCCACCGGATAAAACGGCGTCAGATCAAAACCACCACCAAACCACCACACCGGTTCGGCCCCTTCTTTTTCGGCAATAAAGAAACGCACATTGGCATGACTGGTGGGCACATGAGGGTTGTGCGGATGGATCACCAGCGACACCCCCATGGCCTCAAAAGAGCGGCCCGCCAGCTCCGGGCGGTGCGCTGTGGCCGACGCCGGCATGGCAGCACCGTATACATGAGAGAAGTTCACGCCACCCTGCTCGATTACGGTACCATTGCGCAGTACCCGACTGCGGCCACCGCCGCCTTCTTCCCGGGTCCAGCTGTCTTCAATAAAACGGCCGCTGCCGTCGGCCTGTTCCAGCTGCCGGCAGATATTGTCCTGCAGTGCCAGTAAAAATGCCTTTACGGCCGACGTATCCGGTTTGCTACTCATGATAATTCCTTGTTGATAAACAGTCAGGCCGGGCGTAATACAGCGCCGGTAATGCCATCGCGAATCAGCGACGGGTTAGCCCGGCCGCCGGTATCGCCGGGCAGAATATAGTCGAGCTCATTGCCCAGCCGGTCAGCCAGCTCGGCAGCACTGCGGGCAGGCTCTTCACCGCTCTTATTGGCACTGGTCGACACCAGCGGCTTGCCATAGGCCAGGCAGAGATCGTGGGCCTGAGGATGATCGGTGACCCGCACCGCCAACGAATCGAACCGGCCTTTAAGCCATTCGGGCACTTCAGGGCGCGCCGGAATAATCCAGGTATAGGGCCCGGGCCAGCTTGCCAGAATCACCTCCAGCCGGCCTTCGGGCAGCCGGGTCAGATCCAGATAAGGCAACAGCTGACTGACATCGGCGGCGATTAGTACCAGCCCCTTGTCGACCGGGCGCTCCTTGATGGCCAGCACTCTTTGTACTGCATCACCATTATCGGGATCACACCCAATACCAAATACCGCTTCCGTGGCATAACCGATGACACCGCCCTGTTGCAGCTGTTCAACGGCCGTAAAGAAAGCTTGCTGAGTCATGAAAACGAAATTCCTGAAGATGTTTATTGCTGGTAACCACAGCCTTTTTTCGGGCAACAAAGCCGGCCCTTGCGCTCGGTAAGAATACCAAAACCGCACTCCGGGCAGGGTTTGGCTACCGGTTTGTCGTTAACAATATAGCGGCAGCCCGGGTAAGCATCGCAGGCATAAAAGCGCTTGCCGTAACGGGAGGTACGAGCCACCAGATGACCTTTTTCGCACACCGGACAGGCAGGATCGCTGTTGCCCTGATCGTTGATATCAGCCACATAATGACACTCGGGATAGTGAGAGCAGCCAATAAAAAGTCCGTAGCGCCCCTTGCGAATGGCCAGGGTATGACCACACAGCGGGCAGGTACTGCCTTTCAGCAGTTTTTCCACGTCTTCATCGTGCTCAATGACCTTGAGCGGCCTCAGATAGTCACAACCGGGATAGGCTGAACAGCCAAGAAAGGCACCATGCTTGCCATGGCGCAACTGCAGAGGTTTGCCACAAGCCGGGCAAGCCTCTTCGGCCGGGCCTGAATGCTGGCCACTGAACAGACTGGTATCGATTTTCGACATGCCGCGCCTCCGAATTCACTGGCTGTGAAGTCTACCAGCGCGGCCGGGATCAGTGAACCGCTCCGTCAGGTTGTTCAAACAGCAGATCTTCCAGCTCGTGATAAGCCGACTCACTCCCGGGCACATTGAACAGCACCATCAGCACTACCCACTTGAGGTCATCGAGTTCAATCACCGGCGAGTCCAGCTCCATTACCCGGTCAATCACAATTTCGCGGGTTTCGGCATTCAGCACCTTGATTTGCTCAAGGAACAACAAAAAACCACGCCCTTCGGTGTCGAGCTTATACAGCTCTTCCGGTGTATAGATGCGGAATGAATCGGGAGCAGAGCAGGCCCAGGCCGGCGGCTCTTCTGCTTCCTGCAGTGCAGCCAGGCGTTCCAGCCAGGCCAGCGCCTTGAGGATCTCTTCCTTGTTGAAGCCCGCGTCAGTCAGTTCTTCAGCGAGTTCATCCTGATCCACCATGGTGTCTACATCTGCATGGATGTAGGTCTCGAACAAGTACATCAGTACTTCGAACATGATCAGCTCCTCCTCGCTCTGACATAACCCCCGGGCACGGATTCCACCCAGCCGGCCAATTCCAGCTCGACCAACCGGGTTAACACCTGATGCACCGGCTGCTGGCAACGTTCTGCAATAATATCCAGTGCCGTTGCCTCTAAACCTACGTTATCCAACAAGTCCGGATAAGGCAATAATTGCTCCGTGGCAGCATCGTGAATTTTGACCGCTGCCGCAGAGAAGCCCGCCAGCTCTTCCAGTACGTCATTGGCCTCTTCCACCAGCTTGGCCCCCTGCTGTATTAACCGGTTACAGCCTGTCGCCTGCGGGTTTTGCCGGGCACCGGGCACGGCAAATACCTCTCGATTCTGCTCCAGGGCAAAGCGGGCAGTAATCAGCGAGCCACTGCGCTCAGCCGCTTCCATGACCAGCACCCCAAGAGCAAGACCGCTGATAATGCGGTTTCGTCTCGGAAACAGAAATGCCTGTGGTTTTTCCCAGGGGTAACATTCAGACATAATGACACCACCACACTCCACGATGTGACGAGCCAGCCGCAGATGCCGTTTGGGATGGCACTGGGCCAGCCCGGAGCCAAACACCGCCAGCGTGGTACCGCCGGCATTCAGGGCGGCCTGATGAGCCAGACCATCAATCCCCATGGCAAGTCCGGAGGTAATGGCCAGCCCCGCTTCAACCAGAGGCGGAATAAGCTGGCGAGTGTTCTCCTTGCCCACATAGGAAGGATGCCGGCTGCCCACCACCGCCAGCTGGGGCAGTGTCAGCACCGCCGGATCCCCTTCTACAAATAACAGTAAGGGCGCGGCAGAAACCCGATTGAGTTGCTCGGGGTAGCGTGGATCGGCGCGCGTCAGCAAATGGCGCTCGGGGCCATCATTCAGCCACGCCAGCACTCGTTCCAGCAGGGCATGCTGAGGCGTCAGCAGATGAGTGAGAATGGAGTCATCCAGGCCGGTTTCGCGCAAATATTCCGCCCGGCAGCAATTTTCCTGCAGTTTTTGCCACAGTTTCCAGCCGCGCACCGGGCCCAGGCCCTTGGCCTGCTGCAGGGCCAGCCAGGGTAATAAAGCGTGAGCATCAAGGTCTGTGTTGGTCATCTTCCTCTGCCTGCTGCCGACTGTTGCTGATTTTTGTGTTGCAAATGGCTAAAATACTGACAGAACCTAATACAGGAAATGAATCTCGTTATGGCCAAAGTTTTAGAAGTATTGCGCTTTCCCGATGAACGCCTCAGAACCGTCGCCAGGCCGGTAGACGCCTTTACTCCCGAGTTACAGACCATTGTAGATGATATGTTTGAGACCATGTATGCCGAAGAAGGCATCGGTCTGGCCGCCACTCAGGTGGATATTCATCAGCGTCTTATTGTGATCGACGTGTCCGAAGACCGGGAGCACCCCCTGGTGCTGATCAATCCGGAAATTCTGGAAAGCCACGGCAGCACCGGCATTGAAGAAGGCTGCCTGTCGGTGCCCGGTGCCCGCGCTCTGGTACCCCGGGCCGAAAAAGTAAAAATTCGTGCGCAAGACAGACACGGCGAGACCTTTGAGCTGGAAGCGGACGATCTGCTGGCCATCTGCATTCAGCATGAAATGGATCACCTGCAAGGCAAACTGTTTGTGGATTACCTGTCTCCGCTCAAGCGCCAGCGCATTCGTCAGAAAATGGAAAAAATGGCCCGTCAGGAACAGCGCTGATTCATCGCTAAGGATTTTTCTTGAGCAAACTCAATCTGGTTTTTGCCGGCACGCCCGACTTTGCCGCCCGCCATCTGCAGGCGCTGCTGGATGCCGGCCACAATGTCATTGCCGTTTACACTCAGCCAGACCGCCCTGCGGGCCGGGGCAAAAAGCTGACCCCAAGCCCGGTCAAGGTGACCGCCGAGCAGGCCGGGCTGCCTGTGTATCAACCCCAGAGCCTGCGTGACGAAACCGCCCAGGCCGAGCTGGCCGCCCTGGGTGCCGATCTGATGGTGGTGGTGGCCTACGGCCTGATCCTGCCGCAAGTGGTGCTCGATACGCCGCGCCTGGGCTGCATTAACGTGCATGGCTCCCTGCTGCCCCGCTGGCGTGGTGCCGCCCCCATTCAGCGTGCCATCTGGGCCGGCGATGCCAACACCGGCGTGACCATCATGCAGATGGACAAGGGTTTGGATACCGGTGCCATGCTGCACAAGGCCAGCCTGCCCATCGAGGCCGGCGACACCTCTGCCAGCCTCTATGAAAAACTGGCAGAGCTGGGCCCGCAGGCGCTGCTGCACACCCTTGGCCAGCTGGAAAGTGGCAGCGCCAACGCCGAGCCGCAGAACGATGCCGGAGCCAGCTATGCCGAAAAGCTCAGCAAGGAAGAAGCCCGCATTGACTGGAGCCTGCCTGCCGGGCAACTGGAGCGCTGCGTGCGCGCCTTTAACCCCTGGCCGGTCAGCTACTTTATGGTGGCGGAGCACAATATCAAACTGTGGCAGACGCAAGTACTGGATCAAGGCACCGATGCCGCTCCCGGCACCATTCTGGCCGCTGGTAAAGCCGGCATAGACGTGGCCACCGGCCAGGGTGTGCTGCGCCTGCTCAGCCTGCAGCCCCCGGGCAAAAAAGCCATGAGCTGCCAGGATTTGCTCAATGCCCGTAAAGACTGGTTCACTCCGGGCAGCCAGCTGTACTGATGTTCGCCAACCACAAGAGAACGCCATGAAAACTCGCGCCGCCGCGGCCAATATTGTTCACCGGGTGATCAATCAGGGTCAGTCCCTGTCTGCCCTGCTGCCCCGCTATCAGCAGGAGGTGGCCGCCAAGGATCGCGCCCTGCTGCAGGAGCTGTGCTTTGGCACACTGCGCTGGTACAGCCGGCTCGACGCCATGGCCAAGCAACTGCTCGACAAGCCGCTCAAGGGCAAATACCAGCCGGTGCATGCCCTGCTGCTGGTGGGGCTGTATCAGCTGCTCTATACCCGGGTACCGCCTCATGCAGCGCTGGCCGAAACCGTGGCCGCCTGCAAACGGCTCAAGGCCGATCCGTTCAAGGGGCTGGTCAACGGCGTGCTGCGCAATGTGCAGCGCCGGCAGCAGGAGCTGGAAGAAAAGGTGGATGCCCTGCCTCAGCTGCGTCAGGCCCACCCCAACTGGCTGATGAAACGGCTGCAGCAGGCCTATCCCGAGCAGTGGCAGGCCATTATGGCCGCCAATAACTGCCACCCGCCCATGTGGATTCGAGTGAACGAGACCCACCACAGCCGCGACCAGTATATGGCGCTGCTGGCGGAGCAGGGCATTGAGGCCAGTGCCGACCCGCTGGCCGCCCAGGCGCTGCGGCTGGGCCGGCCGGTGGATGTTACCACCCTGCCCGGTTTCAGCGAGGGCCATTGTTCGGTGCAGGATGCCGCTGCCCAGATGGCCGCGCAACTGCTCGATCCGCAGCCCGGTGAGCTGATCCTTGACGCCTGTGCCGCCCCCGGTGGTAAAACCGCCCATATTCTGGAGCGCCAGCCGGCGCTGAAGCAGCTGGTGGCCATTGATATGGACGCCGACCGGCTGGAGCGGGTGCATCAGAACCTGGACCGCATCGGCCTTGAGGCCACCGTGCTGCAGGGCGATGCCGCCAGGCCGCAGGACTGGTGGCAAGGGCCGCAATTTGATCGCATTCTGCTTGATGCGCCCTGCTCCGCCACCGGCGTGATCCGTCGCCACCCTGATATCAAATGGCTGCGCCGGCCCGAAGACATCGCCCAGCTGGCGGCGCTGCAGTCGCAAATTCTGGATGCCCAGTGGCAGCAACTGAAACCCGGCGGTATGCTGCTCTATGCCACCTGCTCGGTATTACCGGACGAAAACCGCGAGCAGGTAAAGGCTTTTCTGGCCCGCACGCCCGACGCCTTGCTGCAGCCCCTGCATGATGGCGATACGCCGCAGCAACCGGGCTGGCAGCTGCTGCCGGATGAACACGGACGGGACGGTTTCTATTACGCCAAAATAGCGAAACAGGCATGAAAATCATCATTCTGGGGGCCGGCCAGGTAGGCGGCACGCTGGCAGAAAACCTGGTGGGTGAAAATAACGACATCACCCTGGTCGACACCAACACGGAACGGCTGCGCGAGCTGCAGGACAAATATGATCTGCGGGTCGTCAATGGCCATGGTGCCTATCCGTCGGTGCTGCGGGAAGCCGGTGCTCAGGATGCCGACATGCTGGTGGCGGTCACCAACAGCGACGAAACCAATATGATTGCCTGTCAGGTGGCCTATTCCCTGTTCAACACGCCCAACAAGGTGGCCCGTATTCGCTCACCGGAGTTTCTGGCGGAGCGGGAGCGGCTGTTTATGAACGAGGCCATTCCGGTAGATAGCCTGATCGCTCCCGAGCAGCTGGTGACCGAATATATTTACCGGCTGATTCAGTATCCCGGTGCCCTGCAGGTGGTGGACTTTGCCGAAGGCAAGGTGGGTCTGGTGGCCATCAAGGCTTATTATGGCGGCCCTCTGGTGGGCAATGCGCTCTCTACTCTGCGGGATCACATGCCCAGCATAGATACCCGGGTGGCGGCCATTTTTCGCCAGGACAGGCCCATACGCCCGCAGGGTACCACCATTATCGAGGCGGACGATGAAGTCTTTTTTGTCGCTGCCAGCGGCCATATTCGCGCGGTGATGTCTGAGCTGCAACGGCTGGAAAGTGACTATAAGCGCATCATGATAGTGGGTGGTGGCAATATAGGAGCAGGGCTTGCCAGCCGGCTGGAGCGACAATATTCAGTCAAGCTGATCGAACACAGCCCCAAGCGGGCTGAACAGCTGTCGGAAATGCTGGAGCACACCATGGTGTTTTGTGGTGATGCTTCGGATCAGGAGCTGCTGATTGAAGAGCATATCGATCAGGTCGACGTTTTTATTGCGGTCACCAACCAGGACGAAGCCAACATAATGTCGGCCATGCTCGCCAAGAAAATGGGTGCCCGCAAGGTGATGGTGCTTATTCAGCGCGGTGCCTATGTGGATCTGGTGCAGGGCGGCACCATAGACGTGGCCATCTCGCCCCAGCAGGCCACCATTTCGGCCCTGCTGACCCATGTGCGCCGGGCCGACATCGTCAACGTCTATTCCCTGCGCCGGGGGGCTGCCGAAGCCATAGAGGCCATTGCCCATGGCGACAGCAGCACTTCCAGAGTGGTGGGCCGCATGGTGGGCGATCTCAAGCTGCCGCCGGGCACCACCATAGGGGCCATAGTACGGGGCGAAGAAGTCTTGATTGGCCACGATAAAACCGTCATCGAACAAAATGACCATGTGGTGCTGTTTCTGGTCGACAAAAAGTTTATTCCCGAGGTGGAGCGGCTGTTTCAGCCCAGCCCCTTCTTTTTATAACTCCTTTGGCACTGACTCCAGCGCCGGCTCTTCGGTGATCCGGCTTTGCTCCTGCAGGTGCTCAGGCAAGGGCTTGGTCACTTCCACTCCCAGCTCGCGAAAGGCCTCCGCCTGGCGCACCAGATTACCCCGGCCCTGGCACAAACGCTTCATGGCACGCTGATAGCTGTCATCGGCACGGCGCAGTGAGCCCCCCACCGCCTCCATGTCTTCGGTAAACAGCCGCAATTTTTCATAGAGCTTGCCCGCCGACTCGGCAATGCGCCGGGCATTCTGATTCTGCCGCTCTACCCGCCACAGGTTCTCTATGGTACGCAGCGCCACCAGCAGGTTAGTGGGGCTGACCAGCAGAATATTATGGTCAAGGGCATATTTCACCAGTGCTGGCTCGTGCTCTACCGCCACCAGAAACGCCGGCTCTACCGCCACAAACATGAGCACATAGTCCAGGGTGCGCACCCCCTGCAGCTGATGATAATCCTTGCGCCCCAGCTCACGAATATGGCCCCGCACAGAGGCAACATGCTCCCGCAGTGCCTGCTCGCGTTCGCCCTGAGTTTCACCGTTGAAATAACGCTCATAGGCGGTAAGTGATACCTTGGCGTCGATGATAATGTCCTTGTCCTGGGGCAGGTGCACTATCACATCGGGCTGATAACGCTTGCCGTCGGCGTTGCTCAGGCTTTGCTGGGTGCTGTATTCATGGCCTTCCCGCAGGCCCGACTCGGACAGCACTCGTGACAATACCACTTCGCCCCAGTTGCCCTGCTGCTTGCTGTCTCCTTTCAGGGCGCGGGTCAGGGCGCTGGTGTCGGCACTCATCTGTTTATGCAGCTCAGCCAGCCGTTCAATCTCAAACTTCAGGCTGTGGCGCTGGCGGCTTTCGTCAGCATAGGTTTCCTGCATATTTCGGCGAAAGCCTTCCAGCTGCTCGCGCAGCGGCCCCAGCAGGGTGTCCAGGCTATGCTGGTTCAGCTCCCGCAGGTTATGGGTTTTCTGCTCGAAAATGCGCTGGGCCAGATTTTCGAACTGCTGCTGCAGGCGGGCTTCACTGTCTTCAAACTGAGCCTGTTTATCTGCTGCCCACTGCCGCTCCTGACGCAGCAGGGTTTCGTACTCCTTGAGCCGGCCGTTCATTTTCAGCACCAGCTGCTGCTGTTGCTCCAGTCGCTGGCGCGTGTCCTGTAATTCGGCGCTGCGCTCGGTCAGGGCCTGCTGCCAGTGTTCGCCCTGCTGAGCCGTCAGCTGCAGCCGCACGCCAAGAGTGATGCGGGCCAGCCCCCAGCCAGCCAGGGCAGACAGTGCCGCCAGCCCCAGCGGCCAGTAGGTGGGCAGCCACTCCGTCATCGCCATCTCCGGCGCACTATCAGGTCCATCACGCGAAGATTAAGCCGCCACCACAGCAACACATATAAAAAATACAGAGAAACCAGAAGCCATTTATGGTGGTTTACGCCGGTATCGAACTCACTTAACGACAGGCCGGTCAGTTCTACATAACCAAATATCAGTACAGGAAACATCAGAAATACCGACCAGCGCCAGGTGATAGTCAGTAGCTTGATTATAAAGCTGTCATTCACTCAGGTTGCTCTCCGCAGGCTTGGATCAGGCTGAGCTTATCAGTGCTCATGGAGAATTTCAGCTCACCGGCCAGATACCGGAGCAACTGGGGCGAAGGAATGGACGAGGCCGATGTCAGAGTGCAGGCTGCCCAGTTGCCGGCTTCTGCCAGTGCCTCGGCCATTGGCCAGCCTGAGCACAGACCATGAATAAGTCCGCCGGCAAAGGCATCACCTGCGCCGGTGGCATCCACCGGCGTCACTGCCGGAGCCGGCACATACAGCCGCTGCCCGGCAGAAATGGCCTCGGCACCCCGCTCACCGTGGGTAAGCACCAGCCACTCCAGCGAATCACCGGCCAGCTGTCTGGCATGCTGCCAAGGATCCGACAGCGTCCCCACGTCAGCGGCAGAGGCAATCATAATGCGGCAGGGACGTAACCAGCGACCACCGGCAGGATACTGACTGATCACCAGGCTGTGCGGGTTCATGGCCATCATATAATCTGCTGCCTGCTCGCCGTCGGTATTGACGTAAAGGCAATCTACCGGCTCCTGAGGCAAACATACAGGCAAGGCCGGCGGCCGGGCCTGACGCAGTATGGTGCGCTCACCCCGGCTGTCTACCAGCACCAGCAGCTCACCGGTGCTGCCCTCAAAGCGCTCGATATAATCCGTGTTAAGCCCCAGCTCTCTTGCCTGCTGCAGCAGCCAGTCACCGGTGTCATCATTGCCCAGCCGGGTTACCGGCAGCACTCTGTGGCCGGCCCAGCACAGGCCAGTGCCGGTGTTGGCGGCTCCGCCTCCCAGGCGACGACCGCCGTCCCGGTAATTCAGGCGACTGCCGGCAACCAGCGGCGCTTCCAGCTGCAGCACATGATCACAGTTCAGGTTAGCCAGCAATACCATGGTTTTGGTTTCTGTTTTTGCTTTCGCCACGGGCACTCCTTTATTCAGCAGGCCCGCATCTTACCGCTCACCTCCCTGCCGGCACCAGCCTCTGTTTGCCCGACGCTTGATACAGGTCAAGATTCAAAGACCCATAAGGCTACCTTTTGTCAGTGTATTACTGCTATGCTGCTGCAACGGTCATGAAGGTGAAGGCCGTATTAACACCAATATCAATAAGCATGGGACGCTTTAGCCTGTTGTCGAATATGCCACCGCAGGCAGCCACAGGCTCACAAGCCACCCTCAGAGCCCTCGAGGATGGATATGCAATTTTTTAATAACCTCAGTTTGCGCAACAAACTGATGGTCATGGTCATTACGCTGTTTATCGGATTAATACTGGTTCAGATTTCTGCCATGACCGGCCTTCATATTGAACTGCTCAAGGCACGTCAGGAAAAGGTACGAGAGCAGGTTGAAACAGCCACGTCTCTGGTTAACCACTATTACGAACAACGCCAGCGGCTCGGTGACAGCCGCAGCCGCGAGCTGGCACTGGAAGCCGTTCGCGCCATGCGTTATGGCGATGGTGGTTACATGTGGATCAACGACATGCAGCACCGGCTGGTGATGCATCCCCTCAAGCCCGACGAAGAAGGGCGCGATATGACCCAGGTCACTGATGCTGATGGCCATTATCACTGGCAGGCCATGGTAAACAGCGTCAAGGACAGCGGCGCAGGCTTCGTAGAATACACCTATATCGGCCCTCAGTTTGACAGTCCTCAGCAAAAAGTCTCTTACGTGCAGGGTTTTGCTCCCTGGGGATGGGTGATTGGCAGCGGCGTTTATCTCAGCGACGTTAACGAACTGTTCTGGCAGCAGGCGAGCAAATCATTGGCACTGACCGTTATGGTGGTTCTGGTGGCACTGGTATTAATCATGATTATTACTCGCACCCTTACCTTTTCGGTTGCCCGCGTGCAGGAAGTGATCGCTCGCTTTGGGCAGGGCGATCTGGCTGCCCGCACCGGTGCAACCCGCACCGATGAAATCGGCCAGCTTTCTCGCGGCGTGGATACCATGGGTGAGCAATTATGCACCCTGCTGGCTCAGGTGCGGGAAGCCGCCAATCTGCTGGATGGTGAAGCCGAAGGGCTGAGTGTAAAAAGCCGGCAAACCCGCGCCAGCATGCAAAATCAGTTCAATGAGGTAGATCAGGTCGCCACTGCGATGAACGAAATGAATGCCACCGTGCACGAAGTGGCCCGTCATGCCAGCGATGCGTCCGCAGCGGCAGAAAAAGCCAATCAGGAAGCCAGCATGGGCCATGAGGATGTTAACCGCAGCATCAGCAGTATGCAGCAGCTGGCCGACTCAGTGGGTGAAGCGGGCCAGGCCATGGAAGAGCTGGAAAGCCAGACCCGTCAGATTGACTCTGTGGTGGAAGTGATCCGCAATATCTCCGAGCAGACCAACCTGCTGGCACTGAACGCCGCCATTGAAGCCGCCCGGGCCGGCGAATCAGGCCGGGGCTTTGCCGTGGTAGCCGATGAGGTTCGCTCCCTGGCACTGCGTACTCAGGAATCTACCGGTGAGATTCAGCGTATGATCCAGCAACTGCAAAGCCATGCCGGCACCGTATCGGAACACATGACCAACAGCCAGGAACAGGCTGCCATCAGCATGGATGTGGTGCGTGCCGCCGGCCGGGACCTGGAGCAGATCCTGACGGAAGTGCAGAGCATTAACGATATGAATGCCCAGATTGCCACTGCGTCGGAAGAGCAGTCGGCAGTAGCGGAAGAAATTAACCGCAACCTGCTCAATATTAACGAAGGCTCCAGAGAGGCGCTGCAGGTCGCGGATCTGATTTCGGAAAGCAGTGAGCGGGTACATGAGTCGTCTCATCAGCTGACTCAGCAAATTGCCCGGTTTCAGCTTGAGCGAACCGCGCCCGACAAGCCCCGGCAGGAGCCGGCCTTATTAACAGAGGCTCAGGCCTGAACAAAAACGCCGCTCGGTTGAGCGGCGTTTTTTATGGGGGTGAATGTCAGTTCTGCAGCACCTTATCCAGTGCGGCTTCAAAGGTGGCCACAGTGCGGTCCACGTTTTTCAGTTTGTCGAGACCAAACAGGCCCAGCCGGAAGGTCTGAAAATCAGCGGGCTCGTCACAGGCCAGTGGCACGCCCGAGGCAATTTGCAGGCCTTCGGCGGCAAACTTGCTGCCGCTCTTGATGCCGGCGTCGTCGGTATAACACACCACCACACCCGGAGCAGCAAAGCCGCTGGCCGCCACACTCTTGATGCCACGGGAAGACAAAGCTGCACGAATTTTATCGCCCAGCTCCTGCTGACGCTGTTTCATCAGCGCAAAGCCAAACTCACGGCTTTCTGTAATGGTATCGCGGAACATGGTGAGTGCATCGGTAGGCATGGTGGCGTGATAGGCATGGCCGCCCTGCTCATAGGTTTCCATGATCTGCAGCCATTTTTTCAGATCAATGGCAAAGCTGGAGCTTTGAGTGTGCTCAATGCGCTCCCGGGCCAGTTTGCTCAGCATCACCAGGCCACAGCAGGGTGAGCTGCTCCAGCCCTTTTGCGGTGCGCTCAGCAGAATATCTACGCCGCAGGCTTCCATATCTACCCAGATGGTGCCGGAAGCAATGCAGTCAATCACCAGCAAACCGCCCACCTCATGCACCGCTTCAGCCATGGCGCGAATATAGTCGTCGGGCAGCATAATGCCGGCAGCGGTTTCTACATGAGCAGCAAACACCATATCGGGCTTTTGCTCACGAATGGCGGCGACCACTTCCTCAATGGGTGCGGGAGCCATGGCGGCCTGAGGGCCATCCTCAATGGTGCGGGCCTTGAGCACGGTTTCGGATGCGGGAATGCTGCCGGCTTCAAAGATCTGACTCCAGCGATAGCTGAACCAACCATTACGCACCACCAGACAGTGCTTGTTACTGGCAAACTGCCGGGCTACCGCTTCCATGCCGTAAGTACCACTGCCGGGAACAATCACGGTGGAATGAGCGTGATAGAGCTCTTTCAGACTGGCAGAGATGTCTTTCATCACTTGCTGAAAGCGGCCGGACATATGGTTCAGCGCACGGTCGGTATAAACCACGGAATATTCCAGCAGACCATCAGGGTCGATATTGGGCAGCAATCCGGACATAATCACCTCTTGATAACGTAACTGACTTAAACACAGGGACGCACACACATCGCCAAGCATCACAGGACTCAGAATGGCACAGTCTTGCCTCCAGGGGCAGCGTCAAATCATGAGAAGATAACAACACAGCAAATGGCGTGGTCCAAACCGTTTATAATGCCCAGAACCGGACAAAACAGCAAAGAAACAATTGATAAAACCAAGAATTAACTAAAATTGTAAAATTTAAAACTATTTTTACTACTTAACGCAATTCAAACCACCACCAAAGAGACACTCAATGAACGAAACATTCTGCCTGGAAGGCAATGATTTTATTCCCCTGTGCAACCTGCTGAAAGTACTGGGCTGGTGCGACTCGGGTGCCATGGCCAAAGCGGTGATTGATGAGGGTGCCGTGACCGTAAATGGCCAGGTAGAAGTGCGCAAGCGTTGCAAGATAACAGCCGGACAGGAAGTTCACTTTAACGGCCAGACCGTCACGGTCAGCCGATAACAAAAAAGCCTCGCATTGCTGCGAGGCTTTTTTATTGAATCTGGTCGGCATGAGAGGATTCGAACCTCCGACCCCTTCGTCCCGAACGAAGTGCGCTACCAGGCTGCGCTACATGCCGTTAACGGAGCGAGAATGTACCGAAACCGCGGTTCCCTTGCAAGCCCTTTTTTAGCTTTGCGTCGCTTTTGGCCCCAATAAGCGCAGAGTCCAGTCATCCACCCGGCCTGCCGCCAGATAATCTGCCGCTTTTTTGCGCCAGTTGGGGGATAAGTGTTCAAGCCCGGCCAGCTCCCGCAATCCATCAGCATCAAAACCGCGGTTGAACACAATATCACCGGCTCGCCTGACCGGCATGCCCGGACAAGGCCGCTCCACCAGTTCAATATTCGCAGCCGGCGGTACCATACCTTCTTCCAGCACCCGCAGCAGCCAGCCGGTACGGCCGTTGGCCTGCACCAGTACCGAGAAAAAGTCATGTCCAAAACGGGCATTGAGTTTATAACAGGGCGAGCGTGGCTGGCTGATTTGCACCAGGGCGTCCCCCAGCCGAAACACATCACCAATGCAGGCGTTGTCTTCCGTCAGTCCGGTGCCGGACAGGTTCTCGCCAAACGCCCCGGGGACCAGCCGCTCGCGGCTGTCGGTCAGCCCCATACCCTCGAACCACTGGTGCCACACCGGGTAATGCTCCGCCGGATAATAATGCAACGCCCGCTCGGGTCCGCCATGAAAGCGGGTAGATACCTGCTCGTCTCCTTTCAGTCCGGTGCGGCTGCAGAACAGGGCCGCACTGACCGGCTGTTTGTCAATGGCGCTGGTAATGTCCGGCGTCAGTTGACCGGCGCTGCCGGTAAGCAGGGTAACAAACATGAAAGCTCCCGTTGTGACAGTGGCCTCACATAAAATCACTTTTTACTATGGCCGGCAAGCTTGAAAAAACAGGCGGACCATACCAATAATCGTTACATACTCAGGCAAGGGAGCCGCCTCTTAGATGAATATCGCTTTTTTCAGCAACCGTCCCTATATGCAGGCCGCGTTTACCGAGCATAACCACAGGCACGGTTTTAACATTACCTGGTTTGATGTTGCCCTGAACGATACAACCGCCTTGCTTGGCCAGGGGTTTGATGCTGTCTGCGTGTTTGTAAACGATCACCTTAACGCCGATGTTATCAGACTGCTGGCTGAAGGCGGCGTCAGGCACATTGCCCTGCGCTGCGCCGGCTACAACAATGTAGACCTGGACGCTGCTAACCGGGCGGGCATGAATGTGGTGCGGGTACCGGCCTACTCTCCTGAAGCCGTGGCCGAACACACAGTAGGGCTGATGCTCACGCTTAACCGCCATATTCACAAGGCCTATCAACGCACCCGTGATGCCAACTTTTCCCTTAACGGCATGGTTGGCTTCAATATGCATGGTAAAACCGCCGGTATTATCGGCGCGGGAAAAATCGGCCTGGCAACGCTGCGCATTCTGAAAGGGCTGGGCATGAAGTTACTGGTACATGATCCTGTTCAGGATGACGCCGTGCTGGCCATGGGAGCAGAATATGCGCCGCTTGAGCGGCTGTTTGCCGAGTCGGACGTGATCAGCCTGCACTGTCCGCTGACGCCTGACAACTATCATCTGCTTAACCGCCACAGCTTTGCGCAGATGAAGCATGGCGTCATGATCATCAACACCAGCCGGGGCGGACTGCTGAATGCCAGAGACGCCATTGAT
The DNA here is from genome assembly GCF_000381965.1 of Oceanimonas smirnovii ATCC BAA-899. Classification (GTDB taxonomy): domain Bacteria; phylum Pseudomonadota; class Gammaproteobacteria; order Enterobacterales; family Aeromonadaceae; genus Oceanimonas; species Oceanimonas smirnovii. The sequence goes on from NZ_KB908462.1 coordinate 19,184, forward strand.
GCCATTAACACTGGTAAAATTGGTCATCTGGGGCTGGATGTATACGAAGAAGAAGATCACCTGTTTTTTGAAGACAAATCCTGTCAGATAATACAAGACGAGATCTTCCACTTGCTTTCCGCCTATCCTAACGTCATTCTCACTGGACATCAGGCTTTCTTAACAAATGAAGCTCTGTCTGCTATCGCTGAGGTGACTCTCGACAATCTGCAGTGTCTCGCCGATAGTCTGCCCTGTCATAACAAAATTAATTAAGGAGCACTTATGAAACTCGCTTTTGCCGCTACCACCGCTCTGTTACTCACTGCCTGCAGCGGCGGTCTGAAAGTGGTCGAGTCCGACCTGCAGCATCATCACTGGAATCTGACCGCCGTTAACGGTGAAGCCGTTGGTGCCGATATCAAATCAGAGCTGGAAATCGGAGAGCACTTCTCCATTAACGGCCAGGCCGGCTGTAACCGTTTCTTTGGCAGCGCCACTCTGAAGCAGGGCGTGCTCAAGGCAGAACCCCTGGCCACCACACAGATGGCTTGCTCACCGGATGCCCAGAAAGTAGAGATTGCCGTGCTCAACACCCTGAACAAGGGAGCTACCGTGATTCAAGACAGCCAGCAACTCATCCTGAAAGGCGAAGAATATACCCTGACCTACCAACTGGCCGACTGGATGAAATAATGAGCGAACAGTTCCTGGTATGTCCGGCCTGTTCGGCACGCAACCGGGTGCCGGCAGCGCGGCTGCAACAGGCCCCGAAATGTGGCAAGTGCAAAGCTGAGCTGACACCAGCGACAGCGCTTGAGCTGGATGGCCCGGCTCTGGAGCGCTTGCTGGTAAACGAAAGCCTGCCGTTAGTGCTGGACTTCTGGGCCCCCTGGTGCGGCCCCTGCAAAATGATGGCCCCCATATTTGAAGCTGCCGCCGGTGAGCTTGCCGGCCGTTTGCGCCTGGCCAAGCTGAACACCGAGGAGCATCAGCAGGCCGCAGCCCGTTTTGGCATTCGCTCCATTCCCACCCTGATCGTGTTTAAAAACGGAAAGGAAATTGCCCGCCAGTCCGGTGCCCTGCCCGCTGGCCAGCTGAATCAGTGGTTACGTCAGTTTTATTGATGACAGTTCCGGCACTGCTGAGTCAGTGCCGTACTGTCTTTGATTCCGGCATCAAATTGTTTAACACGCCAACTTCACAACACGTTTCAGGCATTTCCATGTGAATATCATTCACATTTTTTGAATAGTCGGCTCGAATATTCCCGCTTTATGAAAGACATACCGGCTTCCATACTGAACCCAGGTTTATCGTTAACGGAGGCAAGCCATGGGCAAGCTGATAGAAGGGGTATGGCATGATGTCTGGTATAACACCGACAAGAATAAAGGCCGCTTTGAGCGCAGTGAAAGCCGCTACCGCAACTGGGTGACGGCCGATGGCAGCCCAGGCCCCACAGGTGACGGCGGTTTTGCTGCCGAGCCGGACCGCTACCATCTTTATGTATCGCTCGCCTGCCCCTGGGCTCACCGCACCCTGATTATGCGCAAGCTCAAAGGCCTTGAGGATCTGATTACCATCTCTGTGGTACATCCGTTAATGCAAGAGCACGGCTGGACCTTTGACACCGGCTTTGACGATACCACCGGCGACCAGCTTTACGGGCACAACTACCTGCACCAGCTTTACACACAGGCTGACCCGCACTATTCGGGCCGGGTGACCGTACCCATTCTGTGGGACAAACAACGCCAGACCATTGTCAGTAACGAGTCGGCAGATATAGTACGGATGTTCAACAGCGCCTTTGACAAGGTCGGTGCCCACGCCGGCAACTACTATCCGGCTGAGCTGCAGGAACAAATAGAGCAGCTCAATAGCACTATTTACGATACGGTTAATAACGGCGTATACAAGGCCGGTTTTGCCACCAGTCAGGCCGCCTACGACGAGGCCATTGAGCCGCTGTTCGCGACGCTTGATCGGCTGGAACAACACCTGAACACCCGGCGCTGGCTGCTGGGCAACCGGCTTACCGAAGCCGACATTCGGTTGTGGACTACCCTGGTTCGCTTTGATGCGGTCTATCACACTCACTTCAAGTGTGATCGCAGGCGTATCAGTGATTATCACAATCTTTATGGTTTATTAAGAGACCTCTATCAGCAAACGGGCATCGCTGACACCGTCAATATGGATCATATTCGCCATCACTATTTCTGCAGCCACTCAACCATTAACCCCAGCGGTATTATTTCGGCGGGGCCGCAACAGGACTGGTGGCAACCCCATGATCGGGCCGGGCGTTTTTTGTAAGGAGCGACCTATATGACAGCAAGAACCATCACCACACTTTATCCGCCGCTGGATACTCAGGATGGTGCCGGTGTGCGCCTGCGCCGGGTACTGGGGCAGCATCAGCATCAACGCATGGATCCCTTTCTGATGATGGATCACTTCGTTTCTGATGAGGCCGCCGACTACATTGCCGGCTTTCCCGATCATCCGCATCGGGGGTTTGAAACCATTACCTATATGCTGGACGGCCACATGTTGCACCGGGATCATATGGGTAACCAAGGTCATCTGCGTCCCGGTGACGTACAATGGATGACGGCTGGCCGTGGGGTAATCCACTCAGAAATGCCCCAGCAGGAAGCCGGTCGCATGCAGGGGTTTCAAATCTGGCTCAATCTGCCGGCAGCACTCAAAATGCAACCGGCCCGTTACCAGGATATTCCTGCTGATCAGCTGCCGCGCATTCCCCTTGCAGACAATGGCAAACTGGTGCTGCTGGCTGGAGAACTGCGCCTGGCAGATCAAATCTGGACAGGGCCCATCCGCAGCGAGCATACTCAGCCGCTTATTGCCGATATTCATCTTGCTCCCGAACAGCCGCTGACACTGCCCCTGACAAAGGAGCTAAACGCGCTGTTATATGCCTTTGAAGGCGATATCAGGGTCAATGAGCAGGCTTTGCCTGCAAGGCAAAGCGCTGTTCTGAGTGCAGGAGACCACCTTATACTGACGGCAGGCAGCAGCGGAGGCAGAGCACTGCTGCTGGCAGGACGGCCGCTTCATGAGCCCGTAGTGCAGTACGGCCCTTTTGTGATGAACACACAAGCAGAAATTGAACAGGCGATGATGGATTACCGGGCAGGCAAACTGGTATAACTGCCTTTTTAAACTCAGCAGGAAATCATCATGGAAGCATCTGAACAGCAACGACTGAAAACGATTCTTTCAAACACTCACAATATTGCTGTGGTGGGTGCCTCAAACCGCCCCGAACGGGCCAGTTATCAGGTAATGGAATATCTGCAACAGCAAGGCTACCGGGTGTTTCCGGTTAATCCGCAGCTGGCCGGTGCTGTTATTCTGGGGGAGACCTGTGTCTCGGGCCTGGAGGATCTGGATGAGCCGGTGCAACTGGTGAACGTGTTTCGCCGGGGCGAATATGCCGCTGATATTGCCGATGAAGCCATTGAGCACGAAGCGCTATGCCTGTGGCTGCAGGAAGGCATTACCAGCCACTCAGCGGCAGAGGCAGCCGCCGAGGCCGAGCTGGAATATGTGGAAGACAGCTGCATCAAGGTAGTGCACCGGGAATTGCTGGGGTAAGGAAAAAGTCGTCTGTAGCCGCTCCCTTTACTCTCCTTGTTAGCACCTTTGCAATAATAAAGGGGCCATCCTGGCCCCTTTTGAAACTTAGTGGTGGTGATGCCCTTCATCGTGGGCCATCTTCACTGGCTCGGGCGCAGTGGTGTCCACGGATATTTCTACTTCCACCTCACCGGCCTGCTCAAAGTTCAGGATCAGAGGAAAGCGGTCGCCTTCCTTGGGTGCCTGTTTCAGCCCCATCAGCATCAGGTGATGGCCGCCCGGGGCCAGGGTGACAGCCTCACCTGCCGGCACCGGCAGGTTGTCGAGCTGGCGCATTCTCATCATGTCACCGTCCATCACATGGGTATGGATCTCCACTCGCTCGGATACCGGACTCTCGGCGCTCAGCAGCACATCATCGGTGTTGCCATGGTTATTTATCACCAGATAGGCGCTGCCGTTGACCGCCATGGGCGGGGCCGGACGACTCCACGGGTGATCAATATGCAGGCCGCCCTGCTCATATTCGTGAGCTACAACACCAGTGGCGCTCAGCAGCAACAAAGAGGCAAGGGCACTACGCATTAGCTTCATGTTTTCACTCCTTAAAATAAAAAAGAGCGGCACTGGTTGGCACCGCCGGAATCCGTTGCACGGGTAGTGAAAGATGAGTCCCGTTTATAGTAGAAAAAAGTGACTCGTTGCACCATGCGGCACATTGTCGCAGCGGTTAACGACTGACAGCGTGCTTTTGCAGCATGCGCTGCAGAGTACGCCGGTGCATGCCCAGGGCGCGGGCAGTGGCCGAAATATTGCCATCGTGCTGCTGCAATACAAACTGCACATATTCCCACTGATGACGTTTGAGCGACGGGGATTCCTCCTCGATACTCAGGCCCGCGGTCTGCTCGGCATCATCTTCTTCAAACGCGGCAAGAATGGCGTCAATTTCTGCCGGTTTGGGCAGGTACTGCACCGCACCCAGTTTGATGGCGGCAATGGCGGTACTGATGCTGGCATAACCGGTGAGCACCACAATACGCGCTCGAGGCTGAGCCGCCACCAGCTCCGGCAGCAGTTGCAGGCCGCTTTCGCCATTCAGGTTCAGATCCAGCAAAATGCCCTGAAAGCGGGCCGGCAGCGCCAGCGCCTCGTCGCCGGTGGCCGCCCATTCCAGATTCAACCCGCGACGTTTAAAGCCCCGGCACAACAGGCGGGCAAAGGTTTCGTTGTCATCCACCAGCAAAAAGTCTGTCATGCGCTCGGCTCCAGAGGCAGCAAAATGCGGGCATAGACGCCGCCTTCGGCGTGATTACTGAGTTCCAGCCGGCCGTTCAGCCGCGACAGAGTCGCGTGAGACAGCCAGACTCCGAGCCCGAGACCGGCGGGTTTGCCCGAATCAAACTGATCCAGTCCGGCCCGGCGCAACTGGGCCTCGCTCAGCACGCCGCTGCGGTTATGTACGCCCAGCTCCCAGTCGCCGTTGTGATGAAAATGCGTATGCAGCTCAATACGGCCTTCCCCGGCATCGGCGGCGTTATTAAGAATATTAAACAGCGCCGGCCAGAACAACGGGCTGAGCCGCACCCTAGGGTCCTGTTCCGCTACCGGTCGCTGCCAGTCTACCCGCACTTCCGGTCGCAGATTCTGCCACTGAGCCAGCCGCTCCCCAAGCGTGTGATACAACCGTACCGGTTCTTGCTCTACCTGACTCTGAGACTTAAGCCGGCTCAGAATATCGGCGCATTGCTGCAACTGAGTGTGAGCCAGTTGCAGATCTTCCTGCACTTCTTCAGGCAGATCGGGAGTCTCGCGCAGCTCTTCGTTAAGCAGAAACAGGTTGTTGAGAGGCGTGGATAGCTGGTGAGTCAGGCTTGCCGCCTCCATCGCCAGCACCAGCAGCCGCTCGTCGGTGTCCTGACGCTGATAGGCCTGATTGAGCCGCCGCTCCCGCTCGCCGAGAATACGCACCAGCCGGGATACACAGGTGGTGATCAAGCCAGCTGACAAAGCAAAGGTCAGCCACATGCCTGCCAGATGCAGATTGAACAGGGCCTCGTGGTCGCCGTGACCAGCGTGCTCCCCCGCCGGCAGCGGCACATGCCAGAAAAACAGCAGCAGATAAAAGGCGGTGGCGATACCCGTAAGCCCCCAGGCAAAGCGCGCTGAACACACCAGTGCAGCCATCACCAGCGGCAGCAAAAACAGCACCGCCAGCGGGTTGCTGGCACCACCGGTCAGCCCCAGCACCAGTCCCAGCGCCAGCACATCCAGCAGCAGACCTTGTTGCAGCAGCCTCTGCGCCGGTCGTCCTTTCTGCCCGGCCTGAGCCAGCCAGAGATTCAGCCCGGCCATACCCGCCGCCGCCAATGCCAGCGGCAGCAGCGGCAAGCCGAGTTGCAGCAGATAAAACACCAAAGTGCTGGTGCCCAGCACAGCCACAAACACCCAACGACTGTACAGGCTGAAACGCAGCACGCGATCCAGATCGAGCAATGGCAGAGTGGCGGAAAGGGGTCTGGTCATGGCGGCGGAACAACACACAAACAAAGCGTCATGGTAGCACGAATAAAAACGCCACAAGTGCGGCAAAATGTCGCACTTGTGGCGTGTCGGCGAAGCGCAACCCTGCTGGTGCTTCGCATTGCCAAATTCTCAGGAGGGTGTTTTGGCTACCTTAACAGGCTCAACAGTGACCGGCTCGCTTTCCTCGGCATCGGCCCGCTTGCCCAGCAGCCGCAGGCCGGCGGCCATGGCCAGGGTGCAGAGTACGATGCCCAGCCACCAGGGCATGCCATAGGCCACGGGCACCACACCGAGCAGGGTGGCAATCACCCCCACAAACAGCGCATAGGGCAGCTGAGTACGCACATGCTCCACCAGACCGCAGCCCGAGGCCATGGCCGCCAGCAGCGTGGTCTCGGCCAAGGGCGAACAATGGTCGCCCCAGACCGCCCCCGCCAGCACCGCCGCCACCGAGGCGTAGAACAGGTGCATGGCTTCAGGATCACCGGCCAGGCCGTGGTGCTGCAGCACCGCCCAGGCCAGAGGCACCACCAGCGGCATCATGATGCCCATCACCCCCCAGGATGAGCCGGTGGCAAAGGCGGTAAAGGCCGACAGCACAAACACGCTCACTGGAATCAGCTCCGGCTGCAGGCTGTCGCTGAGCACGCTCACCAGGTAGTCGCTGGTGTTCAGGGTTTCGTTCACCGACGACAACGCCCAGGCCATCATCAGAATGGTGATGGGCAGCAGCATCGACTTCACCCCTTCAAACCAGTAATGGGCGGCCTCGTCCATGCTCAGCAGGCCCTGAATACGGGTCATCACCAGTGCCACCAGGGTACTGAGCAGTGAGCCCCACATCATGGCGGTAAAGGAGTCGCTGTTACCGAACACCTCCCGCAGGCTGGCCTCGGCGGGAAAACCCAGCTCACTCAGGCCGGTGTACCAGATACCCCCAAGAGTGGTCACCACCAGTACCGTCATGGGAATAATGGCGTTCAGGGCGCGGTGAGGAATGCCCGGCTTGGCATCGATGCTGGCTTCCTCGGCAATCGCTTCCCGGTCGGTCAGTTCATCGTCCGTCTCTGCTTGCAGGCGAACCGCTCTCTGCTCGGCCCTGAGCATGGGGCCGAAATCGCGACCGGAAAGGCTGATCATAAACACGAACATCAGCGCCAGAATGGGGTAGAAGCTGTAACTGATGGACGCCATGAACACGCCGTAGGCGGAGCCGTCAAAGCCGTCTACCAGACTGAGCGCCTCGTCAATCAGCCCTACCTGAAAGCCAATCCAGGTGGTCACCAGCAAAATAGCGGACACAGGTGCGGCGGTGGAGTCGACCAGATAAGCCAGCTTTTCCCGGGAGATGCGCAGCCGGTCGGTAATGTTACGCATGGTATTGCCGACAATCAGCGCATTGGCGTAGTCATCAAAGAAAATGGCGGTACCAAGCAAACCCGTTGTGGTCTGGGCGCTGCGCCGGCCGCGCACAAAGCGGGTAATGTGCCGGGCAATGCCCACGGTGCCGCCGTTGCGCGAGATAATGCCCACCATGCCGCCGATCAGCAGGCAGAACAGCACCACCGACATGTGTTCAGAGTCGCTGGCGGCGGCCAGCACGTGCACGTTCACCGAGTCGAGCACGCTGTTAAGCAGCTTGTCGCCGGCCAGACCATAACCCAGCCAGCCGCCACAGCAGATGGCCACAAACAGCGCCAGAATCACCTGCCGGAACGCCAGCGCCAGCACAATGGCCAGCAGCGCCGGCACCACCGACAGCCAGGCCGCAATGGCCGGACTGGCCGTTTCGGCCAGCACGGTGCCGGCCTCATTCTGCAGGCTGAGCGCCAGGCTGTCGGCCTGGGTTACCAGCTCAATGGTCGCCTCACCATTCTCAAACATCACCGGCTGACGGTTGTTTTCCTGCACCAGCCAGAGCGGCTCACTGCCGCTCACCGTCACCTCAAAGGGAATGCCTTTCAGTACCAGTGCAGGCACTTCCAGGCTGGGGGCATCTGCCCGGGCCAACCCGGGCAGCAGTAAAACAAGGGCCAGCAGCGGCATCAGCCAGCGGCGAAAGTTACATCCTTCCATGGGACTTGCTCCTGTCAGACCGAACGCAGATACCAGTCATACTCCTGCGAGCTGACGTGGCGCATAAACAGTTGCCGTTCGCCGTAGCGGTTGGCGTGGTACACCCGGCAGAACTCCTGACCCAGGTATTCCGGCAGGATCTCATTTTGCTGCCACTGATCCAGCGCCTGAATCCAGCTGTTGGGCAGACTGGGGAGATGGCTGGCATAGGCGTTGCCGGTCACGGGCTCAGGGGCGCTCAGCCGGTGGGTCAGGCCATGGTGAATGCCGGCCAGAATGCTGGCCACCAGCAGGTAGGGATTGACATCGGCACCGGCCACGCGGTGTTCCAGGCGGCGGGCGGCGGGGTTGCCGCCGGGAATGCGTACCGCCACGGTGCGATTGTCGGCACCCCAGGTCTGGCTCATGGGCACATAAAAGCCGGGCTGAAAACGGCGGTAGCTGTTGGCATTGGGGGCAAACACCACCATCGACTCGGGCATCAGCGCCAGCACACCGGCCACCGCCTGTTGCAACAGATCATTGCCCAATGGGTTGTCGTCGTGGCTGCAGAAGCGGTTGTTGCCCTCGCTATCGATAAGGCTCACATGAATATGGGTGCCGCTGCCTGCCTCCTGGTTGTAGGGCTTGGCCATAAAGGTGGCTTCCATACTGTGGCGGGCTGCCACCCCCTTGATCAGCCGCTTGAGCAACACCGCCTCGTCGCAGGCCTGCATGGCATCGGGTCTGTGCTTGAGGTTGATCTCAAACTGGCCCGGGGCACACTCGGCAATGGCGGTGTCCACCGGCAGGTTCTGAGTCATGGCCGACTGCTGAATGCTTTCAAGAAAATCGCAGTAGTCATCCAGATCCGACAGCGAATACACCTGACACTGACGATCCCGCTTGCCACTCACCGGCGACACCGGCGGCTGCAGCTGGTGCTCGTCGTCCCGCTCCCGGTCGATCACATAAAACTCGGTTTCCACCGCCACCACCGGCGTCAGGCCCAGCGTGGAAAAGCGATCCAGCACCCGCTGCAGCACATGACGAGGATCGTACACAAAGGGACTATGATCGTTTTCATACATGCTCATCAGCAGCTGGGCACAGGGTCTGTCCTGCCAGGGCACCCGGCTCAGGGTGCCGGGCACCGGAAAGCACAGCCGGTCACCCTCGCCCTGATCCAGCCCCAGTCCGGTTTCCTCAATGGTATTGCCGTTAATGTCGAGGGCAAACAGCGAGGCCGGCAGGCAGACCCCTTCCTCGTAGGCCTTGAGCAGGCTGTCCCGGGGAATGCGCTTGCCGCGGATCACCCCGTTGATGTCGCCGATCATCAGATCGATGGAATTGATATCCGGGTTTCGTTCCAGAAACTCCCGGGCCTCTTGCATGCCCCTGTCACTCATGGTGACCTCCATGTTGTGTTTTAATAACCACCTAGAATGCCATTTGTTATAGGATAATGAACGAAACAAGACAATCACTTGAGCATCACAATAGTTAATAAATTGTAAAAAAGAGTTAACCCTGTCACATATTTCAAACCTAAACTCCCTTTTAAAGCCTGTTTTCACTGGATTTAGGCTGATTGACGTGCTTCCATGCGGATATGGAATCGGCACTCAAGGCCGTTGAATATATAAACCGACTGGTTTGAGCAGGTGAAAATATGGAAAGAATAATGCACAAGCCTCTGATCGGCGTCACCGCCTGTCAGCGACAGATTGAAGGGCACCAGTGCCACATGGTGGTGAACAAGTACGTGGACGCCCTGCGCCATTCGGCGAAGGTGGAAGTGGTGCTGCTGCCGGCCCTGGCCGAGGGCCTGAACGAAGGGATCCTGGAGCGCCTCGACGGCCTTTGCCTCACCGGCAGCTACAGCAATGTAGATCCGCGCCATTACGCCGCCGATCAGGATCATGCAGACTGCCGGCTGGATCAGGATCGGGACGGATCCGCGCTGTCGTTGATCCGTGCCGCCCGCCGGCTGCAACTGCCGCTGCTCGGCATCTGCCGCGGCCTGCAGGAAATGAACGTGGCCTGGGGCGGCAGCCTGCGCCAACCGCTGCAGGAACTGCCCGGCCTGATGGATCACCGCGAGCCGGACAGCGGCGGAGTGAACTCGCATTACGAGCCGGCTCATGCCCTCAGTCTGAACCCGGACGGCCTGCTGCACCGGCTCACCGGTGAGCTGAACTTCGAGGTGAACTCATTGCACCAGCAGGGCATCGACCGCCTGGGCGAAGGCCTGCTGGCCGAGGCCCTGGCCCCGGACGGCCTGGTGGAAGCCATCAGCGATCCCACCCTGCCTTTTGCCCTGGGCGTGCAGTGGCACCCGGAGTGGCGCACCGACGAACACCCGCTCTATGCCGCCATCTTTACCGCCTTTGGCGCCGCCTGCGCGAACTACCGCCAGCGCGTCAACGCCTGACAGCAGATTCACTCGAACAAGAAGGGGACAGGCCGTTGCCTTAGCCAACCGTCGATGGCAGGGATGCCATCGTCGAGCATACATGGAAGTACTTGCTGCGTGTTGGCGTGGCAATGGGCTGTACCCGAGACAGACACATGAACAAAAAGGACACCATCATGCATCAGTACAACACTCAAGACCTGCGCAAACAGGACGGCCAGCACCACCTGCATCCCTTTACCGACACCAAGGATCTGGGCAGCAACAGCCGCATCATTACCGGGGCTGAAGGCATTTATATTATTGATTCCGAAGGCAACCGCATTCTCGATGCCATGGCCGGCCTCTGGTGCGTGAACCTGGGCTATGGCCGCCAGGAGCTGGTGGACGCGGCCGCCGCCCAGATGACCGAGCTGCCCTACTACAACAACTTCTTCAAGACCGCCCATCCGCCGGCGATCAAACTGGCCAAAAAGCTGACCGAGCTGGCCCCGGAGCACATCAACCACGTGTTCTTTACCGGCTCCGGTTCCGAGTCCAACGACACGGTCGTGCGCATGGTACGCCGCTACTGGCAGCTCAAGGGCCAGCCGGAAAAAACCGTGATCATCGGCCGGCGCAACGGCTACCACGGCTCCACCGTGGCCGGTGCCAGCCTGGGTGGCATGGCCCCCATGCACGAGCAGGGCGGCCCCATGCTGGCGGACGTGGAGCACATCGCTCAGCCCTACTGGTTTGGCGAAGGCCGGGAAATGAGCCCGGAAGCATTCGGCCTGCTGGCGGCGCGGTCGCTGGAGCAGAAGATCAAGGAGCTGGGGGTAGACCGGGTGGCGGCCTTTATTGCCGAGCCGGTGCAGGGTGCCGGCGGCGTGATCATTCCGCCCGACAGCTACTGGCCCGAAATTCAGCGCATCTGCGATCACTACGGCATTCTGCTGATTGCCGACGAGGTGATCTGCGGCTTCGGCCGGCTGGGCCAGTGGTTCGGCAGCCAGCACTTCAATATCAAGCCCGATCTCATGCCCATCGCCAAGGGGCTGTCTTCCGGCTACCTGCCCATCGGCGGCGTGCTGGTGGGTGACCGGGTGGCCGAGACCCTGATCGAGCAGGGCGGCGAGTTCTACCACGGCTTTACCTACTCCGGTCATCCGGCCTGCGCCGCCGTGGCGTTGCGCAACCTGGAGCTGATGGAAGAAGACGGCGTGCTGGAGCAGGTGCGCGAGGTGGCCGCACCCTATTTTGCCGAGCGCTGGGCCAGCCTGACGGATCACCCGCTGGTGGGCGAGACCCGTAGTCTCGGCCTGTTGGGTGCCCTGGAGCTGGTGGCCAACAAAACCACTCTGGACCGCTTTGAGCCGGGTATCGGCAGCCGCTGCCGGGACAACTGCTTTAACACCGGCATAGTAATGCGCTCCGTGGGCGAAACCATGGTGGTGTCGCCGCCCTTGGTGATCACTAAGCCTGAAATCGACGAACTGGTGCGCCTGGCCCGGGAAAGCCTGGACGCCACCGCTCGCCAGCTGGGCATCATGAGCTGAGGAGGCGACCATGACCCAACATTCTTTTGCCCACTGGCAAACTCTGAGTGAAGGACTACGGCCCGAGGGCCGCGCCTTTATCAACGGCTGCTACTGCTATGCCCTGTCCGGAGCACGCTTTGCCAGCCACAACCCGGCTACCGGTGCGCAACTAGCCGAGGTGGCCAGCTGCGACGAGCAGGACGCCAACCTGGCGGTGGCCCACGCGCGCGCCGCCCTGCCCCACTGGGCCGGACTGGCCCCGGCGGAGCGCAAACAGGTATTGCTGCGCTTCGCCGACCTGGTAGAGCAACACACCGAGGAGCTGGCGCTGCTGGAAACTCTGGACATGGGCAAGCCCATTGCCAACAGCCTGGAAGTGGACCTGCCGGCGGCGGTGCGCTGCCTGCGCTGGAACGCCGAGGCCATCGACAAGGTGTATGGCGAAATCGCCCCCACTGCCGCCAGCAGCCTGGGGCTGGTGACCCGGGAACCACTGGGGGTGGTGGCCGCCATCGTGCCCTGGAACTTTCCGCTGATGATGGCCTGCTGGAAAATCGCCCCGGCCCTGGCCGCCGGCAATACCGTGATCTTGAAGCCGTCGGAAAAGTCTCCTCTCAGCGCCCTGCGGCTGGCGGCCCTGGCCCATGACGCCGGCCTGCCCGCCGGCGTGTTGCAGGTGCTGCCCGGCTACGGTCATACCGTGGGCAAGGCCCTGGCCCTGCACATGGACGTGAACGCCCTGGCTTTTACCGGCTCCACCGCCGTGGGCAAGCTGCTGACCCAGTATGCGGGCGAGTCCAATATGAAACGCACCTTTATGGAGTGCGGCGGCAAGAGCGCCAATATCGTGTTTGCCGACGCCGGCAACCTGGATCGCGTGGCGCAACAGGCGGCCCAGGCCATTTTCTACAACCAGGGCGAGGTGTGCATCGCCGGATCCCGGCTGCTGGTGGAAAACGCCATCAAGGACGAGCTGATAGAGCGCATTGTGCACCACGCCGCCAGCTGGCAGCCGGGCAACCCGTTGGATCCAGCCACCGCCATGGGTGCCATCGTCGATGCCACCCAGCTCGACGGCATTGCCGGCCATGTGGCGGCGGCACACAAACAGGGCGCGCGCCTGCGCACCGGTGGCGAGCCGGTGAGCATCAATGGCGGCCTGTATTTTGCCCCCACCGTGTTTGATAACGTGGACAACAGCATGGCGCTGGCACGGGAAGAGGTGTTCGGCCCTGTGCTGGCGGTGATTGGCTTTGACAGTGCCGACGAAGCAGTGGCCATTGCCAACGACTCCCCTTACGGCCTGGCGGCGGCGGTCTGGACCCAAAACCTGGACCGCGCCCTGACCACAGCCCGGCGGCTGGAGTCGGGCCAGGTATTCGTTAACAACTACGCCGGCGGCGACATGACGGTGCCTTTTGGCGGCTATAAGCAATCCGGCAACGGCCGGGACAAGTCGCTGCATTCCCTGGCCGAATACAGCCAGCTGAAAACCACCTGGATAGAGTTCGGGGCGGGCTGACCGTGACTTGAAGCACCAGCAGACCGAAAAACACCAAGGGCGCCGGAAGGCGCCCTTTCTTTTTACTCCACACCCAGCTGCCGTAAAAACAGCTGAAACAGCTCGGCCTGACTATTGATGGCGAGCTTGCCATAAATGTTCTTGCGGTGATTTTTTACCGTGCCCGGGCTGATGCACAGCAGGTCGGCAATGGCCGGGGCACTGTGCCCTTGCAAAAACAGCCGTGCCACCTGCTGCTCACGTTCGCTCAGACGTTCATCCATAAACTCTTCAGAGCCCGCCCCATCGTCACCCGCAGGCTGCCAGTGGTGCTTTTCCAGCAGCGCCTGCAACAGGGGGAACAGGTAGGCCATTTTTTCGCTCAGCAGGCGACCGTCAGGGTGCAGCGGGGGCTGATAAAAGCCAAAGGAAAAAGCCAGGGTGGTATTCGTGTTGGGTGAGAAAAAACACATCAGCTCGTCATGCAGGCCCAGTCCGGTGTAGTAGGTCAGAAAATACTCGCTGCGCCGGAATTCCGAAGGAGCTATGTCATCCAGACGAAATACGCCGGTAGTCGGGTGGTTCAGCCAGTACTGGTAAAAAGGATCGAGCTGATACATACCGGCACAGTAAGGATGCAGAGTTTTCGCTTCTTGTTGGTGGTTCAGATTATGCAACAGTATTTCGGGGCTGCGCAGGCGGTGAAACCGGCATAGCACCAGATCGATACCGGCAAAATAGCTTTCCAGGCAAGCCTGAAGCTCAGGAAGAAACCCCTTGCAATCAACTTGTGACAACAGTTGCGCCAGGGGTTCAAGAGAAGTGGGTGCAATATCCTTTTGCATGAACGCCATATTCACCGATCAATAAAACGGTGAATAAAATGTAACATTCCAAACAGGCCCTGACCAGTTTTTGCACCAGGTCAGGGCCTGGTCATCATCCGTGAATATCCTGCAATAATGGCTGCAGGCTTTCGATCAGCGCTGCCTGATGAGGCTGCAGCTCCTGCTGGCCCCAACGGGCAATATCCCCTCCCGCCGGATCGGGCACATGAATGTCGCTTCGGCTCAGGGTTTCGATCACCCGGTGGCCACAGAAGGGCACATAGCCTTCCGAATAGCCTCCTTCATGCACCATCACCAGCCGGCCTCGGCACAGGCGATCGGCGGCGGCCATCACCCTGGCGGTGAGCTGGCCAAAGGCATCAGCATTAAGCAGCATGCAGCCGAGCGGATCCATGGCGCTGGCATCAAAGCCACAGGCCACCACGATCAACTCGGGCTGAAAACGATCCAACGCCGGGATCACCAGTTGATCCATGGCCGCCAAATAGGTGCCAATGCCGGATCCGGCCGGCAGCGGTACGTTGAGGTTATAACCAAAGCCGGCCCCACTGCCCCGCTCGTCTGCACTGCCCGAGTCAATGGGATAGTTGTTGTCGTGATGCAGGGAGATGGTCAGCACCTCGGCATCCTCATAAAACGCCTGCTGAGTGCCGTT
Organism: Oceanimonas smirnovii ATCC BAA-899; assembly: GCF_000381965.1. GTDB lineage: Bacteria > Pseudomonadota > Gammaproteobacteria > Enterobacterales > Aeromonadaceae > Oceanimonas > Oceanimonas smirnovii. Next base: position 34,293 of record NZ_KB908462.1, read on the forward strand.
GCCATGGTGCACATCCCAGTCAATCACCGCGACCCGGCGCACCAGCCCCTTTGCCTGGGCCGCCCGAATGGCGATGGGAATATTGCCCAGCAGGCAAAATCCCATGCCCCGATCCGCTTCAGCGTGATGCCCGGGCGGGCGCGACAGGCAGTAGCCGTTGTCGACTTCGCCCCTGAGCACCGCCGCCACCGTGGCCATGGCCAGGCCGGCCGAGCGGCAGGCAATGGGAAAGGCATCCTGACGAAAGGGCGCATACTGGCCGGCATCACCGAAGCCCTGTTCGCTCATGGCGCTCAGCTCGTCAATGTATCGTCCGGTATGAAAGCGCAGCAAATCTTCCCGGGTGGCCGGCTCGGCGTGCACCGGGGTCAGCTGCTCCAGCAGGCCACTCACCGCCAGCAGGTTGCGCAACCGGCGCTTGGTTTCCGGGTGCTCCGCGGCGGCGGCGGGCTGCACAAAGCCACCGGGGCGATCAAACACCGAGCAGGGGCCAGCATCGTGCCACAGGCAGTGTTCGTGAAAGGCGAATCCGGTTCGTTTCATCTTGTTCTCCTTGTTTCAAATCAGGCCAGCAGCCACAGCACTACCGTGGTGACGGCAGCGGCAATCAGGGTATAGGGCAGCTGGCTGAGGGCATGTTGCATCGGGCTGATGCCGCAGCCGCGGGCGGAGATCACGGTGGAATCCCCAAAAAAGCAGGCATGGCTGCCAAAGACCCCCGCCGACACCACGGCCCCCAGGGTCAGCGCCATATTGGCGTCCAGAGCCTGCGCCAGGGGGATCATGATGGGAAAGGCGATGGCATACACACCCCAGAAGGAGCCGGTGGCAAAGGTCAGCCCGGCCAGCACCAGAAAGCTCAGCGCCGGCAGCCACTGGGCATTCATATAGGGGGTGATGGTGTCGATCAGATAAGGCGCCAGCCCCAGCTTCTCGTTGACTGCCTGCAGTACAAAGGCCGCAAACACGATGCCCAGCGGCAGCAACATGGTGGCCATGCCCTGAATAATTTCATCAAACAGCCGGGGCAGACTGGCCAGCCCCTGCAGCCGGTACAGCACCAGCGATACCACCAGGGCGCAGCCCACGCCCATCAGCGCATCAATATTGAAATACCAGGTGGCCAGCAGCAGGGTCAGCACCGGCAGCATGAAGTTCACCAGTCGCGGCGGCTGGCGATGGCCCGGCTCGTCCTGTTCGATAGCCTCGCTGTTGTCTGCCAGGCAGTCACGCTCTGCCTGCTTCATGGTGCCAAGCAGCGGCATCACGCCAAAAGCCACCAGGGGCACCAGCAGCAGGGCCACCCAGGGGTACACCAGGTAGGGCAACAGGCTCAGGTAATAATTGAAGCCTTGCCCTTCCGGCACCAGGCCATTGGCTTCAATCAGGCCGGCGAGATAAATTACCCAGGTGGAAAACGGGATCAGCAGGCACACCGGTGCCGAAGTGGAGTCCACCACATAGGCCAGCATGTCCCGGGAGATTTTCAGCTTGTCCGACAGCTTGCGCATGGCGGTGCTGACGGTCAGAGCATTGAGGTAGTCATCAATAAAAATGGCAATGCCCAGCAGCCAACTGGCCATCAGGGCATGAGAGCGACGCTTGACGTATTTGCCCAGACTGTCGCTGAAGGCCAGAGTCGCACCGGAAAATTGCAGCAGGGCAATCAGACTACCGAGCAGGCCGCACACCAGAATAAGCCAGCCCATAATGGGCCCCTGCATCACCTCCAGGGTGCTGGCCACAAAGTTGTGCAGCGTCCGCTGTGGCTCCACCAGGGCAAAGCCCGTCAGGGCACCGGCCAGCAGCGGCTCCAGCGTGCGCCGGGTCAGCAGCGCCAGCCCCAGCACCACCAGGGTGGGCACCAGGGCAAAGAGCCCGAACTCGCCTTCAGTCTTGCCCGCACCGAGTGCTAACACCAGCAGAAACAGACCGGTCAATATTGCCAGCCTGGTCCAGCCGATGGGCAGTTGCTCCATGCGGGGGGTCAGTATTTTCTCCATAGCCTCTTCCTTGTCTGTCCGTTGACGCTTCATCATAGAGGCAGACGGAAAGTGGCCGACATGTCCCTTAAGGGACATTTGACGTGATCTGAGTCACACCAGCAGTTAACTTTTTATAAACAAAAATAAAACAAATGATGGGGTGGCGAGGGTATTACCCTCGCTAAAACTCAGAAATGCTTGGCCGGAGTGGAGCAGCTGACGATACGGCAGGGCTGATCGCTGATATTGCGAAAACGGTGGGGCTGAGTGGTGGAGAAGTAATAGCTGTCGCCGGCCTTCAGCAGCCGGTGCTGAGCGCCTATGGTAATTTCGATTTCTCCTTCTATCACCACGCCGGCTTCCTCGCCGTGGTAGGCCATCATGTCGTGGCCGGTGTCCACGCCAGGCGGGTAGGTTTCCACAATAAATGACATGGCCCGGTTCTTGCGGTTATAGCCCACCAGTTTCAAAGACAGATTACCGCTGCCCACGTCCTGCAGCTCGTCGGGGCTGAAAAAGATCTGATCGGTGTTTTGCAGATCCAGGGTAAAAAACTCACCCACCGTCATGGGAATGCCGTCGAGGATCTTTTTCAGCGAGCTGACCGACGGGCTGACCTTGCCCTGCTCAATCAGCGACAGGCTGGAGTGGGTCACGCCGGTGCGTTTGGCCAGCTCCCGCTGGGAAATATTGCGCATCAGGCGCACCGCCTTGAGGCGGGTACCCACATCGTTATTGTCGTCGCCCTGCTTCGCCGTTGTCATATTTCTCCGTTCACTATCAGAAAACCCTCGGCCAAATTCTACTCAAGGGAGGATTCGGCTGTAAATTGAATTAAGACACTTACAGCCCGGCCTGCTCCAGCCGGGTGGCCATATCACCCAGGCCGTCCAGCCCCTGAATATCCGTGGGCTGCAGATATAACGGATAGCGATTCAGACCGGCAAAGGTTCGCTCTATCTCAGCCAGATGTGTTTTTTCCTGGCTTCGGCGTTGTGCCAGAAAAGCACCGTCAGCTTCATCAGGCAGAATGCGGTTCACCACCAGGCCGGCCAGGGGCAATTTTTCTTCCCGCAGTGCTGTTACCGCCCGTTCTGTTTCCAGTATTGGCAGCTTTTCGGGAGTGAGCACAAACAGCAGTGCAGTCTGCTCGCCGTTGGTCAGCAACCGGCGAGTGCGCTGAAACAGCCGCTGACGCGCCAGCAGCGTTTCGGTAATGGATTTGGTGCGTTCGTCCATACCGGCGGTTTCGTGAGCCCGCGGATCGCCAAAAGGGCTGTCCACGTCCTTGCCCGGGGTTAAATGGTCCAGCACCTCGCCCAGTTTTTCCGAGCGCTGGTTGCTTTTGAGCATCCCTTGAGTCCAGGCGGCCATGGCCTCGGGCAAACTGAGCAGGCGCAGGGTGTGGCCGGTGGGGGCGGTATCGAAAATCACCAGGTCATGAGTTTGCAGCCCTTCTTCCATCACTCTGGCCATGCGCTCCAGCAGTGCCGCTTCCTGGGCCCCCGGCGATTGGCGGGTGAGGCGCATCTGTCGCTCCACCTCGCCGTACATCTCGGGCCGGGTAAAGCGTTTAAGCTGCGCCAGCACCCGGGCCAGGTGCTGCTCCACTTCATGATCCGGATCCAGCTCCAGAGCGTCTAGATTGGGGGCCAGCCGGGTAATGGTATCGCCAATTTCCCGCCCAAAGGCATCGGCCAGGCTGTGAGCGGGATCGGTGGACACCAGCAGGCAGCGCTTTCCCCGGCGGGCCGCCAGCAGCGCCAGCGACGAGGACACAGTGGTCTTGCCCACGCCTCCCTTGCCGCCCACCAGCAAGACGCGCTTGTCGGTCAGTAACATGTCATCTCTCCAAACAGTAAGGCCGGCACACAAAGCCAATCCCCGCATGCGAAGCGACAGCAGGGTTACCTTCTTCGACATGCTTCATGGAATGCCACTCATTAAAAAGCCTGCTGCGAACATACTTAATGTTCGTTCAGGCTTTTTACTTCGTCACGGCGAGCAAGCTCGCCCCATGTAACGCTCGGCACATGCCATCCCTGGCATGTGACGGTCGAATACGGCAATCCCTGCTCCCGCTTCGTCAAACAAAGGCGTTGCCTGACTTGTATTACAGGCAACTGAGTGCTCGGCAGGGAGGGAAAAGGGAACGGCTCCACCGACCCTTTTTCCGACCTTTGCCAAGCCAGAAGACAACTCAATCAGCAGCAGCGAAAGTGATCCAGCGGCGAGTGCTCCATGCCCATGCGCTGGTGCCAGTCGTGAAACCGCTCCAGCAGCAGAGGCTGCAGTTCCAGGGTGTAATAGGAGGCCGGATTCGGCACGCCCATCATCTCCGAGAATACCAGCAGCATAAAGAGATCGTCTTCCTCGCGCCGGGCCCGGGCAATAGCCGCCCGGTAGGGCGCGTTATAGACTTCTTCCGCATACCGGCTGGCCTTGTCTATCCAGGCCAGCACCCGCTTGATTTTCACGACTTGTTCTCGGCGCTTTCAGCTTTGCCACTGCGCAGCTTGTTCAGGGTAGAGCCACACTCCAGCGCCACCAGAATGGCCGCCGCCAGCACTACCAGATCAAGAGTAAACAGGAACCAGTTGGCCTGTGCATAGAAGTCCTTAAGCTGGATCAACAGTGCCAGAACTGTCATTACCAGCAGGAACAGCAGCGGGATCAGGGTCACATACATGGGCCGGCCCAGACGCGCCAGCATCACAGTGATCACCAGCAGGGTCAGACCCGCCAGCAGCTGGTTGGTGGTGCCGAACAACGGCCAGATCAGCAAGCCGCCGGAGCCGTCGCCACCGGAGCCAAAGGCCAGCAACAGGCAGGAAGCTACCGCCAACAGGGTGGCCGGGGCCGCTTTCTGCATCCAGTTGATGTTATAGATGCTGCCCCACTCCTGGAAAATATAGCGCTGCAGCCGCAGGCCGGTGTCCATGGTGGTGCCGGCAAACAACACCGCCATTACCGTGAGAATGGTTTGCGACAGCTCGATGTCAAAGCCCAGGCCATTGCTCAGAATATTGGCTCCGCCCTGCACAAAAGCGGCTACCCCGCCCTGACCAAAGCCGCTGTACACGGCCTGCCAGTCGGCGAGCGTCGCAAAACCGGCGGTGGCGGCAATGATCGCGGCCAGTGCCAGGCACCCTTCCCCGATAGCGCCGAAATAGCCCACAAAGCGCAGGTCGGTTTCCTTGTCGAGCTGTTTGGAGGTGGTGCCGGACGACACCAGACCATGAAAGCCGGAGATAGCACCACAGGCAATGGTCACAAACAACAGTGGCAGCAGCGAGGGCGTGCCTTCCGGCACATTGTCGTTAAAGGCCGGGGCCACCACATCCGGAGCCGACAGCAATACGGCACCATAAAGCAGACCCAGACCTACAAACAGCTGCAGACCGTTAATGTAGTCGCGGGGTTGCAGCAGCATCCATACTGGCAGCAACGAGGCAATGGCGGCATATACAAACAGCAGAATAATCCACTGAGCCTTGTCGGTCAGGCCCATAAACATCTCGGGCAGCGCTAGCGGCATGGAAGGCCCTACCCAGATCAGGGCATAAAGCGCAATCACGCCCACAATGGAAACGGTGATCAGACCAATCATTTTGCGGTAAATCAGCTGACCGATAATCAGTGCCACCACAATGGCCCCCCATACCGGCACCACAGAGGTCTGGAACTTGGTCAGCAGACCGGCGATGACCACCGCAAATACGGCGTTAACCATCAACAGCACCAGGAAGATGACGATCATAAAGATGCTGCGGGCGCGCTTGCCCACCACATCACCGGTGAGCGCGCCCACCGATTTGGCCTTGTTGCGGTTACTGGCCCAGATAGCCCCCGCATCGTGCACGCCGGCAAAAAAGATGGTACCAAACACCACCCACAAAAAGGCCGGCACCCAGCCCCAGATCACCGCAATAGCAGGCCCCACTATGGGTGCCGCCCCGGCTACCGAGGTGAAATGATGACCCCAAAGCACAAATTTGTTGGTGGGCACATAATCTATGCCGTCCTCAAACTCGTGCGCCGGCGTCCGAAAGCCGGGATCCAGCCGAAATATTTTTTCGGCCACAAACTTGGAATACACAAAATAGCCGAGCGCCATGGCACCCAGCCCAACCAACATCAGGAATATGGCATTCATTGCACCGCTCTCCCGTAACGAATTTTCCCTGTTATTATCCGTAGCGCGGATCATCAGATCCGGCACTCCTAAAGGCTACAATAGAAAGGAAAAACCGCTCAGAATCAACATACTAGCTATAAATTCAAATGGCACTCAATTAAGTGGCAGCGGTATATACAAGGTGAGCTCATCACAAACAAATCAACCACTTGGAAATATGGAAATCAAGCAGTTATAAACACTAAAAAATAACAAAAAATAAGAATAATAAATAAATCGATTCCAAGGGCTGACGCAAACTTATTCGTCTTTAAAGATCGTGACCTGAGTCACACCCAGCTTACGAAAATATTCTTCCCGGAACTCCTTCATGGTCTTTCTGTTGTTGCGGCTGATATTGGCAAGCTGATCTTCCATGCGGCGAAACTCTGCCAGATCCAGCCCTTCAGCGGTGGCAATGGCATCGTAGATGCTGTGGTGCTTGTCATTGGCATAGCCAATTTCTTTTTGTTGTTTGCGATAGTGATAACGAATGCGAAAAGCCATAATGAAAAACTCCGTGAAAACGTCATTGTCGCTGCAAAGTGCCTGTGCACTCAAGAGTGCGGGAGCCATCACGCCAATTTACCGCCGTAACGCGCATAATACGCCCATCATGAGACGGAACTCCCTTGCCCTTTTTCTGCTGCTGTTGTTTGGCACCCTGCTGGTTAGCACAGCGTTGTTCTGGCACGCCCGGGAGCAGGGGCTGGCAGATATTCGCCAGCATGCGCAAGTAAGCCTGGGCCGCTACATTACCAACCTGCGTCATCAGCTGGCACGCCATCAGGACTTGCCCCGGCTGCTGGCCGATCAGCATCAGCTCAAGGCGCTGCTGAACGATCCCGATAACCCGCAAAAAACCGATGAGGCTAACCGCTATCTGGCCCGGGTTAATGCCACCATGGGTGCCACCGACAGTTATCTTATCAACAGCAACGGCATGACTCTGGCCGCCAGCAACTGGGATCAGGCCGCGCCCTTTGTGGGGAACGACTACAGCTTTCGCCCCTATTTTCAGCAGGCCATGGAGGGAGGGCTGGGCCGCTATTTTGCCCTTGGCAATACTTCCCGGGTGCGAGGATATTTCTTTTCCGCGCCGGTGCGCCAGCAGGGACAGATTATTGGCGTGACCGTGGTCAAGGTAGATCTGGAAGACATAGAAGGCAGCTGGAACGACCCGCTGCAGGACATTCTGGTCATGGACGAAGACGGCGTTATTTTTATCTCCACCCGCCACCAGTGGCGCTTTCGCCTGTTGCCCAAACCCGGCCTGCTCACGCCGGATCCGCAGCTGCTCAGCCGTATTGAAGGCAGCCGCCGTTATGAAAGAGTACAGCTGCAGCCGCTGCCCCTGCAGCAAAGAGACACCACACCAAGAGGCAATCAGCTGCTGACCATGAAAGGCGAGGAAGCCAGCGGCCATTATCTGCTGGTGAGCGAACTGCTGCCGGATGTGGGCATGCGGGTTGCCATTCTGGCCAATCTCAAGCCACTCAGAGAGCGCATAGCCCGCACTCTGGTTGCCGGACTTGGTACTTTCTGGACACTGGCGGCGCTGCTGTTATTTTTGCGGGCCCGGCATCGCATGAAGGTGCGCCATCAGCGGGAGCTGCAACAAGCTCATGAAGCCCTGGAGCGCAGGGTAGAGCAGCGCACTCATCAGCTCACCGACAGCAACCGGCGGCTGAAGCAGGAAGTAGAGCAACACCGGCAAACCCAGAGTCAGCTGATCCAGGCTGCCAAAATGGCGGTGCTGGGACAATTATCTGCCGGCATTAATCATGAGCTGAACCAGCCACTCACCGCCATTCGCCAGTTTGCCGATAATGGCCGCAAGCTGCTGGAGCGAGGCCGCACCGAGGCAGTAGCTGGCAATCTGGAAGAAATTGGCGGCCTGGCAAATCGTATGGCCGCCATTTTGCAGCCGCTGCGTGAGTTTGCCCGCCAGCATCATGCCGGCAACACCCATACTACCCTGGCCCAGCTGCGCCGGGGCGTAATGGTCTTGATGGGAGCCGAGCTGGAAAAGCACAAGGCAAGGCTGTACTGGCCTGATGAACAGGACAATCTTGCAGTAGCTGGGGATCAGGGCCGGCTGGAGCAGGTGCTGGTTAATTTGATTGGCAATGCACTGCAGGCCATGACCGAAACGCCGTCACCACGTATTGATATTCATGTTCAGGCCAGTACTGCTCAGGTTACTCTTGCCCTGCGCGATCATGGTCCCGGCCTGAGCGAACAGGCGCTGGCCCATATTTTTGAGCCTTTCTTTACTACCAAATCCACCGGCCTCGGGCTGGGGCTGTCCATCTCTCACCGCATAGTAGAAAGTCTGAACGGTGAACTGACCGCTGCCAACCATCCTGACGGGGGTGCCGTCTTTACCCTGGTACTGAACCGCATGCATAAGGAGCCCGCATGACTTCGCCCCATATTTTGCTGATTGATGACGATGCTGCCATTTTGCGCTCCGCCAGCCAGACCCTGGAGCTGGAAGACTACCGGGTCTGTACCCTGGACAGGGCCGACAAGGCGCTGCCGCTGCTCAATGAAGATTTTGCCGGCATCGTGATTACCGATATCAACATGCCGGGCACCACCGGACTGGAACTGCTGGCCAGAATAAAAACCATTGATTCAAATATTCCGGTCATTCTTATTACCGGCTTTGGCGATATTTCCATGGCGGTCAGTGCCATTCGTAACGGCGCTTACGACTTTATTGAAAAGCCATTTTCATCAGATCTGCTGCTTGATGTGGTGCACAGGGCTCTGGAAAAGCGTGCCCTTACTCTGGATAACCGCCGCCTGCGCCAGGAGCTGCAGGCTCAGAGCGCTCCCGGCCCGCGTATTCTGGGCAGCTCACCGGCAGTGCAGGACCTGCGCCGGCTGGTGCAAAGCGTGGCGTCCAGCCCGGCGGATATTCTGCTGATGGGGGAAACCGGCTCGGGCAAGGATCTGCTGGCCCGCTACATTCACGAACACAGCCCGCGCCGGAACAAAAACTTTGTTGCCATCAACTGCGGCGGCATGCCGGAAAACCTGATTGAGTCTGAACTGTTTGGTCATGAAAAAGGGGCCTTTACCGATGCTAAAGAGAGGCGCATCGGCAAGCTGGAACATGCCCACGGCGGTACTCTGTTTCTGGATGAAATAGAAAGCATGCCCATGAGCCTGCAAATCAAACTGCTGCGGGTACTGGAAGAGCGTGCCATTGAACGGCTGGGTTCGAACCGGCTGATCCCGCTGGATATTCGTATTATTGCCGCCACCAAGGCTAATTTGCGCGCCCTGGCCGATGCCAGTGATTTTCGTGAAGATCTCTATTACCGGCTGAATGTGGTGCGCATCGACATTCCGCCGCTGCGCGCCCGCCCCGACGATATTCCGCTGTTGTTTCAGCATTTTGCGCTGCTGGCATCCGCTCAGTTTGAACGGGAAATACCGCCGTTATCAGCCCCGCAGCTGCAGCAGCTGCTGAGCCATTCCTGGCCGGGCAATGTGCGGGAGCTGCGCAATCTGGCGGAGCGCTATGTGCTGCTGGGCGAGGCCTGCTCCTTTGACCTGAGTGAACACAGCCAGACCGAGACGCCTGCCAGCGGGCAGGGGCTGGCCGCCCGGGTGGATCAGTTTGAGAAAACCCTGATTCAATCCGAGCTGGCCCGCCACGGCGGCTCCATCAAGCACACTCAGGAAAGCCTGCAACTGCCCCGTAAAACCCTGTACGACAAAATGAAAAAACACGGCCTGGACAAGAACGACTACAAGGGCTGAACGCTTGTCGTTTGCCATGCCGTGCACACACGTCGGCAATCGCGCTATCGCTTCGCATTGCATACATGCTCACTCTTGCTTTTAACGCCGCACGATTTAATATAAGAAAAAACTAAATTAGAGGTAGTTATGGCAACGAAAACTTACACAGTAAAAACCGAAATGGGAAATACCTGGCAGGTGCGGGCTCAGGTGGGCTCACATCAAATGATCATCGATCAGCCCTCTGCCGGCGACACCGGTCCCAATCCGCTGGATACCTTTCTGTTTGCGCTGGCGGGCTGTGTTTCCACCATTGCCAAAATGGCTGCCCGGGAGCAGGGCGTTGAGCTGCGCGGCATCAATGTTGAAGTTAATGGCGAGCTGAACCCGGCGGGGCTGGCGGGCAAGCCCAGTGACGATCCGGTGGGCTTCAAGCACATCAACATCAGTGCCGACATCGACGCCGATCTTGATGACGCCGAAAAACAGGCTTTTCTGGATCTGGTCTGTGCCCGCTGCCCGGTGCACGACAACCTGCTGCGGGCCACTTCGGTCAGCCACCAGAGCCGTTAATCCATTGATGGGGGGATTTCCACCCATGATCAAAGCGCCCAGGGGCGCTTTTTTTTGTCAGGTCACCTCACGTAGCGGCACTGCAACCTCAGGCAACGCCGGTCTTGCCTGTGTCTTCACTGCCCGTTAAAACATTCAGACAAGACAATATGTGTGAAAATCCGCCCATGCGCTGATTAAGATGGGCGGATTACCACCCATTTAACATTCATATTCATACCAGCGGCTCTGCTTCCATTATCGCAAAACCAGTGCTGGCCTGACTTAACAATACCTTAGCCTGAGTTGGCCCCGATTTTGCTAATAAGCTGTTAATCAAAACAGCAGCTTATTAGCGGCTGGTGAAAAAACGAGGTTAAGGAATGTCACAGCAACAACTCGACGAGCTCAGCCCACAAGAGCAAAAAAAGCTTCAGGAGCTGATGGAAAAGGATGCCAAGTCCGAGCGCAAGCTCACCGGGCCCTGGGCCTGGCTGGTGGCGGCGCTGGCCGCGGCCATGGTCGTTCTTTACTTTTACGGTGCCGGCGTCGCCGCCCTCAGCACCCAATACCATCTTGGCATTTATGTGCTGATCACTTTTGTGCTGGTATTTCTGCTCTATCCTGCCGGCAGCCGCGGAGCCCATGCCGGCCTTTCCATTATAAGCGCTGCCCTGCTGGCCTTGCTGGCCGGCTGCTTTGTCATTTACGACTCCCCCACCACGCTTTACCAGCAATTCACGCTGTTCAAGGAGACCTGGGAATACGACGGCCTGAGCGTAGCGCTGGAGCAGGATGCCGACAAACTGCACTATGTGCTGCTGCTTACCCTGCCCTTTGCCGCCCTGATGCTGCCATTGGATCAGTGGCTGAGCCGGCGCAACAGCAACAGCCCCACCGCCAGCGATGTAGTGCTGGCGTTGATGGTAGCCGGCACAGTGCTGTACTGGATCAGCCAGTTTGAAGCGCTCAACTACCGGGCCGGAGCCGAAAACGAGGTAGACATGCTGGTGAGCGTGGTGGGTCTTCTGCTGTCGCTGGAGATCTGCCGCCGGGTGCTGGGCTGGTCCATCACCCTGATCGGTGTGGGCATGATCGCTTTTGCCCTGTTCGGCCCCTACCTGCCGGAGCTGTTTGCCCACCGCGGTTTTCGCTTTGAGCGCCTCGCCACCGCCCTGTTCCTGACCACCAACGGCGTGTTCGGGGTGATGGCAAACGTACTGGCGACCTATGTGATTCTGTTTATCTTTTTTGGCGCCTTCTTGCAGAAGTCCGGTGCCGGCAAGTTCTTTATCGACCTGCCCCTGGCCATGGCCGGGCGTTCCACCGGCGGCCCGGCCAAGGTGGCGGTGATCTCCTCTGCCCTGTTCGGATCTGTGTCCGGCTCCGCCATTGCCAACACAGTGTCGTCCGGCGCCTTTACCATTCCCATGATGAAACGAGCCGGCTTCAAGCCCCACGTGGCCGGCGCTATTGAGCCCGCCGCCTCCATCGGTGGCATGTTCCTGCCCCCCATTATGGGCGCGGGCGGCTTTCTGATGGCCGAGCTCACCGGCACCCCCTATTCCACCATCATGATCCTGTCCATCGGGCCGGCCATTCTGTACTTCCTGGCGGTGTACTGCATGGTGCACTTCGAGGCCAAGAAACACGGCCTGGTGGGCGTGCAGGACGAGGAAATCCCCCACTGGAAAACCGTGTTCAAGAGCGGCTGGTACTATGCCCTGCCGCTGGTGATCATTACCGTGCTATTGCTGGCCGGCCGCTCCGCCGGTAACTCGGCATTCTGGGCCACGTTGTCGTGCATTGCAGTAAGCTGGGTCAACAAGGAAACCCGCATGGGGCCGAAGCAAATCTGGGAAGCCATTCAGGTAGGCGCGCGCAACACCCTGATTGTGGGTGCCACCATCGGCGTGATTGGCGTCATTGTGGGCACCATTTCCCTCACCGGCATGGGCCTCAAGTTTTCGGATCTGATCATCTCCATGGCCGGTGACAGCCTGCTGCTGGCGCTGGTACTGGTGGCCATTGCCTCACTGGTGCTGGGCATGGGCGTGCCGGTGACCGCCGCCTACCTGATTGTGGCCGTGCTGGCAGTGCCGGCCCTGGGCGAGTTCGGCGTCTCGGCCATTGCCGCCCACATGATAGTGTACTGGCTGTCCCAGGATTCCAACATCACGCCGCCGGTGTGCGTGGCCGCCTATGCCGGTGCCGCCATTGCCGGCTCGGATCCGTGGAAAACCGGCTGGACCTCCTTCAAGTTCGCCAAAATGCTGTACGTGATGCCACTGCTGTTTGCCTATGTACCGGCCATGCTGCTCGACGGCACTACCCTGGAGATCATCACCGCCTTTACGTCGGCCACTCTTGGGACCCTGGCCTTTGGTGCCTTTGCCATGGGCTATCTGCGCCGTAAAACTCACTGGCACGAATGGCTGCTGCTCGGTGCCGGCACCCTGCTGCTGTACTGGCCTACCTTTATATCGGATATCGCCGGCCTGGCGCTGGTGGCACTGGTGTGGTGGCTGCAGCGCGAAGGCGGTGCGACTCCCGCCGTTCACCATTCCAACGCCCATTAAGGAGCATGCATGTCTGTTATTACTCATATTTTGTATGCCACCGACTTCTCTGAAGGGGCCGCTGAAGCAGCGGTCCTGGCCCGGGAGCTGGCCAAAGCCCACGGCGCACGCTTGCACCTGCTGCATGTGATCACCGAGCTGGATGACCGGCACCGTCGGGGCATTCCCGCCAGTGTGATGGAATCCTTTGTAAAAGAAGTTAAAACCCAGGCCATGGCCGATTTGCACAGCTTTCAGAGGCGTTATTTTCAGGGGCTGGAGAACCAGCTGACCACCGAGCTGCGTCTGGGGCACGGTGCCGACGAAATTCTGGCCAGTGCCACTGAAACAGGTGCCAGCCTGATTGTGCTCGGCACCCGCAGCCGGCGCGGGATGGAAAAATGGCTTATCGGCTCCACCGCCGAGCGGGTGCTGCGCCAGTCTGCGTTGCCAGTACTGACCGTACCCGAGCGCAGCTGACATTATTCATTGGAAGACCATAAACGTAACGACAACGAGGACATCATCATGACCAAGCATACCCACTCCTTTCGCGTGTTAACCACCCTGGCGGTGGCCACTGTCGCCAGCCTGGGCGCTGCCACTACCCAGGCTCAGACCGAGCGTCTGGCTTTTTCCGGCGGCCCCGACGGCGGTACTTTTCAGTATTTTTCCAACGGCATTTCCACCCGGCTGTCCCGCACCCTGGACGGGGTGGAAGTATCCAACATGGCCTCTGCCGGCTCGGTGGAAAACCTGCGCCGGGTTAACTCCCGTGATGCCGACTTTGGCATTGTCTATTCCGGCGACATGTTTCTGGGCCTGAACGGCAAGCTGACCAACGACACCCGCAAATACCGCAACGCCAAGGCGGTGTCCTACCTTTACGGTGCACCCGCCCACCTGATTGTGCTCGACGGTGCCGACATTACTGAAGTATCCCAGCTTGAAGGCAAGAGCGTGGCTGTGGGTCCGGCCGGCTCCGGTGCTGCCGCCTCGGCCCAGCGCTTTTTTGAAAGCGTAGGCCTGTGGGACAAGATCACCCCGCAATACATCGGCTATAACCAGGGTGCTTCCGCACTTGGGGACCGCCAGATCGATGCCCTCTGGGTGTTTGCCGGCTTCCCCAATGCCTCGGTTATTCAGGCTGCCTCCAGCAACGACATTCGCCTGTTGCAGGTACATGAAGCCGCAAGCCAGGGCACCCTGTTTCAGGATCACCCTTACTACGCCGAAGTGACCATTCCCGCCGGCACCTACCCGGGCGTGGACTACGACGTGGTGACAGTACAGGACTCCGCCCTGTGGGTGGCCGGCCGTCATCTGTCTGCGGATCAGGTCGCTGCCAGCCTGAAACAAATTTATTCCGAGGAAGGGCTGACCTTTATGCGCTCTGTATCTCAGGCCGCAGCTTCAATGAGCATCGATTCGGGCACCATGGGCATAGTGACGCCGCTGCACGATGGTGCCAAGGCCTTCTGGACCGAGCAGGGCAAAACCCTGACTGATCAGCAGCAATAAAATACTCGCTTTTCCTCTCTAATTAACGGGCCCATTGCGGCCCGTTTTCTTGTTATAGTCTTTGAGTTATTTTTTCTACCTTCTCAGGAGACAGTGATGACGCACTTATATCCCGAACAGGATGCCCTTCTCGACACTGCCCTGGATCTGGCACTGGAGCGCGGCTGGCACGGCTTTTGTTTACGCCAGCTGGCCGATGCCGGGAACATGACCCTGGCTGAGCTGAGCCAATATTACCGCTCTCGCGATGATCTGGCAGAAGCCCTGTTCGACCGGGCCGATCAGGCCATGCTGAGTGTGCAGCAAGACTGGCAGCAGCCTCTGCATGAGCGGCTGTTCAGCACCCTGATGGTCTGGTTTGATTCCCTGTCGCCCTATCGCAGTCTGGTTAAAGACATGCTCGGCTACAAGCTGGAACCCGGCCATCTGCACCTGCAGGCCCATGGCATTACCCGGGTAAGCCGCACCGTGCAGTGGCTGCTGGAAGCCACCGACTGGCAGGCGGGTGGTCTGCGCCGCAGTGCCGGCGAGGTGGCGCTGACCGGCATTTATCTCACTGCCATGGCCAGCTTTGTTAATGATGCCAGCGATCATTTCGACACCACAGAAACCTTGCTCTATGGTCTGCTGAGGCGTTCAAGCCGCCTGCTGCAGGACTGACACCGGAGCCTGCACCTTGTGATTTTTGCCGAACGTAAAGACGGTCATCTGCTCAAGCTGTCGCGCATTTTGCGGGAAGCCACCGAGCACCGCTTTGAGCTTTATCTGTTTGTGCCCGGCGAGCTGGGACTGAACAGCACTGTGGTGCCCGAAGAAAGCTTTTATCACAACGCCATTCATACCAGCCGCACCTATTTCAGTGACAGGCCGCACCTGCCGCTGGTGCACAGCCGGCTGGCGGAGCGGGGCAAGCTCACGCCCGAGCAATACCGGCTCAGTCTCAGCCTTTATGGTTATCAGTATGTGGTGGGGCTGGAGCAGTCCTGTCACGATCTGCGCAACCACATGGAAACAGTAGAGCTGGAAAAGGTGGAAGAAGTGGTGGCTCTGGCCCAGGACATTCTCAGCCGGCTGCGCCGCCGCGTGCCCACCGACGACACCCTGCGCAAGTATTACACCAACATAGACAACTATGTGTCCTGGTTTACCGAGCAGCGGCTGCTGGGGCTGGTGGCTCACCTGCCCCGCAACGGCGACTATAAAACCGTGAAGTCCATGCTGCTGGATGTGTGTCAGCTCGAGCGCCAGCACCGCATAGAGCACCAATACAATACCGCCCATGCCAGCGATTCATTATCCCGCATTTCCAACAAGATGCGGCTGTTGCGCCGGCTGATCGAATACCCGGTCACCCTCAAGGAAAAAACCCGGGAGCTGGGCGGCGGCGAGCAAAAACTGCTTAAATCCGTGGTCACCGCCGTGGTGATGACCACTGTCTCGCTGGCCGCTTATGAAGTACGGGAAACCCTGGGTGGTATTTCCATGATGGTGATTTTTGCTCTGGCCCTGCTCTATGCACTGCGGGAGCTGTTCAAGGACGACCTGCGCAACACCCTCTGGCGCTGGCTGCGCAAGGGCAGACCCAAATGGCGGCGGCAGTATTTTGATGTGCACAGCAGTCAGCCCGTGGGCCGCCAGCTGGAATGGTTTGATTACAAGCGTCCGTCCCGGGTGCCCGATGAGGTACGCGCCGTGCGTCGGGCCAGCATCAGCCAGCGGGAAGAAGTGGTGATGTTTTACGGCAGCCATTCGCGCATGCTGCCCACCCGATTTCTGACCGGCTATGAACAGACCCGGGAAAGCCTGCAGCTGGATTTAAGCATGCTGGCACGGCTAATGGAAAAAGGCTCTCACCATGTGTATCAGCTTAAAGACAATCAGGTGGCCCGCCAGCCGGTGGAAAAACGCTATCTGTTCAACCTGGTCACCCGCGAGGTTCAGGGCCAGAAGCCACCGGTGCTGCAGCGCTGGAAGGTGGTGGTCAGCCGCTCCAAGATAGTGGAAATTGAAGAAATTCCGCAATCATCAAAAAACGGAAAAAAGCTGTAAGAATCCGGCCCTCTCATTCGACTGTACAGAAGAACAGACACACAAGACGGTTTGTTTCTTCACTGACAGAAGGATGCTGAGTATGAATAAGGTCAACACTGCTACTACCCTTGCCTTTGCCCTGAGCACAGCACTGGCCGCTTCCGGCACGGCGCTTGCCGACAATCACAGCGGCATCAAAGGCGAGATGGAAAAATGCTACGGCGTGGCCCTGGCCGGCCAGAATGACTGCGCAGCCGGCCCCGGCACCAGCTGCGCCGGCACATCAAAAACCGACTATCAGGGCAATGCCTGGAAACTGGTGCCCGCCGGCACCTGTCTGGAAACCGACTCCCCCACCTCGCCCACCGGCAAGGGCCAGCTGAACGCCTTTGATGAAGTAAAGGCCTGAGCCCAGGGAGGCACCATGACCACATCGTTTAACCGGGCGTCGTCGGGTGCCTTTTCCCTGCCGGCCTCGGCGGGGCTGGGGCTCAAACTGCAGCACACCGAGGAAATACTCACCACTCACCCGCCCCTGGGCTTTGTGGAAATTCATGCGGAAAATTTTATGGTGGCGGGCGGCCCCCGCCATCATTACTTAAGCCGTATTCGGCAGCATTACGCGTTGTCGGTCCATGGTGTGGGCCTGTCGCTGGGGGGAAAGGAACCTCTGAACCAGGAGCATCTGACCCGGCTGGCGCAACTGGTTGCACGTTATCAGCCCGAGGCGGTGTCGGAGCATATCGCCTGGTCCGGACTGGGCGGCCGCTATACCAATGATCTGCTGCCCCTGGCTTACACGCCCGCCAGTCTGCAACGGCTGTGCAGCCATATCGACCAGGTGCAGCAAACACTGAACCGCCCCATTATGGTGGAAAACCCCGCCACCTATCTGCGCTTTACCGAATCCACCCTGAGTGAGGCCGATTTTATCAGCGAGGCGGTGCGCCGCACCGGCTGTGGCCTGCTGCTGGATGTAAACAATGTGTATGTGTCGGCGGTCAATCACCATTACGACGCCCGGGCCTATATTCAGGCGCTGCCACTGGACCGGGCAGGCGAAGTGCACCTGGCGGGCTTTGACGAACAGGCCGACGACAGCGGCGCGCCCCTGCTGATAGACAGTCACGGCAGCCCGGTGGCCGAGCCGGTGTGGGCGTTGTACCAATGGCTGCTGGCGCACACCGGCCCCCTGCCCACCCTGCTGGAGCGGGACAATAATGTGCCCGCCCTGAATGAGTTACTGACAGAAACGGCGCATATTCAGCGCCTGCTCGATGAGCCACGTCTCAGGGAGTGCCGCCATGCATGACGCCTTTCTCGACGCCCTGCTCGACCCGGTCCGGCCGGTGCCCGATGCTGTGGCCGCCCATGACGGCCGGCAGGCCCGCTTCAACGTCTATCGCAATAACGTGCGGGTGTCACTGACCGAGGCGCTGGCGGCGCAGTTCCCGGTATGCCGGCAACTGGTGGGGGAAGACTTTTTTAACGCCATGACAGGTTGTTATATAGCGCAGTCGTTGCCCGCCTCACCGCTGCTTACCGACTATGGCCACAGCCTGCCTGAGTTTATCGAGGGCTTTGCTCCCGCTGCCAGTGTGCCCTATCTGGCGGATATGGCGCGGCTGGAGCTGGCGGTACAAGCCGTGCTCCATGCAGCCGATGCCAGGCCACTGCCACCGGAACAATTACAGTTGCTGCTGGCGGATCCGGAACGTCTGGCCAGCCACAAGCTGAAACTGAGCCCCGACTGTGCCCTGCTGCGCTCAGCCTTTGCAGTAGGTTCCATCTGGCTGGCCCACCAGGGCGAGGGCCGGCTTAAAGACATACAGGCCGCCACTGCGGAAAATGCCCTGCTACTGCGCACCAGCCTGTCGGTTGCCCTGCTGCGCCTGAATAACGCCGATGCCGCCTTTATGGCCGGGCTGCTGACCGGTCAGCCTTTAGGGCTGGCCCTTGAGCGCACGACACAGCAGCACCCGCAGTATAACCCCGCCAATATGCTGAACTGCCTGCTGCGCCAGCGCCTGATCACCGGTACAGGAGCTGCATCATGAAGCTGACCAACACACTGTGTACCTGGCGCAACGTGCTTAATCGTCTGCCCCATTCATTTATCGCCCTGCTGGGCCGGTTTGCCATTGCCGCCGTGTTCTGGCGCTCGGGCCAGACCAAGGTAGACAACTTCAGCCTCGACATCGTCAGCGGCGAGTTCAGTCTGGGCTGGCCCAGCCTGAATCCGTCTGCGGTGTTTCTGTTTCGGGAAGAGTACCGGCTGCCGCTGATTTCTCCCGAGCTGGGTGCCCTGCTGGCGGCTACTGCCGAGCATGTGTTTCCGCTGCTGTTGTTGCTGGGGCTGGCAACCCGGCTGTCGGCGCTGGCGCTGCTGGCCATGACCCTGGTGATCCAGGTGCTGGTGTATCCCGGTGCCTGGCCGCTGCACGGCGTCTGGGCCACGGTATTACTGCTGCTGGCCGCTCGCGGGCCGGGCATCATTTCAGTGGATTATTGGCTAACCGGAAAACGGTGTGATTAACTGTTACTTATCTCACCATACCCAACTGACAAGGATTGTTATGGCGATTTCTTCCGGTGCCAGTGCTGGGCTGAACGAGCAACTGCGGCTGCAGATGCTGAAATTTGCCACCCTGCAACTGCGCGATCCCACGCTGGCGGAAGACGCCGTGCAGGAAGCCATGCTGGGAGCTTTCCGCTATGCCGACTCCTTTAACGGCAAGGCCGCCTACAAAACCTGGGTGTTTGCCATTCTCAAGCACAAAATTGCCGATGAGTTACGCAAGCGCCAAAAGCTTGCCACCGTCAGCGAACTGAATGATGAGGACGATCAGCAGTTTGAAGAAAAGCTGTTTAATCAAAACGGCCGCTGGCACAAGCAGGAGCGACCGCAGCGCTGGAGCTCCCCCGACGACAGCCTGGAAGATGAACGCTTCTGGCAAATCTTTGAAGCCTGCCTCAACGGCTTGCCTGCCAGTCAGGGCAGAGTCTTTATGATGCGGGAGTTTGTGGGGCTGGAAAGTTCAGAGATCTGTGCCGAGCTTGCCCTCACCGTCAGTAACCTGAATGTGCTGCTGTACCGGGCACGGCTCAGATTGCGGGCATGTCTGGAAAATCGCTGGCAGCAACAAGGAGACTGCGCATGCTGAAATGTCACCAGGCGACCCGGTTAATGTCTGAAGCTCAGGAACGCCCTCTCAACGCCAGAGAAAAACTGAGCCTGAGAATGCACACTCTGATGTGTGCTGCCTGCCATCACTTTCAGCAGCAGCTGCCGGTATTACGCCGGCTCAGCCAGGCCTATACCAAACGCAAATAGGCCCGGTGTTTACCGGGCCTGAAGGTGCGGGCCTCAGCGCTTCAGCCGCACCACCAGATCATGCAGCTCGGCAGATACCGATTGCAGTGCATCCATGCTGGCGGCAGCAGCATCCGCTTGCTCCAGTCCGGAATCGGAGACTTCCGCCATGGTCACCGCCTGGCGGTTAATGTCTTCCGCCACACAGGCCTGTTGCTCCACGGCGGTAGCCATCTGCAATGACATATCGGCAATACGGGACACAGCTCCGGCAATGCCTTCAAGAGTTTGCTCGGTTTCCACCACTCGCGCCAGCCCCGATTCGGCACTGGCTTTACCCTGCTCCGCCACATTCACCGAGGAGCCGGCCCGCTCGGTCAGCTCCGCTACTATGCGGTGAATTTCGCCGGTAGACTCCCGGGTGCGGGCTGCCAGCTGACGTACCTCATCGGCTACCACCGCAAAACCGCGACCGTGTTCACCGGCCCTGGCCGCTTCAATGGCGGCATTCAATGCCAGCAGATTGGTCTGTTCAGACAGGGTTTCAATCATGCCAGCTACCTGCGCAATGGCAGCGGTCTGCTCCGCCAGCTGCCGCACTTCACCACTGATGTCGTCCACGGTATGCTTAAGACCGGCAATGGCTTCCCGGGTCACCCCTGCCACATTCAGCCCCTGCGCAGCCATGTGGCTGACAGTGTCGGCCTGACTGGCGGTTTCCTGTACATGAGTGGTCACGTCATGAATGGTGGTGCTCATTTCATTCATGGCGGTGGCCACCAGCTCGGTCTGCTCCCGCAGTCCGGCCATGCCTTCACGAGTCTGCCGGAACTGTACTGCACCATCATCGGAACGGCGGCTGACTCTGGCAGCAGCATCTTCAATGCGGGTAATGGCAGCCAGCAACCGTGCCCGTTCACTGCGGATCCCTACATATAACCGGCCCGGCATGCCCTGCTCACGGCTGAGGGTTCGGACCGCCAGCTCATGACGAAAGGCATTGCCCAACAGGTTATCAAGCTGCCTGAGAGTGCGAACATGGCGGTAATGACTCCAGCCGGCAAAGGCCGCCAGCGCTGTCAGCTCCAGCGCAATGCCGGCCCCGGTTCTTGAGGTAAGCAGCAAACCTGCCACCGCCAGCTGACTTGCCCCCAGCCAGAGCAGAGGCTGCCTGAGCCAACCCAAAGAGAACTCTTTCTTACCGGTGCGCAATTGTTCATACAGCCGCTCGGCCCGCTCTACATCGGCGCGGGACGGGCAGGAGCGCACCGATTCATAGCCCACGGTTTTACCGTTTTCGGTAATGGGAGACATATAAGCATCTACCCAGTAGAAGTCGCCGTTTTTGCAGCGGTTTTTTACCAGCCCCATCCAGGTTTTACCGGCCTTGAGGTGCTCCCACATTACCCTGAAGGCCTGGGCCGGCATATCGGGATGGCGGATCATATTGTGAGGCTGGCCTATCAGCTCATCCCGGGCATAGCCGCTTATCGCCACAAAAGCGTCATTGCAATGCAGTATATTGCCCTGAATATCGGTTGTTGAGATCAGGCGCTCACCAGCACTAAAGGTGCGCTCATTATTTGTAACTGGAAGGTTTTCTCGCATTAAACGTCCTTTATTACTACGACAAACAAACCAAAAGACGATCTCTTATGCTAAATACAGAATAAACAACTGCTGGCAGTATTCTGGCTCAGGGAAAGATGATTTAGTTTTTATGAATATTATAACGTCTTATCGGCACTGCCAGAAGGCGACTTTAACTGACAATTTCTTTCTTATTTGAAGTGGAACACTTAAGTCCCGGGGGCCAACTGTCATACAATGAGCGCCGGAAATTCCGCGCAGCGTATGTCGAGCGCCAGTATCCGATACCCTCTGGTACCAGGCACGGCCGCTGCTCCCCCAACACCAACCTGGGAAATAGGGAAATAATGACCAATAAACAATCCACCATCGTCTACACCCTGACCGACGAAGCTCCTGCGCTGGCCACCTACTCTCTGCTGCCCATTATTCGCACCTTTACCGATGCCGCCGGCATTGATGTTACCCTCAGCGATATCTCTCTGGCCGGCCGCGTTCTGGCTGCCTTTCCTGATCGCCTGACCGACGAGCAGCGCGTGGCCGACGGCCTGGCCGAACTGGGTAAATTGACTCAGGATCCTCACGCCAATATCATCAAGCTGCCCAATATCAGTGCCTCAGTGCCGCAGCTGCGTGCCTGCATCAAGGAGCTGCAGTCTCAGGGTTACCAGGTTCCCGACCTGCCCGATGACCCGAAAACCGATGAAGAAAAAGCCATTCGCGATACCTACTCCAAAATCCTTGGCAGTGCGGTCAACCCGGTACTGCGCCAGGGCAACTCCGATCGTCGCGCGCCGGCTGCAGTAAAAGCCTTTGCCCGCAAATATCCTCATTCCATGGGTGAGTGGTGCAAGGCCTCACGCTCTCATGCCGACTACATGAACGGCGGTGATTTTTTCTCCAGCGAGCAGTCCATTACCAGCGACAAAGCCCAGACAGTTCGCATCGAGTTTATTGGTAAAGACGGCAAACCCCAGCTGAAAAAAGAACTGCCGCTGCAAAAAGATGAAGTGCTGGACAGCATGTTTATGGATGCTGCGGCGCTGGAACGCTTCTTTGAACGCACCCTGCGCGAGTGTAAAGACACTGGCGTCATGTGGTCACTGCACGTAAAAGCCACCATGATGAAGGTGTCTCACCCCATCGTATTTGGTCATGCCGTGAAAGTGTTCTACAAGGAAGTGTTCGACAAATATGGCAAGCTGTTTGAAGAGCTGGGTGTCAACCCCAACAACGGCATGAACAGCGTACTGGAAAAGATTAAAACCCTGCCTCAGTCCACTCAGGAAGAAATTGAAGAAGCCATTCACGACTGCTACGAGCATCGTCCGGAAATGGCCATGGTGGACTCCGTAAAAGGCATTACTAACCTGCACGTGCCCAGCGACGTGATTGTGGATGCGTCCATGCCCGCCATGATCCGTAACTCAGGAAAAATGTGGGGCCGCGACGGCAAGCTGAAAGACACCAAGGCCGTTATGCCCGAGTCTACCTATGCCCGCATTTATCAGGAAGTAATCAACTTCTGTAAAACCAACGGTGCCTTTGATCCGCGCACCATGGGCTCGGTATCCAACGTGGGCCTGATGGCAATGAAAGCCGAAGAATACGGCTCTCACGACAAAACCTTTGAAATGACAGAAGACGGCACCATGCGCGTGGTCAGCGAAGCTGGCGACGTGCTGATGCAGCATGAGGTACATAAGGGTGACATCTGGCGCGCCTGCCAGACCAAGGACGCCGCCATTCGCGACTGGGTCAAGCTGGCCGTAAACCGCGCCCGCAACTCTGGCACACCTGCCGTCTTCTGGCTGGATGAAGAGCGTGCTCACGATAATGAACTGCGCAAAAAGGTAGAAACGTATCTGCAGGAGCATGATCTGAACGGCCTGTCCATTCACATCATGGGTTATAACGAAGCCATTCGTTTCTCTATGGAGCGCATGAAACGTGGCAAGGACACGATTTCCGTTACCGGTAACGTGCTGCGTGACTACCTGACCGACCTGTTCCCCATTATGGAACTGGGCACTTCTGCCAAAATGCTGTCCATCGTGCCCATGCTGGCCGGTGGCGGCATGTATGAAACCGGTGCCGGCGGCTCTGCACCCAAACATGTACAGCAGCTGATGGAAGAAAACCATCTGCGCTGGGACTCTCTGGGTGAGTTCCTGGCCCTGGCCGTGTCGCTGGAAGAGCTGGGCATCAAGGAAGGCAACGACCGCGCCAAGCTGCTGGCCAAGTGCCTCGATAAAGCCACCGAACAGCTGCTGGACAATGGCAAATCGCCGTCACGCCGTGCCGGTGAGCTGGACAACCGCGGCAGCCATTTCTATCTGGCCATGTACTGGGCCAAGGAGCTGGCAGCACAAACCGACGATGCCGAGCTGGCCGCTCACTTTGCGCCGCTGGCCAAAACTCTGGCCGACAATGAAGAAACCATTGTGAACGAGCTGAACGCGGTACAAGGCAAGTCTGCCGGTGTGCAAGGCTATTATCATGCTGATCCGGCACAACTGGAAAAGGTAATGCGCCCCAGCGCTACCCTGAACCAGACTCTGGCCAAACTGAATAGCTAAACATCTGTTTTAATTACATAAAGTAAACCCGGCTGCGGCCGGGTTTTTATTTTTTGTTGCTCAATACAGAAAAAGCACGCTTCAGCTTTATAGCCATTGCTCACCCCTGTTTTCCTGCCCAATATGGGCACTTACACCCATAACACGCCTGCTGACCATGATAGACTCACGCGGATTTTATGTTCCGGTGCCATCCTTACTGGTGCCTCACGCTTTTTTTGCTTCAGGAGCATTATGTTATGTACAAACTGATTGGTTGCACTCTGGCGGCCCTGCCACTGCTGGCCGCTCCGGCCATGGCACAATCCCTTAGCGGCAGTGTCGGTGTCTCGGTAACACAAGCACCGGACTATCTGGGCAGTGATCACTATGAAACCCGGGTGCTGCCCGATGTTAATCTGCGCTACGGTGAGCAGTTCTATCTGAACCTCAGAGATGGTCTGGGCTGGAATATTTATCATCATCAGGGCTTAACCCTGTCTCCTTTTATCGGCTATGTGCCGGGTCGCGATAATGAAGGCGACCTGAGCCGCTTTGACCAGGTAGACGGCGGCCTGACCGGCGGCCTGCGCCTGCAGTACCGTCCCGGCCCCTGGAACGTAACATTAAAGGCACAGGCACCCATGACGGGTGATATGGACGGATATCAGGTCACGCTGCGCGCTGGCTGGCAGCAAAGTCTGACTCCTGAGTGGTCTGCAGGTATTGGCCCCAGCCTGACCTACAGCAGCAAGGAATGGACACAAAGCCTGTTCCGGGTGTCGGCCCGTGATGCACTGAAAAGCGGCTTTCAACGCTATGAGCCCGGTGATGGCTACTGGCGACTGGGCCTGAGCGGTCATGTAAATTACCGCTTTGCTTCTCACTGGTCTGTTACCGGTCTGGCCGGCATCACTCAGCTGACCGGCGATGCCAAAGACAGCCCCATCGTCCGCGATGCCGGTGACGATGTGCAGGCGCTGGCCGGCATGGTACTGAGCTACCACTTCTGAGTTAAAAACAGGCAACCGGGTTGCCTGTTTTTTCATTTCCGGACTAAGCTTGCCGTCAGCAAAAGAGCAACACTTGGTTACCATTGTAATATTTAGATTGCTATCCTTTCGTCAGTGTCACCATCTTTTTCATTTCGCTCACAACACTTATAAAAATCCATAAAAAGCAGCAAAACACCGCAAAAACCATGCCAAAACACACAAATCAGCACCTCTAAGTTTGTCTTTGATCACCAAACTCCAGTTGAGCCCCTCCCCTTTTCTTGCGTCTTTTTACTTATTTTGCCAGTCTATAAAAGCAATTAAGGTTAGAACACGAAACCATAACGGAGCATCGAATGGATATGCAAAAGGGATTCAAGTTCAGAAAACTGGCCGGTATTTCGGCCCTGGCCATGTTCGCCTGTGGTGCTGCTCAGGCCGATACCTGGCGTTATGCCCACGAAGAATATGAAGGCGATGTGCAGGATGTGTTCGCCTACAAGTTCAAGGAATACATTGAAGACAACTCGGATCATCAGCTGCAGATTTACCGCTTTGGTGAACTGGGTGAGTCTGATGACATTATGGAGCAGACTCAGGCTGGCATTCTGAACTTTGTAAACCAGTCCCCCGGCTTTACCGGCGCTCTGATCCCGGAAGCTCAGATCTTCTTTATTCCTTACCTGATGCCCACCGAGATGGGGGATGTGGTCAGCTTCTTCCGTGAAAGTAAGGCCATCAACGAGAAATTCCCCGAGCTGTATGCGGAAAAGGGTCTGGAGCTGCTGCAAATGTATCCGGAAGGTGAGTTTGTGGTGACCCTGGATGAGCCGATCACCTCGCCGGATGAGCTGAAAAACAAGAAAATCCGGGTCATGACCAACCCGCTGCTGTCGGAAACCTATTCCGCCTTTGGTGCTACGCCCACGCCCCTGCCCTGGGGTGAGGTATACGGTGCCCTGCAGACCAACATGATTCAGGGTCAGGAAAACCCCATCTTCTGGATCGAATCCGGTGGTCTGTATGAAGTGTCACCCAACCTGGTGTTTACCGGACATGGCTGGTTTACCACTGCCATGATGGCCAACCAGGACTTCTACAACGGCTTGTCCGATGAAGACAAGCAGCTGGTACAAAAAGCCTCTGACTACGCCTTTGAAGAAATTCTCGAGCACATCGACGGCCTTGCCGAGCGCTCACTGGAGAAAATCACCAGCAGCAGCGACGACGTCACTGTCACCCGTCTGAATGACGAACAGATTGCTGTCTTCCGCGAGCGCGCTCCTCAGGTGGAAGCCAAGTTTATTGAAATGACCGGCGACCGCGGCAAGGAGCTGCTGAACACCTTTAAAGAAGATCTTAAAAACGTTACCAACTAACCTGAACGGGGCGCCTGGCGCCCCTTCTCTTTTACCCTGGCCGGCTCTTTCATCTGGTCAAGGAGTACGCAATGTCTGACAAAAACCAAGAAGCTGTGGAAGACGATACTGCCGGTTATACCTCCGGCCTGCCCGGTATACTGGGCTGGATAGACGAGGGTATAGCACGTATTGAAGCCGTTATGCTGGCCGCCGGTGTGCTGCTGATGGCCATTAACACCTGCACCAACGTGATCGCCCGCTTTGTGTTTGGTGAAGGTTTTTTCTTCTCGGGCGAAATCAACCGCATTCTTATTATCCTCATTACCTTTGCCGGCCTGGGCTATGCCGCCCGCCATGGCCGCCATATTCGTATGTCGGCCCTGTATGACTCGCTATCGGTGAAATGGCGTAAAGCGCTGATGGTGCTGATCTCCCTGTTTACCTCCGCCGTTATGTTCTTTTTGTGCTATCACGCTTACGGCTATATCGACACCCTGTACAGCCGGGGCCGCATTTTGCCGGCGCTGGGCTTTGAGATCTGGTGGATTTATCTGTGGGTGCCGGTGGGCTTTGCCATTACCGGCATTCAGTATTTTCTTACCGCCGTTAAAAACATCACCAGCCGGGGCGTATATCTGTCTACCGGTGTGCTGGACGGCTATGACGACACCGAAACCGAAGTATAAGGGCTGATTTCATGGCAACACTGTTAATGTCGATCATGATTGGCCTGCTGCTGCTGGGCTTTCCCATGATGATTCCGCTGATCACCGCTGCTGTGGTTGGCTTTGTAATGATGTTCGACGGCTTTGGCCAGATGGGCACCTTTATTCAGCAGATGATGGGCGGCATTCGCCCGGCCTCGCTGATTGCGGTGCCCATGTTTATTCTGGCCGCCGATATTATGACCCGGGGTCATTCTGCCGACCGGCTGATCAATATGGTCATGGCCTTTATCGGGCATATCAAGGGCGGGCTGGCCATCAGTACCGCTACTTCCTGTACTCTGTTCGGGGCCGTTTCCGGTTCTACGCAGGCCACTGTGGTGGCAGTGGGCTCGCCACTGCGGCCCAAAATGCTGCGCGCCGGCTATTCCGATCCCTTTACCCTGGCACTGATCATCAACGCCAGTGATATCGCCTTTTTGATCCCGCCAAGCATCGGCATGATTATTTATGGCGTTATATCGGAAACCTCTATTGCCGAGCTGTTTATTGCTGGTATAGGCCCGGGCCTGTTGATCCTGTTTATGTTCTCGCTCTACTGCCTGTATTACGCCCACAAGAACAAGGTGCCCACCGAGCCCAAGGCCAGCTGGCGTGAGCGGGGGGTGGCAGTGCGCCAGGCATTGTGGCCGCTGTTCTTTCCGGTGATTATTGTGGGCGGGATTTACGGCGGTATTTTCAGCCCCACCGAGGCTGCGGCCGTGTGCGTGCTTTATGCCTTTCTGCTGGAGTTTGTGGTGTTCCGTTCGCTCAAGCTGCCGGATATTTATCGCATTGCCAAATCCACTGGTCTCATCACCGCTGTGGTGTTTATTCTGGTGGCGGTAGGCAACGGGTTTTCCTGGATATTGTCGTTTGCCCAGGTGCCGCAAACCATACTGGAGTCGGTGGGAGTTAATGAAGCCGGCCCGGTAGGTGTGCTGATTGCCATTTGTGTGGCCTTCTTTATTGCCTGCATGTTTGTGGATCCGATAGTGGTCATTCTGGTGCTCACGCCCATTTTTGCGCCGGCCATTCAGTCTACCGGCCTGGATCCGGTACTGGTGGGCGTGCTGATCACCCTGCAGGTGGCCATCGGCTCGGCCACGCCGCCCTTTGGCTGTGATATTTTTACCGCCATCGCTATTTTCAAACGCCCGTACATGGAAGTGATCAGAGGTACGCCGCCCTTTATCTTTATGCTGGTGGCGGCAGCGGCGCTGATTATCGCCTTTCCCGAGATCGCGCTGTACTTCCGGGATCTGGCCTTTGCGGACTAAGGAGGCAATGTGTTCAAACGAATAGTCGTGGCCGTAGACGGCTCCGATACCGCACTCAAAGCCGTAGACAAGGCGGTGCAGCTGCAGCAGCTGCTGCCCGAGGCCGAGATATATCTGATTTGTGTCTACAAGCACCACAGCCTGTTTGAAGCCAGTCTGTCCATTGGCCGGCCGGCAGAAATGGATATTCCCGACAAAGTACTGACGGAATATGCCAAGGAAGTGGTCAACTTTGCCAAGGCCCACGCCCTTGGCAAAGGGGCCACTCACCTGCGCGGCTTTGTGCGCGGTGGCCGCCCTTCCAAGGTGATTGTAAAATTTGCCAAAGAAAAAGAAGCCGACCTGATAGTGGTGGGCACCCGCGGTACCCACAGCGACAAGGACGGCATGCTGCTGGGCAGTGTATCCCACCGAGTGACCAGTGCCGCTAAATGTCCGGTACTGGTGGTGTGAAAATAACCCAGCAATAAAAAAGGCCGGTGAGCAGTGCTCGCCGGCCTTTTGCTTACAGGGGGCTTTGCAAATTACTTTTTATTCTCGTCGGCCATGCAGGCCGCGGCGGTAAACAGCACGTCAGTGGAGCTGTTCAGGCCGGTTTCAGCAGAGTCTTGCAGCACACCAATAATAAAGCCCACGGCCACTACCTGCATGGCAATGTCGTTGGGAATGCCAAACAGACTGCAGGCCAGCGGAATAAGCAGCAGAGAGCCGCCGGCCACACCGGAAGCACCGCAGGCAGACACAGACGCTACCACGCTCAGCAGCAGGGCGGTCATCATGTCTACTTCAATACCCAGTGTGTGCACCGCCGCCAGAGTGAGCACGGTAATGGTAATGGCGGCACCGCCCATATTGATGGTGGCTCCCAGGGGAATGGACACGGAATAGGTGTCTTCATGTAATTTGAGCTTTTTGCACAGCTCCATGTTGACCGGAATGTTGGCAGCAGAGCTGCGGGTAAAGAAAGCGGTCACACCGCTTTCGCGCAGGCACTGCAGCACCAGCGGATAGGGGTTGCGACGGATTTTCAGGTATACCAGCAGCGGGTTCACCACCAGCGCGATGATCAGCATGGCACCCAGTAATACTGCCAGCAGCTGGGCATAACCCCAGAGCGCATCAAATCCGGTGCTGGCAATGGTGTTGGCCACCAGACCAAAAATACCGATGGGAGCCAGCCGGATCACAAACTTCACAATGGCAGACACGCCCATAGACAGATCAGCCAGCAGGGTTTTAGTGCTGTCGCCGGCATGATGAAACGCCAGCCCCAGGCCAACAGCCCAGGCCAGCACACCAATGAAGTTGCCGGTCAGCAGGGCATTCACCGGGTTATCAACAATGTTGAATACCAGGGACTGCAGCACTTCGCCAATGCCTTCCGGCGGCGAGGCCTCACCGCCGTGGCTGGCCAGCACCAGCTCGGTAGGAAAAGCAAAGCTCAGCAGCACGGCCGTGAGTGCCGCGGCAAAGGTACCCAGCAAATAAAGATACAGAATCGGCTTGATGCTGGTCTGCTCACCTTTTTTATGGTTGGCGATGGACGACATTACCAGCACAAACACCAGCACAGGTGCTACCGCCTTGAGCGCGCCTACAAACAGACTGCCCAGTAAGCCAGCGGACTCGGCTGCCCCGGGAGCCAGTACCGCCAGCAGAGTGCCGGCTACAATACCAATCAAAATTCGGGTTACCAGGCTGCCGCCATAAATCATGCGCAGCATAAGGGGTTGGGTTTGGTTCATATTCATCCTTTGATGGCGAAAAATCCATCTCATACACTGAAGACAAGGCAACTTTATAGCAGAAAAATCCAGCTAAAAAGCATAAGGTCGGTTTTTTGTAAGGTCATACACAAATTTTTACTCACAAATCGCCATAAAAATAGCCGAAAGGCTCCCGGTCTCAATTCGCTGCTAGGCTTTAAGCACACTTTTTGCGCAGCCTTACAAGGACTGTTATGCGCCTCATTCTTTCCCTGTTGCTGTTTTTATTGCCCATTCTCTCCCGTGCGGAGCAGGTGCCGGAACCCTTGCAGCCCTGGACCGGCTGGGTGTTGCAGGGCAGCAGCCAAAGCCGCTGCCCGCTGCTGTACCGGCAAAGCACTCAGCGTCAGTGCGCCTGGCCCGGGCAGCTGAACCTCGCATTAAATGACAAGGAAGGGCGTTTTGAGCAAAGCTGGGAACTGTATGATGACGCCGATATACCTCTGCCCGGCAACCGTGAGCACTGGCCACAGCAAGTAATGGTAAACGGCGTGCCTGCCTTGCTGGGGGAGCGCGACGGCAAGCCGGTGCTGTCTTTACCAGCAGGAGAGCACCGCATCAACGGTGTCTGGCAATGGGCCAGCATGCCGGTCAGCCTGCAGCTCGCCCCGGGCACAGGACTGCTGGCACTGAGTGTAAACGGCCAGCCTGTGGCTGAGCCTGAGCTGGATAAACAGGGCCGGCTGTGGCCCGGCCGGCGCAACCAGGCTCAGACCCCCGCAGCCAATACCCTGAACATGACTGTCTATCGTCATATTGCCGACGACATCCCCCTGCAGGTGAATACTCACATTGAGCTGAAAGTGGCCGGCGAGCCCAGGGAGCTGCAGCTGGGACCTGTGCTGCTTGAAGATCAGATACCGCTGGCGCTGAACAGCCCCCTGCCGGCCCGGCTGATGCCCGACGGTCGTCTGCGGCTGCAGATACGCCCTGGCAACTGGCAGCTGCAGCTGATCAGCCGTCATACCGGGCCGGCCGAGGCCCTGTCGCTGCCTGCCACTCCCACCCCCTGGCCTAAAGAAGAAGTCTGGGTAGTGCAGGCTTTTCCGCAACTCAGAGTGATGGAAATCAATGGCCCCAACGCCGTGGATGCCGGCCAGAGCGGTCTGCCTGCCCACTGGCAGTCTTTGCCTGCTTTTTATATGACGCCGGGCACCACTATGGCATTTACCGAGCTGCGCCGGGGCGATCCGGGCCCGTCACAAAGTCCTCTCAGCCTGCGGCGGGAGCTGTGGCT
Source organism: Oceanimonas smirnovii ATCC BAA-899 (assembly GCF_000381965.1). GTDB lineage: Bacteria > Pseudomonadota > Gammaproteobacteria > Enterobacterales > Aeromonadaceae > Oceanimonas > Oceanimonas smirnovii. The sequence goes on from NZ_KB908462.1 coordinate 65,680, forward strand.
CGATTTTAACGGGGGTGGCTACACCGTTAACGACACTCTGAGTGGCAACCTGAGCCACAGCATTCGCCTTACCAGCTCGCTGAGCCCGGGGCGGATTACCGTGAACGGCGAGCCCCGGCCGGTTACTCAGCTGAATAACAGTCAACCCGGCATAGAGCTGCGCCCCGGCCCGGTTGAACTGGTGGCCGACAGCCGGCAGACAAACCATATTGGCAGCCTGCCGGTGTCGGGCTGGAATGTCACCACAGATAATGTCAGCAGCCGACTGAACCTGCCACCGGGCTGGAGCCTGCTGGCCGCCTTTGGCATGGACAACCGCCCCCACACCTGGCTGCAACGCTGGACCCTGCTGGATTTATTTCTGGTGCTGATCGCCGCCGTGGCGGCATTGCGGCTGTGGGGCTGGCACTGGGGCATGCTTACGCTGGTGACACTCGGGCTTATCTGGCATCAGGCTTCCGGACTGGGGCCGCCACGCTGGATCTGGCTGCATCTGCTGGCAGCAGCGGCTCTGTTGCGTGTGCTGCCCGCCAACCGGCTGCGAACCTGGGTCGCAGGCTACCGGCTGCTGGCATTGTTAGTACTTACTTTGCTCACCATCCCTTTTATGGTGGATGAAGTACGCACTGCCCTTTATCCGCAACTGGCAAGGCCGGGAGCGGTGATGCCCGCCCCTGTAACCGGCAGCCCGCGCCAGGCCAGCGCCGAGCTGGAGGCCAGGGCTGAAGCCATGAAAGATAACATACTGTCTGCCTCCGGCGCACCTGATGCTCTGCCCCGGCTGGATCCGAATGCGCAAGTACAAACAGGCCCGGGGTTGCCGGACTGGCACTGGCGCACCCTGGAATTTGAATGGAATGGCCCGGTCACGCCCGAGCAACAGCTGCATTTATTCTTGCTGTCGCCCAAGGTGAATGCCGGCCTGAACCTGCTGCGGGTAGTACTGTTGTGCCTGCTGGTGCTGCGCATGGCGGGCTTTAGCCTTCAAGGTGGCAAGAGCCTGTATTTGCAACAAAAGCTGTGGAGCTGGCCGCTCACGCTGCTGATGCTGCCCCTGCTGCTGGCTGCCCCCGGCGCAAAGGCCGACTTTCCTTCACCCGAGCTGCTGGCGGAGCTGAAAACCCGGCTGCAGGCCCCGCCCGACTGTCTGCCCGAGTGTGCGCTTGCTACTGATTTAACCCTTATTGCCGAGCCGGATACCCTGATATTAACGCTGAACATACATACTCAAACCCCTATGGCAGTGCCCCTGCCGGGCCGCTGGCAGCCAAAGCAGGTGCAGCTGAACAGCACTGCCGCCAGCGGACTGTGGCGCAATGGCGAGGGCGTGCTGCACTTGCCATTACCGGCGGGTATTCATCGTATTGAGATGAGTGGCCCCTTGCCAGCCCAAAGTCAGCTGCAACTGTCCCTGCCCATGCCGCCCAAACGGGTGAACGCCCGACTGAATGGCTGGAGGCTGCAGGGCGTGAATGAAAACGGCGTCCCCGAAGGCCGGCTGCAACTCACACGACTGACCGCCGATGGCAAACCCGAAGGCTCCGCATTAAAACCCGGCGTACTGCCGAACTTTGCCGAATTGACCCGCACTCTGCAGCTGGGGCTGGACTGGCGGATAGAAAATCAGCTGGTGCGCCAGACCAATGTGGATCAAACCCTGCGTCTTGCCATTCCCTTGCTGCCCGGTGAGTCGGTGCTTACCGACGGCATTAAGGTGGAAAACGGCAAGGCTCTGATCAGTCTGGCTTCGGGCCAGCGCCAGCTCAGCTGGCAGTCGGCACTGGCACGCACCGACTCGCTGGTGCTGACAGCGACAAACACGCAAGACTGGAGTGAGACCTGGCGGCTGGACGCCAGCCCCATCTGGCATGTGAACAGCGACGGGCTGGCTCCGGTACACCCGCAAGGCGGCGCTCTGCCCGAATGGCGGCCCTGGCCCGGCGAGCAACTGACCCTTGCCATTTCCCGGCCGGCCACGGTACCCGGCCAGACTCTGACCATAGATGCCAGCAGCCTGAAGGTGCAGCCCGGCAAGCATGCCACCGATGCACACCTTGAACTGATCCTGCGCAGCAGCCAGGGTGGCCGCCATGCGCTGCAACTGCCTGAAAGCGCCGAGCTGCAGAGGGTGGAAATAAATGGCCGTACCCTGCCACTGCGCCTGAGTGAACGCACCCTTACCCTGCCATTAACGCCGGGCACACAAACCGCCCGCATTCACTGGCGGCAGCCGGCAGGCATCGGCCCTGTGTTCACTACTCTTCAAGTGAATCTCAACAGCCCCAGCGTGAACCACCGCATCGAGCTGGTGCCGGGGCAGGATCGCTGGGTGCTGTTTACCGGTGGCCCTCGGCTGGGGCCGGCAGTGCTGTTCTGGAGCCTGCTGGCCATCACCGCCTTGCTGGCGGCGGGGCTGGCCCGGCTGCCGTTCACGCCGCTGCGTTTTTATCACTGGCTGCTGCTGGGGCTGGGGCTGACTCAGGTGCCGCTGTGGATGGCCGCCACTGTAGTACTCTGGCTGCTGGCACTGGGCCTGCGGGCACGCTGGCAGCATCAGCAGGCCGGCGGCTGGTTCAATCTGGCGCAAATTGGCCTGGTATTACTGACCCTGGTGGCGCTTAGCTATCTGTTTGCCGCCATTCAGCAAGGACTGCTGGGCCTGCCCGATATGCAGATTGCCGGCAACGGCTCCTGGGGTAACCGGCTTAACTGGTATCAGGATCGCAGCGCAGCCACCCTGCCCACCGGCTGGATGCTGTCGGTGCCGTTGCTGGTATACCGGCTGCTGATGCTGCTGTGGGCATTGTGGCTGGCCTTTGCTCTGCTGGGCTGGCTGCGCTGGGGCTGGGAATGCTTTGCAAGCCACGGGTTGTGGCGACCGCTGGAATTCTTCAGGCGAGCTAACAAAACGCCGTGGAAAACCCCAAAAAAGCCGGAGCAGGGTTCAGATGAGATCTAGCTTGGGGTACTCTTGCAAACAGAAAAGATGCTGAATTTCGCCGAATAAGGATGATTTTGATGAAAAAGCTGCTGGCTTCCGCCGTTTTTACCCTGACTGCCACTCTGGCGCTGCCGGCCATGGCAGCCGACCCCATAGTAGTATCGTCAAAAATCGATACCGAAGGCGGCCTGCTTGGCAATCTGATTTATCAGGCCCTGAACAATGCCGGCCTTGAAGTGGAAAACCGCAGCCAGCTGGGCGGCACCCCCATACTACGCAAAGCCATTATTGCCGGCGAAGTGGATATTTATCCGGAATACACCGGCAATGCCGCCTTTTTTCATCAGAAAGAAGACAGCGACGCCTGGAAGGACTTTGAACAGGGCTACGCCCTGGCCAAACAACTGGACTTTGATGCCCATCAGCTGGTGTGGCTGACCCCGGCCAACGCCAACAACACCTGGGCCATTGCCCTGCGTCAGGACATTGCCGAGGCCAACAATCTGGCTACCATGTCGGACTTTGGCCGCTATGTCAGTGAAGGCGGCGAGATCAAGCTGGCGGCGTCCGCCGAGTTTGTGTCCAGCCCCGCCGTGCTGCCCGCCTTTCAGCAGACCTATGGCTTTGAGCTGAGTGACAGCCAGCTGCTGGTGCTTTCCGGTGGCAACACCGCTGCCACCATCAAGGCCGCCGCCCTGCAAACCGACGATACCAACGCCGCCATGGTGTACGGCACTGACGGTGCCATTGCCTCTGTGGGTCTGGTAGTCATGGACGACGACAAGGGCGTGCAGCCGGTTTACGCCCCCGCCCCCATAGTGCGGGAAAGTGTGCTCAAGGCACACCCGGAGATCGCCGGCATTCTGGAGCCGGTGTTTCAGTCGCTGAATGTAACCTCCCTGCAGACCCTTAACAGCCGCATCGCCATTGGCGGCGAAAGCGCCGAAGCCGTGGCCGCCGACTATCTGGCCGGGCTGAGCCAGGACTGATGATTGCGCCTGCAATACATAACCAAAAATTGACTTCGGGGAGTGACCCATTCCTTTATCATTAAAACCCGACAAGGTCGGCGGCTTGCTGGCAACAGCGCTGGTACTCAGCCTGCTGGCGCTGCCCTTTGTCGGCCTGCAACCCAACCGTATTTTGCCCGGCGAATCCCTGAGCCTGCTCAGTTCCGCCGGCCTCACCGGCCTCTGGCCACTGTTATTGCTGCCGCTTTGTCTGGCTAACCGTGCCCTGCTCCTGCGACTGGCACTCACTGCCACCGCCCTGCCGCTGCTGCTGTATACCGCCGGGCACACCGCTACCGCCCTGCTGGAACATGCCGGCCCCCTGGCCCGGGTTTCCCTGGGTGCCGGCTTTTGGCTGGGACTGTTCTGGCTGTGCCTGCTGGTGACCGACACCGCCCTGCGGCTGAAACTCGGACCTGCCGCCCGGCTGGCACTGGTGACCATCCTTACCGCAGCTGTGGTGGCACTGCTGGCTTCGGGCTTGTGTGACCAGTTGTCGTTACTGAAAGAGTTTCATAACCGCAGCGACTTCTGGCGGCAGGGGCTGCGTCATCTGCAACTGGCCCTGGGCAGCATTATTCCGGCGGTGCTGGCGGGCATTCCGTTAGGCATTGCCTGCCACCGCTCGCACAGGCTCAGGGCAGCACTGTTTCCGGTACTTAATATTTTGCAGACCATTCCCAGCCTGGCCATGTTTGGCCTGCTGATGGTGCCGTTAAGCCTGCTGAGCACCGCTTACCCCTGGCTGGGAGAGCTGGGTATTCGCGGCATTGGTGCGGCACCGGCGGTGATCGCCCTGTTTCTGTATTCACTGCTGCCCATCGTCAGCAACACGGCGCTGGGCTTTGACCGGGTCGATGCCCATGTGCGCGAGGCGGCCACCGCCATGGGCATGAGCCGCCGCCAGCGCTTGTGGCAAGTGGAGCTGCCGCTGGCATTGCCGGTGATTCTGAGCGGCCTGCGGGTAGTGGTCACACTCAATATCGGTCTGGTGGCGGTGGCGGCACTGGTGGGCGGCGGTGGCTATGGCACCTATATCTTTCAGGGACTGGGGCAGACCGCCACCGATCTGGTGATCCTCGGTGCCCTGCCCACCCTGCTGCTGGCGTTTTTGTTCGCCATCCTGATCGATACCCTGATCGCCCTGCAACAAGGCACTCGTGCATGATTGAAGTAAAAAACCTGAGCAAACAATTCGGCCGGCAGACGGCGGTAAAGGAGCTGTCGTTTCGCGTGGACAGCGGCCGGGTCTGCGCATTGGTCGGCACCTCTGGCTGCGGCAAGTCTACTACCCTGCGCATGCTGAACCGGCTGATAGAGCCCAGCCAGGGCGAGATTTTTATTCAGGGGCAAAAGGTCACCACCATCCCAGCCGAGCAGCTGCGCCGGCGCATTGGCTACGCCATTCAGGGAGTGGGGCTGTTTCCGCACCAGACCATTGCCCGCAACATCGCCACAGTGCCGCGGCTGCTGGGCTGGAGCAAAGCCGACATCGATGCCCGGGTCAGCGAGCTGCTCAGTTTGTTCCGGCTCGACCCCGCCACCTTTGCCGGCAAGTACCCGCACCAATTATCCGGCGGCGAACAGCAACGGGTGGGGGTGGCCCGGGCACTGGCGGCGCGCCCCGAGCTGCTGCTGATGGACGAGCCCTTTGGTGCGCTGGATCCGCTCACCCGCGAGCACCTGCAGGACGAGCTGCTGCATATTCAGCAACTGCTGGGCATTACCATCATAATGGTGACTCACGATCTGGAAGAGGCCATTAAAATGGCCGACGTGATAGCGGTGATGGACAAGGGCGAAATTTTACAGATGGACAGCCCACAAGCCCTGCTGCGCCACCCCAGACCGGGCTTTGTGCAAAGTCTGGTGGGCGGCCGGGACAGATCCCTGCGGCTGCTGGCCACTCAGACCCTGGCCGATATCATGGCTCCGCTCACAGGATCCGCCAGCACCGCCCTGCCGGCGGCCACCAGCCTGAAAGACGCCATGGCCGAGCTGCTCTGGCAGGGTGAAGAGCGGCTGACGGTGGTGGATGAGGCCGGCCAGCCGGTGGGTGAAGTCACCCTGAGCCAGCTGCTGAAACAAGGAGCCGGCGCATGACCCGCGCGCTGGGCTGGCTGATCCCCGGGCTGTTGCTGGCGCTGCTGACCCTGAACATGGACGCACTCACGCCGCTGTTTCGTCTGCTGGTGGACGCCCCCGCGCCGGCCATTTACGCCCGGGACAGTTTTCTCAACCTGCTGGGCTGGCATGTACTGGCGGTGTTTGTCGCCATTGCCGCCGCCACCCTGCTGGCGCTGGGGGCCGCCATTGCCGTGACCCGGCCTTCGGGCAAGGCTTTTTTTCCGCTGGCCCGGGCCCTGGCCAATCTGGGCCAGACCTTTCCGCCGGTGGCGGTGCTGGCGCTGGCGGTACCGGCGCTGGGCTTTGGTCTTACTCCCACCCTGGTGGCTCTGCTGCTCTACGGCATGCTGCCGATTTTTGAAAATGCCGTGACCGGGTTGCAGCAAATTCCCGCCAGTGTGCGCGAGGCGGCCAAAGGCATGGGCATGACGCCCCTGCAACGGTTGTGGCGGGTGGAATTGCCTCTGGCCCTGCCCACTCTGGTGGCGGGCATTCGCATTTCGCTGATCATCAGCATAGGCACCGCCACCATCGGCTCGACTGTGGCGGCCAAGGGTTTTGGCGAGGTAATTATTGCCGGCCTGCTCACCGACAACCTGGCCTTTGTACTGCAAGGCGGCATCATGGTGGCGCTGATGGCCATGATGCTCGACGCCTTGCTCCGCCGCCTTGAGCAACGGCTGACGCCGCCAGGCGGGTGAGAATACGGGGACTGGGGAATTGTAGGCCCGGTTTTACACCGGGCAGATACATTCACCTGCGACACCGCTGCCGCGAATAAATCGCGGCCTACAACCCCCGCCACTTACAGCTGAAAGCTTACGGCTGACAGCTCCCCGCAGGGGGAAGTCCCAGATGCTCCCGCAGAGTAGAGCCTTCATACTCGGTGCGGAACAGGCCGCGGCGTTGCAGCTCGGGCACCACCTGATCCACAAAGTCCTCGATGCCGGCGGGCAATGAGGGCGGCATCAGGTTAAAGCCGTCGGCACCCTCGTTGCGAAACCACTGCTCCATGCGGTCGGCAACCGACTCGGGCGTGCCCACCATGGTGCAGTGGCCGCCGCCCGCAGCGAGCCGGCCCAGCAGCTGGCGCACCGTGGGCTGCTCGGTCTCAATAATGCGCAGCACGGTGGCGTAGCGGCCTTTCGGGCCGGTGAACACATCCAAAGACGGCAGTGCCGGCACGGGGGCGTCCAGCTCCCAGCCGGAGCAGTCCTGCCCTACATAGGTGCCGAGCTGGCGCAGCGAGGCGTCGGCGGGCAGCAGCTCATCCAGCTCCCGCTGCTTGGCTTTGGCCTCGGCCTCGGTAGAGGCCACATAGGTCACCAGCCCGGGCATGATGGGCACATCCACACTGCGGCCCGCGGCTCTCACCCGGCGCTTGATGTCGCGGTAGTAGTCCTGGGCCGCCGGCAGATCGTAGGCCACGGCGTAAATGGCTTCGGCGCACTGGGCCGCCAGAGTGCGCCCCTGCTCTGAAGCGCCGGCCTGAAACAGCACCGGATGCCCCTGAGGCGGGCGTGGCACATTGAGCGGGCCGTCCACCAGAAAGAATTCGCCGTTGTGATGAATGGGGTTCACCTTGCCGGGGTCGGCATAGTGGCCGGCCCGATCCATCACCAGCGCATCAGCAGCCCAGGAATCCCACAGCTTGATCACCGCCTCCACAAACTCCTCGGCCCGGCGGTAACGCTCGGCGTGCGCGGGCATGGCCTCGTAGCCGTGGTTGCGGGCTTCCACGTCAAACATGGAGGTGACCACGTTCCAGCCCATGCGGCCGTTGGAGATATGATCCAGCGAGGCCATCATGCGCGCAGCGTGAAAGGGCGTGAAAAAGGTGCTCGACACAGTGCTGATAAAACCGATGCGGTCCGTGGCCCGGCTCATGGCCGCCATGGCGGTCAGCGGCTCCAGAAACCAGTAGCTGCCGTCCGCCACATTGCCGGTAGACTGGCCGTCGGCAAAGAACACCGCATCCAGCTTGCCGCGCTCGGCGGTTTGCGCCAGACGCTCGTAATAGCGAATATCCCCCAGCTGCTCCACCGCGGAATTGGGGTGACGCCAGGCGGCCCTGTGGTGGCCGCACCCGAACAGAAACAGGTTCAGGTGCATCATGCGTTCGTTCATGCTCATCAGTTTTTCACCAGACCGCCGTCCACCACCAGATTCTGGCCGGTGACCGAGCGGGACCAGGGCGAGGCAAAAAACAGGGTGGCGTCGGCAAATTCCGCCGGCGTGGTCACCCGGCGCAGCGGCGTATTGGCGGCAATGTAGTCAAACACTTCCTCGGGAGTAGCGGCAGAGGCATCGGTAGTGCGCAGCAGGCCGCCGGATACCATGTTGACGGTAATGCCGTCCGGGCCCAGATCCTGCGACAGGGTGCGGGTCAGCGACAGCAGCGCGGCCTTGGCGGCGGTGTAGTCGTGGTAAGGCACCACCGGGTTCTGGAACAGATTGGTGCCCACATTAACGATGCGGCCAAAACCGGTTTTACGCATGCCAGGCAGCGCCGCCCGGGTGGTGTTTAAGGCACCGCCGGCAATACCTTCCAGCTGCTGGTGCAAATGCTCCCAGGTCAGCGCTTCGGCATGGGGCCGGGCATCACCATTAAAAGAAAACACCGGCAGGGCGTTGTTGATGACGGTGGTTACCGGGCAGCCGAAATGGGCCTCGGCCTGGTCAAACATGGCCTGCACGGCGGCGGCGTCAGTCACATCGGCCTGCACCGCCAGGGTCTGCTCCGGCGCTTCGGCCGCCAGCTTTTGTGCCGCCTCGGCGCTGTTCAGGTAGTTGATCACCACTTTGGCACCTTCGCGCAAAAAGGCGCGCACCAGATGCTCGCCCAGGCCGCGGGCGCCGCCGGTAACCAGCACCAGTTGTTCATTAAATGGAATGGAAGTTTGCATTTTCTACCTCGAAGCTGAGGCGAAGGCATAAGGCAGCAAAGGCACCAGGCCGGCAGGCTGACATCCCTTCGCCAGTATGAACTGGATCAGGTTCAACGGGTGTTATCTCAGCCCTGCTTAGCAGGACACCCCGTGTCTCGGCACGAACCATAACATACCCGCAACGAAAGCTGGAAGCGGCCAGCTTGAAGCTGGAAGCAATTCAGGTTGGTTTGCAGGTTCTGTATGGTGCTGGTTGAATTTTCTTTGCTAACAACGTCGATGCTGCTCGAAGCAGCAGCGGGGATTGCCGGAGCCGACCGTCACATGCCATGGACGGCATGTGCCGAGCGTCCCAAGGATGGGCTTGAAGCGTGTCGGCGTAGCGCAACCGCGCTGATGCTTCGGTGGCTATATTTGGTGAAAACCGCCAGTAAGTGGATAATGAAGCTCTCGAAAGCAATGGATAACGCCGAGCCGACTATGACCACACTGACAATTACCCGCCCCGACGACTGGCACCTGCACCTGCGCGACGGTGAGCAACTGCAAGACACAGTACGCGACGCCAGCCGCTATCTGGGCCGCGCCCTCGTTATGCCCAACCTGGTGCCGCCCGTTACCACCACAGAGCTTGCCAACCAATACCGCGAGCGCATTCTGGCGGTACGCCCCGAAGGCAGCCGGTTTGAGCCGGTAATGAGCCTGTATCTCACCGACAAAACCGACCCCGACGAAATTCGCAAGGGCCGCACCAGCGGCGACATTGTTGCCTGCAAACTCTACCCGGCCGGTGCCACCACCAACTCCGACTCCGGCGTGACCGATGTAAAAAACATCTATCCGGTGCTGGCAGCCATGCAGGAAACCGGCACCCTGCTGCTGGTGCACGGTGAAGTCACCGATTCGCGCATCGACATCTTTGACCGGGAAAAAGTGTTCCTCGAAACCGTGCTGCCCGACGTGGTGCGCGACTTCCCCGACCTGAAAATCGTGCTTGAGCACATCACCACAGAGCACGCGGTGAACTTTGTGGAGCAGGCCGGCGACAACGTGGCCGCCACCATTACCGCTCACCACCTGCTGTTTAACCGCAACCATATGCTGGTGGGCGGCATTCGCCCGCACTACTACTGTCTGCCCATTCTCAAGCGCAACACCCATCAGGCCGCTCTGGTGCGTGCCGCCACCAGCGGCAGCAAAAAATTCTTTCTGGGCACCGACTCGGCCCCGCACTTTCAGCACCGCAAAGAGGCCGCCTGCGGCTGCGCCGGTGCCTACACGTCTCACGCTGCCATTGAGCTGTATGCTGAAGTGTTTGAAGAAGCCGGTGCGCTCAACAAGTTGGAAGCCTTTGCCAGCCATAACGGCCCCGACTTCTACGGCCTGCCCCGCAACCCAGACACCATCACTCTGGTAAAAGAATCCTGGACGGTGGACGCTACCCTGCCCCTGGGCGGTGACCAGCTGGTGCCCATTCGCGCCGGCGAAGACATTGGCTGGATGGTGAAATAACCATGGTCAGTTAATAAAAACGCGACTTCGGTCGCGTTTTTTGTGTTGCATTTGAGTTGATTGACAATCAAGGCCCCGCCCCTTACTCTCATTCTGCATTCCTGGGGGAGCCCACACGGGCTGAGACTCCGCCACACAGGCGGTAACCCTTAGAACCTGATCCGGATAATGCCGGCGAAGGGAAGGAAACGAACGATCCCGCACCATTACGATCCGCCCGCCTCTTCCTTTCGCCCGTATGCCCCGGCTATTTCATGCTCGCGGGAGCAAAGGGAGAACACATGCTGGACACCACCACCGCCATTTTATGGCTCTGTTTATTTGCGGCGGTTTTCGCCATTCCCGGGTTGCTGTACGCCCGCCGGCAAAACGACAAACCGGAAGACTTTATTGTGGCCCGCAACAGCCAGAGCGGCACCGCCACTACATTAACCTTGCTGGCCACCACCATGGGCACCTGGATTTTGTTTGGTCCGGCTCAGGCCGCCACCTGGGGCGGTGTGGGTGCCATTACCGGCTATGCCCTTGGTGTGCTGGCACCCCGGCTGATTATGATTCCGCTGGGCAAACGTATTCGCGAGCTAATGCCCGAAGGCCACACCCTCACTGAATTTGTAATGGGACGCTACGGCCGGGGCATGTTTGGTTTTGTGCTGGTGATCATGCTGTTTTACATGTTTATTGCGCTCACCGCCGGCCTTACCGCCATTGCCCAGATGGTAGCCCTGCTGGCACCGGTGCCGCTGTGGACTACTGCCGGCATTGTGATGGTGGCCACCCTTGTTTACACCCTGTATGGCGGCCTGCGGGTCACCATTTTTACCGACCGGGTGCAGATGCTGGTGATTTTACCGTTTTTGCTGGTGCTGATAGCCCTGGGCTGGCAGGCTACCGACGGTCTGGCCCCGGCCCTGGCCGGCCTGCAACAAACCGCACCGCACCTGCTTGACCCGCTCGACACCACAGGGCTGAAATCGGGCCTTACCTTCTTTCTTGCCGTGGTGCTGACCGGCCTCTTCTATCAGGGCACCTGGCAGCGGGTGTTTGCCGCACGGGACAACAAGGTTATTCGTAACGGCTTTATTCTGAGCGGCGTGCTCAGCTTTCCCATCATCTTTATTATGGGGCTGTTTGGCCTGGCCTTTGTGGGCCTGAACCTGCCCGGCGACGGCTCGGTGGCGCTGTTCAGCGTGCTGATGCCCGACATGCCGCTGTGGTTTGCCATTGGCCTGCTGCCCTTTGGCCTGGCGCTGATCATGAGCAGCGCCGACTCCACCATCAGCGGCCTGACCAGCATGCTGGTGGTAGACCTGCGCCGGCTGCTGCCCGAGACCAGCGTACACACTCTGCTGGGGCTGTCGCGCTGGCTAATTGTGCTGTCTTCCATTCCGGTGCTCTATGTGGCCTCGCAGGGCTTTAGTGTGCTTTATTTGTTCCTGCTGGCAGATCTGCTGTGCTGTGCCGCTGCCTTTCCGGTGTTCTTTGGCTTTTACAACGCCCGCTATCAGGGCTGGAACGCCATGCTCAGCACACTCGGCGGCCTGGTGGCCGGCCTGATGCTGTTCCCGGCCCCGGGCGAAGCCGCCACCTATTTGCTGGAGTCGTTCCTGCTGGCCACCTTTGTGCCGGTGGCCATGTCTGCCCTGCTGCTGCTGGTGCCTAACCGCAACCCCTTTGACTTTGCCGCTTTGGCCAGCCGGGTGCGCAGCCTGGAAAGCTGATTTCGTTTTGTTGTAACCATTCGTCGCAAGACATTGCCGGCGTGCCCCAAGGCCGCCGGTTTTTTTGTGTTCTACACTGAGTGCACAACAATCGGCAAACCGGTACTCAAGCGGAGAGCACTCATTAAAACAATAACCACCTCACTGACACTGGCCCTGCTCTTGGCCCCGCTGGCGGTTGCCAACGAGCTGACCGGTACCCTCAACGGAGAACAACACAGCTGGCATATTCTGGAGCATGAGCAAGGCTCTACCGCCAACTTCAGTGAGCTGATGCCCGGCATGTACAGCGTATCTATTCAGGGCCATCGCCAGAACAAATATGAAACCAAGGGCACACTCACCATCGACTTTATGGTGATACAAGATAAGGTCAACACTGCTTCTGTCACCTATTTTCCGGAAAGCAGCCTTACCCCGCACTACGGCACCAAAGAAGAAGTACCCATTCAGCTGGATGTGCTGGAGCTTAATAACGAAAACGGCCGGGCCAGCGGCAGTGTAAACACCACCCTGATGTATGTGGAAAATCTGCAAACAGAGCACACCCCGAACAACACCATGGAAATAGACGTCAGCTTTGATGTAAGGCTGCAAAAGGAATAATACTTGGGCACTCGCTCACTTCATCCCCAACCGCTTCGCCAGTTTATGCAGGTTACTGGGATCCACTTCCAGCAGGCGGGCGGCGGCGGCCCAGTTGTGTTCGGTAGCGTCCAGCGCCTGTTTAATGGCGGCCTGCTGAGCCTGATTAGTCACCTGTTGCAGGCTGGCCAGCGGGTGAGGAGCTGCCTTGGGTATGCTTGCTGTCTGTGCGGGTTCGGCTAATGGCTCACTGCCGGCCAAATCCAGCAGCTCCGGTTCCAGGGTGATGATGTCGGCGCGGTCGGCACCCCGGCTGAGGGCCTTGATGGCGGCGCGGCTGATCACATGCTCCAGCTCGCGCACGTTACCGGGCCAGGCGTAGGCGCACAGGGCTCGCTCAGCGGCGGGCGAGAGCCGCAGGCTGCGCAGGCCCAGCCGGCCCCGGTTCAGCTCGAGAAAGTGGCCGGCCAGTATCAGCACGTCCCCTTCCCGCTCCCGCAGCGGCGGAATGGGCACCGGGTAGACCGACAGCCGGTGGTAGAGATCGGCACGAAAATGGCCGTCGCGTACGCTGTCGTGCAGCTGGCGATTGGTGGCCGCAATAATTCTTATATTTACCTTGCGCGGTTCGTCTTCCCCCAGCCGCTGTATTTCACCGTTTTGCAGGGTGCGCAGCAGCTTGGCCTGAATGCCCAGTGGCAGTTCACCCACTTCATCCAGAAACAAAGTGCCGCCGTCGGCGGCTTCAAAGCGGCCGGGCCGGGCGTTGCCGGCACCGGAGAAAGCACCTTTTACATGGCCGAACAGCTCGCTTTCGGCCAGGGATTCGGGCAGGGCGGCACAGTTTACCTGCACCAGCGGCTTGTCTTTGCGGGGCGAGCGCTGATGCAGGCGGCGGGCAAACAAGTCCTTGCCCACGCCGGTTTCACCGGTAAGCAGCACCGGCAAATCCGAGTCGGCCACCACATTCAGCTCGTGCAGCAGCCGTTTAAGCTTGGTGCTCTGCCCCAGAATTTCCCCTTCCTGCCGGTCGCCCAAAGGTACAGGCGCATCCTGCCGGGCCAGCCGCAGGGCACGAATGTCCCGCTCCAGCCGGGTCATGCGCACGGCGGCGGCTACGGTCAGCGCCAGCCGTTGCAGGGAATCTTGAGCGTCCTGATCAAAAGTGCCGGCGGTCAGTGCATCCAGAGTCATCACACCCCAGAGTTCGCCGTTCACATACAAACTGATGCCCATGCAGTCGTGCACCGGCAATGCCTCACCCACATGATGTTCCAGCAGGCCGTCGTAGGGGTCGGGCAGAGGTGAGTCGGGGGCAAAGGCCACAGTGCTGCGGCTGGCCAGAATGGCCGCCAGCCTTGGGTGCTGAGCCACCACAAAACGCCGGCCAAGGGCCTCCTGCACCAAACCTTCTACCGCCACCGGGCTGAGCATGCCGTCCTGCAGCCGCAGCAGACACACGGCACCGCAGCCAAAATGTTCCCGCACCATACGCACCAGACTCTGTAGTCGCACGGCTCTGGGTAGCTCGGCGGCCAGATCCGCCAGCAGAATTTCATAAAGCATGGTTATTTTTACCGTAACAGGGTTTTATTTACCCTACTCAAACAGGGTGAAAAATACCATCAAAAATCCATAACCCATTAAAATCAGCAACTTAAAAAGTGGCATGCAATTTGCCAATTACAGAGCAAGGGTAACATGAACAAGGAGCCACATCATGAGCCTGCTCAACCATTCCCTGGGCGCACTGGCCCGGGATATTCCGGGAGCCACCCGGGTGTTTCATCATTACCGGCTGGATTACTGCTGCGGCGGCAACATGTTGTTAAGCGAGGCACTGGCCGAGCGCGGGCTGGATGCCGCCGAGGTCATTGCCCGGCTGGAAGCCCTGCCCGCCCGCAACGAAGACGACACCAACTGGGCCGAGGCCGGCACCGGTGAGCTGATTGACCATATTCTGGCACGCTACCATGAGGTGCATCGCCAGCAGCTGGCAGAACTCACCGGGCTGGCCCGCCGGGTGGAAGCGGTACATGAAGAGCATCCGCTCTGCCCCAAGGGGCTGGCGGATCATCTTGAGGGCATGGGCCAGGAGCTGGAAAGCCACATGCAGAAAGAGGAGCAGATTTTGTTCCCCATGCTGCGCCGGGGCCTGTTTGCTCCCGCCCAGGGGCCGATCAGCGTGATGCGCATGGAGCACAACGACCATGGCCAGGCCCTGGCCCGCCTGCTGGAGCTGACCAATCACCTTGCCCTGCCCGCCGATGCCTGCGGCAGCTGGCAGGCGCTGTATGCGGGCATTGAGGAGCTGCAGAACGACCTGATGCAGCACATTCATCTGGAAAACAACCTTCTCTTTTCCCCTTCCCGGCACCAGGAGGTGCAACATGGCTAACTATCGTCGCCTTTGGCTACTGTTATTGGTGGTTGTTGGCATTACTTTTGCCATTCTTGGCTATTTTGGCCGTGAAGTGTATCGGACGGCCCCACCCATTCCCGCTCAGGTAGTGACCGAAAACGGTACCCTGCTTACCACCCACGACGGCATTCTCGACGGCCAGACCGCCTGGCAGTCGGTGGGCGGCATGCAGCTGGGCTCGGTGTGGGGTCATGGTGCCTATCAGGCACCGGACTGGACTGCCGACTGGCTGCACCGGGAGCTGGTAGCCTGGCTGGAGCTGGCCGCTCAGGATGAATTTGGCACCGCTTATGCCAATCTTGAGGGTGATCAGCAAGCCATGCTGCAACACCGCTTAAAGCAGGAATATCGCACCAACAGCTACGATGCTGAGGCTGACGTACTGGTGCTGTCTGAGCGCCGTGCCCAGGCCATGGCCGATACCGCTGCCTATTACGACAAACTGTTCAGTGATGACCCTGCCCTGCGCGGCACTCGCCAGAGCTTTGCCATGAAGGAGAACACCCTGCCAAGCGCCGAGCGCCGGGCCGATATGACCAATTTCTTCTTCTGGACCGCCTGGGCCGCCGCCACCGAGCGCCCAGACAGTGAAGCCACCTATACCAACAACTGGCCGCACGAGCCGCTGATCGGCAACAAGCCCACCGCCGAGAACATTGTCTGGTCCATTGCCAGCGTGGTGCTGCTGATTGCCGGTGTGGGCGGTCTGGTGTGGGCCTGGGCTTTTCTGCGCAAGGAAGACGAAGCCGACCCTGAGCCGCCGGCAAAGGATCCGCTCACCACCTTCACCCTTACTGCATCTCAAAAGGCACTGGGCAAATATGTGTTTCTGGTGGTGGCCCTGTTTACCTTTCAGGTGCTGCTGGGTGGCGCCACTGCCCACTACACGGTGGAAGGTCAGCATTTTTACGGCATTGAGCTGTCGAAGTGGTTCCCCTACACACTGCTGCGCACCTGGCACATTCAGAGCGCCCTGTTCTGGATTGCCACCGGCTTTCTCGCCGCCGGCCTGTTCCTCGCACCCATCATCAACGGCGGCAAGGATCCCAAATATCAGGCACTGGGGGTAAACGTGCTGTTCTGGGCGCTGGTGGCGGTGGTGGTGGGCAGCTTTGTTGGCAACTATCTGGCCATTGCGCAAATTATGCCTGCCAACCTCAACTTCTGGCTGGGGCATCAGGGCTATGAATATGTGGATCTGGGCCGGCTGTGGCAGATTGGCAAGTTCACCGGCATAGTGCTGTGGCTGGTGCTGATGCTGCGCGGTGTGGTGCCGGCGCTGCGTCAGCCCGGTGATCGCCACCTGCTGGCGCTGCTCACCGCCTCCTGCGCAGCCATTGGCCTCTTCTACGGTGCCGGCTTCTTCTACGGCGAACGCACCCATATCTCGGTCATGGAATACTGGCGCTGGTGGATTGTGCATCTGTGGGTGGAAGGCTTCTTTGAAGTGTTCGCCACCACGGCGCTGGCCTTTATCTTCTGCAGCATGGGTCTGGTGTCCCGCCGTGCCGCCACCACCGCCAGCCTGGCCTCGGCCTCGCTGTTTATGCTGGGCGGCATTCCCGGCACCTTCCACCACCTGTATTTCTCCGGCACCACCACCCCGGTGATGGCGGTGGGCGCCACCTTCAGCGCCCTGGAAGTGGTGCCGCTGGTGGTGCTGGGTTATGAGGCCTGGGAAAACTGGCGGCTGAAGAACAGCGCCCCCTGGATGGAAAACGTAAGATGGCCGCTGATGTTCTTTGTGGCAGTAGCCTTCTGGAACATGCTGGGTGCCGGTGTGCTGGGCTTTATGATCAACCCCCCGGTGGCGCTCTATTACATTCAGGGTCTGAACACCACGCCCACTCACGCTCATGCCGCCCTGTTTGGTGTGTATGGTTTCCTGGCGCTGGGCTTTGCCCTGCTTGTGCTGCGCTACATTCGCCCCAATCTGGTATTCAGCGAGTCACTGATGAAAACCGCCTTCTGGTGGATGAACGGCGGCCTGGCACTGATGCTGTTTACCAGCGTGCTGCCGGTGGGTGTCATTCAGTTTGTGGCCAGCGCCAGCGAAGGCCTCTGGTATGCCCGCAGCGAAAGCTTTATGCAGCAGGGCCTGCTGCAAACCCTGCGCTGGGTGCGCACCTTTGGTGACGTGGTGTTCATCGTCGGCGCCCTGGCGGTGACCTGGCAGGTGATCATCGGCCTGCGCCAGCCCGCCGGCCACGCCACCAGTCTGGCCATTGAGCCCCAGGAGTGCGATGTGCCCGAGCTGATGAGCAAATAATTTCTTCGGTTCTGCTCTTGCCCCGCCTGGCGGGGCCTTTATTATCCGGTATGCCGGCTGCGTTCATTTAATCCTATATGAGCCACCACAGGGGCTGCATTAAAAGCCATACCGCGTTTGCCCGCGCGTTTTACCTGATACATGGCGGCATCGGCCCGGGCCATGACATCGGCAAAATCATCCTGCTCACGCACGCCTTCCACTCCCATGCTCATGCCCACAGAGGCCTCGCCGTTATCCAGTTCAAAGGGTGTATCCAGGCAGTCGATGCAGGCCTGCGCCAGCGGCTGGGTTTGAGGATTCTGTAATGCCCAGGGCAACAACAACACAAACTCATCGCCACCCAAGCGTCCCAGCACCCCTTCCGGCGGGCACAGGCCGCGCAGCCGCTCGGCCAGCTGTATCAGCAGCCTGTCACCGGCACGGTGGCCCAGGGTGTCGTTGACCTGTTTGAAGTCGTCGAGATCAATAAAGCACAGGGTCAGCGCGCCTTCGCTTTTAAGCGCCTTGAAGCGTTCAATCAGGCCGCCGCGGTTGAGCAGACCGGTAAGCGGATCCTTGTGCGCCAGGCGTGAAAGAGCAAGCTCGTACTCCTTTTCCTGAGTGATATCGATATGGGTGCCCATCACGCGCAGCGGCCGGCCCTGTTCGTCGCGCTCTACTACCCGGCCCCTGTCCTGCACCCAGGTAATGGCACCATTCTTGGCCACCATGCGGTGTTGCACTTCATAAAATTCACTGCGCCCGTGCAGGTGCTCAAAAAAGTTGTTGAGCACTTCTTCCCGGTCTTCCGGGTGCAGGTGCGACTTCCACACCTCAAAGCTGGCTTCTATTTCCTTGGGCTGAAAGCCCAGCATGGCACCCCAGCGCCGGTTAAAGATAACCAGCTTGCCGCTGGGCACATGCAGCTGCCACACGCACAGGCCGGTGCCGTCCATGGCCGCTTCCAGTTTTTCCCGGGCATCGGCGGCAATGCGCTTTAGTCGTTCGTTTTCAACCTGCAGCCGAAGCAGTTCTCGCGCGCTGTTCATCACGCTATCCGGTCGTCCAGCCCGTTATCTGCTCAAGTCCTGTCAGCTCTTCCAGCATGGGGCGGGCAAACAGGTAGCCCTGCAAATAACGCACACCGGCATTCACCAGATAATCCCGCTCTTCCACGGTTTCGATGCCTTCGGCCAGCACCAGGGCATTCAGCTCCCGGCATACCCGCTGTACTTCTGCCAGCTGCTGCTGCTTGGCAGGATCGCGATGAATATCACGAATCATGTCCATATCCAGTTTCACAATGGCGGGCTTGAGGCTGTATAACCACTCTGGGCTGGTAAAACCGGCGCCATAGTCATCAATGGCGGTATAAAACCCATAGCGGGCATACGCCTCAAAAATGCGCTTGAGCTTTTGCTGGCTGACAATACGCTCACCTTCAGTCACCTCAAAAATAATCTTTTTAAGATCAAAACCATACAGCTCAGAGGCCTCTATGGTAGCGCGAATACAGGTGTCCGGATTGTAAATGGCATTGGGCAAAAAGTTGATGCTGAGCAGGCGATCGCAGCCCAGACGGGCGGCGGTTTCAATGGCCTTAACCCGGCACATCTGATCAAAGTAGTACTTGTTATCGCCCTTGATTTGCTCAAATACCCAACCGGCACCCTGCCCTTCCGGCCCGCGCACCAGCGCCTCGTAAGCAAAAATATCCTGTTGCTGCCAGTCAATAATGGGCTGAAAGGCCATGCGAATATCAAACCCCAGGGAGTGCCCGCTCAGGCAATCCATGCAGGTTTTCTGCTTTATACGTATCGGAATCTCCATACTCACCTGTTTCGGTTGCCGCAAAGTTTTCATTGTAAACCGATTATTGGCCGGTGAGGCGGAGTACGCATAAAAATCACTGAAAGAAAGCGGGATCGGTCTCGGTCTCAGGGGAACCTTGTCCGTCTTTATGCAGAGTTTCATTATGCTGACCGTATTTTACGATGGCCGCTGTGGCCTGTGCGACCGGGAAATTGCCTTTTACCGCCGGCGGGCAAAATCCGGCTCAGTGCGCTGGCTCAATATCTGGGATCAGCCACCAGAGCTGGCTGCCGCCGGCCTGACGCCGGCTTTGTGCCTGCAGCAGTTGCATCTGCTGGATGAGCAGCAACACCTGCATACCGGCGTAGATGCCTTTTTGCTGTTATGGCAAACCGTGCCTGCGCTTGCCTGGCTGGCGCGCCTTGCCCGCCTGGCACCGGTGCGCTGGCTGCTGAATGCCGGCTACCGGTTGTTTTTATGCTGGTACCGCCGCCAGCCCCATGTTCAACAATGCACCATTCATACTAATAAGGAACACAATGAAAGCTGACATTGCCATTATCGGTGCCGGTCTGGCCGGTTTAACCCTGGCCCGGGAACTGAGCGAACACGCCAACATCAGCCTGTTTGAAAAGGCCCGGGGGCTGGGCGGACGCATGTCTACCCGCCGCCGCGATGAGCATCGCTGGGATCATGGTGCCCAGTTTTTTACCGCCCGCTCCCGTGCTTTCAAGGCACTGCTCAAGCCCTTTATTGCCAGCGGTGACGTGGTGGAGTGGCAACCCAATATCACCACCCTTTCCCCTTGTCAGCCCGCTTACAAGCGCCCCTGGTTTGAGCCTCATTATGTGGCCGCACCGGGCATGAACAGCCTGCTCAAGGCCATGAGTCCGGGGCTGAACATTGCTCTGCAAACCCGGGTTGAAACCCTGCAGCAGCACAATGGCAAGTGGCGGCTGCTGGATGACCAAGGGGCGGAGCTGGGCGAGTTTGACTGGGTAATCAGCTCGGCACCGCTGCCGCAAACTCAAGTGCTCTTGCCCTTTGCGCCCGACACCTGGGCCGATTTTGGCATGCTGCCCTGCTACGCCCTGATGCTGAAAGTCAACGACAGTGATCTGCCGGTGTGGGATGCAGCCAAAGTGAATGATTCTTCCTTGCGCTGGATTGCCTTTAACCATCGCCTGCCCGGCCGCAACAGGGAGCTGGGTGCTGTGGTGGCTCACAGCACCGCCGACTGGGCTGCTACCCATCTGGAAGACTGTCAGGATACGGTACGGAACCAGCTGACCGCCGAATTCTGCGCACTGACCGGCGTCAGCCCGCAAGCCGTACAGGAAGCACAGCTGCACCGCTGGCGCTATGCTCTGGCCACAGAAGTAACCAAGAATGCGCTGGGGCATGATCCTTCGGGGTATGTGCTGGACAGCGAGCGCAAGCTGGCTGCCTGTGGTGATTGGTGCCTGGGGGGCCGGGTAGAAGCCGCCTTTACCAGCGCTCACCAGCTGGCCGCCCGTTTAAAACAGCAGGGCTTCTGACCTGCCGCGCAAAATATGACAGGCGAATGACAACGGCGTTGACATGCGAAGGTCCGTATATAAGATGAGCGCATTATCAAGAATACGGGCCTTGCCATGACTTCTGTGCTTTTTGTCTGCCACAGCAACAGCGTGTGCTCCCCCATTGCCGAGGCATTGCTTAATCATCTGGCGGCAGATCGCTACCGGGTAATGAGTGCCGGTGTGCAGCCGGTGGCCATCGATGCCAATGCGCTGGCCGCGCTGAATAAACTGAACGTTGACACCAGCGGCCTTGAGAGCAAGGGCCTGGATGCGGTTGCCGACGAATATTTTGATATTGTTGTCAGCCTGTGTGAGCAGGCAGAAGCGGCCGCCGGTGCTGTGCCGGCAGAACGCTTTATGGCCTGGCACTTTACCGACACTCCCTGCTGCAGCGAAACTGATGCCAGCAAGCTCACCCAGGAAATTTACGAACGTATAAAGTTACTGGTACTGGTACAGGACCGGCAGGAGAAAACCCTGTGGTAACCTCTCCCCTGTCTTTGTTCAAGGCGCTGGCCGATGATACGCGTCTGCAGCTGGTGCTGCTGATCGTGGCTGAAGGCGAAATCTGCGTGTGTGAAATGACTCACGCGCTTAATGAAACCCAGCCCAAAATTTCCCGCCATCTAGCCCTGCTGCGCCAGGCCGGCCTGCTGGCCGACCGCCGCGCCGGCCAGTGGGTGTATTATCGTCTTGCCGACGATCTGGATAACGGCAGCAAAACACTGCTGCACCAGACCCATCAGCATTTTCAACATTATATTGCACCGGCCCTGAGCCGCCTGGCGACAATGGGTAACCGTCCCGAGCGTCAGCAACAGTGCTGTTAACCTTCCCGGGCTGGCAATATGGTCCACTCTGCCGGTACCGACTGACGCAGATACGACAGCAGCGCTGCCTGCTTTTTGGGCTGACGGCCAAAGGAGTAGAGTAACCCCACCGGCAACGGCGGCAGCCGCCACTCGGGCAGACAAAGCTGCAAGCGCCCCGGGTGCGCCTTAAGGTATGCTTCAGCATAGTACTCGGGCAGTACGCCAATGCCCTGCCCGTTGGCAATGGCATCCAGCTGCAGTATGTAATCATCTGCCTTCAGCCGGGAAGGTAACGGCTGAAAAATATATTCACCTTCATGCTCATGGCGCAGCAAAAGCGCATGATGACGCTCGCTGAGCCTGTCTATCCAGACATGCTCCGGCAACTCCTGAGGGTGCCGCAGCACACCATGGCGCTGTGCATAATCCGGGCTCATATAAAGTCTGCGCGGCCAGTGGCCAAGCACCTCATGGCGCAGGCCACACTGAGGATCATCGCCCACCCATAGCCATATTTCATTCTGCCCGGCTTTCGCAGGCGGTGCCCGGGTCTCGCTATAGAGCGAGATGCTCACACCGGGATAGTCCGCCATAAACTGCTGCAGCACACCAGGAAACCACCCTCTGATACAGCTGCTGTGCACTTTTATGACCAGTTCGCCGCTTATCTCTTCTTTCAGGTCATCCATGGCCTGACGCCCCTGCTCTGCAAGGTGCAGTATTTGCCGGCTATACCGTTCAAACAATACACCCGCTTCAGTGGCCTGCAGGCGGTTACCACGGCGATGCAGCAATGGCTGACCAAGCCGGGACTCCAGCTGACTGAGCCGCCGGCTTAAGGTCGACTTGGGCACACCAAGACGCCGTGCAGCCTCCGTGAGGCTGCCACAGGCCACCACAGTGACAACGCCTTCCAGCTCAAACAAATCTTGCATAGCGCTCCCATAAAATTATCAACATGACCTGGCAAGCCCGGCTGCGGGCAACGACGGGCAGCCATTAGCGAATAGAAAAAACACCAGACACCGGCTCCATCACTATCACCCAAAAGCTCAAGGCGCTGTTCCATTAACGGAATGAAATGTTCCATTAATTGATGTCACTTTTTGGAAAGGCTTTCTCTACAATGCCAATCGCTTTCAATAACAATTATCATTAACAAGCTCATTTTTATCGAAGTCGGCATATTTGTACACAGGAGAGTAGTCATGCCCAAGCTCATGCCCAGTCGTCTGGCCAGCGCTATTTCTTTGGTGCTGTTAAACACCGCCACCCTCGCCACCGCGCAAGCACAGACCGCTCAGGTATTTGATACCGTGGTGGTCAGTGCGTCCGGCTTTGAACAGGACGTTACTGACGCGCCGGCCAGCATTACCGTTATCGGCCAGCAGGAACTGCAGCAAAAACGTTATGGCAACCTGGCGCAGGCACTGGATGGAGTAGAAGGCATTGATATTCGCCAGGGCACCGGAAAAACCGGCGGCCTTAATATCAGCATGCGTGGTCTGCCCAGCGAATATACGCTGATCATGATCGACGGCCGCCGCCAGAATACCTCCGGCAACGCCACTCCCAACGGCTTTAACGACACCGCCACCAGCTTTATACCGCCGCTGTCCGCCATTGAGCGCATTGAAGTGATCCGCGGTCCCATGTCCACCCTGTATGGCTCTGATGCCATGGGTGGGGTGATCAATATCATCACCAAAAAAGTGGCAAATGAGTGGAGCGGCTCGGTCACCCTGGATCACACCTTCCAGGAAGATCGCGACTACGGCGATTCAAGTAATGTCAGCTTTTATACTTCCGGCCCGCTGATGGAAGACAAGCTGGGCCTGGCGGTGCGCGGCAGTGTATACGACCGGGGAGCGTCTGATCTGACCTTTGATAATGGCTCAACCGTCAACAAGCGCGGTGTGTCGCCGGTAGAGGGGCGAAATTATACCATCGGTGGCCGCCTGACCTTTACACCCAACGAAGATCACGATATTTCTCTGGATATGGAGCGGGGCCGTCAGGTCTATAACAATGACGACTGTCAGCTGGGCACTCTGGATGGTAAAACCGGCGGCAGCGCGGTAAACGGCTGCTCTCAGGAAGAGCCCACCCAGGCCAACGGCTATAAGGATGAGCTGCGCTTTGAGCGGGATCAGCTGGCGCTTACGCACAGTGCCCGGCTGGGATTCGGCAACCTTGACAGCAGCATTACCCACAACACCACCGAAACCCTGGGCCGCACCATTCCGGGCGGACGAGCCGGTCAGTCCAACTTCAAACCTATTGGCAGCAGCTATGATGGTTTTCCCTCCATTATCGTCGGCAATGACCGGGAGCTGAAAGCCACCGAACTGGTTATCGACAGCAAGCTGGTAGCCCCTGTCGGTGATACCCATATTGCCACCATCGGCGGCCAGTGGCAGGATTCCGAGCTGAAAGACGGTATTTCCACCGAAACCTTTGAGCAAAAATCCTGGGCCTTGTTTGGTGAAGACGAGTGGATGCTGCGCGACGATCTGGCCCTGACGCTGGGGGCCCGCTATGACCATCATGATGCCTTTGGCGGTCATATCAGCCCCCGCGGTTATCTGGTATGGAACACCACAGACAACTGGACCCTCAAGGGCGGTGTCAGCAAGGGCTATAAAACCCCCAGTCTGAATGACCTGCATGATGGCATTAACGGTATTGGCGGACAGGGCACTGTCATTAATATCGGCAACCCGGATCTGCAGCCGGAAACCACCATTAATACCGAAGTAGGTGCCTATTACGACAGCCTTACAGGCCTCAATGCCAATGTGACCCTGTTCCATACTCAGTTCAGCGATAAAATCGCAGACGGTGATCCCGTCAGTGACCCGCTTTGTGCCGGCAATGCGGGTGGTACCTGCTCGCAGAAAGTCAACGTGGATAAAGCCGTGACTCAGGGGATAGAGCTGGCTGCCGGCTGGCAGTTTGCTCCGGACTGGAAACTCTCCGGTAATTACACCCTGACCGACAGCGAGCAGAAAAGCGGTGATAACCAGGGTGAACCTCTGACCAACACGCCCAGACACATGGTTAATGCCAAACTGAGCTGGAACACCACAGAACAGCTGACCCTGTGGCTGCAGGGTGAATACCGCAGCGATCGCGCCCGCTTCCTCAGCAAGCGTGAAAACCTGGACACCGATCAGCAGGCCCTGCTCGACGCGGCAGGCGACATTCAGGGCTATGAGCTGTTTCACCTGGGAGGCTCCTATCAGGTATCCGACAAGGTAACCCTGAACGCCACCATTTATAACCTGCTCGACAAAGACTTCACCACAGGCACTTTCTATAACAATGGTAATGACTGGGCTTCTGATTACACCCAGAGCGGTCGCTCGACGGACGGTGTGCTGGAAGAAGGCCGTCGTCTCTGGTTGTCTACTAATATTCGTTTCTGATCACCTGATTTACGCCTGCTGTTTAGCCCTCTTGCAAGAGGGCTTTTTTATTTGCTTTCTTTAACCATGATTCTTATGTTTAATAAGCCATCGTTTCCTGACTTTTATTCGGTGAGATTTCCATGAATATCGACAACCGGCTTAATGATCCGCTGTTTGTTCCGGCACCAACCGCCGGCACTCAGTCGCGTCAGGACAACGACAAACAGGAGCGTATTGCTCCGCCTCAGCAGGCCGATGCCTTTGCCGGTCAGGACGAGCGCCGTGAGCGCGGCGGCGAAGAAATCGCCCTGTATGATGCCCGTGGCCAGAAAACCGGCACTGAAACCGACTCTGCCGATCCCCCTGCAGACAGCAAAGAAAAAGCCGGGAATGAGCAGGCCAGCACCGAAGCCGGCACTCGCCCCAGCAAACCCTCCGGCGAACCCATGACCGAAGAAGAAGTGCTGGAGCTGAACGATCTCAAGTTACGGGATCAGGAAGTGCGCACCCATGAACAGCAGCACGCTGCCGTGGGTGGCCAGCATGCAGGCTCGCCCAATTACGAATATGAAACCGGCCCCGACGGCAAACAGTATGCGGTAGAAGGCCATGTGCAGGTTGACATGTCACCGGTGCCCGGCGATCCGCAGGCCACCATCGATAAAATGCAGCAGATAAAGGCGGCTGCCATGGCACCGGCAGAGCCGTCTCAGGCCGACAAGAATGCCGCCGCCCAGGCCGAACAACTCATCGCCCAGGCCCGCGCAGAGCTGCGGGACGGCAAACAGGAAGACGCCAGCAGCAAACCGGTTTCCTCCGCTGAGCGCGATCCCAACAGTCCCATGCAGCAGCGCAATGAAGTGATTGCCGGTGTTTATGGCCGCTCGGCCAAACAGCAGGCTCAGGCACTGATCGGCCTGGCATAATATTTTGAGCACTCCAGACTACCTCGCCGGCTATCCGGCATCTCTGCAGCAACAGGCCGCCAGGCTGGTGACTGATGGCCGTCTTGGCACCTACCTGACGCGAAAATATCCAGAGTCTCATCACGTGCAGAGCGACAAGGCGCTTTACGATTATGTAAGCGCGCTGAAAAGCCGCTATATGAAAAAAGCAGCGCCGCTTAGTCAGGCTCGCTATGACAGCAAACTGAACGTGGTGAAACAGGCGCTGGGTCTGCATACCTACCGTGCCCATGTGCAGGGCAACAAACTCAAAACCCGCAACAGCATTACCGTGGCCGCCCTGTTTCGTGAAGCGCCGCCGGAGTTTTTGCGCATGATAGTCGTTCATGAGCTGGCCCACTTTCGGGAAAAAGGACACGACAAGGCCTTCTATCAACTATGTTGTCATATGGAGCCTGACTATCATCAGCTGGAACTGGATACCCGGCTCTGGCTGCTGTGGCGGGATCATGTCAGGCAAGCCTGAGACCGGTTAACAGCGCTTTTTTCAGGCAAGACGTATTTTTCTTTTAAAAACAATAAAGAACCCGCTCTTTATGTGGAATATACGTATACTCGCCCTCGGGTTCGGGTTCTAGAATTAGCGCTGAGTAACACCCACCTCCAATCGAGGATAATAACAATGACCAAGACCATACTACTGGGAGCTTTGCTGGGAGCCGGCGCACTTCCTGTGATGGCAGAAATGCCGCCGCAGGCGGGTGTCTGTGTCAGTTGTCATATGGCCAACGGCCTTGGCATGGCCAATGTGGCCCCTTCCATTGCCGGTATGCCGGCTCCTTATCTGGCAGAGCAGCTGCGCCACTTTCAGAGCGGAGCTCGCAATAATGCCATTATGAAGCCCATGGCCATGATGCTGGACGACGCCGGTGTTGAGGCCGTCAGTCAGTGGTTTGCCAGCCTGCCGGTATCACTGCCGGACAACCCGGCTTTTCGCGGTGAAAAACCGGCACCACAACACATGGAGCTGGGCGAGAAACTGGCCTATCAGGGCGACTGGCAGCGTGATTTGCCAAGTTGTGTGGCCTGTCATGGACCGGAAGGCGTCGGTGTGGGTGAGGTATTTCCTCATCTGGCCGGCCAGCACGCCGACTATATAGAGAGCCAGCTTAAAGCCTGGCAAAGCGGCAGCCGTGCTACCGACACTCACGGCCTGATGGCCCCGGTGGCCAAAAAGCTGACGGCAGAAGAAATTACCGCCGTTGCCAGCTACTTCGCAAGCCTGGGAGGTCAGTAACATGAACCGAATTTCTGCCATTATGCTGGGCCTGACACTGGCTGGTGTCACTGCAGCTCATGCCCAGAGCACTGCTCAGCCGGCCAATCTGGAAAAACTGGCCATTCAGGAAGAGCTCCCTGTAGGCAAGGCGGCCGGTGAATATCCGGCTCCTCCCGGCTGGGACAAACTGCCGGAAGGTGAGTTCGGTGAGCGAGTGATCCGTGGCTATAACTATTTTGTTAACACTCAGTCACTGTCTCCGGAGTTTGTCGGTAACGGTCTTAACTGCGTCAACTGCCACATGGATGCCGGCAAAAAAGAAAATGCCGCGCCGCTGTGGGCGGCTTATATGAGTTACCCCGCTTACCGAAAAAAGAATGACCGCATCAACAGCTATGAAGAGCGTATTCAGGGCTGCTTTCTGTATTCCATGAACGGAACACCGCCTGAGCATATGAACCCGGTGCTGGTTGATTTGTCTGCCTACGCCTACTGGCTGGCTCAGGGCACCATGACCGGTGAACAGTTTGATCCGGCCACCATGCCCATTCCCGGCGATGAGGACCTGGTAAAAGGCGGCAAACGTGATGACTTCCCCTTTATGCAGGCTTATCTGGATAATGGCGGCACCGCTGAAGTGAAAACGCCGGGCCGGGGCTACCCCAAGTTGTCTGACCCCGGGCAGGAGCCTGATATTACCCGTGGCAAAGCCGTATATGCACAGGAATGTGCTGTATGTCATGGTGCCAATGGTGAAGGTCAGAAAGTGAATGACCGCTATGTATTCCCGCCGCTGTGGGGGCCGGACACCTATAACTGGGGTGCCGGCATGCAGCGGGTGAATACGGCCGCTTACTTTATTCACAAAAACATGCCCCTGGGGCAGCCCGAGAAACTCACCGAGCAGCAGGCCTGGGACGTGGCCATGTATCTTGACACTCAGGAGCGCCCGCAAGATCCGCGTAACAAGGGCTCACTGGAAGAAACCGTGGAAAAATTTCACGGTGGATACAGCCAGTATGGCAAGGAGTTCAATGGCAGCGTGCTGGGCACTGCCAGCTATCCCAACCATCCGAACAAGCCGTAATCACACTGCACAAAAAAGGCCGGAATATTCCGGCCTTTTTATTTACATCACCTTTTTCAGCTTTGGCTGCTCATGGTGAGCCAGCATGCGCATATCATAACCGGTGGGAGTTTGATGTACTCGCAGATCAAACTCGGGTAGCACCGCAAAGATATGATCGAAAATATCAGACTGTATGCCCTCATAAACTACCCAGCTGGTGGTATTGGTAAACGCATAAATTTCAACAGGAATACCATTACTGCTGGCTTCCAGCTGACGCACCATCAGGGTCATTTGCTGATGGATATGCGGGTGCTCGCGCAGCATCACTCCAAGGTACGCTCTGAAGGTGCCGAGGTTGGTCAGCCGCCGGCCATTCACCAGCAGGCTCATGTCTGTCTGCTTTTCACTGTTATAACGTGTGATTTCCTGTACTTTTTCATTCAGATAATCACCGAGCAAGCGAGACTTCTGCAGCCGCTGAATATCGTCTTCGTTAAGAAAGCGCACGCTGCTGGCGTCGAGCAGCACGCTGCGCTTGATGCGCCGGCCGCCAGATTCGCTCATGCCCCGCCAGTTTTTAAAGGAGTCGGAAATAAGGGCATAAGTGGGAATGGTGGTAATGGTGTGGTCCCAGTTCTGTACTTTTACGGTGGTCAGGCCAATATCAATCACTTCGCCGTCGGCACCGTAACGCCCCATTTCCAGCCAGTCCCCCACCGCCAGCATGTCGTTGGCTGAAAGCTGAATACCTGCCACCAGCCCCATGATGGGGTCTTTAAATACCAGCATCAGCACGGCCGTCATGGCACCCAGACCACTCAGCAGGATCACCGGTGACTTGCCGATCAGGGCAGAGATAATCAGCAGGCCAATAAAGATACTGGCAATCAGTTTTATGCTCTGAAAAATACCCCGCAACGGAAAAGTCCGCATTGCCGGACGCTGACGAAAAATATCCAGCAACGCATCCAGCAGGGAATAAAGCGATAATAAGGCGTAGAGCAGGATCCACATATTTACCGCGGTCTGAATGGCAGGTAATAATATGGTATCGCCTTTTAGCCAGAGCCCGGCTTGTATGTAAATAATGATGCCCTGCAGAGTCAGTGCCAGCCGGCCAAATAATTTGCGCTCAAAAAAGGCCCGCCGCCAGATGCGCTGCGTGCCCCGGGTGCGCCCTTCCACCCAGCGTAATACCACCCTGTGCAGCACAAAGTGAATGCCAAGCGAAATGATAACAATCAGTGCCAGCGCAATACCGGTATAGGCCAGCTTGGCAAACTGGGGAACGTATTGATTCAGCCAGGGCAACAACCAGCCTTCCAGATCTTTTACCTCATCCATTGCTCTCACTCACAGGTTAAATAGTCAGCCATCATGCTACCGGCTGACATAGTACTCATCAATTAGCCGGGCCATAACGATAGGCTCCGCCTGCTTTCAGGGCTTTACGGTAAGCTGGCCTGGCCTGCAGCGCCGCCACATAGGCTTGCAGCCTGGGGTAGCTGTCGGCCAGCTCGGGGTTGCTGATCACGGTTTCCAGCGGAAAACTCATCTGAATATCGGCAGCACTGAACTGCTCACCCAGCATCCATTCATGACAGGCAAGGTGATCCGCCACAAAATTAAGGTGAGTATGTATCTGCTTGTCAAGAAAGGCACTGTTAACACCTGCCACTATTTTTTTCACCAGCGGCTTCACAAAAAACGGCATGGGAGCCTGTTTTACCCGCTCGAACACAAAGCGCATCAGCAGCGGCGGCATCAGCGAGCCTTCAGCATAGTGCAGCCAGTACACATAATCCCACCAGATGTCGGTGCCGTGCTCGGGCAACAGCTGCTTTGCACCGTAACGCTGGGCCAGATAATCCACAATGGCACCCGACTCTGCCAGAGTGAGGTTGCCGTCCGTGATCACCGGTGACTTGCCCAGGGCATGCACACGCTTCAGGCTATCGGGGGCAAGGCCTGAACCGGCGTTGCGGGAGTAACGGGCCAGCTCATATTCAAGGCCCAGCTCTTCCAGCAACCACAGAATGCGCTGAGCGCGGGAGTCTTCCAGATAATGCAGAGTAATCATGAATATCTCCGTTTCACGTTGAATGATTTGTCTTGCATCAAGAATGTAACAGTTATGTTTTAAGACTTATGTCGAATAGTTACATTCGTTAACAGACGCTAGCATGCCTTGTGATTAAACAGGGAAAGTATTATTCATCGAGGAGATGATCATGTCTGAAGCACCCTCCCAGACCTACCGCTCCCAGCGCAAGCCCCGCAAAGATTTCGACAGCCGGGCCGCCTATCTGGAGCATGAGCTGTCTATATTGTCGCCCCGCCGCTGGGGGATCAACCTGCCATTTCGTGACTACAGCTTTGAGTTCGAAGATTTTGTACCGGCACTGGCGGCGACTATCGGCAAAATTGTTATGGTTGCCGCCGTGGTCGCGGCCTTTGCCGGTCCGCTGGGGCTGAGTGACGCTTTTGTAGTAGAAAACGTTCGCTTTGAAATGCTGATAGCGGCCTTGCTGTTCGTGATTCTGTTTTCGGGCTTTATTAACCCCAACGCCAACCTGGCCGGCACCCACGGCCCCATGATTCCGCTGATCCCGCTGATTGTAGCCTCGGGGGGGCACCCGCTGGCGCTGGGCTTGCTGGTGGGGCTGTTTGGCTTAATTCTCAGTTTAACCAAAGGCGGCAGTAAACTGATGGCGCTCACCAGTGATGGTGTACGCGGCGGCCTGCTGATTTATCTGGGGGCCATGGGCCTGCTCAGCCAGATCAAGGCACTGACCGCATGGGCCAACGGCATTGATATGGGCTACGTCGCCTTTGTGGTCATTTTGAGCACCATTATCATGTATGCCCTGCTGGCCCGGCTGGAAATGCGCTGGCTGTCCATTCCGCTGGGCTCCGGTATTGCCTTTATTATTGCCATTGCCCTGGGCGCACCCTTTGAGTTTGTGACCGAGCCCGGCATTCCCAACCTGAGCCCGTCTTATTGGTGGGGTGAGAACACCGGCTGGCAGATGGGCTGGCCCGAGCTGCATCACTTTGTGAGTGTGGCACCCTTTGCGGTGCTGGCAGTAGCCATGTGGTCTCCTGACTTTATGGGCCAGCGGGTTTTCCAGGAGCTGAACTATCCCAAAAAAGCCACCAAGGTACTGATGAACGTGGACGACACCATGGGTGTGGCCTCGGTACGCCAGGCTGTAGGCAGTGTGCTGGGTGGCGGTAATCTGGCCTCTTCCTGGGGGACTTATATTATTCCGGCGGCCATTGCCAAGCGCCCCATTCCGGCGGGTGCCGTACTGACCGGCATTCTGTGTGTGATTGCCGCACTCTGGGGTTACCCCATGGATCTGGCGGTGTGGGCACCGGTGTTGCGGGTAGCGCTGATTGTGGGTGTATTTATGCCACTGCTGGAAGCGGGCATGCAGATGACCCGTAACACTACCAGCAGCCAGTCTGCCGGGATTGTGGTGTTCGCCTCCGCGTTTGTTAACCCGGTATTTGGCTGGTCCATGACCATGCTGCTGGATAACCTGGGTCTGATTGGTGACAAGGAGCGCGGCAAGAAACTGCGACTGATGGACCGCTGGGTGATTCCGGGTATTACCTTTGTCATTCTGCTGGCCATTATGGCGGCGGTGGGCATGCTGCCGGGTATTCCGGCGCTGATTACCGCAGAATAATCCTTACGTTGATACAATAACAGCCGGAGCAAAGCTCCGGCTTTTTGTTGCTCATGCTTCGGCCTTGAAGGCAAATTCCGGTGCCAGCCGGCTGAGGCCCAGGCCCTGCCCTTTGCTGAGTTTTATCTGCACCGGCACCCGCTCCTTCAGTGCATCTATATGGCTGATCACGCCTATCATCTTGCCGCTGGCATTCAGCGCATCCAGCGCATCCAGTGCCACTTCCAGAGTGTCGGCATCCAGGGTGCCAAAGCCTTCATCCAGAAACAGCGAGTCGATACAGGTTTTGCTGCTCACCAGATCCGACAACGCCAGCGCCAGCGCCAGACTCACCAGAAAGCTTTCGCCACCGGACAGGGTCTGGGTATCCCGGCTTACATCCGCCTGCCAGGTGTCAATGACCGACAGCTCCAGCTCGGCGGCATGATTGCGCGCCAGCCGGTAACGGCCGTGCAGCCGCTCCAGCCGGCGGTTGGCCAGATATACCAGATGCTCGAGGGTCAGCCCCTGAGCAAAACGGCGATAACGGGCACCGTCGGCAGCGCCAATCAGACTATTGAGCTGCTCCCAGCGCTGCAGTTGCTGACGGCCCTGCTCAATGCGCTGCAGCAAACTTTGCTGGCGCTCACGCTGAGCGGCATCGTGCGCCAGGCGCTCTTCCAGCCGGCCCAGTTGCTGCTGGGCGGTATTTTGCGCCTGTTGCTGGTTTTGCTGTTGCTGCTCCAGCTCGGCCAGCGCCGGCGGCGCTGTGTCTCCCAGCTGCTGTTTTGCCTGCTGCGCCTGAGCCAGCCGGTCGGCAGCCAGTGCCAGCGCCTGTTGCAACGCCTGCAGCCGTGCCTGCAGCCGCTGGCGCTCTGGCTCCGGCAGATGTGCCGCCAGAAATGCTGCCTCATCGGCAAAGGGGCTGTCGGTCAGCGCCTGCTGCCAGCCGGCGTTGGCTTCGTTCAGCGTTTTCTGCAGTTCTGTGGCCTGCTGTTGCTCCTGCTCCAGCAGCAGATGCTGACGCTGCAGGGCGTCTTTCAGTTCGGCCAGCCGGATTTCAGCCTCACTGGCTGCCGCGTCCGGATCGGCGGCTGTTACCGGCGCATCATCAGGCAGGGCCAGCTGATCCCAGCCCTGCTGCCAGTGTGCCAGCCGGCGTTCGGCTTCACCAAGGGCCATGGCCAGCTGCTGGCGCTGCTCTTTCAGCTGACTGACGCTGTTTTGCTGCTGCCGCCATTGTTGCCATTGCTGCTCGGTGTGGCTGAGCCAGGCCTGCCAGTTACCGGGCTGATGACCAATGCCGGCAAGCAGCTGCTGCTCCAGCTCGCAGCGCTGCTGCTCACAGGCCTGAATGTCGCTGTGCCGCTGCTGCTGTGCCTGCTGCAGAGTGTCCATTTTTTGTGTCAGCAGCTGTTGCTGATGCGCCAGCTCGCCGGTTTGTGCCACTGCCGCCTGTCGGGCCTGCTCAGCCTGATGGAGCGCGGCTTTGGCCGCCTCAAGCTGCTCTGCCTGTTGCTCAAGCTGAGCCAGCTGCTGGCGACGCGCCTGCAGCTGAGATTGCCAGTCGCTGGCATCAAGAGACAGCTGCTGTAACAGCGCCGTTTGTTTTTCCTGCAGCTCGTGAAGGCGGCTGCTCAGCTGTTGCAAGCGCTGGCCGGTATAATCCAGCTTCGCCTTGTGCTCCGCCTGCTGGTGGCGCAACGAGGCACCGGCCTGCTCGATCTGCTCCAGCTCATGGCGCTTTTGCTGCAGCTCGGCGGCAGTGCTGTTATTCAGGTTTTGGTAAGCGACAATGGCCGGGTGAGACTCACTGCCACAGAGCGGACAGGCATCGCCGGGCTGTAGCTGAGCCCTGTGCTGCTCAAGAGAGCGGATCAGCTGCTCCTGTTCCAGCAGCCGGGTCTTGTCTTTTATTTGCTCCTGCAGCTGACGATATTGCTCCCGGGTTTGCTCAAGTTGCTGCTCGCCCTGCTGCCATTGTGGTGTCAGCCGGTTCAGAGTGTGCTGCTGCTGTTGTTGCTCCTGTTTCAGCTCCTGCAGTTGCCCGGCAGTTTGCTCCAGGGCCAGCCAGTGCGGCTGCTGGCTGCGCAGCGCCTGCCATTGTGCTTTTAACTCCGCTTCAGTGGCATGGCCAAGCACGCCGGCCAGTGCATCCTGCTGCTGCCGGCAGCGCGCCTGCGCGGTTTGCTCAGCCTG
The DNA here is from genome assembly GCF_000381965.1 of Oceanimonas smirnovii ATCC BAA-899. Classification (GTDB taxonomy): domain Bacteria; phylum Pseudomonadota; class Gammaproteobacteria; order Enterobacterales; family Aeromonadaceae; genus Oceanimonas; species Oceanimonas smirnovii. The sequence goes on from NZ_KB908462.1 coordinate 99,862, forward strand.
GCTGGCCTGCTGCTGTTGCTGCTGCAGTACCTGTTGTTGTTGCGCCAGCTGGTGTTGCTGCTGGCCGTGTTGCTGGTGCTGTGCCGTAAGCTGTTGTATTTGCTGGTGCAGTTTATCCAGCTGTTTAATATCACCCCGCCAGCCGGCCAGCTGCTCTCCCAGCTGCTCACCGGCAGGATTGGCCGCCATGGCGTCGGCAAGCTGCTGCTGTTGTTGCTCCAGAGCCTGATCCTGCTGCTGCAGTGCCTGATGATGCTGCCGGCTGAATGAAAGGCCGCGCCAGTGGCACACCTGCTGCTCTTGTGTCAGCCGGCCCAGCTCAGCCTGACGCTCGCTTATTCGATGGCCGAGGACTTGTTGTTGCTGCTGATGCTGCTGGCGTTGCTGCCACTGCACATACAAGCGGGCAGCCGGCTCGCTTTGCTCCAGCGCCAGCTGTTCAGGGGCCGCCTCGTTCAACGCGGCCTGCGCCTGTTGGTGTGCCTGGCTGGCCTGCACCAGTTGCTGCTCATTCCGATCCCACTGCTGGCGCTGTACCAACGCGGTCCGGGTGCGCTGCAATGCCTGCTGCACTGCACTCAGCTGCTGAGCCGTCCCGGTGCGCTGGCGTTCAATTTCGCCACGCTCCTCCTCACCCAGCAGAGCCACGCCTTTAACTTGCGCTTCCTGCTCGGCCAGCGCCTGTTTGTGCTCCCGGGTCTGTTCAAACACCCGCTGGGAAATACGGGCGTAAATATCGGTGCCGGTCAGCTCTTCCAGCAGCTCGGCACGCTCGTTGGCATCCGCATGCAGAAAGGCGGCAAAACCGCCCTGGGCCAGCATCATCGATTTGGTAAAGCGGCCAAAGTCGAGACCGGTGAGCATTTCGGTCAGCCTGAGCTTGTCATTGATTTTATCGGTCAGAATTTCACCGCTGCGCTTTGCCAGCTCAACACGGGGCGCCTGCAGTTTGCCACCAACCTGGCTTCTGGCCCGGCGCTGACTCCAGAAGGCCCGGTAGCCCTCGCCCTTTACCTCAAACTCCACTTCTGCCAGACAATCGGCGGTGTGCCGGGTCATCAGCTCGTTGCTGCCCGCAGAGACGGTTTTCATTCGTGGCGTCTGGTGATAGAGCGCCAGACAAATGGCATCGAGCAGCGTGGTTTTGCCCGCCCCGGTGGGGCCGGTAATGGCAAACAGTCCGCTGTCGACAAAGGGCGACTGAGTAAAGTCAATTTTCCACTCGCCCTGCAGGGAGTTCAGATTTTTCAGCCTGAGGCTCAGAATTTTCATGCTTGCTCCTCCAGACTGGCCAGCACCTGAGCATAGAGCTGGTTCAGTTCACGCAGGTCGTGCTCATTCAGGGTTTCCTGCGCCAGCCGCCGTTCAAATACCTGAGTTGGGGTCAGTTCGCTCAGGGTTTCTTTCTGCTCCGCCAGCAAGGCAGCATTGCGCCCCTGGCGCTCCCGGCGCACCAGCAGCACCTCGGCATTCAGCCCCTCGCTCAGGGCCTGCACCCTGGGCTGCAGATCACTCAGGTAATCGTCTTCAGACACAGTCACTTCCAGCCATACCGGCCGCGTGTCAGTGCCTGTCCGGGCGGCCTCGGGCAAACGCTCAGCCAGCTCGTTCAGTGAACCTGCCACTCTTGCCATGGGCTGAAACACCGGCACCGGCACCGGGGTGACGCTTTCCAGGCCGCGATTCGACAGCTCTACCAGCAACACCTCTTTTTGCTGGCCGGTCTCATCAAAGCTCAGGGTCAGGGGCGAGCCGCTGTAGCGAATATGCTCACAGCCCCCCACCTTTTGCGGCCTGTGTATATGCCCGAGTGCAATATAGTCAGCGGCAGGAAAGGCGCTGGCAGGAAAAGCCTCCAGGGTACCGATATAAATGTCACGCACCGAATCAGTGCGGCTGGCCCCCACCGTGGTGAGGTGGCCGGTGGCCACAATGGGCAGACCGGCATTTTGTGCCCGGGCCTGCTCATACAACTGCTGATAGTGCGCGGCAATGGCCTGTTGCAGAGCACGGCCCTTGTCATCGGCACTGTCGCCGGCCCGGCTTTCCAGCAGATCCCGCGGGCGCAAAAAAGGAATGGCACAGAGCACGGCACCGGGCTCGCCGGCACGGTTGGCCAGCGTAATAATCTGTTGTTCAGGCTCGGCCATGGCCCCGGGGATCACCCGAACATTCAGCGCACCCAGCAACTCACGGGATTCATTGAGCATGGCCACAGAGTCGTGGTTACCTCCCAGCAGCACCAGGCTGGCACCGCTGCGGCTGATCTGCACCACAAAATTATGATAAAGCTCACGGGCATAACTGGGAGGCGTGCCGGTATCAAAGATATCACCCGCTACCAGCACGGCATCAATCTGGTACTGCTCTACCTGAGCCACCAGCCAGTTGAGAAAGGCGGCGTGTTCATTCAGCCGGGTTTTGCCCATAAAATGCTGGCCCAGGTGCCAGTCGGAGGTGTGCAGAATGCGCATGGAAGCCCTTGAAATTTCAATAAATGACAAATATTAGCACCGCTATACCGGCCAGAGGCAAACTCGCTTGGTGCCGGCCCAAAACTTGCTAGACTGATGCTTTCATTTCCAGCGCCGCTTATTATGCCATTTTCCTACGACTTTCTTGCCCTGGCAGCCGCTGCCTGCTGGGCAGTGTCCAGTTTGCTGTCTGCCAGTGCCGCCCGCCATCTGGGGGCGTTTGCCTATTCCCGCTGGCGCATGTTCTGCGTCAGCCTGATGCTATGGGCCGCCGCCATGGTCACCGGCGGCTGGGCCAGCCTGAGTACGCCGGCACTGGGCGTCATGGCGGCTTCTGGCCTGATTGGCATTTTTATCGGTGATACCGCACTTTATGCCGCCATGAACCGGCTGGGGCCACGCCGGGCCAGTGTGCTGTTTGCCACTCATGCGCTCTTTTCCGTGGTGCTGGGGTTTGCCCTGTTTGATGAACGCATTGGCGCGCAGGCACTGGCCGGCGGCGTACTGCTGGTGGGCGGTGTCATGACCGCCATTTTCTTTGGCAAGCGCGGCAATGAAACCCATGCCTGGGAGCAGGACAACGGCAGCCTCTGGCCAGGCATTGCCCTTGGCCTGCTGTCGGCGCTGTGTCAGTCGGTGGCCACGTTAATGGTCAAGCCGGTAATGGAAGGCAATGTGGATCCGGTAGCGGCCTCGGCAGTACGCATGACCACCGCCTTTGCCGCTCATATGGCACTGCTGTGGTGCGGGCTGGCGGTGGCCAAACCCCTGCAGCGCATTAACTGGCCGGTGTTTGGCATGGTGGCGCTGAATGCTTTTCTGGCCATGGGCGTGGGCATGACCCTGATTTTGCTGGCACTGCGCCATGGTGAGGTGGGCATGGTGGCCATGCTGAGTTCGGTAAGCCCGGTGCTGGTGCTGCCGCTGTTGTGGCTGATCATGAAGCGCCGCCCTGCCAGTGGCGCCTGGCTGGGCGCCCTGGTCACAGTGATTGGCACGGCCCTGATAGTGACTCGTTAAAGGTTAAGGCCTTCTGCACTGAGGGCGCGACGCACACCGGCGTCTTCGTTCAGATCCTGAAAGTGCCGGGCAACATGCGGGTAGTTGCTTAAGCCATCAGGCAGAATTTGTGTGGCCCAGAGCTCAAACACAAAGGCACAGGCATCCACTATACTTTTGTGCTCGTCCATATACCAGGTGCGGCTGGCCAGATGATTGTCCATGCGCTGCAGCCAGGGGGCGATACGCTCGGGCACCGCTGCCTTGATGGCATCATGAGCGGCATCCGTAGTGTCTGTGGTCAGTTTGTGTTGGGCAAACCAGGGTACCATAACGCGGTAAACGTCGGTGTTAAAAAAGCTTAGCCAGTAATCACACTGATACTGCAGCACGGGATCGTTAATGGGCCCCAGGTGCTCACCGGCAGGTAAGCGGGCCAGATAACGCAGAATGGCACTGGTCTGATACAAGGCCCCCATGTCGTCTGTCATCAGTACCGGCACCGCCGACATGTAATTGATTTTTACAAACTCCGGATCCTGAGTGTTGGCCGGCTCCAGCTCAAAGGGCTGCTCCATCCAGCACAGCACTATGTGCGGAGCCAGAGAGCAGGCACCGGGCTTGAAGTATAATTTCATTTAAATAAACCTCCTGAACACGACTGGAGTTGTGCCGGTTGCAGCAACCTGACACAGATCTAGTTTGAGTATTGGCGGAGAATGACAAATTGGCGACAAATTTTACAAAAATATGTCACCAATTGAGTATGTGATAAAAACAGGGATCAGTCTTCAACCGACAGCAGCATTTTCTTCAGCAGAGCGGCAAACTGTTGCTGCTCTTCTTCAGTAAGGGCTGCCGCCAGCTCGGCTTCTGCCGCCAGGTGATGTTTTACCGCCTCTTCCACTACCTTGTAGCCTTCATCGGTGAGAGTGACGATTACGCCCCGGCGATCATGATCTGCCTGCGCCCGGGTAACCAGCCCCCGGCTTTCCAGCCGGTTAATGCGGTTGGTAAGGGCACCGGATGAAATCAGTACCATGGACTGCAACTGATTAGGAGACAGCTGAAAACTGGGCGGATGCCGGCGCAGCGCCGCCAGCACGTCGAATTCACCTACGTTCAGGTCGTAATGGGCCAGATCCTGCAGTACCCGGCGGGTAATAAAGTATTCCAGCCTTACTACACGGCCAATAACCTCAGTGCTATTAAAACTGAGATCCGGGCGGGCCCGGTGCCAAAGCGTGACGATACGGTCAATTTGATCCATGATGTTGTCTGATGAGTGCGTGTGGTTATGGTTCATTGTGATTGGTTCTTCCAGGAAGCCATTTTGATATCAAGACATCTGTATAGTATCACAAAGCCGGTAACGTAAACCCCGCTCTCATCTCGGGATATTCCCTGATGTTGGTATGGTTGGAGCATTTAATGGCCATGATTCTTGGGGTATACTCGCCTGGTTGAATGGAAAAATAATGAAAGCCAACTGGGAGAATGAAAAGGTGAGCCTGTTTAGAAACCTGTTGCTTGCCGGTGTTGCCGCTGCTTCACTGAGTGGTATGGCCTACGCCGCCAATGATATGTCGCCTGAAGCTGTTGCCGAGCGCACCAAGCCGGTGGGCAGTGTGTATTCTGCCGCCGATCTGGAAGGCATTATCGACACTGCCGCCGCCGGTGGTGACAGCGGCGAACCTGCTGCTCCCCGCAGTGGTGAAGCCGTGTATAACGCCGCTTGCGCCGCCTGCCATGGCACCGGTGCCGCCGGTGCGCCGGTAAAAGGTGATGCTGCTGCCTGGGGCCCCCGCGTTGACAAGGGTCGCGATACCCTGCTGAGCCACGCGATTAATGGCTTTAACGCCATGCCCGCCCGTGGTGCCTGTGGCAACTGCTCCGATGAGGAGATTGGTAACGCCATTGACTATATGCTGGACGCAATCTGAGCGCGACCATCAGTAACGTGAAAAGCCGCAGCAATGCGGCTTTTTTATGCCTGTCGCAAGAAGCAGCAGCGCGGCTGCACTCCGCCGACACGCTTCAAGCCCTTCCCCGGGGCGCTCGGCACATGCCATCCATGGCATGATGACGGTCGGCTCCGGCAATCCCCGCTACTGCTTCGGGCAAGATTTGCATTGTGTGCAAGCACGAGCGAAGTTTCCCTGCCTTGTACGTCCCTCGCCAGCACCAATGGTTTTACTGACAGCTTACCGCTGATGGCTGTCTTTTCGGTTGATGGCTATTTCTTGAACATGGCCCGCAGGCTGGCCACGCCGGCCTGGCCCTTTTGCATGCGTTCGCCTTCGCTCTGGGGTTTGCGGTTGTGCTCCCAGTCCAGATCCTGCTGGGGCAGTTCCAGCAAAAACCGGCTGGGCTCGGGGCGAATGGTTTCACCGTATTGCCGCCGCTCCCGGCACAGGGTAAAGGTCAGCGCCTGCTGGGCCCGGGTGATGCCCACGTAGGCCAGCCGCCGCTCTTCCTCTATGTTGTCTTCGTCAATGCTGCTCTGGTGCGGCAGCAGGCCTTCTTCCATGCCCACCATAAACACAAAGGGAAACTCCAGGCCCTTGGAGGCGTGCAGGGTCATCAGCTGTACCTGCTCGCCGTCGTCCTCATCTTCGCCCCGCTCCATCATGTCGCGCAGGGTCAGGCGGGTAACCACTTGCGGCAGTGTCATGGCCTCTTCCAGATCCGAGCCTTCCAGCATCTGGCTGACCCACTTGAACAGGGTGGACACGTTCTGCATGCGCATTTCAGCGGCCCGGGGGCTGGGCGAGCTTTCATACAGCCATTCCTCATAGTGAATGTCCTTGATCATGTCGCGCACCGCTTCCACCGCGTTGTCCCGGGCGGCCTCATCCCCCAGTCGCACCAGCCAGTCGCTGAAGGCACGCACCGCCACCAGGCCTCTGCCCGTCAGAGTCTGCTCCAGCCCCAGCTCAAAGCTGGCAGCAAACAGGCTTTTGCCCCGGCCGTTGGCATAGGTGCCCAGCTTTTCCAGGGTAGTGGGACCAATTTCCCGCCGGGGCGTGTTCACCACCCGCAGAAAGGCGTTGTCGTCGTCCGGATTCACCAGCAGCCGCAGATAGGCCATGATGTCCTTTATCTCGGTGCGGGAGAAAAACGAGGTACCGCCGCTGATCTTGTAGGGAATGCGGTTGGTCATCAGCGCCTTTTCCAGCAGCCGGGACTGATGATTGCCCCGGTACAGAATGGCGTAGTCGCCGAACTTGCTGGCATTCATGAACTTGTGGCCCATGATCTCGGCCACCACCCGCTCCGCTTCGTGCTCTTCGCTTTTGGCAAACAGCACTCTGACCGAAGCCTCGTATTCCATTTCCGAGAACAGCTCTTTCTCGAACACATGGGGGTTGTTGGCGATCAGAATATTGGCGCACTGCAGAATACGCCCCCGGGAGCGATAGTTCTGCTGCAGCTTGATCACTTTCAGGCTGGGGTAATCTTCCTTCAGCAGCACCAGGTTCTGGGGCCGGGCACCGCGCCAGGAGTAGATGGACTGATCGTCGTCGCCCACCACGGTAAAGCGGGCGCGCTCGCCGGCGATCAGCTTGACCAGCTCATACTGGCTGGTGTTGGTATCCTGATATTCATCCACCAGCAAGTAACGAATTTTGTTCTGCCAGTAGGCCCGCACCTCGGCGTTGGTTTTGAGCAACAGGGTGGGCATCAGAATGAGATCGTCAAAGTCCAGGGCGTTATAGGCCTTCATATGCCGCTGATAGCGCTCATAGCACTGGGCAAACAGCACGGTTTCGGCATCGGTGGCCAGCCGGGCGGCACGGGACGGCAGCACCAGATCGTTTTTCCAGTTGGAAATGGCACTCAGCAGCCGGGAGAGCCTTTCCTTGTCCCCTTCCAGCTCCTTTTCGGTCAGCTCTCGGATCAGCGCCAGCTGATCCTGATCGTCAAACAGGGAGAAACCGGATTTCAGCCCCAGGGTCTTGTGCTCACGGCGAATAATGTCCAGCCCAAGAGTATGAAAGGTGGACACCATCAGGCCGCGGGCTTCGCTCTTGCCCAGGGTTTGCGCCACCCGCTCCTTCATTTCCCGCGCCGCCTTGTTGGTAAAGGTGACGGCGGCAATATGGCGGGCGGAATAGTCGCACTGGCGCACCAGATAGGCGATTTTGTTGGTGATCACCCGGGTCTTGCCGGAGCCGGCACCGGCCAGCACCAGGCAGGGTCCGGCAATGTAGCGAACGGCTTCATCCTGGGCGGGGTTTAACTTCATGGCGGCTCCTCAGCATTAAACGACCGGTGATTTTACCGCCATGACCGCTCGGGGTGAAGGCCGCCTTGTCATCGGCTTGGGTTTGGCTCATGATCCTGACAGTTTTTTCTAATGGTTATGCATGAACGTGGATATTCGAGTACTCAGACGCGACTTCCCTACCCTGGCGCAAATTGTTAACGGCCATTCGCTGGTGTATCTCGATAACGCCGCCACCACCCAGAAGCCACAGGCCGTGCTGGATGCGCTCAATCATTACTACCGGGATACCAACGCCAATGTGCACAGAGCCTCTCATGCCCTGAGCGGCCAGGCCACCCGCGCCTTTGAGCAGGCCCGGGAAAAAGTAGCGCGTTTTATTCATGCGCCCTCGCCCAACGACATTATCTGGACCCGGGGCACCACGGAAGCCATCAATCTGGTGGCGTTCAGCCTCGGCCGGCACTTTCTGAACACCGGCGACGAGATCCTGGTGTCCACCTCGGAGCATCACGCCAATATTGTGCCCTGGCAGCAGGTGGCCGCCGCCACCGGTGCCGTGCTCAAGGTGATTCCCCTCACCGACAGCGCCGAGCTGGACATGGCCGCCGCTGAGCAACTGATTAACGAACGTACCCGGCTGCTGGCCGTGGGCCATGTGTCCAACGCCCTGGGCCAGGTCAATCCGGTGGCCAAGCTGATTGTCATGGCGAAAGCCGTGGGTGCCGTAACCCTGATTGACGGCGCTCAGGCGGTGGGACATTTTCCGGTGAATGTGCAGGCATTAGGCTGTGACTTTTACGCTTTTTCCGGCCACAAGATGTTTGCGCCCACCGGCATTGGCGTGCTCTATGGCAAAACCGAGTGGCTGGAAAAGATGCCCCCTTGGCAGACCGGTGGCGAGATGATCAAGACAGTCAGCTTTGAGCACACTCAGTTTGCCGAAGCGCCGTTCAAGTTTGAAGCGGGTACCCCCAATATTGCCGGGGCCATTGCGCTGGGGGCGGCAGTGGACTATCTGCAAGGGCTGGATCGGGCCGCACTGCAACGCCACGAGCAGGCGCTGTTGACCCAACTGCTGGATGGCCTGGCCACCATGGACGACATTCGCGTGATTGGCCGACCCCAGGCCGGAGCCGTATCCTTTACCATGGACGAGGTGCACCCCCAGGATCTGTCCACCCTGCTCGATATGCAGGGCATTGCCGTGCGCACCGGCCACCACTGCGCCATGCCGCTGATGCAGGCGCTGGGGCTGAAAAACGGCACTGTGCGTGCCTCCTTTTCTTTTTATAACACCGAAGATGACGTGGCCGCCCTGCTGGCCGGCATCAACAAGGCCCGGGAGCTGCTGTAATGACTCATCCCTTTGGTACAGAGATCACCGCCACCGAGGTGCGCGCCCTGTTTGCCGCCGCTCAGGGCTGGGAAGCCCGCTACAAACAGCTGATTAAACTGGCCAAACAGCTGCCGCCTCTGGCAGAGGAAGAAAAAGTGGAGGCCAACGCCATTCACGGCTGTGAAAGCCAGGCCTGGCTGGTGGCGACGAAGGATGAACAGGAACGCTGGCAGTTTCACTGCGACTCCGACGCCCGCATTGTAAAGGGCCTGATGGCGGTGGTGCTGGCGGCCTTAAGCAACAAGACCAGCGCCGAGATCGCCGCCTTTGATATAGATACTTACTTCGAGGAATTACAGCTGCTCAACCACCTGAGCCCGTCCCGGGGCAATGGTTTAAGAGCAGTCGTTTCGGCAATCAAAGCCAAAGCGGAAAGCTGAACCGACCGCAAAGCGCTTGTTGTTTGCTGTGCCGTGCACTTCCGTCGGACAAAGCGCACTGCTTCTCCGGCACGCCGTGAATACCTCCCTGTAGGCTCCGTTGCGCCATCCCTAGCGCAAAGGGCACGGCGAAGCAGACACCCTTTGCCCTCCTCAGAACGCATTGAGTTGACCGACTGCCTGCAGACAACGCCGATGTTGCCCGAAGCAGCAGTGGGGATTGCCGTAGCCGACCATAAAATGCCATGGATGGCATTTTCGAGCGTTCATGGGGCGAGCTTTGCTCGCCATGACGAATTAAAAAAGCCTGACCGAACATTAATTATGTTCGCAGCAGGCTTTTTTAGTGAGTGGCAATCAGTGAAGCGTGTCGGCGGAGCGCAACCGCACTGATGCTTCGCATGGCAATACTCTCGGCTAGCTCTGGCTGTCAACCTGAGCGACAAGCCGGGAAAGCACCCGGCTGACCATAAAGAAGCCGAAGGTGGCGGTGATATGAGTAATGGCGCCAAAGCCCGAGGCGCAGTCCATTTTCATGGTGCCATCCGATTCCTGTTTGGCGCTGCAGATGCCGCCCTCGCCGTCCGGGTAACGGGGCTGCTCGGTGGAAAACACACAGTCCACGCCAAACTTGCGCTTGGGGTTCTTGCTGAAGTTGTAGAAGCGGCGCAGCTCGCCCCGTACCTTGGCCGCCAATGGATCCTGAATGGTCTTGCTGAGATCCTTTAACTGGATCCGGGAAGGATCTATCTGGCCACCGGCACCGCCGGCGGTGATCACCGGGATCTTGTTGCGCTTGCAAAAAGCGATGAGTGCCGCCTTGGCCCGCACCGAGTCGATGGCATCCACCACATAATCAAACCCCGCCAGCAGACAATCACTGAGGTTGTCGGCACTGATAAAATCATCCACCACAGTTACTTTGCAGTCCGGGTTGATCAGGGCAATGCGTTCAGCCATGGCCTGAGTCTTTTCTGCGCCAATCTGATTGCTGAGGGCGTGGATCTGCCGGTTGGTGTTGGTAATGCAGATATCGTCCATGTCGATCAGGGTAATAGCGCCAATGCCGGAACGCGCCAGGGCTTCCGCCGCCCAGCTGCCCACACCGCCAATGCCAATTACACATACATGGGCCTCGGCAAACCGGGCCAGGGCCCGGGCACCATACAGGCGGGCAATGCCCCCGAAACGCTCGTCAAAACTCATTATTCACTCCCGCAGAATTCAGCTGGATATTATATCAAAGTCACCGGGATTGGGGACTCGGGACTAAAACCGTCAGCCCCTAATCCCCATTCCCAAATCCCTGCTCACCAAACAAAAAAGGGAGACCGAAGTCTCCCTGTTTACAGCTCTGTTTATTGTTTTGTTTGTTTAACCGCCAACGGCGATGTTTTTCATATCGGTCATATAAGAACGCAGGGTCTTGCCGATAATTTCTACCGGGTGGTTGCGAATCGCTTCGTTCACATCAATCAGGCGACGGTTGTCAACGGAGTTGGACTCAACGGTGATGGTCTTGCCAATCACATCGGTGCCTACCTTGGGCATGAACTTCTCGCGCAGCAGCGGTACGGCAGCGTTGGCGAACAGGTAGTTACCGTATTCGGCGGTGTCGGAGATAACCACGTTCATCTCGTACAGACGCTTACGGGCAACGGTGTTGGCGATCAGCGGCAGTTCGTGCAGCGACTCATAGTAAGCAGACTCGTCGATGATGCCGGACGCGGTCATGGCTTCAAATGCCAGCTCAACGCCAGCTTTCACCATGGCTACCAGCAGAATACCGTTATCGAAGTATTCCTGCTCGCCGATCACCACGTCGGTGGCCGGATACTGCTCAAAGCCGGTTTCAGCAGTTTCTTCACGCCAGGTCAGCAGATCGTGGTCGTCCTTGGCCCAGTCAGCCATCATGCCGGCAGAGAAGTTGCCTTCAATGATGTCATCCATGTGCTTGTTGAACAGCGGACGCATCAGCTGTTTCAGCTCTTCGGCCAGATCGAAAGCCTTGATCTTGGCCGGGTTGGACAGGCGATCCATCATGTTGGTGATGCCGCCCTGCTTCAGGGCTTCGGTGATGGTTTCCCAGCCAAACTGGATCAGCTTGCCGGCGTAGCCAGCGTCGATACCGTCGGCCACCATTTTCTCGTGGCACACGATGGCACCGGCCTGCAGCATACCGCACAGTATGGTCTGCTCACCCATGAGGTCGGATTTCACTTCGGCTACGAAGGAAGATTCCAGCACGCCGGCACGGTCGCCGCCGGTGGCAGAGGCCCAAGCCTTGGCGATGGCCAGACCTTCACCCTTGGGGTCGTTTTCCGGGTGAACGGCGATCAGGGTCGGCACACCAAAGCCACGCTTGTATTCTTCACGCACTTCAGTGCCGGGGCACTTGGGCGCCACCATCACCACTGTGATGTCTTTGCGGATCTGCATGCCTTCTTCAACAATGTTGAAACCGTGGGAGTAACCCAGGGCAGCACCGTCTTTCATCAGCGGCATAACGGCGTTAACGGCAGAGGTATGCTGCTTGTCCGGAGTCAGGTTCATCACCAGATCAGCGGTCGGGATCAATTCTTCATAGGTGCCTACCCTGAAGCCGTTCTCGGTGGCCTGCACGAAAGACTTGCGCTTCTCGGCAATGGCTTCAGCACGCAGGGCGTAGGCCACGTCCAGACCGGAATCGCGCATATTCAGACCCTGGTTCAGACCCTGAGCACCACAACCAACGATAACCACCTTTTTGCCCTTCAGGTAGTTACAACCGTCGGCAAATTCTTCGCGGTTCATAAAGCGACACTTGCCCAGCTGCTCGAGCTGCTGACGCAGGTTCAGGGTGTTGAAATAGTTAGTAGCCATGACCTTTTGCTCCAATTAATCCGTTATTTTTGAATGCTTGCACCGTTTTCGGTGACGACCCCAGCACTATACCCCAGGCCATTCGTTGCCGGAAATGATATATTCGAAACAGAGTATTTCATTTGGTGCAACAGAATGGACTTACGCAATCTTGAATTATTTGTTCACCTCAGCCAGAGCCTGCATTTTGGCCGCACTGCCGATGCCATGGCAGTGAGCCCGTCTACCCTGAGCCGGGCCATTCAGCGGCTGGAGCAGGAAGTGGGCTGCGAGCTGCTGCTGCGGGACAACCGCAGCGTGGCACTGACGCCGGCCGGGCTGCAGCTGCAGCAGTTTGCCGAAAGCTGGCTGGGCGACTGGCATCAGATGCGCGACCGGCTCAAGCATAACGACAGCCCTCTGCAGGGCCGGCTGCGGCTGTTTTGCTCAGTAACCGCCAGTTACTTTTTGTTACCCGACATTCTGGCCCGCTTTCGTACCCGCTATCCGCAACTGGAGCTGCGGCTGGAAACCGGTGACCCGGCGCTGGCCATCGACAAGGTACTGAATGAGGAAACGGATCTGGCCATTGCCGCCCGCCCCGATGCGCTGCCCGCCAAGCTGGAGTTTATTCGGCTGCAAACGGTGCCGCTGGTGTTTATTGCGCCGCGCATTCCCTGCCTGGCCAACGAGCTGCTGCAGCAAAGTCCCGCCGACTGGGGCAAGATTCCGGTGATTCTTCCGGAGCAGGGTGTCGCCCGCAAACGCACTAACCAGTGGTTTCGTAACAAGGGCATCAGCCCTAACGTGTATGCCGAAGTGGCCGGCAACGAGGCCATCGTCGGCATGGTGGCGCTGGGCTGTGGCGTGGCGCTGGTGCCCACAGCGGTCATTCGCCACAGCCCCATGGCCGATAAAATTCAGCGGCTGGCGGTGACACCGGATCTGAAACCCTTTGAGGTGGGCGTCTGTCTGCTTAAGAAACGGCTGGAAGATCCGCTTATTCGTGCCTTTCGTCAAATTGCGCTGCAGCAGGCCAATCCCGAATCCCCATGAGTAGCAGTATTGGGTTACAATAGCAGCAATATTTTAAGGAGAGCGACCATGCTGGACCCGAAAAAACTGGAAGATATCGCCAAACAGATCCAAAGCAATATGCCCGCCGGCCTGAAGAACATGGGTGAGGAAGCAGAAAAACGCATTCGCACCGTGCTGCAGTCTCAGCTGGGCAAACTGGATGTGGTAACCCGGGAAGAGTTTGATGTGCAGACCAAGGTACTGCTGCGCACCCGGGAAAAACTGAACGAACTGGAAGCCCGCCTGGCCCTGCTGGAACAGCAGCTGGCCGATGGCCGCAATGAGCAGGAATAGTTGCCGCTGAAAAGCATAATGCCGGGCAAGCCCGGCATTATTTTTAGCTAAAGGACGCTGCTCCTTTACTCGACGAGCTGTTTAAATAAACTCGTAAGCATCGCCAAACAGGCGTTCAGCATCCACGCCTTTTTCCTTGAAGGCTTCCCGCGCCACGCCTGCCATTTCAAAGCGGCCGGCCACGTAAATGTCGTAACCGGTCAGGCTGGGGAAATCATCCATAATGACTTCATGCACCAGACCGCTGCGTCCCTGCCACTGCTCGCCGCCATTCTGCACCACGGGCACATAGGTCAGCTCTTTATGCTCGGCAGCCCAGGCTGTCAGTTCTTCATGGGCGTATAAATGCTCTTGATGGCGCACGCCCCAGTAGATAAATACCGGCTTATGCAGACCGTCGGCCAGCATTTGCTGCAAAATGGAGCGGGTATAGGCAAAGCCGGTGCCACCGGCCATCAGGATCACCGGATGACGGGATTCACGCAAATAGGCCTTGCCCGCTGCCAGCTGTACCTCAATATGGCCCTGCTCCTGCATGCGTCTGAGCACCTGCAGGGCATAGGTGTTGTCGGGTGAGGCACCAATGTGCAGTTCGACCTCACCGTTTTCCTGTGGCTTGTTGGCAATGGAAAAGGGGCGTTTGTCGTCGTCTGCCATCACTACCAGCAAATACTGGCCAGCATTGAAATCCACTACCTGCTCCGGCTTCAGCCGCACATACCAGAGGGTGTCGGCCATTTCGTGAATGGCTTCGACTTTACAGCTAATTTTTTGCATGACTATCCTTTGTTCTCATTCTGTTCTGCACTCGTGCTCAGGATACCAAGTTGATCCCACAGCGCATCGACCCGTTGTTTAACCTCATCCGTCATCACTATGGTTTCGCCCCATTCGCGGTTGGTTTCTCCGGGCCACTTGTTGGTGGCATCCAGGCCCATTTTGGAGCCCAGGCCGGAAACCGGTGAGGCGAAGTCCAGATAGTCGATGGGCGTGTGCTCAATCAATGTGGTATCCCGCGCCGGGTCCATTCGGGTCGTAATGGCCCAGATCACATCGTTCCAGTCTCTGGCATTGATATCGTCGTCGCACACAATAACGAATTTGGTATACATGAATTGCCGTAAAAACGACCAAACGCCCAGCATGACACGTTTGGCATGGCCGGGGTAGCGCTTTTTCATGGTCACCACCGCCATGCGGTAGGAGCAGCCTTCCGGTGGCAGATAGAAATCTTCAATCTCCGGAAACTGCTTTTGTAATATGGGCACAAACACTTCGTTCAGTGCCACCCCCAGCACCGCGGGTTCATCGGGCGGCCGGCCGGTATAGGTAGAATGATAAATGGCGTCGCGCCGGCGCGTAATCCGCTCCACGGTAAACACCGGAAATTCATCCACCTCGTTATAGTAACCGGTGTGGTCACCATAAGGGCCTTCCGGGGCCATATCATCAGGATAGATATAGCCTTCCAGCACAATTTCAGCACTGGCCGGCACTTCCAGATCCGAGCCGATGCATTTGACCACTTCAGTACGACTGCCTCTGAGCAGGCCGGCAAAGGCATATTCCGACAGGGTGTCGGGCACCGGGGTTACGGCACCGAGAATAGTAGCCGGATCGGCACCCAGGGCCACTGCCACCGGATAGGGTTTGCCGGGGTTGGCTTCCTGCCATTCACGAAAGTCGAGGGCGCCGCCACGATGGCTGAGCCAGCGCATAATCACCTTGTTTTTGCCCAGCACCTGCTGACGGTAGATGCCCAAATTCTGACGCTTTTTATAAGGCCCGCGAGTAATGGTCAGGCCCCAGGTGATCAAGGGCGCTGCGTCACCCGGCCAGCAGTGCTGTACCGGAATGCGAGTGAGATCGACCTGTTCCCCTTCCTGAATGACTTCCTGACAAGGGGCCTTTTTCAGCCGCTTGACCGGCATGTTCAGCACCTGTTTGAAGATGGGCAACTTTTCCATCAGCTCTTTCAGGCCCTTGGGCGGCTCAGGCTCTTTCAGATAGGAGAGCCAGCGACCCACTTCCCGCAGCGCGCCCACATCGGGCTGGCCCATGCCCATGGCCACCCGCTTGGGCGTGCCGAACAGGTTACCCAGCACCGGCATATCAAAGCCTTTGGGATTTTCAAACAGCAGCGCCGGACCGCCCGCCTTCAGGGTGCGATCGCAAATTTCGGTCATTTCTAGGTAGGGGTCAATTTCCTGATGAATGCGCTTCAGCTCCCCCCGGGCTTCGAGTTGCGCGATAAAATCTCGTAAATCCTTGTATTTCATAGGTTGTTCCGAGTGTATCGAGTGGCTTTAAGGCTGATGCCTGCTCAAAGGCTGCAACCGTCGGTGATGCCGTGCAGCTTCGTCGGCCAGTGGCCACTGTGTTGCCGACACGCCGTGAACCCATCCATGGGGGCTCCGCTGCGCCTTCCATGGCGCAGAGGGTGCGGCGACACAGACGCCCCCTGACCTCCTGTCTCATCCCGGTGCTGCCAGCTACAAGCAGCTCCGATGGTAACAGGAAGCAGTAGCAGGGATTGCCGGAGCCGACCGTCACATGCCAGGGATGGCATGTGCCGAGCGCCCCAGGGATGGGCTAGCAGCGTGTCGGCGCAGCGCAACCCTGCTGCTGCTTCCAGTGGCACGAATTCAGCTGACAATATTACACAGCGTTCAGGTGACCGGATTATACCTGCTTCGCTTTGCAGCTGCTTGTATTACAACAAAAAACCGCGGCAAGCCGCGGTTTTTTTATGCTGAGCAACGATTACTTCTGCTGACGTTTCATGGCGTCAAAGAATTCGTCGTTGGTCTTGGTCATGGCCAGCTTGTCGATGAGGAACTCAATGCCGTCAATCTCACCCATGGGGTGCACGATTTTGCGCAGGATCCACATCTTCTGCAGCTCGTCACTGGTAGTGAGCAGCTCTTCGCGACGGGTGCCGGAGCGAGTGATGTCGATGGCCGGATAGACGCGCTTCTCGGCGATCTTGCGGGACAGGTGCAGTTCCATGTTACCGGTGCCTTTGAACTCCTCATAGATAACGTCATCCATTTTGGAGCCGGTATCTACCAGAGCCGTGGCGATGATGGTCAGGCTGCCACCCTCTTCCACATTCCGGGCCGCACCAAAGAAACGCTTGGGACGGTGCAGGGCATTGGCGTCTACGCCACCGGTCAGCACCTTGCCAGAGCTGGGCACCACAGTGTTGTAGGCACGGGCCAGACGGGTAATGGAGTCGAGCAGAATGACCACGTCTTTCTTGTGCTCAACCAGGCGCTTGGCCTTCTCGATGACCATGTCGGCCACCTGTACGTGACGGGCCGCCGGTTCGTCAAAGGTAGAAGCAATCACTTCGCCTTTTACCATGCGCTGCATCTCGGTCACTTCTTCAGGACGCTCGTCAATCAGCAGCACAATCAGCACACACTCGGGGTGGTTATAGGTGATGCTCTGGGCAATGTTCTGCAGCAGCATGGTCTTACCGGCTTTGGGCGGTGCCACAATCAGACCACGCTGGCCCTTGCCGATAGGAGAAGCCAGATCCAGCACCCGGGCGGTAATGTCTTCGGTAGAGCCATTGCCTCGTTCCATCTTCATGCGCTCATTGGCATGCAGGGGAGTGAGGTTTTCAAACAGGATCTTGTTGCGGGAGTTTTCGGGCTTGTCGAAATTGACCTGGCTTATCTTGAGCAGAGCGAAGTAACGTTCGCCATCTTTTGGAGGCCGGATCTTGCCATCTATGGTGTCACCGGTACGCAGGTTAAACCGGCGGATCTGGCTGGGAGACACATAAATGTCATCTGGGCCGGCCAGATAGGAAGAGTCGGCGCTGCGCAGAAAGCCAAAGCCGTCCTGCAGAATTTCGAGCACGCCATTACCGAAGATATCTTCACCACTTTTGGCATGGGCTTTGAGGATAGCAAAGATGATGTCTTGCTTGCGCAAGCGGGCGAGGTTTTCCAGGCCCATGGTTTCCCCAAGCTTTATCAGCTCAGATACAGGGGTATTCTTGAGTTCAGTCAGATTCATAGTGGTGAGTGTCTATCAACCAGGAATGTCAAATGGTCAGAAATAATCTGCCGGATTGATGAATTAATTAAGAAGAGCCTTAAAGGCACAAAATAGGCTAGCAAACGAACAATAAACTAGCACCAAAAAGGAAATGCGTCTAGCAAAAACCACAAGGGGTGCCTTGCGCACCCCTTGCTGAGATTACAGGTTGGCGTCCAGAAACTCTTTCAGCTGAGTCTTGGACAGGGCACCGACTTTGGTGGCTGCCACTTCGCCGTTCTTGAACAACAGCAGGGTGGGAATGCCACGAATACCGTATTTGGGAGCGGTTTCTGCATTCTGATCAATATTCAGCTTGGCAACGGTTACCTTGCCTTCATACTCACCGGCCACCTCATCCAGAATGGGGGCGATCATTTTGCACGGACCACACCACTCAGCCCAGAAATCTACCAGCACCGGGCCTTCAGCCTTGATGACGTCTGCATCGAAGCTGGCATCGGTCAGCTGAACAATTTTGTCACTCATATCCAACTCCAGTCAGTTTTACCCTTCAAAAACACACAACAAAAGGGCAATTTAGTTGGCCTATTTCAAATGATCCTGTTTATTATTGCAAGCCTAACCTGATAATCTGAATGCTATGAGCAAGACACACCTTACTGAAACCAAATTCACCCAGCTGGGCCTGCAGCCACAAGTGCTGGCCGGACTGGAAACCAAAGGTTTTCATAACTGCACGCCCATTCAGGCGCTGTCGTTACCGCCCCTGCTTACCGGCAAAGACATCGCCGGTCAGGCCCAGACCGGCACCGGCAAAACCATTGCCTTTCTTGCCGCCACTTTTAATCATTTGCTGACCACTCCCGCTCCGGCCAACCGTCAAACCAATCAGCCCCGCGCCATCATCATGGCTCCGACCCGGGAGCTGGCGGTGCAGATCCATAACGATGCCGACACCCTGAGTGAGCACACCGGTCTGAGACTGGGGCTGGCCTATGGCGGCGATGGCTATGAAAAGCAGACCCAGGTGCTGAATGAAGGGGTGGACATTCTGATCGGCACGACGGGCCGCATTATCGACTTCTTCAAGCAGAAAGTGATTAGCCTGGACGCCATTCAGGTGGTGGTGCTGGATGAAGCGGATCGCATGTTCGATCTGGGCTTTATCAAGGACATTCGCTTTTTATTCCGCCGCATGCCGCCGGCTACTCAGCGCCAGAATATGCTGTTTTCCGCCACTCTGTCGCACAGAGTGCAGGAGCTGGCTTATGAGCACATGAACGATCCTGAACATGTACAGGTGGAGCCGGAGCAAAAAACCGGCGTACGCATCAAGGAAGAACTGTTCTATCCGGCACAGGAAGAAAAAATGCGGCTGTTGCTGACGCTGATGGAAGAAGAATGGCCCGATAAAGCCATTGTTTTTGCCAACACCAAGCACAGCTGTGAGGAAGTATTCGCCTGGCTCGACGCTGATGGCCACCGTGTAGGACTGCTCACCGGTGACGTACCCCAGAAAAAGCGCCTGAAAATTCTGGAAGACTTTACCGGTGGTGCCCTCGATATTCTGGTGGCCACCGACGTGGCCGCCCGCGGTCTGCACATTCCCGATGTGAGCCATGTGTTCAACTACGATCTGCCCGACGACGCCGAAGACTATGTGCATCGCATTGGCCGTACCGGCCGGGCCGGGGCCAGCGGCTGCTCCATCAGCTTTGCCTGTGAAGAATATGTGTTCAACCTGCCGGCGGTAGAGGCTTACATTGAGCATGAAATTCCGGTCAGTAAATATGACAGTGCCGCCCTGCTGGACGATGTAACACCACCCAAACGTATTCACCATCACAGAGCTGGCATGAACCGTAATGTACGGGATCGCCAGGGTGGTAATCAGCGCCGCCCCGGCGGCAACCGCCGTCGCCGGCCGCAGGGTAACCGGGGCTGAGCCAGCGTGAAGAACCCGTCTCTGTATGCCGCCATTGACCTGGGCTCCAACAGTTTTCACATGCTGGTGGTGCAACAGGTGGCAGGAGCCAGCCGTACGCTGGCCAAGGTCAAACGCAAAGTACGGCTGGCTGCGGGATTACAGGCGGATGGCAGCCTGGATAACGCTGCCATGGAGCGAGGCTGGGACTGTCTGAAACTGTTTGCCGAACAACTGCAGGATGTGCCCGCCGGTCAGGTGCGCATTGTGGGCACCGCCACATTACGGCTGGCCACCAATATTGGGGTTTTTCTTGAGCAGGCTGAGGCTATTCTCGGCCACCCAGTACAGATTATTTCCGGCGAGGAAGAAGCCGCTACCATTTATCAGGGCGTGGCCTGGACGTCTTCCGGCACCGGCCGCCGTCTGGTTATCGATATTGGCGGGGCCAGTACTGAGCTGATTATTGGTGAGGGTACCTCAGCGGGGTTGCTGAACAGCCTGAATATGGGTTGTGTAACCTGGCTGACGCGTTACTTTCCGGACAATAAGCTGACTCACGACAACTTTCAACAGGCGATTCAGGCAGCCCAGCGTGAGCTGTCGTCGGTGGCGGCCAGCTATCTCAAGCTGGGCTGGCAGCATGCCTTTGGTGCCTCCGGCACGGTACAAGCCATTCAGGAAATCATGATGGCTCAGGGGGAAAACGAGCACATTACCCTGACCAAGCTGTACCGGCTGAAAGAGCAGGCCATCGCCTGCGGCAAGGTAGAACAGCTGCAACTGCACGGGCTCAAACCCGAGCGCGCACCAGTATTTGCCTCGGGTCTGGCCATTTTAATTGCTCTGTTCGACACGCTTGGCATTGAACACATGGTGCTGGCGGGCGGTGCCCTGCGGGAAGGGCTTATCTACAGTATGCTGGGCACCCGGCAGGACTGTGACGCCCAGGACAGAACCCTGGACAGTCTGATTGCTCGCTATCAGCTGGACCGGGAGCAGGGCGAGCGAGTACGCAACACCGCCCTTATGGCACTGAAACAATTGCAACCCGCCGCCAGCAGTGACGAACATTGCATGCTGGCACGGGCCGCTATGCTGTATGAGCTGGGCCTGTGTATTGAGTACAAGCGTGCCCCGGAGCATGCTGCCTATATTATTCGTCATATTGATCTGCCGGGCTTTACTGCTCCCCAGAAAAGCCTGCTGGCGGCGCTGCTGCTGAATCACAGAGATGAGTTCTACCCTGAGGCACTGACGTCTCAGTGCGCCATCAAGGCTGACAGAGCCATACTGCTGGCTCGTTTGCTGCGCCTGGCCATTATTCTGTGTTTGCGCCGTACTCAGGGCACGGTGCCGGCCTTTCAGTTAAGGCAACAAGGTAACCAACTGACGCTCACCTTACCTGCCGGCTGGTGTAAAGGTCACCATCTGCGGGCCAGTGAGCTGAACACAGAAGCTGAGCGACAAGCGGCCATGGGCTGGCCGCTACATATAGTGGAAGCATAAAAAAGCGCCTTTCGGCGCTTTTTTATTTATCTTCTTTCAGCCACTGGGCCACGCGCTTGGCAAAATAGGTAAGAATGCCGTCAGCACCGGCACGCTTGAAGCACAGCAGTGATTCCATAATGGTTTCCTGCTCCTTGAGCCAGCCATTCTGAATGGCCGCCATGTGCATGGCGTATTCGCCACTGACCTGATAGGCAAAGGTAGGCACACCAAATTGCTCCTTGACCCGGCGTACCACGTCCAGATAGGGCATACCCGGCTTGACCATCACCATGTCGGCCCCTTCTTCAATGTCGTAGGCCACTTCCTGCAGGGCTTCATCGGTATTGGCCGGATCCATCTGGTAAGTGGCCTTGTTGCCGCCCTTGAGGTTACCGGCAGAGCCGACGGCATCGCGGAAAGGGCCATAATAGTTGGACGCGTACTTGGCGGAGTAGGCCATGATCTGGGTGTTGATAAACCCGTTTGCTTCCAGCGCTTCACGAATGGCACCAATGCGGCCGTCCATCATGTCGGACGGGGCTACCATATCGGCACCGGCGGCGGCGTGGCTGAGCGCCTGCTTCACCAGCACTTCGGTGGTCACGTCGTTCAGCACATAGCCGTCTTCATCGAGAATGCCGTCCTGACCGTGCACAGTGTAAGGGTCCAGGGCCACGTCGGTCATGATGCCCAGTTCAGGAAAGGCGGCTTTCAGCTCCCGCACCGCTTCCTGCACCAGACCGTTGGGGTTGTATGCTTCTTCTGCCAGCAGGGTTTTCTCGGCAGCATTCACCACCGGGAACAGGGCCAGCAGCGGAATACCAAGTGCCACCAGCTCTTCGGCTTCCTTCAGCAGCAGGTCAATGGACATACGCTCCACTCCGGGCATGGACTCTACCGCCTCACGGCGCTGAATGCCGGGCAGCACAAATACCGGATAGATTAAATCATCCACGGTCAGGGTGTGCTCGCGCACCAGGCGACGGCTGAAATCATGCTTGCGCAGGCGGCGCAGACGGCGGCCCGGAAAGCCACCCATCACTTGTTTGGTCATGTTCACTCCTGAAGTTGAAAAAAGCGCCTGCTGGTCGCGGTGGTTGCCGCAATCAGCTCAGCGGTATGTTCACCCCGGCAGGCGGCAATACGCCCGGCAATATGGGGCAGATAAGCGGGTTCGTTGCGACGGGAGGCCGGCCTGGGAGACAAGTCCCGGGGAATAAGATAAGGGCTGTCAGTTTCCATCATCAGCCGCTCAGGCGGGATCAGTGATACCAGCCGCTGCAGCTCTCTGCCCCGGCGCTCATCACAGATCCAGCCGGTAATGCCGATATGCAGGTCCAGTGCCAGGCAGTCGTTCAGCTCATCCTCAGTGCCGGTAAAGCAGTGCAATACTGCCGCCGGCAGGCGATCCCGCCATGGTGAGAGAATGGCTATAAACCGCTCATGGGCATCCCGGCAGTGCATAAACACCGGCAATTGCAGCTCGGCGGCCAGGGCCAGCTGAGCCTCAAAGGCCGCCTCCTGCCGGGGCCGGGGCGAAAAATCCCGGTTAAAATCGAGACCACACTCCCCCACGGCTACCACCTGGGGTTGTGTCGCCAGCTCACGCAACTCATTCAGAGTGGTATCGTCAAAGGTTTTGGCATCATGGGGGTGCACCCCGGCGGTGGCATAGCAAAAGCCGGGCCGCTCTGCAGCAAGCTCTGCCACCGCCCGGCTTTCTGTCAGGCTGGTACCGGTCAGAATAAGGCCGGTAACGCCGGCAGCATGAGCCCGCGCCAACACCGCCTCTCTGTCTTTATCGAACTGAGAGCTGGTGAGATTAACGCCAATATCAATCACGGCGTGGTTTCCTGCTCATCGTCTTCTTGCTTACGCACATAGAAGCGCCCGAAGAAAACACCGATTTCAAACAGCAGCCACATGGGAATGGCCAGCAGGGTCTGGGAGATCACATCGGGCGGCGTGAGTAGCATGCCGACGATAAAGACGATCACCACCACATAGGGTCGCTTGGCGGCCAGATCCTTAGGCGTGGTGACGCCGGTCCAGCACAGCAGTATGGTGGCAATAGGAATTTCAAAGGCGATGCCAAAAGCAATAAACAGCCCCAGCACGAAATCCAGATAACTGGCAATATCGGTGGCAATGGTAACCCCTTCCGGTGCCATACTGGTGAAAAAACCAAAGGCCAGCGGAAACACCACAAAGTAGGCAAAGGCCGCACCGGCATAAAACAGCAGAGCACTGGAAAACACCAAAGGGGCTATCAGCCGTTTTTCATGCTTGTACAGGCCCGGCGCAATAAAAGCCCAGACCTGATAAAGCACAATGGGAATGGCCGCAAAAAATGACACTATCAACGTCAGTTTAAGAGGGGTTAAAAACGGCGTGGCCACTCCGGTGGCTATCATGCCCGCCCCTTCCGGCAGTTGCTTGAGTAATGGCGTAGCCAGCAGGCTATAGATATCGTTGGCAAAATAAACCAGCCCCAGAAACACCACCAGCACGGAGGCAAGGGCACGCAACAGGCGTGTCCTCAGCTCCACCAGGTGGCTGATCAGAGGCTGCTGTGATTCAGTCATTCAGATGGTTTCCGGGGATCTGTGTTAACGGACTCATCCGCGCTTTGCTCGGGCCGTTTTTCATAAGGCCGGTTAACGGAAGCGGCGGCGTCTTTAAGTTGGTCGATGGACTGCTGCAGCTCGGGGCTGAGATCCTTCATGCCGAGCTGCTCGGCTTTTTTCAGATCCCGGTGCAGCTCTTCCATTTTCAGCTCCTGGGACAGCTCGGTTTTCACCGCATTGGCGGTATCCCGTACTGTTTTAAACATGCGGGACACGGTGCGAATAGCAACAGGCAGGCGCTCGGGTCCCAGCACCAACAACCCGATCACGGAAATCACCACCAGTTCCCAAAAACCGATATCGAACATGACTTATACCCGATCTTTATCTTTGGCTTTGTCCTGCTCGTTCTGTGGCTCCGCCTGCTCTTTCTTGTCGGCCAGCTTCTGCTGCTCGAAGTCAGCGTCTTTCTTATCCTGATCTTCGTCGCTCATGGCTTTCTTAAAGCCTTTTACTGCCGAGCCCAGGTCACTTCCCATGCCGCGCAACTTTTTGGTTCCAAACAGCAGTACCACAATAAGTACCACGATAAGCAGTTGCCAGATACTGATTCCACCCATAACTCACGTTTCCTTTGCAAACAGATAATGATAAAAGGCCATTATATTGCAGGTATATGACGAATATTTGATACCGGATCAAACTATCGTGCTATTCGCCGCCATCCCAGCCACCATACAACCAAAGTCAGCACCATGCCAGACAGAGCCAGCCGGCTTTCATCCATGCCCAGTAACAGGGTGCTGGCCAGCAGGGTGGAGGCACCCATGGCCAGCAAAAAACGGCCCTGCCCCTGACGTTTATCATGAGTAGCGTAGCGCTCATACAGGCCGTTCATCTGCCGCTGCTGAAACTTGGCCTGCCGCAAAGCGTCATAAACCAGTTCCGGAATTTCCGGCAGTTTTTCCGCCCAGTAAGGTGCATTTTCCTTAACCCCATTGATCACCGCTTTGTAACCCACCTGCTTCTGCATCCAGTCTTCCAGAAACGGTTTGGCGGTTTTCCACAGATCCAGCTGCGGATAAAGCTGCCGCCCGACTCCTTCTACATAGAGCAGGGTTTTCTGCAGCAGCACCAGCTGGGGCTGCACCGCCATATTAAAGCGGCGGGCAGTGTTAAACAGATTCAGCAGCACATGGCCAAAAGAGATCTCTGACAGGGGCTTTTCAAAAATGGGCTCGAGCACAGTACGAATGGCCGACTCGAATTCTTCCACCTTGGTGTCGGCAGGCACCCAGCCCGACTCCACATGCAGCTCGGCTACCTTACGGTAGTCACGGTTGAAAAAGGCCAGAAAGTTCTCTGCCAGATAGCGTTTGTCGTCCCGGTTCAGGGTGCCGACAATGCCGCAGTCAATACCAATCCACTGCGGGTCTTGCGGGTGCTCATAAGACACGAAAATATTGCCAGGGTGCATATCGGCATGAAAAAAGCTGTCCCGGAATACCTGGGTGAAGAACACCTCAACGCCCCGCTCCGCCAGCAGCTGCATATTGGTGCCGTTAGCTTCCAAGGCTGCAATATCGGATACCGGTATACCATAGATACGTTCCATCACCAGTACATTTTCATGACAGTAACTGGAGTAGATCTCGGGCACATAGAGAGTACGGGAGCCTTCAAAGTTACGGCGCAACTGAATGGCGTTGGCCCCTTCACGCAGCAGGTTAAGCTCATCAAGCAGGGTTTTGCGGTATTCCTCTACTACTTCTACCGGCCGCAGCCGGCTGCTGCGCTCGGGCACCAGCCGCGCGATTAAGCTGGCCATGGAATGCATCAGGCTGACATCAGCCTCTATCGTGCGCTCAATGCCCGGACGAATCACCTTGATCACGATATCCTGACCGGTTTTCAGCCGGGCGGTATGTACCTGGGCAATGGAAGCCGATGCCAGGGGCTTTTCGTCAAAGTCATCAAACAAAGTTTCAATGGGCTGACGCAGGCTGTGTTCAATCTGCTGGCGGGCCAGTTTGCCATCAAAGGGCGGGACCCTGTCTTGCAGCATGGCCAGCTCTTCAGCAATGTCCGGCGGCAGCAGATCACGCCGCGTGGAAAGCATCTGGCCAAACTTGATAAACACCGGCCCCAGACTTTCCAGCGCGAGACGAATACGTTTACCCCGGGATAAGTCCGGATGCTTGTTCTTGAGCCAGAACAGGCTTTTGCGAGCCATACGAGCCGGCCAGATCTGCAGCCGGGCCGGAATCAGCTCATCCAGGCCGTAGTCAAACAGAGTACGGCCAATCTGGTAGAGACGGCGCAGCTCCCGCAGTTTTCTCATGAATGGGTCACCTTGTCGGTCAGTGTCGCCAGGCGTCCCTGCAGGCGGTTCAATCGTTTGCTTAACTCGTCCACTTCATCACCAAAGTCGGCCAGCTCCAGCGGCCCCACCGCCAGCCGGGCTTCTTCCCGTACAAAGTCACCAAGATGCAGCCGGGCTTCGATAACGCGCTGTTGTAAAGCCAGTCTGGTCTCACGGCCATGGCGACAAATCAGGTGCGCCAGTACATCACCGGTATAGGGCACCAGCATTTCTTCGATATCAACAGGGTTATCCCGCAGTACACTACTCAAATCCTGCCAGGGTTGCGGATCCCCCTGCAGATCGATATGACCATCGCGTATGTACTGCATCAACAGCCCTCTGTCTTTTAGCAGACCAAGCGCGCTGAGAGAGAGACTGAGGTGGCTGTCGACCGGGCCTTCATACTTGCCCAGCAACTCCAGGCGATCTCCGGTAAACAACAGATAAAAGCTGGTCAGCTCGGTCACCGTAAGCTGCAATGCTTTACCATGCAAAGATTTCAGCTTTTGTGCACTGCCGGTGCTTTGCAGCATCCGGTTAATAGCCGTTTCCAGAGTGCCGTTCAATAGCGGTAACAGCAAAGCCTTCATCAGAACTTGAACCCGCGATGCAGCGCCACTACGCCGTCGGTGAGATTAAAATACTCTACCTGCTCCAGGCCGGCCTCTTCCATCATGTGCTTGAGGGTTTCCTGATCCGGATGCATACGAATCGACTCGGCCAGGTATTGATAGCTTTCGCTGTCCTGAGCGACCAGTGCACCCATTTTTGGCAACACATTAAAGGAGTAGAAGTCGTACAACTTGCTCATGATCTCATGCTGAGGCTTGGAGAACTCCAGTACCAGCAGGCGGCCGCCGGGCTTGAGCACTCGCTGCATGGACGCCAGCGCTTTATCCTTGTTGGTGACATTGCGCAGGCCAAAAGCGATAGTGATCAGGTCAAAGTGATTATCCGGAAAAGGCAACGCCTCGGCGTTGGCCTGCACATAGGCAATATTGCTGCCCAGGCCTTTGTTGCGCAGCTTGTCGCGGCCCACCTTAAGCATGGAGTCATTAATATCGGCCAGTACCACCTGACCCTGATCACCTACCATGCGGGAGAACTTGGCGGTCAGATCACCAGTGCCACCAGCCAGATCCAGCACCTTGTGGCCCGGGCGTACGCCGGAGCAATCAATAGTAAAGCGCTTCCACAGGCGGTGAATGCCAAAAGACATCAAATCGTTCATCACGTCATATTTGGCTGCCACCGAGTGGAATACGCTGGCCACCATCTGCTCTTTTTCATCGGCATTTACGGTCTGGTAACCGAAATGGGTCGTCGACTTGTGCTGTTCTGACATTCTCAAGACACCTGTAAAAATCGAAGTAAGCCAGTGTACTGCAAATGCACCGGCCGGACTAACGGGAAGCCAGCAGGCTTTGAGTGATCTGCATTCCTACAAAGGTAAATATCATACAGCAAACCACATTGAGGCACACATTCAGACCGGCCTTAAACCATTGTCCGTGCTCAAATAGCAGAAGCGTATCAAGAGAAAAAGAAGAAAAGGTGGTCAGCGCACCCAGCATGCCTACCATCATAAAGGGACGCCAAGTGTGAACATTAAGCGCCTGCTGCTGCACCAGTATAAAAAAGATGCCTATCAGCAAAGAGCCTGTCAGATTAACGGTGAGAGTTCCAAACGGGAAAGAACGACCGAGCCAGCGACTCATCAGCTCGGTAATAACAAAGCGCAGTGCGGCACCCACAGCACCGCCAAAAGCCACAAATAACAGGGTTTTCATGATCAACCGGCGTAAAGTAACATCACATCAGTTTACGCCGGCCGAAATCAAAAACCTATGGCCGAATGGCTCAGGCTTGACGTTCCCGCTTGGCCCGAACGGACTCACCAGCCACACCAAAGTCCTGAGTGGCGATATCCTGCAGCAGAATACGTACGGTTTCCGGCTTTACATCCAGAGCGCGTACACAGGCATCAGTCACTTCCTTGATCAGGGCTTCCTTCTGCTCATTGCTGCGACCTTCGATCAGGGCAATATTAAGAATCGGCATGATTTTTCCTTTATATGTTCGAAAAACGAGCCGGTATTAGAGTAAAAAATGTGAACTGAGTCAAATTTGGTGGAAAATAAGCAGAAACGAAAAAAGCCCTTCACATCAGTGAAGGGCTTTTTCTTATTGGGT